>JAJPHC010000013.1 GCA_021325515.1 Acidobacteriota bacterium
CAACGGCTTTAGAAACAAAACCAACTTCCGAATCGCCATCCTTTTTCACCATGGAGGCCTTGAGCTCTACCCAGTTACCCACTGAAAACCACCATGCCCCAGAATTCTGAATTTCGCTTTGCGTTCTGCGTTCTGCTTTTGGGTAGCTCGAGCACAAGTTGCTTCGGCTGCACGGCGGGAGCGGGAAGCTCGCGTGGTGGGGCGATTGAGTGATTCTTTCGGTGCTTTGAAAAGCGAAATGCAGAAGGCAGAAAGCAGAATAGAGAATTCAGAATGAAGAATGGAAGCTGGAACAGTGCATAGTGCACCTAATTCCATTCTTCATTCTGAATTCTGAATTCTGAATTTCGCTTTTGACATCCGCTGTTGAACGCCTTACGGCCTCGGCGGCCGCCCGCCTCCGCCCTGCGGCGGCATCGGCATCGGCTGTGGCCCGCCGTGATCGCCTGGGCCCGGTCCGCGATGATTGCCGTCCTGCGGTTGGCGCTGACCTTCGTCGCCGCGCGTCCGTCCATCGGGCTGGCGGCCCTTCGGCATGTCGCGCGATGACGGCGGCTCGCGATGGCTGAACACCGATTCCTGTCCCGCGTGCACCATGAACGGCTCGCGGCGAAGCGGCGACTGCACTTCCACCGTTCCTTCGAACACATCGAGCGTCGTCTGGCCGCTGTTCTCCACGTTCACGGAGTACTGCGTGCCGCGCACGGCCAGCAGCGCGCCGGGCGTCTTCACGATGCGCGGCTCGTTGCCGGTGATCTTGTCGAAGATCGCGTGGATGCGGCCGCGCTCGAGGGAGAGAATCACGCCCGGCGTTCCTTCCGCGAGCACTACCTTCGTCGAGCTGTAGACCTCGAACTTCGCGCGATAGTGATCGGCGGAGATCAGTGCATACGAGAACCAGCCGGTTTCGACGGCATCGCCGCTCGCCGCGGCTGCGCCTTTGTCGACGCGGCGCATCGCCTTCGCGTTCGTCACCGTGACCGTCCGCTTCACCTCATCGAACCGGTACGTGATCGCCTCCGGCTGCTGCGCCGACGACGTAGCGCAGAGTACGAGAAAGCATGCCGCGAGTCTCTTCATCGTTTCCCTCAGTTCTTCCCGGCGGGAATCGCAAGGCGCTTCATCTTCCGGGCGAGCGTCTTTCTCTCGATTCCCAGAATGAACGCGGCCTGCGTCTGATTTCCTGCCGTGGCCTGCAGCACGGCGATGATGTGCCGGCGCTCCGCTTCGTCCAGTGAGACGAGATCGTCCGCCGGCTCGTCTTCCTCTTCGATTTCTTCGGTGCGTTCCTTCGGCACCTCGATGCCGCGGATCGCCGCCGCCGCCGCTTCGGGGTCGGTGAGCGAGTACGAGTCGATGACGGTTCGCCGCACCACCTGCTCGAGCTCACGCACATTGCCGGGCCACGCATGCGCGGAGAGGACATCGAGCACGCCCTGCGAGGGACCGGCGATGCTCTCGCGCGCCAGCTCCTTCGCGACGCGCTGGAGGAAGAAGCCGGCGAGCAGCGGAATGTCGGACTGGCGTTTGCGCAGCGGCGGCACGGCGATCTCGTACCCGGCGAGGCGGTAGTAGAGATCCTCCCGGAACTTGGCCCCGACGATGAGCGACTTGAGATCGCGATGCGTCGCGGCGATCACGCGTACGTCGGCGCGATGGCTCTTGTCGGCGCCGAGGGGCGTGACGACGCCGTCCTGCAGAAAGCGGAGCAGCTTCACCTGAAACGACGGCGAGATGTCGCCGATCTCGTCGAGAAACAGCGTTCCGCCATCCGCGCGGGAGAGTGCGCCGCGGCGCTCCTGCCGCGCGTCGGTGAACGCGCCGCGCGTCGATCCGAAGAGCTCGTTCTCGAGCAGTGTGTCGGGAATCGCGCCGCAGTTGATCGCGATGAATGGCCCGCCCGCTCGCGGACTCAGGTCGTGAATCGATTCGGCGACGAGCTCCTTGCCGCTGCCGCTTTCGCCGAGGATGAGAACGGGGATCGGCAGAGGAGCGACGCGCGCGATGGCCTTGTACATCTCGATCATCAACGGATGCGAACCGATGATGCGCGACGGCACGGCGGGCTCGAACTTCGCCGTTTCCGGCTCGCCCTTCTTCAGCGCCGACGCGACGCGCGCGATCAGCTCCGAGAGATCGAATGGCTTTGCGAGGTAATCGAATGCGCCGCTGCGGCGGGCGAGCGCCGTCGTCTCGATGCTGCCGCGCGCCGTCATGAGAATCACGCGCGGCGGATCCTTCCGTTCCGCGATCGCCTGCAGCAGCGAGAGCCCGTCGCCGCCCGGCATGTAGATGTCGCTGACGACGACATCGGTGCGATGCTCCTTCAGCAACTGCAGTGCGGACGCTGCATCGCTCGCCTGGTGCACGCGATGGCCGGCCTTCGCCAGCGCCATCGCGGCGCTCTCGCGGATCCCGGCATCGTCATCGACTACGACGACTGTGGCCACTCGCGATCTCCCTTCACCGGCAATGTGACGCGGAAGCGCGACCCGCCGTTGGCGACATCTTCCATCGTTACGCCTCCGCCATGCCAGCGCGCGACCTCCGCGACAAAGGACAGGCCGAGGCCGAGGCCCTGGGTTCCCGCCGCGGCGGACCCGCGAAAAAAGCGCTGAAAGATCCGCTCGCGATCGGCGGCGGAGATGCCCGGGCCGCGGTCTTCGACTTCGATCGCAGCCGCGTCGCCCATCTGCCTGACGAAGACGCTGACCTCGCCGCTCGTGTACTTGAGCGCGTTGCTCACGAGATTGTCGATGACTCGCTCGATCATCGCCGCGTCGCCGCGCACCACGACCTCCTCGGCCGGGACAGCCGCGGCGTGCAGGCGGGATGCGCGCGCTCCCGCCTGGAGAAATTCGACGCGGGCCGCGACGAGCGCGCCGAGGCCGACCATCGATGTCGAGGTGTGAAAGTCGCGCTGCGGCAGGCGCTCGAGATCGAGCAGCACGCTAACCATCGACTGCAGCTTCCCGGCCTCGGTCTGCAGCAGTGTCGTCACGCGCTTCCGTTCGGCATCGGTGAGCTCGAACGCGGTGAGGAGCTGTGTGAGATTCGACATCGAGGCGAGCGGCGTCTTCAGCTCGTGCGCGAGGAGGCCGCGCGATTCCTCCAGACGTGTGACGGTCACGCGCGATTGACGGAGTGCGCCCATCATCCGCATTGTCTCGACGGTCGCGGCTGCCGCGAGGGCGCAGAGCAGCAGTGTCGCAAACGGAATGGCAACAGTTGCGGTGCCGAGGAGGAGAAGGCCGCCGGCGACGACGAGCAGCGCGAAGAGCGGCGCGGCCCCGCGCCACCGCGCGATGCACCAGACCGCGAGGCCGGCGATGAGTCCGGAGACGAGCGGCGGAACTTCGCGGACCGCTTCGCTGCGGATGACCGACTCCGTCGCTGCGGCGTGAACCGTGACGCCCGGATCGGGCATATGGCCGGAGACCGGCGTCAGCACACGGTCGCCGAGGGCGAAGGCGGTGGGGCCGATGAAGACGATGCGTCCGGTTAGCGAAGCCCTGCTCCACGCCGCGACGTCCGTCGCTGCGCTCGAGCGCGGCACGTCCCCGGGGCGCGTGCGAAACGCAGGCGCGATGGAAGTGCCGACCGGCACCGGCGCGCCGGTGATGATCGATGCGGCTTCGATCGGAATCGCGGTGAGCGCCCGGTCGCGGCTCTGCTTCGTCGCAGCGAAGCGGCGGATGATGCCATCGTGATCGACCTCGAAGTTTCCGTGCGCCGGAATGAGCTCACCGAGTGAAGGCGAAGGCGTGATCCAGTGTCCCTGTTCGTCGAGCACGGAGACGCCGAAGACGGGAAGCCGCTTTGCTGCTTTTGCGAGCGCGTCATCGCCCGGCCCGGACTCGGGAAGAAGAATGTCGAGCACGACCGCGCGCGCGCCGGCATCCGCGGCACGATCGACGAGAGAGGCGAGTGTCGCGCGCGACCACGGCCAGCGCCCGAGCTTCGCCAGCGACGGCTCATCGATCGCGATGATCACGGTGTGAGCCGCGGGCCGCGAGGGGAGGATGCGCAGCGCGAGATCGCGTGCGGGATTCTCGAGTGAGCGCCCGGCCGGCGAGGCGAGAATCAGCGTCGCGAGAAGCGCGGTCGCGGCAGCCGCCCAGGGACGCATGCCGAAGTGTAACGTCCGGGTGCGGGGTTTACCGTTGAACGCGCCTGCGAATCATTCCAGATGCTGGGCGCGGCGCGAGCTGTAGCAGCGCTTTTCTTCCCATCGCCACAACGCCGCCACAATCGGTCTCTATCGTTTCGCTGCATGTGGCGATCGTTGCTTCTTCTCGCTCTGGCTGTTCCGCTCTCAGCCGCTCAGAACCTCACGTCGACGCTCGGCGCGTTGCAGGGGATTCCCGTCGAAGATGAGCAGAGCGGCGTACCTCCCGATGCAACCCTGCTGATGTCCAACGCGAAGGACGCGCTTCGCGACCTGGCGATCGCCACATTGCAGGGTCAGCCGGGAACGGCCGCGGCGATTGCTCCGCAGATTCAGAACCGGCTCGAACACGCCGCCGCGGTGGCGGATGGCGATGTCGCGGAACGATTCGGCGACATCATCGGCGCCGCCGTCACCTCGCCCGCGCCAAATCTGCTCGCGGTCGAATACACGCTGAACATTCCGTGCGGATCCGACGCGCAACTGCTGCTCTTTCGATTCGATAGGACGTGGAAGCTCGTCTACGAGCGCCGCGAAGATGGCTACGACTCGATCGCGTATGCACTGGGCTCCTTCGAGTGGAGGATCTCGCCGCCCGATCCGCAGGGACGCTTTCTCGTTCTCACCGCGTCGATCTCGCCCGGGTGCAATTCGAACTGGCATACGTTCGTGTATCGCGCCGAGCATGTGGATCCGCAGGGTGGCGCGCCCGTGCTGATCGACGAAGGAAAGGCGCCGAGCTTCGGCTGGGATTACGAGATCTCGACCGGCGTCGAGAGCTACTCGATCCGCTTTCAGACCCGCGCGTGCGACGACGCCGGTTTCGTACGCGATGCCGTTCTCGATGTCAGGGTCGAGAACGATCGTCCGGTTCGACAGGCCGAAGAGTGTGATTCCGCGCGGTGAGAGAACCGGTTCTATCATGACGGCACCACATGAACGAGGACCGCACGGAGATCCGGTCTCCGGAAGAGACGCCGACGGTAGTCGTTGGCGAGCCGTCTAACCATTCGCTGCAGCTCACGCCCGGAGCCGTCCTCGGCGGCCGTTATCGGATCGTGTCGCAGATCGGCCGCGGAGGCATGGGTGCCGTCTATCGCGCCGATGATCTGAAGCTGGGTCAGACGGTCGCACTCAAGTTTCTCTCCGCCATCAGTCATGCGCCCCGCCTCCTCGACGAAGTACGGATCGGCAGGCAGATCTCGCATCCGAATGTCTGCCGGTTGTATGACGTGGCCGAGGCGGATGGGCAGACGTTCATCACGATGGAGTTCGTCGATGGCGAGGACCTCTCGTCGCTCCTGCGCCGCGTGGGACGCCTGCCTGCCGAGAAAGCGCTCGCGGTCGCGCGGGACATCTGCGCCGGGCTGGCCGCCGCACATGAGAAGAATGTGATCCACCGCGATCTGAAGCCGGCGAACGTGATGATCGACGGCCGCGGCCGCGCGCGCGTCACCGACTTCGGGCTCGCCGTCGCGGGAGAAGCGCGCGATCAGTCGGGCACACCGGCGTACATGGCGCCGGAGCAGCTCGCAGGGATGCCGGCCTCGCAGGCGAGTGACATCTATGCGCTGGGGCTCGTGCTCTACGAGGTGTTCACCGGCCGCCGCCCGTTCGAATCGAATTCGACGCACGACCTGATGCTCAAGCAGCGCGCCTCGGAGTACACGCGGCCGTCAGTCGCGAGCCGCGAGGTGCCCACCGCGGTCGAGCGCATCATCGTCCGCTGTCTCGATCCGGAACCGGCGGAGCGTCCGCCGTCGGTCGAGTCCATCGCACGCGAGCTGCCGGGCGGCGACACGCTCTCACTCGCCGTTGCAGCAGGCGAGACGCCCTCTCCCGCGATGGTCGCCGCGGTATCGAAGCGAGGAGACCTCCGGCCGTCGATCGCGTGGCCGTTGCTGCTGGTCGTTGTCGCCGGATTTCTCGTGAACGCGGCGATGTCGGATCGCAGCCGGATTCAGGTCGCTGCGCCGGAAGTGCTGCGCGTGCGAGCCCGGTCGATCCTGGCAGAGGCCGGGGTAAGCGGTGCCGTGCGCGACTCCGCCATGTTCATGACGAAGGCATACGGAGGACTGCTCGCGGTCTATCGGCAGTCGCCCCGCGCCATGCGGGCGCGCAATGGGAACGGCCAGCTCGAATGGAACGACCCGCCGCTCGATTCAGGCCAGGCGCGCGTGATGCTCGATTCGAAAGGCTCGCTGATCGAGCTCGCGGTTGCACCACCCGCGGCCGAACGCGCGCGCACGGCGGGCACTCCGCAATGGGAGCCGCTGCTGGCCGCGGCCGGTTACGACGCGCGCACGTTGCAGCCAGCCACGCCGGAGCGCGCGGCACCGGTCGACACCGACGCGAAATTCGCATGGTCCGGCAGAAACGGCGCACACATCGAGGCGGCCTCGTATCACGGCCGCGCGGTCTGGTTTTCGACGGCACCGATCACGCGGCACGGCTTCTTGTTCACACTGGAGAGCTCGTTCGCTGACCGGATCGCGGTGGCGATGTTCGTCATCCTCATGATCATGATTCCCGTCGCGGCATTTCTGCTCGCGCGTGCGAATCTGAGGAGCAAGCAGATCGATCGTGCCGGAACGATGCGAACGGCAGCCGCGTTCGGCCTGGCGTTCTTCATCGGCTTCACCTTTCGCGCACATCATCCGATGACCTTCATCGATGAGTGGCTCATTGAATCGTGGATCATGTCGCAAGTGACGTTCTGGACGCTGAACTTCGCGCTGTTCTACGTAGCGCTGGAGCCGCTGGTGCGAAGACGGTGGCCGCAGATTCTCATCTCGTGGTCGCGTCTGATCTCAGGCCGCTACAGCGATCCGATGGTCGGCCGCGACATTCTCATCGGCGCCGCGGCGTCGGTCGTCTGCGCAATCCTCTGGCAGACGGCCTGCGTTCTTTCGGGAACTCCGCAAGTCGGTGCTGCGCTGGCCATTGGTCCCGCGCCGATGATGATGTACACGGTCATGACGGCGTTCGCGGAAGCGCTGATGCGCGGCTACGGACTCGTGCTGTTTCTCGTGCTCGTGCGGGCGGTGATTCATCACGAGGGAGCGATGGCGACGATCTGCGTGCTCGCCGTCGGCGCGTTGACTCTCGGCGACGTGCCTGGGACGTTCGGAGTCCGTGCGATGTTCGCGTTTCCGGCGGCACTGGCCGCCGTGGTGCTCGCGCGGCGCTGCGGGTTGCTCGCGCTCATGTCCTATGCGTTCTTCGTGCTGCTGCAGGAACGACTGCCGCTGACGCTCGACGGCGACGTGTGGTACTTCGGACGATCGGCCTGCATGCTCCTGCTGATGACGGTCATCGCCGCGTGGGCCTTCCGCACTTCGCTCGGCGCAAGGCGATGGCTGCCAAGGCTCGCCTGGGAGGCATGACTCCGCGAGCTTGCTACGCGGTGACGAACTTCGCGGCTGCTTCGATCACGGCCGGGTCGCGCAGAATCCTGCGGTGGCCCAGCCCTTCCGTCGTGATCATCCGCGCGCCGGGCCACGCTTCGACGATCGCGGCGCCCTCGCTGTGCAGCGTCTCATGGTCGTCGCGATCGTGAATGACGAGCAGCGGCGTCTTCATCCCGCGCGCGGCGAGTGAGAGCGAGAAGTCGCTCATCTTGCGGAGAAACCGCTGCTCGATGCGGAGACGCATGCGATCGATGATCTCGCTCTCGAGTCCGAGAATCTCGCGGAAGCGTTCGGTGTAGTCGGTGGGGTTGAGCGGCGGCGCGATGAAGACCGCGCGCTTTGCGCTCAAGCCTTCGCGCAGCGCGAGCGTCGTTGCCGCGCAGCCGAGCGAGTGCGCGATCACGGCATCGACTTCGCCGTTCGACACCTGTTCGACGACGCTGCGCAGCGCCCACGCGAAGTGGACGATCGAAGAACGCCTGCCGGCCGAGCCGCCGTGTCCCGGTGCGTCGAACGCGATCACCGTGCGGCCTGCCTCGACGAGAGGCGCAACGAACGTCGCCATCTGCGAGCCGCGTCCTTCCCATCCGTGCACGAGCACGACGATGGGACCGCTTCCCCAGCTCCAGGCGCGGAGCGAGACTTCCTCGCCGGCGAGGATCTCGAACGGCGTCGCGCCTTCGAGCAGCGCGCGCTCGCGCGGCGGTGTGCGATGGCGCCGCGGGCGCATGAAGAGATCCGCGGCGACGCGTGTCGCGACGCGCGGTGCGGTGCGGGAAAGAACACGGAGCGCACCGCGCATCACGGTGAGCCCGATCTCGGGCGCAGTTTCGGGCATGGGAACCTCCGTCAGGAGGCGGAAAATAGCACGATCGTTCGTTCGATTGCAAGCGGAGTGCGGACGCCTCGTCCGCACTTGCGGCGCGGCTTATGCTTCTCCCACACCGCATGAACCAGCGACGCGAACTCGCCCTCGGCTGCATGGCGATGTCGGGCATGTATGGGCCAGCATCGGAAACAGAGTCGATCGCCACGATTCACGAGGCCATCGACCGCGGCATCACCCTCCTCGATACCGGGGACTTCTACGGCTCCGGACACAACGAGATGCTCATCGGCCGCGCGATTCGCGATCGCCGCGATCGCGTGCGCCTCTCGGTGAAGTTCGGCGCGATGCGTGCTCCCGGCGGGATGTTCATCGGCTTCGACAGCCGTCCGGCCGCCGTCAAGAACTCGCTTGCCTACTCACTCGTTCGACTCGGCGTCGAGCACATCGACATCTACCGCCCCTCGCGCCTCGATCCCAATGTCGCGATCGAGGAAACGATCGGCGCGATCAAAGAGATGATCGACGCAGGTCACGTGCGCCAGATCGGTCTGTCGGAGGTCGGCGTCGAAATCATTCGCCGCGCGCAGGCAGTCCATCCGATTCACGACCTCCAGATCGAGTATTCGATCGTGAGCCGCGGTCCCGAGACGAAAATCTTTCCCGCGCTGGAGCAGCTTGGCATCAAGGTGACCGCGTATGGACTGCTGTCGCGCGGACTGCTCTCAGGATCCAGACCGACCGGGCCGGCCGATTTCCGCCGGCATCTTCCCCGCTTCAGCGGCGAGAACCTCGAGCGCAATCAGCGAGTGGTCGAAGTGCTGCGCGATCTCGCGGAGGAGAGAAACGTCACCCCTTCCCAGCTCGCGATCGCCTGGGTTCTCGCGAAGAACGAAAACGTGATCCCGGTGATCGGGCCGCGCACGCGCGAGCAGTTGCGCGATGCCCTCGGAGCGCTCGACGTCACGCTATCCGCAGACGACGTGAAGAGGATCGAGAGCGCAGTGCCGGAAGTTGCCGGGACCCGGTACGACGAGCGACAGATGAAGAATCTCGACAGCGAGAAGTGACGCGACGCGCGGGGCCCCTCACCCCTGGCCCCTCTCCCCGCTTTGCGGGGCGAGGGGGACGGTGGCGGGGGCCATCAAACGGAGCACTTCTTCGGGGCGCTCGAACAGCAAGCCGTGTCCTGTGTCCGGCACGATCACGAGCTGCGCATTCCGAATCGCGGCCGCGATCGCGCGCGAGTGCTCGACGGGAAACACGCGGTCGTGCTCGCCCGCGATCACGAGCGTTGGCGCATGGATCGATGCGAGGTGCGGAGTGACGTCGAGCGACTCGAGCAGCGCGAGAATGGCCGCCGCTCCTTCGTAGAACGACGCGGGCAGCAGCGCGACCTGCCGCAGCCGCTGCTCCATGAAATCCGGCGGCTGCTTCGCGAGCCATGCCTCGCTCCATGTCGCATCGAGAATCGCGCGGAAGAGCTCCGGGCCGCACGGCTCGCCCGCCGACGCGCGCTCGGCGATCCGCTTTCCCTCGCGCGCATTGCTGCGCATCGATTCCGTCGTCTTCTCCGTCGCGGTGATGATCGTCAGCTTCCCGACGTGATCGGGATGCAGCGCAGCGAGGAACATCGCCACCTCCGCGCCGAACGACGCACCGGCGACGTGCGCCTTGGCGATGCCGAGATGATCGAGGAGCGCGGCGACATCGTCCGCATGCTCTTCCCACGAACGCGCGTACGGGCCCGGCGTGAGCAACTGCCCGCGAAAATCGCAGCGGACCACGCGATGGCGTGTAACGAGCGCCGGCATGAGCGGCTGCCATGCCGCGATGCTCATCAATCCTCCGTTGAGGAGGACGAGCGGAGGACCGTCGCCATCGACGCGATGCGTGAGCATCAGCGTTACAGCTTCACCTTCGCCGCAACGCCCGCGCCGCATGCGCCGACTTTCGCCGTCACGCGCACCGTCTTTCCCGGCGCGAGCTTCATCAGCGACAGCGGAACCTTCGTGACCAGCACGCCATTCTCGTTGTCGGCTCGCGGCCGGTCGTCGGTCGGAACGTCGGAAATGTCGATCATCTCCCCTTCCTTCTCGACGTTCACATCGACCTCGTTCGAGTAGACGCTCTTCGATCGATCGTGTCCTTCGGAATCCTTGTACTGCAGCGTGACGCTCGTGCCGTACTGCATGTAGTCGAGGTCGTATTCGGAGCCCACGGCTTCCTTGACGAGCGGATCCTTCGAGCCGGTTTTCGCATTCATGTCGGTGTCGAAGTAATACGCGGGAGTGAACGAGCCTTCGTACGTCAGCTTCTTCGCGCTCTTCGCGCGGTTCGTGTTGCCGCCGCCGAGGTACCAGGTGAGCGGCCTCGGGAACTGCGTGGTGACGATCAGCGTGGAGCCGTCGACGGTGAAATTGCTGTTCACCTTTCCGCCGAGCGCAGAGCAGGGAATCGCGATGTTCTGGCCGCCCGTCGGACTTGGCGGAGCCCATGGCCCGCCGAGGATCGCGACGATCTCGGAGCGCTCATTCTCCTTCGCGCGATCGAGTGCGTTTTTCCCTTCCTTGTCCTTGATCGCCGGATCCGCGCCGGCGCGCAGCAGCTCCATCACGATCTGGCCGTCGCCGTTGTAGGCAGCGACGGAGACCGCAGGCCAGCCATCGGCGTCGAGGCCGTCGACCGAGCCGCCGTTCTCGAGCACGAGACGCACGGCAGCGAGATCGCGCCCGTAGGTCGCGAGCATGATCGGCGTCATGTCGTTCGGCGCCTTCTCGGGAATCTTCGCTCCTGCTTTGAGAAGCTCCTGGGCTGCAGCGCCGCGGCCGCGATAGATCGCGATCGCCAGCGGCGTCCATCCCTTCTTCTCTTTTGCGCTGATGTCGGCGCCGGCCTCGAGCAGCGCTTTGATCGCACTCGTGGAGCCTGAGTTCGCGGCGTACATGAGCGCGGTCCAGCCATCGTTGTCGCGCAGATCGACTGCGGCCTTGTGCTCGAGCAGCGCGTGCAGGATGCCGTCGCGGCCCGCGCTGGCCGCGGTCATCAGCGCCGTTGCGCCTTCCTTGTCGACGGCGTCGATCTTCACCTTCGCTTTCACGAAGGCCTCGATGATCGCTCCCTCTTTCCCCATCAGCAGTTGCGGCGCGACGAGGACGATCGCCGGAGTCTTGTCGGCGTCGACGGCGTTCGCGTCGGCTCCACTGGCGAGGGCGGAGAGGATCGCGTCCTCGTCGCCCGCGGTGGCGGCCTCGATGAGCCGTGCGGTTTCCTTCGAGTTCTTCTTCGGTGTGGCGGAGGTTGCGCTGAGAGCAGCGAGAACGAGGAGAATGAGGGCGCCTGTACGTCGCATCATGGGTCTCCTTTATCGACGCTTCATTATGGGGGATGCTCTGATTTCGGTTTGCTCCGCGCTCGCCGGCCTCGCCTTCACAGTCGCGGCGTTGTGGAGTGGCCACTCGATGATTCTGCGGCGGACGCCATGAACGGCTGCAGCGCTCCGCGTTACACTCCTGAGCCATGGATCCGCTGCGGCAGCATCTCGTCAACCTTCTCACGCGAGACGAAGCGCATGCCGGCTTCGACTCCACCGTGAAGAACTTTCCGCGCGCGCTGCGGGGAACGAAGCCGCACGGCGTTCCGCACTCCGCGTGGGAACTGCTCGAGCACCTGCGCATCGCACAGTGGGACATCCTCGAGTTCAGCCGCGATCCGCAGCACGAGTCGCCGGAGTTTCCCACCGGCTACTGGCCGCCGTCGCCCGAGCCGCCCGGCGACGACGCGTGGGACGCGAGCGTGGAGAAGTTTCGCGCCGATCATGCGGCAGTCGTCGCGATGGCGTCGGATGAATCGCTCGATCTCTACGCGAAGATTCCGCACGGCAGCGGGCAGACCTATCTGCGCGAGCTCCTCCTCGTCGCCGACCACAACGCCTATCACCTCGGGCAACTGATGCTCGTGCGGAAACTGCAGGAGTAGCGGCGATGCTCTGTCCCGGCTGCGGCGGTGAGATGCAGCGCCTGACGCTCGACGCGGTGCTCGCCGCGACGGTGGACATCGACGCCTGCTCCGCCTGCCGCGCCTTCTGGTTCGATCCGTTCGAATCGCTTCACCTCACCGCGGCGTCGACGCTGAAACTCTTCCGGATGATCGCCGCTGCAGCGAATCGTCAGGGTGCTCCTTCCCGCGAACTGCATTGTCCCTACTGCAGCGAGCGGCTGGTTCTGGCGCACGACCGCCAGCGGAATGTTCCCTTTCAATACTGGCGATGCTGCCGCGAACATGGGCGGTTCATCGGCTTCTTCGATTTTCTGAAGGAGAAGAACTTCGTCGTTCCTCTGACCGAGTCGCAGATCGCGGAGCTGCGCAACAAGGCCGTGATGATTCATTGCTCGAACTGCGGCGCGCCGATCGAGATCGCGAAGACCTCGTGCTGCTCGCATTGCGGCTCGCCGCTTTCGATGCTCGATCTGCCGAAGATGGCGGAGACCGTCGAGCATCTGCAGACCTCTGCCAGGAAGTCCGAGCATCCTCCGTCGCTCGTGCCGATGCATCATGAGCCGGTGAATCTCCTCGAGTGGGGAATGCAGGCGCTCGCTGACTGGCTGGGATTGCGATGAAGCGGCTCGCGCTGCTCGCTGCGGTCATGCTCTTCGCCGCGCAGGAGACGTACGCACTCGATCCCACGCGTCCGCTCGATCTCTATGCGCTCGATGTCTGGCGCGAGGGATTGCCGCAATACATGGTGCGCACCGTCGTGCAGACACGCGACGGCTATCTCTGGGCCGGCACGATGGAAGGCGTCGTCCGCTTCAACGGCATCGAGTTCGAAGTCTTCGACACGCGCAACACGCCGGCCTTTGCCGACCAGCGCATCCACACGATGTACGAAGACCGCGCCGGCACGCTGTGGATCGGGACGTTCAGCGGCGGTGCGATCCGCGAGCGGAACGGCGCGTTCACACGACTGACGATGAAGGATGGACTCGCGTCGGATGACGCGGTCGCCATCCGCGAGACGCGCGACGGCAGCATCTGGATCGGCGGCGATGGTGCCCTGACGCGCATCCGCGGCTCGCAGTTCACGCGCTTCGCGGCGAAGGATGGGCTGCCGCAGGGTGCGATCAACGCCATCGCCGAAGATGCGCAGGGGACGTTGTGGATCGGAAGCGAGAAGGGACTCTACCGTTTCAGCGGAAGGAGCTTCGCGCAGGTGCGGCCCGACTCGATCCCGAGTCTCACCGTGAGCCGCGATGGGACCGTGTGGGCCGGCACCGCATCGGACCGCATCTTCCGCATCGCGCCGAACGGAACGATCGACACGATCACGACCGGTGAGCCGACGCTGTATGTGAACGACCTGCTCGAGGACAGCCGCGGCACGATGTGGATCAGCACCTCGCCGACGGGTCTGCTCCGCTATCGGCAGGGACGCTTCGATCACCTCGACAAGAGCCAGGGGCTGCCGAGCAACGCACTTCACGGACTGCTCGAAGATCGCGAGGGGAGTCTCTGGATCGGCACCGACGGCGGACTCGCGCGGCTCAAGGATCTGAAGTTCGTCAACTACACGACGCGGCATGGCTTGAGTGACGATGCGATCCGCGTCGTCACCGAGGCGCGCGGCGGCGGGATGTGGGTGGGCACCTACGGCGGCGGGCTCAATCTGCTGCGCGATGGAAAAGTGACCGCGTACGGCGCTGCGGAGGGGCTGAAGAATCTCTTCATCCGCACGATGTGCGAAGAGCCGAACGGCGATCTCTGGATCGGCACCGATCGCGGTGTGAGCCTGCTGCACGACGGGAAGATCACAGCGCTCCCCGAGCCGGCCGGCAAGATCGATGCGCTCGCGCGTCTGCGCGATGGAACGATCCTCATCTCAACTTCGGGCGGAGTGTGGGCCCGGCGCAGCGGGGGTGCACTGTCGCTCGCATATCCGCTGACCGGCAACAGCGAGCCGCGCGTGATCCTCGAGCGCACCGATGGCTCGCTGTGGCTCGGCACGTACGCGGGGCTCGTGGATGTGACGAACAATCTCCGCTGGACCACACGCGAAGGACTGCCGAGCAACATGGTCTTCGCGCTGCACGAGGATCCGAATGGCGATCTCTGGATCGGCACGCATGACGGGCTGGCGCGGATGCGCAAAGGCCGCATCGACTCGATCACGACGCGCGAAGGATTGCCTGACGGCGTCGTGTTCCAGATCATCGATGATGCGCGCGGCCACTTCTGGCTGACGTCGCCGCGAGGACTCTCGCGGATCGATCGCGAATCGATCGACGAGGTGTTCGCGCGTCGCACGCGCACTGTCCGCGCGATGTCGTTTGGCAAGTACGACGGTCTCGGCAGCGATCAGTGCAATGGCGCGACGCAGCCGGCCGGCGCGCGGCTCAGCGACGGGCGGCTTGCGATCCCGACCGCGGCGGGACTGACGATCGTCGATCCTGCCGATCTGCATCTCAATCGCGTGTCGCCGGGCATCGTGCTGCGCGAAGTGCTCGTCGACGGAAAGCGAATCGCTCCCGATGCGAAGCTGCCCTGGTCGAGCAAGCGCTACGAGTTCCGTTACGACGGGCTCAGTCTCCTCATGCCGCAGCTCGTCCGCTTCCGCTATCGCATCGACGGCTTCGACAGCGACTGGATCGACGCCGGCACGCGGCGCGTGGCGTTCTACAACTCGCTGCCGCCGGGAGATCACCGGTTCCGCGTCGCGGCGATCAACAACGACGGCGTCTGGAGCGAAGACGCGACGATCGCATTCTCGCTGCCGCCGCCGCCATGGCAGCGCTGGTGGGCGATCGCCGCCTACCTGCTGCTCTTCGCCGGGTTCGTCGCGCTCATCATCCTCTGGCGTGAGCGGCGGGTGCGAATACGGACGGAGGAACTCGAGAGAAAAGTTCACGAGCGGACGGTGCAGCTCGAGGAAGCGGAGTCGCGCGCGAACGAGGCGAACCGCGCGAAGAGCGTCTTCCTCGCGAACATGTCGCACGAGCTGCGCACGCCGCTCAACGCGGTGATCGGCTTCGCGCAACTGATGGCGCGCAGCCGCTCGCTCACCGATGCCGATCGCGAGAATCTCTCCATCATCCGGCGCGGCGGCGAGCATCTGCTCGGCCTCATAAACGACGTGCTTTCGATCTCGAAGATCGAAGCGGGGAAGATGACCGCCGAGCGAAGGCCGTTCGATGTCTACGAGATGATCGACGGAGTCGCCGGCATGATTCGCGCGCGCACCGATGCCGCAGGCCTCGCGCTCGTCGTCGATGTGACGCGCACGTTTCCGCCGGTCGTGAGCGGCGACGAAGGCAAGCTGCGCCAGGTCCTCATCAACCTCCTCGGCAACGCGGTGAAGTTCACGGAGAGGGGGACGATCACGATCCGCGGCTCCTGGAGCGGCGGCCGCGCGCTGTTCGAAGTGTCCGACACCGGACATGGCATCGGCGAAGACGAGCTCTCGTCGCTCTTCCAGCCGTTCGTGCAGACGGCGACGGGACTGCAGGCGAAGGAGGGCACAGGGCTCGGCCTCGTCATCACGCAGCAGCTCATTCGGCTGATGGACGGCGACATCACCGTGTACAGTCGCCGTGGAAGCGGGACGACGTTCCGCTTCGATCTCGAAATGCCCGCGGCGGCGGAGCGCGCGGTGCAGCATCAGACGCGGCGCGTCATCGGGCTCGCACCGGGCCAGCGGAAGAAGATCGAAGTCGTCGACGACACGCTCGACAATCGCACGCTGCTGCGCCGCCTTCTGGAGTCAGTCGGCTTCGAAGTGCGTGATGCAGCGAATGGTCAGGATGGCGTCGACCTCTGGAAAGCCTGGCGTCCCGATCTCATCTTCATGGATCAGCGGATGCCGGTGATGGATGGCTCCGAGGCGACGAGGCTCATCCGGAGATCGGAGGAGGAGGAAGCGCTGCCGCGCACGAAGATCATCGCGCTGACCGCGAGCGCGTTCGAGCATGAGCGCGATGCGATTCTGAACAACGGCGCGGATGAATTCGTCGTCAAGCCCTTCGCCGAAGAGACCATCTTCGAGTCTCTCGGACGCAACCTCGGCGTCCGGTATTTGTACGAAGGCGATCAGATCGCGGCGGGGAATCGCGTGCTGCTGGTCGACGACGACGAGATCACGCGCATCGTCGCCTCCGAGGTGCTCGCCCAACTCGGCTGCGTGGTGAGCGAGGCGGAAGATGGCGCGTCGGCGCTGGAGATGCTCGAGCGTGAGACGTTCGATGCAGTGCTGATGGATATGGAAATGCCCGGCCTCGACGGGCGCGCGACGATTCGCGAGATCCGCTCGCGCGAGCGGCTGCGCGCACTGCCGGTCATCGCGATGACCTCCCACGACCGCAGCGAAGCGGCCGTGGAAGGAATCACGGACTACATTTCCAAACCGGTCAACGAGCAGGAGATGGCGAAGGTGCTGGGGCAGTACATGCAGGTGCCGGTGTAGGACAGCTTGTCTACGCCGACGCCAGGTACGCGGTGAGCTGCTCCAGCGTTCCTCCCCAACCCTGCTCCATGCTCGGCATGCCCTCGCGGAACACGTTGCGCTCGAGCTCCGTCGCGTTGATCGGCGACCAGCGCACGGTGATCCGCGTCTTGCCGCCGATCTCGTCGAACGCGATGGTCGAGAGCATCTCCAGCGGCCAGTCGGGAGCGAAGGGGTGCCGCGTGATGCCGCCCTCCGGATCGGAGAACGAATTCACGAAGACGAGGCGCGAGGGCTCTTCGATCTCGCGGTAAACCCAACGGCCCCAGATCTCGGTGCCGTCCGGCGTGCGCATGCCGTAGTGATAGATCCCGCCGGTGCGGAGGTCGTTGTTGCTCGAGATGATCTTCGCTCCCTTCGGTCCGAACCATTGCGCGAGGCGTTCGGATTCGGTCCACGCTTTCCAGACGAGCTCGCGCGGTGCGTCGAACGTGCGGCTGATGACGAACTCGGGGCTGTCGTCGTTCGCGACATGTCTGGCCAGACGCTCGAGGCTCTCCGTCCAGCCCTGCTCCATTCCGCGGATCGCGAATGCGGCTTCCGCTTCGGCCTTCACGACCTCCGCTCTCACCGTGAGCCGCGTTTTCCCATTCACATCTTCGAAGGTGATCGTGTTGAGGATCTCGAGGTTGCCGCCGACTGCGGTCGACGTGAAGACCAGCCGCTCGGGCGGCGTGATCTCGTGGAAGGTTCCACCCATCGGATAGACGGTGCCGTCGGGGCCGCGCATGTCGATCCGGATCGCGCCGCCTTTGCGAAGATCGACACGGCACACCGGATTCGTGAAGTGGTGGGGGCCCCACCACTGAGCGAGATGCTTTTCGTCGGTCCACGCGCGGAAGACGAGATCGCGCGGCGCATCGAACAGACGCGTGAGGACGAGCGCGCCGGCCGATGTGCTACTTCCTTGCTGATTTGCGGGCATGTTTCCTTTTCTCCTTTTTCTGCAGTTCCTTCAGGTATTCGTCGAGACGATCGAAGCTCTCTTCCCAGAAGCGGCGGTAGTGATCGAGCCACTCGTGCACTTCGCGCAGGCGGGCGGCTTCGAGGCGGCATGGGCGGTATTGCGCGTCGCGGCTGCGGACGATGAGTCCGGCGCGCTCCAGCACTTTCAGGTGCTTGGAGATCGCGGGAAGACTCATCGCAAACGGCTCGGCGAGCTCGGTGACGGCCGCGTCCCCCCTGGTGAGCCGCGCGAGGATGGCGCGGCGGGTGGGATCGGCGAGGGCGAAGAACGTGGTGCTCAGCGTGTCCATGCTTAACCAAGCGGTTAACTAACCAACAAGTTAAATGCTCATAGGCGAATTGTCAAGAGCTGGAGACCGTCATCGCGAGCGCATCGCGGCCCGCAGTTGTTCGAGGCGGGCGACCTCGCTCGCGGGGATCAGCTCGTTCGATCCCATCGCGCGGCGGATGAAGTCGATGTGCGCCACATGCTCGAGCGTCTCCATGAGATAGCCCGCCTGCTCGATCGATTTCGCGAAGCAGACTGCGCCATGGAAGCGAAGCAGCACGGCGTCGTGATGATCGACGAGCGGCTCGACGCTCTTCGCCAGCTCTTCCGCCGTCGGCATCGCGTATTGCGCAACTGGCACGCGGCCGAGGGCGAGAATCGCCTCGGAGAGGATCGGCTGGTCGAGCGGAACGCCGGCGACCGCGTACGCCGTGGCGAAGGGGGGATGCGCATGCACGATCGCGCGCACGTCGGGCCGGCGCTCGTAGATCATCCGGTGCAGCGCGATCTCCGACGAAGGCTTGCCGGCGCGCGCCGAGCCGTCGCGATACAGCCGCACGATCCTGTCCGGCTCGAGCTCGCCTTTGCAGCAGCCGCTGGGAGTGATGAGCGTGCCGCCGTCATCGAGCAGCGCGGAAAGGTTCCCATCGGTCGAAGTGAGAATCCCCTTCGTGTCGAGCCGCCGCGCCACCCGCACAATCGCCTGCTTGAGCTGATATTCCGTAACCACGTGCCGCAAATCTTAAGTTGGTTTTCGGGGGTCACACCTGGAAAATCAACTTAACGCCGGGCGAAGTCGTGTTTCAGAGCGCGCGAATTGCATTTCTCTCTTCGGAGGAACTGCATGCCTGCCGAGCTCATCGAGCCCCGTGTCGCGTCGACACTCCGCACACTCTCGCGCATCACGAGTGTGCTGCCGGTCCTGATCGGCGTTTCGGTCCTGATCGGATGGCGCTACGACATCGAGCTCTTCAAGAGCGGCGCTCCGCGACTCGTGGCGATGAACCCCGCGACCGCGGCCGGGTTCATCTGTCTCGGCATTTCGCTCATCTGTCTCACGCTGTACGCACGGTCGCGAACGCTGCACAAGACGGGCGAGCTGTTCGGTGGGATCGCCGCCTGCATCGGTGCGGCCAAGCTCGCCGCATTCATGTCGCTCGCCGATTCCTCGATCGATCAGTGGCTTTTTCACGACAAGCTGGGGACGAACCGGATGGCACCGAATACGGCGATCAACTTCGTGCTGGCCGGCATTGCGCTCGCGATCATCGATCGTCATGTCCGGAAGATCTGGCCGGCGCAGTTCCTGACTGTGGTCGCCGCGATGTCGTCGCTTCTCGCGGTGATGGGTTACGCGTACGGCGTCGGCTCGTTCATCGGCATCGGCTCGTACATTCCGATGGCGCTGCACACCGCGGCCACGTTTCTCGCCGTCTCGCTCGGGATTCTCTCCGCACGCCCCGAGCGCGGAATCATGGGCGTGTTCACGAGCGCAACGAGCGGCGGCGTGATGCTGCGGCGCCTCGTCCCGGCGATCATCATCGTGCCTGCCGCGATCGGCTGGCTTCGCGCGCCGCATCTGCACGCGCGCATCGTCGATCCCGATTTCGAGCTCTGGCTTCTCATCGTGTCGATCATGAGCGCGTTCATGGTCCTCGCCGGCTGGAGCGGCCGCCTCCTGCATCGCTCCGACATCGAGCGCGCCGCGGCGGAGAAAACGCTGGAGTGGCAGGCGACGCACGATTCGCTGACGCAGCTTCCCAATCGCCGGCTGTTTCTGCAGCGGCTCGAGTCGCTGCTGGCGCGCGAGGGCGAGATCGCTGTGCTCTTCTTCGATCTCGATCTCTTCAAGATCATCAACGACAGCCTTGGCCACATCGTCGGCGATCAACTGCTGGCGGCGGTCGGACGGCGGCTCGCGCAGAGCGACATGCTCATCGCACGACTCAGCGGCGACGAGTTCGTCGGGCTCGTCAGCGGCGATCATGTGCACGAACGGGCGACGAAGATCGCAACCGACGTCGTTCACGCGTTCGGAGCGCCGTTCCGGCTCGGCCCGCATGAAGTCTTCACGACGATCAGCGCCGGCATCGCGTTTCGCGAGCCGGGCGACACCGCTGCGAATCTCATCCGGCACGCGGACCTTGCGATGTATCAGGCGAAGATGCGCGGCAAGGCGCGCTACGAGGTCTTCGCACCGGCGATGGACATCGACGCGAAACGGCGGCTGGAGATGGAGCTCGAACTGCGGCGCGCAATCGCGCAGGATGAGTTGCGCGTCTACTACCAGCCCGAGGTGGAGATCGTGACGGGAAGGCTGGCGGGGATGGAGGCGCTCGTGCGATGGCAGCATCCGGAGCGCGGACTGATCTCGCCGTCGGAGTTCATCCCGGTCGCCGAGGAGTCGGGGCTGATTCTGCAGATCGGACGCTTCTGTCTGTACGAAGCGTGCCGTCAGGCAAAAGTGTGGGAGACGAAGTACAAGGAGCCGCTCCTCGTCTCGATCAACCTCTCGGGCCGTCACTTTCAACAGGCGACTCTGTTCGATGAAGTGGCCGATGTCCTCGAGAAGACGGGCGTCGATCCCTCGCATGTGATTCTGGAGATCACGGAGACGGTGGCGATGGCGGGGGCGGAATCGACGATCGAGATCCTGCGCAAGCTGAAGAGCCTCGGCGTGCGGCTCGCGATCGACGACTTCGGAACCGGCTTCTCGAGTCTTGCGTACCTGAAGAAGTTTCCTGTCGACTACCTGAAGATCGACAAGTCATTCGTCGACGGCGTTGCGTTCAACGCGCTCGATGCCGCGATCGTGAAGGCGATCGTCGCGCTCGCGCATGCGCTGGGATTGAAGATCGTGGCGGAGGGTGTGGAGACGATCGAGCAACTGAAGGAGCTCCGCTCGCTCGGCTCGGAGCTCGGCCAGGGCTACTACTTCAGCCCGCCGCTCTCCGACGACCTGTATCAGGGAATGCCCGCGCTGATCAGCAGCAGCCGCCGCTGGGGATCCGCGTAACCGCCAGCCCGTTAAGTTGGTTCGCGGGGGTCACACCTGGAAAATCAACTTAACTCCACCGAGTTAAGTTGATTTTCCAGGTGTGACCCCCGAAAACCAACTTAAGGGAAGGGGGGGAGTCGCTTTTTTGTGGCCTGCTCGAAGGCGTAGGCGAGGCGCAGGAGTGTGGGCTCGCTGCACGCCATGCCGGTGAATGTCACGCCGAACGGGGACGGCTTCGCGTTGAAGCCTTCCGGGAACGCGGGGGTGGGTGCGTTGGGAATCGTGGCGAACGGCACGATCACGCTCGGATAGCCGGGCCTCGCCGCGACATTCGCGCCGCTCGATCCGGGGAACAGCAGGGCGTCGAGATTCTGACTCTTCATCACCTCGTCGATGCCATGCGCCGCGGTGAGCTGCAGATCGCGCGCTCGGTCGGACTCGTAGCGGCTGCGGAACGTCTCGAGGTCCATCGCATCAGAGAGGTCGAGCAGCGACTGCCCATACTTGATCGCGCCCGCCTTCTCGTGCTTCCGGTTCCACTCGCGCAGCTCGGCCAGCGATTTCACCGGTGCGCCGGGCCCCATCGTTTTCAGCCACGCGTTGAAGTCGCGCTCCATTCCGTACGCGAGGTCGACCGAGCACTTGCGCTGCTTCACTTCGTCCATGTCGGTGCAGACGCCCCACAGCAGCAGATTGTTAGCCGCGTCCTTGTCGACGACGCTCGGGATGTCCGCCGGATCGACGATCACCGCGCCGGCGTTCCTGAGCGCCGCGATCGCCTCGGCCATCACCTTCTGCTGATCGTCGTTCAAGCCGAAGCGCGGCTTGTCTGCGCCGGGAGGCGTGACCGGCGCGTAGTAGGCCGCGCGCGGAATCCCGATGCGCGCGCCCTTCAGACCGTCGGCCTTGAGAAACTGCGTGTAGTCGCTGACGCGCGAGCAGCGAGCCGTCGCCGGATCGTGCGGATCCGGCCCTTCGAGTGCGCCGAGAAGAATCGCGGCATCGGTGACCGTGCGCGCCATCGGTCCCGGAGTGTCCTGATCCGCGGTGATGGGGATGACGCCGTAGCGGCTGATGCGGCCCACGGTCGGCTTCACACCGACGAGCATGTTCTGATTGGACGGGCTGAGGATGGAGCCCGAGGTCTCGGTGCCGACGTTGGCGGCCCAGAAACTCGCGGCGGTGCCGGCGCCTGAGCTCGAGCCGCCGGTGTTGAGCGCGGGGCGGCCATCGAACGTCGCGTCACGCGGATCGCGGCGCGGGTCGTACGGATTGAATCCGTAGCCATTGAGCGCGTTGTAATTGTTCGGCATGGACGGATTGCCGGCGATCCAGTTCGCGAGCTCCGTCATCTGCGTCTTGGCGATGATGATCGCGCCGGCATCGCGCAGATTCTTCGTGACGGTCGCTTCGTAGGGCGGCACGAAGCCGGCGAACGCCAGCGCTCCGCCGGTCGTCGGCATGTCCGTCGTCTGGATGTTGTCCTTGATCGCGATGGGAATCCCGTGCAGCAGTCCCCGGACTTTTCCCGCGGCGCGCTCGCGATCGCGCTCATCGGCTTCTTTCAGCGCATTGGGATTCACGGTGATCGCCGCGTGCAGCTTGTCTTCGTACGTCGCGATGCGGATCAGCGATTGCTGGACGAGCTCGCGCGACGTCGTTCGTCCCTCGCGCAGCGCCTTCTGCATCTCGGGAATCGTCGCCTCGACGACGTTGAATGGCGCGCGCGGCGGCGGTGCGGCAAAGGCGGCGGCGGTCGAGAGGAGGAGCGCTACGAGAGCCTTTCGCATAAGTCCGCGATGATACTCCGCCGCCCATTTTCGTGGACGCCACTGTCCTCGCCAGAGGAGCGTTTTCGCCGCGGCGATTCCTCCGGCAGAGAGCGGCCTGCTGGCTCAGCCGTCGCATGCGCTGGACTGGCAGGAGGCTCCAAGTGAAGCGACTGATCTCTGCAGTTGCCGTCCTGTTTTTGATGATCGTCGCCGTCCCGACGTTCGCGCTCGATGCCAATGGCGATGCGCGCAAAAGCGCGGCGGTGGTCGATGAAGTGATTCGCATGAGCCAGGCTGGCGTCGCCGACGAAGACATCATCGCGTACGTGCAGAAGTCCCACGAGCGCTTCGACGTCACGGCGGATGACCTCATCGCATTGACGAACGCCAGGGTGTCGAAGAACGTGATCCATTCTCTGATCGCGGAAGCCGACGATCGCAACGGAGACCGCGACCGCACGACGAGAACGCGGACAGTGGTCGCGCCGCGCGTGTACGTCGGCGCACCGTGGTACTGGGATCCGTACTATTACTACGATCCGTTCTGGTATGGCCCGCGTCTGTCGATTTCGTTCGGACACGTGTGGGGCGGGTACCATCGCGGTCCGTACCGCCACCGCTGGCATTAGTGCAATCGAGTGGCGCCGCGCGAACCGTGGCGCCACCGATCAACTGCCCGCGCTCTTGTACGCCGCCGCGTATCGCTTCGACGCCGCCGGATCCTCGGTCACCTTGCGGATCGCCTTCTCGAACGATTGATCGTCGAGGCCGTGCGACGACAGAAGCTCGTGCGCATGCGATGGATCCTTCCTGATTTTCGCGCCGAGCTCACCCAGCTGTTCCGGCGTCAGCTCACTGCGGACTTCGATGGTCTTCTGCGAAGTGGCGCTCGAGGTGCGCTGCTGTTGACAACCGAACAGCAGCGCGATCGCCGTCAACGCGATTGCTGCGCGTTTCATCCTTTCCCCTTTCCATGCCCGTGACCGTTGTCATGGCCGGGATTTCCCGGCGGGCCGCCGTGCGGATTGCCGTGGATCTTCTCCATCGGCGGAGCCGACGAGTACATCGGCTGCGGGAGGAACGCCGGCTGCGGTGCGATGAAGCGCTGATGCCCGCGAGCATGACCATGTCCGTGCTCGCGCTCCACGATCCTCAACTCCTTCCTGACCTGCCCCGGCGGCCGAACACCATGCACGACTTCCGCGCCGGTCTGGAGCCCTTCGATCTTCTTCAACTGTCCCGGCGGTCCGCCGTGCGGATGCGCGCGCTCGGTTTCCACGACGACGTGATCGCGCACCGGCTGCGTGCGCAACCGTTCGCTGACGACGACCGGGACGATCTCCGTCACCGTGTACGCCGTTCGAGCGGGCGTGAGATCGAAGCGAGGAACGCCGTAGCGATCTCGCAATTCTGCGGCGACACTCGTCGCGAGTGCTGAGCCGGTGACGCCGCGCCGAGTCTCATCCGTGACGTACTCGACGATGCGCGGCCTTGGATTCTGATCGATCAATGCGACCGGGATGTATCGGATGATCTGCACGAATTCCACGGGCGGAACGTTCGCATCGTTCAACCGTGTGATGAGGTCGATGAGGTCCGCATCGTCAACGCGGGGCAGATCGGCTGCCGCCGCCACAGCGAGAGGCATTGCCGTCAGTGCGAGCAGGTTCGACGTGGTCGAGTGCCAGCGCCGGCGCCGCGAAGAGTGCCAGGACTGCAACCACTACCGCACCTTTTCTGATGAGCATGTTTGATCACTCCATGCCCACCTTCTTGTGCAAGGGACGGGCAAGATCGCCCGCCTGAGATCGCTGCGCGGCGCAGCGGAATCGCAACGCGAGTGGAGCGCGGACGCATGTCGCCCGCGCTCCACAACGGATTACCAGACGAGGCAGCGCTTCTCCGCCGGACGCACCATCGGATCGTTCGCCTTGCAGCCGAAGGCGGCCGCGAATTCCGGCATGTTCGTCAGCGGCGCGTTCGCGCGGAAGCGGTCCAGCGGATGCGGATCCGTCGTCGCCTGCAGACGCTCGGCCTCCGGACGTCCGTGCGATGCCCACGAGCGCGCGTAGCCGATGAAGAAGCGCTGCTCCGGCGTGAAGCCGTCGATGATCTTGCGCTCCTTCCCCTGCTGCGACTTCAGATACGCGGCGTAGGCGATCTTCAGGCCGGCGAGGTCGGCGATGCTCTCACCTGCGACGAGCTTGCCGTTCGTGTGCACGTCGCCCACGACGAATTCGTCGAACTGCTTCTGAATGCACTCCGCCTGTTTGTCGAACGCGGCGCGGTCGGCGGGCGTCCACCAGTTCACGAGATTTCCCTTCGCGTCGTACTTCGAGCCCTGGTCGTCGAAGCCGTGCGTCATCTCATGGCCGATCGTCGCGCCGGTTGCGCCGTAGTTGTACGCATCATCCTGCTTGAGGTCGTAGTACGGCGGCTGCAGGATGCCGGCCGGGAACACGATCTCGTTCATCGACGGGTTGTAGTACGCGTTGACCGTCGGCGGCGTCATGCCCCATTCGGTGCGGTCGACCGGTTTGCCGATCTGGTCGATGTCGTGATGCAGATCGAAGAGGCGCGCGCGCATCAGGTTGCCGACGTAGGGCCCTTGATCGATCGTCAGCGCGGAGTAGTCGCGCCACTTGTCCGGATATCCGATCTTGCGCGTGAAGGAGGCGAGCTTGGCCAGCGCGGCCTTCTTCGTCTCGGCGCTCATCCACTCGAGTCCCTTGATGTCGGAGCCGAGCGCATCGGCGAGGTTGTTCACCATCTCCAGCATCTTCGCCTTCGCCTCGGGCGGGAACGCTTCGCGGACATAGGCCTGGCCGAGCGCTTCGCCGAGGGCGCGATCCGTGGCGGCGACGCAGCGCTTCCAGCGCGGGAGCTGTTCCTTCACACCGCGCAGCGCGGTGCTGTAGAAGGCGAAATTCGCGTCGACGAAATTCGAGGAGAGCGCCGGTGCGGCGGCGTTGATCGTGTGGAAGCGCAGATATGTCTTCCAGTCGTCGAGCGAGACCGCGGTGAAGTCCTTCGCGATTTCCTTGAAAAAGTCAGGCGAGGAGACGTTGACCGGCGCCGCTGCGGGAATGCCGACCGCCGCGTAATGCGCGGCCCAGTCGAAGCCGGGTGTGAGCTCGGTCGCCTGCTTCAGAGTCATGCGGTGATAGGTGAGGTCGGGGTCGCGGCGCTGCACGCGCGTGAGCGACGCGCCGGCGAGCTTCGTCTCCAGCGCGATCAGACGCGCGGCTTCATCGCCCGCCGCATCGGTCGCATCGCCGGCGAGCTCGAAGAGCTTCTGCGCGTATCTCGCGTACTCCGTCCGGATCTCCTTCGACTTCGGATCGTCCTTCAGGTAGTAGTCGCGATCTGGCAGGCCGAGGCCGCCCTGATATGCGGCGGCGATCACTTCCTCGCTGTTCTTCGCATCCTGCTGCGAGCCGACGAAGAAGAGCGGCGTGAATCCGGTCGCGTGCAGATGCGCGATCTCGTTCTGCAGACCGGCGACATCCTTGATGTCTTTGATGCGGTCGAGCTCGGGCTGCAGCGGCTTGAGGCCGAGCTCATTGGCCTGCGCTTCGTTCATGCAGGTGGCGTAGTAGTCGGCGATCTTGCGATCGTTCGATCCCGGCTTGGCGTCGCTCTTCGAAGCGTTCTCGAGGATCTTGCGCAGCATCTCGCGGTTCGTCTCCGCGATGACGTTGTCGACCCCCCACTTCGGATACGCCGCGGGAATCGGATTCTTCTTCAGCCAGCCGCCGTTCGCGTACTGATTGAAATCGACACAAGCATTGGCCGTCGTGTCGAGGTCGGACTTCTCATAACTCGCGCCATACGCAACGCCGGAAATCAGGCAGGCAGCGAGGGCCAGTCGTAGTGCTCGCATTGGGGGCTCCCCTCTTTGTCAGAAATCGGGGGAGAGTAGCACGGCGGCCGCGGGCGCGGAGGCAACAGAACGATCACAAAGTGAGCTTCACGATTTCGCCGGTGACTCTGTGATCGCGCCTTGTGGGGCAGGCTCCAGCGGCCTGCCCCACGCCGCTTGTTACAGGAGCTTCACGACGCGATTCGCGAGCCCCTCTTCGCCGAGGACGACGGTGAGGTTGGCCTTGCCGGCGACCTTCTCGAGGACTTCCAGTTCCTTCAGCTTCATCAGCGTCGGGCTGGACTCGAGAATCTTCGCCGTGTTGGCCTGCATGCGCATTGCGGCCGTCTCTTCACGCCGCGTAATCAGCGCCGCCTCCGCAGCCTTCTTTGCCTCGGTCACCTTGTTCATCAGCTCCTTCATGTCGCCCGGGAGGATGATGTCGCGCACACCCGCCGAGACGACCGTCATTCCCAGTTCTGCCGCACGCACGCCGAGTGCGCTCGCCAGCTCGAGCGCGAGCACATCCTTCGATGCGAGCAGCGCGTCGAGATCCTTCGCGCCGACTGCTTCACGCAGCGCGAGCTGCGCGGCGCGATACAGCGCCTGAGCCGGCTGCTCGACTGCGGTCACGGCGCGCAGCGGATCGCTGATGCGATACGCGACGAGCGCGTTGAGGCGCAGCGTGACGCGGTCGGCGGTCATGATCTCCTGGCCGCCGATGTCGAGCACCTGCTCCTTCAGGTCGACGTCGTGCAGCGTCAGCTTGCCGGCACCCTTCCAGAACGCGTACGTGCCCGGGCCGAGCGTCGCCTGGTGCGCACCATCGCGGAACCAGACGCCGGCGTGACCCGCTGCCACGACGAGAACCTCGAGCAGTGCCGTTGCTTCCGGCGCGCGCAGGATCGCCGCGAGCTCACTGTGGACGAGCTGCACGGCATGCGTGTCGATCACTTCGACGCGAATGTCGTGCTCGCTGGTCCAGAGCGCATACAGACCGCTGTCGAGCAGACGCGCGAAGCGGTGATCGATCCAGACGAGCGCACGCTCGTAGTCCTTGAGATCAACGACGATCGCATCGCTGCCGAGCTTTCCGGACTTCACGATGATGTCGAGCCGCTCGTGCACGAGCCACGGATACCGCGGCGACTCGATCTCGAGACGCAGCTCGAGAAACGGATCGAACTTCCAGTACACACCCGGCTTCAGTACAGCGACGAGATCGCCTTCGCGGAACAGAAGCCCGCGCTCGTGCGGTTTGATTTTCAGACGGCGAATCATAATGAGTACCTCCCTGGTTTTTCTGAGAAGATGAGCCGGCGCTGAATTGCCTGCGATTGACCGCCACACAATTCAATGCGGAGCGTTGCTCTGCTGCGCTTCGCACAATGGAGCACATCGCACGGCTCATTGCGCTTCGATCGCAGCCTCGGCACGCTGCAGGGCGTCGTCATGTGCTGTGTGCTCATAAAGAGCACACGGGCAGCCAACGCTGCTTTCCAGCAGCCGGCGACCACTTACGGCGGTCAGTCGTTCATTGTGGTTCAGTGGCGGGAGTCGAACCCGCGACAGGAGGATTCGTGGTCCTCTGCTCTACCCTTCTGAGCTACACGTACGATGTGTGCGCAACAAAAACCTCCTTCGTCAGAACCCGTTCACGGAACACGCGTGCACTGCGCGCCGCCGGCCCGGACGCCCTTGTCGCCTTGATGGATCATGTGTACAGAAACAAAAAGCCCCTTCGGCGCTGAAGTGACCGAAGGGGCTCGCGTAAGGAGCAGACTATAAGAGAGTCTATGTCCTTATGCGCGAACCTCCGGCGGCTTCGAAGCCGTGCCTGAGTGATTTGGGTTGCTGTAGAAACATGAGGCGCTCAATGTAGGCTCATTCATGCGGTTCGTCAATAGCCACATTGGAAATCGTTTTGATGAAATCGAGTCCGAATGCCAATGACGGTGTAAAGGCGCCCGCTTTGGGTTCCTCGAGAACGCGCTTTACGGCGGCAAGTGCAGCGTGCACTGTGAGCTCGTAACCTTCAGGCGTCGTCATGGTCATTGAGAGCTGCTCTGAGCCATTGGACACTTCGCCCCATAAGAACGTCTTCGCCGTTTGGCGGCGCTGTTCGCCCGGTCCCGGAGTCCGTTCCGCAAGGCGTTGCAGCAGACGTTTGACAGGGCGCAGTCCCAGGAGCCAGCGGAGCTTCTCTACGATGCGGACGCGCCGGATCGCGCGCGGTGATGCCGCGTTGTAGACGGTGATGTTGGGAATGCCGGTCGAGTAATACGCAGTCGACACGTCACCCCATGGAATCGACATCGCCAATCGCTTGCCGCATGAGAAGGGGATCTCGCGGACGTCGGCGCCGAGGGGGACGCGGACGATCGTGCCGTTGCGCCGCACGGCGCCGCCGTCGCCGAGTCCTTCGATCATCGTCTTGAGCGTGCCGCGGCTGACTTCTCCGCCCGGCGAATAGAACGCGAGCCGCAGTTCGGTCGCGCCGGGCATACGCGCCTTGAGCATTGCGGCGAGCGTATCCGTCGGAACCACGTCGAAGCCGCTGCCGGGGACGAGCATGACCCCGCGCTCCTTCGCGACGGCGTCCATCGCCATGATCGATTCGAACACCGCGATCTCGCCGGTGATGTCGAGGTAATGCACCCGCTGTTCGAGACACGCGCGCACCATCGGCGCGCTGGTCCGCGAGAATGGTCCGGCGCAATGCAGCACGGCGCGAACGCCGGAGAGATCGATCGCATCGAGATCGAAGATGCGGAAGTCGCAGCCGAGCTCGCGCGCAAGCGCTTCGATCCTCGCGGCATTACGGCCCGCAAGAATCGGGCGATCGCCGCGCCGCACCGCTTCGCGCGCGATCAGCTCACCGGTGTAGCCGTTTGCCCCGTAGAGAATCCACATGTTTCTGTGCAGGACAGGCGCCCCGCCTGTCCGTTGTCGTTGGCGTCGAAGGCTGTCGAAGGCTGGACAGGCGACGGCGCCTGTCCTACACCGCGCGCGACCGCTTGATCGCCCACATGCCGATCGTAGCGAGTAACGCCAGATTTGCAAAAAGGAGCGGGGCGAAGATCGGAGCGCCGTAGAGGAAGCGATCGAGGAGTGTTTTCCCCGGCCGCAGCATGTTCGCCCGTAGATGCAGTGCGAATCCGATCGTGCCGACGATGATCTGCACGACCATGACCCACGCCGTCGCTCTCCACAACACGATGTCCTGCGGGCGGACGACGAGCATCAGGAGGAACGCGCAGGCGAGGGCCGCGGCGATCACCGGGATCCATTCTCCCCGATTGAAGAATCCGTTCTGTGCATGATCGGCCAGGCTGAGGATGAGATTCCCGCCGAATCCTCCCAGCGCGAGGAAGACGATCCATTGTGCCCACTCGAGCGTGTCAGCGCCGGTCATGCGATTGAGAATCAGCAGCAGTCCGAGACCGGCGTAGGCAAGAGGTGCAACGAATGGTGCGGTGTAGACGAGATTGTGAATCGTCTGTTCCGCGAAAAAGTGCGACTGCAGGTGATAGAGCATCCCCGCAATCCCAACCAGCAGCGACACCCAGCCGACGAACATCCCGCTCCAGCGATTCGCGGCGAGGAGCAGGAGCGGCGCAGCGATCGAGAAGATCACCGGCGCCCACTCCGGGCGCCGCTCGAACGCATTCGTCAGATGCGCGATGTAGACGTCGACCGCGAGGAAGCCGAGGTTGAGAATGATGAAGGCTTCGACGATCGTCCGCGGATGACGGAACGCGTCAGGGATGCGCATTGGCCGCATGCTGAATCTCCGTCAATTTCGACACCAGCTCGTAATTGCCGTGCCACTGGACGAAGTCGGCCCCGCCCATGAACGCGCCATGCTTCGACGTCCGCCCGTCGTAATGCCACATGTTGAAGTAGGTGTACTCGAGCGGCTCATCGAATGGCTGCTTCGTCAGCTTTCCGTTCGCATGCATCTGATCGATGATGCTCTTCGCCTGCTGTACGATCGCGTTCGTCGACGCGATCTGCTGTTCGGCCTGAACGAAGAAGAGATCGATGCGCGGACGCGTGTGGCACTTGAGACAGATCTCCTTCATGTTCGCCTGCGCCAGCGCGTAGTTGGGGCGCTTCGTCGAGATCTCGGCGAAGAGGTACCAGGAGAGCCGCTCGCTCATGTCGTGCGTCACGTTCTGACCTTCGAGGCCGGACATGTGACAGGTGGCGCAGGTGGGCACGGGCATGTCGCGCGCGGTGAGCTTGCGCGCGGGCGCGTTCAGATTCATCGACGTGCGCTGCGCGTTGAAGAGCACGCCGTGCTTCGACTCGTGGTAGATCTCGATCTGCGAGTGGTCCGGTCCCATGTGGCATTGGCCGCACGTCTCGGGGAGACGCGCGAGCGCGACGGATGCGGAATGGCGCGCGTGGCAGTTGGTGCAGCTCCCGATCGAGCCGTCGGCGTTCGGCTTGCCGACGTTGTGGCACTTGTCGCAACCGCCGGAAACGGCGGTCGATCCTTCGAGCGTCGCGATGGCGTTGGGCTGGCGATTCACGCTGCCGGGGTGGTACTGCTCGGCGAACGAAGCCTGTTCGGGCGTGAAGTCGCGCGCGCCGCTGACGGCAGCCCAGGAAGGCGCCGCATGGCGGCTGCGGAGAAACTGCCGGTACTGCGTCGCATGGCAGCGCGCGCAGTTCGCCGACGTGAGGCTCTTCGCGATGACGAAGCCGCGATGATCGAGCTTCGGCTGATTGCCGGCCGCGTTGTGGCAATCGAGGCAGGTCACCCCGGCCGCAGCATGCTTCGACATCTCGTACTCGTGCACGATCGCGGCCGTCTCTCGCGCATGGCACTCGGCGCACTTCCCGCTGGCGCGGATGTTGGCCGGCTCGGGCTGCTCGACTTCGACGCGAGGCCGCTTGCTGTTGAGGATGAATGCGGCCACGACGATTGCCGCCGCGACGACGACCGCGATGAAGACCCCTCCGAACGAACGCATCCAACCTCCCGGCGGCACAGTGCTACTCTTTTTCAAATGATCCGAAGCCTGATCCCAGCGATGGTGTTGCTCAGTTTCGCATGCGGCTCAGCCGTAATGAAACAATCTGTTCGTTATCTCGCGCTCGGCGATTCCTACACGATCGGCGAGAGCGTTGCGCCCGAGGATCGCTGGCCCGTGCTCCTCGCGAAGGACCTCCACCTGGGCGAACCTCAAATCATCGCGAAGACGGGCTGGACGACCGACGAGCTGAATGCGGCGATCGACCGGGCGAATCCGCAGGGACCGTACGGTCTCGTGACGCTGCTGATCGGAGTCAACAACCAATATCGCGGCCGCAGCGCGGAGCAGTATCGCGGCGAGTTTCGTGCGCTGCTGCAACGCGCGGTTAGCTTCGCCGGCGGCAACGCGGGGCACGTGATCGTCGTATCGATCCCCGACTGGGGCGTGACGCCCTTCGCGAAGGATCGCGACAAGGCGAAGATCGCGCGTGAGATCGACGAGTTCAACGCGATCAATCGCGACGAAGCGGCAAAGGCCGGCGCCCGCTACGCCGACATCACTCCGATCTCGCGCAGGGCCGCCGACGATCCGTCCCTCGTCGCGCCCGACGGATTGCATCCGTCGGGGAAGATGTACCGCGAGTGGATCCCGGTGATCAGGCAGCAGCGGTGAGCCGGCGGGCGGCATTTGGAGCAGGAGCCGTTTCCTGCTGCCTGCCTTGATGTATCTTTCCCCACCCATGAGCACCGAGAGCCCTGCCAAACCGCGCGATTTCATTCGTGAGATCGTCGATGAAGACCTCCGCGCCGGCCGCTATCAGACCGTGATCACGCGGTTCCCGCCGGAGCCGAACGGCTATCTGCACATCGGCCATGCGAAATCGATCTGTCTCAATTTCGGCGTGGCCGGCGAGTTCGGCGGCTGGTGCAATCTCCGCTATGACGACACGAACCCGACGAAGGAAGACGTCGAGTACGTCGACGCGATCGAAGAGGATGTACGCTGGCTCGGCTTCTCGTGGAAGGAGCATCGCCACGCGTCCGACTACTTCGACCAGCTCTATGAATGGGCCGAGCACCTCATCACGCACGGCAAGGCGTACGTCGACAGCCTCAGCGCCGAGGAGATGCGCGAATATCGCGGCACGCTGACCGAGCCGGGGAAGGAATCGCCGTACCGCAATCGCTCCGCGGAAGAGAATCTCGATCTCTTTCGCCGGATGAAGGCGGGGGAGTTTCCGGATGGCGCGCACGTGCTGCGGGCGAAGATCGACATGGCGTCGCCGAACATCAACATGCGCGACCCCGTGCTCTATCGCATCCGCCACGATCATCATCACCGCACGGGCGACAAGTGGTGCATCTATCCGATGTACGACTACGCACATCCGCCGTCGGATGCGATCGAGCATGTGACGCACTCGATCTGCACGCTCGAGTACGAAGACCACCGCCCGCTGTACGACTGGGTCATCGAGAATCTGCCGGTTCCCTCGCGCCCGCATCAGTACGAGTTCGCGCGCCTCAACCTCAATTACACGGTGATGTCGAAGCGCAAACTGCTGCGCCTCGTCGAAGAGAAGCATGTGAACGGCTGGGACGATCCGCGCATGCCGACGATCGCCGGTCTGCGGCGCCGCGGTTACACGCCGGCGTCGATCCGCGAGTTCGCGGAGCGCGTCGGGGTCGCGAAACGGGAGAACATCATCGATGTCGCGCTGCTCGAGTACTGCGTCCGCGATGATCTGAACAGGACGGCGAATCGGGTGATGGGCGTGCTCGATCCGCTGCGCGTCGTCATCGAGAACTATCCCGAGGGGGAGAGCGAGGAGCTGTCGACGCCGAACAATCCTGAAGATGAATCGGCGGGTGTGCGCAGCGTGCCGTTCTCACGCGTGCTCTACATCGAGCGCGAGGATTTCATGGAGGATCCTCCGAAGAAATTCTTCCGCCTCGCGCCGGGACGCGAAGTGCGTCTGCGCTCCGCGTACTTCATCACCTGCACGAGCGTCGTGAAGGACGAGAGCGGGAACGTCGTCGAGTTGCGCGCGACGTACGATCCGGCGACGCGCGGCGGCGATTCGCCCGACGGGCGCAAGCCGAAGGCGACGCTGCACTGGGTCTCCGCGGCGCATGCGATCGATTGCGAAGTCCGGCTCTACGACCGCTTGTTCAAAGTCGAAGCGCCCGATGCGGGTGAGGACTTTCTCGCGCACCTGAATCCCGATTCGCTGCGCGTCGTTCCGAGCGCGAAGCTCGAACCGTCGGTCCGCGGCGCCCACCCCCAGTCCCGCTACCAGTTCGAGCGCCTCGGCTACTTCTGCGTCGACCCCGACTCGACGAGCGAGAAGCTGGTCTTCAATCGAACAGCGACGCTGAAGGATGCCTGGGCAAAGATGAAGTAGATGATGGGACGATGGGACCTATGGGACCTATGGGACCTATAGGGAAGGCGTTCGGTCTCCGCCCATAGGTCCCATAGGTCCTATAGGTCCCATTCGTCCCATCATCATCATCGCCCTAACGCCAGCACGATCGTTCTGATCGAAAGGCCGATCACCACAATCCCCACAGTTGCCAGCATCGGGCGTGGCTGAATGTGCTTGGTGGCCCAGGCGGCCAGCGGGGCGGCGATGGCGCCGCCGATCGCGAGACCGGCGATCGGCTTCCAGAATGTGAAGCCGATCGTGGCGAAGAATGTCGCGGACGCCGCGACCGTGACGAAGAACTCCGCGAAGTTCACCGAGCCGATCGTCGAGCGCGGCTCGTTGCCTCGCGCCAGCAGCGTGCCGGTGACGATCGGTCCCCAGCCGCCGCCGCCGATCGCGTCGAAGAATCCTCCCGCCAGTCCGAGAGGAATCAGATGCGTCGTCACCTCGCGATGGCCGCGGTGGCGCAGCGCCTTCGACAGAATCACGATGCCCATGACGAGCAGATATGCGCCGGTAAACGGTTTCATCCTGTCGCCCGGAATGCTGACGAGGATGTAGGCGCCGAGCACACCGCCGATGACGCCGGGGATCAGGAGTGCGCGCACGAGACGCTTGTCGACATTGCCGAAGCCGAAGTGCGATGCGGCGGAGAGGCCGGTCGTCACGCACTCCGCGGCATGCGTGCTCGCACTCGCGACGGCGGGCGGGAGTCCGAGGGCGAGGAGAAATGTGGTGGCGCTGACGCCGTAGGCCATGCCGAGGACGCCGTCGATCATCTGGGCGAAGAAGCCGACGAGGATGAAGAGCGGCAGCGAGGGCATGCTCTGCGGAGTCTAATTAAGAATTCAGAATTACGAACTTAAATTTTATGTACCATTTGTAGCAACCAATGGCGGTCTGCTGGCGTTGCCCACGCTGTGGCGAGGTGAGTTGCGAAGACGACGTGAACGCGGTCGGCCATCCTCTGGCCTGCGATCACTGCGAGCGTCCGTTTCTTCCGGCCGAGACGCAGTGCGCCGTCTGTGACGCGCCGAACCCCTGGAAGCGCCGCGACTCGATTCACTTCTGGTGCGTCGAGTGCGGCCACACGCAGATGTTCACGCGAGCCTCCTGAGCGGCCTTGCGATCCAGGCCTTCGTTGGTACAATGATTTATCTCACCAACTTGATGACGGGAGGGTGTGATGGGGGAGATCAAGCTGTTCCAGATCTGCTATGAGGGCGATCTGACGGTCGAGGTGTCGCAGGTGATGCGGCGTCTTGGCGCTGAGCCGAACTTCGATCAGAGCTGGCAGGTCTGGCTTCCGGAAGGCCGTCACGCCGCGCCGCTGGTCCGGTATCTGCGGTCGCATCTCGATGAAGACGCGAAGCTGCTCGTGGCGTGCACCCAATTCACCACCTCGCGCGATTTTCTGCTGCTTCGCCACAGTCTGACGCCGGGCGCCGACTACAGCGAGCTTCACGAAGCCATCGAGCGCCTCGGCACCATCGTGCCGCTGCCGTTCGATTCGGCGTTCGTGATTCAGTCGAGCGACAGGACGGATGTGCAGACGCTCGGCGAGGCGCTCTCGGAGCTCTGTCCCGACGACTCGCTGATGATCAACGGCATCAGCCACGACTGGGCCTTCAGCGACTCCGGCTACAGCAGGATGTTCGTAGCGACAACCGCGGACGAACAGCTGCGCTTCAAGTCGTTCTGACGGTGCGCCCCGCGAAAGGGCGCACTGTCAGTGAACGCCGCGCATCAGCTTCTTGATCGCCGGTACGATGGCGATCAGGACCAGTGCGGCGACGCCTGAAGTGACGAAAGCGATCCAGAACACCTGCGAGAACGGCAGGTCCTTCAGGAATCCTGCAACCCAGCCTGCGATCTTGTTTCCGAACGCGAGCGAGAGGAAGAAGATCCCCATCAGCAGTCCGACGAGCCGTGGCGGCGAGAGCTTCGTCACCATGCTCATGCCGGTTGGATAGAGACAGATCTCTCCGCAGGTCTGGAGGAAGTAGAGAACGATCAGCCACATCGGACTGACGCGCGCGTGGGTGGTCTCGTAAAGATGGGCACCCTGCAGGATGAAGAGGTAGGACACGCTGAGGAACCCGAGGCCGATCGTGAACTTCATCGGGCTCGAAGGGTCGTACTTGCCGAGGTGCGTCCAGAGCCAGGCGAAAATCGGCGCGCAGGTGAAGACGCAGAGCGGCGCGACGGATTGGAACCAGCTCGACGGATAGGTCCAACCGAATAAGGTCAGCCGGGTCGCGCGATCGGCGAAGAGATTGAGACTCGTGCCGGCCTGTTCGTAGCCCGCCCAGAAGATCGTCGTGAAGATGAAGAGGATGCCGATGACCGAGATGCGCATCCAATCCGTGCTGGTGAGCGGCGGGGCCGGTTCTTCCGGATGCTCTTCCGAGGCGCGCTCGAGCGGCTCGGCGGGCACGAGATATTTCTTGCCGGCCATGTACTGAATGACGCCGACGACCATGCCGACTCCGGCCGCTGCGAATCCGAGGTGCCAGTTGTATTTCTGGCCGAGCCAGCCGGTGATGAACGGCGCACCGAACGCGCCGATGTTGATGCCCATGTAGAAAATCGAGAAGCCGGCGTCGCGGCGCGGATCGTCTTTTCGATACAGCGATCCGACGAGAGTGCTGACGTTCGGTTTGAGAAGGCCGGTGCCGATGACGATCAGGGCGAGGCCAAGGAAGAAGAACTGCAGATGCGGCACGGCCATGCTGAAGTGGCCGAGCGCGATGATGATCCCGCCCCACAAGACCGAGCGATAGTGGCCGATCCAGCGATCGGCGATGAATCCGCCGATCAGTCCTGTGGCATAGACCGAGAACGTATACCAGCCATAGATCGATCCGGCTTTCGCTTCATCGAACCCGAGCCCGGGCCGCTGCGTGGAGCCGACCATGTAGAGGAATAGCAGCGCGCGCATCCCGTAATAGCTGTAGCGCTCCCACATCTCGGTGAAAAAGAGCGTGGCCAGTCCTCGCGGGTGTCCGAACCACTGTTTCTCGGCGGCCGTCGTGTCTGCAGTCATGCGCGGCATTGTCTATGATCGACGTTGCTGATGCCAATCGATCGTGCAACGCAGCAGCAAACTCCAACGGGCAGGCGTCTTGCGACAGAGCCCGCGATCGCATGACCTTTGATCTCCAGCAGCAGGTTCCGCTCGCGCCCTTCACGACGATCGGCATCGGCGGGCCGGCGCGATTCTTCACGCGCGCGGCGTCGCTCGATGCCCTGCGCGACGCGCTCGCATGGGCCGCGCGCGAGTCGCAGCGCGTCTTCATCCTCGGCGGCGGCAGCAATCTGCTGATCGCCGATCGAGGCTTCGACGGTCTCGTCATCCGCATCGAGTTGCGAGGCATCGAAGAGCGCGATGGCCTGCTGCATGTTGCGGCGGGCGAACCGTGGGATGACGCCGTCGCGTACGCCGTGCGTCGCGGTCTCGCCGGCATCGAGTGCCTCTCCGGCATTCCGGGCCTCACGGGCGCAACTCCCATTCAGAACGTCGGCGCGTATGGACAGGATGTGAGCGAGACGATCGCGCGCGTGCAGGTGTGGGATCGCGCGGCGCAGTCGATCGCCGAGCTGACGAACGAGCAGTGCTGCTTCGGATATCGCTCGAGTCTGTTCAAGAATATCGAGAAGGGGCGATACGTCGTGCTCTCGGTTGCGTACGCTCTCCGCCCCGGCGGCGACGCGACCGTCCGCTATCCGGAGCTGCAGCGGTATCTCGATGAGCGCGCGATCCCGATCGGCGATCTGCAGCGGGTTCGCGAGGCCGTGATCGCGATCCGCAAGAGGAAGGGGATGGTGCTCGACCCCGCGGATCCCGACACGCGGAGCGATGGATCATTCTTCATGAACCCTGTGATTTCCGCGGATGAATACGCATCGTTCGCGAAGATCGTGCCTGATGCGCCTCACTTTCCTGCGGCGGACGGGAGCGTGAAGCTCTCCGCGGCCTGGCTCATCGAGCACGCCGGCTTCCACAAGGGCTTCGTCCATGGCAACGCGGGACTCTCGTCGAAACATACGCTGGCGATCGTCAATCGCGGCGGCGCGTCGGCAGCCGAGGTCTTGAGTCTCGTGGAAAAAATTCAGGAAAAGGTGCGCGAAGCCTTTTCCGTCAATATTCATCCCGAGCCCGAATTCGTGCTCGACTGACGGTGGTAAACTCCTTCTCGGAATCACCCGAACCAAGCCATGGACCTACGAGACCTCCGCGCCGCGGATCGGTACATAACGGATGAACGTCTGGTCGGCAGTTTTGGAGCGGCCAGTGTGGTCGTGGTCGACCTCTCGGATCAGGGCGCGCAGATCGAGCATCCTCAACCGCTGCGGCTCGGGCTTCGTGCGCGATTCTGGTTCCGGCGGGGAGACATCTCCGTCACCAGCCAGGCCATCGTCGTCTGGAGCCATCTTTCGAAGCGGGGAAATGTCGAAGGAAAGCTGCTCTATCGAAGCGGGCTGCGGATCGAAGAAGAGATCGATGCGTTCTACACGGCGCTGCAGCGGCTCGTTGAGCAGCAGATCGTGCGTCGCGATCTCGAGGCGCTGAACAAGAAGCGCAAGATCCTTCAGGATCGCGAGAAGCAATCACGTCCGATGATGAAGCTCCTCCGGACGGAGAACGAGATTCCGCAGGACCAGGTCCTGCTCATTCAGCACGCGCGCGAGCGGCTGCGCATGCACCCGGAAGAAGCGCTCAAGTGGTACAACCGCGCGAAGTTCGCTCTCCTGGAGAACGGCGCCCAGGCCGCGGAAACCGTCCGCCATCGCGAAGACGTGCTCGCCGTATGGGAGTACCTCGAGCGCAGCGTCGACATCGCAACGATCGTCCGCGTCTTCGAGAAGAAGTGAGCGCACGAGCGAGTGACGAGTGAACAGTGACGAGTGAACAGTGACGAGTGACCAGTGACGAGTGAACAGTGACGAGTGAACAGTGACGAGTGAACAGTGACGAGTGAAGAGCATCACTACTCATCACTCATCACTCGTCACTCATCACTCATCACTAATCACTCGTCACTCGTCCAAGTACCTTGAGACTCGCGTTCTCAGTTCCTGCGGTACCGGGACCGGCTTGAACGATCCCTGCTGGACGCTGACCAGGATGTACTTGCCGGTTGCGACGAGCGTGTCGCCGAGCTTTGCCGCGAAGTGGAGGTGAATCGAGCTCGTGCCGATGCGGCCGAACCATGCTTCGACGACGAGCAGATCATCGAGCCGCACCGGATTGTGGAAATCGCACTCGACGTGGACGCGCGGCAGCCAGATCCCGAGCTCCTCGAACATCACTTTATACGACAGGTTGCAGTGCCGGAACAGCTCGACCTCGGCGAGTCCGAAGAAGCGCAGATAGGCCTGGTAGTTGATGATGCCGGCGGCATCGATGTCTTCCCAGCGAACGTATTCCGAGATCGAGTAGCGCATCGCGATTTCCGGTTGCCTACAATACCGCGACATGAGACGACTGATCCTCCTGCTCCTGCTCGCCGCATCAGTCTTCGCCGCCGATGACGTCACCGTGATCCGCGCCGCGCGGATGATCGATGGCAAGTCGGACAGCGTGATCACCCCCGCAGTCATCGTCGTGCGCGGCAACAGGATCGAAAGCGCCGGCCGCAACGCCGCCGCTCCCGCCGGCGCGAACGTCATCGACCTCGGCGACGCCACTCTGCTGCCGGGACTGATCGACACGCACACGCACATCCTCCTCCAGGGCGACGTGACGGCCGAGGATTACGACGTGCAGTTGTTCAAGGAATCGATGCCGTACCGCGCGTTGCGCGCGAGTCGCGCTGCGAAAATCGGTCTCGAGAATGGGTTCACCTCGATGCGCGATGTGGAGACGGAAGGGGCGATGTACACCGACGTCGACGTCAAGCGCGCCATCAACAACGGCGTGATTCCCGGGCCGCGCATGACCGTCTCCACGCGCGCGATGTCCGTGACCGGAGGCTATGGCCCCGCGGGTTACGCGCCCGAGGTGACGTATCCGATGGGGGTGCAGATCGTCGATGGCGTCGAGGCCTGCCGCAAGGCGGTGCGCGAGCAGATCTGGCACGGGGCGGACTGGATCAAGGTGTATGCCGATCGCGCCTACTTCGTCGCGAAGGACGGGACGCTGTCGTCGATCCCGACCTTCACAGCGGAAGAGATGAAGGCCATCGTCGATGAGGCGCATCGCCTTCGCCACAAGGTCGCGGCGCACGCGATGGCGCGGCCGGGACTGACGAACGCGCTCAATGCCGGCGTTGACAGCATCGAGCACGGTGTCGCGATCCCCGACGATCTGATGGACCTCATGGTGAAGAACGGCACGTACCTCGTGCCGACGCTGACGGTGACGGAGTACGTCGCGCCGGGACGCACGGCGGCCGGCGGCGCGATCTGGGGAAAGATGCCGCTGTTTCATCGCGACTCATTTCAGCGCGCCGTGAAGAAGGGCGTGAAGATCGCGTTCGGCACGGACGTCGGCGGTTTTCCGTGGGAGATGAATGAGGCGCGCGAGTTCACCTACATGACGAAGTTCGGGATGACGCCGATGCAGGCCATCCGTTCGGCGACGGTCGTCGCCGCGCAACTGCTCGGCCAGGAAGAGCAGCTCGGCTCGCTCGAACAGGGCAAGCTCGCCGACATCGTGGCCGTGCCCGGCAATCCGCTCGACGACATCAGCGCGATGGAACGGGTACGGTTCGTGATGAAGGATGGGCACGTATACGTGAACCGATGAAGATTCTGAAACGCATCGCGATTGCCATCCCACTCATTCTGATCCTCATGCAGTTGTATCGTCCCTCGCGTGAGAATCCGCCGGTCGATCAGAACATGGTCATCGAGAAGTCGATGAACGTGCCGCCGAACATTCAGGCGATTCTGAGCCGCTCGTGCGACGACTGCCACTCGAGCAAGACGGTGTGGCCGGCGTACAGCAGCATTGCTCCCATCTCCTGGGTGCTCGCGCACCATGTCAGCGAAGGAAGGCGCGAGCTGAATCTGTCGGCCTGGGGGACGTACAACCTCAGGCGCAAACAGCGGAAGCTCGATGAGATCTGCGAGCAGGTGCACAGCAAGGAGATGCCGGTGACGTCGTACGTCTGGATTCATCACGAGGCTGCGTTGTCGGACGCGGACCGCGCCGCACTCTGCGACTGGGCAAAAGCGGAGAAGGCCAGACTGCCGGCGGCGCCTGCCGGCAGGTAGCTGTTAACCAAACCCCTGTCTCATCCGTATAGGCCTTCGGAAATCGCACCGGAGGCTTCATGGCATTCGACTCTGTCTATCTGATCCCCATCGCGGCATTCGCGATGATCGCCGTGGTCGTCATCTCGATCGCGAAGACGCGCCAGCGCAGCAGCGAGGTGCGCGCCGAAGTGCAGTCGAAGCTGATCGAACGATTCAGCTCGGCTCCGGAGTTCCTCACCTTCATCCAGACGGAAGAGGGGAAGAAGTTTCTCGGCCACTTCGAGAGCTCGCCGAAGCTGAATGCGCGCGACCGGATCATCCGCGTGATGGGGCGCGCACTCGTCGTCGGTTCGGTGGGAATCGGCTTTCTGATCATCGGCTTCCTGCCGCAGACCTACAACGAGTTCTGCATCATCAGCGGCTTTCTGCTGATGGCGCTCGGTGGCGGTCTGTTTCTCTCCGCGCTACTCTCGCTGAAGCTGTCGCGCGAATGGGGGCTGATGGACAACCAGCCGCCCGCGAATTCGTGATGCGCGATGACGGCGGATCTGATGCTGCTGCCGGCGACTCTGCCCATGGAACGGACCGCGCCTCCGCAGCGCGCGCCGAGACCCATGGATGAGGCACGCTTCGAGGCGTTCTACCGCGCGCACGCCGGAAGCCTCTGGTCCTACATCTACCGGCTGACGGGCAATCGCGACGTCGCCGACGATCTGCTCCAGAAATCCTTCTTCCGTTTTCTCCGCGCGAACCCACCGGCGGCGAATGAGGATCATCAGCGCCGCTATCTGTATCGGACGGCGACGAACCTGGCGTTCGATCATTTCCGCGAGACCAAGAAGGAACGAGGGCGTGAAATCGCCGATGCCGGCATACGCGTGCACGAGTCGGCGGATCTTCGTCACGACATGATGCGCGTGTTCGCGGAGCTCAAGCCGCAGGAGCGCGTGCTGCTGTGGCTCGCGCACGTCGAGGAGTCCGATCATCAGGAGATCGCCGAGACTCTCGGCCTGAAGACGAAGAGCATCAAGGTGCTGCTCTTCCGCGCGCGCAAGAAGCTCGGCGAGATCCTGAAGAAGAAAGGGCTCGCGTCATGAACGACGTCTGCCGCCGTGAGCCTGACGTCCGCCGCGCTGCTGCAACGAATGGTTGGAGCAGCGAGCTGAGGAGCCACGCGGAGTCGTGTCCCGACTGCGCGGCGGCCGCCGCGGTCTCACCGTGGATGGCCCAGTTTGCCGCGCTTCCCGATCGCGAGCACAGGCTTCCCGACCCTTCTGTCGTGTTTCTCAAGGCGCGTCTGCTGCAGAGCACCGCCGTCGCGGAGCGCGCCATGCGGCCGATGACATCGCTGCAGGTGGCCGCCTATCTGATCGTCGCCGCGGGTTGGGCGGCGATGCTCACATGGAAGTGGGGAATGATCGACGCCTGGCTCCACCGCTTTTCCCCGGCCCGCATGGTCCTCGGCGCCACTTCCGATTCGGCGGCATCGCTCTCGATCACCTTCTTCGCCGCCCTCCTCGTTCTCTCCTCGGTCACCATCATGGTCGCGCTGCACACGATCATGGCAGACGAGTGAAGGCTGCTGCCTGCCTCAATAGCTTCCCCACAGCAGCACGCGCTTGTACGTGTAGAAGTACGGGCGGTCGTCGCCGAGGATGGGGAGGAGGCGCTGGGTGTAGGTGTCGAGGAATCGAGTGAACTCGGCGTCGCTCATCCGCTGCTGATAGTCGGTGAGCAGTGAACCGCGGACCCACTCGACGACGTCGCGCGGCTCTTCGAGAAGATGCCCGTAGACCTGCAGTTTCACATGCTGCCGGGCGAAGCCGAGGCGGTGCAGGATGCGTGCGTACCCATCGACAGGGAGAACGGACGAGATGCGCGGCGCGTGGCCGAGCTCGCGCGCGACGTCCCGCGCGACGGAGTGCGAAGCGTGATCCTCGTTCGATGGCATCTGCACCGCGAGCTGCCCATCGGGCGCAAGGAAGCTGGCGAGTTTGCGGAAGAGCGTCGGGTGATCTCCAACCCAGTGCAGCGCTGCGTTAGAGAAGACGAGATCGAACGGCCGGTCGGCGGCAAACGCTTCGATGTCGCCCTTCGCAAAACGAACGGCCTCGCTGCCGAATGCCGAGGACTTGAGAAGCATCGTCTCCGAGTTGTCGATGCCGAGCGTTTCGGTCGCACCGAGCGTCTCGTGCAGGATGCGCGTCAGCTCGCCCGTGCCGCAGCCGAAGTCGGCCACGTGCATCCGCGGACGCCTCTCGATCAGCGCGACGAGGTCGTGAAACGGCTGCGCGCGCTCGGCCTTGAATCGTTCGTACTGATCAGGGTTCCACATGATTCGCGAGGGGGAACGAAGCTCACGACGCGATCCCATTGCGGAGAATATCAGCTACCTCGCGCACCATCTCCGCGGAGCTCTTGCCGAACGGCTCCGGGACGCCGAAGAGCAGCTCCATCTGGAAATAGTTGAAGAAGATCCGCGATGCGAGCAGCAGCGCGGAGCGGGGGGAAACGCCCGGGCGCAGGCGCGTGCCCATGTCGTCACCCTGCGTCCGCTGCTCTTCGATGAACGCCGCGAAGCGATCGGCCATCCCGGCGTAGAAATCGCGAATGTGCTCGCCGCCGAACTCGATCACGTCCACGAAGAAGAGGGCCTGATAGTCGCGGTACTGGCGCACGCTGTCGCGCGCCGCATAGCCGAGCTGTTCGAGGTTGTTGGGAAAGAGCCCGGTGCGGATCGCGCGATAGAAGGGGAAACGCGGCTGATCGGTGATCTCGCGGTATTCGTCGATCAGGGAGCGGAAGATCGACTCCTTGTCCGGAAAGTGATGATAGAGCGCGCCAACCGAGACCCCGGCCTGCTCGGCGATTTCGCGAACGCTCGCCGGCCCGTAGCCTTTCTGCGAGAAGAGCCGCAACGCCGCATCGAGCACCTGCCGCCGGCATCGCTCCGACTTGTCTTCTCTTTGCATTTGGACGGACCCGGAAATATCGAGGCAAGCATAATCCAAAATCATCGCTCGGAAATAGGCATTGGAATTCGTCACAAAAATGAATGATACAATTGCAAAAACCACGGAGGTGGGACCGTGGCCCTCAACGCATCCGATACCGCCTGGCTCTTCGTCGCAACGGCTCTCGTGCTGATGATGACTCCCGCTCTCGGCTTCTTCTACGGCGGGATGGTGCGCTCGAAAAACACCCTCAACACGCTGATGATGAGCTTCTCCGCGCTCGGCTTCGTCGGTCTGGCGTGGGCCCTTTTCGGCTACTCGGTCGCGTTCGGACGCGCTTCGCAATGGTGCGGAGGGGGAGAGTACTTCTTCCTCCGCGGCGTGACGCTCGACGCGCAGGGAACGATTCCGCATCTCCTCTTCTTCGCCTATCAGGGAACGTTCGCCGTGATCACGGCCGCGCTCATCTCCGGCGCGATCGTGGAGCGGATGCGCTTCGGTCCCTACATCGTGTTCATCACGCTCTGGTCGCTCTTCGTCTATGCGCCGGTCGCACACTGGGTGTGGGGCGCGGGCGGATTTCTGGCGAAGCTGGGCGCACTCGATTTCGCGGGAGGTACCGTTGTCCACATCAATGCAGCTGCTGCGGCGCTGGTTTGTGCACTGCTCGTCGGGCCGCGGAAGGACTACGCGCGTCAGGCGATGCTTCCGCAGAACGTCCCTTTCACGCTGCTTGGCGCAGGTCTGCTCTGGCTCGGATGGTTCGGCTTCAACGCGGGAAGCGCACTCGGAGCGAATCGCGCGGCGGCTCTGGCCTTCGTGAACACGATGCTCGCGCCGATGGCGACGCTCGTCTTTTGGACGATTCTCGATCTGATGCGGACGCGAAAGGCGACGGCGATCGGCGCGGCGACGGGAATCGTCGTCGGCCTCGTCGCGATCACCCCCGCCGCGGGTTTCGTCAGCCCGATGTCGGCCATCGTCATCGGCGCCATCGCCGCCTTTCCGAGCTACTTCGCGCTGCTCTATCGAGCCGGGACGCGGCTCGATGACTCGCTCGACGTCGTCGCCGCGCATGGTGTTGGCGGCGTCGCCGGCGCGCTGCTCACCGGCGTGCTCGCATCGAAAGGATGGAGCGGCGGCGCCGGGTCGGGCTTGATCGACGGCAACGTCCGGCAGCTCGGCGTGCAGGCGATCGCGATCGTCGTGACGCTGCTCTACAGCACGCTCATGACCGTCGCGATCGTGAAGCTCACCGGCGCGCTGACGCCGCTGCGCATGACCGCGCGCGAAGAAGGACTCGGCCTCGACGTCTCGCAGCATGGTGAGGAGGCGTACAGCAGAGGCGAGGGAGCGATTCTGCTGCTCGATGGGAGGAGGAGCGAATGAAGCTCGTAGTCGCCATCATCAGGCCTGAACGACTGAACGATGTGCTCGAAGAGCTCTTTCACGCGGAAGTCAAAGGGCTGACCATCTCCCGCGTCCAGGGGCATGGCGGTGAGCTCGAGCGCGTGGAGACCTATCGCGGCACGACCGTGAAGATGGAACTTTCGGAAAAAGTGCGGATCGAGATCGGTGTGTCGGATCACTTCGTCGATCCGACGGTCAAGGCAATCATCGACGGCGCGCGGACAGGCGAGGTCGGCGACGGTAAGATCTTCGTACTCCCCGTGGAACAGGTGTACCGGATTCGGACTGGAGAGACTGACCGCGCCGCGGTGACGCCGGTCGGCGTTCCTCCCGGTTGATGTTGGAGGTGTCTGATGAAGCGATTCGCGATCCTCTTGCTCGTTCTGGCGTTCTTCGGATGCGGCGGCTTTGGCGCGGAGAAGCGCTACAAACAATTCGCCGAGGAGATGCTGCACCGGCGGTATGACGCGGCGGCGGCGATGTGTGAGGGATTGTCGGCGAGCGATCTCGCGCAAGCCGGAACACAGGAGCACATCGGCGCGGGGCCGCAGATGTTCCAGACGATCTTTCCATCGCGATTCCAAATCGACTCGACGGAGAAGAACGGCGATGACGTGATCCTCCACTCGGTGCAGACCGTGCTGTTCAACCCACCGGGAGTCGAATCGGCGATGCGGCCTGCGATGTACGCGACGATGAAACAGACGACGACGTTGCGGAAGAGCGGCGGTGAGTGGAAGGTCGTTCGCTTCGAAAACGCATTCGAGAAGATGGACTCGGTGACGGCTGGGCGCTGATTGCGCCGCGGTTTATGCTTCCTCCGCCTTGCACGATCCCTATGCCTCTCTCCGCAGCCCTGACTTCCGCAGGATCCTCCTCAGTTATGCGACGGCCACGATCGCGCGCGAAGCGCAGATCGTGGTGGTCGGCTGGCAGATCTATGCGCAGACCGGCGATCCTCTGACGCTCGGCCTGATCGGTCTCGCCGAGGCGCTGCCGTTCATCGGAGTGGCGCTGTATGCGGGACATGTGGCCGATCGCGTGACGCGGCGGTCGATCGCGATGGCCGGCACGTTCGGACTCATGCTGTCGGCAATCGCGCTGCTGCTCTTCACGCTCGCCGGCTTCACGAGTGTCTGGCCCGTGTATCTCGTGATCTTTCTCAGCGGGATCGCGCGCAGTTTCACGCGGCCTGCAGTCACCGCGCTTTCCGCGGAGGTCGTCGATCGCGAGATCTATCCGAATGCGGTCACATGGCGCAGCTCCACCTGGCAGTTCGCCGCGATCCTCGGGCCGGCCCTCGGCGGGCTCGCGTATGGATTCGTCGGTGCAGAAGGCGCGTACTTCGGCGTGTCAGTGCTGCTCGCGTTTTCGGTCGCGGCAATCGCCACGGTGAAGCATCGCGTGATGCCGGTAGCGGCCGGCGACGTGCCCATGCGTGAGAGCCTGACGATCGGCATCCGATTCCTGGTGAAGGATCCTGTGATGCTCGGCGCGATGACGCTCGATCTCTTCGCGGTGCTGTTCGGAGGTGCGGTCGCGCTGCTGCCGGCATTCGCGAAGATGCTCGAGGTCGGACCGCAGGGACTCGGCGTTCTGCGCGCAGCGCCGGCGGCCGGATCGATTCTCATCGGAGTGTGGCTGGCGCATCGTCCGCCGATGAAGCGCGCCGGTGTCACGCTGTTCAGCGTCGTTTCGATCTTCGGTCTCCTGATGATCGCGTTCGCACTCTCACGAAATTTCTGGCTCTCGTTTTTCATCCTCGTCGCGAGCGGCATGGCGGACAACGTGAGCGTGATCATCCGCGGCACCCTGCTGCAGACTCGCACGCCGGCGGAGATGCTCGGCCGCGTGTCGTCGGTGAATCAGATCTTCATCGGAGCGTCGAACGAGATCGGCGCATTCGAGTCCGGCGTCGCCGCCAGACTCCTCGGCATCATCCCCTCGGTGATCTTCGGCGGCGTCATGACGCTCGTGGTGGTCGGCGTGATCGCGATGACGGCGCCGCGGCTGCGGGAGTTGAGGGGATTGTGAGATGGGACGGATGGGACCTATGGGACCTATGGGACCTATAGGCGGAACGCCCGATAACGACAGCTACCTATAGGTCCTATAGGTCCTATAGGTCCCATAGTCCCATCCTCCCATCCGTCCCATCCTCCACACCTCGTAGATTTTCTTGACGCCCGCGATACTCTCGACTGCGTGCGAGCCATGCTCCTTCGCAAGGCCGGTCAGCCGCTCGAGATGGCTGAGATTCCGCTTCGTGATCCGAAGGTGGGTGAGGTGCGGTTGAAGGTGGAGTGCTGCGCGGTCTGCCGCACCGATCTTCATGTCGTCGACGGTGAGCTTCCCGATCCGAAGCTGCCGTTGATTCCCGGGCATCAGCTCGTCGGCACCGACGATCGCGGCCGGCGCCTCGGCGTGCCGTGGCTCGGGTGGACTTGTGGCGAGTGCGTGGACTGCCGGCGAGGCCGCGAGAACCTCTGCGAGAACGCGCGCTTCACCGGCTACACGATCGACGGCGGATACGCGGAGTACGCGATTGCGGATGAGCGCTTCTGCTTCGAGATCCCCGGCGGTTACTCGCCGGAGGAGGCGGCGCCGCTTCTCTGCGCCGGCCTGATCGGATACCGCGCGTATCGGATGGCGGGAGATGCGCGGCGCATCGGCTTCTACGGCTTCGGTTCGTCGGCACAGATCCTGGCGCAGATCGCGCACTCCGACGGGCGTGAGGTCTTCGCGTTCACGCGCGATGGCGACCTGGAGGCGCAGGCCTTTGCGCGCCGCAAGGGCGCCGTATGGGCCGGCGACTCGAATGACGCTCCGCCGGAAATGCTCGATGCGGCGATCATCTTTGCCGCCGCCGGCGAGCTCGTTCCCATTGCGCTGCAACGAGTGGTTAGAGGCGGCGTCGTGGTCTGCGCGGGCATTCACATGAGCGACATCCCATCCTTTCCCTACTCGCTGCTCTGGGGCGAGCGGGTTCTCCGCTCCGTCGCGAACCTCACGCGCGAGGATGGGGCGGCGCTCTTCGAACGGCTGAAAACGCTGAGGATCGAGACGGAGCGAGCCCGCTTTCCGCTCGAAAGGGCGAATGAAGCGCTCGCGGCTCTACGATCGGGAGAGCTCACCGGGACGGCGGTGCTCGCATGAGCGCGATCCGAGGCCGCGGTGCGAGCTGGAATCCGCAGAACCAGTTCGAGCCGCTGGAATACGTCCGCGATGAGGATTACGAAGGCGACGACAGCGCGCCGCGGACGATCTATCTCCGCGATCCGATCCGCTCGATCATCGCCTACAACGACAGCCCGGACGTCGGCTTCGAAGCGAGCATCAATCCCTATCGCGGTTGCGAGCACGGCTGCATCTACTGCTTCGCGCGCCCGTCGCACGAGTATCTCGGAATGTCTGCCGGTCTCGACTTCGAGACGCGGATCCTCGTGAAGGAAGATGCGCCTGAGCTGTTGCGCGAAGAGCTGAATGCGAAGTCGTGGAAGCCGCAGGTCATCATGATGAGCGGCGTGACGGATTGCTATCAGCCGGCCGAGCGCAAGCTCGAGCTGACGCGGCGTTGCCTCGAAGTGCTGGCCGAGTTCCGCAATCCCGTCTCCGTCATCACGAAGAATCATCTCGTGACCCGAGATGCGGATCATCTCGCGGAGCTCGCGCAGTTCCATGCGGCGCGCGCCTACGTCTCCATCACGACGCTCGATCCCGAGGTCGCGCGAATCATGGAGCCGCGCGCGTCGACTCCCGAGTTGCGGCTCGCCGCGATCGAGCATCTTGCGAAGGCCGGCGTGCCTGTCGGCGTCATGGTCGCTCCAGTCGTGCCCGCGATTACCGAGCACGAGATGCCGAAGATTCTCGCTGCCGCGCGCGACGCGGGTGCTTCCAAGGCAGGGTTCGTCGTGCTGCGGCTTCCGTGGGCCGTGGCGCCGCTCTTCGAACAGTGGCTGGAAGAACAGTTTCCCGATCGCAGGGACAAGGTGCTCAACCGCATCCGCGATCTGCGCGAAGGAAAGTTGTACGACTCCTCGTGGAGCATTCGCCAGCGGGGAAAAGGTACTTTCGCGGAGCAGATTCGTGCGATCTTCGAAGTGACGTGCCGCCGCCTCGGGCTCAATCAGCGGGATGATGAGCTGTCGACCGCTGCGTTCCGCCGGCGCACGGCGCAAGCCACACTATTCTGAGGAGGCCTGGTGATCGAAGGAAAGTATGTGCTCGTACTCGAACGCGACGGTTGGGAGTACGTCGAGCGCAAGCGCGGCAAGGAAGCGGTGATCGTGATCGCGCAGACCGAGGACGGGAAGCTGATCTTCGTCGAACAGTACCGGCGTCCGGTCGACGTCAACGTCATCGAATGGCCGGCGGGACTGATCGGCGACGACGGCGTCGATGATCCGGCGGAAACCGCGAAGAAAGAGCTCGAGGAAGAAACCGGCTATCGGTGCGAGCGCGTCGAGTTGATGACGAAGGGGCCGACATCTTCCGGCATCACCTCGGAGATCGTTCACTTCTTTCGCGCATTCGGATTGAAGAAGACAGGCAAGGGCGGCGGCGTCGGCGAGGAAAAGATCACAGTGCATCTCGTCGATCGCGAGAACGTCCGCGACTGGCTCGCGCAGCGCGAGCGCGAGGGCAACGCAATCGACACAAAGGTCTGGGGCGGCCTCTACTTCCTGTAGGCCGCTGAGGCCCACCCGTCCCCCTCGCCCCGCAAAGCGGGGAGAGGGGCCAGGGTGAGGGGAACCACCGGGATAAGCAGAAATCACCACCGCAGAACGATCTTCCCGAAATGTTCCGAAGAAGCCATGAGCCGATGCGCATCGGCAACGCGATCGAACCCCATCACCTCCGAGACCACCGGCCGCACGCGTCCTTCCCGCAGCGGGTCGCCGAACCGCTCCAGAAACGAAGCCACGAGCGCCGCCTTCTCATGCACCGGCCGCGAGCGCAACGTCGAGCCGATGATCTGCTGGCGCTTTCCGAGAATCGCAGTCACGTCGATCTCCGCGGTGCGCACGCCGCCCATCGATCCGATCAGCACGACGCGGCCGCCGGCTGCGAGCGCCTGCAGATTGCGCGGCAGATACGACGCACCGATGTGATCGAGGATCACGTTCACACCTTTCGCGCGCTCGACGAAATCCTCGCTCTTGTAGTTGATCGCGACGTCGGCACCATGCTCGATGCAGCGCGCGCATTTCTCATCGGAGCCTGCGGTGACGAGCACGCGCATGCCGGCGAGCTTGCAGAGCGTGATCGCAGCGGTGCCGATGCCGCTGCCTCCGCCGTGAATCAGAACCGATTCACCTTCCTCGATGCGCGCGAGCTGAAAGAGCGTGAGGAAGACGGTGAGAAAGACTTCAGGAATCGCCGCCGCTTCTTCGTCGGAGAGCGCGGGCGGCACATGCATCGCTGATCCGGCATCGACGACGACTTCCTGCGCATAGCCGCCGCCGGCGAGGAGCGCCATCACGCGATCGCCGCGGGCCCATCCGAGGACGTGCTCGCCGGCTTCGCGAACGATGCCGGCGCATTCGAGGCCGAGGATTTCCGAAGCGCCGGCAGGAGGCGGGTAGAGGCCCTGGCTCTGCAGGAGGTCGGCGCGATTCACACCCGCCGCGTGCACCGCGATGCGAAGATCGTGAGGTCCGAGCGGAGGCGCATCGACGTCAGCAATTCGATCGACGACGAAGGCTTTCATGACCGATGTGCGGACTACTCGACGTCCCGCACCCATGTCCAGACCGCGACGGCGCTCGGCATGCCGATCACGCTCGCGGCGAGTGCGATGACCTGATTCATCTCTTCGGCCGTGAGGCCGGCTGCGCGTCCTTTGCGCACGCTGGAGTGGACCGCCCCCTCGCGCATCGCGCCGATCGCGATCGCGAGCTTGACGAGGCGCTGCGTCTTCTCATCGAGCGGCCCTTCACCGGCGGCCTCGCCCAGCAGATCCCACGCTTCGCGCAGCTTCGGGAACGTCTCGCTGAATTCGTCGAAAGTTCGCGGCGGTTTGTTCATGGTGCAATTGTAGTGAAGAGTGACTAGTGACGAGTGACTAGTGACGAGTGACGAGTGAAGAGTGCTGAGTGTTGGGCGGCTCTACTCTTCACTGAACACTCGTCACTCTTCACTCGCATGCTATCTTCGCCGGCCTATGGCCGATGCCGCGATTCATTGCCGCGGATTGAAAAAATACTTTTCTGACGTGAAAGCCGTCGATGGGCTCGATCTGCGCGTCGAGCCTGGCGAGTGCTTCGGATTGTTAGGGCCCAACGGAGCGGGGAAGACGACGACGATCGAGATCCTGGAAGGACTTCAGCCGCCCGATGGCGGAGACGTCGAAGTCCTTGGCCGCCGCTGGAAGGGCGATGAGCGCGAACTGCGGGAGCGCATCGGGATTTCGCTGCAGGAGACGCAGTTCACCGACAAGCTGACGGTCTTCGAGACGCTGACGCTCTTCCGCTCGTTCTATCGCGAAGGCCACGACCCCGATGAGCTGCTCCGCCGTCTCACGCTGGAGGAGAAGCGCGACGCGCGCGTCGGCAAGCTGTCCGGCGGTCAGAAGCAGCGCCTCGCCGTCGCGTGTGCGCTCATCGGGATGCCCGACATCCTCTTTCTCGACGAACCGACGACGGGGCTCGATCCGCAATCGCGTCTGCAACTCTGGCAGGTCGTGACGGAGTTTCGCGCGAACGGAGGCACGGTGCTGCTGACGACGCACTACATGGACGAAGCCGAGCGGCTCTGCGATCGCATCGCGATCGTCGATCACGGCAAGGTGATCGCGCTCGGCACTCCGAAGGAACTGATCGCCAAGCTCGAGGCGCCGAACATCATCGAGTTCACGAGCGAGCCGGCGCTGCCGGAAGAGACGTTCGCGAATCTCTGCGAGGGCTATCACGGCTGTGCGAAGCGCGCCGATGGCTGGCAGCTGCGGGTCGACTCACTCGCCGAAGCCGTGCCGCGGCTCATCGCCGTCGTGGAGAAGAGCGGAGCGAAGCTGCGCACGCTCTCGACGCATGCCGCGACGCTCGAAGATCTCTTCGTCGCGATGACGGGACGGGAGCTGCGCGATGCCTGAGCCGGCCATCATCGAGCTGACGAAAGCGCGCATGCGCGAGTTCATCCGCGAGCCGGAGGCCGTCTTCTGGGTCTTCGCCTTTCCCATGGTCCTCACGCTGGCTCTCGGTTTCGCATTTCGCTCCAAACCGCCCGACAGAATTCCGGTCGCCGTCGTCGCCGGTCCGCATGCGGCAGAACAGATGGCGGCGCTCGCGAAGTCGCCGGCACTGCTGCCGCGCGTCATGGATGAGGCGGCTGCCGCCGCGCAGTTGCGCACGGGAAAAGTGTCGATGTTGATCGGAGGAGGCGCCGAGCCGCTGTATCGGTTCGATGCGACGCGGCCCGATGCGCGAACGGCACGCCTCGAGGTTGACGATGCGCTGCAGCGCGCCGCGGGGCGGCAGGACCTCATCAAAGCGCGCGAAGAGCGCGTGAGCGAACAGGGCTCGCGCTACATCGACTTTCTCGTCCCCGGCCTCCTCGGCATGAACCTGATGGGCACGGGAATGTGGGGCGTCGGCTTCAGCATCGTGAACGCGCGGATGAAGAAGCTGCTCAAGCGGCTGATCGCCACGCCGATGCGCAAGACCGAGTATCTGCTCGCGCAGTTCTTCTCGCGTCTGATCTTTCTCGTTTTCGAAGTCGTTTTTCTGATCGCGTTCGCCTGGATCGTGTTCAACGTCCGCGTGCACGGCTCGTTCGTGACGTTCGGCGTGATCACGCTGATCGGCGGCTTCGCCTTCTCCGGAATCGGATTGCTCGTCGCATCGCGCGCGCGGACGATCGAAGCCGTGAGCGGAATGATGAACCTCGTGATGGTGCCGATGTGGATCGGCTCCGGCGTGTTCTTTTCCTACGAACGCTTTCCGGATGCTGCCAAACCGTTCATCCGCGCGCTGCCGCTGACCGCGCTCAACGACGCGCTGCGCGGCGTCATGAACGACGGCTCAGGCTGGGCGCAGGTGTGGATGCCCGTGGCGATCCTCGTCGCATGGGGCGGGATTTCGTTCGCGCTGGCGTTGAAGCTGTTCAAGTGGCAGTGAATCCTGAGCGCGCGGTCACGCGGGCTCGCGGGCGCGCGGTCATGAAGAGATCGTCCACGAGCCGCATCACCGCGCGCCCGCGCGCCCGCGTGACCGCGTGACCACCACTTCAGAACTTGAACGACACTCCCAGCGTCGTCTCTGCCTGATAGAGATTCGTGTCGCTGCTGTTGCAATGAATATCGCAGCCGTTGTCGTAACGGCCGGTGTTGGCGTAGAAGCCGCGCTCCTCGATCTTGATCCCCATGTTGTTCGCGATCGGGAACTTGAGGCCGATCGCCGCGGATGCTGCGAAGCGGTTCGACGACGACGCGCCGATGACATCGGTATCGAGATTCGCCACGCCGGCGTCGATCGCGAAATATGGGGTGAGGTCGCGCGAGCGTGCGAACGGCATCACGATGCCCGCCTGGTAGTACGTCGCGTGAAATTTTGCGAGGCGGTTGTCGGGGCCGAACAGGTCGCCGCCGCCGGTCGTGAGATGCGTGTCCTGACGGTCGACGAGCAACTCGAGCTTCATGCCGTCGTTGTTGATCGGGATGCCGAGGTTCAGACCGTACGAGGCGTCGCTGGCGACGTCGACGTCGGTGTTGAAGATCGAGTTCGTGTCGGAGTAGATCGTGCCGCCGTAGCGGTAGCCGACGATCGGAGTGAGCTCGAAGAAATTGTCGCGCGATCCATAGCGGTCATGGCGAGCGCGCCCGCCGCGCCAGTCCTGAGCCAGCAGCGATGTCGAAGCGAGAAGAAGCAGTGAGGCAAAAGCGAGTTTGCGCATGAGTTCTCCTGTCGTGCAGATCGAAGTCCGCGATCCACACTGAAAATTTCGGCCCGCCGTTACAATCCGCGCAACATGAAAATCGCCACCTGGAATGTGAACGGGATCCGCGCCCGTCACGAGCAGTTCGCAACGTTCGTTCAGAGCGAACAACCCGATGTGATCTGTCTGCAGGAATTGAAAGCGTCGCCCGCGCAGGTGCCGGCGACGATCTGCGATCTCGAGGGCTACCAGTGTTACTGGCACGGCGCCGCCGCGTATTCAGGAGTAGGGTTGCACATCCGCCTTGCGTCGTGTCCTGAGCCGCCGCAGTTTTCGCATCCGCATTTCGACCACGAGACGCGCATCGTGCAGGCGCGTGCGGGCGACACGGTGTACGCATCGGTGTACGTGCCGAACGGCGGAAAGGATTACGCGGCGAAGATCGCGTTTCTCAACGCGCTCATCGATTACGCCGCGGTCGTACAGAAGGATGGGACGAAGCTCGTGCTCTGCGGCGACATGAACATCGCGCGCACCGACATGGATGTGCATCCGAAGGAGCGCAAGCCGAACATCATCGGGCAGCGGCAGGAAGAGCGCGATCTGCTGGAGAAGCTGCTCGATCAGGGTCTCGTCGACGTCGGCCGCAAGCTCTATCCGGGTGCGGACGATTACTTCACCTGGTGGGCGCCGTGGCGAAACCTGCGGCAGCGCAACATCGGATGGAGGCTCGACTACGTGCTCGCGTCGCAGGCCCTCGCGGAGAGGGCGACGGCATGTCCGTCGTATCGAGAGATCGGAACGAGCGACCACGCGCCGGTCGTCGCCACGTTCGAGTAAGCCGCCTCGCCGTTCCCCTCTCCCCGCAAGCGGGGAGAGGGGCCAGAGGTGAGGGGTCGAATTACGAGGACTACTCGAGAACGACGATGACCACGCGGCGGTTCTGCGCGCGGCCCTTCTTCGTCTTGTTCGACGCCACCGGAAGCGTGTCGCCGTACGAGATCGTCGACATGCGGTTCAGCGGCAGGCCGTACTGGCGCGAGAGGTAGCGGCGCACTTCGTCGGCGCGGCGCTGGCCGAGCTCGTCGTTGTAGCGCGAGCCGCCGGTGTCATCCGTGTGGCCCTGGATCTCGACGAAGTACTGATGGTCGGTCATTCCTTTGATCTTGTTGCCGAGCTCGTCGAGAGCCGCCTTGGCGTCCTTCGAGAGGTCGTACTTGCCGGCCTTGAACTTGACCTTGTCGTCGGAGAAGGTCTGCTGGAACACCACTTTGCCGGCGCCCTTCGCGATCACGCCAGCGTCTTCGGCGCGCTTGAGCGCGTCCTTCGCTTCCTGGCTGAGCGTGGCGATCTGAGCGTCCTGCTCCTTCTGGTGCTGCTGCACGGTCTCGACCTGCGACGCGACGGACTCGATCTTCTGATTCGTCGTCGCCATCGCCTTATCGGTCGCCTCGGCGATCTTGCGGTCCACCTCGCCGTTCGTAGCGCACGCTGCGAGAGCGCCGGCCACGAGGGACACCGAAACAATACGGGTTACCTTGGCTGCGATAGTCATCAACTTCTTTTCCTTTCGTTCGCTTTTGTCAGAACTGGAGGTTCGGTGCCGCGATACCCGGCGCGCACTCGCACTGCCTGCACCCTCCCCGCTGTCTTCAGCGAAATGCGGCGGTACTTTACAGCACCTTTGCCAGTTGGAGTAAAGCCGATCAAATACTGGGCCCGGAGGTCCTTTTGGATCTGTTCCACGGCGTGCAGCAACTGATCAGGCTGATTGCCGAGGAAGAGCCGCCCGCCGCTCTCGTTCGCCACGTCGGCAAGGAGAGCGATGTCGGACGATGCCTCGGCCGTCACCGCGACCGTTCCCTCCGATGCTTCGCGCAATCCGAGCGAGTAAATCGGGATGCCGAGGCCGCGCAGCATGCTCGTCAGTTGCTGCTTCGTCAGTTGCGATGCGTTGTCGATTCCGTCGCTGAGCAGAATGATCGCGCGCGTCGGATTCTGTCCGAGGCGGCTCTTCTCCGGCATGGATGAGAGCGCATCGAAGAATGCCGTCTTGCCGAACGGTTTGATGCCGTACATCGCCGTCAGGATCTTTCCCGCATCTTCGGTGAACGGAACGACCTCGTGCGCCTCCTTGTCATCGAAGACGTAGAGAGAGAAGTCGTCGCCCTTCTTGCGGCGATAGATCAGCGCTTCGACTGCCGCGCGCGCAGAAGACATCTTTCCGGCGAGCCCCATCGAGCCGGAGCCGTCGACGAGAATCGTGAACGAGACGGGCGCATCCATCGACTTCTCGAACATGTCGCTCTGCACGGGCACGCCGTCGACGAGCAGCGAGACTTCATTCGAGCTCAGATCGGTGATCGGCGCGCCGTGGCCGCTGAGGACGGTGAAGGGCACCATCACGTAGCCGACCGAGACGTTCTCTTCGACGTGCTGCGTCGCATCCTGCGCGAAGAGAAGCGGGGTGGCGAAAAGGAGGACGAAGACTGCGAGACAGCGATGCGACATGCTGCGAATAACATTTACAGCCGGAGCCGCGATTTCACCGGGCTCAGCTGCGTGACATCGGAACGAACTCATCATCACCTTGCTGCCTGCGCTCCCACTTCAGAAAGTCGTAGTACCCGCAGCGCGACCACTCAGGATACGCGCGGCAGACGCCGGGGCGCGCTTCGTACACCGTGCAGCGCCGCTTCTCCGTATCGAAGAACATGCACATGCTGCCGTAGACGTGGTCCTTCTGGTGGCGGAGGACCTGCTCGTTGTCGACAACTTTCGTGAAGCGCTTCTTCGCGGTCTCTTCATCGAGACCGAAGTGCTTCGCCAGACGCGTGAGGTCGCGTTTGGTGACGACAATCGCGTCATAGCTGCAGCAGTAACCGGGACACTTCGAGCAGTCGTAGAGCGGGCGCGGAGATGTGGGTTTCGAATCAGCCATCGGATGCCTCGCAGTGTAGGACAAGCTCTCCGCTTGTCCACCGTTTTTTCAAGAGGGAGGCTGAGAGGTTGTCCTACACTGTGCGTGCATGGACCACGCCGTCGCGCTCGTGCAGGCGTACCTTCAACTCAACGGTTACTTCACCTCGGCCGAGTATCCGATCATCGCGGGTGCGGGACGGAAGACGCGTTCCATCACCGATATCGACATTCTCGCGTTTCGCTTTCCTTCAAACGGCGCACGCCCGGCGCCGCGCCGTCGCGCGAAGGGCCTCGACATCACCGAGATCGATCCCGGCCTCGGCATTCATCCGACATCGATCGACGTGATCATCGGCGAGGTGAAAGAGGGCCGCGTCGGAATCAACAGCGCGATTCGCGATGCGGAAGTGCTGAAGACGGTGATCAGCCGCTTCTCGCATGGCGATGATGACGCGCGCATCGCGGCGGAATTGCTCGAGAACGGCGAAGTGATCCTGCGCAGCGGATACAGCATCCGGCTCGTCGTCTTCGCATCGTTTCCGCCGGGCGCGCCGATTCCTCCCTGCCGCATCATCTCGTTAGGCCACGTCGTCGAGTACCTGCAGGGCTACGTTCGCAAGCATTGGAATCTGCTTCGTCATGTGCATCTGAAGGACCCCGCGTTCGGATTTCTCCTCCTGCTCGAGAAGGCGCGGCGCGGCGCCGCGGGACGGAGAGGGACGGCCGGTGTCGAAGTCGTACGCCGCGGCGTGCGCAGGAGGTAGCGATGTCTTCGAAGTTCTCGCGTCGCGATTTCGTGGTGACGACCGCGATGGGATCGGTGGCGGCGGCAACACTTGGCGAGGAGCCGCCGAAGGCTGCCTCCGAGGCCTCTGCCCGCTATGACTGGATCATCGGGAAGTGGGGCGCGCGCCTCAGTGACGAACAGAAGGCAGACATTCGGAGGCTGGTTTCCGACAACGAGAAGGGACTCGCGCCGTTGCGCGCGTTCGATCTCGGCAACGGCTCGGCCCCTCTGTTCGAACCGAGGTGGAAGGCGGACGCCTCGTCCGCCCATGGGGGCGCGGACGAGGCGTCCGCACTCCACTCATCGGCCGGCATAGAGGAAATGACGGTGCGCGAGCTCGCGCATCACATCCGTCTGAAGAAACTTTCGCCTGTCGAAGTGACCCGCACGTTCCTCGATCGCAGCGACAGGATCGGCTCGAAGCTCAACGCGTACGCGACGCTGACTCCGGAGCGCGCGATGGAGGAAGCGCGGGCGGCGGAGAAGGAGATCACCGCGGGCCACTATCGCGGTCTGCTGCACGGCATTCCGTATGCGGCGAAGGATCTGCTCGCCGCGAAGGGTTATCCGACGACGTGGGGCGCGCGGCCGTACGCGAATCAGAAGTTCGATTTCGACGCGGCGGTCATCCGCAAGCTGAAGGACGCCGGCGCGATTCTCATCGGGAAAGCCGCGATGATCGAGCTCGCGGGCGGCATGGGCTATCGCTACGGCACCGCGTCGCTGCAGGGAGGGGCAAAGAATCCGTGGAACGAGACATGCTGGACGTGCGGCTCGTCGAGTGGATCGGGAGCCATCGTCGCCGCCCGGCTCGCACCGTTTGCGATCGGCACCGAGACGTGGGGCTCCATCGTCTGCCCCTCCGCGTATTGCGGCGTGTCGGGATTGCGCCCGGCGTACAACCGCGTCAGCCGCGATGGCGCGATGGCGCTCTCGTACTCGATGGACAAGATCGGACCGATGGCGCGAACGGCCGATGATTGCGGGATCGTGCTGTCGGTGATCGGGGAGGGGTTCGCCTACCGCCGTCACAGCCGCAGGCTGCGGATCGGGTGGCTCACCAACGCGTGGAAAGAGATGCAGCCCGAGATCGAGAGAGTCACGAGCGCTGCGCGCCAGGTTCTCGCGCCACACGCGACGATCGTCGAGATCGCGTTGCCGGAAGGGCCGTGGGAAGTCGCTGCCGGAACGACGATCTCCGTCGAAGGGGCATCGGCGTTCGACACGCTGATCGACTCGGGCCGCGTGCTCGAGCTCACCGATCCTCTGGCGAAGATCGGCGGGTTCGTCAACGCGACGATCTCCGGCGCCGACTACGTCCGCGCACAGCGCGTCCGCGGCGTGCTGCAACGAAAGGTTAGTGAGCTCTTCGAGAAGGTCGACGTCGTAGCGGCAGCCTCGCTGCCGATCGCCGCCACGCCGATGGAGACGAACCTCGAGACCGACCTCGCGTTCGCCGATCCCCTCGGCGGTATCGGCAATTTCTGCGGCCTGCCCGCCATCAGCGTTCCGTCAGGCTTCACGTCGAAGAACCTGCCGGCCGGCATTCAGTTCGTCGGACGCCCGCTCGATGAGGATGCCCTGCTCGCAGCCGCGAACATGTTCCAGTCCCACACGAACTGGCACTGGAAAGCGCCCAGCGTCTGAGTGGAGTGCGGACGCCTCGTCCGCACTTCTCCGTTGCACCCCGCTATGTGCGGACGCCTCGTCCGCACTCCACTTCTACCGGAACTCCACTTCCACTCTCTGCCCCAGCTTCAGCGGTGTCCCTTCCGTCATCGCGATCTTCACCAGCAGCACTCGGGTGTCGATCGGTTTCGCAGGATCCTGCGGCTTGAGCCGGCGCGACACGACATTGCCCGGCACTTCCTCGATCACTCCGCGCCACGACGCGTCGTAGCCCTCGGCCGATACCGAAGCTTCGCCGCCATTGCGCATGCGCGCCGCATCGAACTCATCGACCTCGGCCTCGACGCGCGTGCGATGAAGATCGGCCACGGTCACGAGCGAGTCGCCGGCGTTGATCGTCTCTCCCTGCTGGCGCATCCGGGCGATCACGACGCCGTCGATCGGTGCCGTGATCACGGTCTTCGCGAGCAGCGCTTCGATGCGGCGTTGCTCCGCGGCCGCGGAGGCGCGGCGCGCGCGCGCCGACTCGAGATCGCGATCCGTCTTCTCGAGCGTCTGCTTCGAGCCGACGTTGTCGCGATAGAGACGCTGAGCGCGTTCGCGCTCCAGCTCGCAGAGACGGATATCGGCTGCGGCTTCGTCTTCCCGCGCGCGGGCGGCGGCGATCGCGGCCCGCAGATCGTCGGCGCGCAGCGTCGCGATGATCTGCCCCTTCTTCACCTGGTCCTGCTCGTTCACGGCGAGCCGCTCGATGGTGCCGGCCACATCGCTGCCGACGGTGACTTCCGCCCCCGGATACGCCACAACGCGCCCTTCGGCGACGACGTGATGTTCCTTCGCAGGTGCAGCGGCTGGTTGGGCCGGCGACGATGACGGCCGGTTCGCGCGGACTTCCGCCACCGTGATGATGATGAGCACGAGTCCGATGAGTGGGGCGATGAAACGCTTCATGACAATCTCCCGTCCTGAATCTTCACCACGCGATCGGCGACCGCGCGGACTTTCGGGTCATGGGTCACGATGACGAGCGCGCGATTCTCTTTCTTCGCCAGCGCCCGGAACAGTTCGAGGACCTGTGTGCCGACGACTGAATCGAGATTCGCCGTCGGCTCGTCGGCGAGCAGAATCGGCGCTTTACCCGCGAGCGCGCGGGCAATCGCGACTCGCTGCTTTTGCCCGCCGCTGAGATCGCGCGGCAGAAACGCCTGGCGATCGCCGAGGCCCACCGCTTCGATCACGCGCTCCGCTTCGAGCCGCGCCTCTCGTCCGCGAATGCCCTTCACGTTCAACGCGTACTCGATGTTCTCCAGCGCGGTCAGCGACGGGAACAGGTTGAACTGCTGGAAGACGAAGCCGAGCGAGCGCTTGCGGATGTCGTTCAGCTTCTTCGCGTTTGCGACCTCTCCGTCGATCAGCACGTCGCCCTTCGTCGGCGTGAGGATGCAGCCGAGAATCGAGAGGAACGTGGTCTTCCCCGAACCGGACGGCCCTTCGAGCGAAACGATCTCGCCGCGCTCGACTCCGAAGTCGATGCCGCGCAGAACGTCGAAGGATTCCTTCCCTTCGGTGAAACTCTTCCGGATTTCTTTTGCTTCGAGAATCATGATCAGTTCCTGAATACGAGCGCCGGATCGATCGATGCGACCTTGCGGAACGAGATCATCGACGCGGCGAGACAAAGCACGACCGAGCCGGCGAACACGTAGGCGAAGAGCGGCGTCGGGATCACGAGCTTCAGATCGATCTTGTAGATGAGCGGCCGCATCGCATACGCCATCAATGCGCCGAGGCCGAAGCCGAGGACCGCGGCGATCGTCGCCTGCTTCGCGAGGATCGAGTAGATGTCGGCGTTGCCTCCGCCGATCGCTTTCACGGTTCCGAATTCCTTGATGTGCTCCATCGTCGACGTGTAGAGCGTCTGCGCGACGACCACGATGCCGACGAGGCAGCCGAGGAAGACAGTGAGATACATGTTGAGCCCGAGGCCGGTGGACTCGACCCAGTAGTTGCGCGACCGCGCCGCCCACTCCTTGCCGGTGTAGACGTCGTTGTAGGGAAGGCGGCGCCGGATCTCCGCCTTCACCTGCTCGACGTTCGCGCCCGGCTCGAGCTTCACGAGGATGTAGGTCGTATTGCCGCGCAGCTCGCTCGGCACGAGGCTTTGCGCGAGCGTGAAGTTCATGAACGTCAGCGGCGTGGTCGTGAACGACTTCGCTTCCGTGGAGCGGCCGATGATCTTCAGCCGGCGTCCGATCACCTCGCGGTAATCGCCGATCGCGAACGGCCCGCCGTAACGATGCTCCGCCGAGGAATCGAGGAACATGTAATTGCCGCGGCGAAGGTCTTCGAGATTGCCGCCGGTGACGTTCCATGGAAAGTTCCACTTCGTGAAGTCTTCCAGAGCGTAGACCTCGGTCCCTTCCACGGAGCCGGTCGGAAGACTGATGTTCATGAACCAGACGATGAGGTTGTCCGCCGATGCGACGCCGGGAATCGCGCGCACGCGCTTCACGTGCGTCTCGGGGAAGGTGTGCGCGAAGTCGATGTTCTTTGTGTCGTGCGACGTGATCCAGAGATCGGCGTTGAGGTGCTCGATGGTCAGCGACGCGTTGTCCATGAGGCCGAGGAAGAGGCCGACCTGGACGAAGACGAGCGTGACGGCGAAGGCGACGCCGCTGACGGTGATCAGAAAGCGAAGCTTGTCGTGCAGCAGCGATTTGGTTGCGAGATCGACCATCAGCGGCTCCGCTTCGGTTTCGAAAGACCATCGATGAGCACGTCGATCATCGACTTGATGCGCTTCTTGAGCGGGCGCCAGTCGACCCAGGGATCGGTGTGTTTCGCGATGTTGAGGGCGATGACTCCATGCACGCCGGCCCACACGGTCTGCGACACGAGCTCGACGTCATCGTGCTCCGGACGGAAGCGGCCGGTCTCGATCGCTTCCCTGATCGCGGAGCAGAGGAACGCGTAGGCGTCCTGCTCCGGATTGCCGCGCTCGATGGCGTTGTCCTCGGGATCGATGGGGGGATGCGGCGTCATGAACATCAGCCGGTAGTGATTGGGATGCTCGACCGCGAAGTCGCAGTAGGCGATGCCGGCGCGGCGCACGCGCTCGACGGGGTCGTCGATGCGCGCGATCTTCAGGAACTGCGCCGCGAGCTTCTGAAAGTCGGAGGTGCAGAGCTCCTGAAGAAGCGATTCCTTGTCTTTGAAGTGGAAGTAGATGGCAGTGGGGGAGTACTCGATGCGGTCGGCGATGCGGCGCATCGTGACGGCATCGAACCCCTCGGCGACGAAGAGGTCGCGGGCGGCATCGAGGATGCGGGCTCGGACTTCTTCGCGTTCTCTTTGTCTACGTTCGGTCGGTCCCATAACGCGGCTCCATAACTTAACGGTGTTAAGTTAGGTTTGCGCGTTTGGTTTGTCAAGGGGGTGGATGGGACTGATAGGACGGATGGGACGGATGGGACGGATGGGGAGAATCCCAGGGGTCCTGAGGGCCCCTGGGATTCCTGGACTAATGACGCCGGTCGAAGCTGATGCCTTTTTCGACCTGGTCGATCGCGTTGTTCACAGCCGCGATGGCCTTCTGGCGATGGCCGCCCTTGTCGGCGTCCGCCAGCTCGAGCTCGGCCTTGGCTGCGCGAAGGTGCTCGAGTGCGGAGTGCATGTGCGGCTGATCGGCAACCGCGCGTCCTGCGAAGAAACCTGTGGCGATGGCGAGGGAAATGATGAGGACAGGGAGAAGTCTTTTTCGGATCATTCCATCTCCTTTCAATCCGGGCCTGTAGCGATATGCTAAAGCAGCCGCGCCTCCCGCGGCGACACTTTCCGAAGGAGAACCCATGCATCGAATGCGGACCTTGCTTTTTCTCGCCGCGGCCGCTGCATCCCTGCCGCTCATCGCGGCGGATGCACCGACGCCGGCGGCGGTCAGGAATGCAGTGCGGATTTTCAGCGGTGACGCGATCGCGGCGCATGACCGCTTCCTCGCGAGCGATCTGCTCGAAGGACGCGGTCCCGGCACGCGCGGCGATCAGCTCGCGATGGAATACATCGCGACGCAGTTCGAGGCCCTCGGCCTCAAACCGGATGGCGACCACGGCACCTACTTCCAGAAAGTCGCGTTGATCGGAGTCACGACGGACGGCAGCAGGACAGCAGTCTCCTTCACGAAGGATGGCGCGCCCGCAATCGGTCCGCTCAAGTACCTCGAGCAGTTCGTCGGCAACGACGAATCGCAGACGAAGCAGGAGACCGCCGCGACGCAGCTCGACTCCGAGCTCGTCTTCGTCGGCCACGGCGTCGTCGCTCCCGAATACAAATGGGATGACTACAAAGGTCTCGATACGAAGGGGAAGACGCTCGTCATGCTCGTCGACGATCCGCCGGCGAATGCGAGCGAGCCCGATCTCTTCAAGGGCAAAGCGCGCACGTACTACGGCCGCTGGACCTACAAGTACGAGATCGGCAATGTGAAGGGCGCCGACGGCGTCATTCTCATCCACACCAACGACGCGGCCGGCTATCCGTGGAGCGTCGTGCGGAACTCGTGGGGCGCAGAGCATTCGTATGGCCGCAGGGGCGCGAATGATCCTGCGCTGAAGTTTGCTGGATGGATTTCCGAGGATCTCGCGAAGCAGCTTTTCACGGCGGCGGGACAGGATCTCGACGCGCTGACGAAGGCGGCGGCCTCGCGCGACTTCAAGCCGGTCGTCCTCGGCGGCTACAAGCTGAGCGGCTCGATCTCCAGCAAGGTTCGTCCATTCGATACGGCGAACGTCGTCGCGAAGCTCGAAGGCTCCGATCCGGTGCTGAGCAAGCAGGCCATCCTCTACTCCGCCCATCACGATCACCTCGGCATGGATCCGAACAAGAGCGGCGACAACATCTACAACGGCGCGATCGACAACGCATCGGGCTGCGCGCTGCTCATCGAGATGGCGCGCGTCTGGGCGAATACGAATCCGAAACCGAAGCGCTCGATCATCTTCAACGCCGTTGCGGCTGAGGAGCAGGGACTGCTCGGCTCCGAGTATTACGGCAAGCATCCGTCGATTCCGGCCGGACGCATCGCGCTGAACATCAACTTCGATGCGATCCCCGAGCTCGGCCGCGTGCGCGATGTCTACATGAATGGCATCGAGCGGACGACGTTCTTCGCCACGGCGCAGAAGATCACGAAGGCGATGGGCATCACGATCGTTCCCGATCCCGAGCCCGAGCAGGGCCATTACTACCGCTCGGATCACTTCAGTCTCGGCAAAGTCGGCGTGCCTGCGTTCTCAGTCGATCCCGGGCAGGATGTCATCGGCAAACCGGCAGGCTGGGGCAAGGAACAATCGACGGAGTATCGCGAGCATCACTACCATCAGCCGAGCGACGAGTTCAATCCGAAGTGGGACTGGTCGGAAGCGGTGGAGATGGGCCAGCTCGGATTCTGGCTGGGATGGGACGCAGCGAACGCGCCGGAGATGCCGAACTGGATCGCGGGCGATGAGTTCCGCGCGATCCGCGACGCCTCGCTGAAAAAATAACGATTGAACGCCGTCACCGTTCGCGCCGCGGTCCTCCTGCGGCGCGAACGGCCATCATCGCCGCCCCTTCCACCGGCGTGACCTTCGGCGGCGCGATCGTGGCGTGTGGTGCGCGCGCGTGAATCGCCTTGCGCATCGGATCGAGCAGCAGCTCGTGCGCGTGAAACGCACCGCCGACGTACGCGACGGGAAAGGAATCCGCGAGCATCTCCAACCGGTCTGCAACCGCGAGCACACAGACCGCGAGCTCGCGTCCCGCGTTGGCGATGATGGATTGCGCGACGGCATCACCGCTCTGCGCCGCCTCGATCACCAGCTTTCCGTAGCGCGCGATGTCGTCGGCGTGCGTCGTCGCGGCGTAGACGAACCGCGGCAGATCACCCGGATCGCACATGTCGTACTCGTTGCAGAGGAGCTGCGTCATGAGCGTCGGAGTTCCTCGCCCGTCGTAGGAGCGGACGATTGCCGCGAGTCCGTCGCGTGCGATCGCGTAGCCGCTGCCTTCATCGCCGAGTGTCGGTCCCCATCCGCCGGCGCGCGCTTCGCGGCCGAGCGTGTTGCGTCCGAAGGCGACGGAGCCTGTGCCGGAGATGATCACGACGCCGGCGCCGAAGCCGATGGCGCCCGTCAGCGCGACACGCGCGTCGGTGTCGACGATGAAGTTGCCGCGCGGAAAGAAGAGCCGCAGCGACTCGACGACGCGCTCGTGATGCGTCGGATGATCGGAGCCGGCGATGCCGCAGTACGCATATTCGATCTCGCGAATCGCGATGCCGGCCTCGACCAGCGCGCCGTTCACCGCGCGCTCGACGTTGCGCGTCGCCTCTTCGATTCCTGCCCGCAGATGATTCGATCCGCCGGCGAGTCCGCGGCCGAGAATCGTGCCGTGCTCGTCCGTCACGATTGCAGCAGTCTTCGACGCGCCCCCATCGACGCCAAGAAAGTAGCTCATGCGTTTCCCATTCAGGTGCTCTGTTTGCACAAACCTGGCCCCTGGAGGTAACGAATGAAAACGAATCGAGCAGTAGCGATCCTGTCGGTGGTCGTCGTGGCCATCGTTCTGTTCGCCGCCGCCGGTTGTAAGTCGAGCGGTATGGCGCTCACTTCACGCGGGCAGCTCCTGAAACTGAACATCATGCATCCGAAGGATCTCCCCGAGTCGGGTGAGGACAATCTCGACGTCGTGTTGTCGAATCGCGGCGTCAACAACATGAAGGACGTCCTGGTCGACGTCGAGCTGCCGCCGCAACTCGTCGTGCTCGACGCGACGCACGACCGCGGCGTGATGGAGTCTCATGATCCGGGCTCCAACGTCTATCACTTCACGTTCGGCAACGTGCAGCCGGGCGAAGATTCGACGATGCGCTTCCACGTGCGCACGTCGTTCGGCACGTACCGGGAGACCGGCAGCGTGAAGGCGACGGCATGGCAGCGCGATCTTCCGGGCGACAAGCTCGTGGAGACTGCCGTGATCAAGCTGCGCCAGTAAGCGTGCAGGACAACCTCTTTAGGTTGTCTATGGGTAGGACAAGCTGAGAGCTTGTCCTACACTCGCCGTCCGCGCGGCGACTGTTTCCCTACAATGCGCGATATGGAAGATCACGAACAGCACATCCCTCCCAAGCCGCGCGAGTCTCTGGAAGATCGGAAGCTGCTCGATCGTCCCTCGCGTGAGGAGACGCTGCAGAGTGAGTCGTGGCGAGTGCTGCGGATCACGAGCGAGTTCGTCGCGGGAATCGATCATCTGGCCGAGGTCTATCCGGCCGTCTCGATCTTCGGCTCGGCGCGAACGAAGCTCTCGAACCGTTACTACGAGCTCGCCGTGAAGACCGCCGAGCTCCTCGGCCGCGCAGGTTTCGCGATCATCACCGGCGGCGGCCCCGGAATCATGGAGGCCGGCAATCGCGGTGCGCGCGAGGCGGGAGCGTTGTCGATCGGCTGCAATATCGAGCTGCCGTTCGAACAGACGCTCAATCCATACGTCGACAAGTCGATGACCTTTCGCTACTTCTTCGTTCGCAAGACGATGTTCGTGAAGTACTCCGAGGCGTTCGTGACGTTTCCGGGAGGCTTCGGAACGCTCGATGAGATTTTCGGAGTTCTCACGCTGATCCAGACGAAGAAGATCTCCGATTTTCCCGTGATCCTGTTCGGCAGCGAGTACTGGGGTGGGCTCGTCGACTGGCTGAAGAACGTCGTGCTGACGGAGAACAACATTCTTCGCGAGGATGTGGAGAGCATTCACATCGTCGATGATCCGGAGCGTGTTCGCGACATCGTCGTCGAGTATCACGAACGCGCCATCCAGCACGGATCGAAGCCGCAACAGGCATCCCCCTCGCAATGAATCAACTGCGAAAGGGGGGTCGCATGCGAATCCAGGAAACCGACAGAATCCTGAAGGAATCGAGGTATTCGCGTAGCGCCAGCCACGAAACGGAGCAGGAGGGACGCCTCAGCCGTTTGTGGAAGAGCGTTGCGCATGTCCCGGCCAGGCTGACCGGATTGTTCCGGCGCCACTAACCCGGGTTATTGCTGCGCTTCTTCTTCCGGTTCCGGCTCTTCTTCCGGCTCCGTAAGCTTCGTCTGCACGAGAACCCATCGGACGCGGAATCGTTCGGCCTCGAGCACGGAGATCTTCAGATCGCCGAGCTCGCATGTATCGCCAGCCGCGATTTCGTGTCCGATGCGTGCGGCGACGTATCCGCCGATCGTTTCCTCCGCCGGCTCGCCGACATCGACCTTCAGACGATCCGCGAGGTCCTCGATCAGATAGTCGCCGCGCACGCGGTACTTGCCGTTGCCAAGCGGCTCGATCTCCGGCCGCTCGCGATCGAACTCGTCCTGAATCTGCCCGAACAATTCTTCGGTGATGTTCTCGAGCGAGACGATTCCCGAGGCGCCGCCGTACTCGTCGAGCACGACCGCCATGTGCGTCTTGTGCTCGATGAACTGGGAGAGGAGCGCTTCAACGGTCGAATTCTCCGGAACGAACAGCATGTCGCGCTTCAGCTCGTTGAGCGGACGTCCCGGGCCGCGCAGTTGCGCGTGGAAGAGGTCCTTCACATGAATGAGGCCGACGGTCTGATCGAGTGTGCCGCCGTCGCAAAGCGGATAACGCGTGTGGCGCGTCTTGCGAATGACCTCGAGATTCTCGGAGATGGTTTTTGATGTGGAGAGGATCGCGACGTCGATGCGCGGCACCATGATCTGCCGCGCCGTCCGTTTCGAGAACTGGAAGACGCCTTCGATGATCTCGCGGTTCTCTTCGGAGAGCACACCCGCCTTTTCCGAGCTCGCGAGGATGATGCGCAGCTCTTCCTGCGAGTGCGCCATCTCTCCTTCCGTCGCCGGCCGGATTCCGACTGCGCTGAGCACCGTGTTGGAGATCCGGTTGAGCAGCCAGATCGCGGGAAACATCAGAACGTAGAAGCCGCGCAGCGGGTGCGCAACGGCGAGGGATGTGCTGAGGCTCTTGTCGATCGCGATGTATTTCGGACCGAGCTCGCCGACCACGATGTGCATGACGGTGATGACGGTGAAGGCGATCGTCGCGCCGATCGAGTGGGCGATGCCATCGCTGAAGACGCCGAGGCGCATGAGGCGCGGACGGATGACAGCTTCCACCGCGGGCTCGCCGACCCATCCCAGCGCGAGCGACATCAGGGTGACGCCGAGCTGCGTTGCGGAGAGATAGCTGTCGAGCCTCTTGGTGATCCGGCGCGCCATCCGCGCGCGGGTGCTGCCTTCCGCCGCGCGCTCGGCGAGCTGCGTCGGACGGACTCGGATGATCGCGAACTCCGCCGCGACGAAGAAGCCGTTCGCCAGAATGAACAACAGCGCGAGGAACAGATACCAGGTGGGCATGCTCAACATGCCTCGTCGAGTGTGCGCCAGAAGCGCGGATAGGATTTCGAGACGACGCGCTCGTCGCCGATGGTCACGTTGCCGCGCGCAAGCCCGGCAATCGCGAAGGCCATCGCGATGCGATGGTCGTTGTGCGTTTCGACCACCACGGCGTCGTGATTCCAGCCGGGTTGAATGAGCATGCCGTCGGGGCGCTCTTCGACTTGCGCGCCGAGGCGGCGGAGCTCGGAGGTGACCGTCGCGATGCGGTCGGACTCCTTCACGCGGAGATTCGCGATGTTCACGATCTCGACCGGAGATGACGCGAGCGGCGCGATGGCCGCGAGACTCGGAACGATATCCGGCGTGTCGACGCAGTCGAACGTTCCGCCGGCAAGCCGTTCCGGCCCCTCGAGCGTGATCTCTTCGTTGCCGACGCTGACCCTGCAGCCCATGCGTGAAAGGATATCGACGAATCCGGCGTCGCCCTGTGCCGTCGGTGAGGCGAGGCCGCGCACGCGCGCGATTCCTCCGGTCGCCGCGGCCGCCGCGAACCAGTAGGAGGCCGAGGAGTAATCGCCCTCGACGCGATATTCGTCGCATTTCAGAGCACGCGCGGAAACATGAATGCGGTTGCCCTGGCGCTGCACGCGCGCGCCGAACGAGATGAGCGCATCGGCGGTGATGTCGAGATACGGCGCCGATGCGAGCTTCTCGAGCACGACGGTGATGCCGCCGGGGAGCGTTGCGCCGCCCATCATCAATGCGGAGGCGAACTGGCTGGAGGTGTCGGCGGAGATGGGAACTTCGAATCCGCCGCGCATTTTCTTGCCGCGGATGCGCAGCGGCGGATACCCTTCGCGCTCCGCATATTCGACCTCTGCGCCGATCTGCAGCAGCGCTTCCACGAGGTCGCCGATCGGCCGGTTGCGCATCCGCTCCTCGCCGTCGATCAGGAATCGTCCCGGCGTGAAAGCGAGCCATCCGGTGAGGAAACGCATCGCGGTGCCGGCGTTGCCGATGAAGAGCGTGACGTCATTCGCCGACATGTGGGTGCGCGGGCCGATCGTGAGTCCTTTGGCGAACGAGCCGCCGGTCTCGAATCCGATCGCGCGCAACGCCTCGTATGCGTATCGCGTGTCATCCGAGTCGAGGCAGTTCGTGATCGTCGTCGTTCCCTCGGCCATCGCGGCGAGCAGCAGCGCGCGGACGGAGTACGACTTCGACGGCGGAACGGTAACCGTGGCGTCGAAGCGATCGATGCGCGGAATGACTTTCATTCGAACCTCAGCGTCAGCCCGTCGTACGCAATCCGGATGTTCTCCGGCAGCGTTGCCTCCACCGTCGCATGATCGACTTCGTGCGCCATGTGGATCAGCCACGTCTTCTTTGCGCCGATGCGCTGCGCCGCCTCGACCGACTCCGAGATCGTGAAGTGCGTCGGATGGTTAGGCGCCAGGCGAAGGCCGTCCAGTGCGAGCTCCTCGACTCCCTCCAGCAGGTGCAACGAATGGTCAGGGATGCCGTTCGTGTCCGTGATGTAGGCGAATGGGCCGATGCGAAAACCGAGAATCGTCCAATCGCCATGAACGACGGGAACCGGCACGATGTCGACTCCGTCGTGCGAGAACGGGCCGGTGACCTCGGTCAGCTCGAGCTGAGGTTTCCCGCCCCCGATCTGCGAATTCGCATCCCAGATGTAGCTGAACGCGCGGCGAATCGCCTTCGCGGTGAAGTGGCTCGTGTAGGCCTGGATCGTTTCGCGCTGACGGAAGTTGAACGGGCGGATGTCGTCGAGGCCCATGATGTGATCCGCGTGCGAATGCGTGAAGAGCAGGAAGTCGAGGCGCGGAATCGGATCGCGCAGCAGTTGCAGCCGCAGGTCGGGCGTCGTGTCGATGAGGAAATGCTTTCCCTTGGCCTCGATCTTCACCGACTGCCGCAGACGCTTGTTGCGCGGATCCGTTGACGTGCAGACGCGGCAATGGCAGCCGACGACGGGAACGCCCGTGGAAGTGCCGGTGCCGAGAAAGGTAACGATCATCAGACCGTCATCCAATCGAAGTCGCCGGTGACGGGATCGATAGCCATGGCCTCGCCCGTCTCGTACCACGGCGGGAGGATGCTGACCATCGCGTCACCTGCGGGAATGGTTTTCTTCTCATGAAAATGGCCGAAGACGACGTGCGTGTAACCCTCGGCCGCGCGCTCGCGCCCGTACTTTTCCATCAGCTCGAGCGGCAGCCGTGACTTGTGCTTGAAATTCGAGCTCGAGAGCCTCTTCTCCACGCCGTCGACGAAGTCGCGCGCGATCGTGCGGGGAATCAGGTTGATGCCGAATTTCGAAACGGGATTCTTCGATGCGCGGCGCCAGAAGCGGTACTTCCAGTCGCGGTCGTTGATCATGTCGCCGTGGATGATCAGATACTTTTTCGCGCCGGCCCTGATGTCGTAGCTGTGGGCGATGTCGCTGACGGCGTCTTCGACGAATGAACCGTGCAGAAAGAAGTCGCGGTTGCCTTCGACGTAGTGAACCGGCACGCCGGAGTCGCGCAGCGCCTTGAATCGCTCGAACACTTTGCCGACGGCAGGCGTGAAGAACTTCGGATGCGCGATCAGGTAGTGAAAGAGATCGCCGTTGAGGTAGAGCGCGGCCGGCGCGAGTTTCTCCAGACGGTCGCACCAGGCGACGACCGATTTCTCGGCGTCTTCGCCCAGCCCGATGTGGGAGTCGCCAATGACGAAGATGCGTCCGCTCACAGCGCCGTCTTCAGATTCGCGCGTGGATTCTCGCCGTACGCGGACTCGATCGCGTCAACGGCGCTGGCGGGCGTCTCTTTCGGAAGCACGATCATGACGCGATAGTAGTGATCGCCCTTCTTCCGCACCCCTTTTCCGGAGAGGCGGAAGGTCTGTCCGCCCTGAGTTCCGGCAGGAATGCGCGCGCGCACCGGGCCGTGAATCGTCGGCACTTCGACCTCGGCGCCGCGCGTGGCCTCACCGATGGTGATCGGGAGATCGATGTGGATGTCATCCCCCTTCCGCTCGAAGAACGGATGGGGCCGAACGTGGACGAGCACGTTGAGATCGCCAGGCTCGCCGCCCGGATACGCAGCGCCTTTGCCGCGGATTCGGATCTTCTGTCCGTTGCGGACTCCTTCGGGGATCTTCACCTTCACACGGTCACCGTTCACATTCAGTTCCATCGTGGTACCGAGGACCGCGTCGCGGAAGTCGATCGTGAGCTCGGCCTCGGTATCCGGACCTTTGACATCGGTCTGGAATCCGGGGCCGCCTGCACCTCCGAAGAGGTCGGAGAAGATGTCGGTGAAGTTGCCGGTCGTCGTGCGCGTACGGCCGCCGCCACCACCCGTGCGGCGGCCACGGCCGGTGAACTGCGAGAAGTCGAAACCTCCGAACGGACCGCCGGCGCCAAAGGGATTGCCGCCGGAGAACGCCTCGGAGCCGAGGCGATCGTACTGCTCGCGTTTCTCCTTGTCGCCGAGAACGGCGTAGGCCTCGGAGATCTCCTTGAACTTCGCCTCGGCCGCCTTGTCACCCTTGTTTTTGTCGGGATGGTATTTCTTGGCGAGGGCGCGGTAAGCCTTTTTGATTTCGTCCTCGGTCGCCGCTTTCTTCACGCCGAGGATGTCGTAGTAGTCACGGTCAGCCATGGGTCAGGTTACGAAGTATAGGGGAGCGCGCACGTCTCGTCCGCTACGGATCGGACGTCTCCCCCGATCGTGATCGTGGTCAAACATTTGCTTTGCCACATCGTGTCGTACAACAATCGATTAAAGCGGCAGGAAGGCAAATGTATTCGCTACTCTCGCGGCGCCATGTGCTGACGATGATCCTTGCGGGTGGCATGGGCGAGCGCCTTTATCCACTCACGCGCGACCGGGCAAAACCGGCGGTGCCGTTTGGCGGCCGCTACCGCATCATCGACTTCGTCATCAACAACTTCGTGAACTCCGGATTCACGAAGATCAAGATCCTCACGCAGTTCAAGTCGAATTCGCTGATCGAGCACATCACGCGCACGTGGCGGCTGGTGCCGGAGATCGGCCAGTACGTCGACGTCGTGCCGGCGCAGATGCGCAAGGGGCCGTTCTGGTTCCGCGGGACGGCGGATGCGGTCTTTCAGAATCTGGAACTGATCTTCGACGAGCGTCCCGAGTTCGTCTGCGTCTTCGGCGGCGATCACATCTACAAGATGGATGTGAACCAGATGCTGCAGGAGCACATTACGAACGATGCCGATCTGACGATCGCCACGATCCCGGTGCCGCTCAGCGAAGCGCATCACTTCGGCATCGTCGAGGTCGACGAGAACTGGCGTGTCACCGGCTTCGTCGAGAAGCCGAAAGAAGGGGCGAAGACGATTCCGGGACGCCCGGACATGGTGCTCGCCTCGATGGGCAACTACATCTTCAAGTCGAATGTGATGATCGACGTGCTGCAGCGGAACGCGCTGCGGGACTCGGCTCACGATTTCGGCAAGGAGATCATTCCCGACATGTACGACCGGATGAAGGTCTACGCGTACGACTTCGCGAAGAACTTCATTCCCGGCGAGAGCGAGCTGAATCGCGGCTACTGGCGCGACGTCGGAACCGTCGACGCATTCTTCGAGGCGTCGATGGATCTGGTGTCGGTGACGCCGCTGTTCAATCTCTACAATCCGCGCTGGCCGATCATCTCCGCGCCGATGCATCTTCCGCCGGCGAAGTTCGTCTTCGCCGATGCGTCATCGCAACGCGTCGGCATCGCGACCGACTCGCTGGTGAGTGACGGCGTCATCATCTCGGGCGGCACGATCAATCGCTGCGTGCTCCATCCGCGCGTGCGGATCCACTCCTATTCCGACGTCGACGAGTCGATTCTGATGGATGGCGTGGAGATCGGACGGCACTCGAAGATCCGCCGGACGATCGTCGACAAGGGAGTGAAGATTCCTGCGGGCTCCACGATCGGATACGATCTCGAGCTCGACCGGCAGCGGTTCACCGTCACCGAGTCGGGAATCGTCGTCGTTCCCAAAGGAGCGGTGATCGAGGAGAAAGTCGCCACAACGACTGCCGCGTCATGACCACTACAGCATCGACCCCCGGAAAAGCGCGCAACGACGGGCGTGCGCACGATCAGTTGCGCCCCGTGCGCATCACGCCCCACTTCAACAAACATGCAGAAGGATCGGCGCTGATCGAAGTCGGCGACACGCGCGTGATCTGCACCGCATCGATCCAGGAGAAAGTTCCGCCGTTCCTTTATCGCAGCGGAAAAGGGTGGGTGACCGCCGAGTACGGAATGCTTCCGCGCGCGACGACGGAGCGCACCGAGCGGGAAGCGGCGAAGGGAAAGCAGGGCGGGCGCACGATGGAGATCCAGCGCCTGATCGGACGCTCCCTGCGCGCCGCGGTGAATCCGGAGCTGCTTGGCGAGCGGACGGTGTGGATCGACTGCGATGTCATTCAGGCCGACGGCGGAACGCGTACGGCCTCGATCACGGGCTCTTACGTCGCGCTCGTCCTCGCGCTGTCGCGCCTCTACGTCGACGGCAACATGCAGAGCTGGCCGGTGAATGAATGGGTGGCCGCGGTCTCCGTCGGCATCATCGGCGGCACGCCGGCACTCGATCTCAATTACGAAGAGGATTCGAAAGCGCACGTCGACATGAACGTCGTTGCGACGGAGAAGGGCCGCTTCGTCGAATTGCAGGGCACTGCCGAGGTGCAGAGCTTCAGCGAAGAAGAGATGACGGCGATGTTGGGCCTCGCCAGGCGAGGCATCGGCGAGCTCGTCGCGAAACAGCGCGAGGTGCTGACGCCGGCCATCGCGCGCGTGGACAACATCGCGAGGGAACGCCTCAACCGGAAGTTCCGCTGAGGATCAGAGGAGCGCGGACGTCTCGTCCGCGAGCCGCTGCCGTCGAGGCAGCGGTGCTCTGATGCCCGCCTCGCCTGCCGGCTCGGTGGACAGGCGAGGCGCCTGTCCCTCCACGTGCTCACCGCGCCGGCAGGCGAGGGCGCCTGCCGCTCCACCAGAACAGCCCAACGATCGTCGCCAACATCACGATCACGCCGATGCGGAACGACCATGGCGCGTACCAGACGCGCACGTCGTTCTCGCCGGGCGGCACGACGAATCCGAGAAACGCGCCGTTCACTTCGAGCGGCCGCAGCGTCCTGCCGTTCGACGTGACATGCCATCCCGGCCAGGACGCGATGCTGCAGGCGATCATCGTGTGGCGCGGTGCGCTGACGTGCACGCGGTAGCCGGCTGCCGATGATTCCTGAATGACGACCTTCGCAACCGGTGCGTTCGCCGGGCGCGGGGCCAGGAGATCCTTTCGCTCCTGATCGCCGCTGACCGGAAGGCGGTTCATGAGGCAGGTCTCGCGGAACTCTTTCTGCGCGATGAGCTGGCGCATGAACTGCGCGCGATTGAAATCGAGGATCACGTTCTGCACCGCGAAGAAGCGCGGCATCGCGTCGTGATTTACGAAGATGCGGCCGTCCTTCCCGCTGTAGATCTCCTCGAAACGCTGGCGGTCTCTGACCTCGCCATGCGTGTCGGCGAGGATGTAGCGCACGTTAAGAAAATCGAGCATGCGCGAGTCGAGATTTCGCCAGGGGGCGAAATAGCTCGTCGAATCGTAGTCGCCGCGCTCCCGCAGCACGCGGAGGTAACGGCCGTTCGCCATCGGATCGTGCATCCGCACATCCTCGAAGCCGAAGATCGCATTCATGTTCGGAAAGAACATGGCGCCGATGCCGGCGATGCGGAACGGCTCGTGCGATTTCTCCTGCAGCGCCTGCAGCTTCTCGATGAGCGGCGTCTTCGGATAGAGGAACTCGATCGGCAGATTTGGATTCCATCCCCAGTTGAAGATGAACACCTCGGCCACGACCGCCGTGGTGACGAGCATCAGCGCCCACTCCCGGTAACGGCCAGCGAGCGGCACGAGCGATGCGAACAGCAGCACGGCCATGCTGGGCGCGATCGCCATGACCGCCGTCGATTTCGCGAAATCGCTCGGGAACTGCACGCGCGTGATCAGCAGCAGGAGCGTGATCGCGCCGCAGAGGAGTCCGGCGAGATACGGCCACGCGCGCTCGCGCCGCGCGAAGTCGAGGGCCGCCGCCGTCTGCAACGCGCCGAGGAAGCAGAGCATCGAGCGGAGCCGTGCGTTTGCGGCGAGCTTGAAGAAGAAGTTGAAGATGTCGCTGATCCCCGGCCATGCCAGCACGACTCCGAGGAAGAAGATCGTGGCCAGGACGAAGAAGAGCTCGCGATCGCGGAAGCGGCGAAGCGCGATCGAACGAAGCGTGATCGCGATCATCGAGCAGAGCCCGAGGATGCCCGCGGCTCCTTCCAGCCCCTCGGCTGACGCGGCGTCGGCCCACGCGCGCTCGAGTGGAACGTGTCCGAAGAACGTCGGCTCGAGCAGCAGAACCTTCGATGTCCAGTCGGAGAAGATGCCGATCACGTGCGGCTGCACGAGCAGCTCCTGATAGCGCTTCGATCGCGGGAGCGCCTCGAGGAACGGCGCGATGTAAGGCATCGCCAGCATCGCGCCGCAGGCGATTGCCGCGCCTGCACCGAAGAGCGTCCTCCATGCGTTCTGTCCGCGCCGTTCGACGAACGCGATCCACAGCAGATACAGCGCGCAGAGGAACGCGGTGTGCGACACGGTCTCCGGATGTCCGTTGTAGAGCATCGCCGCCCAGAGCACCGCGGTGAATACGAAGCGCCGGTACGTGACCCGCTCGGCGATCAGATCGATCGAGTAGAGCGCAGCGGGAATGAACGCCGCCGCGGTGCCGAGCGGAAAGTGCAGCCAGACGTGGATGAAGGTGGAGAACCCGTACGACGCGGCGGCGACGACGCTCGGCAGTTCGCCATACGTGCGGCGGCGCGCGAGCAGATACATGAATGTCAGGGCGACGAGGACCTTGAGGCCTGCCTCCGCCGTCATCGCCCATCCGAGCGGAAGCGGCAGCGCGAGGAGACGGATGAGCGAGAAGGGGGCGCTCTGTCCATTGGCGAGCAACGGATATCCGCAGCCGGCCATCGAGTTCCAGAGCGGAAGTGAAAAGGAACGGAGCGCCTCGCGCGCCTGATGTGCCCACGGGACGATCTGCAGAACGATGTCGTTCAGTTGCCCGTTGATCGGCTGCTTCACGTGCGAGAGGTGATACCAGGGCGGCAGGCGCTGGATGTAATCCGCAGGGACGGTGACCCATGGACCCGTCAGCGGTTTCCACATGAAGATCAGCACGAGCGCGTAGAAGAAGATCGCGACTCGCGCTGGAATGATCGTTCCCGCACGCCTCGCGAGCCAGACCGCGATCGCATAGATCGCGCCGACGTAGAGCCACGTTGGATTCATTTCGGGAGAGAGCGGTACAGGTGTTGTGCGCGCGTGAAGTGAGGCGAAGGATCGCGCTCGAGCATCTCGCGCACGATCTGCATCACCGCATCCGTATGCGGCGCGATGTTGTCGCGATTCTCGGCGAGGATCGGCGCCCACATCTCCACGCCCATTCCCGCGAGGCGGAGAAACGTTCGCAGCCCGCCGGCGGAAAAGCGGAGCGCATCGCGCCGGTCATCCAGATACGAAGCGAGGGCCGTGGAGAGGAGTTGCGGCAGATGGCTGACCAGCGCGACGGCGCGATCGTGCTCGGCGGCATCGACGAGCTCGGGGCGCGCGCCGCAGTCTTCGATCATCCGTTCGACCACCTCGCTGCGGCGATCGATGAACCATGACGGCGCGTTCGCGAAGAGCTCGCGCGATGCCGCCTCGATTCCGCTCTGCTCTGTGCCGGTCATCGGATGTCCTGCGACGAAGTCGCCGGCTGCTGCGCGGCGAAGAGGAGCCATGACACTGCACACCGACGTGACGAGGCCGCGCGTGTGTGGCAGAAGCTCGAGCGCGACGTTCTCGGGAGTTGCGAGAATCGTCAGGTCGACCGGATCGTCGAACGTGCCGCGCGCATCGGCCGCGTCTCGCGTGCCGGCGAATTCATGACGGTCGAAGTAGAGGATGTACCAGCCGCGCGCGCGCAATGCCATGCCGATCGAGGCGCCGATGGCGCCGAGGCCGGCGATGAGCGCACGCGGCTGCCGGGTCATTGCCTCGTCATCAGAATCAGCGTGCGGTTCACGACTTCCGAGCGCGTCGGATCGAAGTAGGGGCGCTCGATCGTGACATGCGGCCGGCTCGGCTTCGCTTCGATCTCGGCGGCTTTGTATGCGCCGGATGCCTTGCTCACGTCGGCGTTGACTCCCATCTTCGTCAGAAGATCCTGCGTGGCTTTCGCGTCGTTGCCGAGATCGCCGCTGCGGTAGAACGCGGACGGTTTTCCAGGGCCGGAGTTGGCCGGCGTGTCGGGCGCGACCTTTCCGTAGCCGTACTGCTGCGCGTAGTAGGTCGCGACGTCTTCGAGTGGCGCGTCCGTGTCGTACACCGCGGTCGCAGGAGGCTCCTGCGTGGGAGCGAGAACCTTGTGCGCGCGTTTGAAGAGATCGGTGACCTGAGGAAGGTACTTGGCGCCCGGATAGACGACGAATGCGAATGCTTCAGTTTCGAGTTGCGCCGTTTCTTTTTTGCATCCGATGAGTGTGGCGGCAGCGATCAGAGCGATGACTACCGGCCGAGAGAATGTCCGCATGCGTGGACTGCCTCCGGAGTGGTTTTTCGCGACGCGCGACCATATCACACGTACTCGCGCACCGGCCTGCCGACGACCGACTGGAACCGCTCGGCATAGGACTGGATCGTTCCCTCCGGCTCGTCGAGAAAAATCCGCTCGACGCGGAACAGGGGAATGAACATCGTCACCGGGCTGATGCCGGGTTCATCCTCATGCGCGAGCTGGCGCGCCCAGTCCTCGAAGGAGTCGAGGTTCACTCCTCGCATCGTGACGCCCGCGGCGGAGAGAGACATCAGGAGCCCGAAGAATTTCTCCTTCGGATTCACGAGGTTGAGGATGACCAGCGAGCCTTCGGCAAAGCCTTCGATCATGGGATGCGCTCAGGATTCGATCTTCTCACTCAGTTCGATGAGCACGCCGTTTCCCGCGGCGGGATGGAGAAATGCGACGCGGCAGCCGTGCGCGCCGGGGACCGGCGACTCGTTGATCAAACGGTAGCCCTCCGCCTTCAGCCGCGCGAGATGCGACTCGATGTCGTCGACGCGGAAGCAGAGGTGATGAATGCCTTCGCCGCGTTTCTCGATGAATTTCGCGATCGGCGAGGCGGCGTCCACCGGCTCGAGCAGCTCGAGATTCGAATCGCCAACGGAGAGAAACGCCGTCCGCACCCGCTGCGTCTCGACGACTTCCGTATGTTCCACGGTGAGCCCGAGGGATTCGTAGATCTTCGCCGCGTCGAGGGAGCGGACAGCAATGCCGATGTGATCGAGTCTCGGTTTCATCAGACACCTTTTACATCAGGTCCCCAGATGTGTTTATGCAGCTGCGTCTGAAACCGCGCCGGCAGGCGGTCGCTCAGCATCCATTCGGCGAGCGGCTTCATCTCCATCTCGCCCCAGACGGGAGAGAGGAGAATCGTGAAACGTTCCAGCCTGTGCTCGGCGATCACGCGCCTCGCCCATTCGTAATCGGCGCGGCTGGCGATCACGAACTTGATCTCGTCACGCGGCCGGAGGATCGCGAGATTCTCCCAGCGGTTCTTGTCCGCCTCGCCGGAGCCGGGACACTTGAGATCGAGGATCAGCGTGGCGCGGGGATCGACGGGCGTCACATCGATCGATCCGGAGGTTTCGATGAGGACTTCGAAGCCCTCATCGCAGAGGCGCTTGATCAGCTCGAACGACTCCGCCTGTGCCAGCGGTTCGCCGCCGGTGACCTCGACGAGGTTGCAGCCGTAGCTCTTCACGCGGTCGAGGATCTCGTCGATCGACATCCGCTCGCCGCCGGTGAACGTGTACTCGGAGTCGCACCAGCGGCAGCGGAGATTGCAGCCGGTGAGGCGGATGAACACGCAGGGGCGTCCCGCGTGCGACGACTCGCCCTGAATCGAGTGAAAGATCTCGGTGATCCGCATGTCCGTTGCGAATGTTACTTCGCCCGGGCTATGGGGAACTGCGGAGTCTCGATCAGCCCATGCAGCAGGCGCGCTCGCTCGCGGCGGTCGTGCCATTGTTTCGCGAGATCTGCGCTGTAGGCCTCGCCGGGATCGCGGCTGGCGGCCGCCAGGAACGCGGCGCGGATGAAAGTCGCATCGGTCGAGCATTCGTACTCTTCGATCATCGCGTCGACGAGCTGCTCGACCGTGATGCGGCCGGAGCGGAGCGCGGCGGGGGTCGCGTCCGGATCGAAGCCGGCGCGGGCGCAGAAGAGGCGCAACGCCGCGGGGTCGGTCTTTTGCGGCGCGTAGCGCGATCGCTCGCGCGGCGGCTCATCGAGGAATCCCTCCATCCGCACCGGGTGCAGCGGCAGGTTAGCCGGCTTCTCTCCGGCCTCGATCGAGGTGAACATCGCGGAGAGCGGACGCATGTCGGGCGAATGAGGATCGGCGTCATGCGGCGCCGCGGAGTGCGCGAAGCGCAGGGTCAGCGTGTGGCGATCGCCTTTCCAGACCCCCGCCGGCGCCTCGATCTCGTAGTCGCGCCATCCCGCGCTCATCGCGACGCCGCCGAGGCTCGAGCCATCGATGAGCACCTCGACTGTTTGCGAAGATCCGGCGGGCAGCGCGTGAAAACGGATCGTGCGATCCGTCGCCCCGGAAACGGGAAGCACGACCGTCGCCTCCGGTCCCAGCGCCCAGCGCCACTGTTCATCGCCGTTGCTCTCGAGCGTTCCCCAACCGCTCGCGAAGAAGATGGCGTCGGAGGTATCGGCGAGCAGGCGGCATGCGCCATTCGGATACTGCGCGGCGATCGTTCTCAGCTCGGGCCCGAGCGCGCGATGCTGGAGGAAATGGCCCAGCGAGGGAGCGTAGTGAATGCGAAGCTGCTCGCGCTTCGACGCCATGAGGAGCGGATAGGCACAACTCCAGCCGGTCACCGTGGTGTCGGCCTCGAAGCCTGCGCTGACGATCCACACAGGCTCGCGGCTCTTCACGGTTCGCTGCGCGATCGCGAGTGATTCCGCGGCATTCACGAGATGCACACGCGGAGGAAGCCGCTGCAGGTAGAACTGCAGCGAGAGGAACGACCACGAGTTCGTGGTCAGGACCGTGTCGCCGGGCGCGGCATGATTCCAGATCGACGAGGCGACCTCGCGCCAGTCGAGCTTGCGCGACCACTCCTCGCGGGCGGCGGGCCAGGATTCCTTGCCGATCGCTGCGACGACGGCCAGCGCGACGATCCAGAACGCATGGCGGCCGATCCGCTGCGTCGCGATCATCGCGATCCACTCGATGCCGGCCGCGACCAGCAGCAGCCATGCGGGGAGAGCGGCGGAGACGTAGCGGACGTTGTACCAGTGGCCGATGATGGCCAGCGCCGCAATCCCTGAGGCAACCGGAAACGTCGCCAGGACGACGGCGATCGTCGCATGGACACGATTGCGGCGGAAGAGCGCGATCGCGCCGGCGATCGCCAGCGCGAGCATCGCGTACGCCGCGCGCCGCGCCGCGAACGGCGGCAGCACCTGAAGTGTGAATGTCTGCAGAAGCTCGTTGAAGAATCGGGCGCTGACACCAGGGAAGCCGGCGGTAGGAACGCCTTCCGGCACGTGATAGAGCAGTGGAATCAGAAGGGGGGAGGCTGCGGCGACCGCCGCCGCGATCGCGAAGCGCTTTCGTTCCTCGCGCTGTTCCGCCAGCCAGGCGGCGATGGCCGCGGAGCAGGCCGCGCTCAAGACGAACGGGCCGGCGGCCTTGCTCGTCAGCATGCACGCGGTTGTCGCCGCGCCGAAGAGAATCGGGTTGCGCTTCACGAGCGCGATCAGCGCCACCGTCGCGAGCAGCATCAGCAGCGCATAGGGCCGTGCCTCATGGCTGTAGTAGACGTGCAGAGGCGAGAGCGCGAGGAGCAGCGCAGCGATGCAGCCGGTGGTTAGGCCGGCCGAGCGAGCCGCGAGCCACAGCGCAACGATCGCGATGACGCCGAAGATCGCGGGAAACAATCGAGCCGAGATCTCCGGCGACGCGAACACACGTCCCGCAAGCTCCGTCGCATAGAAGAGAGGCCCGTGCTCGGACGACAGGCCGGGGAACAATGCGCGGAACGGATGGCGCAGAACGTTGGTGGCGACGTCGTAGTCGATCAGTTCGTCGAGCCAGAGGCTGACCGTATCGAGGTGCGTGAGGCGCAGGGCCGCCCCCAGCAGCGCCGCCGCTGCGAGAAGTACCGCATCCATCCAGCGCACGCGATCAGGAATGGCCGGCATAGTGAGTGGGATCGGGAACGCGCGCCTCCTCGAAGCCGCGCCGGCGAAGAATGCAGGAGTCGCAATGACCGCATGCGCTCCCGTCGGCCGCCGGGTCGTAGCAGGAGTGAGTGATGGAGTAATCGACCCCGAGGGCGATGCCCTGGCGGATGATGCCGGCCTTGGTCATGGAGATCAGCGGCGCGACGATGCGCGGCGTGCCATGCTCGACGCCGCTGCGCGTCCCGCGGAGGATCACCTGCTGAAAGGCATCGATGAATTCCGGCCGGCAGTCGGGATAGCCGCTGAAGTCGACCGCATTGACGCCGAGCCAGATCTCTTCCGCCTCGCGCGCTTCTGCGAATCCCAGCGCGAGCGAGAGGAAGATCGTGTTGCGTGCCGGCACGTAGGTGATCGGAATGCCCGGCTCGCCCGCGGAATCCTTCGGCACGTCGATGTCCGCGGTCAGCGCACTCGCGCCGAAGACACGAAGGTCGAGGTTGTAGACGACATGCTCGGCGACGCCCATCGCTTCCGCGACGCGCTTCGCCGCTGCGAGCTCGATCTGATGGCGCTGGCCATAAACGATCGACAGCGCGTGACATTGACGGCCTTGGTCGCGGGCGATCGCGAGGACCGTCGCAGAGTCGAGACCGCCGGAAAGGAGGATGACTGCTTTCATCTTGTTTTCGATTTTCAGTTTATCCCGGCGCGCTGGTCTGCTGGTCCCTCGCTCTGCTCGGGATAAACTGAAAAATCATGAGCGACTACAGCGTCTACGAGCTTCTCAACCGCAAGCGCCGCGGCGCACCCCTCGAGCCTCGCGAGATCGAATTCTTCATCGATGGCTACACGCGCGGCTCCATTCCCGACTATCAGATGTCCGCGCTGCTGATGGCCATCGCGATCAACGGCATGACCGGCACGGAGATGGCGACGCTCACGCAGGCGATGCTCCGCTCCGGCGAGCAGTGGCACCTGCGCGACTCGTACGACTTCATCGCTGACAAGCATTCCACGGGCGGCGTCGGCGACAAGGTCTCGCTCGTGCTCTCGCCATGGGTCGCCGCCTGCGGCGTCAAGTCGGGCATGCTCTCCGGCCGCGGCCTCGGGCACACCGGCGGGACGCTCGACAAGCTCGAAGCGATTCCCGGTTTCAATGCCCGTCTGTCGCGCGCGGAGTTCGAGCGCTGCGTGCATGAAGTGCTCTGCGTGATCTCGACGTCGACGGAGGGAATCGCGCCGGCCGACAAGAAGATCTACGCGCTGCGCGACGTGACGGGGACGGTCGAGTCGCTGCCTCTCATCACGGCCTCGATCATGTCGAAGAAGCTCGCGATGGGGGCGTCGGCGCTCATTCTCGATGTGAAGACCGGAAGCGGCGCGTTCATGCGCAAGTATCAGGACTCGAAGGCGCTCGCGCAGTCGCTGATCGCGGCGGCCGAAGGCTCGGGGACGAAGGTCGAAGCGCTGATCACCGATATGGACCGGCCGCTCGGCGTCGCCGCGGGCAACGCGAACGAGATCATCGAAACGATCGAAGTGCTGAAGGGCAACGGACCCGCGGATGTGGAAGAGGTGACGCGCCAGCAGTGCATCCGCATTCTGGTGATGTCGGGCCAGTTCGATGACGCTTCGGCAAAGGCTGCACTCGATGAAGCACTGAAGTCGGGCCGCGCGCTGGAGCAGGCTCGCAAGTGGATCGCGGCGCAGGGCGGCAATCCGGAGGTCGTCGACAACTATGCGCTGCTCGCGCAGCCGCGAACGGCCGTCGAGGTGAAGGCGCCGCGCAGCGGCTTCATCACGGCGATCGACACGTATCAGGCAGGCATGTTCACGGTCGATCTCGGTGCAGGCCGCAAGAAGGCCGATGACCAGATCGACTACGCCGCCGGCGTGATGTTCGATCGCAAGACCGGAGACGAGGTGAAGGCCGGCGACGTCATCGCGCGCGTTCAACTCGGGAAAAAGGAGTTCGACCCCGAGGAACTGCGGACGAGGTTCCTGTCGTTCGTCGAGATTCGCGACGAAGCCCCGGCGGAGCGGCCGCTCGTGCACGAACACCTTTCTTGAACGATGAACGATGAACGATGAACGGGGGAGGGCGAAACGATGAACGATGAACGATGAACGATGAACGGGGAGCCTCCGCTGTTCATCGTTCATCGTTCATCGTTCATCGTTCCCTCATGATCTCGCTTCGCGATCGGACGAAGGCGTTCGCCCTTCGCATTGTTCAGGCCTATGCCGCCCTTCCGAAGTCGGAATTGGCGCGTGTTCTTGGGCGGCAGCTTCTGCGATCCGGGACGTCCGTGGGGGCTCATTGCCGCGAGGCGTACCGGTCCCGCTCCGATGCCGAGATCGTCAGCAAGCTCGAGGTTGCCCTTCAGGAGCTCGACGAAACCAACTATTGGCTCGAGTTGATCGTGGAGTCGAACATCATGTCGAGCCGCCGTCTGCAACCGTTGATGGAAGAAGCAAACGAGATCACCGCGATCATCGTGAGCTCCGTCAAGACGATCAAGCGGCGGATGAAACGATGAACGATGAACGATGAACGATGAAACGATGAACGATGAACGATGAACGATGAACGAGCGGCGGTTCCCCCGTTCATCGTTCATCGTTCAAGGTTCATCGTTTCAGAGTGGAGTCGAACCTCATGTCGAACCTGAACGAGCGGCGGTTCCCCCGTTCATCGTTCATCGTTCATCGTTCATCGTTCATCGTTCCAAATCATCGTTCATCGTTGACTGTTCCTCGTTCATCGTTCATCGTTCATCGTTCATGAGAGTCATCACGATCGTTTGCGATTCGCTCGGTGTTGGTGAGCTGCCTGATGCGAAGGAGTTTGGCGACGAAGGTTCGAACACGCTGGGGCATGTGCTGAGTGCCGAGCGTCCGAGTCTTCCCACGCTTGCGAGGCTCGGTCTGCTGCACACACTGCCGGAACCGGCAACGAGCGACGCTCCTGTCTCTGCTTTCGGGCGCATGGCGGAAGTCAGCGCGGGGAAGGACACGACGACGGGTCATTGGGAAATGATGGGACTCGTCGTCACCGATCCCTTCCGCACGTATCCGGACGGCTTCCCGCCGGATGTGATCGGCGAGTACGAGAAGCGCATCGGCCGCAGGACGCTGGGCAACAAGCCGGCGAGCGGGACGGTGATCCTCGATGAGCTCGGCGAAGAGCACATGCGCACGGGCGCGCCGATCGTCTACACGTCGGCGGACTCCGTGTTTCAGGTCGCGGCGCATGAAGACGTGATCCCGGTTGAAGAGCTCTGGCGCATCTGTGCCGTGGCGCGCGAGCTGATGCGGGGCGAGCACAACATCGGCCGCATCATCGCGCGCCCGTTCGTCGGTCCGGGGAAGGGCGCCTTCAAGCGCACCGCGAATCGCAAGGATTTCTCGGTGAAGCCGACGGGCGAGACGGTCGTCGAGCGCGCATCGAAGAACGGCCGGCGTGTGATCGGCCTCGGGAAGATCGCCGACATCTTCGATCGCGTCGGCATCGACGAGGAGATCCGGACCGAGTCGAATTCCGACGGCATGCGCAAGACGATCGACCTCGTGCGCGAATCGGACGCGAGCTTCATCTTCACGAACCTCGTCGACTTCGATTCGAAGTACGGGCACCGCAACGACGCGCATGGCTACGCGAAGGCGCTCGAGACATTCGATCAGGAGCTGGGCGGGTTGCTGCAGGTGATGCGCCCCGAGGATCTGCTCTTCATCACCGCGGATCACGGCTGCGATCCGACGGATGTCTCGACCGATCACACGCGCGAGTACGTGCCGATGCTGATCGCCGGCCCCGCGATTCGCGAACAGCGCCCGCTCGGTACGCGCACCACCTTTGCCGATCTCGGCGCCACGATCTGCGACTACCTCGGGCTTCCTCACGAGGACCTGCCCGGAAAAAGTGCATTGGGTGAGTTGGGAGTGAAGCGATGAGACTCGTGATTCTGATGTTCGCCGCCACAGCGGCGCTTGCGCAGCAGGTGCAGGTGCCCGTCGCGCGCATCGCCGATGACGCGAAAGTGATCGACCGCATTGCGGAAGTCAGCAAGGGCAACGAGCTGCCGAAGGATCTGCTGCGCCGCATCATCTACGAAGACATCGAGCTGTTGCGCGGCCGCCGCGCGGATGGCACGTATGCGTACGCGAGCTACGAGCGGATGGAAGCGTCGCGCGTTTCGGAATCGTTCTCGGTGCAGCCTTCGAGCGACGATCGCACCACGAAGCTCGAGATTCACGGCGAGTTCGGCTACAGGCTGACGATCGGCCTGCCGCAGCGGCGGATGCTCGTCACGAAGAACCGCCCGCTGTGGGTCGAGAATGCCGAGGTCGAGTACATCCCGCAGGGATCCGCGGAACCGAAGAGGGTGAACTTCCCCATCAAGGCGATGATGGAAGCGGGCGAGACGCGCAACATCGACTTCCCCGACATCGGACGTCAGGTGACCGCTCGCGTGTTCGCGCGTGCGCAGAAGGATTCGGGATACGGCAACCTCGTGCTGACGATGATCCAGGCAAAGGTGTTCGACAATCCCGACAGCCCGTTTGCGGACGCCGTGACGAGCGCGAAATCGATTCAGCGCAATCTCGACACGGTGGACACCGCATCGCTGCGCGCGACCGCGCAGCGGATGCTGGCAAGCCTTCACGTGCAGAGCCCTCTGCCGGCCGTCGCACCCGTGCCGTCGGGGGCGACGGTCGAGGTGAGCGCTGGCTCTGATGTCTACGGCGAGTTGCAGGCGATCGAGGATCTGTTGACGGGCACCGATGCAGAACGTCGCACGGGGCTGGACCGGCTGCACCAACTGGTTAGACGATTGCGGCGGTAAAGCTCCTCACCGGAGGCGGTGATTCCCGGCACGAGTTGCGCATGCAACGCGGCGCGATACTTGTGTCGCAGCGCACGTTTTTCGCCATGCTCTGAGTCTCCGTTGCTCAGATTTCCATCTCTGCCGGTTTGACGGAACAGGGGGGTTGACGTAGAATGCCGGTCCCTCTGGTTGTATCCGCAACTCTTCCGAAAGGAGCCACACTTGTCGTTAACGAAACTTGGTTTCAAAGTCGGGGACAAGCTCGTTTATCCGAATCATGGGGTCACGGTCGTCGAACAGATCGGCGCTTCGGCAATCATGGGATCAGATGAGTCCTACTATCACCTCCGGCTACTGGCCAATAACTCGCGGCTGATGGTGCCGATCCGCAACACGGATCGCGTCGGTCTGCGCCGGCTGTATCAGCCTAAGGAAATCAAAGGTCTCATCAGCCTTCTCGAAGAGAAAGGCCCGAAGAGCCATACCGACTGGAAAGGCCGGTATCGCGAGAATCTGGAAAAGATGAAGACCGGCCGCCTCGAAGATGTCGCCGAGGTCCTGAAGAACCTCAACGAAGTGTCGAAGAAGAAGAGCCTTTCGTTCCGCGAGAAGAAAATGTACGACCGGGCCAAGTACCTGATCGTCTCGGAAGTCGCGATCGTCAAAGGCATTCCCGAGATGGAAGCCGAGAAGCTGATCGAGAAGTCGCTCGACAAGTCTCTCGGTCTCGGCCACTAAACGACCTTCGTATCCCTCACACTGGTGCCGCTCGGAAACGAGCGGCACTTTTGTTTTTCGGCTCAGCATTAGCGCAGCGAAGGATCAACGAACAGCGCCGGAACGGAGGAGCCGCAAGCCGTGGAAAATGTGAGGGCCGCGGCGCCTTGGTTGATGCTTCGCTGCGCTCAGCATAGAGTGACGGCCACCATGAATCGCCTTCCCGAATGGATCCGCGAGAAGCGGATCAACCTCCGCGAGCTGCACGAAGTGAAGTCGATGCTCCGCGAGCGGTCGCTGCACTCCGTCTGCGAATCGCTTGCGTGTCCGAATCGCACGGAATGCTTCACGCGCGGTACCGCGACCTTCATGATCCTCGGCGATGTCTGCACGCGCTCCTGCGGCTTCTGCAACGTCACGACCGGACGTCCATACGCGCCCCCCTCGCCGCTCGAGCCTCGCTCCGTCGCCGAGACCGCGAAGCGGATGAACCTCCGCCACATCGTCGTGACCTCGGTGACTCGCGACGATCTCGCGGACGGAGGTGCACAGCAATTCGCAGACACGATCCGCGAAATCCGCGCACTGTTGCCGCACGCAGCGGTGGAAGTTCTGACGCCGGACTTTCGAGGAAATCGCGAGGCGATTCGCATCGTCGCCGACGCAAAGCCGGACTACTTCAACCACAACGTGGAAACCGTGCCGCGGCTCTATGACTATGTGCGGCCCGGCTCGCGCTTCGAGCGCTCGGTCGCGTTTCTCGCAGAGGTGAAGCGCATTGATCGTGCGATCGTCACCAAGTCCGGCTTCATGCTCGGCCTCGGTGAACGCCGCGATGAAGTGATCGAAGTGATGCAGCGTCTGCGCGACGCGGAGTGCGAGATCCTCACGATCGGCCAGTACCTCCAGCCGAAGCGCGAGAAGCTCGACGTCGTCGAGTACGTGCACCCGACGGTCTTCGAGGAATATCGCCTCATCGGTGAGGAGATGGGATTCGCATCCGTCTTCTCCGGACCGTTCGTCCGCAGTTCGTACATGGCGGATCTGGTGGCCACAGGACAAGCGGAGAGCTTGTCCTACACTGTGTAGGACAAGCTCTCCGCTTGTCCCTATGACACACGACGACTACGTTCGCCTCTACCTCGACTTTCTCGCCGTCGAGAAAGGCCTCGCGAAGAACTCGCTCTCGTCCTATGCGACCGACCTGAAGAAGTTCGGCCGCTACCTGGACGAACAGAAGCTCGAGCTCGATCGCGTCGAGAGGCTCAACATCGTTCGCTACTTCCAGTCGTTGCGCGGCAAGGGGATCTCGGCGCGCTCCAACGCCCGCGCTCTGGCCGCGATCCGCGGCATGTTCCGCTTTCTCGTCGCCGAGCGCCATCTCAAGACCGATCCGACCGAGAACATGGAGAATCCGAAGCTCTGGACCACGCTGCCGAAGTCGCTGCAGCCGTTCGAAGTCGAAGCGCTCCTCAAGGCGCCGGATTGCAGTACGCCCGAGGGCCTTCGCGATCAGGCGATGCTCGAGCTCCTTTACGCGACCGGCCTCCGCGTCAGCGAGCTCATTCATGTGAAAGTGGATGACCTCGTCATGGACGCGGGCTTCCTGCGCACGATCGGAAAAGGATCGAAGGAGCGGATCGTGCCCTTCGGCGATACCGCACGCGATTCGATTCAGGCCTATCTCGATCGCGGCCGGGCTCACTTCGTCAAACGGCCCGACGTCCATCTCTTTCTCTCGAACCGCGGCCGCCCGATGTCGCGCCAGTCGTTCTGGATGAAGATCGTGAAGTACGCGAGGCTCGCCGGAATCAAGTCGCACATCTCGCCGCACGTCCTCCGCCATTCGTTCGCCACACATCTTCTGGAGAACGGTGCGGACCTCCGATCCGTCCAACTGATGCTTGGGCACTCGGACATCTCCACGACGCAGATCTACACGCACGTCTCGCGAGCGCGACTGCAGAAGATGTACGAGACGTTCCATCCGCGGGCATAATCCATAGCAGGGGACAGTTAATCGCGCCGATGCGCCGCACTCTCGTCACGTTCGTTCTCGCTCTCGCCGCTGCACTGCCGGCGAGCGCGAGCATTGCCATCTTCACCGATGGCAGGAACATGAAGATCGACTCCTACAGGATGATCGACGACGAGACCATGCAGCTCGTGATGAAGGGCGGCGGCTCGATGACGCTGCCGGTGACGCGCATCGACCGCATCATCGATGATGAGATCGCCACGCCCGAGGTTGTCGCCGAAGTGAAGAAGATCGTGGAAGAGGGCGTGTTTCCGCGGCGGTCCTGGCGCTTTGCCGAGTCGAGCGGGCCGATTTTCAAGTCGAAGTTCGACAAGATCATCGTCGAGGCGGGCCGCAAATTCGACGTCGATGCCGCGCTGATCTCCGCCGTCATCAAGGCCGAGTCCGATTTCAATCCGCGCGAGATCTCCAACAAGGGCGCTCGCGGGCTGATGCAGTTGATGCCGGCGACCGCGCAGCGCTTCGGGGTGACGAACTCCTATGATCCCGAAGAGAACATCTACGCAGGCACGCGCTATCTGCGCTGGCTGCTGAAGACCTTCGATGGCAACGCCGATCTCGCCGTCGCGGCGTACAACGCGGGCGAGGGCAACATCTGGAAGTACAACGGCGTGCCGCCATTCCGCGAGACGGTGAATTACATCAACCGCATCGCGCGGAACATCCGGAAGGCGATGGATTCGAAGCAGATCGCCGAAGCGCGGTAGCTCGCGCGGCGCATCAGGCTTTGAGGTTGTCGAAGCGCAGCACCATCACGGTCCGGTCGTCATCCGCCGCGCGCGATCCTGAATGCCGCGCGACCGCATCGAGAATCGCATCGCGGATCACGCTCGGCGAGCGCTCGCTCTGCTGCTCGAGCAGCTTCTCGAGCTGGTCGAATCCGAACGGATCGCCCTCGCTGTTCTGCGCTTCGACGATGCCGTCCGACAGATAGACGATCGCATCGCCCTCTTCGAGTTTCAGTTCCTCGGTGTGCGTCACGATCTCGCTCCGCACTCCGAGCGGCAGCGACGGACACTCGATCGACACCAGCGACGAGCCCTTGCGCAACACGTAGGGGTAGAGATGGCCCGCGTTCGTGTGGCGGATCGTTCCATGCTCGAGATCGAAGATCGTGAACGCGAGCGTCATGAACGCGCGGCGCTCGGTCGAGCGATAGACGAGCTCATTCAGGCGATTGAACAGCGAGGTCTCCTCCGCGCCTTCTTCGACGAGCGTCGTGATCGCGGCCTTCACCATCGCCATCACGAGGCCGGTCGAGAGGCCGTGGCCGGAGACATCGCCGATCGCTACCGCGAGCCGCGACTTGTCGAGATTGAAGACGTCGTAGTAATCGCCGCCGATCGACGCGGTCGGCTCGAAGTGCGCGGAGAACGAAACGCCGCGGAACTGCGGCCCTTCCTTCGGCAGGAGGTTGCGCTGAATCGTCGCCGCGATTTCAATCTCGCTCTGCAGGCGCTCTTTCTCCGCGACCGTGACGAGCAGCGATGCGATCGACTCGGTCATCCGGTCGAATGATTGGGCCATCTCGCCGAGCTGGTTGTGCGGCTTCATGTTGATGCGGTAGGAGAAGTCGCCCCGCTCCACGGCCTTGGTGCCCTTTTCGATGCGGTTCACGGCTCGCGAGATGGAGAAGATCAGCATCGCAGCGAATGCCGACGCGAAGAAGTAGACGATCATCAGCAGCGTCGTCAGCCCGAGGAGGACTTTGAAGATCACGCGCATGATCGCGTTGTTCGTCGCACCGCCGAGATAGAACTGGACGACGGTCGAGAAGGGCGTGGAGATGACGGTGACGAGGCGGCGGTCGGCGCGGTTGCCTGTGCTCCACTCGTTCAGGCCGCTCTTCTCGGTGATGTCATAGAAGATGACGCGGTCGATGGCGAAGGCGGAGCGGAAGAATCCGCTCACGCGCTCGTCCTCGTCGTCCTTGTTTCTGCCCGTCTTGAAATTCAGGTTCTGGCCTTCGCGCGAGGCGAGGGTCTGGATGGCCACCATCCCGTTGCGTTCCTTCAGTTGCGACGCCCACGCCTCGTCGAGCGGCTGTGCGAGGACGATCGTTCGCATGCTGCCGCTGGCGAGCGGATATGCGCGCGCGACGACCATCAGCGCCTGTTCGCCGCGAAGCACAAGCCCGCTGAAGTTGTTGTCCTGCAGCCATTCGGGGATCTTCTTTCCCGACGGCTGCACGGAGTCGTAGAGCTCGACATCGCGCGGAACGTTGTTCTGCAGCGCATATTCGAGACTCATCGCTTCGAGCTGCCCGATGCTCGCCTGCCGCTCTGCTTTGAAGGTGGCCTGACTGCCGATGCCGGCGATGATGTACAGAATGAAAACGAGCAGGATCGCGAACACCACGAACGGCATCAGGCCGATCATGAAGTAGCTGAGGAAGAGACGCCGGCCGACGGTCCAGAAGAGCCGCCGGAGGATCCAGCGGATCACGATCGCAATGCCGTAGATCGTCAGCGCACAGACGACGAACCACGCGAGGAACGAGAAGAAGCCGAGGGGACCGGTGCCCATGTGCGCGGCAGTCAGCATCCCCTCGATCTGATCGAGAGCGATGATCGCGACGATCCCGCTCAGCCACACGATCAGTGCGAGGGGGAATCGTCGCCGCGGAGCAGGCGAAGAGTCGGGCATCGACGTCATCATATCGATACGTCGAAACGGCGCAGGAGTTTCTCGATGGCTACTTGCTCGTCGGCGAATCGCTCAGTCCGCGGACGAGACCGCGGACCGCGCTGCGGATGCGATCGCCGGCGTCGCGGACTTTCATCCGGATCTTCTCTTCGCGCAGCGCATCGCGAAACGACGCCTCGGTCGTCTCTTTTTCCGCGACCCAGATGCGGCCCCGCTCCCAGTGCAGGCCTCGCCGATTCGCCTCCACGATCACCGGCACCGAAGCGAATGTCGCGCGGCAACCGGCTGTCCCGGCCGGCGTGGTCGTGACGGTCACGTTCTGGGGCACCTCGCCGTCCGGGCCTTCGCCCAACAGTTGCGTGCATTGCGTGACGCCCGGCTTGCAGGCGGCGGCGGAAAGCAGAAGGAACGCAAGCAGAATTCTTCGCACGCGGCAACGATAGTACGATCAGGCCGATGTACGCGAACTTCGATGCGCGCTATCGGCCGAAGCCCAGCCGCTGGCGAATCGCGCTGGTCAGTCTCTGCCAGTTCCTGTTCGGTGTGACGCTCACGAATGCGATCGTTTCGGTTGCGGACATCGCCGTCATGCGCGCTGCGCCCGGAATGCCGGACGTCTGGATTCTCTACGCGGCGCCGTGGATGACGCTCAAGCAGAACCTGCCGCGCATCGTGAAGGCGTACGACTTCAGGGCTGCGTTCTTCATCGCGACCGGAGGCCTGCTGATCGTGTCGCTCGTCGCCGCATATCTGTGGCCCGCGCGCCAGTCGATCGCGAGCCGCCTCTGGGCAGTCACCCTCGGCCAGACGCTTGCCGCGTTCGGTGCGGCACTCTTTCCGTTTCGAGGCTGGGAGTCGATCGATCCGCTGCTCTACGCCGCTCCCGTTCTCGCCGCCATCATCTGCACGGCCGGCGAATGGAATGCCATCACCCTCCTCGGCGGCTACCACGATCTCAACTCTCCGTTGCAGCGCGTCGCGATGTGGTTTCTGCGTGTGGCGCCGGGGCTTGCGCTGATCGGCGGTGCGTCCTACGGCATCCGCTACATGTGGGGCGTCTATGCAGCGGCGGGACTCGCGATCGTGACGCTCTTCGCGAATCTCATCAGGAAGCCGAGCCGTTTGCTGGAGACGATGCGCGACGTCGAGATGAAGGAAGCCGCGGCAGCGCTTCCGTTCGCGACTGCGATTCTCATCGGCGGCATCGCCTTCGTCTTCGGATACGCCAGGCCGTTCGGAATCGTGTACGCCGGCGGCCACGTCACGCGCGAGCCTCTCGCCGGAGCCGTGAAGACGATCGAGCCGCCGAAGCCGGTGATCGACATTCACTGGTCGCGCCGCCCGCGGAAGTAACCGCGAGGTGGAGCGCGGACGCCCTCGTCCGCGAGCTGCTGCCGTCGAGGCAGCAGTGCTCCGTTGGGGATCAGTGGGGCGCGGACGTCCTCGTCCGCGAGCTGCTGCCGTCGAGGCAGCAGTGCTCCGTTGGGATCAGTGGGGCGCGGACGTCCTCGTCCGCGAGCTGCTGCCGTCGAGGCAGCAGTGCTCCGTTGGGATCAGTGGGGCGCGGACGCCCTCGTCCGCGAGCTGCTGCCGTCGAGGCAGCAGTGCTCCGTTGTCACGATGTGCGGCCTTAGATCTCGCGCAGCGCTGTCGTGATCGGCTTCCGCGCGGCGCGAATTGCGGGGATCGCGCCGCCATAGATGCCGGCGACCAGCGCGACTGTGAAGCCGAAGCGCGCGACGACTCCATCGACGCGGAACGTGAACGCCAGCTCCGAGAACGTCGACCAGTTCACGGTGCCGCTGGAGAGGCCGTTCACCGGCAGCGACAGCAGGAACCCGACGGCCCCGCCCGCGAGTGCGATGAGCGCGCTCTCGAGCACGACCGCCCCGATGATCGTGCGGCGATTGAATCCGAGTGCGCGCAGCGTGGCGAGCTCGCGCTGCCGCGGCGCGATCGCCGAGAACATCGTGTTCATCGTGCCGAGGACTGCGCCGAAGATCATGAAGAAGGCGACGATCGCAACCAGGATCTTGATGCCGAGCAGGCCGTTCATCTGATCGGTGTAGTACTGGTGCTCGGTGCGGACCTGCAGCTTCAGCCGGTTGTCGTCCTTGATCTGCGCGCGAAGCGTTTGGGCGGCTGTCTTGTCCGTGGGGAGGATGAAGACGGACGAGTACTGATCGCGCTTGCGAGCCTGACCGAGGAAGACTTCGTCGGCCCAGATCTCGGAGTCGTAGGCGGTGTTGTTCGCTTCGAACGCGCCGGCGATCGACCAGGTGTTCGGGCCGAAGGTGAACGTCTCGCCGACGTGCAGATTGAATCGCTGGCTGATCCGCTTCGAGACGAGCAGTTCGTTCGACGACGGATGGAACATGCGCCCTTCGACGATCTTCACATAGGGACGGATCGCGAACGCGGCGGGGGTCACACCGCGCACGAGCACGTTCGATCCCTTCGGCGCTCCTTCGCGCGGCAGCTTGAAGAGGATGGTCAGTTCGGGAGACACGAGCGGCTCGCCATGCGAGTCTTTGGCGATCCCGGGCATGGTGCGCATGATCTCGACCTGTTCGCGATTCACCCAGCTCGAGATCTCCGCTTCCGCTCCTTCGCGCATCACCATGAGGACATCCTTCGACGCGTTGGATTGCGTCGCGAGCTCGACGCCGTGATCGAGCGCCTTCATCGACAACATGACGGCGATGACGACGCCGATGCCGAGGACCGACATGCCGACCGACACCTTGCGCGCCGTGATGTTGCCGAGGATGTAGGAGAAGGGAATGCGGCGCAGCGAGAAGAGCCCCATCAACAGAAGAGCTCCGGCGCCGGCGTAAATGAGATAGTTCATGATCTAACCTTTCGTTACACCACGCGGCGGAGCCCGTCGACGACGCTCATTTTCGTGGCGTTGATCGCAGGCAATCCGCCGGCAATCAGGCCAACGAGAATCGACGAACCGAGGGCCAGCAGGGCCGTCATCGGGAAAATCTGGAATCCGACGAGGAATCCCTGCGTCACTTTTCCCATCGGGACGACCATGTAAATGAGCTTCGCGCCGAGGACGCCGAGCGCGCCGCCGGCGAAGGTGAGCAGCGAGAACTCCGTCAGCATCAGCGTCATCACCAGCCCTTTTTCGAAGCCGATCGCCTTCAGCACCGCGATCTCCGTGACTCGTTCGCGGGCCGACATGCTCATGGTGATCGCCGCCAGCAGAATGACCATGAATACCGCGCAGGTCGAGATGCTGCCGAACAGCAGCTTGATGTTGCCCATCATCGCCATGAACGAGGCCTGGAACTGCTTCTCGGTCACGGTCTCGGTCGGGAACTCGCTGTTCTTGAACATCGCGTCGATCTGCTGGCTGATCGCCGCGTTTTTCGACGGATCCTTCACGCTCAGCCAGAACGTGTTGACGTGATCCTTCATCATCGGAGGGATCGCTTCGTTGTGGTAGCTCATGTGGTAGTAGAGCGCGGCAGTGTTCACCGGATGTTCGTAGATGCCGCGAATGGTCAGCTCCGGGTCATAGGGGAAGATCTGGCGCTTGAGCGTGATGCGGTCGCCGATCTTCCAGCCGTAGCGCTTCACGAGATCGGTGCCGACGATGCAGCCCTGGCGGTCGGCCTTGAAGTCCGCCATCTGCTTCGGATCGATCCTGTAATCGGCGAAGACCGATTCCATCCGGTCCTGATCGACGGCGAAATTCGCGAAGAAGTTCTTCTTCTCCTTGTAGTACGCACCGATCCACTGCAGCTTGCAGACGTCGGCCACGCCGGGAACTTCGCGGATCTTCTGTTCATAGGCGTAGGGCAGCGGATTGGCGAGTGAGATGGAGGACTGCACGACGAGGCGATTCGTCCCCTGACCCTGATCTTCGAATCGATTGAACAGCTCGAGAATCGAGAGCAGCGTCGCCACGAAGAAGAAGATCACGGCAATGAGCGCCAGCGTCATCATCGAACGGAGGCGGTTGCGGAAGAGATTGCGGCGGATCAGCTTGAAGTACTTCATGCCTGTGCACGCGCTCCGTTCGCGGTGTCTTCGATGATCTGCCCCTTCTCGAGGTGCAGCGTACGCCGCGCGAAGCCGGCGGCTTTCGGATCGTGCGTGACCATCACGATCGTCTTCTTGAAGTCGGTGTTGAGATGCTGCAGCAGGTCGAGCGTTTCCGCGGCGTTCTTCGCATCGAGATCACCGGTCGGCTCGTCGGCGACGAGGATCGACGGATCGGTGACGATCGCGCGGGCGATGGCCACGCGCTGCTCCTGACCGCCGGAGAGCTGCCGCGGATAGTGCTTCATCCGGTCGGCGAGGCCGACGATTCGCAGCGCGGTCTCGACATGCTCGCGACGCTCCTTCTTCGAGAGTTTCGTCAGCAGCAGCGGCAGTTCGACGTTCTCGAATGCGTTGAGCACCGGGATCAGGTTGTACATCTGGAAAATGAAGCCGATGTGGCGCGCACGCCAGCCGGCGAGTGCGGTCTCGCTGAAATTCGAGATCTCGCGGCCATCGACGGCGATCGTGCCGCGCGTCGGCCGGTCGATGCCGGCGATGAGATTCAGCAGCGTCGTCTTGCCGGAGCCGGACGGGCCCATCAACGCGAGGAAATCTCCTTCACCGACCGAGAGCGAGATGCCGTTCAACACCGGCACTTCGAACGAGTCGCGCTTGTAGACCTTGTGGACTTCTTTCACTTCGACGAGTGCCATGGAATTCATTCCTCCGTCAGCTTGACGAGCTGACCTTCTTTGAGTTGTTCGAGCTGGCTGGTGACGATGCGATCGCCTTCCTTCAGGCCGCTCGTTACTTCGATGCGGCCATCGCGTACTTCGCCGGTGCCGACCTTCACGAAGTGCACGTGTCTGGTCGCATCGACGACCGCGACTTTTCCGTCGACGATGTTGGACGGCGAGAGCCACAGCTTCGGCGGCTCCTTCAGTTCGGCGCTCGTTCGCTCCGTCTGGAGGAACGAGACGTTGGCCGCCATCTCCGGAAGGAGCGGCGCATCGGGATTGATGATCGAGACCTTCACCTTCACGATCGCCTTGGCGCGATCGGCGGTGGGGATGATCTGGCGCAGCACGCCTTTCCACTTGCGGCCGGGGAAGGCGTCGACGCTGACTTCCGCCGGCTGGCCCTGGCGAAGCTGCCCGATGTTGGATTCGTTGACGTCCGCTTCGACTTCGATCGTCTTCAGATCGACCAGCGTGCAGATCGCGCCGCTGGGCAGCGTGCCTGCGACCTGCCCCATCATCACCGACGAGATGACTTCGCCGACCTCCGTGCTCTTCGCAGCGACGGTTCCGTCGAACGGAGCGCGGATGACCATGTCGCCCATGTTGATGCGCACCTGGTCGACGCGGGCGCGTGCAGCCTTGAGTTGGGATTCCGCGGCGTCGAGGAGCGCGCGGCTCGTGACGCCCTGCTTCCAGAGCGCGGACTGCCGTGCGTACTCGCGCTGCGCTTCACTGAGCGCCGCGTTCGCTTCGTCGAGCTGCGCCTGAACGTTGGTGCTCTCCAGCACGGCGATGACATCGCCTTTCTTCACGTTCACGCCGGTGTCGACGTTGAGCCGTACGACTTTTCCGGAGATCTTCGGCGTGATCTTGGCGGTGCGGCTTGCGACGAGATATCCGCTTGCCGTGAGGAGCGGCGGATTCGCGACATTGACACTCGGTTTGGCCACGAGTGTTTCGACGGGGGGAGCGTTCCGCGGCAGGATCCACTTCTGATAGGCGATCCAGCCGGCATAGCCAGCCGCGATCAAAACGATGATCCACACCGCGATGCGGCCGATCTTCGGACCGCTTGCGGGAGCTTTTTCTTCATCTCGGTGGATGCGCAGCGCGCTGAGATCGGCGCGCCGGCTCTCTGCGTCGGACATCGATTCTTCCTTTGGGACGCGTAGTCGGGTGGCGTGCATGATACCGAATCGTACGGATGTCGCCTGGCAGGCGCTGCTGCACGAAGTCAGGACAGTGGGATGACAGATGTCATAAATCGGGTTCTAATTGATCAGTACAGGTCCAAAATAGTCGGGGAAGACCATGAAGCTCGTTCACCGTATCGCTGTCTTCGCGCTTGTCGCGGCTGCTGTCTCGTTGCCCGCATCGGCTGCTGTCTGTGTGAACAAGTTCCTCAGCCGCAGCGAAGGTGCGGCCAAGCAGATCGTCACCCTGCTGACCGGTAAGCTGACCTTCCAGGAGGCGCAGGATCTCGCCAAGGCCATCACGGCCAAGAGCGCGCCGCCGCTCGAGTGGGTGGACGACAAGGGAAAGACCATCGCCCGCCAGTTCGGCGAGCTGAAAGTGGTTCGCCCGATGCCTGTCGGCTGCGATGGCAAGACCTCAGGTGTCGTGGTCATCGCCACGTTCCAGACGCTCTCCCAGCCTTCGGGCAAGATGATCGTCAAGCTAGACCCGAATACGACGGTCACCTTCGACGAACAGAAGGAGTAGGAGCGCGGACGTCCCGTCTGCAGCGAGCGGGCGTCCCGCCCGGTCGCGGCTCAGTTTGTGATCAGGAGGCCCACACCGGCTTGCGTTTCTCGATGAAGGCTGCCAGGCCTTCGTTCGCATCCCGGGTCTTCATCAGCTCATCGAGGTAGAGCTTCTCGATTTCCGCGAGGCGTTCTTCGAAATTCGCATTCTGCGCGAGCCGGAACGCCCGTTTTGCGAAGCGGAGCGAGGACGCGCTGTGGCGATAAAGCCGTGTGAGCCATTCATTCGCTTTCGCGTCGAACTCGGCGACCGGGAAGACCGCGTTGATCAGGCCGAGGCGCTCGGCGGACGCGGCGTCGACGGCGTCGCCGGTGAGCAGCAGCTCGAGCCCGCGCCGTTCCGCGACGTGATGCGAGAGCTGCCAGGCGGCGACCGGAGGGAAGACGCCGAGGTTGATCTCGGGCTGGCCGAAGCGGGCGCGGTCGGAGGCGAGAATGAAATCGCAGCCCATCGCCAGCTCGCATCCCCCACCAAGCGCTGCACCACGCACCAGAGCGACGGTGGTGAGCTGGAGACGGGAGAGCATCCGGAAACAGTCGTGAAAGCGCCGCAGCATCTCGATGACGCGATCGCCGATGTGATCCTGCACGCTCGCCCCGGCGGAGAACGCCTTTTCTCCCTCGGCGTCGATGATCAGGCAGTGGCGGTCGTTCTTCACGCTGGCCAGCGCATCGCGCAGCTCACCCAGCATGTCGATGTCGAGGATGTGCAGCGGCGGATCGCTGAGCGTGATGCGATAGGCGTGGTCGTCGCAGTTGAGCTTGATTTTCATCGTACCGTCCGGCGCCTCGCTGGCGAGGTCAGCGCCGTAGCTGACCATATCTCCAGCGAGTCATCGGTGACAATGAACACCATTCCGTTCTGCGCGGTGAAGGACTGAACCGGTGCGGGCACCGCTTGCGCCGGCTGCGAGGAGAACGCAGGCAGCGAGTAGAGGAGCGGCCCGAACGTGCGGCCGGCCATGATGCCGCAGTTGCCGGCCGCGCGGATCTGCGCCGCAGGATCAGAAGCGAAGGGGAGCGCCTGGCTGCTGCCCGTCAGCGAGGTCTCGCTGTAAGCGTAGAGCTTGTCGGCGATCACGTAGATCGTTCCGCCCGATTGCGCGATCGATGTCGCCGGCGCCGCTCCTTCCACGGTGCGCGAGCGGAGGATTCCCGGCAGGTTGGGGTTTGTCACGTCGATCACGCGGATCTCGGCCGGCATGTCGGTCAGCGCGTAGGCGGTGCTTCCGCCCCACGCGACGTCGGTGATGCCGCCGGTCATCGTGGCCGTCACGGCGAGTGATTTCGGATCGAGCACGTACGTTTTCTTGGTGCAGCCGGTGGTTAGGCAGCCGAGCGAGAGCGAAATCCATGGCGCTCCGGCGACGGTGCGGATCGAGAGAGGGATCGAATCGCTCCCTTCGCTCACGGTCGTCACCGCCAGCGGCGTTCCGTCGAGCGAATGCCGCGTGACGGTGCCGCCGCTCGTGAGCGAGTACAGCGCACTCTCCGCCGCGGCGACGTCGAGCAGCCCTCCGGCGCGGATCGATCCGCTCCAGCGGGGCTCCGCCGTGGTCTCGAAGATATCCGCCGCACGTCCGTCGAAGAGCAGCATCCGTCTGCCGGCGACCGAAGCCTTCTTGTAATACGAGTTGCCGGAGTACGACGCGAAAAGCGAAGGGGACGGCGTTGGCGAGCTCAATGTGATCAACGCCTCTCCCGATGCCGTGGCCACTGCTGCAATCGATCGTTGGGGATCATCGCCGCCGTGAATCGCGACCGGCTGCGCCGGGACGAAGAATTTGCGCAGCAGCGTGCGCGTCGCGGTGTTCCAGGCGAGGACCGATGTGTCGGTCATCTCCAGCAGCGTCGAGCCATTGAAGGCGAGGTCCTGCGGCAGCGCGACGGAGCTCGTCGAGCCGGGGATCAGCGAGATGCTCGCCGGCGACTGGCTGAAGTCGATGAGGGTGAGGCCGAGGTAGGTGAAGAGCGCCACGGTCGAGCCTTGCGCCGCGATGCCCGCCGGCGGCACGCCCGCAATCTCCACCGGCGCGCCGAGGACGCCGTTCGTCAGGAGTCTCACGACGGTCGTTCCGTTCGCCGTCTCTTCGGCGAGCGCGATCGAGTTGCCTGCGCGAGCCATCCACGATGGCTTCATCCCCTGAAGGTTGATCTGAGTCACGACGGGCGGCGACGCGGTGAAGTCGGTCGTGAACAACGCCCTGCTGCTGAGAACGTAGAGGCTCGTGCCGCTCATCACCGCGGCGTTGGGCGAGACTCCGAGGGAGATCGTGTAGAGCGCCGAGGGCGTGATGGCGTCGATCGCCCAGATGATCGCAGTCGTGCCGGTCGTCGTCAGCAGCAGTCCGTTCGGCGACGCATCCCAGACGGTGTGAGTGCGGTTGTCCCAGTGCCGCGCCTCCGTCAACCCGCCCGAGCTGCTGATCTTGTATTCATAGATCGCCGTTGCGCGCGAGACGTAGATGGCGTCGTTGTGCGCGACGATCGACGTCGTCGCCGCGTCGTTGTAGCTGTGGATCGGGAACGGTGATCCGAATCCGGTGATGTCCCACGTCAGCAGGCCGAGGTCCCCGCCGCCTGCGTAGAGGCGATTGCCTGCGCGGATCACCGACGAGATGCGATTGATCGAGCCTCCCGACGCCGGGATCGACTGCTCGAACACTTCGACCGGTGTGCCGGCGGTGGAGAAGTCGACGGCGTGTACGCGCGTGTCGTTCGTCCCGATCCATACGACGTCGCCGGATTGCGGCGCCAGCGCAGTGAACGGCGCGTTCACCGTGATCAGCTTCGTCCCCGCCTCGGTGAAGATCGCGGTCGACTGCAGGCGATCGGAAACGTAGATGCGGCCGTTGTTGAGCCGGACGATCTGCGAGCTCGGTACCGCGATGAGCGTCCCGGTCGACTGCACGATCGGCCCGCCGATCGTGAACTTCTCCACGCTGCTGTCGCCGTCCGCTGCGTACAGCGTCTGCACGTTGTCATACGCAAGCGACTGGACATTGCTGGCCGACGTCGGAATCGTCTGTTTCGCGAAGCTGAGCAGATCGATCTGCTGCAGGCCGTTCGATGTCGCGGCGAAGATCGAGAGCGGCGTTACGACGAGGTCGTTGACGGTTCCGCCGGCGTCGATCGTCCGGAACACCTGCAGCGTGCTGCCTGTCTTCCGAATGAAGGCGATCGTCGAGCCGCTGCCGGCATACGCGATTCCGTTCGCCAGGCGGATGATCTTCGTCGTGCCTGCGATGGGAAGCGAGGCGACGAGCCGCGGAGGATCGGCGCTGCGATCGTAGAGCGAGACGCCATACGAGGTCGCCGCCCAGAGATCATTGCTCGCGTTGTCGGCCGCGAGATCGAGAATGGAGCTGCGAAACGGCGCGCTGTAGACCGGCGCGAGAGTGCATTGCGGACGGGCCGAAAGCGAAAAAAGAAGGAGAAGAGTGAGTGCCGCCACACGCCCGCGCATGGCGGCAATTCTAACGGATGGGACTATGGGACCTATGAGACCTATGAGACCTATGGGTGGCTTGCGTCAACTTCCTATAGGTCCCATAGGTCCTATCCGTCCCATAGTCCCATCTCACTTCGCGACGGCGAAGAAATCCACCTTCACGTTCACTTCGTTCGCGACCTTCATCATCAGCTTCTCGGGAACGGTGATGCTGTAGTCGGTTAGTTTGATCGGGAAGGTGACGGAGCCATGGATCCAGTCTCCCGGGCCGCGCGAGCCTTTCGTCAATTCATTTTCCGGGATGAACACGACGCGCGCAGGAACGCTGATGCGCTTCGTCACGCCGTGGAGTGTGAAGTCGCCGGTGAGCGTCACTTCGGTCGGTTGATTCGGCCCGATCGTCTTCGGAGCCGTGACGGAGGTCGTCTTAAACGTCGCCGTCGGGAACTTCTCGACATCGAGGAACTTCGGACCGCGCAGATGTTCGTTGCGCATCGAGATGCCGGTGTCGAGTCCCGAGAGCTCGACGTTGATCGTCGCCGAGGCGGTCGAAGGGCTCGCGGGATCGGCCACGACGGTGCCGGAGACTTTCGTCGTCGTTCCCTTGATCGTTTCCAGAGTCGCTTCGGACTCGAACGTCGCGTAGTTTTTGCCGTCGTCGGTGAGAGTGAAGGTGCGGGCGGCAGCCGGTCCGTCCGCAAACAGCGGGGCAGCAGAAATCAGCAAAGCGGCAGCGAGCAGTGCGTTTTTCGTCATGTCGAGCCGAACATGCCGAAGCGACCGCTCAATTTCAACGCTTTGGCGACGTAGGACGGATGCGCGACCGTTCGCAGTTTTGTGACATCGATCCACTCGTACTGGCTGTCGTCGGCGATGGTCGCGGAGAGCTCCGCTTCGAAGACTGCGAACTCGATCCGCCGATTCGTGACGGTATGCCGGAAAGTGCCGAGCGCGCGTCCGGTCTGCACGTCGAGCTCCGCCTGCGGAAGCAGCAGCGAGTTGCCATGAGGCAGATGCAGCATTGCGGACATCAACGGTCCATGCTCGCGCCGCATCAGAACGCGGCCGCGATGATCGACAACGACGTACAGCGGGATGTGCAGCTCGCGCGTCGTCCGCTTCTCCTTCGGCCGCGGCAGCTCAGACGTTCTGTTTTCCGCGAACGCGCGGCATTGTCCGCGGACCGGGCAATCTCCGCATCGAGGATTCCTCGGCGTGCAGACGAGCGCGCCCAGCTCCATGAGCGACTGATTCAACGTGCGCGGATCCTCGCAAGCCGCGACGAGGGTTTCCGCGTGCGACCAGACCTCGCGCATCAGGGCCGGTGATCCCAGCGGCGACTCGATGGCTTCGAGCCGGGCGATCACGCGCGCGATGTTTCCGTCGACGATCGCTGCCCGCTGCTGAAACGCGATCGATGCGATCGCGCCGGCGGTGTAGCGGCCGATTCCGGGAATCGACATCAGTTCGTCGACGGTGTGCGGAATCGCTCCCCGCGCGGCGACGGCCTTCGCTCCCTCGTGCAGCATCCTCGCGCGGCGGTAGTAACCGAGTCCGGACCAGGCAGCGAGAACCTCCTCTACGGATGAGCTGGCAAGGAGTTTGATTGTGGGAAATCTCGCCAGAAATCGTTCGTAGTATCCGAGGACCACCTCCATCCTCGTCTGCTGGAGCATCACCTCGGATACCCAGACGTGGTACGGGTCATATCGCTCACGCCAGGGTAGTTGCCGCTGGTTCGCCGTGAACCAGCGCTCGAGTTTGCGGGTGGTATATTTTGAATTCCGAGGAACAGACATGGTCGACGATGAGCAGTCCGCACAGCAGGATACTGAACAGGGACGATACGTCTACTGCATCATCAGAACCGATGCACCGCGCGACTTCGGTCCGGTCGGCATCGGCGGCCGTGGCGATCATGTCTACACGGTGCACTTCAACGAGTTCGCCGCCGTCGTCTCGAACTGCCAGTTGATCGTCTTCGATCCGACGCGGGAGAACGCGCTCGCACATGAACATGTGAATGAGCTCGTCATGAAGGACTTCACCGTTCTTCCCATGAGCTTCGGCACCGTGTTCCGCACAGAGGACGACATTCGCGCGTTTCTCAAAGGGACGTACGACGCGCTGAGCGACGTGCTGCAGAAGATGGATGGCAAGATCGAGTTCGGTCTCAAGGTGAACTGGGACAAGGACCAGGTCGTGCGCGAGATCGAGAGCGACAGCGAGGAGATCCGGCGGTTGAAGGAAGAGATCGCGTCGAACACGACGACCTCGACGTACTTCTCGCGCATGCAACTCGGGCGCGTCGTCGAGTCGGCGCTGCAGGCGAAGGCCGATGCGTACGTGAGCGAGATCTATGAGGCGTTGCGCGATGCGGCGATCGCGTCGCGGTCGAACAAGCCGATCGGCGACAAGATGATCATGAACGCCGCGTTCCTCGTCGACCGCGAGAAGACGAAGATCTTCGACGACCAGATCTCGGACATCGCCAAGAAGTACGAGAACAAACTGTCGTTCCTCTACACAGGCCCCTGGCCGCCGTACAACTTCGTGAACATCCGGCTGAAATTGGAGAGGGCGGAGAGATAGGCGCACGGTTTCGCGGGCGCGCGGGCGCGTGGTCCCACCCACCCCGCCGAGCCCGCGAGCCCGCGAGCCCGCGCAACCATGGCCTTTATCCTCGACGACATCCTCCTCGCACCCTTCAAGGCTCCCGTCGCCGGCGTGCGCTGGATCATGTCGACGATTCAGAAGATGGCGGACGAAGAGCTGCTGAACGATCAGCCGTGGAAGGAGCGGTTGATCGAGCTGCAGATGATGCTCGAGCTGGGCGAGATCAGCGAAGAGGATTACACGAAGGAAGAGGCGGTCGTGTTTCAGGCGCTGCGCGACATTCGTGCGCGGCGCGAGGCGATCGCGCGTGAGCAGCGCGCGGCGGCCGGCGAGGACGAAGACTCCGGCATCGGGATCTACACCGGATACGGCCGATGACGCCGTTCGAGTCCGCGCTCGACACGATCTCCGCGCGGCGTGTGATTCTCTTCGGCGGCAAGGGGGGCGTCGGTAAGACGACGCTGTCGGGCGTCGCAGCCCAACACTTCGCTGCATCACGGCGCGTCATCCGCTTTTCGTCCGATCCGGCGAATGAGGACTTCCGTGCCGGCGATCTCTGGTCGGAGTTTCTGAAGAAGAATCTCGACGCGTTTCTCGAGATCGGCGACCGCGGCACGTATCTCGATCGCGAGGAGCTGCGGCGATTCTTCGAGCTCTCGCTGCCCGGTGTGGATGAGTTGATGGCGTGGATGCGCATCGGCGAGCTCGCCGAAGAACAGAGCGACGCGCTGATCGTCGTCGATACGGCGCCGACGGGACACACGCTGCGCATGCTGTCGTCGGCGGTGCACTTTCAACAGATCGGCGAGGCACTCGATGCGATGCAGGAGAAGCATCGCAGCCTCGTGCGCCAGTTGACGCGGCGCGATGTCCGCGATGCGATGGATGCCTTCATCGCGGAGTTCACGGCCCAGGCGGAGCGGCGGCATGCCCTGCTGACCGATCCGGAGCGCGCGGCATTCATTCCGGTGATGCTCTCGGAGCCGTGGGTCGTGGAGCAGACGAAGCGGCTCGTGGCGGAGATGGAGATCGATGTGCCGTTCGTCGTGCTGAACAGGACGGTGCCGGAGAGCTGCCACTGCGCGAAGTGCGAGGAGCAGCGGAGACGGGATGCCGAAGCGATGAAGGCGTTCCCTCGCGTAGTCCCCTTCCCCTTCTCCCCCCCGGCTGCCCCCATCTCACCCGCAGTCCCAACCACCGTCCCCCTCTCCCCGCAAGCGGGGAGAGGGGCCAGGGGTGAGGGGCCGCGCATCACCTTCTTCGCAGGCAAAGGCGGAGTCGGCAAAACAACCCTCTCCTCGTCCTACGCGCTCCACCTCGCAACGTCTAACCCGGAGCTGCACTACGTCATCATCTCCGTCGATCCCGCCCACTCTCTGCGTGACGTGTTCGCCAGCGAGAAGCCTCCTGAAAATCTCACCGTCGAGATCATCGACACGAAAGCGAAGTGGCGGCAGTTCCGCGACTCGATGGGCAACGAGATCGAGAACGCGGTCAACGCGATCACACCGAAGGGGCTCTCCATCGCCTACGACACGGACGCCCTGCAGAAGCTGATCGAGATCGCACCGCCCGGCGCCGACGAGCTCTTCGCGATCACGCGCCTCGCGGATCTGCTCGGTGACGCGACGATCAAGGGCATCGTCGTCGATACAGCGCCCACAGGACACTTCCTCCGCCTGCTCGATCTGCCGAAGAGCGCCGGGGAGTGGGTGCGCGAATTCATGCGCATTCTGCTTCGCTATCGCGATCTCATTCCGCCCGGCTCGCTGGGAGAAGAGCTCGTGAACGCATCGAAGGCGCTGAAGCTCGTGGAAGAGACGCTGCACCGCGATGCGAGCGTGATGCTCGTGACGCGTCCCGAGAGCGCGGTGGTCAGCGAGACGCTGCGGCTGGCCTCCGAGCTGGCTGCGCGCGACATTCGCATCGGCGGCATCATCGCGAACTATGTGACGCCGGACAGTGACTGCAAGTCCGATCAGTCGATGCGGAAATTCGAAGAGGAGCTGCTGGCGCAATTGCCTGATGCGATGCGGATCGAGCGGCGCGATCACCCGGTGACGTCTCTCGAAGAGCTGCGGACGTTACAATCGTGGCCGTGATCCTCTACGTCTACGCGATCACGCGCGACGCCGTGACTCCGGACTGCGAGCCGATCGATCCGGCGGGCCGTTTCGACACAGCCGGCCACGATGGCCTCTTCGCGGTCTTCACGAAGGTTGCCGAAGAAGAGCTCTCGCAGGAGGCGATCGACCGCCGCGCCGGCGATCTCGAATGGCTCGGCGCGATCGGTTACCGCCATCAGGCCGCCGCAGCGGCATTGATGAAGCAGACGACGATCATTCCGCTGCGCGCCTTCACCCTCTTCAGTTCGGAAGAGGCGCTCAATCAATATCTGCACGAGCATCGTGAGCTGCTGCAGAAAACGCTGGGGCGGCTCGAGGGCAAGTGCGAATGGACGCTTCGCATCGAATTCGATGCGGCGAAGTTCAGCGAGGCGCTCGTGCAGCGGATCGATTCCCTGCGCGAGCTCTCCTCGCAGATCGAGAGCGCCAGCCCCGGCCGCGGGTTCCTCCTGAAGAAGAAGCTCGACGAGGAGAAGAAGCGCGCGTCGCGCGACGCCGAGCAGCAGGTCGTCAGCGAGATCGAGCGCGCCGTGCTCGAGAAGCTCTCCTGCGACACTGTGGCCGAGTCGCGCCTCGATCGCGAAGGTGCGTTCCCGCAGATCAACGTGCTGCTCAATCGCGACGAGGAATCGAAGCTGCAGGAGCTCCTCGCCGAGCTCGTGCCGCGCTACGACAACGAAGGCGTGACGCTCGCACTCACCGGACCGTGGCCACCTTACACATTCGCGAATGCCTGAAGATCTCGAAGAGCTCTCGCTGCTGGAAACGCTCGATCACCTGCTCGACCGCGGAGTCGTGATCGCCGGAGACGCCGTCATCTCCATCGGCGACGTCGATCTCCTCTACCTCGGTCTCAACATCGTTCTGGCCAACGTGGATGCGATCATCCGGACAGGCAGGAAATGAAGTGGGTCGTCATCGGGGCTCATCTCCTGCGCGACGACATCGAATCGCCGGCGGAGCCGATCGCCGCGGGTGAGCTCTTTCTCTCCGGACTCGCGATTCCCGACGAACAGCCGGCCGGAGACCGCGAGCTGTTGCTGCGCGTTGCCCGCCTGCGCGCGGCGCTGCTCGATCGCGCGACGTTCATCGCGATCCGCTATGGATTCGTGATCACGTCGCGCGACGAGGTGGCGGCGAAGTGCGCGCCCCATTTCGCGCGCTGGCGCGAGCTGCTCGAGAAGCACCGGGGACAGGTGGAGATGACGATGAAGGTCGTTGCCACTACGCACGCCGAAACGCCGCAGCGGCAGAACTTCACGAGCGGCGCGGAGTACCTCAGGGCGCTCCATGCTGCGACGAAGGCGGTGACGATCGATCCGTCGTTTCGCGAGGAGGCGGAGCGTCTGCTCGCGGACGGGCGGTGGCTGCACCGCGACAACCAGTCGCTGGAGCTCGCGGCGCTCGTTGCGCGCGACGACGTCGAGAAAGTGAAGCACAACGGGATCGCGCTCAAGGAACGATTTCCCCAGGTCGCGTTCCTGCTGTCGGGGCCATGGCCTCTGGAGGTCTTCGGTGAGTGACCGGATCATCGCCAACGATGCGGAGCGGCTGCGCGAGGAGCTCGCCTTCACGGACACGATGATTCCGGACCGGATCGCGGCCGATCCGGAAATTGTCGAGAACGGCTTGGCAAAGCTTGTGCTTTCCATCATCGAGCTCATCCGCCGATTGCTCGAAAAGCAGGCGCTGCGACGCATGGACGCGGGCAATCTGAGCGAGGAGGAGATCGAGCGGCTCGGCGCGGCGCTGATGAAACTCGAAGAAAAGATGAATGAACTGAAGAGCACGTTCGGACTATCCGATGCCGACCTCAACCTTAAGCTAGGCCCGGTAAAGATGTTTGAAGAGTGACGAGTGACGAGTGACGAGTGACGAGTGAAGGGTAAAAGGGAGTCACTCATCACTGATTACTCGTCACTGATCACTAGTCACTCGTCACTGCACTTAAGGTATTCTTTCGCGCCATGCCGATCGAGCAACGACAGCCGCAGGGTCTCGTCGATATTCTCGACAAGATCCTCGACAAGGGCCTCGTAGTCGCGGGCGACATCAAGGTCTCTCTTGCGAACGTAGAGCTGCTGACGATTCAGCTTCGGCTCGTGATCTGCTCGATCGATAAGGCGGAGGCGATCGGGATCAACTGGTGGCGCGCCGACCGCTTCTATTCGAGCGACGCGCGCGCGCTCCCGCCCGCGGAGGAGTACGACTCGCTCAAGGCCCGCATCGCAGAACTGGAAATGAAGCTCAATGAACACGCGCCTGCTTCCGGCAAGGCGCCAGAGAGGAAAGGCAGGTAGACCATGGCTGTCGAACGCGCACCAGGCGGCACAAGTCTGATCGACGTACTCGACCGAATTCTCGACAAGGGTATCGTCGTCGACGCGTGGGTCCGCATCTCCCTCGTCGGTATCGACCTGATCACGGTTGAGGCTCGCGTCGTCATCGCATCGATCGACACGTACCTCAAGTACGCAGAAGCCGTCGGTATCACCTCCACCGTCGCCCGCCCGGCCCTTGGACCCGGCGAAGGCGGCACACCGAGCGGCTCGTCATCCGCGCCGTCAGGTGCAGCGAGAGGTTAGGGAGAACTTGTGGAGTGCGGACGCCTCGTCCGCACCCCACCAGGTTGTCCTACCTCACTTCACCCACTGATCCATCCAGTCCAGCACCGTCTGATGCCACAGCTTCGAATTCTGCGGCTTCAGCACCCAGTGCCCTTCATCGGGGTAGTAGAGCATCTTCGAAGGAATCCCGCGCCGCTGCAGCGCGGTGAAGAGCTCGAAGCCCTGTGACACCGGCACGCGGAAGTCGAGCTCGCCGTGCACGACCAGCGTCGGCGTCTTGAAGTTCTTCACGTAATTGCTCGGGCTCCACTTCTGATAGAGCTCGGGGTTGTCCCACGGATTGCCCTTGAACTCCCACTCGGTGAACCAGAGCTCTTCGGTCGTGCCGTACATCGCCGGCAGGTTGTAGACGCCGTCGTGTGAGACGAGCGCCTTGAAGCGGTCGGTGTGGCCGAGGATCCAGTCGATCATGTAGCCGCCGTAGGAGGCGCCGGCGGCGCCGAGGCGATTGCCGTCGACGTAGGGAAGGGCGGCGAACTTGTCGACGCCGTTCATGATGTCGGTGTAAGGCTTGCCGCCCCAGTCGCCGGAGACATCCTCGACGAACTTCTGGCCATAGCCCGTTGAGCCGCGCGGATTCGGCATCAGGATCACGTAGCCGCGCGCCGCCCACATCTGCGGGTTCCAGCGATACGACCAGCCGTCGCCCCACGCGCCCTGCGGTCCGCCGTGAATGAGCACGATGCCGGGATACTTCTTCGTCGCGTCGAACATCGGCGGCTTCACGATGAGCGCCTGCACGTTCGCCCCTTCGGCGCCCGTGTACCAGATGTCGCTCGCTTCGCCCATCGCGATGGTCTTCAGCAGCGCATCGTTGTCGTGCGTGATCTGCGTCGCGGCGCCGCCCTTCTTCATCGACCAGATGTCATTGGGATGCGAGATCGTCGAGCGATCGAACCAGAGCGTCCTGCCATCTTTGGAGATCGCGATCGCGTCGCACGAGCCGTCGCCGTAGATCTTCTTCGTTGCTCCGCCGCTGAGCGCCGCTTCGTAGATCGCGGTCTTGCTCTTTTCTGGAGCGGTGAAGTAGATCGATTTCGAATCGGGAGCCCAGGCGAAGAACTCGATCCAGTTGTCCACGTCCGCCGCGATGCGCCGCGACTGCGACGTGGCGCGATCCATGATCCACAGCTCCCACAGATCGGATTCGTATCCGCCGCGTGCCTGCGAGCGCCACGCGATCCATTTGCCGTCGGGCGAATATTTCGGACTCGTGTCCGCACCCTTGCGCGTGGTGATGCGCTGCGCCTCGCCGCCGCTGACCGGCACGATGAAGAGATCGGCGTTCGTCGAGACTTCCGGATGATGGTCGGTGTTGCGCGCGTAGACCAGCTCCTTGCCGTCGGGCGAGACGTCGAATTCATCGCCGCCGCCGACGGAGAACGGCGGCGCATCGACGGAGCCCGGCGTGAGATCGCGCGCGATCCTGCCGTCCAGCGAGACATAGAGGATGTGCGAGCGCGTCGCTTCCTGCCACGACTTCCAGTGACGGTAGAGCAGGCCGGTGAGAATGCGCGCCTGCGTCGGCTGCCCGGCTTCCGCCGTCGTCTTGTTCTTGATGCAGTTCGGATCGACGCCGCACTCGGGATAGATGTCGGAGACGAGCACGAGGCCGGCGCCGTCCGGCGTCCACTTCACGCTGCCTGCGCCGCCCTGCAGATCGGTGAGCTTCTTCGACGTGCCGGCGGCGACATCGTAGAGCCACACCTGCTTCGCTGCGCTGTCGCGATTCGAAACGTACGCGATCGTCTTTCCATCCGGCGACCATGCGGGACCTTCGTCCTGCTTCACGCCGTCAGTGATCTGCTTCGACTCTCCGCCATTCGCGGAGACGAGGAAGATCGCGCTGTGCCTGTAGTTTTTCGGAAGGTCGACGATCGACGCGTCATACGCGATCCACTTGCCGTCCGGCGAGAGTTGCGGCGCACCAATGCGGTGAATCGAGGCGAGATCGTCGAAGGTGAGAGGGTGTTGCGCGAGAAGAGGGAATGCGAGGAAAAGCAGGAGAGCTAGTTTTTTCATAAGGCTCCTTAAGGGGATGGGACAGATGGGACCTATGGGACCTATGGGACCTATAGGCGGACCACCCATTGGTCCCATAGGTCCTATAGGTCCCATTCATCTGATATACCCCAGCGATTTCAAATTCTCGTAGTACTCCTGATCCACTCCATGAGAAGTCACACCCGTCGCGCGATTTCCGTAGCTGCTGATGCGCGAGACTTCGCCGGCGAGCGAATGGCCGGGCATTTCGTTCGATGCGGGGAATCCAAGCAGTTTGCAGATCGTCGGCGCGATGTCGAAGGCCGATGAGCCTGCCGTGAGCCGGAACGTCGACGCAATCACGGCGTGGCCGGCCTGCTGGTCGCCCGGCATTCCGACGAGCACCACGTCATAGCCTCGCGATGCGAGCGCGGCGAGCGTGGCATTCACTCCGTCGAGCGCTCGCACCGACTGCGCGAGTTGCGCCGAGCGGTCGAGCGGCAGGCGATTGAGGATGACGTCGAGCGCCGGCAGGTAGATCGTCACGAACTGCGGATGATCGCGATCGATCGCGGTGATCATCCTCCGCGCGGCGATCGCATCGACCGCAAGAGGATCTCCCTTCGCTGCGGCGAAGATCGACTGCTGCGTGATCCCTTCGCTGCTCGTCCACCAGTTGACCGCGAGCACGCGCACGCCGCGCTTCGCGAACGACTCCCAGACGAAGTCGCGCCGCCGCACGGCCGGCGGCAGCGGCTCGCGCTGCGCCAGCTTGCGAATGGCGAGGTCGGCGTCGGAGATCGATTGCAGGATGTGTGAGCCGCCGAAGAAACGGATTCCCTCGATCGCCCGCACGCCGTGGATCTTCGGCGGCACTCCTGTGCCGACCGACGCCCAGCGTTCCGCCGTCGATGCCGAGATCATCGGCTGGATCGCCTGCTGCCCGGTGAGTGTGGACGATGAGAGGATCTCCTGCGTCAGGCCGTCGACGGCGACCAGAGCGACCTTTCGCGAGACCGGCATCGTCACGATCTGCAGCGGCTCGTGTTCGGCGTTGCGCTCCTGGCCGATCCATGCGGGGACGAGAAGCAGCATGAAGAGCATGACCGCTGCGATCGACATCGGAACGGTGCGCGGCCGCTGATGGATCGCCGGGACGCGCTTTACCTCGTAGATCGAGAACGAGAGCAACGCGGCGGAGACGACGATCGTCGCAATGAGGAAGAACACGAGCGACAGCGCGATGCCGGCCGCGAGCTCGGGCAAGGAGGGAGGCGTCGGGAAACGCCACCACCAGTAGCCGATCAGCGCGGTCAGCAGCGCACTGGCGAAGATCGAGATGACGAGCAGGGCGCGTGGCGTATCGATTGCGAGCGCCGGCCTGAGCTTCAGCACGAGCGCGATGACGACGATGAGTGTGAATACGACGGAAATCCAGGCTGCGCCGTAGATGAGAGCGAGGTCGACGATCTCCAGTGCCGAGAGCGGATGATTGCGAAAAAGCATCACGGTTGTGAGCGGCAGCACACCGAACAGGGCGATGACTGCGGCAGCCTTGAGGGCAACGATCGCCAGCTCGACCCAGAAGGTCCGCGAGCTCCACGGATCCAGCGCGAACCAGCGCTCGATTCCGTGCGAGAGATAGCCCCGCTCGCGGAGCTGCTGACGAAGAGTGTCGACGGACGGATCCGGCACGCGCGGACTATAAAGTAAGTATTTGGTTTCAAGAATTAACAAAGAGTGACGAAGGTTCTCCCATTGAGCTCCATGGACCCCTCGGTTTCTACCCCTGATCAAGCTGGGCAACTCATCCCGGGACAAGCGGAAGGCGTGTCGTACACGCCGGCTGCCAAACCGAAGCGGTGGACCTTCCGCCGCCTCGCCAGCGGAGCTCTGGTCACGATCGGCCTCATCCTCCTCAAGCTGAAAGCGCTCGTGCTGCTCGCGATCGAGCAGGGGCGGCTGCTGCTGGTGAATCCTTTCGAAGGATTCGGCGCCTGGCAGTTCGCGGTCGCCGGCGGATCGATGCTCGTCACGATCGCCGCTTACGCGCGCCAGTATCGCCTCGGCCTCGTCATTGGCTTCGTGGTCATCACCGCGATTCATGAGCTCGGACATCTGCTCGTCATCCGAGCCAAAGGCCTGCGCCCCGGCTGGGTGCTGTTCATCCCCTTCCTCGGCGGCGCGACCACTTCGACCGATCAGCCGCGCAGCGCGTACGACGACGCACAGATCGGCCTCGCCGGTCCGATTGCCGGAACGTTCGCCTCACTCGCGGCCCTGCAGATCTACAAGTGGACCGGCAACCCGCTCTATCTGCTGATCGCGTTCATCGGCTTTGCGATCAATCTGCTGAACCTGCTGCCGCTCGGGCTGCTCGACGGCGGCCGGATCTCCGGCGCAATCACCAAGTGGATGTGGTTGGTGGGCGGAGCCGCTTTGACGTATAAGACCGTCACGCATCCGAATGTGCTGTTGATTCTGGTGCTGCTGCTCGCGCTGTTTCAGGTGTATGCCTCGATCATGCGCGAGAAGAGCGAGGAGTTTTATCGGGTCACCGGGGCCCAGCGGGCCGCGGTTGCCGTGGCGTATTTCTCGCTCGTCATTTTTCTCGGACATCAGGCGTTGCTGACTTTCGATAAACTCGGAACGATCGCGAAATGAACGTTTTTCGAATTCTGCCGATCGCGCTCGCGCTCTTCGCGGCGCCTTCGCTCGTCATCCCCAACGTGAGTGAGGGACCGGGACGGGCGGTGGTGCGCGCCGCGGTGCCGCAGGCGACGGAGATCGAATTCGAAGAGCCGCAGATCGTCATCAGCGAGCGAACTGCGCCGAAGGTCCGTACGTCGCAGGCGATTCCGACGACGCCCCTCCGCGGCGCAGTCACCCCTCGCGCCCCCGTGTAGGACGAGATCTCAGCTCGTCCGGACGATCCGAAAGGTTGTCCTACACCATCAACCGATATTGGGGCTATTGCAATGATCGACAAAGTATTGACTGCCATCTTCGGCTCGAAGCACGAGCGCGACGTGAAGCGAATGCTTCCCATCGTCGCCACCATCAACTCGCTCGAGCCGGAGATCAGCGCGCTCTCCGATGACGGACTCCGCGCCAAGACTCAGGAATTCCGCGAACGCCTCCGCCCGCTGGTCGAGGCGATCGACAACGCGAAGAAAGAAGTTCCTCGCGACGAAACGGCGGTGAAGGCCGCACAACAGGATCTGCAGTTCGCGCTCGACGATCTGCTTCCCGAAGCGTTCGCCGTCTGCCGCGAAGCCGGCAAGCGCGTGCTCAACATGCGCCATTTCGACGTGCAGCTCATGGGCGGCATCGTCCTTCATCGCGGCAAGATCGCCGAAATGAAGACGGGTGAAGGGAAGACGCTCGTCGCCACACTGCCTGTCTACCTCAACGCGCTCACCGGCCGCGGCGTGCACGTCGTCACGGTCAACGATTACCTCGCCAAGCGCGACTCCGAGTGGATGGGCCGCATCTACCGCTTCCTCGGTCTCACCGTCGGCGTGATTCAGAACAACTTCGGCGACCGCGAACGCCAGCTCGCCTACGGCTGCGACGTCACCTACGGCACGAACAACGAGTTCGGCTTCGACTATCTCCGCGACAACATGAAGTTCGACCTCGAGTCGATGGTGCAGCGCGATCACGTCTACGCCATCGTCGACGAAGTCGACTCCATCCTCATCGACGAAGCGCGCACGCCGCTCATCATCAGCGGTCCGTCGGAAGAGTCGACCGACAAGTACTACATGTGCGACGCGATCATCCCCAAGCTGATCCCGGAGACGGATTACCAGGGCGATGAGAAGCAGCACACGGCGGTGCTCACCGAAGAAGGTGTGGCGCACGCCGAGAAACTGCTGCGCATCGAAAACCTCTACGACCCGAACAACATGGACATCCTGCACGGCGTGCAGCAGGCGCTTCGCGCGCACACGCTCTACAAGCTCGATGTCGAGTACGTCGTGAACGAGGGCGAAGTCATCATCGTCGACGAGTTCACCGGACGTCTGATGCCCGGCCGCCGCTGGAGCGATGGTTTGCACCAGGCAGTCGAAGCGAAGGAAAAGGTGAAGATCGAAGCGGAGAATCAGACGCTCGCGACGATCACCTTCCAGAACCTCTTCCGCATGTACGAGAAGCTGGCCGGCATGACCGGTACGGCCGATACGGAAGCGGCGGAGTTCGAGAAGATCTACAACCTCGAAGTCGTCGTCATCCCGCCGAACCGCCAGATGATCCGCAAGGATCAGCCCGACCTCGTCTACCGCACCGAGCGCGAGAAGTTCGACGCGATCGTCGCCGACGTGAAGGAGAAGCACAAAGCCGGACAGCCGACGCTCGTCGGCACGATCTCGATCGAAAAGTCGGAAGCGCTGTCGCACGCGCTCAAGCGCGCCGGCGTCCCGCGCGTCGTCCTCAACGCGAAGCATCACGAGCGCGAAGCGGAGATCGTCGCGCAGGCCGGACGGAAGAGCGCCGTCACGATCGCGACCAACATGGCCGGCCGCGGCACCGACATTCTCCTCGGCGGCAATCCGGAGTTCCTCGCCGGACAGAAGACGAGAGACATCGAAGATCCGGCGGAACGCAAAGCGATCGAAGAAGAGATTCGCGAACAGTGGAAGGCCGATCACGAAGAAGTCGTCAGCCTCGGCGGGCTTCACATCCTCGGCACCGAGCGCCACGAATCGCGCCGCATCGACAACCAGCTGCGCGGACGTTCCGGACGCCAGGGCGATCCCGGCTCGTCGCGGTTCTACCTCTCACTCGAAGACGATCTGATGCGCATCTTCGGCTCCGACCGCATCTCGGGCCTCATGCAGCGGCTCGGGATGGAAGAGGGTGTGCCGATCGAGCACGGCATGGTCACGCGCGCGATCGAGCGCGCACAGAAGCAGGTCGAAGCGCGCAACTTCGACGCTCGTAAGCATCTCCTCGAGTACGACGACGTGATGAACAAGCAGCGTGAGTCGATCTACACGCTGCGCCGCTCGATCCTCGAGGGCCGCGAAGGGAAGGACTACATCCTCAACGCGGCGGATGACATCGTCGATTACCTCGTCGAGACGCATGTCCCGGCGGACATGCGCGAGCATCCGAACGAGGCCGAGCTCAATGCGGAGCTCTTCGATTTCTTCGGCGTCGATCTGAAGAGCGCCGGCATCGATCTGCAGGCGATGCGGCAGGCCGAGGTGAAAGAGCGGATCACGGAGGCGGTGCATCGGCATTACGAGGAGAAGGAAGAAGCAGTCGGCGCGGAAGTCATGCGCCTGCACGAGCGCTATCTGCTGCTGCAGGTCATCGACCAGCAGTGGAAGGATCACCTCCTCGCGATCGATCACCTGAAGGAAGGCATCGGCCTGCGCGGCTACGGCCAGCGCGATCCGCTGATCGAGTACAAGAAGGAATCGTTCGACATGTTCCAGGAGATGATGGAGCGGATTCAGGACCGCGTCGTCAAGTTCCTCTGGAAGATCGAAGTGGTCGTCGAGCGCGAGGAAGCGCCGAAACGCGCGCCGCTCCCTGCGCCGCCGAAACAGCAGCCGATGTTCTTCTCCGGCTCCGGGCCGTCGCAGCCCGCAACGGTGAAGAAGAGCGCGGACGCAAAAGTAGGCCGCAACGACCCCTGCCCCTGCGGCTCAGGGAAGAAGTACAAGAAGTGCCACGGCGCCGCCGCGTAGTTGTGGAGTGCGGACGCCTCGTCCGCACATCGTGACAAAGCACAAGGGAGCCACGGTGTGGTGGGGTGCGGACGTCTCGTCCGCACATCGTGACAAAGCACAAGGGCACCGCAGTGGGGTGGAGTGCGGACGCCTCGTCCGCACATCGTGACAAAGCACAAGGGCGTCACGGTGGGGTGGGGTGCGGACGTCTCGTCCGCACATCGTGACAAAGCACGAGGGCACCGCTGCCTCGACGGCAGCGGCGCGCGGACGAGGGCGTCCGCGCCCCACGTCAGGCAGCTCGCTCGGGATGACGCACATCGTGACAAAGCACAAGGGCACCGCTGCCTCGACGGCAGCGGCTCGCCGACGAGGACGTCCGCGCCCCACGTCAGGCAGCTTTTCACCGGGCATCAACGCAGAGAATCTTCTCCAACCGCACCGGCTCCCCCCGCGCAACCCGCTTCCCATCCGCGATGTAATCGACGAACTGCGCCGGCAATCCTTCCGCGCCGGTCCCGAACTTCGGCCCGTTCTGCAGGTGATAGTGCAGATGAGGCTCGCTGCTGTTGCCGCTGTTTCCGCATCGGCCGATCAGCATGCCGCGCGTCACCCGGTCGCCAACCTTCGGCACGACGGTGCCGTTGCGAAAATGCGCGAGCACTGAGTACTCGCCATTGCCGTGATCGATCACGATGTGATTGCCCGCCGCATGCGCGGGATTCATCTCGCCGGGAACGTTGTCCGCGATGCCGTCGACGGATTCGGTGACGATGCCGGCCGCGGGCGCGTAGATCGGTGCGTTCCAGCAGTAGTAATTCGGATTCAGCTTCGCGTCATCGTGATGCGAGACGCCGTCGCGCGTGATCACGAAGTCGTACGCGAAGCGCTGATCGGCCGCGATCACGTGATAGTTCTGCTCTTTGGTGCGGCCGCCCCAGAAGACCGTCCACTCACCGTCGAAGGGGAGCCGCAGATTCGTCTTCGTCTGGTAATCGGCGTATTTCGTAGGTGCGATGACGTTCGCCGGCTTCACGAAGAGGCCGGCGATCTTCTTGTCCGCATCGAAGACGACGCGCACGTCGAACGTCCCCTTCTCGAACTGCGAAGTCAGATCGAAGATCTCGAATCCGCCTTGTGCGCTGCGATGCACGTCGCCGATCTTCTGAAACGCGCCGGTCTGCGGAAAGATCTGCTGCTCGAACGTCGACTGCAGCTTCTCCTTCGGCAGCGCCGCGAGCATCTGCGGATTGAAGTTCTGGGCGAGCTCCGCGTACTGCCTGCCGGCGAGTGCGAAGACGACTTCGCGTGCGCGCTGTTCGAGATTGGCGGCGGAGATGGCTGCCATGATCAGTGCGATGGCGATTCGCATGAACCGATAATATGCGGGACGAGATGAGCGACAACAGAACGATCTCTTTCATCGGCGCGGGCAACATGGGCGAGGCAATGATTCGCGGACTGCTGCGGGGGAAGGTGTTTGCGCCGGGGAACGTGACGGCGTCCGGGCCGCGCGAGGAACGCCTCAGCGAGCTGGCCGAGCGATTCGGAATCCGCACGACGAAGGACAATCACGAAGCGGCGAAGGCCGACATCGTCGTTCTGTCGGTGAAGCCGCAGATTCTCAGCCGCGTGCTCGATCAGATCGGAAACGACATCCGCGAAGAGGCGCTCGTGATCTCGATCGCGGCCGGCGTTCCGGTGGCCGCGATCCAGGCGAGGCTCGCGGCAGGGACGCGCGTGGTGCGCGCCATGCCGAACACACCTGCGCTCGTCGATGCCGGTGCAACCGCGATCGCCGGCGGCGAACATGCGCGCGATTCCGATCTCGCCGATGCGAAGAAGATCTTCGATGCCGTCGGAATCACCGTCGTGCTCGAGGAATCGGCGCTCGATGCCGTCACAGGATTGTCGGGCTCGGGTCCGGCGTATGTGTTTCTCATTCTCGAGGCGCTGAGCGACGCGGGAGTGAAGGTGGGATTGTCGCGCCGCAACTCGCAACTCCTCGCCGCGCAGACGCTGCTCGGGTCGGCGAAGCTGCTGCTCGAGACGAACGAGCATCCCGGACGATTGAAGGACATGGTGACATCGCCCGGCGGCACGGCGATCACCGGCCTGCACACGCTCGAGAACGGCGGCGTGCGAACGACCCTGATGAACGCAGTCGAGGCGGCGACGAAGCGCTCCCGCGAGCTCGGCGATGCGCTGATCAGGAAGCGCGAGTAGCGGCGGCGCGCTTCTGCATGTACGTCATCAGCCAGTAGAGCGCGCCGATGACGACTGCGAAGCCGATCAGCCAGTGCGACTTCGACTTCAGCACGGCGATCAGCACCTTCGGATCGTTCATCAGCGCCGGCTGATCGCCGATCACCTTCATGCCCCACCATGCGAGTGCGCCGTTGAACAGTCCCGCGCCGATGACCGTCATCAGCGAGAACTTCGCGAAGTTCATCTCGAACAGGCCGGCGGGAATCGAGATGAGATGGCGGATCACGGGCAGCAGGCGCGCGACGAAGATGCCGCCCGAGCCGTAGGCCTCGAACCATTCATCCGCTTTTTCCACCTTGTGGGGAGGCATGAGGACGTAGCGGCCGTACTTCTCGACGAGCGGCCGTCCGACGCGAATCGAAACCCAGTAGCTGAGAGCGGAACCGACCCATGAGCCGAACGTCGCGGCGATGATCACCAGCCAGACATTCATCCGTCCCTGCGCCGCCCAGTAGGCGGCGGGCGGCATCACGATCTCGGCGGGCATCGGGAACGCGGTGCTTTCCAGCAGCATCAGCACGAACACGCCGAGGTAGCCGTAGTCGAGAACGAACTGCATCCAGACGGTGAGCAGATGATGGAGGGTCTGTTCCATGCGGGCGCGCATGCTAGCATGCCGCGCCGTCATGTCCCGCGTCGCCCTCGTCCTGGTCAAAGACTTCCGTGACTCGTTGCAGAAGCTCGCGTTCCGCATGCCCGTCTGGCTGCTGGAGACGCAGGAGAACCGTCTCGCCGCGGCGGAGGCCGTGCGAATGTCGGAGGAGTGGCCGCAGATCGACGTGACGATCTTTACGGGGATGCCGAGGGATCGCGAGGAGTGGATCGATCGCGTGAAATCGATGGAGCTGAATCGCCGGATCACCAGCCTCGAAGTGATCGGCAGCGAGATGACGCTCCCCGCCCGTGCCGCCCTCACCGAGCTCGGCTTCGACAAATTCGAATCCACCCCCGAAGGCTTCCGAGCCAGGCGCCCCCGTTAAGTTGGTTTTCGGGGGTCACACCTGGAAAATCAACTTAACGGCGCCGGCGCTCCACAAATCGCTCCAGCGTTAAGTTGATTTTCCAGGTGTGACCCCCGAAAACCAACTTAAAGGTGGGCAAGGGCGGCACGTTTGATCTTGCCGCGCTCGTCGACGGGGAGCTGCTCGATCAGTTTGACGATGCGCGGGACTTTGTGCGCCGAGAGGCGCGAGGCGCAGTGCTCGCGCACCTGCTCGCGCGTGATGTCGGGGCTCGCGACCACCGCCGCCGCAACGACATCGCCCCGCGCGCCGGCCGGTGAGCCGAACACCTTCACCTGCCGCACGCCATCGAGTTGCAGAATCACCTGCTCGACCTCGCGAGGATTCACTTTTTTCCCCGCAGTGTTGATCAGATCGCTGACGCGGCCGGCAAGCGCGACCTCTCCATCCACCATCTCGACGAGATCATCGGTGACGAACGTCCGCGGCTCGAATGGATGAAACGAGCTGACATCGTGCAGATACCCGAGCGCGACGGAGTCGCTCTGCACGACCAGCCGCGCCGACTCGATCGACAGCGACACGTTCTTCATCGCCGCACCGACGCAGCCGCGCTCCACCGCTCCGCCGCGATAGTCGTACGTGATGCCGCCGCACTCGCTGCATCCATAGAACGAGTGAATCGGCTTGCCGAAACGCTCGCGGAATCGCCGCGACGTCGCCGCCGGCAGCGGTGCTCCTGCCGACAGAAATGTTCGCGCGGTTTCGAAATCGTCCGGCAGCGCCGAAAGATGCTCGAACACCATCGGGATCAGCGGAACGACCGTGCACGCGTAGCGATTGCAGAGATCGATCACCGACTGCGGCAGATACTGATTCGAGATCACGATCTGCGTTCCCTGCATCAGCAGCGGCATCACGAGATTCGAGAAGCCATACGAGTGCGACATCGGAATGGCGCCGAAGTTGATGTCATCCGCGCGGATGTCCATCGATGCGCAGATGCTCGTGCAATCGGCCATCAGATTCCGCTCCGACGTCACGATCCCTTTCGGAAGCCCGGTCGAGCCCGACGTCAGCTTGATGAGGCGCGCCTCCGCCGGAATCGACGGCGGACCATCGACGACGCGGGTCGAGATCGACGTACCGCCATTGCGATAGATCAGCGATCGCACCGCGAAGTGCCCGAGGACCGTCATGACTTCGGGAGGGAGCGCGTCGCGATCGATCGGGACGAGGACGAGGTCGAGCTTCGCCGCGGCGAGAACGGCGGCAACGAAGTCGGCGGAGTTCGGCAGTTGCACCGCGATCAGATCGCGTGCGCGCAGGCCACGCGCCTGCAGCTCGCGGGCGAGCTCTTCCGCTCGCGCGAGCAGCGCTTCGCGCGTGACGACACGACCGCCATCCGTTTCGATGACCGCCGTCGCGCCGGGTGCGCTCTCCACCTGCCGGAGGAACCGATCGAACATCCTCAGTCAACTATCATACAGACCATGCATGATGTCATCGTCATCGGCGGCGGGCCTGCCGGGTCCACGGCTGCGGCCCTGCTCGCGCGGCGCGGATTCAAGGTCGTGCTCTTCGAGCGCGACAAGTTCCCGCGCTTTCAAATTGGCGAATCGCTCCTTCCCTACAACAACGACGTATTCCGCCGCCTCGGCATCTTCGACACGCTCTGCGAAACTTTTTTTCCGAAGTATGGAGGGACGTTCGTCACCGCCGACGGCTCGGCCAAGACCGTCTTCCGCTTCGACAGGAATCTGACGCCTCCCTATCAGCGCGCATTTCAGGTCAAGCGAGCCGATTTCGATCTGCTGCTGCTCGATCACGCGCGCGCATCCGGCGCCGAAGTTCACGAGCAGAAGCAGGTGACGAAGGTCGATGTCGCCGATCCCGCCCGCGCCGTGGTGACGACAGCCGACGGAGTAGCGCACGAAGCCCGCTTCGTCATCGATGCCGCCGGGCACGGCACGTTTCTCGGCCAGAAGATCGGCGGCAAGTCCGACGTCGAAGAGCTGAAGCGCGTCGCAGTCTTCTCGCATTACAAGAACGTGCTGCGTGAAGAAGGACGCGAGGGCGGCAACACCGTGATCGTCGTTCTGCGCGACGCGTGGTTCTGGCTGATTCCCCTCAGCGACGAGCTGATGAGCGTCGGACTCGTGCTCGATCGCGAGCATTTTCTGAAGTGCGGCCTCGAGCCGCTGGAACTTCTGGAGCGGACGATCGCGCAGACTCCGTACGTCGCCGAGCGGATGACGAACAGCGAGCGCGTCATGGATGTGAAAGTGCGGCGCGATTTCTCCTATCGGATGAAAAGCGTCGCCGGCGAGAACTTCGTGATGGCGGGCGACGCCGCCGGATTCCTCGATCCGATCTTCTCGACGGGCGTCATGCTGGCGATGAAGTCGGCCGAGCGTGCAGCCGATGCCGTGGCGGAAAAGCTCGAGCGGGGCTCGATGAAACTGCTGCGGCGCTATGAGCGCGAGAGCCAGGTCTCGATCGATCGCTACTTCCAGTTCATCGCGAATTTCTATCGGCGCGAGTTCCTGGAAGTCTTCCTCAGCCCCGATCCGCCGCGCCTTTTCTTCTTCCCGATCATTCGCGTCCTGGGGGGCGACGTGCTCTCCTCGTGGCTCGACCGGATGCGGCTCGCGTTGTTCTTCCGCCTCGTCGCGCTGCAGAAACGCTGGGCGTTCTCCCCCCGAATCGCCTGGGACGCTCTGCCGCCGCCCGCATCTGTGTGAAAATAAACCCCGGATCGGAACCAATGGACCTCAAACGAAAACTGAAAGAGCTGCTCATCGAGCGGCTGAAGTTCGAAGACATGACCCCCGACGACATCGGGGATGACGAGCCGCTCTTTGCCGGCGGCCTCGGGCTCGACTCGATCGACGCGCTGGAAATCGTCGTGATGCTGGAGAGCGAGTTCGGAATCCGAGTGAAGAACGAGACCTCGGCGCGCGAGCACTTCCGCTCGATCGCAACTCTTGCGGACTTCGTCGGGCAGCGGCTCGCCGAAGGCGTGTCGTCCTGACGGCGTTGTTCCTCAGCGCACTTCCTCATCAGTATCCGTTTCGCGCGGCATCGGCACTCGTCCGCCGCGATGAGAAGACGATCGAAGGAACGTACCTCGTGTCGGCGGATGAACCGCTGCCTCTCGAGGTGATGCTCGTCGAGGCGATGGCGCAGTTCGCAGGCGCACTCGCGTTCGAGCCGGGACGGCCGGGGATGCTGACGGGCGTGGATCGATGCGAGATCGACCGGCTGCCCGCCGTTGGCGAGGCCGTGCGGATCACCGTGACCCTCGAAGCTTCGTTCGGCGGGCTGTATCGCTTCAGCGGTACGGGCTCGATCGACGGAGTAGAAGTCGTACGCGGAAGGTTCTATCTCGGCGATGCGCAAAGCTGATCCAACGACGCGAATCGCGGTCACCGGCGTCGGGGTGATCTGCGCGATCGGGCGGAACAAGCAGGAAGTGTGGACGTCGATCCGCGAGTCGCGCTCGGGAATCGGCAAGCTGACGCGGTTTCCCGGCGAGACCTTTCCGACCGATACCGCCGCGGAAGTCGACGCCGATCTCGCGCTCCCCATGCCGCGTCGCGATGCGAAGCGCATGTCGCGCACCGATCTCCTCGGCATCATCGCGGCGAAGGAAGCGATCGATCAGGCGAGCGAGAAATCGCAGCTGCCGATGGATCGCGCCGTCGTATCGACGGGAACCTCCACGGGCGGTCTGCTCGAAGGGGAAGACTTTTTCTTTCGCCGTGTCGTGCGCGGGCGTGAGCGTTCGCGTGCGTCGCGGGTGTTGCAGCAGCCGACATCCGCCCCCAGCGACGCGATCGCGCGCGTGTTTCGCGCCGCCGGCGGCGTGATCTCGAATGCAACGGCGTGCGCATCCGCGGGCGCTGCGATCGGCATGGCGATGGACTATCTGCGCTCGCGCCATGCGGATGTCGCGATCGCGGGCGGGAGCGATGCGCTCTGCCGTCTGACCTACAGCGGTTTCAACGTGCTGCAGGCGGTCGATCCCTCGCCCTGTGCGCCGTTCTCCGCGGAGCGCAAGGGCATCACGCTCGGCGAGGGTGCCGCGTATCTCGTGCTCGAGCGGTGGGACGATGCAGTGGCGCGCGGCGCGACGATCCTCTGCGAGCTCGCCGGCTACGGCGCATCGTGCGATGCCCATCACCCCACCGCGCCGCACGAGGAAGGACGCGGCGCCGAGGCGGCGATGAGGCTGGCTATGGGCGATGGTACGCAGGTTGACTATGTCAACGCGCACGGCACCGGCACGCTCCTCAATGATTCCGCCGAGACGAAGGCGATCATCGCGGCGGTGGGAACGGCCGTCCCCGTCTCCTCCAGCAAGTCCTACTTCGGCCACACGCTCGGCGCCTCGGGCGCTGTCGAGGCAGCGATCACCGTGCTCGCGCTGCAGCATCAGCTCGCGCCGCCGACGCTGCGTCTCGAGGCCGCAGCCGCGGATTGCACACTCGACTACATCCCCCACACGCCGCGGCCCATGGCGATGACGAGCGCTCTGTCGAATACATTCGGTTTCGGCGGCTCGAACGTCTCGCTGCTGTTCCGCATGGTATAAACCGCGATCCGTTCATGACACGCGTTCCCATTTCCGGTGCCGGCGTCATCGCGCCGGGCGCGATCGGCTTTGAGGCGTTTCGCGCTCTGCTGGCGGCGGGAACGACGGCCGCGGCGCCGGTGGATCGCTTCGATACGGCGGGCATGCGCGCCCACGATGCAGCGCTCGTGCGGGACTTCAAGCCGCGCGATTTCATCAATCCGATGAAGATGCGGCGGATGAACATGCCGTCGCGGCTTGCGCTCTCCGCGGCGAAGCTCGCGATGGAAGACGCAGGCTCCGATCCCGGCCGCAACACGGGCGTCGCGATGGGAACGGCGTTCGGTCCGGTGCAGACATCGGTCGATTACATGCAGGAGTACGTCGCGAAGGGTGCGGCGCTCGCTCCTCCGCAACTGTTTGCGGAGTCGGTGGCGAACGCGCCGGGAAGTCACATCGCGATCGAGTCCGATCTGCGCGGCTTCAACGTCACCATCACGCAGCGCGAGTCGTCGGCGCTCGCCGCGGCGATGCATGCGTCCGCGCAACTCGTGAAAGGCGCAGTCGATGCGGCGCTCGTGGGCGGTGTCGAAGAAGTGAGCGAGATGATGTTCAGCGTGCTCGATGGGATCGGAGCGCTGTCGGGGCAGGGGGCGCGGCCGTTCGACCGGACGCGCGATGGCATGACGGTGGGCGAGGGGAGTGCCGTCCTCGTGCTTCAGCCCGGCGCGGCGAAGGCGTACGCTTATTTCTCCGGTTTCGGCATGGCAAGAGACACGACGGCCTCGATCTCCGATTGGGGCAATGACCATGGCGCTGTGGTGACCGCGATGCGTGCGGCACTCGAGGATGCGGAGCTCAGCGTCAGCGACATCGACGCGGTCTACGCGAGTGCCAACGGCACGATCCGCGGCGACCTCGTCGAGGCGCGCGCCATCGAAGCGCTGTTCGCCGATCGCATTCCGCACGTCGTTGCGACGAAGGGGATCTTCGGCGAATACGCCGCGGGCGGCGCGCTGCAGCTTCTCGCCGCGGTGATCGCGCTCGACGCACAGGTGGTGCATCGTTCGGTTGGGTTCGGGCATGGCGATTTCCGTTTCGAGCCGACGCGCGAGCAGCAGTCCGCGAGGCTTCGGCACGTGCTGGTGAATTCGGTCTCGGCCGGCGGCGGCATCGTCTGCGCGGTCCTGTCGAAGGAGGCGGCGTGATCAGCGACATCGCGGTGATCATCCCTGCGCTGAATGCCGCGAAATCGATCGGGCCGATCGTTGCCGGCGCGAGGCAGTTCGTCGACCTCGTCGTCGTCATCGATGACGGCTCGAGCGATGGCACCGGCGATCGCGCGCGTGAAGCCGGCGCGCATGTGATCCGCCACGAAGTGAATCGCGGCAAAGGCTGCGCGCTGCGCACGGGATTCAACTGGGCCATCGAGCAGGGATTGGACGGCGTGATCACGCTCGATGCAGATGGCCAGCATCTGCCGCGGCAGATTCCCGATTTCATCGAGCAGCGGCGTGCGACAGGCGCCGATCTCATCATCGGCGGGCGCGCACATCTCTTCGACGGCATGCTTCCGCGCCGCCGCATGGCGAATCGCTTCTCCGCCTGGGCCGTGGCGAAGGCTTCGCGCACGAACATCAAGGATTCACAGAGCGGCTTCCGCTTCTACTCGGCGCGCCTTCTGCGCGAGATCCCGCTGCGCACCGAGGGGTTCGACATGGAGACGGAGGTCATCATCCGCGCCGGTGTGCGCGGCCTCAAAGTCATCCAGATCCCGATCGACCTCGGCTTCGTCGACGGCCTGTCGACCAGCCACTACAAGCCGCTGATGGACACGCTGCGGATCGCCTGGACAGGAGTGAGGGCGCGGTTTTTGTGGAGGTGATTCTGAGGGGTCACGCGGGCTCGCGGGTTTGCGGGCTCGCGGTGGGGTTTCCGTAACGATCCCCTGCTGCGCCTGTTGCACGAGGCCTCACCTCCGAGCCCGCGTATCCGCGAGCCCGCGTGACCCGGAGGTCACTCCAGTTCCGACCAGTCCACCGTCGTCGGCAGATTCGATTTCGCGAACAGCGTCGACAGCATTTCTTTCGGCGAGTAGACGCGGACATCGCCGAACTCGCTCGGGCGGCGGTTCTTCATCGTGAAGAGTGCGCGCTGTGATGTGTAGTCGAAGTTGGCGAAGTAGTCGTCGTCCTTCTTCTGATCGAACATCGTCTTCAGCACGTTGAGCTGCGATGTGAGGTGATCCGTGGAATCGGAGAGCGAGGACTTCGTCTTCGTCGCGCGTCTCGTGGGCTCGAGGCCGATGGCTACGCGGAGATCGTCCAGCTCCTTCGCGGCCTTGTCGGCTTTCGCCGCCTTCTTCGCCTGATGATGCGGCAGGAGCAGCGCGGGGATCTTGTTGCAATTGGCCTGGTGAATCATGTCGCTGCGCGTGATCCAGCCGAGATTCGTCACGCCGCAACGCGCGGAGACATTCTGCGTGAGGTTCTCGATGAAGGGCCGCACGGCCGTGTTGAACGAGTCGTCGACGCCGTTGAAGAGATTCAGCACGTAGTGGACGCGGAATTCGTCGAGTGTCTGCTGCACGGTGCGCGTGATCGGATGATCGCCGAGGTTTTGCGCGAGGTCGTCGGCGAAGGCGTCGAGGTTCGGGATCGAGTTGTCGTACACGTCTTCGACGCGGTCGATCAGATCGTTGATCAACTTCCAGTAGTCGAGCTGGCGTCCGCCCAGCGTGTCGTAGAACGGCGACTCCTTGCTGAAGATGAGCCGCAGCTTGCGGAACAGAATCGCCTTCACGATGTCCGAGGCCGCGAGCGTGGCGCTCGGAAGGTGGGGCGTGAAGATGAGGATGCCGGAGTTCGAGAACGGCAGGAAATCGATCACGTTCGAGTCGAGTCCGGCGCGCATGTCGAGGACGACATAGTCGGCATGCAGCTCGTTGATGGCCGCGATCAGCTTCGCTTTGTGTCCGGCGCCGAAGTTCGTGATCTCGTCGATGAGGTGCATCGGCCCGGCGACGAATCCGAATTTCCTGTAGCGGTCTTCCGGGTCGATCTTCGTGTCGAGCGTCGTCACGCACTCGTTGAGCGACGCTCCCTTGCGGAAGAAGTGGTAGAGGTCCTTGCCGATCGGAACGTCGACCGCATTGCGGATCGCGGACGTGCCGGTATCGAGATCGACGAGCACCGTCCGGCCGTACCGGGAAAGGGCCAGCGAGAAATTGATCGCGAACGTGGTCTTGCCGACGCCGCCTTTTCCCGATGAGATAGGGATGATTCGTTTGATGGCCATGCGACGAGTGCTGAGTACCGAGTAGTGATGAGTGCTGAGTGCTGAGTACCGAGTTGTGGGTGGGAGTTTATCCGACTCAGCACTCAGAACTCAGCACTCAGCACTCAGAACTCACAACTCAGCACTCAGAACTCACCCTCAGCACTCAGAACTCAGCACTCCGCACTCGGTTGGTCTACAATCGCCGCCAGTGCAGACGGCCCTCTTCCGGAAATTCGCTCTCTTTGCGGAGCTCGATGAGCGTGAACTTTCGTCCATCGCGGCCGTCGCGAAGTCGCGCCGGTACGCGAAGGACGATGTCGTCTTTCACGCCGATGAGAGCGGCGACATCTTCTGCCTGATCCGCGAAGGTCAGGTCAAGGTGACGATGATCTCGCCGGAAGGGAAAGAGATCATCCTGTCGATGCTCGGGCCGGGAGACTTCTTCGGCGAGATGGCGCTGCTCGACAACGAGCCGCGCTCGGCGACGGTGATCGCGACCGAGCAGCTCGATGTCGTCACGATCTGGCGGAGCGATTTCCTGCAGATCCTGCAGGAGAATTTCTCCATCGCCAAGAAGGTCCTGGCGGAATTGTCGCGCCGCCTGCGCAATGCCTCGAACCGCATCGAGTCGCTGGCGACGATGGACGTCTACGGCCGTCTGGCCCGCTTCTTCCTCGATCTCGCCGCGAAGCAGGGAAAGGTGCTCGACAACGGATACGTCGCCGTGACGCGTCCGACGCATCAGTCGATCGCGAACATGATCGGCACCTCGCGCGAGACCGTCTCCCGCCTCATTCACGATCTGATGAAGCAGAACCTGCTGCTGTCGGAAGGAAAGACGATCTATCTCCGCAAGACCGCGCTGGATCAATTCCGGGCGGAGGTATGACGCGCAGTCACGCAGTAGCGCGGGACCGCAGGCTCGCTGCATGACCCGATCATGATCCTCACCGTCCCCAACGTCCTCACGCTCCTCCGGCTTCTCCTCGTCCCATGCTTCATGGTGGCGTCGTTCCGTGAGCACTTCATGCTCGCCTTCGTGCTGTTCGTGACGGCGGCGGTGACGGACATCTTCGACGGCATGATCGCCCGCCGTTTCAACCAGCGATCGCGCATCGGCGCGCTGCTCGATCCTGCGGCGGACAAGACGATGATGATCTGCGGTTACCTCTTCTACACGCTGCATGCGAGCGTGCGGATGCCGATTCCGGCGTTTCTGACGGTCACCGTATTCGTTCGCGACATTCTCATCATCATGTTTGCGTACCTGCTCTACACGCGGATCCAGGTGAAGCGTTTCGATCCCTCGTGGGCCGGAAAGCTCTCCACGGTGCTGCAGGCGGTGGCGCTGGGGGCGGGGATTGCGATGAACGCGTTTCTTCCGCCGTCGCTGCACTGGCTTCCGGAGATTCTGTTTCGTCTCTCGCTGGTGGCGACGCTCTACTCTGCATTCGATTACCTTCGGTTGGGCCGCCGGCTGCTCGACAACAGCTTGACCGGCGCCGCGGCCCGCCCATAAAATCCGCCTCCCCGCGCGCGAAATACCGCGCCGGGCGATGCGGTTAGAAGGAACTCCAACGAGCCTCCATAGCTCAATTGGTAGAGCAGCGGACTCTTAATCCGTTGGTTCCAGGTTCGAGTCCTGGTGGGGGCACCAAACAGACTCTTCGAGGACCGAGGTCATCCCGCCTCGGTCCTTTTTTATATGCTTTGCCACTGTGCGAAAGTGGCGGAATTGGCAGACGCGCTGGTCTTAGGAGCCAGTGGCCCAAAGCCGTGTGGGTTCGAGTCCCACCTTTCGCACCATATCCAAAACGCAGAACGCAGAATGAAGAATGAAGAATTTGGAAAAGAGAACGTGCGCGAAGCGCTACCGCAATTCTCAGTTCTAAATTCTGCGTTCTGCGTTCTGCATTTCGCTTCTGAACCTAAGAGGTAAGACCATGCTCCTGAACTACACCGACGTCTCCCCAATCAAGAAAACGATCGAGGTCGAAATCCCGGCCGAGTTGATCGAAAAAGAATCGCGCCGAGTCACCAACGACTTCGCGAAGCATGCGAAGATCCCCGGCTTCCGCCCCGGCAAGGTGCCGCCGGCGGTTGCGCGGAATCGCTTTGCCAAAGAGATTCAGGAAGAGGTGATGAGCAATCTCCTTCCTGCCTCGTTCCGCGACGCGATCGCCGATCGCGGCGTGGAGCCCGTCGGTGATCCGCAGCTCGAGCATCTCGATCCGTTCATCGACGGCGCGCCGGTCAAGTACAAGGCGACGTTCGAGGTGAAGCCGAAGATCGAGCTTGCCGACTATCGCGGCATCCACGTCACGGAGCCGAAGGTCGAAGTCAGCGATGCCGACATCGACGGCATGATCGAGCGGATGCGCGAGCAGGCGAGCTCGTATCGTCCGGAGACCGAGCGCGGCCTCGAGGATGGCGACTACGCGATCATCGAGATCACGACGAGCGGCGAAGGCATCGAGCCCGAGACGCGCGGCGGCCATTTCCGCGTCGGCGAAGAGACGCCGCTGCCGGAGCTGCACGATGCATTGCGCGGCAAGAAGCCGGGCGACACCGGGTCGTTCGATCACACCTATGGCGATGATGCGAACAACGAGAACTTCCGCGGCAAGACGATCCATCACGAAGTCACGCTGAAGGAGATTCGCGTTCAGGAAAAGCCCGAGGTCAACGACGAGTTCGCGAAGAGCGTGGGCGACTGGGAGTCGGTCGAGAAGATGCGCGAGCAGATCGCCGCGGACATCCGCCGTCACCGCGAGGCCGAAGCGCTGCGCGAGAAGCGGAATCAGATCGGCGAGTATCTGCTGAAGACGCATCAGCTCGAGGCGCCGGAAGTGCTCGTCGAGGAAGAGCTCGGACGCTCGCTCACGAACTACGCGCGGTTCCTGGCGTCGCAGGGCGTCGATCTCGACAAGGCGGAGATCGACTGGGCGAAGATGCGCGAAGACTTCCGCGCCGAAGCGGAGAAGCGCGTGAAGCGTTCGCTGATTCTCGAGGCGATCGCGCGCAATGAAAAGATCCAGGTCAGCGATGTCGAAGTCGACGCGGAGATCCGCCGCGCGGCGAACGAGCAGCAGCGCGATTTTGCCGAGGTGAAGCACCGTCTGAAGCACGACGGCGGGTACGAAGCGCTGCGCGCGTCGCTCGCTCAGGAGAAAGCGCTCGAGCTGGTCCTGAACGCCGCCAAAGTGTAGGACAGGCGCCTCGCCTGTCCTACAGGGTGCGTTGGACGTTGTGACAGGCGAGGGCGCCTGGGAGACAGGCGAGGGCGCCTGTCCTACACCTTCGGGCAGGTCGGGCCGAGGCGAATCAACGATAGACTCCCGCCAAGGAGACTCACAATGGTGCTGATTCCGATGGTGGTCGAGCAGACGTCGCGCGGCGAGCGTGCGTACGACATCTACTCCCGCCTCCTCAAAGACAACGTCATCTTCCTCGGGCAGCCGATCGACGACACGGTCTCGAACCTGATCATCGCGCAGTTGCTCTTTCTCGAAGCGGAGAATCCCGAGAAGGACATCTCGATCTACATCAACTCGCCGGGCGGCTCCATCACCGCAGGCCTCGCCATCTACGACACGATGCAGTACGTGAAGCCCGACATCGCCACCATCTGCATCGGTCAGGCTGCGTCGATGGCTGCGGTGCTGCTCGCGGCCGGCAAGAAAGGGAAGCGTTACGCGCTGCCCAACTCACGCGTGCTCATCCATCAGCCGCTCATGCACGGCCTCGGAGGCCAGGCCACCGAGATCGACATTCACGCGAAGGACATCATGCGCATGAAGGCGCGCATGAATCAGATTCTGTCGAACCACACGGGGCAGCCTGTGGACAAGGTCGATCGCGATACCGATCGCGATTACATCCTGCAGGCAGCCGATGCGGTTGAGTACGGCCTCGTCGATCAGGTGATCGCGAAGCGCGAGTAGGTGTCGTACACGCGGCAGGGAATGGGGTGGCGGCTCTCCGAGTTGACTTGAGGGCGCCACAGGGCAACAATTTCTAAGCGAATCCAGAAAAAGGGACCAATTACACAATGTCAAAGAAGGGGAACAGCGGCGACGTTCTGCGTTGTAGCTTCTGCAACAAGTCTCAGCGCGACGTCAAAAAGCTGATCGCCGGCCCGACGGTCTACATCTGCGATGAGTGCGTCGACATCTGTCTCGACATCATCGCCGAAGACCGGAAGGATGAGCCGGGCACTCTGGAAGGCTCCGGGCAGTTGCCGAAGCCGAAAGAGATCAAGGAATTCCTCGACCTCTACGTGATTGGTCAGGAGCGCGCGAAGAAGAAGCTCGCGGTCGCGGTCTACAACCACTACAAGCGGATCGACTATCACCAGCGCAACACGCGCCAGGATGTCGAGCTGCAGAAGTCGAACATTCTGCTGATCGGTCCCACGGGCACCGGCAAGACGCTGCTGGCGCAGACGCTGGCGCGCATGCTCTCCGTTCCGTTCACGATCGTCGACGCGACGACGCTGACGGAAGCGGGCTACGTCGGTGAGGATGTCGAGAACATCATCCTCAAGCTCTATCAGGCTGCGGGCAACGACAAAGAGAAGACGCAGCGCGGCATCGTCTACATCGACGAAGTCGACAAGATCTGCCGCAAGGGCGACAACCCTTCGATCACGCGCGACGTCTCCGGCGAAGGCGTGCAGCAGGCGCTGCTGAAGATTCTGGAGGGGACGGTTGCGAATGTTCCGCCGCAGGGCGGCCGCAAGCATCCGCATCAGGAGTTCATCCAGATCGACACGACGAACATTCTCTTCATCTGCGGCGGTGCGTTCGTCGGGCTCGACAATGTGATCGAGCGCCGTCTGTCGCAGACGTCGATGGGCTTCGGCGCGAAGATCGCGACGAAGAAAGAGAAGAAGACGGGCGAACTGCTCTCGCAGGTTCATCCCGAAGATCTGATCAAGTTCGGTCTGATCCCGGAGTTCGTCGGGCGTCTTCCCGTCGTGGCGACGCTGGGCGAGCTCGACAAAGGTGCGCTCATCGAGATTCTCCGCGAGCCGAAGAACTCGCTGGTGCGCCAGTACCAGACGATCATGGGCTTCGAGAATGTCGAGCTCCGCTTTACCGAAGATGCGCTGGAGGCCATCGCCGAAGAGGCGCTCAAGCGCAACGTCGGCGCGCGCGGACTGAAGATCATCATCGAGGAGCTCATGCTCGAGATCATGTACACGATCCCGTCACAGCATGAGATCAGCGAATGCGTGATCACGCGCGAAGTGGTGGACAACCGCAGCCAGCCGATCACGCTGTACAAGAAGGCCGGGTAGATTCCCGGTTTTCAAAAGCAGCCTACGCAAAGCCGCCGGGAAGTTTCGGCGGCTTTTTTCGTTCTGCACTATCGGGCAGGTTCGCTTTACCGGCAATCGGCGTAGTCTGGCTTCATAGATCCCTTCGCTTCGCGGCGGGATAAACTGGAAAACGAACCAACTCAAAACCAAACATGTCAGAACGAATCCTTCAACTCCCGCTCGTTCCGCTCCGCGACATGGTCGTCTTTCCGTCGATGATGGCGCCATTCGTCGTCGGCCGCCGCGCGTCGATTCTCGCGCTGGAAGCCACGCTCGCCACGTCGGAGAAGAAGATCTTTCTTGCTACGCAGAAAGATCCGAAGATCGACGACCCATCGATGACCGAGATTCATCACATCGGTGTCATCGCTTCCGTCGTTCAGAACCTCAAGCTGCCGAACCAGAATGTGAAGGTGATGGTCGAAGGCCTCACGCGCGCCGAGATCACCGGCTGGCAGGAAGCCGAAGGCTACGTCACCGTCAACGTGCGTGAGATCGATACGAAGTATCCGCTCACGCCGGAAGTCTCGCAGTACATCCAGAAGCTGGTCGAGATCTTCGAGCAGTACGCGAAGATGTCGCATCACCTCGCATTCGAAGGGGTGATGTCGACGCTCAAGCTCGACGATCCGGACCGCTTCGCCGACACGCTGGCCTCGCACCTCCTCATCTCGACGATCGAGAAGCAGTTGCTGCTGGAGACGCCGTCGCCGTACGAGCGTCTGCAGAAGCTGCAGGACTTCCTCGAGATCGAGATCGAGAAGATCAACATCGACAAGCGCATCAACTCCAAAGTGAAAAAGCAGATGGAGCGTGCGCAGAAGGAGTACTACCTCAACGAGAAGATCAAGGCGATCCACAATGAGCTGGGCCGCAAGGACGATCGCTCGGATGAGATCGAGGAGCTCCGCCAGAAGATCGAAGAAGCAGGCATGCCGAAGGAGACGAAGGAGAAGGCTCTGCAGGAGCTCAAGCGTCTCGAAGCGATGCCCGGTGTGAGCGCGGAAGCAACCGTCTCTCGCAACTACATCGAGTGGCTCGTGTCCGTTCCCTGGAAGAAGCAGTCGAAGGAGATCAAGGACATCGAGCTCGCCGAGCAGATCCTCAACGAGGATCACTACGGCCTCGAGAAGATCAAAGACCGAATCCTGGAGTTCCTCGCGGTGCGCCAGCTCGTGAAGCAGCCGAAGGGAACGATCCTCTGTTTTGTCGGACCTCCGGGCGTCGGCAAGACCTCGCTCGCGAAGTCGATTGCACGCGCCACCGGACGCAAGTTCGTCCGCCTCTCCCTCGGCGGCGTGCGCGATGAGGCCGAGATCCGCGGCCATCGCCGCACCTACATCGGTGCCTTCCCCGGCCAGATCATTCAGCGGATGAAGAAGGCGGGCACCGTCAATCCCGTCTTCCTGCTCGACGAAGTCGACAAGATGTCGATGGACTTCCGCGGCGATCCCAGCGCGGCGCTGCTCGAAGTGCTCGACCCGGAGCAGAACAACGCCTTCACCGATCACTACCTCGACGTCGAATATGACCTCTCGAAGGTGATGTTCATCGCGACCGCGAACGTGGTGCACACGATTCCGGCGCCGCTGAAGGACCGCATGGAGATCATTGCGCTCTCCGGCTACACGCATCTCGAGAAGCTTGCGATCGGCCGGCAGTTCCTGATTCCGAAGCAGAAACAGGAACAGGGACTCGACGAGGCGAAGATCGAATTTCAGGATTCCGGACTGGAAGAGCTGATCGGCTCCTACACTCGTGAAGCGGGCGTGCGCAACCTCGAGCGCGAAGTCGGCTCCGTGCTGCGCAAGGTCGCGCGGCAGGTGCTCGTCTCCGGTCCCGAGTTCGCGATCACCATCGACAACAAGAAAGTTCGCGAGCTCCTCGGCAAGCCGAAGTTCCGCTCGCAGCAGATTCACGACAAGGCGGAGATCGGTCTCGCTACCGGCCTCGCGTGGACCGAAGTCGGCGGCGAGATTCTGTCGACCGAAGTCGCGCTGTCGCGCGGCAAGGGGACGCTCACGCTCACCGGAAAGCTGGGCGACGTGATGCAGGAGTCGGCGCGCGCAGCGTTGTCCTACGTCCGCTCACGCGCGGAGCTCTTCGGGCTCGATCCTGATTTCCATTCGTCGCTCGACATTCACATCCATGTGCCGGAAGGCGCGATTCCGAAGGATGGTCCTTCGGCGGGCATCACGATGGCGACCGCGCTGCTGTCGTCCGTGACGAAGATCCCCGTTCATCGCGATGTCGCGATGACCGGCGAGATCACGCTGCGCGGCAAAGTGCTGCCGGTCGGCGGCGTGAAGGACAAGATCCTCGCCGCCGCGCGCGCAGGAATCACCAGAGTGATCCTCCCCGCCGACAACGAGCGCGATCTCGAAGAGATCCCGGCCGATGTCCGCGAGAAGATGGAGTTTCATCTCGTCGAGTCGATGGATGAAGTGATGACCGTTGCACTCGATGGCACGGTTGTTCCATTGGCTGCGAAGGAAAAGCTTCCGGAACCGGAGAAAACCATCGAGCCACCATTGACCCATTAGCGCATGTGTAGGACAGGCGTCTCGCCTGTCCTACCGAAACAGGCGAGGGCGCCAGGGACAGGCGAGGGCGCCTGTCCTACACCACTCAGTTGACTTCCGCGTGATTTTGCGCACAATCACCGACGTACAGCCTTTCTACAATTCTTCGAAGTACACACACCGCCTTCTGCAAATCCCCGAATGACAGCACCCCGTTGACGTCAGCCGTGGCGTTGCACGAAGAGCAAGAACAATCAGTTGGACATTCGATCGGTACAGTTTGATCGGGCTGCCTATGCGCCCGGCGATTTCCCGCGTGACAAGCGGCCACAGTTCGCAATGGTGGGCCGCTCCAACGTGGGCAAATCGAGCCTGATCAATGCGGTGCTCAATCGGAAGGGAATCGCAAGAGTCAGCCAGACCCCCGGCAAGACCCAGGCGATTCACTTCTATCTGATCAACGAGCAGTTCCACATCGTCGACCTTCCCGGTTACGGATACGCAAAAGTGCCGAAGACGATGATGAAGTCTTGGGGGGAGCTGGTTCGAGGTTATCTCGACGGAGCGGACTCGCTCCGGCTGATCTTTCTACTGATGGATGTGAGGCGTGAACCGAGCGAGCACGATCGGCAGATGACCGCGTGGACACAATCCGCCGGCATCGATTTCAAGATCGTGCTGACCAAGAGCGATAAGTTGTCCAACAACGAGCTCGCGAAGCAACGCTCGCTGATCGCACGTGAGCTGCAGGTCGATCCTTCCGATCTCATCGCCGCTTCGGCGGTGACGAAGAAAGGGATCGACCAGGTGCGGCGCGAGATCATCTCGCGCCTTTGAGTGAGGAATCCAAATGGAACAGGAAATCGACAACGAAACGACGGCAGTAGCACCTCCTCCCGAAAAGCCGGAGAAACCGAAGCGCGCTCCGCGCAAGAAGGCGGCTGTCGCAGTCGAAGAGAGCCCGGCCGAGGAACAGGCCGCGGTGGCAACGGAAGAAGACCGGCAGCCCGAGCCGGTGGCCGCCGCACAGGAAGACATCGTCGAGGCGAAGCCGGTCAATGGCAACGGCAATGGCCGCAAGGAGCAGCAGTCTGCTGCCGAGACGCTCGACATCCGCATCCTGAAAGAGATGAAGCTTCCCGATCTCTCGAAGCTCGCGAAGGAGCTCGGAGTCGAGAACGCGACCGGCATGCGCAAGCAGGATCTGATCTTCGCGATCCTGCAGGCGCAGACGGAGAAGTCGGGCCTCATCTTCTCCGAGGGCGTGCTCGAATGCCTGCCGGACGGCTTCGGTTTCCTGCGCGCTCCTGAGTACAACTACCTTCCGGGTCCGGATGACATCTATGTTTCGCCGTCGCAGATCCGGCGCTTCGATCTCCGCACCGGCGACACGATCTCCGGCCAGGTGCGTCCGCCGAAGGAAGGGGAGCGTTACTTCGCTCTCATCAAAGTCGAAGCGGTCAACTTCGAGCACCCCGATGTCGCTCGCGAGAAGAATCTGTTCGACAACCTCACGCCGCTCTATCCGCAGCACCGCATCAAGCTCGAGGTGCAGGGCAACATGTCCTCGCGCGTGCTCGACCTCATCGCGCCGGTCGGCAAGGGACAGCGCGGACTGATCGTCGCCCCGCCGCGCACCGGTAAGACGATGCTGCTGCAGGCGATGGCCAACGCCATCACCACGAATCATCCCGAGGTCACGTTGATCGTGCTGTTGATCGACGAGCGGCCGGAAGAAGTCACCGACATGCAACGCAGCGTGAAAGGCGAAGTCATCTCGTCGACCTTCGACGAGCCGGCCTCGCGTCACGTGCAGGTCGCGGAGATGGTCATCGAGAAGGCGAAGCGTCTCGTCGAGCACAAGCGCGACGTCGTCATCCTGCTCGATTCGATCACGCGTCTCGCGCGCGCCTACAACACGGTCGTGCCGCCGTCGGGCAAGGTCCTCTCCGGCGGCGTCGACTCCAACGCGCTGCAGCGTCCGAAGCGCTTCTTCGGTTCCGCGCGTAACGTCGAGGAGGGCGGCTCGCTGACGATCATCGCCACGGCGCTCATCGACACCGGCTCGCGCATGGACGACGTCATCTTCGAAGAGTTCAAGGGCACGGGCAACATGGAAGTGCACCTCGACCGCAAGCTCTCCGACAAGCGCGTCTTCCCGGCGATCGACATCAACAAGTCGGGCACGCGCAAGGAAGAGCTGCTGCTGGAGAAGCCCGAGCTCAACCGTGTGTGGGTTCTGCGCAAGGTGTTCTCGCCGCTCTCGACCGTGGAGTCGATGGAACTGCTCATCGAGAAACTCGACAAGACGCGGTCGAACGCGGAATTCCTGAATGCGATGAGTTCGATGTAATGGATACGGGGGCTCGCGGGCCCGCGGGCTCGCGGTGGGGTTCTACCGCATGCCCGCGTGCCCGCGTAACCGCGTAACCAATGCCGAAATCGAACCGTTCCTGGATCAAAGACTTCCTCTGGCGCCACTCCGCCGGACTCGCCACGCTGGTGATGGTGGTCTTCGTTGCCTTCATCGGCTTCGTCGGCTTGACCTACGTCACGGTCACGAAGAAATTCGACTCGTCGCGGCGGTGGGATCTGCCGAGCCGCGTCTACTCCGATGCGACGCCGCTCGTGCCGGGCATGTCGTATCCGCGCGCGCTGCTCGAGCCGAAGCTGAATCACGTCGGCTACCACGAAGTCCGCGAGCGCGTCGCGAATCCCGGCGAGTATCGCTACATCGACGGCAACCTCGAGATCTATCTCCAGAACTTCGACTATCCCGACATCGAGTTCCATGCGCTGCCGGTGCTGATCTCGTTCGACGGCGCCGAAGTCCGTGATGTGAAGCGGCTCGATGACGGCGTCTCGCTGCGCGGTGTGCGCATCGAGCCGGAGCTGATCACCTCCATCTTCGACAACGAGATGGAAGATCGGCTGCCGGTGAAGCTCGACGCGGTGCCGCAGGTGCTCATCAACGCGATCATCGCCACGGAAGACAAGAACTTCTACCACCACGAAGGCATCTCGATCCGCGGCACGATCGGCGCGCTCGTCACCGATCTGCGCCAGAAGGCCTTCACGCACGGCGGCTCCACGCTGACGCAGCAGCTCGTGAAGAACCTCTATCTCAACCCGGAACGCTCGTGGCGTCGCAAAGCTCAGGAAGCGCTGATGGCGATCCTGCTCGAGGCGCGCTACTCCAAGAAAGACATCCTCGAGGCTTACGTCAACGAGATCTACCTCGGGCAGAACGGCGCGGTGCAGATCATCGGCGTCGAGCAGGCCTCGCAGGTTTACTTCGGCAAGCATGTGACCTATCTGACGCTGCCCGAGGCGGCGACGCTCGCCGGGATCATCCGATCGCCGAATGTGTTGTCGCCGCTGAATCATCCCGAGCGTGCGAAGCCGCGGCGCGACACCGTGCTCGCGTTGATGCGCGATCAGGGAATGATCACGCCCGATGTCTATGCGCAGACCGTGGCTCAGCCGCTCGCGGTCACGCGCTTCCCCAAGACTTCGCGCAGCGCGCCGTTCTTCGTCGATCTCGTGATGAAGCAGTTGCGCGAGACCTATCCGGAGACGCAGTTGAAGACTGAAGGTCTCCGCATCTTCACCACGCTCGATACGGTGATGCAGCGCTCCGCGGAGCAGGCGCTCGATGCCGGAATCGAATCGCTGAACAAAAAATATCCGCACATCAGGAAGTCGCCGGTACCGCTCGAAGGCGTGATCGTGACGATCCAGCCGGGCACCGGATACGTGAAGGCGCTCGTCGGCGGCCGCAACTACTCGAAGACGCAATTCAATCGCGCGATTCAGGCGAAGCGCCAGCCGGGATCGCTGTTCAAGCCTTTCGTTTACGTCGCAGCGATGGATCCCGCGCGCCAGCACAACGCCCTCACGGCAGCGACGGTGCTCGACGACTCGCCGATTTCCGTGAAGAGCGGCTCAGCCGTGTGGGAACCGCAGAACTACGATCTGAAGTTCCACGGGCACGTCACGGTGCGCGAAGCGCTCGCGCATTCGTACAACATTCCTGCCGTGCGCGCCGCGATCGACGCCGGAGTGCCGAACGTCGTGAAGGAAGCGTCGGCCATCGGCATTCAATCGCGCCTCGAGCCCTATCCATCGATTGCACTCGGCGCCTTCGAAGTCACGCCGCTCGAGATCGCTTACGCCTATTCAGCCTTCGCCAATCTCGGCGTGAAGGCGGAGCCGATCTCCATCCTCGCCGTGTCGACGCGCGACGGGACACTGCTCGAGAGCCGGGAAGTGAAGATGCGCCGCGTTGCGCCGGCCAACATCTGTTACGTGATGAACGACATTCTGAAGGACGTGTTCAACTACGGCACGGCGGGAAAGGCGCGGCAGCTCGGCTTCGAGCGCGCCTTCGCAGGGAAAACCGGCACGACGAGCAACTATCGCGATGCGTGGTTCATCGGCTACTCGCCCCGCATTCTCTCGCTCGTGTGGGTGGGCTTCGACGACGGCCACAGCGTGCGGCTGGCAGGCGGCGATGCGTGCGTGCCGATCTGGACCGCGCACATGAACCGAATCGTCGGAACGATTCCCGACGTCGATTGGAAGCGGCCGGAGGATGTCGTCGAGCGGCAGGTCGATCCGGAATCGGGGATGCTGGCGACACCGTACTGCCCGACCACGCGAAGCGAAGTGTTCGCTGCCGGAACGGAACCTGCTTCGGTCTGCCCGCTGCATGCAGGAAGCGGCGAGCCCTCGCCCCTGATGCAGGAAACGGAACCGATGTTCCCGCGCGCGGATGGGGCGCAGCAGCGGCCTGTGCCGCAGACGGAAGCAGAGCGACGCCGCGAAAGCGCAATCCGTAGACTGATGCACAGGATCTTTGGAGACTGATGTTTGATCGCACAGGCTCGCGGTTGCGCGGGCTTGCGGCGGCGGGACCACGAGCCCGCGTGACCGCGGATCGATTCGAATACACTCTCACAAACTCATGACGGAGATCGTTGCGACAACCCACACCGAGCCCGGCTTTTTCGTGCGGATGCACGACAAGGCGGAGTCCGCTCTGCTCTACATCGGCGAGCTGATGACGCTCGGCGGGCAGACGATTCAGCAGGCGTGGAGCGGAAAGATCGAGATGCCGCTGCTCGTCGCGCAGTTCGATCAGATCGGCGTCCGCTCGTTCTCGATCGTCGGCATCACGTCGCTCTTCATCGGCATGGTGCTCGCGCTGCAGACCGCGTATTCGCTCGCCGAGTTCGGCGGTGCGCTCTTCATCGGAAAGGTCGTGTCGCTGTCGCTGATTCGCGAGCTCGCGCCGGTGCTGATGTCGCTGATGGTCGGCGGTCGTGTCGGAGCCGGCATCACCGCGGAGCTTGGCACGATGAAAGTGACCGAGCAGATCGATGCGCTGCGCGCGCTGGCGACGAATCCCGTGCGCAAGCTCGTGGTGCCGCGCGTGATCGCCACGACCATCATGCTGCCGCTGCTGACCGTGCTCGCGAACTTCATCGGCATCTTTGGCGGACTCCTGATCGCCGTCGGCTCGCTGCATCTCAACGCGAACTTCTACACGCGCAGCGTCATCGAGACCGTGAAGTACAACGATCTCGCGTCGGGCATCGGCAAGACCTTCTTCTTCGGATTCGCGATCGGACTCATCGCCTGCTACAACGGTCTGCGGACCACCGGCGGGGCGGATGGCGTCGGACGCTCGACGACGGCCACGGTCGTCACGGCGTCGATCACGATTCTCATCATGGACTTCTTTCTCACGAAGCTGTTTCTTCTCGCATTCTGATGAGCAGCACGATTCCAGCCGACCGCCGCGCATCGTCGCGTGACGTTCCCGATCGCCGCTCCCACGCGCGCGAGCCGTTCGTCGAGTTCCGCGATGTGCACAAGGCCTACGGAAGGAAGCAGGTCCTGCGCGGCGCCGACCTCACCGTCTACCGCGGCGAAGTCCTCGTCATCCTCGGCGGCTCCGGTACGGGAAAGTCGGTGACGTTGCGCCACATGCTCGGCCTCGAGGCGCCCGATTCCGGACGCGTGCTCGTGGAAGAGGAAGACATCACCGATCTGCCGGAAGAAGAGCTTTATCGCGTGCGCAAGAAGTTCGGAATGCTCTTCCAGAGCGGTGCGCTGTTCGATTCGATGACCGTCTTCGAGAACGTCGCATTTCCGCTGCGTGAACATACGGAGATGGGGGAAGAGGAGATCGCGCGTGCCGTGCGCGAACGGCTCGAGCTGGTGAACCTGCCGGGGACCGAACATCTGATGCCCGTCGATCTCTCCGGCGGCATGCGCAAGCGCGTGGGACTGGCGCGCTCGATCGTTCTCGATCCGAAGATGATCCTCTATGACGAGCCGACGACCGGACTCGATCCGATCACCGCGCAGAAGATCAACGAGCTGATCATCGATCTGCAGTCGAAGTTGAACGTGACGTCGGTCGTCGTGACGCACGACATCCAGTCGGCGTTCTCCGTCGGCGACCGCATCGCATTTCTGAACCAGGGCGTATTCGAGTGGGTGGGGACGATGGAAGCAGCCCGCGATTCCGCCCATCCGATTCTTCGGGAGTTCTTCAAGGCCAGCGCGGTCTCCGCCGCGCAGCCGACGGGACGAGAGTGATGAGTGAAGAGTGATGAGTGAAGAGTGATGAGTGAAGAGTGATGAGTGAAGAGTGAAGAGTGTGACTCGTCACTCTTCACTCTTCACTCGATACTGGACAAACTATGGCACCTGCATCCAAAGAGAAATCGATTCGCGTCGGAATGCTCGTTTCGATTGCGATCATCATCCTGATGGTCTTCATCTTCGTGATCGGATCCGAGCAGAAGATCTTTTCGCGCAAGAACGAATACGAAGTGCGCTTCGACAGCGTGGCCGGACTCGCGGAAGGGAATCCGGTGAAGATCTCCGGCGTCACCGTCGGCGTGGTGAAGGACATCCGCCTGCCGCGCGATCCTAAGGCGAAGGACGTGCAGATCTCGCTGATGGTCGACCGCAAGTATGCAGAGCGCATTCGGGGCGACTCGCGCGCGCGGCTCAAGAAGCTCGGCCTGCTGGCCGGCGACAACTACATCGACATCACGCCGGGCAGCCCGCGCTTCGACGTCGTCGATCCCGGTTCGATCATTCCCGCGCAGCGCCAGACGAACGTCGATCAGCTCATTTCGTCCGGCGAAGATCTCGTCGACAACTTCGTGCAGATCTCGTATTCGCTCAAGAACGTTCTGGCGCGCGTCGATCGCGGCGAAGGCCTCCTCGGTGAGCTCACCAGCACGCCGGACACGAAACAGCGTTTGACCGACACCGTGCTCACGACGCTGAACAAGACGAACGCGATTCTCGCTCATGTGGAGAGCGGCAAGGGTGTCGTCGGCAAGCTCGTGTACGACGATCAGTTCGCGAATCAGCTCACGACGTCGCTCTCCTCGAGCGCGACCTCGCTCGCGGCGATCACGGGCCACCTGCAGCACGATCTCGAAGGGGGCAACGGCGCTCTTCCCGCGCTGCTCAGCGATCCGGAAGGAAAGAAGAAGGTGTACGACCTCGTCGACAACCTGCGCACGACGTCGGCCAATCTCGCGCTCTTCACGGCGTCGCTCAAGGAAGGACAGGGCCTCGTGCCGCGTCTGTTGAACGACAAGGAGTACGGCGATCAGGCGCTGACCGAATTCAAGTCGCTGGTCACGCAGCTCGACGAGACGGTGAAGAAGATCAACACCGGCGAAGGAACGGCGGGCAAGATCGTCAACGATCCGAGCGTCTACGAGTCGATCAACGACATCCTCATCGGCATCAACGAATCGAAGATGCTGCGCTGGCTGATTCGCAACCGCCAGCAGAAGGGGATCGAGAAACGGTTCGACACGGAGCAGAAAGCGCCGCCGGCGCCGCCGGCACCGGAACCCAGCGAAACTCCCAACAGCGCCAAGCCGTGACGTGGAGTGCGGACGTCTCGTCCGCACTCCGCTACAATGCGCGCGGTTTTTCTTGGAGGACTCCTGTGCAAATTGCGGTCATCGGGACGGGCTATGTCGGCCTGGTCACCGGCGCCGGTCTTGCCGACTTCGGCAATGACGTCACGTGCGTCGACATCGACGTCAACAAGATCGAAGCCCTGAAGCAGGGCAAGATCCCGATCTACGAGCCCGGCCTCGACATCCTCGTCAGCAAGAACGTCCGTGAGCAGCGCCTGAGCTTCACGACGGATCTGGCGAGCTCCATTCGGAACGCGCGCGCAATTTTCATTGCGGTCGGCACACCGCCGCGGCCGGACGGCTCGGCCGATCTCCGCTACGTCGAAGATGTCGCCCGCACGATCGCGAAGCACATGAACGGCCCCAAGCTCGTCATCACGAAATCGACGGTGCCCATCGGCACCGGCCGCATGATCGAGAAAATCATCTCCGAGACCGGCCCCGGGCATAAGGCGTCCGTCGTCTCGAATCCGGAGTTCCTGAGGGAAGGTTCGGCGATCGAGGACTTCATGAAGCCCGATCGTCTGGTGATCGGCGCCTCGGATCAGGAATCGGTCGACTTGATGAAGGAGATCTACGCGCCTCTTCATTCGCTCGAGATCCCGTTTGTCGTGACGAACGTCGAGTCGTCGGAGCTGATCAAGTACGCGTCGAACGGTTTCCTCGCGACGAAGATCTCGTTCATCAACGAGATCGCCGTGCTCTGCGAGAAGATCGGCGGCGACGTTCACGACGTCGCGATCGGCATGGGTCTCGACTCGCGGATCGGCCCGAAGTTCCTGCAGGCCGGTCCCGGTTTCGGCGGCTCCTGCTTTCCGAAGGACACGCTCGCGGTCGCCGACATCGCGCGGCGCTACGACTACAACTTCCAGATCATCGAGGCGGTGCTCCGCGTCAACAAGGAGATCAAGGAGCGGATGGTCGTGAAGGTGGCCGAGGCGATGGGTGAGGTCGACGGAAAAATCGTCGGAGTCCTCGGTCTCGCATTCAAACCGGAGACCGACGACATGCGCGATTCGCCCACGCTGCCGCTCATCGCCGGACTTCAGAAGCAGGGCGCGAAGATCCGCGCGTACGATCCTCAGGCGATGGACAACGCGAAGACGATGTTCGAGAACGTGGAGTTCTGTCAGGACGCCTATGACTGCGCGAGCGGCGCGGATGCACTGGTCATCGCGACGGAGTGGAACGAGTTCCGCGCGCTGAATCTCAAGCGCATCAAGGCGGCGCTCCGGCAGCCGCTCATCATCGACCTGCGCAACGTCTATGATCCGCAGCGCATGAAGGGCGAAGGTTTCCGCTACTACTCCGTGGGGCGTGCAAAGTAATGGGCCGTGCTCTCATCACCGGCGGCGCCGGATTCCTCGGATCTCACCTCTGCGAGCTCTTTCTGGCGCGCGGTCATGAAGTCATCTGCATGGACAACTTCATCACCGGCAATCCGAAGAACGTCGAACACCTCTTCGGCCGCGACGGTTTCTCGTTCGTCAAGTACGACGTCACCAATTACATCCATGTCGACGGCGCGCTCGACTATGTGCTGCACTTCGCTTCCCCTGCCAGTCCGATCGACTATCTCGAGAAGCCGATCCAGACGCTGAAAGTCGGATCTCTCGGCACGCACAAGACGCTTGGAGTCGCAAAGGACAAGAACGCGCGTTACCTGATCGCGTCGACGTCGGAGGTCTACGGCGATCCGCTCGTGCATCCGCAGAAGGAGGACTACTGGGGCAATGTGAATCCCGTAGGTCCGCGCGGCGTGTACGACGAAGCGAAGCGCTACGCCGAGGCGATGACGATGGCGTACCAGCGGTTCCACGGCGTCGAGACGCGCATCGTGCGCATCTTCAACACGTACGGCGAGCGGATGCGCGTCAACGACGGGCGCGTCGTCCCGGCGTTCATCTCCCAGGCGTTGCGCAATGAGCCGATGACGGTGTTCGGCGACGGATCGCAGACGCGCTCGTTCTGTTATGTCTCCGACCTCGTCGAAGGGATCTATCGCCTGCTGATGTCGGACGAAAAGATGCCGACGAACATCGGCAATCCGAACGAGATGACGGTGCTGCAGTTCGCGCAGGAGATCAAGCGTCTGACCGGCACGAATGCTCCGATCGAGTTCCGGCCGCTGCCGGAAGATGATCCGAAGATCCGCAGACCGGACATCACGAAGGCGAAGTCGATTCTGAAATGGGAGCCGGTGGTGCCGCTGGAGACCGGACTGACGCGGACGATCGACTACTTCCGCAGCGTGTTGCTCTAGCAGAACCGCGCGCGCGTCGCGGCGGATCAGCTCACGCCGTTGCGCAGCTCGGTGATGTGAACCGCCTTCACGGTGGTTGACGCGGGCAGGCCGGCGTCGGTGTAGGAGAGAGCCGCGAGACCGAGTGCAGCGCGTGCGGCGTCGAGAGCGGTGCGGAGCTCGAGAACATGCACTCTGCGAATCTGAGTCTGTTGCGGTGTCACCGGCGCATCAGAGAACGAGAAATCGTTGGAAGTGCCGTTGTTGGCGAGCTTCCGCACGGCGTTGACGGCGGTGCGCAATTCCGTGATGTGGGCTGCCTTGATCGTCGTTGTGTTGGCGGCGAGCGTGGAGTCCGTGAAGAGAACCGTCGTCGCCAGATCGCGATTGCTGTCCGCCGACTCGACACCGGAGATCACCGCGCGAACCTTGTAGAGATACGCAGTGTTCGGCATCGCCGTCGAATCCGTGAACGCGTTGGTCGTCGAGCTGCCGGCGTTCGAATACGAAGATCCATTCGCGCTGCGATAGATCGTGTACGAGAGCGCGCCGGTGCTGGCCGTCCACGACAGGCCGACACTCGAAGCGGAAACAGCCGTCGCCACGAGGTTGGACGGCACGGCGGGCGCCGGATAGGCGGCTTCCACCGCACGCTGGTCCCATGGAGTGAGGACGCCATTCAGGCCGGAGATGAGGATGTGATTCATGATCGCGCTGTTCGAACAATCGTAGGCCGCGAAATCGGTGCACAACTGGCTGTTCGTCCGCGACTTGTCGGAGTGGCGGAAGCCGAGGGTGTGGCCGCTTTCATGAGTCACGACACTGATGTAGTTGCCGATCGTCAGCGTGCCGGCTCCACCCGGCAGGCAGGCTCCGACTCCCTGATTCATGCTGATGTCGGTCTCGCCGGTCTTGTAGAACGTCTCGCCGTTGAGGACGTTCGAGGCATCGACGGTTGCGATGTGAACGCCGCCCGAGCCGAGCACGCCGCCAGTGGTGCAGCTATATGCGGCGACTCCCCGGAAGGTCATGTCCTTCTCGAAAACGACGTTGTTGACTCCATCCAGAGCGTCGAAGATCCCGTTGCTGTTCGGCGTCGCGCTGACCAGTGTGTAGTTGACGTTCGAGCTCACCTCGTTGTTCCACGAAGCGAAGGCCGCGTTGATCGCATCGGCGCCTGAATTGCTCGCGTTGATCTCCGCGTTGCCGCGATTCCAGAGAACTGCGTTGGGAAACGTCATCCAGCGCGGAGCGAGACTGTTCTCGTTGTTGCTGTCCGTGGCGAACATGTAGCTGCTGACGGCATACGAGGCGGATGCCGGATCGACGCGCCGGGCTTGCGGCTTTCCGGAATGACCATGCGAGTGGATGATCGAATCCGGCGCCGTCACGCGGCGTCCCTGCACGGTCTCGCGAATGAACGCGATGAAGCGATCGGCGTCGCGCAACGGTTCCTCGTGGATCGATCCATCGAGATCCCAGCCGGAGATCTCGTCTCGCGTGACGATGCGATGACCGAGATCATCCGACGCGAAGTGGAACGCGCCGAGGCCGAGATCCGTCGTCGCGTACTCATCGCCTTCGATTTGCGAGAGGAACAACAGCACGCGCTCGCCGTCTCTGAAATGCGGGATTCCCGGAACGGCTTCGATGCGAGAGCCGAGGCGGCCGCCCGCTTCGCGCACGCGCACTCCGCCGATGAGTGCAGGATTTCCTTTGAGCACTTCTTCCACGGCGAAGATCGTCACGGTGTCGATGGCGCCGCCCGGCAGCTCTTCCGGATGGGAGCCCAGCGCGCTGCCGATCACGATCGCGGAGGCTCTGCCGGCCATCGTCTCGTCCCTGGGGACTACGTAGGTCGTTGCGCTGATCGGGATGGTGACGAGCGAAAGCGCGATGACTGCGAATCTGATCGATGGTTTCACGTGGACGGGGTGCCTTGAGGAGAACATGGGGCTTCGCGCCGCTGCCATCAATGACCCAGGTCACAAAAGCCGGGCGCAGTTCCGAAAAAGACGTCCGTCCGCAGGGGGCATCTCAGCGGATACACTGATTGGATGATGCGTGCAGTGCTCGCCTTTCTCGCAGGCTTCCTTGCCACCCTGCTGTTTCATCAGCCGGTGCTCTGGCTCTTTCATCTCATGCACGTGACGCCGCGTGCGCCGTATGCGATGAATCCCGTGCCGCCGCTCGGTGTGCCGGCGGTGATCTCACTCGCATTCTGGGGCGGCGTGTGGGGCGTGATCATGATTCCGCTGATCGCGAAAGCGAAGGGCGCGGGATGGTGGATCGCGGCGATCGCATTCGGCGCCGTCTTTCCGACGCTCGTTGCGGGACTCGTCATCGCATCGCTGAAACACATGCCGATGCCGCACACGCCGGCGATGGTCGTACTGGGGCTGAGCGTGAATGGAGCGTGGGGACTGGGGACCGCCTTCTTCTACAAGCTCTTCGGCGGCAAATGAAAAACCCTCTCGCTCGTCGCGAGAGGGTTTCTGAAAACAGATCTCGAGGCTCTACGTGCGGCGGATTGCGAACAGCGCGATCGCGCACAGGAGCGCCGTGAGAAGAACGAGCTCGCGCGCACCGAGAACCGGAATCGGCACAGCGATGATGACGGCTGCGGATCCCGGTGCGTTCGTGTTGTTCGCTGCGTTTGGATCCGCGGTCGCTGACGAAACCGTCGCGACATTCGACTTGCTGCCGACTGCATTCGGTGCAGTCACGTTGATCGTGATCGGCGTGCTGTCCGTGCTCGCGGCCAGCGTCGGAAGCGTGCAGGTCACGGTGCCCGCGGCCTGGCCGCATGTCCATCCGCTGCCGCTTGCGCTGACGAAGGTCACTCCCGCAGGAAGTGGATCGGTGACCGTGAGCGACGTCGCGCCGCTCGGCCCCGCATTGTGAACCGTCAGCGAGTAGCTGTACGGATATCCGGGAAGAAGCTGAGACGTCGACGCCGTCTTGATCATGCTCAGGTCGGCCTGCGCGACGACGGTCAGATTGTTCGTCGATGAGTTGTTGCCCGGTGTCGGATCCGTCGTGCTCGACGACACGGTCGCGGTATTCGACAGCGCGCCGGTAGAAACAGGCGCCGTGACGTTGATCGTGATCGGATTCGCCGGTCCGACGGCAAGCGTAGGCATCGTGCAGGTGACCGTGCCCGCGGCCTGATTGCAGGTCCAGCCGGTTCCACTCGCGCTGACGAAAGTCACGCCGGCTGGCAGCGGATCGGTGACGCTCACGCCGCTCGCTGGTGCCGGACCGTTGTTGGTGACCGTGAGGGTGTAGCTGTACGCCGCACCGGCGTTCACGTTCGTGACGGCAGACGCCGTCTTCGAAATGCTCAGATCGGTGCCGCCGACGAAGTTCACGATCTGACCGAGCTCCGTTGCGGAGAAGCATTGCTGCGGCTTCGCACCGAAGGCGGCGATCGCAGCGGCCTGCGTTGCAGCCGCGGCCTTGCTCCCCTGGCCCGTGGCGTAGTTCACGATTGCCTTGGTCTGACCGGGGTTCAGCGTGATCGAGTACGCCCAGTACGGATTGTCGTCGCCGTCTGCGAAATTGGTGAAGGAAACCGGGGTCGGCGCGCCGGTCCCCTGGAACACATGGCCGATTCGCGGATCCGTGGACGTTCCCCCGGAGTAGTTCTGGAAGGTGGTGGCCCACAGGTCGCCGGTGGTGACGACGGCATCGCCGCTCGAGGAACTGACGATCACCGTATTGGAGTCGGAACCGAGGTTGTTCGACGTGACCATCGTGAACGTGATCGGAGCGCCGGTCGTGTTCGTGAAGAAATTCGTCCAGCGGATGTATTGGTCATTCGTCGGGACGTAGACCTTGCGATAGACGCTCAGGCCGCCGATGGTCTGTGCGGGATAGACATACTGCCGGTTGGTGCACTCGGGAACGGCGGGAACGCTGGCGTCGACGGTCGCCGCTCCGTTCTTCTCGTACATCGTGTAGTTCGCGTTTCCGGTTGAACAGGGACCTGTCGCGTTTGTCAGGCTGACGCACAACCCCTGATAGCCGTCGAACATGTCGTTGAGCGTCGACATCGTGGTGCCGCCTGCGCTCGTACTCGCTACGACCGGTCCGGTAAATGACGCTTCCGAAGCAGCGCCCGATGCCGAAGAGCTCGTGGAGAACGTAATGTTCGTGTTGATGAAGTACTGCAGCCCGCCGGAGTCGATGAGTTGCACGGAGCCGGTCGCATCGGCGCGTGCCGTGAGCGACGAACTGCCGTATCTCGAGAACTTTCCCTTGTGCGCGCGCTTCGCATCGCGCTTGGCCTTGTTGGCGTCGCGGATGGCCTGCTTCTGCGCGGGCGTCAGCGGCGTCGCGTGATCGAGGCCGACGCGCATCTTCGGACCGCCGCTCTTTTTGGCATCGCGCTTCGCCTTGTTCGCATCGCGAATCGCCTGCTTCTGCGCGGGGGTTAGAGGTGTGGCCTTCTCCGATGCGGCCTGGCCGGAATCGGAAATGATCCGCAGCGCGGATTGCCGGTCGGTCAATGAGACGTCGCCGAATACAGGAATCGCCAGAAGGGAAACCAAAGCCAGAGCTGCACTGCGCTCCATGTGTTACTCCCGTCTCTCGAGTGTGATTGGAATGGGGCGACCGCGGCTATGATGGACCAGCCGTGCGATCGTTGCAACTTTGCCGCTTTTTCATGATAGCCGCAGGAATTGCATTACTACCTTTTTCCTGTGGACGCACTCATCGCCGCCCCAACGTCCTGGTGATCACCATCGACACGCTGCGCGCCGATCATCTCGGGTGCTACGGATTTCACCTCGCGCGCACGCCGGCGATCGACAAGCTCGCAGCCGGCGGTGTTCGCTGCGCGGACGCGGTTGCCGCTGCTCCGATCACGATGCCCGCGCACTCGTCGATCTTCACCGGTCTGTTCCCCGTGGCGCATGGTGTGCGCGACAACGGTGCGTATGCTCTCGGCGACGGTACGGTCACTCTTGCCGAGCGTCTGCGGGATGCCGGGTACACCACGCACGCCTTCATTTCCGCGCTGGTGCTCAATCGCCGCTACCACCTCGATCAGGGATTCGAGACGTATGACGACGATCTCTGGGCCGAGGAAGATCCGCGACTCTTCATGATCCGGGAGCGTCGCGCGCCGAAGACGGCAGCGCGATTTCTGCAGTGGCTCGATGGCTGGAATCGCGAGCGCTCCAAACCATTTTTCACCTGGGTCCACTTCTTCGATCCGCACCAGCCCTATCGTCCCGATCCCGCGGATGCTGTGCTGTCGCCATCGTCCTACGATGCGGAGATCGCAGGTGTCGATCACCAGATCGAGAAGATCATCGATACGCTGCGCCGCGACGGGATCCTCGACGACACGATCGTCGTCCTCACTGCTGATCATGGCGAGAGCCTCGGCGAGCATGGCGAGAAGACGCACGCCATCTTTCTCTATGACGCCACCGTTCGCGTGCCGCTGATCATCCGGTATCCAAAGCAATTCGAGCCTCGCGTTTACGAGGGGCCGGTGCGGTCCGTCGACATTACTCCGACGCTTCTCGACATCCTCGGCATCGAGCCGCGCGAAGCGCTCGATGGGCGAAGTCTGCTGGCTGCGCTGCGCGGCAAGGAACCGCCGCCGCCCCTGCCGCAGTATTCGGAATCGCTGCTCGCGGAAGTTGGCTTCGGAATGGCGCCGCTCTATTCGCTGCGAAGCGGCGGGTTCAAGTACGTTCGTGCGCCGAGGCCCGAGCTCTACGATCTCACCAGGGATCCTCACGAGCTCACGAACATCATCGCGCAACAACCGCGCGTCGCGCTGCGGCTGAGCAACGAGCTCACGAGCCTGATGCAGCGAAGCAGTGCGCATGCTGTGAAGACCGCGGCGAATCCGCTCTCGCGCGAGACCGAGGAGTCGCTGCAGGCCCTCGGATATCTCGCGCCGCATGGCGAGCGCACCTCGATGCAGGGCATCGATCCGAAAGACGGGCTTCCGATTCACAACATGCTCGAGGATGCGCGGCATTTTGCGCAGCAGGGCCGCTGGGTAGAAGCGCAGAAACTGGCGGAGAAGGTCCTGACGCTCACTCCTCGCAACGTCTCCGCGATCAACGTACTCGGTCTGCTGGGAATCAAGACCGGCGATCGTGAGGAAGCGATTCGGCGCTACAGGCAATCGCTCGAGATCGATCCGGCTCAGTTCCGCGTACACGCGATCCTCGGGTCGCTCGCGATGTCGGATGGCAACCTCGCCGATGCGGAGAACGAGTATCACGCAGCGCTCACCCTCAATCCGAACTTCGCCGAAGTCATGGCGAATCTCGGATTTCTCGAGTCGTTCCGCGGACATCGGCGGGAGGCGGAGGAGTGGTATCGGAAGGGAATCGCTGCCGATCCCTCGTTCCCGCGCGTCTATCGCCGTCTTGCGGATCTCTATTACGAGAGAAACGACTATCTCCACGCGTATGAGAACTACGCGAAGGCGTCACGGATGCTGCCGACGGATGTGCGTTCCATCGTGCAGCAGGGGAATTGTGCGCGGCGGCTTGGCCGCATGCAGGAAGCGGAAGCGCTCTTCCGGCGCGCGGAATCGCTCAGGCCCGACGGCTGGATTCCGGCATACAACCGGGCATGCCTGCTCGCCGTGACGGGAAAGCCGCAGGAGGCGCTCGATGTGCTGAACGCGCTCGCGTGGCGCCGCGATCTGCCCGAACGGCTCGTCGATCGCGACGCCGATCTCGCATCCGTTCGCGCGCTCCCGGGATTCCCCGAGCTTCAGCGCAAGCTCGAACCCGAGCAAGACGCCGAGGAACCCCCCGCTTAAGTTGGTTTTCGGGGGTCACACCTGGAAAATCAACTTAACTGGCAGGAGTCAGGCGAGAGTTAAGTTGATTTTCCAGGTGTGACCCCCGAAAACCAACTTAACGGAGGATGGTTTCTTCGCGGCGTGGGCCGGTGGAGATGATGGACGCCTTGGTTTCGGTCTGCTCTTCAATGAACTGGACGTAGTCCTTTGCCTGCGGAGGCAGATCGTCGTACGACGTGATGCCGGCGGTCGAGGTCTTCCATCCTTTGAACGTCCGGTACTCCGGCTCGTAGTCGTGATGCGCGACGGCGAACGCGGGGAACGTGTTCCACGTCGCTCCACGAACCTTGTATCCGACGCACACCGGAATCTCGTCCAGTTCGTCCAGCACGTCGAGCTTCGTGATCGCGATCTCGTCGACTCCGTTGAGCATCGCGCACGTGCGCAGCACCGCGAGGTCTAACCATCCGGTGCGCCGCGGCCGCCCGGTCACGGTGCCGAACTCGTTGCCCCGCCTCCGGAGATGCTCGCCCATCTCGTTCTCGAGCTCCGTCGGGAACGCGCCGGCGCCGACCCGCGTCGTGTATGCCTTCACCACGCCGATCACTTTGTGGATGTGCTTCGGCGCGACGCCGAGGCCGGTGCAGATCCCGCCCACGACCGTGTTCGAGGAGGTGACGAATGGATACGTGCCGTGGTCGATGTCGAGCATCGTTCCCTGGGCTCCTTCGAACATCACGCTCCTGCCGGCGCGGATCTGCTCGTTGATGAGCAGCGTCCCGCTGGTGATGCGATCCGCGAGCTGCTGTCCGAAGGCGACGTACATCTCGAAGAGCTGCTTCGGGTCGAACGTCTCTTTCTTATAGACGCTGCCCAGCACCGCATTGCGCTCGGCGCACGTGAACTCGATCTTCGCCCGCAGCACCTCCGCATCGAGCAGGTCTGCGACGCGGATGCCGTAACGTCCCACCTTCGACTCGTACGCCGGCCCGATGCCGCGTCCGGTCGTGCCGATCTTTGCGGTGCCTGCGGCCTCCTCGCGCGCGATGTCCAGCGCCTTGTGATACGGGAGGATGACGTGCGCCGAGTCGCTGATCTTCAGATTGCTTTCGATCGTGACGCCGAGCGCGCGCAGCTTCTCGATCTCTTCGAGCAGCGCGGCCGGATCGATGACCATGCCGTAGCCCAGCAGGCAGAGCTTGTTCGCGTGAAGGATGCCCGAGGGGATGAGCCGCAGCGCGAAATGCTTGTCCCCGAATTTGACCGTGTGACCGGCGTTATGACCGCCCTGATAGCGGGCAACGACATCGAAGGATTCGCAGAGAAGATCGACGATCTTCCCCTTTCCTTCGTCTCCCCATTGCGTCCCGAGGACGGCGACGTTCTGACCCATAGCGGGGCGCATGCTACCACCCGTCAGGCGGCAGCAACAGGCACCAGGCGACAGTGGCCGTGACTACTTCATCGACACCGGCATATAGGACAGATCGGGGCGATAGAACGAGTCCTTGCGCTCGAGACGCCGCGTCACCGACAACGCCCGTGCCTGCAGCGCGCGCAGCGCGTCTCCGAGGGTCGCGGTGTTCTTCTGATCCGCCATCGCGAAATCGGCGGGGCTCTTCGCCGTGACCACCGCGACGAGCAGCGGCAGATCCGTCCCGCTCATCGCCATGTAGATCGTGAAGCCGTCGGGGATGTTCTTCGACTTGAAGAGCGCGATGTAGTCCCTGCAGATCTGCTCCGCTTCCTGTTCGGTGCCCGGCTTGAGGTAGTAGTACTCGAGCCGGCCGAACGTCGCCTCATCCGGCTTCAGGCGCGGATTGTCCGGCACGTAGGAGAGATCGTCGCGGCGCGCGGCGACGACATCGCTGTACGACACCATCGACGCGCTGCCGCGCTTCGTCAGATCGGCGAATCGATCCTTTCCGATGACGTCGGCCAGCCCCATCCAGTCTTTGTATGCCGTTTCGATCTGTCCCCAGTTCGCGATCGGCGTGAGATAGAGGTAATGAAGATCGGCCGTCATGTACGTGTTGACGACGAACGATGGCGAGGTGACCTTCTTCTCCGCAAACGCCTTGATCAGATCCTTCGTCACACCTTCGTACTGCTGGATCGCTCCCGGGACGGCGATCTCCTCATGAATCATGAAGAGCTGCGGCTTCGGGGCGTCAGCAGCGAGCGCTGCCATGGGGAGCAGCAGAGCGAGCGCAACCATCGAGAGTCGTTTCATCACGTACTCCTTTCGCTTTGTTCAGACCGCGATATAGTTGATCGGATCGAGGAAACTACGATGGAAACACCGGATTCGGTTTCAATCCCGAAGCAGCCAGCCCATGTCGCCGACCCCGTCGCCCTTCCGGTCGATGAGTTCATCGAAGGCGTGCGAAAGCTGTCTGAGGGCTTGATCACCAAACAGAAGATGTACGAGTTCCTCGTATCCTACTCCCTTCGCCGGGAAGACCTCGAGCGCTACAAGCACTGGAATCCCGATCGCCACACGCGCAACAAGATCTTCCGCAACGACATGCTGGAAGTGATGATCATCTGCTGGCCGGTCGGAGTGAAGACGCCGCTGCACACGCACAACGGGCAGCTCGGCTGGATGTCGATGTACGAAGGGAAGCTGCTCGTCGAGAACTTCAAGAAGATTCGATGTAATGCGCCGGAAAACGAGCAGGTCGTCGGCATCGACTGCATCGCCGGCGCGACGAAGATCGAGATGCAGCACCTCGCCAACGAGCTCGCCGTTCCCGGCGGGCCGCTGAACACCGTCGACAAGACGCAGACGATTCACCGCATCCAGAATCTCGCCGAGTGGAACGAGCGCGCCGTGAGCATGCACGTCTATTCACGCCCGATCGACTCCTGCGTCGTCTTCGACATGGATGCGCAGACGTGTTATCGGCGGGATTTGAAGTACGACTACGAATAGGTCGCGCGGATACGCGGGCTTGCGGGCTCGCGGTCTCTGATGCACCTTCACTACCGCGAGCCTGCGAACCCGCGAGCCCGCGTATCCGAGGAATCGCATGACACTGCTCTCCACACTCTCATCCGAGCTCGACCAGATGGCCGCGGCCGGCACGCTCAAGAAAGAGCTCTCGCTCAAATCTGCGCAGGGTCCCGTCGTCGACGTCGAAGGCTTCGGCAAAGTCATCATGCTGACGTCGAACAACTACCTCGGGCTCGCCGATCACCCGGCGATCGTCGAGGCGGCGGAGAAGGCGGAGCGCGACTACGGCTACGGCCTCGCCTCCGTCCGCTTCATCTGCGGAACCCAGACGATCCATCGCCAGCTCGAAGAGCGCATCGCGCGCTTCTTCGGCACCGAGGACACGATCCTCTATGGCTCCTGCTGGAACGCGAACGAAGGTCTCTTTCAGACCGTCGCGCAGGAGCAGGACGCGATCATCTCCGATGAGTTGAATCACGCGTCGATCATCGACGGCGTGCGCCTTTCGAAGGCGCGCAAGGAACGCTACAGGAATCGCGATCTCGCCGATCTGCGGCGCGCCCTCGAAGCGACGCGCGACGCGCGCAACAAAGTCGTGATGACGGATGGCGTCTTCTCGATGGAAGGCTCGCTCGCGCCGCTGCCGGAGATGATCGACCTCGCGCGCGAGTTCGACGCGTTCCTCGTCGTCGACGAGTCGCACGGCACCGGAGTGCTCGGCAGGACCGGGCGCGGGACGGCCGAGGAGCTGGGAGTGTTCGGGAAGATCGACGCCTACACGTCGACGCTCGGCAAGGCACTCGGCGGCTCGCACGGCGGATTCACGACGGGGCCGAAGGTCCTCGTCGATTACCTCCGCCAGAAGTCGCGGCCCTATCTCTTCTCGAACACGCTGCCGCCGGCAGTGGTGATGGGATCGCTCGCCGCGCTCGATCTCCTCGAAAAGGATGCGAGCTTCATCACGCGGCTGCGCGAGAACACGATGTACTTCCGCAGCCAGCTCACGGCGAAGGGAATCACGGTGCGCGAAGGCATTCACCCGATCGTGCCGATCATCATCGGCGACACGGCGAAGGCGATCGCGATGTCGCGCGAGCTGCTCAGCCGCGGCGTCTATGTGTCGGGCTTCGGATTTCCCGTCGTGCCGCAAGGCCAGGCGAGACTGCGCTGCCAGATCAGCGCCGCGCATACGCGCGAACATCTCGACAAGGCGATCAGCGCGATCGTCGAGGTTGCGCGCAGCTGACGAATCGTACGTGACCGGTGGAGCTCAGCGCGCCGCGCGCCGCCGCGCCGGCGCCACCGGCTCGGTGATCCGCACCACGCTCGCATTCCCCGCCGCATCCGATACCGCTGCGAGCCGCGTCTCGCCATACAACGCGATGCTGTTGTAGTGACCGATGAACAGCGCGTCGATCGAGAAGGGCGGTGTCACCGCCCACGCAGGCGCGAACGTCTCTCCACCATCGTGCGACACCGTCGCGTAGAGACGCGCCAGCGTGTTCCGCGGATCATCGCGGCGATCGAGCCAGGTGATCATCACGTCGCCTGTGATCGGATCCGTTGCGATCGCAGGAAGCACCGCATCGCGCTTGAGCGAGGCCGGCGCGGACAATCGCACCGCCTTCGACCACGTCGCGCCGCCATCCGCCGATCGCACGAACCAGACCGATGCCGGCGGTGCGCCGCCCGGCTCGGAACCCGGATACGCGAGATAGACGTTTCCGCGCCACGGCTTGTTCGAGACATCCACGGCCATCTGCTGCAGCACGTTCGCTGTCGCTTTCACGTTCGGCAGCGTCGTCGGATTGAGCAGCGACATCGGAACGCCTTTGCCCGCAGGCGTCAGCGTTGCCCCTCCATCGCTCGAGGTCTGCACGACGTAACCGATCCCGCCGCTGTGCGAGAAGTAAACGCGGCCGTCAGCGCCCGCCGCGACGAACGCGCATCCTGCGGAGCCGGTGGAGATCGGAGGCGTCCACGTGTGGCCGCCATTCGTCGAGTGCGACAGAAACATCTCCTGGCTCGTGTTCTTGTCGACGGGCAGCGTGCTGCGCAGCCAGGCGAGGTACACGGTTCCATCATGCTCGCCGCCCGAGTTGTCGACGGCGATCCACTCCTTGTCGTCGAACGGGAGCTTGCCGTTCGCGACCTGATACTCGCTCAGGGTGATCGTCTCCCACGTCTGCCCGTCGTCTGTCGAGCGGAAGAGGGCCATGCCCTCATTCGTCGTCCACTCGACGAAGAGCAGCGCGCAATACGCGACGCCGGTGCGATCGAAGGCGAGGACGGGATCGGCCTGCCCGCGATACGTGTGAGTCGCGAGCGAAAGCGGCAGCGGCACCGGATCCTTCCACGTCCTTCCACCATCCTCGGATCTGCGAATCTCGCAGCGGAAATACGTGTCGTCGATGTGGCGCATCGCACTCGCGAGCACGATGTTCGGATTGGCCGGGGATATCGCGACCTGTGTTTCCCATGCGGGCGATGCGATGTGCCGGACCGTGTCGCTCTCTTCGAGAACTGGAAGCGGCGTTTCGAGCGCCATGGGCGCGCGCTCCATCTCGATCTCGAACGGCGTGCGCGGCGCGGCCGCACAGCCGCAGACGAGAAGTGCCAGCAGAAGGTTCCACGGATGTTTCACGGATTCACTCCCGAGAAGAAGTCCGACGGGCCGCTGCCGTTGTCCGCCTCATCGAGCTCGAGGAGAAAAAGGCCGATGCCCGCCGCCCCCTCGTACCAGCCGGTCTGATACGCCGGCGCCGTGTCGCCGGGCTGCTGCGCATTCAATTGGTCGAGCCAGCGGCTCTGGCCCGCGGCGGGATGATCCGCGATGCTTTCCAGAAACGCGGCTGCCGCGTGCGCCTGCTGCAGATAGGCGGGATTCTTTTCGACGCGATAGAGGCGCAGGTACGTATGGCCGATCGATGCGGTGCCGGTGAGAAAGCCGGTGAAGTGATACGCGCTCGACGGGTCGTGATGCCAGGAGAGTCCGTTCGTCTGAGGCGCAGCCGCAGCATCGATCCACGCCGCGGCTTTCACCGCCGCATCGCGATAGCGCGCGTCGCTCGTCACGACGAACGCATCCTCGAGCGCCGCGGCGACCGAGGCGACGCCGTGGCAATAGATCGTCGACGTCGCGGATGAAGGACCGTACTGCCGCCACGCGAGTCTGCCGTCATTCGAGTCGATCGCCGTGGCGAGAAAGCCGTTCGCCGTTCGGATCAGCGCATCGCGGTACGCCGCATCACCCGTCACGTCGTACAGTCGATGCAGAAAAAAGAGAATGCCCGTCGAGCCACCGCACCAGCCCGGATAGTCCACCTTGTCGGTCGTAAGCCGCTTCCAGGTGATCGCGTTCGTTCCGGCGTCGATGGAATAGCGCGAGGTCCAGTTCCACGCGCGTTTCGCGTAGTCGAGGTACGTCTGCTCTCGCGTCGCCTGGTAGAGATCGAGCAGGAAGATGCCGACGCCGGCGGGTCCGTGCGCGAGCCCCGTGTAGTCGCGCGTGAGCTGCGGCAGTGTCCAGTGGACGCCGTCGCCGCTGACGATCGCGTGCGCGATCAGCCAGTCGCCGTAGGCGCGTGCGCCGTTGACGTAGCGTTCGTCGCCGGTTTCCGAGTGCATCGCGAGCAGGAACTCTCCACAACCCGCTGCACCATTCAGCCAGTCGTACGAATCGATGCTCGTGCTGCGCGCTGCGACGTAGTTCGCCGCCTTCTTCGCCTTCTCCAGAAACGCCGTCTCGCCGGTGGCACGATAGAGACGGAGCAGAAAAAATCCGACGCCCGAAGCGCCGCCGTCGATCCCGGGTCCGGTGACCGATGGGTTGTCTGACGAGTAGGCCCACGCAAGGCCGTCCGGCGCGACCGGGCGCTCCATGGCCGTGAGCCACGCAGCCGCTTCGCGTGCGAGGCGAACGCTGCCCGATTCTGTGTGGTGCGGCGGGCTCGCGGCGCGGCGATGTTGTGCGTGCAGCGGAACAGCGAGAAAGAGAATCGCGACAGCAATACTTCGGTACGGCATGCGGTGCCGGACTGTAGCATTTCCGCCTCGCGCGCGTCTCCGTGAAACGCCCCGGCAAAATCGCTACACTACGCGGCCCCGGCCAGCATGTCCCTCGATCGTTTCCGCAACTCCTTTTCCCCGGCCACGGTCGCGTCGCTCGAACGCCTCGGCGCGAAGCTGCAGGTGCGCCAGCCGCTCTTTTTTCGCACCGCGTACACCGCCTACGTCATCGAGAACGAGCGCCGGAGCTTCTCGCCGGTCGTCGTGCTCGACGCGGCGAAGGTGACGAGCGCGCGCTGCGGCTGCGCGCCTGCGATGAAGCCGAACGACTTGTGCAGGCACATCGCTGCGCTCGTCTCGCGGAGCGCAGGGGAGTCGGAGAAGTTCGAGTCGAGCGTCTGGAAGGCCGCCGGTTTCGCATCGTTCAGCGCGGGCCACGAGCTGCGTCTCGCGGTCAACGAATCCGATCCGCGCGAACAACTGCTGCGCAAGTACGTGCTCACCGATCAGGAGCAGGCGTTGTTGCAGCGCGGCTCGGGCAGCATGAAGCTGCAGTGGGAAGCCTCGCCGTGGTATCGCTGGGCGAAGTCGATGTTTCTGCTGGATCCCGCCGGCGAAGCCGCGACGCTGAAGCTCGGCGACGGCCAGTTCAGTCTCGATGACGTCGTGATCGCGAACGCCGCGGTCGAGCATGTCGTGCTGACGCCGATCGCCGCGCGCAGCGGCTTTCAGGTTGCTCCGCAGGCTCTCGACGCGTCGCTGAAGATCGAGCTCACTCCCGATCGCGAGCTGCTGTTCACGCCGGTCCTCATCGATGGCGCGGCGATTCACACGCGCGCGCGCCTGCCGCAGTTCGGCAAGTTCTTTCTCATCGGCAGGCGCTTCGCCTCGGCACGGCCGGCACTGCCGATGTTCGCGGAGCAGCGGGGCCCGCAGGCTTCGCTCTTCGAAGCGCGATCGACCGCGGGACTTCCGCTCGACCGCCCGACGGTGATCGCGGAATCGGACGTCTTCGCGTTCATCGAGCGGCATCGCGAGGAGCTGTCGGCGATGCCGCCCTCGCTCGTACCGGAGTTCGTGCGCAACGCGAAGCCGGTGCGGCTGGAGGGGGAGGTGCGCTTCGATTTCGCCGCGGCGGATCGCGGCCTGCTCGACATCGCGATCGAGTTCGAGCATGGAGTGACGATCGGCGACATCGCGCAGGCGCGGCGGGAGGGAGTGAAGGCGCTCGTGCGCGGCAATGTCTGGATCGACGTCGATGACCGGCAGTTCGCCTGGCTCGACTCGATGTCGCCGCGCGAAGGGCGGCTGCTCGTCACGAAGCTGGAGCTGCTGCGCATCCGCGCGGCGCTGCGCGGAAAGGCGGTTTTCAGCGGCGACGAGTCGTGCCGCAAAGTCTTCTCGATGTTCGACGAGATCCAGACCGCGACCGATGCGCCCGCCACCGGTCTCGATCTCTACGGCTATCAGCAGACCGGCTACCAGTGGCTCTGGCTTCTGCAGCAGAACGGTTTCGGCGGTCTTCTCTGCGACGACATGGGTCTCGGCAAGACGCATCAGGCGATGGCGTTGATTCGCGCGGTGACGCTCGTGCAGCGCGATGCGAAGGTGATCGTCGTCTGCCCGACGTCCGTGATCGATCACTGGCGCGACAAACTCGCGCGCTACGTGCCCGATGCGGCGATCGAGCTGACGACGTACGGAATCGTGCGCAATCGCATCGAGCAGTTTCGCGGCAGGAAGTACGACCTGCTGGTGCTCGACGAGATGCAGACCATCAAGAACGCCGACACGACGACGCATCAGGCGCTGCGCGCGCTCGACAAGCGGATCGCGGTGGGGTTGACGGGAACGCCGATCGAGAATCACGAGCGCGAACTGAAGGCGCTGCTGGACTTCGTGGTGCCCGGCTATCTTCCTGCGGACGCGGAAGACGACCGGCGAATGCTGCAGCGGTTGGTTAGCCCGTTCGTGCTGCGCCGCACCAAGCAGCAGGTGCTCACCGAGCTCCCTCCGAAGTTCGAGGACAAGCGCTACTGCGAATTGACGCCGCAGCAGCGCGCGCTCTACCGCCGCGTGATGGAAGCGCGCGCGAAGCCGCTGCGGATGCAGTTGCGCGCCGGCGCCAGCGTTTCCTACGTACACGTCTTCGCCGCGCTGAATCTCTTCAAACAGATCTGCAATCATCCGCTGTCGGCCGGCGGCGGGTTCGCGGAGAACGCCCCCTCGGGCAAGTGGGAGACCTTTGCCGGCCTGCTCGATGAGTGCCTGGCGTCCGGCCTGAAGGTCGTCGTCTTCAGCCAGTATGTGAGGATGCTGGAGATCATCGAGCAGCATCTCCGCTCGAACGACATCGGCTTCGCGACCGTGAAGGGTTCGACGCGGGAACGCGGCGCCGAGATCGCGCGCTTCCGCAACCACGACAACTGCCGCGTCTTCACCGCATCGCTGCGCGCGGGCGGACTCGGCATCGATCTCACCAGCGCGTCCGTCGTCATTCATTACGATCGCTGGTGGAACCAGGCGCGCGAAGATCAGGCCACCGACCGCGTTCACCGCCTCGGGCAGAACAAAGGCGTGCACGTCATCAAGCTCATCACGCGCGGCACGGTCGAAGAGAAGATCCACGATCTGATCGCGCGCAAGGCGCGGCTCGCAACGGAGCTCATCCGCCCCGACGATCCGTCCCTGGTCAAGCAGTTCACCGTAGACGAGCTCGAACAGCTCCTCGAGGAATAACGCCCCGTCAAACGGATAGAATCTCGCTGCTTCGGCGTGCGTTGAACTCTGCGATGGTAAGAACCGTATCCAGTCCCGGCCCCGCCATCCACCTTCGCGAAGGAATCGAGACGTATCTCCGGTTCGCGAAAGGGCGCCTCTGGCGCGATGCCTCGCCGCACGAGCGGCTCTCCGCTCTGGCGACTTCGGTGCGAAGGCCCGCCCTCGACGCGATGCGCGAGACCGAGCGCCGCTACACCGAGCAGGATGCCAAGCGCCTCTACTATCTCTCGATGGAGTTCCTCATGGGCCGCGCCCTCGGGAACAACCTGACGAACCTCGGCATCTACGACGAAGCGCGCACGGTACTCACCGAGCTCGGCGCCGATCTCGAAGAGCTCGCGTCGCTCGAGCCCGATGCCGCCCTCGGAAACGGTGGCCTCGGCCGGCTCGCGGCATGCTTCCTCGACTCGCTGGCGACGCTCGATCTGCCCGGCTTCGGCTACGGCATCAATTACGAATTCGGCCTCTTCCGCCAGACGTTCGTGAATGGTGCGCAGGTCGAGCAACCGGATCAGTGGCTCGATGCCGCGTCGCCGTGGCTGATCGAGCGCAACGACGAAGCGGTGATCGTCCCGGTCTACGGCACGATCGCCCATACGCACGACCGCAGCGGCGCGTATGCGCCAAGCTGGGTCGACTTCAAAGTGATCATCGGCGTGCCGCACGACATGCCGGTCGTCGGCTACGGCGGGCAGACCGTCAACGTGCTGCGGCTCTACTCTGCGCGCGCATCGCATCAATTCGACATCGGCATCTTCAACTCCGGCGATTACATCCGCGCCGTGCAGCAGAAGATCAGCACCGAGGCCATCTCGAAGATTCTCTATCCGTCCGACGCGGTGCAGTCGGGCCGCGAGCTGCGGCTGCTGCAGGAGTACTTCCTCGTCGCCTGCGCGGTGCGCGACATCATGCGCCGTTATCTCGAACGGCATGAGTCGCTCGAGCAGTTCGCCGCGAAGAACGCGATTCAGATGAACGACACGCATCCCGCGCTCACGGTCGCGGAGCTGATGCGGACGTTCATCGACGAGCATCGGATCCCGTGGGAGCAGGCGTGGCCGATGACGGTCGACGCGCTGGGTTACACGAATCACACGCTTCTGCCGGAGGCGCTGGAGAGGTATCCGCTCGATCTGATGTCGGCGGTGCTGCCGCGGCACACGCAGATCATCCACGAGATCAACCGCAGGCTGATCGCGGAGGCGGAGCGGAGATTTCCGGGAGACGCGACGATTCCGCCGAAGGTCGCGATCGTCGACAACGGCGAAGTGCGGATGGCGAATCTGGCGATGGCCGGATCGCACTCCGTGAACGGCGTTGCGGAATTGCACTCGCAGCTCGTGAAGACGACGCTCGCGCCGGAGTTTCACAAGCTCTATCCCGATCGCTTCAACAACAAGACGAATGGCGTGACGCCGCGGCGCTGGCTGCTGCACGCGAACCGTTCGCTGGCGGCGCTGATTACGAAGCAGATCGGCGAGGGATGGATTCGCAATCTCGATGAACTGAAGCAGCTCGAGCTCTTCGCCGACGACAACGGACTGCTGGAGAAGCTGGAGACGGTGAAGCGGCGCAACAAGGTCGCGCTGGCGCGGATGACGAAGGAGCTCACTGGAGTGCCCGTCGATCCGCTGTCGATGTTCGACGTGCAGGTGAAGCGGATTCACGAATACAAGCGGCAGTTGCTCAACGCGCTGCACATCGTCGACCGCTACTGGCGCATCGTCGAGGACGGCCAGCAGCCGCTCGTGCCGCGCACGTTCATCTTCGCCGGCAAGGCGGCGCCGGGCTATTTCATGGCGAAGCTGATCATCAAGTTCATTCACTCGGTGGGCGAAGTCGTGAATGCGGATCCGCGCACGCGTGACTGGATGCGCGTCGTCTTCCTCCCCGACTATCGCGTGACGCTGGCCGAGGCGATCATTCCCGCGGCGGAGCTGTCGGAGCAGATCTCGACGGCGGGCAAGGAAGCGTCGGGCACGGGCAACATGAAGCTGGCCCTCAACGGAGCGCTGACGATCGGCACGCTCGATGGCGCGACGATCGAGATTCGCGACGAGGTGGGCGAGGAGAACATCTTCATCTTCGGACTGCGCGCCGAAGAGGTGGCGATGCTGATGCTCGACGGCTACAGCCCCGAGCTCTACCTCGGCGAGCATCCCTGGATGCGGCGCGTGATCGATTCGATCTCGTCGGGACACTTCTCGCGCGGCGACAAGGACCTCTTCCGCCCGCTGATCGCGAAGGTGCTCGGCTCGCGCGACGAGTACGTGCACCTCGCCGATCTGGCGTCGTATGTCGAGGTGCAGCGGCGGGTTGATGACGCGTACCGCGACCGCCGGAGCTGGCAGCGCAAGTCGCTGCTGAACATCGCGCGGATGGGAAAGTTCTCATCGGACCGCACGATCAGCGAATACGCGCGCGACATCTGGCACATCAAGCCGGCCGTCATCGGCAATTTCGCGCACGCCGCACTGCTCGAGGAGTAGACAGGGGTTGTATCGCGCGGCTAACCAGCCGTTGCACCAGAATCCCGCTTCGGGCGGATTTGATGCGCATCGAAGCCCGGTGAACTCGGGAACGACCGCGATATACTTTCACCGTGGAACTCGTCGAAAGGATCACCGTCGATCCGGATCAATGTGGTGGAAGGCCCTGCGTTCGCGGGATGCGCATCCGCGTCACCGACGTTCTGGACCTTTTCGCCGCCGGCCTCTCCTCGCAGGAAATTCTCGACGAGATCCCGGATCTCGAACCTGGTGACTTGCAGGCCTGCCTGCGTTTCGCCGCGCGGTCTCTCGACCATCCGGTTTTGGTCGCGTGATTATCTGGGTTGATGCGCAGATCTCCCCCTCGATCGCAGATTTCATCGAAAAGGAATTTGGTGTGGCAGCCGCCTCGGCTCGCCGTCTCGGGCTTTTGCGCGCGAACGATACTGAAATCTTTGACGCTGCCCGTACTGCACAGGCCATCGTCCTGACGAAGGACGGCGATTTTGTTCTCCAACTCGAGCGGTATGGACCTCCTCCGAAGATCGTATGGCTGCGCTGTGGAAACACGTCTAACTCTCATCTTCGAGAGCTCCTGAAGCAACTCTTTCCCGCGGCGCTGCGGCTACTGGATTCTGGCGAGTCGCTGGTAGAGATCGTCGACAGCGGCGGTGTCGCTGTTGAGCAGTGACGCCGTTACGCCAGCCCGTTGACCATCGCCTCGAACACTTTGCGCACGGACTCGTCGTCGAACGGCATCTCCCTGCCGCTTCGTCTGGCGATGATCTGATCGCGGATCATCCCTTCCGCGGCGCCCATCATCGCGGAGGCGAGCGCCACGTCGTTCACATCCTTGCGGAACGAGCCGTCGGCCTGGCCGCGCTGGATCAATTTGCAGACGAGATCGAGAAAGTGCTGGAAGCCTCTTGACAGCGCTACCTCGGGACCGCGCACGCGGCGCCCTTCGAACATGAAGATCGACGCGACTTCCGGATCGTTCGCGAACGCTCGCAGCATCAACGCAAAGACGCCGAGGATCGCTTCGCGTCCGTGCTCGGACTCGGCGATCGTGCGCGTCACCACGTCGTTCAGCCCGTTCCAGCTCTCGTTGAAGATCGCGTCGAGCAGACCGCTCTTGCCGCCGAAATAGCGGACGAGCTGCGATTCCGACGTTCCCGCCTCGCGGGCTATGGCAGATGTCGACGTCCCTTCGTAGCCCAGCCGTGCGAAGAGAGTTTTTCCCGACGACAGGAGCCGTCCCCGTGAGGTTTGCGTGTCGTCAGTCGATGCAGCCATTCCGAAGTAGTAGTTCTACCAGCTTCGCAACTCTTTGCCAATGATGAACTTCTGCCAAATGGCCCCAGGATTGCTTGCCAAAGGCGAGCGCTGGTAGTACAACTACCACCAAAAAAAGGGGAACGCATGAAACTTCGGTTATCCGGAATCCTCGTCGTCTTGCTTATGGCCGCCGGTCTGAGCGCCCAGGTCCTCGATCCGGCACTCAAGCTCAAACTCGGAACGGTCGGCTCCGCGGAAACGATCCGCGTGGTCGCGACCTTCGACCACGTTCCGACGCTCGCCGACCGCACGCTCATCCGGAACGTCTCGGCACGCAGCCAGTTTCTGACTTCGCTGCCGATGGCGCTCATGATCACCACACCGGCGCAGGTGCAGTCGCTGGTTGGGACTCCCGGCCTCGCGTCGCTCTACCTCGACAAACAACTGAAGTACTACCTGCACGAGAGCGTTCCGCTGATCGGCGCGCCGCAGGCGTGGAAGGACTTCGGCGCCGATGGGCATGGCGTAGGAGTCGCGATCATCGACAGCGGCATCGACGCGACGCATCCCGATCTTCCCTCCGGCACCAAGGTCGTGCAGAACGTGAAGATCGCCGGCGTCGACAGCGGCGACTCGCCGACCGGTTCCTCGATCGTCGTTCCGATCGAGAACCTTCCCAGCTCCGACTCCTCGAGCGGCCACGGCACGCATTGCGCCGGCATCGTCGGAGGACTCGGCAACGCCTCGAAAACCAACAGCGCGGATGACATCGGCGGCTACGGCTACTTCACCGGCGTCGCTCCGGGTGCACAACTGGTGGGCGTCGGCACCGGCGACGCCATCTTCGTCTTCTACGCGCTCGAGGGCTTCGACTATGTGCTTTCGCACGCGCGCACGTACAACATCAAAGTCATCTCGAACTCGTGGGGAACATCGGTTCCGCCGAACACTCCCTTCGACGCGAACGATCCGGTGAACGTGGCCTCCAGGGCGGCCCACGACGCAGGGATGACCGTGTGCTTCGCCGCGGGCAATGAAGGGCCGGGCACCGACACGCTCAACCCCTATTCGATCGCGCCGTGGGTGATCGGCGTCGCCGCCGGCAACAAGGATGGGAAGACGCTGGCCGACTTCTCATCGCGCGGCCGCTACGACGATCCGGTCTTTCATCCGGCGATCACCGCGCCGGGCAATGCCATCGTCTCCACCCGCGCACCCAACACGATTCTTCCAGTGCTCGGGCTCGCCGAAGGCGACACCGACATTCAGACCGCATGGATTCCCTATTACACGACGATGAGCGGCACGTCGATGGCGACGCCGCACATCGCCGGTGTCGTCGCGCTGCTCTATTCGATCCGCAGCGACATGACCCCGGATCTCGCGAAGCGCATCATCATCAACACGGCCACGCCGATGCCGGACTACAAGGCGTACGCATGCGGCGCCGGCTACGTGAATGCCTATGCCGCGGTGCAGACGGCGAAGGCGATCAAGACCATCAAGTCCTACAAGGATCCGAGAAGCGGCAAGACGATCGACGTCTACGTAGTCGAACAGACGTTCACCGGCTCCGTCGGGCCGGCGGTCGCGAGCTACAACAGCCAGCTCTCGACGACCTCCCAGAACGTGACGGTGAATGCAGGCGCGGTCTTCGTCGACACGCATCTGACCTGGGATCTCTTCGCGAACGACCTCGATCTCTTCCTCTTCGATCCGAGCGGCACGCAGGCCGGAGCGTCGCAGGCGACGCAGGCTTTGACGCAGACCGCGGTCGAAGGTGTGGCGATCGACTATCCGGCTGCAGGGACGTGGCGAGCGGTTGTGCGCGGATGGCTTACCGCGCCGGCGAGCTACACGCTGACCGTGCAGCAGTACTTCCCGGTCAAATGAGACGGAAGACAAGCGGAGAGCTTGTCTTCATGGAGCACTGAATGCGTCGAATGATTCTCATCCTTGCCCTTGCAACCTCCGCGTTCGCGATCGACGTCCGTCAGCCGCAATCGCTCGACGGAAAGACGCTCACGCTGCCGCCGCTCGCGCCGAAGTACGACACCTCGCGCGTGCAGAGCTACCTCGCCGATCCGGCCTGGATCGCATTCAATCAGTCGCACGGCGGCAACTGGTTCGCGCAGTACGACGTCCTCACCGGACATCCGCGCCGTGTTCTCGGCGGCTCGATTCCCTGGCTGCAGGCGGGGGCGGCCAACGCGGATGTCGAGCGCGTTGCCCGCGATTTCATCTCCGCCAACGCCCCGATCCTCGGCGTGTCTAACGACAAGCTGCACTTCGTGAGCGACGCGGCCACGCCGTCGCGCGACGGCCGTATCCGCTTCGCGGCCTTCGACTACTACATCAACAACGTGCCGGTGGAGAACGCGCGCCTCGTCTTCGCGATCAACAACGGCAACATGATCTATTGGCATTCGTCGAACATCGCCGATGTCCCGGCGGTGACGACGCCGGCCATCTCCGCATCGCAGGCGCTGGCCACGCTGCTCGCGTACGCCGGCGTGAGCGCCGCGAGCACGACGATCGTCGAGCCGCCCACGCTCAAGCTTCTGCCGCGCAATGGCAGCGCGGACCTGCTCACCTACCAGCTCGTCTATGAAGCGATCTTCAAGACGAGCGGCAGCAACGCGACGTGGGCCGCATACATCGACGCGCTCACCGGCAGCGTGATCGCCTTCGCCGACAACAACGATTACGCGACCTGCCCGGCGCGTACGTCGTCCACCGGCCGCGTGATGGGCGGCATTCGTCCCGCGCAGTCGACGGATGCCGAAGTCGTGCGGTCGCTGCCGTCCGTCGCGGTGGATCAGACGGCGGGATCTTCGGTGACTACCGGCAACGGCACGTTCTCCTTCAATGGAACGAACGCGTCGACGGGACTCAATGGGCGCTACTTCGACACCGATTGCGTCGACTGCATCAAGTCCGAGACCGATCCGCAGTCGGGATTCCAACCATTCGTTGCATCCAGCAGCGGCATCCTGAATCTCGGCACGGGCGGCCGCGACGTGCAGCATGGCCCCGGCCAGCCGACGGACTCCTACGGCAACGGCTTCTCCACGCCCGCCGATCGCACCGCGTTCTTCCACACCAACGTCGCGCGCCAGATCGCGCTCAAATGGCTGCAACTGCCGTGGCTTCTCAACGCGACGATTCCGGTCAAGGTCAACATCAATGACGTGTGCAATGCGTTCTGGGACGGCTCGTCGCTGAACTTCTTCAAGAGCGGCGTGCTCGCGCGCAGCAGCGGCAATCTGATCTGCGCCAATACGGGCGAGATCCGCGATGTGATGCAGCACGAATGGGGACACGGCCTCGACTCCAACGACGGCCGTCCTCCCGGACTCGTCCTCGGGCTCGGCGATCTTGCGACCGGAGAGGCCGCGGCCGATCACATTGCGCTCTTCGTCGATCACGACTCCTGCATCGGCCAGTCGTTCTACAACCGGCTGAGCGGACCCTTCGTGACCGATCCCGACACGAACGCCATCCGCGATTGCGATGGCGTCCGCAATGTCGACGAACTGCGCGCATCTCACGGAACAATGACCGTCACCAACGTGACGCAGAAATGCGGCGGACCTCCGGTCTCCACGTCGTCCCCGACGGTGATCGTCTACGTCGGACCGATGCTGAACGAAGGCCACTGCGAAGGTGAGATCTGGGGCCAGACCGACTGGCATCTCGCGCAGGACCTGCTCACGGGCCGCAAGTACGGCACCGTCACACTCGATGCGAACAAGCAGAACGCGACATATGCGGGCGATCCGCTGCCAAACGGCACGGACGGCTCCGCGAATCCTGCATACGACAAGGATGCCGCGTGGGATCTGCTCGAGCGGCTCTACTTCGATTCACGGCCGATCGTTGCTTCCTACGCCTCGTCGCGCAATCAGGCCATCGGGCCATCGGCCTATGACGGGTACCTTGTCGTCGATGACGAAGGCGATGGTCTGTCCAACGGCACGCCGCACGCCGCGTACATCAACGATGCCTACGCGCATCACGGCATCGAGGAGTGGGGCCTGCCGGGCGGTGTGCCGCAGGGCACCGACTCCGCGAACTGTGCGGCGCCCGCGCCGCCTTCGTACACGCTGGCGCAGGGAATCGACGGCGAGACCGGCACTCCGGCGGTGACGATCAATTTCACGCCCGTCGCCGGTGCGAGCGGCTATTCGATTCTGCGCAACGAGCGGCGCAACGACGTCTTCCTCGAAGTCGCGCGCGTCAACGGCGTGACGTCCGTCGTCGACCGCGGCGTCGACAACGGGGTCACGTACAACTACCGCGTCGCGGCGATCGGCTCGAGCTGTTATGCGAGCTCGAATGCGAACGTGAAGTCGATTCGCATTGCGCAGCCGGATGTCGCGGTCAAGTCGGTGGTGATTGCCGACAGCAACGGCGATGGCCTGCTCGACCCGGGCGAGAAGGCGCAGCTCTACATCAGCCTCACGAATACAGGACTCGCCGGACTCACGAATGTGACCGGCGTTCTCACCGCGACGAGCGGCGGTGTCACGGTGACGAAGGCAGGCCCGCGGACGTACGGTTCGTTGGCCGCCGGCGCATCCGCAGGACCGAACCTGTCGTACGCCATCAGCGTCGCCGCCGACGGCGCGCTCTGCGGCTCGGTCGCTACGTTCGTGGTGAACGTCAGCACCGATCAGGGCTGCTTTGCGGTGCCGGTCTCGATCCCGCTCGGCAGCAATTGCTCGGTCTACAGGAACGCCTATGCGCGCGCGTCGTCGATGGCGATCACCTCGGACAAGCTCTCGCCGACCTGCGGGGATGGCGACCTCGTTCCCGATCCCGGCGAGACGGTGCAGCTCTCGGTTAGTGTCGACAACCTCGGCACGAAGTCGGCTTCGGGAGTCACGGTGAAGCTGACCGCGGACAAGCCGTATCTCACGATCGCCAACAGCCTCGTGACGCTCGGATCGCTCGCTGCAAGTGGTGCGGAAACGAAGACGGCGACCTTCGCCGTGACGGTGGCGCGCAATGCGCCGTTTGCGGACATCGCGACGTTCACGGCCGTGGTCACGAGCTCCGGCAGCACGGTTCCGGCGGTCCGCACCATGCAGACGGTCGTGAATCGCGACAAGGTCATGCGCACGCTGAGCTACAACTTCGACACGGATGCGCAGGGGTGGACCTCCTCGGATCCTGCCGGCTGGCAGCTCGCGCTCGCGCCGACCACTGGCGATCTCACGCAGCTCTGGCACGAGCAGTATGCATCGAGCCGCTGCGACTACCTGACGTCGCCGTCGATCGAGGCGTCGCCGTCTTCCGCGATCTCCTTCGATCTCGCATATGTGAGCGAGAACAGCGACGCGCCATACGACGGACTCGATGTGCAAGTCTCTGCCGACGGCGGTGCCACGTGGCAGACGATCGATGTCACGCAAGGCTATGCAGCGTTATCGGCCGGTACGGGATGCATGACCGCCGGCCAGGGATTCTTCTCCGGCGTCAGTCCGCTGATGGCGCGCTACGACGCGGATCTGTCGGCGTTCGCCGGAAAAGTGATCAAGGTGCGGTTCCGCTTCTCATCGGATCAACTGGTCGATGCGTCGCCCGCCGGCGCATGGATCGACAACGTAACGACGTCGAATGTGATCGTTTCGGTACCCAGCGTTCCCTGCCCGTAACGATCATGGTGGGCCGCCGCGCGCGTCGCGCGGCGGCCCATGTTTTTTTCGTCTCGTTCCACAGAGCACTAGCCGGGCGAATCCGAGGGACCGCGCTAGAATGCCCGTTACACCATGGCGCGGTTCCGGGATCTCTCCATCCGCAGCAAGTTGATGACGGGCTTCATGTTCACCAGTCTGGTGGCGTTGCTCATCACCATGACTGCACTCGCGCTTTACGACCGCGAGACTTTCAAGAAGAAGCTCCTCTCCGATCTCGAAGCGCTGGGCGGCGTCGTTGGCGAGAACTCCGTTTCGCCGCTCGTCTTCAATGATCGCGAAACCGCTCGCTCGGTCCTCGGCGCGCTCAGGGCGCAGCCGCACGTCGTTTCCGCGTTTCTCTTCGACAACAACGGCAAGCTCTTCGCGTCGTACGTGACGCCGTCCGCACCGGCGGCGCCGCAGTCCATTCCGCGCGACGGCTCCACGATCGACACCGCCGGCGTCTCCGTCGTCCGTCCGGTCATCTTCAACGGCACACGCGCCGGGACTCTGGCGATTCGCTCCGATCTCGGCGAGCTCGCCGCGCGCAAGTCGCAATATCTCGGCATCGCCGGCGCGGTGATCGCGGGCGCCGGCATCGTGGCGCTCATTCTCGCCGCGCTGTTTCAGCGCGCGATCTCTGCGCCGATTCTCCGCCTCCTCGAAACCGAGAAGCGCGTGTCGAAGGAGAAGGACTACTCGCTGCACGTGACGAAGGATGCCGACGACGAAGTCGGCAAGTTGATCGACGGCTTCAACGAGATGCTCTCCGAGATCCGCACGCGCGACGCGGAGATTCAGCAGAAGCACGATCAGGAGATGGCGCTGGCGCGCACGATCCAGACCTCGGTGCTGCCGAAATCATTCGAGCTGAATGGATTCGACATCTCGGCGATCATGCTGCCGGCAGAGGAAGTCGGCGGCGACTTCTACGAATTCCGCCCGATTCAGAACGGCGGCGCATGGATCGGCGTCGGCGATGTCACCGGCCACGGCGTGACCTCGGGCCTCATCATGATGATGGCGCAGTCGATGTTCACGGTGCTGTGCGAGCAGCATCAGAACGGCGCGACGCCTTCGAAGTTCCTCACGCTCCTCAATCGCGCGATGTTCTACAACCTCAGGTCGCGCCTCGACCAGGACAAGTTCATGACGATGGTCGTCGCGAAGATCAACCGCGATGGGCAGATGGTCTTCGCCGGCGCGCACACCGACCTGCTGGTCTATCGCGCGAAGAGCGGCGAGGTCGAGCGCATTCCGACCGAGGGGTTGTGGCTGGGGATGGAAGCAGAGATCGAGAGTGTGACGACGGATCAAACCGTCATGCTCGAGCGCGGCGATGTCGCGCTGTTCCACACCGACGGCGTCACCGAAGCGCGCGACGCGCACGGCGAGTGCTTCGACGTCGATCGTCTGACCCGGCAATTGATTGCGCTGCAGCGGCGCCCGGCCGCGGAGATCGTCACCGAGATTGCCCAGTGTGCGTGGCGATGGGCCGCGCAGCCCTCGGATGACGTCAGTCTCATGGCTGTGAAGAGAACATGAGTGGAGGGAGCGATTGTCTGACTACGTAGAGATGCGATTCGGTCCGCGATGGACCTACATCAGTTGCGTCCGCAAGTTCGTGGCGAGCTTCTTCATGATCGGGCTCGCCGACAAGGAGCGCGCCGAGCAGATCTCCATGGCCGCGTCCGAGCTCCTCGAGAATGCGGTGAAGTACGCGTCGGAGGAAGAGGGCTACCTCAAGATCTCCATCGAGAAGCAGAACAACGAAGTCGATGTCTGCGTGAAGAATCACGCCGAGGCGCAGCAGATCAACACGCTGCGGCGGGAGTTCGCACTCATTCACGCCGGCGAGCCGGAATCCGTCTATCTGAAAAAAATGGAAGAAGCTGCGATGACCGAGGGTCAGAGCCGCCTCGGTCTCATCAGAATTCTGTTCGAAGCCGGTGCGCGCCTACGGCTGGATGTGAATGACAGCGAGGTCTCGATTCACGCCATCTTCCCGCTGGAGAACGCCTGATGGTCGCCGAGACGCTTGCTCCTCTCACCGCCGAAGGGCTGAGCATCGTGCCGGCCGTGCACGATACGAAGATGAGGCTCACGATGTCGGGCACGGTCGAGATGCGCGATCCCGGCGAGATGCTGAATCCCTTCTGGTCGCGCATCGACATGGAGGCGCGCAACCGAAGCCTGCAATCCGTCGAAGTCGATCTGCAGGACCTCAGCTTCATGAACAGCTCCGGGATCCTGACGCTCGTGCGCTGGATCACGAAGCTCAAGGCCAGCGCGGCATATCGTCTGGTCATCCGGTACGACCGCAATGTGACGTGGCAGCGCAGCAGCATTCCGACGCTGGCGAAACTGGCGCCGAACGTCGTCGTACCGCAAGAGATCAATGGATAGCGACCTGCTGATGCCGGGCGCCTGGCCCGGCTATGACCTCACGTGTGTGAGCTGCGGTTGCGGCGTTCGTCCGATCGATCGCTTCTGCAGCCAGTGCGGAAGGGAAAGCCCGACCACGATCACGGCGGAAGAGGAAGGGCTGACGTCGCCGACGGTCATCGTCGGAACGGATGAGGGGACCGGGTCGCAGACGTTCGCTTCGCCCGAACAGAATTTCAGCGATCCGCTGCTGCCGACGGTTAGCCGGCGCGCGCGCCGGATCGAGATGCAGAAGCAGCGCGAGGAAGATCTTCGCCAGTTGCTCTCGCCCGGTTCGGTATTCGGCCGCCGCTATCGTGTGCAGCGCTTTCTCGGAGCAGGCGCCATGGGGCATGTCTGCTCCGCCATCGATGAGTCGATCGACGAAGTGGTCGCGCTGAAAGTGCTCTCCGCGCCGATGCAGGAGGATCCCGACGCGTTCGAGCGCTTCAAGCTCGGGCTGAAGCTGGCGCGCAAGATCCGCCATCGCAATGTCGTGCAGAGCTTCGACCTCGGCTTCGCCGATGGGTTCCCCTACATCTCGATGGAGTACATCGACGCCGACAACCTGCTCAGGCATCTGCATCGAAAGGGAACGTTCGATGAGACGTCAGCGCTGGCGATCGTGCGCCAGGTGCTGCGCGGGCTGCGCGCGGCGCATGACCTCGGCATCATCCATCGCGACATCAAGCCCGAGAACATCCTGCTGAACAAAGACCGCATCGCGTTCATCACCGACTTCGGCATCGCGACGCCTTCGAATCTCGGCAAGACGCGCGAGCTCGCGGGAACGCCGGACTACATGGCGCCGGAACAGTTGCGTTGCGATCCGGTGACGCCCGCTTCCGACATCTATTCGTGCGGCGTGCTTTTCTATCGGATGCTGACGGGCAATCTGCCGTATGCGGGGGAGAGCATCACGCAGATCATCGATGCACACCGGCATGCGGAGCCGGCGCCGATTCCGGGTGAGCTGCCCATTTCGTGGGAGACGCGCGACCTCGTGATGTGGATGCTGCAGAAGGAAGTCGCACTGCGGCCGGCGAGTGCGTATCCGCTGCTGGAGCGGATCGACGCGATGCTGTCGGAAGGTGTGAAGCGAAGCCGCTCGTCGCGCGTGAGCGTGCTGGTGGTGGAGGATGATCCGGGCACGCTTTCGTTCATTCGCGGCGTGCTGGAGGGCGATGGGTTCCGCGTGATCCCGGCAACGAATGCACGCGAGGGAGTGGAGCTGGCGTTCGAATTGAGTCCGTCGGTGATCCTGCTCGATGCGAAGATCCGCGGCGGCTTCGATCTGGGCGAAGTGCCGGACGATCCGACCGGCGTCGACGGCCTCGGCTTCTGCAGAATTCTTCGCGGCGATGCGAAGCTGCGCGAAGTGCCGATCATCGTGATGAGCGAGCAGACGCTGTCGATGCTTCAGCCGGCGTTCCAGGTGAGCGGCGCCGCCGACATCATCATCAAGCCCCTGGGCGGCGACGACATCCTGAGCTCCGTGCGCGAGGCGATGTCGAAGGCAGCGCTCGCGATCGGCGACGACACCGCGCGCCGCTGAAGCCCATCTGGAACTGCTCTCGCAAAGGGGACATGCCATGGCTCTCAAGCGAATGGACAACGTAGGCATCGTCGTCGAATCACTCGACAACGCCATCTCCTTCTTCGTCGAGCTCGGTCTCGAGCTGGAAGGGCGCGCCGCGATCGAAGGTGAATGGGCCGAGCGCGTGACGGGACTGCACCCCATGCGCGTGGAGATCGCGATGATGCGCACTCCCGACGGCCACAGCCGCCTCGAGCTCTCGCGATTTCTCACGCCGGCTCCTGTCGCCGATCACCGGAATGCTCCGGTGAACGCGCTCGGCTATCTGCGCGTGATGTTCACCGTCGACGACATCGACGACACGCTGGCGCGGCTTCGCAAGCATGGCGCGCAGGTCGTCGACGAAGTCGTGCAGTACGAGAATGCGTACCGGCTCTGCTACATCCGCGGCCCAGAGGGAGTGCTCATCGGGCTGGCTGAGGAGTTGCGGTAAGAGTTTCACAAGGTAAACGGTGCGGCGTGTTCGTGCGTACTGTTTGCGTGGCCCGCCTCGTCCCTCTCGTTCTCATCATCACTGCATGTACCTTCGCGCGTGCGGAGACCGTCGCCCTCGAGCTGCTTGCGTCCGGCTTCGACCGCCCTGTCCAGGTCGTGAGCGCGCACGACGGCAGTGGTGCTCTCTACGTCGCGCAGCAGAATGGGATCGTCATTCGGATCGCGGCGGATGGCTCGCGCTCGACCTTCCTCGATCTATCCCAGGTCGTCTCCTGCTGCGACAACGGCGGGCTCCTGAGCGTCGTCTTTCATCCGCAGTTCGGGAGCAATCGCCGTCTGTTCGTGCAGTACGTGAATCGCGACGGCGACACCGCGATTGCGCGGGTGCAGGCGCCGAACGACCTCGACGTTCTGCTGACGATCGACCAGCCGAAGGATGAAGTGCCGAATCATCACGGCGGGACGCTGCAGTTCGGCCCCGACGGATATCTCTATGCGTCAGTCGGCGACGGAGGCGCGTACGTTCGCGTCACTAACCGGGCGCAGCAGCTCGAGCTGCTGCTCGGCAAGCTGCTGCGCATCGATGTCGATCACGCAAGCGGCTACTCGGTTCCCTTCGACAATCCGTATGCCGGACTTCCCGGCACGCGGCCGGAGATCTGGTCGTCGGGACTTCGCAATCCGTGGCGCTTCAGCTTCGATCGCGTGACCGGTGAGCTTCTGCTCGCGGATGTCGGACAGGACTCCTGGGAAGAGGTCGACATCCTCACGCTCGCCGCGGCGAGAGCCGCCAATTTCGGTTGGCCGATCGCGGAAGGAAGCCACTGTTATCCGCCAGGCTCGCCGTGCAGTACGAATGGACTCGTCATGCCGCAACTCGAGTACTCGCACGCGCAGGGATGCTCCATCACCGGCGGGTATCGATATCGCGGCCGCGCGTGGCCGCAGTGGACGGGAACGTATTTCTACGGCGACCTGTGCTCCGGAAAGTTGTGGATCGCTTCACGGAGCGCATCGACGCTGCAGGAAACGGGGAAGATGATCGTGTCGTTTGGCGAAGACGACGACGGCGAGCTCTATCTCGTCGACTATCGCGGAGCGGTGTACCGGATGAAGCCGGCTCCTCTGCGCCGTAGAGCGGCTCCGCGCTGATTACGGTGTGCCGAAGAGGTCTTCCTGAATTTGCACCGGCGGCATTTCGGTGTTCACGCGAAGCGTGACGGCCGGACGTTCTCCCGATGTCCTGAGTCCGAGCGCGGACGCGGAGACGGTTACGGCTTCGATTGCCTTCGCTTCGGGACGCGGGCGCGGCTCGCGCTCCAGCGATGCGAGTGACGTGAAGAGCGGCAGCCGCGCGCCGAAGTTGCGCAGGCCGTTCTCCAGCGCTGTGCGATCGTTCGCCGGCATCGGCGCGAACGCGATTACCGGCAGCGGCATCGCGCCGGACGTGTGCACCACGCGAAGTCCGCGCGCGAGCATCGGATTCGCCTCGGACACCAGCGCCGCGTCGCTCTTTCCGTACAGCGCGTTCGCCGCCGCCGCGGCATCGTCCGGCGTGCGATAGACATTGGCGAAGGTCTTTTCGATCACGGCGTCGCCGAGCGCGTCGACCGTGCTCAGCGTCTTTCCCTTCAGGTCCGCGAGCGACGTGGCCTTGCTCTTCTCCGGCACGACGACCACGCGCCGGTACGACGTGCTGCCGTTGCGTGCGAACTGAAAGCGTCCGGTGAGCTCGCCGCCGAGCCCGGAGATGAATTCGGGATTGGAGATGATGACGCCCACCTTGCCGCGATTCTCCGCGAAGTACGAGCGTGCGTCGTCGCTGCGGCGGAAGAACTCGATCTGCAGGCCGAGCTGCGTCAGCATGCTGTTCATCATCTCGGCGAGCTTCTTGTCGCTCTCGGCCGGCGCATCCGGCAGAAACACCATCGCGGTTCTGCGAGGGGTCGTAGGCTCCTGTGCTTTCGGCTCGGGCTCCGGCTGCTGCGCCGCCGCCGCGGCCTCGTCGATCGCGCGGATGTTGCTCTTCGCCGCGCTCTCCGCCTGCTGCGTGAGTCCGCCGAGCGAGAGCGCGCGATTGAATGCCTCGCGCGCGGCCGTCGTATTGCCGGCATTCAGATCGAGGACGCCGCGCAGAAACTGCGCTGCCGATTGCGATCGCGCATCGAGCGGCAGCGACATGGCGCGCTCGAGTGACTGCCGCGCGTTGCGCCCGCTCGCAGCGGACGTCAGCAAGGCAACCGCGAGATCCTGCCTCGCGCGTGCGCAAAACGCCGAATCCTTCCCTTCGCATCGCGCGGCCGCGGCGCTCAGCGCATCGATGTCCTCGGTGATCTCGCCGTAGGCAAGCATCACCTCGGGCCAGTCCTGTTTCGCGGCACGTGCGGCCGCGAGATGCGGCTTCGCATCTGCATCGCGTCCGGCACTCCAGAGGAGGAGGCCGAGATTGCCGCGCGAGGTTGGATCGTCGAGGCCGGAGAGCTGCTTGATGGCGTTGTCGCGATTGCCTGCGTTCGCCTCTTTCACAGCCTGCAGCGCGCGGCGCATCGCATTGAGATCCGGCTGCGCGGCGAGCTCGATCTGGTGAAGTGCCTCGTCGTAGGCGTTCTGCCTGAGGAGAACCGAGATCAGCTCGCGCCGCAGCACGGGGTCGTTCTTCGCGGCGAGCAGTTGCTCGAGCAGCGAGCGTTCGCGCGCGTAGTCGCCGAGGTCGCGCGCGACGAGCGCGGCTTCGAGAATGACGGACTCCTGTTTCGGCGCGAGTGCGAGCGCCTCATCGGCGAGCGGCTTCGCGGCGGCCGCCTGCTTCTCCGCGCGATCGAGCCGCGACAGCGCGACGCGCGACGTCACATCGTCCCTGCTTCCGCTGACGGCTTGCAGCAGCGATTCCTTCGCCGCCGCGCGATCACCCTTCGCGAGTTGCGCGAGGCCGAGCTCGCGCATCGCTGCCGGCTTCGAATCCGCGTCGAGATGCGGCATCGCATCGCGCACGATCTGGATCGCCCTGTCGTAATCCTTCGCGCGCCGGGCCATCGTTGCGAGATGAACCCAGGCGAGCGGCAGATCGGGATTCTGGGCGAGTGCAGCGCGGTACTCCATCGCCGCGTTGTCCGGTTGATTGCGCGAGAAATAGATGAAGCCGAGGTTGTAGTGGGCGTTGCCGTTCTTCGGATCGATCGCCAGCGCCTTGCGATAGGCCGCGATCGCATCGTCGTAGCGCTGCTGCTTCAGAAACATCGCGCCGATGTTCGCGAATGCGCCGGCGTGAATGACATCGACCTTCTGCTTCTTCGCAAGCTGCTGTTCGATCGGCTCGAGGGCCATCTTGTACGCGGCGAGCGCATCATCGTAGCGGCCTTCTTCGAAGAGCAGCGCGCCGAGGTTGTACTGTGCGCGGAGGAGCGTCTTGTCGAGCGAGACCGCCTTCTTGTATGCCGCAATCGCTTCGCCGCGGCGTCCCGCGGCATACAGCGCGTTGCCGAGGCTGAACTGAATGCGTGCGTCATTCGGAGAAAGGTCCGCGGCCTGCTGCATGGTGGCGAGCGCTTCGTCATTCCGGCCGAGCGCGCGCAACGACGTCGCGCGCAGCGAGAGCAGAGAGGTGTCTCTCCTGTTCTTCTCCAGCGCGCGGTCGGCGAACGCCAGCGCCTCCGCTGATTTCCCGAGCTGCTGCGCGGCTGCGGCTGCGTTGGAGAGAAGCGTGCGGTCGTCCGGCGCCTTCTCCAGACCGCGCATGAGGATGTCGTACGACTCCTGAATCTTCCCGGCCTGGTAATAGACCGCGCCGAGATCGGCATAGGCCGACGCGAGTTGCGGAGCGGCCTCGATGACGCGTCTGTACTTCGCGATCGCATCATCGACGCGGCCGGCGTCGCGCGCGCGCTGCGCATCTTCCATCAGACTGCGCGCGATCTCCGGCACGTCGTCGACTTGAGCCGCGGCGACCGCTGCCAGGCAAGCGAGAGTGAGAGCGAGAAGAAGCTTGCGGGCCACCTTCTAGAAGTGTACTTCGACCTGCCCGAACACCTCACGTCCCGTCAATCCTGTTTCGACGCCGAGCACCGTCTCGTCCGGTTTCTTGTTCAGCAGGTTCTGGCCGATCACGCTGAGGCGCACCGGCTGCTTCAGGCCGAACGCGTTGACGTCGTAGCTGGCGCGCGCGCCGAGGAGTGTGTAGCTCGGCAGCGGACGGATGGTGGGATCCGTGAAGTTCGAGTGCAGCAGATACTGGAACTGCGGCGCGACATACTGGCCTCGCCACGATGCTTCGAGCGCGGCGCGCCATCCGTTCCACGGTCCGCCGTAGGCGCCGACGTTGATCTTGTTCTTCGGCGCATAGACGAATTCGAGCGGCCGGCTGCCGCCATCCTGATGCCCGGTCTGATGGGCCCAGTTCGCGAATCCGGTGATGCCGTTGAGATTCGCACGCATCTCGAGCTCGCCGCCGGTGATCGTTCCCTTGCCCGGATTGTTCGACCAGCCGATGCCGGTCAATTGCGGCGTGAGCTGCGGCTCGATGATGTCGATGAACTTCGACACGCGTGAGCGATAGACATCGAAGCGTCCCGAGACGGTTGGATTGAACTGATATTCGCCGCCGGCGTCGAGCGTCTGAATCTCTTCCGGCCGGAGCGTTGGATTCGGCGCGAATACCGCGAGCGGGAAGGTCGCGAACGGGCTCGTCACGTTGATGAACCACGTCGACTGATAGAGCTCGCTGAACGTCGGGAAGCGGAACGCCGTCGAATATCCGCCGCGCAGCACGAGGCGATCGTTCGGCGTGTAGACGAGTGCAGCGCGCGGCGAGGTCTTCTCCGGCGTGATGTCCGTCTTCTTGTCGTAGCGGAGGCCGAGCGTCGCGCGCAGGCGGTCGCGTATCAGATCGAATTGATCCTGCGCGTACACCGCTTCCTTGTCGTAGCCCTTCACGATGTTGCCGCCGGGCGTCAGCTCCTTCGCATGTTCGCCGCGATCGAGCCGGCGCAACTCCGTTCCGAACAGGATCTCGTGCCCGGGGATCATCCGGATGCCGAGGCGGAAATCGCCGATGGCCTGGTAGCCGTGGTTTGCGGTGTGGCCGAACTCGGCGGGATCTTCCGGCAACGCGTGACACGCGGCGCAGTGCATTCCGGTGCGATGCGAATACGAGAGGTCGGCGCTGAAGGTGAGCTTCGCGTCGGCGGGTGCGTGGTTGTAACGCAGCGCGAGCGTGTCCATCGTCTGCTTGATGCGATGCGCCGATGTGAACGCCGAGCCGGGCGGCAGCCCCGGGATGTCGAACGCCTCACTGAAGCCGTCGAGGTTGTCGTCGTGGCGATAGATCTCGCCCTGAAAATCCTTGTACGTTCCCTTGACGAAGACATCGGTTCCGCGGAAATGCGATTGGTCGTCTTTCCAGAACTCGAGCGGGAACATCGTCCGCTGCATCTTCACGCCGGCAATGGCCGTCGCACCATTCGCGAAGCGATTGCCGTACATCAGTGTGCCCGCTGCCGTGTCGCGCGTGCCGCCCGCGTAGAGCTGCGCCGAGCCGCCGGCGAGATCGTCGCCGGACAGAGTGACGATGTTGATGACGCCCCAGTACGCGTTCTCACCGTAGAGCGATGATCCCGGCCCGCGCACGACCTCGATTCGCTTGATCAGTTGCACGGGGAAGAGATCGAACGCGGGGCTGAGCGGGAAGCCGCCGGTGTCGCCGGAGTTGAACGGCGCTCCGTCGATGAGGATCAGCACGCGGCTGCTGAAGGGATTCTCGCCGAAGCCGCGGATGTCGACCGTCGCCACCATCGGGTTCCAGCGCACATTGACGCCGGCCACGAGGCGCAGCAGATCGGGTACGGAGTGCGCGCCCGACTCGCTGATCTGCTTCGCGGTGATGACGGTGACCGGTGCGGGAGCCTTCGAGATCGGGATCTCGGTCTTGGTCGCCGCCTCGACCTTCGGCTGTTCTTCTCCGAACAGCGTGACCTCTCCGATCGTCTTTCCCGTCTTCTGTTGCGCTTGCAGAGAAACAGCCACAAGGAGAAACAGAGTCGTCCATCTCATGTGTGGAGAAAGTTTACCAACGTCCGCCTCGCCCCGCGAAGCGGGCCTGATGTTGATCCCCGTCACAAAGGAATGGCATGAATCATGAGAAGGTGCCGGTCGTGAATGTTTTGAAAGTTGGCCGTTACCGCATGCTCGAGCGCCTCGGCGACGGTGCGTCGGGAGCTGTCTACCTCGCCGAGGACACGGTCATTCGCCGGAAAGTCGCACTGAAGCTGTTCCGGCAGCAGGAAGCCGATGCGCGCGCGCTGCGCAACTTCGAGCGCGAGGCGCAGTGCGCGTCACTGCTCAATCATCCGAACATCGTCACGCTGTTCGATGTCGGCGTCGAGGACGACGTCCGTTACATCGCCAGCGAGTACGTCGAAGGGGAGACGCTCCGCGAGCTTCTCCAGAATGGACCGCTGCCGATCATCGACGCGATCGACATCGCGCTCGGAGTCGCATCCGCGCTCGTTGCGGCGCACGAGGCGTGGGTCGTTCATCGCGATGTGAAACCGGAGAACATCATGCTGCGTCGCGACCGCTGCGTGAAGGTTCTCGACTTCGGAGTTGCAAAACTCGCCGGCGGCGGCGAGCAGACGGATCCGCTCAAGCGTGGCCACAAGCTCGTCGGCACCCTGCCCTATCTCTCGCCGGAGCAGGTGCGCGGCGAGCCGATCATCGACACTCGCTCCGACATCTACAGCCTCGGCGTCGTGATGTACGAGATGCTCGCCGGAGTGCCGCCGTTCACCGGCGCGACTCCGATCGACGTGCTCGCAGCGATCGTCGAGGCGGAGGTGCCGCCGCTGCCGGGCTCGGTACCGGCGGCGATCGCCGAGCTCGTGATGGGCTGCCTGCGCAAGGCAGTGCACGAGCGGGTGCAAACCGCGGCGGAAGTGGTTGCGCAGTTGAGCGATGTGAGGCTGGATTTCGCGATTCGAGAGCGGACGTCGCGGCTCGCGGTGAATTGAGGGTGGGAGATGGGACGGATGGGACCTATGTGACCCATAGGTGGAACCAGCGTCAAGCCGTGTTCCTCGGCATCAAGCCCTCGTTCCTCCCATAGGTCCCATAGGTCCCATTCGTCCCATTCCTCCCATCGGCTCGCTCCTTGCTTGCTCCCTCGCAGCCGTGCTCCAGTACAACGAACTGGCGAAGAGCCCACTGCTCGACCGCCGCGATCCCGACGACCGCGCGCGCCTGCTGAAGGCGATCGAGCGGAAGGGAATCGAGTGGGCTCTCACGTTCGACGCGATCGAGTTTCCGATCTTTCTCGCGTCGAGCGAAGGCATCGTCGTCCGGATGAATCGCGCCGCGCGCGATCTCGCCGGAGGAACGTACGCCTCCATCCTCGGCCGCAACATCGCGAGCCTTGGCGATGGCGAGCTCTGGCGCTCGCTCGATGACCTCGTCCACGCGGTTCTCGATGCACGCGACTCCTGCACGGCTCGCGCGATCGATGATCACGCCCGCCACTGGGACATCACCTGCAATCTCTGCGAAGCCGAGGGGGAAGAACGGCTGATCCTGATTCTTCGCGACATCACGAGGATCGTTGCGCTGCAGGAATCCGTACAGCGCGGCGAGCAGCTCGCGGCGCTCGGCGAGCTGGTGGCCGGAGTCGCTCACGAAGTGCGCAATCCGCTGTTCGGGATGATGGTGACGCTCGATGCCTACGAGCCGCTCGTGAAGCAGAGCGAGGATGCGGAGGAGATGTTCTCGTCGCTGCGGCTCTGGATTCACCGGCTGAATCAGTTGATGGAAGACCTGCTGCAGTACGGAAAGTCGTGGCAGATCGAGCTGGTGGAAGGGGATCTCGGTGACGTGATCCAGCAGGCGATCGCGCAGTCGCAGCCGGAGGCGAGCAAGGCGAATGTGCGGGTGACGAAGAAGCTGGAGCCCGCGCTGCGCATGCTGATGGATGGAGACAGGCTTACGCACGCCGTGCAGAACGCCATCATGAACGGGATTCAGCACTCGGATCCGGGGATGGAAGTCGAAGTCGCGGCGTGCCGGCGCGATGGCGGTGTCATCGAGTGCGCGGTGAGGGACCATGGCCCCGGTTTCCCGGCCACGGATCTCGCGAAGATTTTCCAGCCGTTCTTTACGCGGCGGCGTGGCGGTACGGGCCTCGGTCTTTCCATCGCCCATCGCGTCATTGAAGAGCACGGTGGCACCGTTGCTGCAGAAAACGCCGCAGGCGGAGGGGCCGTCGTGCGCATGCGGTTTCCCGAATACAACACCGCCGGCGAGGCAAAGGCATGATGGTTCTGCGGAGCGAATCGAGTCCTCGTTACCGCATCCTCATCGTGGATGACGAGGAGCTCATCGTCCAGGCGATGAAGAAGTACTTCGGCGGCCTTGGCTACGATGTCGACACCGCGTTCGAGCTCGAAGAAGCGCAGGCTCTCCTCGCGAACAACTGCTACGACCTCGTCATCGCGGACCTTCGTCTCACCGGCGTCGGCGGCGTCGAAGGTCTGCAGATCGTCTCCGACGTGCGGCAGCGGTACGCGGGTGCGCGCGTGATCCTGCTCAGCGCGTACGGCACCGCGGAGATCGAGCGCGAGTCGTATCAGCGCGGCGCGGACGCGTTTCTGCACAAGCCGAAAGCGATGATGGAGATCGCTCAGGTGTCGGTCAGTCTTCTGGAGAATTCATGAGAGAGCATTCGGCACTGGATCGTCTCGTCGCGCCGGGCGGTATTCGCCCTCTGTATCAGCCGATCTACATGCTCGGCGAGCCGGCCATGCCTCCCGTGCTGTTCGGATTCGAATGTCTGTCACGCGGACCCGCCGGGACGAACTTCGAGAAGGCGCCGGTGCTGTTCGACTACGTTCGGTTGAAGCGGCAGGAGGCGCTGGTCGATCGAATCTGCGTGGCCACTGCGCTCGGCGAGCTTCCGCTGCTCGACCCCGTGACGCGGGTCTGCCTCAACGTTCATGCGTCTGCGCTCGCGCGCGATCACGGCTTCGTCGATTTTCTTTCCCACGCTCTCGATGATTCGCGGCTGTATCCGGGGCGCGTGATCATCGACGTCGTTCATCCCGATGCGATGTACGACGGAGACGGATTCCGGGCGGCGGTCGCGAGGCTGCGCGACCTCGGCGTCGCGATCGCCATCGACGACATCGGTTCCGGCGCGGCGAATTTCAAGATGCTGCTCGATGTGGCGCCGGAGTACATGAAGCTCGATCGCGGCATCGTCAGCGGATGTCACTCGGATCCGCGGCGGCGCGCGATGGTCGAGTCGCTCGTCGCGCTGGCAGCGAAGCTCGATTCCGCCGTCATCGCGGAGGGAATCGAATGCGACGACGACCTGATGATGATCGAGCTGCTGGGCGTCGACATCGTTCAGGGGTTCCTCCTGGCCGAGCCGATGAGCGGACGGGAGACGCCGCAGCACTTCATCAGTAGCATTGCGGTGTGACGACCCACGCGGCGTTCATTCGCGGCATCAACGTCGGCGGCAACAAGCAGATCCGGATGTCCGATCTGAAGAGCGCGTGCGAGTCGGCAGGACTCGCGAACGTGCGGACCCTGCTGCAGAGCGGCAACGTCGTCTTCGAGTGCGCACGCCGCGATCCCGCGAAGATCATCGAGAAGGCGCTGGCGCACCTCGATGTCCGCGTGCTCACGAGGACGGCGGACGAGCTGTGCGATCTGATCGCACGCAATCCGTTCGATTCGGATCGCAACCCGAGCCAGCTCATCGTCTTCTTTCTGGAGAAGCCGCCGGCGAAGGAGGCACTCGCCGCGCTGCGCGCCGCGATCCAGGGACCGGAGGAACTGCACGCCTCCGGCCGCGAGCTCTTCGTCTACTACCCCGCGGGCATGGGGAAATCGAAGTTGACGAATGCAGTCGTGGAACGAAAGCTGGGAATGGCAGCGACCGCACGCAACTGGAACACGGTGGAGAAGGTGGCCAGTTCATCCCGAGCGTAGCGAGGGATCAACGTCGACACCGCGCCACGCAAGACCACGAGCGATACTCGAAACCTCGAGCTCTGCCGGTGTAGCCGTTGATCCCTCGCTTGCGCTCGGGATGAACCTGAACCCGCTACACCACCACGAACTGCCCCCGCCCCTTCCGCTTCGCCTCGTACAACGCGTCGTCGATCCTCCGTTTCGCATCCGCGGGCGACTCGCCGGCGCGGAGGACGCCGAGGCCGCAGGAGGCGCTGAGGTTGCGGGCGGAGCCGTTGTAGTCGAAGGGAATGCTCTGCAGCGAGTCGTAGACGCGGGCTACGATCCTGCGCGCATCGTCGACCGTCGCATCGGGGAAGAGAATCGCAAACTCGTCGCCGCCCACGCGCGCGACGACGTCGGAAGGGCGGATCGCGCTGCGGATCATCGACGCGAAGCGGATCAGCGCCGCATCGCCCGCCGCATGTCCCAGCTCGTCGTTGATCGGCTTGAAAAAATCGAGGTCGATCATCGCCAGCGCGGTCGTCCGTCCGCTCTTCGCATGATCGCTGAGCGCTTCCTCGAAGAAGCGGACGTTGTAGAGGCCGGTCAGCGCATCGTGCGTCGACGCCTCCAGCAGCTCTTCCTGCTGCGCGATATTGCGAAGTGTCACGATCGTCGAAGATTCCGTCTCTCCCGCGAACCGGAACGGCGTGATGTGCACGTCGTACGGCTGATCGTCGATGCGGGCCGGCCCATGTTCCGGAAACGTCAGCAGCGGCGTCATGTCCATGCCGAAGTAGAGCAGTCCGAAGATCTCTTCCGCGGCGCGATTCGCGTAGAGCAACGTCTTCGTCGAGCTGATGATGAAGACCGCATCGGGGACTGCGTCGAATGCAGCCTTCAGATAGTGCTGCTCGGTGATGTCTTCGAGGATGACGTTCGCGTAGGTCGTCCCCTGATGCCGCACGACGCTCACGCGGACGTTCGCCACGCGGCTCTGATTGTCCAGCGAGTAGACGAGATAGAGCGCCGAGCCTCCGCCGCGCTCCAGCAGTTGCCGCACCCGTTCCGGCGCGGAAAACGCGACGAGATCGAAGAGCGTCGCGCCGGGTGACGGCGGCTGCTTCGAGAGAAGGCGATTCACGAAGCTCTCGCTGACGTGGACCACGAGCCCCGTGTCGCGATCGATGACCGCGCTCGGATGCGGCGACGAATGCAGGATCGTCTGGAAGAGCGTCTGCGCCTCCCGCCGCGCGCTGCGCTCGCTCACTTCTCGCAGCTCGCGCGCGACGGCCGGCACGAGCCGCGCGAGATTCTCCTTGAGCACGTAGTCCTGCGCGCCGCTGCGCATCATCTCGACGGCGATGTCCTCGCCGACGACGCCGGAGACGACGATGAACGGCACATCGAGTCCGGATTCGCGAAAGATCTTCAGCGCATCAGGCGCACTGAACGCAGGGAGGCAGTAGTCGCAGATGACGAGATCGAATGCGGAGCCGCGTGCGAGCTCTTCCCGCAGCCGTGCTGCCGTCTCGATGCGCGTGATCTCCGTCTGATAGCCGCCTCGCCGCAGCTCCATTCCGAGCCGCGCGGCATCGCGCTCCGAGTCCTCGATCAGAAGGAGGCGGATGGTGCTGTCGCTCATCTCTGCGCGAGCGTTCGTTCTTCATGAGGACCCGTCGTGAAGTAGAACGTCGCTCCCTTCTCTACCTCTCCCTCTGCCCAGATTTTTCCGCCGTGGCGATGCAGGATTCGCTGCACCGTCGCCAGACCGATACCTGTTCCCTCGAACTGTTCCCTCGAGTGCAGGCGCTGGAACGCGCGGAACATCTTGTCGGCGTATGCGGGATCGAAGCCCGCGCCGTCGTCGCGGATGTAAAGCGCCGGGCGCCCGTTCTGATCGGTGATCCCGAACTCGATCGTCGCGTGCGGGCGTTTCTGCGTGAACTTCCAGGCGTTCGACAGCAGGTTCTCCAGCACGGCGCGCAGCAGGCGGCGGTCGCCGTTCACGACGATTCCCCGCTGGATGCGCACCGACACTTCGCGCTCCGGCTCGCGCTGCCGCAGGCCGTCGATCACCGACTGCGCGAGGTCGGAGAGGTTCACCTCTTCGAGGTCCAGCTCCGCGCGGGAGAAGCGCGACATCTGCAGCAGGCCGCCGACGAGCTCCTGCATCTGCAGCGCCGCATCGCGGATCCAGTGAACGCATTCCCGTCCGCTCTCGTCCAGCCCGCGGCCGAAGTCGTCGAGCAGCATCTGCGTGAAGCCGTCGATGCTCGCGAGCGGCGCGCGGAGATCGTGCGAAGCCGAGAACGCGAATGCTTCGAGCTCCTTGTTCGCCGATTCGAGCTCGAGCGTGCGGCGGCGGAGGATCACGTCGTTCGAGTTGGCCTCGTCGAGAAGGCGCCTGATGGCCGCGCTGAGACGGCCGAGCGAACCGGAGGCAGATGGTGCCGCGCGGTTGTCGATTGCCAGCGCCATCTCCGTGAGCGCGCGCCGGCTGAGCAACGTAAGCGCAATGGCCGCCAGAAGCGCGGCGATGATCGCGGCTACGGCCACCGTCGTCATTCCGGCCAGCGATGGCGGCCGCGCGAGTTGTGTCTCGGTGCACAACGTCGCCGGTCCGCGCGTGAGGTTCACCGTCGTGCAGAGTTGCGACTCCGTCGCCGCTGCGTGGACGCCGGCGAGATTCTTTCCATCGATCGTGATTGCCCCCGCTCCTTCGGCGCCGGCGAGCGTGGTCGCGAACGCGCGCAGCATGTCATCCGTCAGCGGAGTCTTTTCGCTCGCCGCGGCGAGCTGGGTGATGGCCCCGCGGATGGCGGTTCCGGGCCGGCCTGGTTCGGTGGTGTGGCGCGCGATCAGAAGAACGCCGAGCGTGACGAGGCTCACGACGACGGGAGGGACGAGCAGGGTGACTCGTTCGATGCTGCGCGCCATATCGGTCTGAGCTTTGCATCGACTGCAAGAAGCGTCCCATGAGAACCAGCGCTGTGTTGGCCGTGCTGCTGCTGTTCGCGCAAGCCTGCGCCAATACGCCGGAGACTCGGGAGCTCACGCCGCACGCCGTCGAGATGCGCGGAGAGCTGGCTGCCAGCCGGAGCGTCAGCCTCTCCGCTCCGTTCGACGGAACCGTCAGACGGCTGGTCGTGCGCGAGGGCGATGCCGTTCACGAAGGCGATGAACTGCTCGAGCTCACGAATCCCGAGCTCGGTCACAACCTGGCCATCGCCCGCGCGCAGCGCGAGCTCGCCGAGCGAAGGATGACCGCGGCGCCGGACGATGCCGCGATCACGCAGGCCGCGGCGATCGCCGCCCGGAAGAAGGCCACGCGCGACCGGTACCGCGCGCTGTACGCGACACGCGATGTGACGCTGCGGGAGCTCGAGGAGGCGGAGAACGAGTACTCCGCTGCGCTGCGCGATCTCGCCGCGATGCGGGCGGCGAACAGCGCGAATCCGCGCATCGCCGCGATCGAAGCGGAGCGCGCGCGCGACGAAGAGAAGCTGGCGGAAGAACGGATGCGATCGATGACGCTGCGCGCGCCGATCGAAGGAGTCGTCACGCATCTCGACGCGGTGGAAGGGCGCGAAGTCGCCGGCCGCGCGCCGCTCATCGAAGTGACGTCGATGGGCGCGCTGGAGGCTCGTGCCGATGTCGATCCCGATCTGCTGCGCGTGATCCGCCCCGGCATGAGCGCCGAGGTGCGGATCATGACCGTGCCGCCGCGCGTCGTGCTCGACAAGGTCGCGTATGTCGTCCCATCCCGGAGCGGCCAACAGGGCGAGCGCCACGCGACCGTCGTCGTGAAGATTTCCAACCCTGACCATTCGCTGCAGCCGGGAACTCCGGTGATGCTGACGGTGAAGACGCAATGAGCGGACCACGGATTTTCATTCGGGCCTGTTGCGTGTTGTCCGTTGCCTGTTGTCTGTTCTCCGCCGGCGCGCAGACCTTCGACGACGTTCTCCAGCGCGCTGCCATCCATCGCGATCTGCAGGCGCCGGCTGTTGCTTCGGGTGCTTCCATCCGCATCGAGACGACGACGGGCATCTCGCGCACGCAGGACCTCTTCTTTCAATCGCCATACGAGAGCCGTTCCGCTTCTGCCGTCATCGCGGTCGACTACCCGCTGTTCGACCATCCATCGCGGGCGATTGCGGAAGCGATCGCGAAGAATGAGCTCGAACAGGCGGAGCGCGCCTCGAGGCTCACCGGCGCCGATTTCGAAGTGCTCCTCGACGCCTACGCCGCGCTCTGGCTCGCGAACGACGAGATCGCACGGACGTCCGCGCTGTCGAAGGATGTGGAGACGATCGCCGGCCGCGGAGAACAGCTCGTGCGGCAGGGCGCCGTCACGAACATCACGGCGACGCAATGGGATGAGATTGCGCTCGCGCTCCGCTCCCGCATCCTCGATGCGGAAGTGCGCAAGCTCGACGCGGAGTCCAAGATCCGCCAGTACGTCGACGAAGAGGTCACTCCCTCGATCGATCCGCCCGTTCTGCCATCGGCGGTCAGCGTCGACGATGCCGTGGCGCGCCATCCGGACGTCCTCATGGCCTCGGCTCGCGTCGAGCGCGCGCGGCTCGCGGTCGAAGAGGTGGAGAACGTGCGCCGTCCGCAGTTCGGTTTCTCCGGCTTCGCAGGTCTCGGTGCCGCGGACGCGACGTTCCAGCGCGAGCGGTCGGACGGCACGTTCGGCATCTACGGCTTGCGCTTCCGGATGACGTACTCGCTTCGCGAACGGACATACGCGGCGGCGTTCTCCCGCGCGCGGCGCGAGCTCGAGACGGCCGAGGCGCAGCGCGAGCTCGTCACGCGGCGGGCGAGGGGGGAGGTGGCCTCCGAGAAGTTGAGGATCGATACGCAGCGGCGAAGGATCGAGTTGCTGAACGAGTCCATCGATGTCGCGAAGCGCCGGCAGCAGTCGCTGGTTAGACTCGTTGCCGCCGGCGTGCAGCCTGATATCGAGGAACTGCGGGCCTCCGCCGAATCGCTCGCGCGCGAGCTCCGCCTCAGCGAGGCGCAGGCCGAGGCCTGGAAGTCGTGGCAGCGCCTGCGCAGGCTCGGTGCAACGTGAGCACCTCGCGGATTTCCGTACTCCTGACGACCGAAGGAACCTATCCCTTCAGCAGCGGCGGTGTCAGCACCTGGTGCGACACGCTCATCCGCGGAACGCCCGACATTCGCTACACCCTCCTGCCGCTGCTGATGAATCCGCACGTCGAGCTGCGCTACGCGCCGCCGTCGAACGTGCGGAAGATGATCCGCGTGCCGATGTGGGGCATCGAGGATCCGAACGAGTTCATCGCCGATGTCCCCTTCGCGCATCTCTACGAGCGCGCGCGGCAGACGCCGCAGCATGCCGTCGAGGCGGAGTTCATCCCGCTCCTCGGCCGCTTTCTCGACGCCATCCTGCGCAGCGATCCCGACTGCGACGCGACCGCACGAACGCTCGTCGAGATGGAGGAGTATTTCCGCCGTCGCGATTACAACAGGACCTTCAAGTGCCCTGCGGTGTGGGACGCGTTCACGTCGCGGATGGAATCGTATGGAGAGGCGATTGGCGTTGCTCCCGCGCTCTTCGATCTGACTGAATGCCTCCGCTGGCTCTATCACTTCCTCATCGTGCTCAACGTGCGTGTGCCGCGTGTCTCGGTCACGCACTCGACGGCCGCCGCGTTCTGCGGCATTCCCTGCATCACGGCGCGCGTGCGCGACGGCATCCCGTTCATTCTCACCGAGCATGGCGTCTATCTGCGTGAACAGAATCTCTTCCTGTCGCGTTTTCGCCGGCTGCTGTTCGCGAAGCATTTCCTGCTCAGCCTCATCACGGCGATCGCGCGGACGAACTATCGCTTCGCCGACGTGATCGCGCCGGTGTGTTACTACAACACGCGCTGGGAAGTCGCGCACGGGACGCCGCGCGAGAAGATCGAAGTCATCTACAACGGCGTCGACACGGATCGCTTCTCGCCCGGCGTGCGGCCTGACGGTCCGCTGCACGTCGTGGCCACGGCGCGCATCGATCCTCTGAAGGACATCGAGACCTTTCTTCGCGTCGCGGCGACGATCGGCGGCGGCGTGCGCTTCTCGATCTTCGGCGCGGTGAGCGACGAGAAGTACTACGCGCGCTGCCTCGCGTTGAAGCGCGAGCTCGGGATCGACGTGACGATGGGCAGCGCGGCGCGCGACGTCGTCGAAGCGTATCGCTCCGCCGATGTCGTTCTGCTCACCAGCATCTCCGAGGCGTTCCCGTTCTCGGTGATCGAGGCGATGGCGTGCGGATGCGCCGTGGTTGCCAGCGATGTCGGCGGCGTGCGCGAAGCGCTGGAAGGATGCGGCGTCGTCGTCCGGCCGCGCGATGTCGAGGGATTCGCGCTCGAAGTGCGGCGGCTCCTCGATGACGGGCCGCTGCGCACGCGTCTTGGCGCACGCGCGCGTGCGAAAGTGCTGGAGCGCTTTCGCATTGACGAATCGGTCGCCGGGTATCTGAGTCTTTACAACGAATACGGAGTTGCGGCGGCGCCGCCGGTGGAGGCTGCCGGATGACTCCGCGCGAGCTCGCCGCCGATGTGCTCGAGCGCACGGGTGTGCCGCGCGATGCGTGGGAGATCACCGCACAGCTCGAGGCGATGGGGTTGCGCGATGCCGATGCGCGTGCGGCTGGCGGGCATCGCGATCTCTTCGAGCTCGGCCGCTCGATCTTTTCGCTCGTGCAGCGGGGGGAGGTCGCCGCGCCGGCGGAAGCCGAGGATCCGGCGAAGCCGTTGCATCCTATCCTCGAATTTCTCGGTCACTACGCGAATGGATCCATCTTCGCGATTCCCATGCTGCTGCAGGCCGCCGCGATTCTCATCTGGGGCTACGGCCTGTGGGGCGCGCTCAACGTCAACGTGCGGACCGGCACCGCGATCGCGCTCGGTTTCATCGCGAGCTATGTGCTCACCGGCGGTTTCGTGCAGGCGATCACGCGCCGCGGGCTCTTCTACAACTATCAGGAGGAGCCGGCGCTGGCGCGCTGGGTCGTGCTTCGCGGATGGTGGATCGCCGCGCGCATCGTCCTCGGAATCGTCCTTCCGGCATTCCTCTTCAATGGACTGTATGGATGGCTGCCGTGGGATCTGTTTCTGATCGCGGCACTCTATTACTCATCGCTGTCGCTGCTGTGGCTCAACTTCTCGATGGTGTACGTCACGCGGCGGCGGCAACTGATCATCGTCATCACCGCCGCGGCGCTGGGCGTCGTGATTCTGCTGGCGGAGCGGCTGCACTGGAACGTGATCGCGGCGAATACCGCTGGGCTGCTGTTCGCGGCGGCCGTCAGTTTTCTGGCCGGCCTGCGCGCGCTCGGCGGCATCGTGCATCGCAAGCCGCACAATCCGCCGCGGCTCACGGTGCTCGTCTATGCGACGTCGCGATGGTTCCTCTATGGACTCCTCTACAACGCGTTCGTCTTCGCCGATCGCGTGATGGCGTGGACCGCGAGCACGGCGCGCGAAGATCTGCCGCCGTACACCTTCTGGCTCAGCGCGCGGTATGAGCTCGGGATGGATCTCGCGCTGATCGTGGTGATGCTGCTCTCCGGCGCAGTGGAGGCCGCGGTGCAGACATTCTCCGGCAGGCTCGTGCCGGTGCAGAAGAGTCTGGCCGGCGGCGAACGCGCGCGGTTCGGCGAGTGGTTCGCGCGATTCCATCGACGGCGGATGCTCGCGCTGATTCCGGCGGCGTTGATCGCGATCGCGATCGCGCGCATCGGCGTCTCCCTGGTGTCGCGACTGCCGAATGCGGACATCCGCATCGGGATGACGTCGCGCTCCGCGATGATCGCATTCTGGCTCGGCGCGATCGGGTACTCGCTGCTGATGATGGCGCTGCAGAACGCGTTGATTCTGCTGACGCTGTCGCGCGTGGACATGGCGCTGAAGTCGATCGCCTGGGCGCTCGCCGCGAATCTCGCCGCCGGCTTCACCTGCAGCCGCGCCATTCACTACGCGAGTGCAGGCGCGGGGCTCGTCGCCGGTGCGGCGGTGTTTCTCATCCTCACCTGGCGTGATGTGCGGCGGGCCGGGGAGCGGCTCGACTACTTCTACTACGCGTCCTTCTGATCATGTACACGCTGCTGGCCATCGACTCGACGCTGCGGATTCTCTTCGCGATGGCCGTGCTGTTTCTGCTGGTGCCGCGCCTGGCGGGCGTCACACCGTGGCGCGGATCGCTTCGTGATTTCTGGTTCGACTTCGCGTGGGGCGTCGTGGCGCTGACGATCGGCGGGCAGATTCTCACGCTGCTCAAGCTCTATGCGCTGCCGACGCTGCTGCTGCTCTGCGGCGCCGTGATTCTCATCGCCCGCTCCCTGCGCCAGCAGCGGTCGCCCATCGCACTCCTCGGCAGTGCACAACGTTCGGTCACCCTCGCCGTGATCAATCTGCTCGAGCGGCGCGTGTCGCTGCGGCGCCGGTGGCTGCGCATGCGCCGGACGCTGCGCGCATCGATGCGCATCGATGCCGCGAAAGGGGCGTGGATCGCTCTCGCGCTCGTGGCCGCGGCGTTCCGCCTCTATCGCCCGTTCGCGACCGCGAACCTCGGCTACTCCGACAGCTACGTCCATCTCTATCTGGTCAAGCTGCTCGATCAGGGACGGCAGATCGATCCTGCGTGGGGTCCTTATCCGCGCGGCATGCACTTCCTGCTGCTCGCCATCCAGCGGCTCACGAATATCGACGAGATTCTCCTCGTGAATTTTTTTGGAGCCATCGCCGGCGTACTGCTCACGCTCGCGATCGCGTGGACGGCGCGCGAGCTGTCGGGGTCGAACAAGGCCGGCCTGATCGCGGGACTTCTCTTCGCGACCATGGTCGGCGGCGCCCGCCAGTACTTCATCCTCGGCGGAAGTTTCGATACGACGGACAGCGGAAGGGCCGGCGCGATGTCGCGGCAGCCTTACGAGCGCGTCCCGGCGGGGATCGGCGAGTTCGACGTGCTGCTGACCGCGTTCCAACGCCAGGCGTCGACGCTGTCGCAGGAGATGGCGATCATCTTCCTCTTTCCCGCGGCGGTGTTTCTGCTCGGATCGTTTCGCGGCGACCGGCGCGCGCGCCGCGGATTCATCGGCTGCACCGCGGCGATCGCCGCAACGCATTCCGGCGTGCTGATTCCGCTCGTGCTGCTCTGCGCGGTCATCGCGCTGCAGGCGCAGGCGGTTCGCGATGTGATTCGCGGCGCTCTGGCCGGCCTCGCCGGCATCGCGATCGGATCGACGTGGCTCCTCGGTTTCATCGCCTATCCATTCGTTGCAGCAGGCACGCATCCGGGATCGACGGCGCTCTTCTACTTCCCGTTCCTGCGCCATTTTGCCGGCGACGCCGCGGGCGGAACCTCGGAGCCGCAGGTCGAGGCCTACAACACCATCACGCCGTTTCTGATCGCGATGGTGGTGGTTGCGGTCATCGTGATGGTCCGCGACGGCCGGGCAAGCGAGCGAGACGCTCGAGCATGGGGGAGGAGACGGTTGCTCTCGATCCCTCTCTTCTTCCTCGTCTTCTTCACCATCCACATCGCGTCCCGCTATCACCTCCCGCAGCTCGTCGAGTCGCGCCGCAACAGCGAGTGGTTCCTCGCGTCCATCGCGATGCTGCTCGGCGCCGCGCTGGTGCAACTGCCGAAGGCGATGCAGTTCCTCGCGGTCGCCGTCTGGCTGATCAGAGTGCCGTGGCCGGGCGCGCTTCGCGATCAACTGCTCAACTACTCCGGCTACGGATCGGCATCGCTCGCGGTCGTCGAGATCGCGCACACGTACGAGCCGTTCACCTGGACTCTGGTCAGCTACGGCCAGGAGTATCCGATGGTCCTCGGCCGCGGATTTCATCTGGCGGCGACCGATTTTCTGAACCGCTACGATCCCGCGGCGCGCGACCTCGAGATCCCGACTCGATACGTCTTCCTGCTCACGGAGCGCGTGCCGCATCGCTTCGAGGTGCACGACTGGAAATCGAAATTCAGCCGGACGGAGATCGAGCGCCGCCTCGAGACGTGGTGCCAGTTGTATCGCGCGACACACGACGACATTCGTCTCTTTCTCGACGACGGCAACGTGCAGGTGTTCGAGATCGTGCGATCGCAGGAAGCGGCGAACCGGATTGCGACGGAGGCGCGGATGCGATGACGATCTCTGCCCGATCGGCGCTGCACAATCTTCATGTCGCCGCGGTCGTGCCGGCGTACAACGTCGCGGACGAGCTGCCGGAAGTGCTGCGCTCGATTCCCGATTCGATCCGCACGATCGTGGTCGTGGATGACGCATCGAAGGACGGCACGGCTGCGCTCGCGCAGCATCGCGCGACGATCGACCATCGCGTCATCGTCATGCGTCACGCGGAAAACCTCGGCGTCGGCGGCGCGATGGTGACCGGCTTCCGCACGGCGATCGACGCCGGCGCGGACATCATCGTGAAGATCGACGGCGACGGGCAGATGCCGCTGTGGCTCGTGCCGCAGCTCGTCGAGCCGCTGGCCAACGGCACCGCCGATTACACGAAGGGGAATCGCTTCCGCGACTTTCAGGCGCTCCGGCAGATGCCGCTCGTGCGGCGCGCCGGCAACGTGATGCTCGGCTTTCTGGCGAAGGCCGCGACCGGCTACTGGCAGTGCTTCGATCCCACCAACGGATTCATCGCCGTGCGCGCCGACGTGCTCTCGCAGGTGCCGCTGAAGAAGATCGATCCGACGTATTTCTTCGAGACCTCGATGCTGGCGCATCTCTATCTGATCGGAGCGGTGGTGAAGGAAGTGCCGATGCCGGCGCGGTATGCCGGTGAGCATTCCAGCCTCCGGATCGGGCGCGTGCTCCGGCAGTTTCCGCTCAGGCTTCTCGCGGCGCTCGCGCGGCGGCTCGCGTTGAAGAACTTCATCTACGACTTCAATCTCGAATCCATTCATCTCGCCGCCGGCCTTCCGCTCTTCCTCGGCGGCGTGCTGTTCGGCGCGTGGAAGTGGTTCTGGTACGCGGAGCATGAGCTCGCGGCGCCGACCGGCACCGTCGTCCTGCCGGCTCTGGCGATCATGCTCGGGGTGCAGTTCCTGGTTAGTGCGGCGATGCTCGATCTGCAGGGCGTCCCGCGCGAGCCGGTCAACAGCGGCTCACTGCTGCCGGATGTGGCGCTCGATGAAGGGGCGCGCGGCGGCCGAGAACCGTTCCCACGGGAAGCGGAACCGCCGCTCGTAAAAGAGAGGGCGCGCGTGCGGCGGATCGAGGAGGCGCGCGGGATCGACGTCGTGAAGCACCTCGCGCCGGAGCACGACGAGTTTGAGAAATGACTCTCCGAACAGCCCGAGCCATGTCCGCCGCTGGCTCCGGTATCGCCACGCCAGCATCGAGGCCTGCAGCGCTTCGCGGAACCGCAGCCGCGTCTTCGCTCCTCCGTCGCGGATGGGGGAGAGGACGCGGAAGAGCTGGCCGTAGCGGTTGCCGCGGTAGAGCGGATACTCGCGGCAGGGAATGCCTCGCTGCTGCGCGAAGGCCACGGCGACGAGATGCGCGGCATCGTGATCCTGATGGCCGCCCTCCCAGGCGAGCGTGAGCACTTCGCCGATCTCGATCTGCTGCAGCGAATGGTTGAGCATCGTCAGCGCGGCCTCGAGATGATCGACGAGCGATCCATCGGGAACGCAATGCTCGGAGCCGAGGAAGTGAATGTCGTGCTCGTCGACGCCGAGGTTGAGGAGGACCGAGCGCGACTCGGCATCGCGGACGGCCGCGGGCACGCTCGCCGCGCCGTTCGTCAGGAAGACGCAGAGGACGCGCCGCCCTTCCCTCCGCTCGCGGGAAATGCGCGCCGCGACGCCGTATTCGTCGTCCTGATGTGCGAAGACGCACAGCAACGCGTTCTTCTCGCTAGACATGATCTGTCGAAGCCCACGTCAGCGCCCAGCGCTGTTCGAGACGGATGCTCGCATCGAACGCCTGTGCGAGAAAGCGGAATCGATGCGGCCCCGGCAGGAAGCCCGCGCGGAGCAGCGTCGCGAAGTGCGGATGATCGCGGCTCACCAGCGCGGCGGCAAGACGCACGCCGCGCCGCCGCGCATCGCGGATCGCATCGTCGATCAGAGCCCGCAGCGCGCGCGGCTCGCCGCCGAAGTCGACGAGGCAGTGCGTGTTGACGCCTTTCAGAACGCTGTCCCGCGACACGAGATGCGCTTCGTTGTTCTCGCGCCGCACGTATTTCCAGATCGGACTCGCATCGAAGCGGGCACGGTCGGCGATCTCCTGTGCCGTCGGTGCGGAGCGCGGAAAGGGAATCGGAATGGATCCGAGTGTGGGCCGCACGAGGACAGGCGCCGAGGTGACGGCCTGCCAGCCGGCACGCTTCATCCCTTCGAGTACTGCGGGACGGATCTGCCACGCGATTCCAAGCGGTGCCTCATGGCGCACGGCATCCGCGGCGAAACGCGCGAGCTTCGTGAAAATGCCCTGCCGGTGCATGCGCGGATCGACCATCGCATCGACCGCGAGCAGCGCGCGCACCTCGCGCTCGACGATGTAGAAGCGGCGAGGAACGAAGCCGAAGTGTCCGACGACGCCGCTGCCGTCCTGCGCGATGAACATCCGTCCGCCGGCGAATTCCCACGCCCAGAACGCGGGATCCTGCTTTTCGCGATCGACGCCGGGAAACGCGCGCCGCCGCAACGCGAGAATCGCATCGCGGTCGCGCTCGCCCGCTTCACGCATCTCGATCATCTGAAGGTAAAGTACCGCATATGCCCTGCGAGCACGCCGGTCCTCAGGAACTGATGGAGATGGCCGAGCGCCATCTCGAAGGAGTGCCGCGTGAACAGTGGCGCGGCCGCCGCTTCCGCTGGTCGGAGAACGTTTCCGGCGGGATGTGGGCCTCGGTCACGCTCGAGATCGAGCGCCGCAACGACAACTGGATCGTCACGCGCCTCGATCGCAGTCAGGATCCGCTCAACGAGTCAGAGTGCGGCTTCACCGAGCTCGCATAAGCCCCAGCGTCCCATCGTCCCCCTCTCCCCGCAAGCGGGGAGAGGGGGCCAGGGGTGCGGGGCCGCCCTTACTTCGAAACCTTCGCCTCTTCGATGATCACCGGATAGCGATACCCCGCCCCGAAGTCCTTGTCGACATGCACGACGCCGCTGATGGTGACGACGTCGCCGACGGCCACGACATCGCCGGTGGTGATCGCGATGTCGTTGTCGCTCTTATCGGCGGAGCCTGAGCCGTCGCGAAGGTGGATCCAGTTTTTCCCGAGGATGCCGCCGAGGAATTTGACGACCTTGCCGCGGACGACGACGGGCTTGTCTTTCAGTGAATCCTTCGCGGCCCAGATCTCGGCCACGGTTTTCGCATCGCTGCCTTCGGCCTTCGCGACTTTGATCGGTGTCGTGTCAGGCGTGGCGACGCTCATGTGCTGCTGCGCCGGAGTGGCGGTGTTGCCGCCTTCGAGCGTGCCGAAGAGGATCTTGTCGAACGTCCGCTTGAGCGTCTTCGACTCGAACTTCTCCGCGGTCATCTGGACGCTCATCGAGACCTTGTCGCCCTTTTTCACGGCGGTTTCGCGCACCGCGGCCCAGGTGTCGCCGCTCGAGGTCTTCAGGCGCAGGTACGTGTAGCCGCCCGCGTTGAAGGTTTCTTCCACCGTTCCGGAAACGGTGCCGCCGCCCTGGCTCGGGGGTGGTGGCGCGACGGCTGGGTGGCCGGGAGGAAGTGTGGCGGTGGTGCTGGTGAGAGGAGGCGCGACCGTGCCCGGCGCAGGCGCAGCGGTCGAAGCAGCGGCGGCTTGCGCGGCGGGGGCGGCAGGTGCTGCGACCTCGCTCTTTTGCCGGCAGCCGAAGAGCGCGATCAGTGCAATGAGGAGAAGGAAGGCTCGTTTCATGACGACACAATGTCGCATGATCCGGCCGAAGGCAAAAGAACACGGTCACGCCAGAATGTGTTCGTCGTCACATTTCCTCCCCGATGATCCAAAACGGAGCCGTCACTGCAGTTTGTGCTGGGGCGGAGTCGCTGCAGTGAACTCATTGTCTTTGACGAACCCCGCAATCGCCGCGTCGTCCACTTCGATCTTCGACGCCGCGCGCAGCTTCTGAATCCAACGGTCGCGCTCCGTCTGTCTCTTGAGATCGAGGCACTTGGCCTGGACCTTCTCCTTGACTTCATCGAAGGTCATTTGCCGCGGCGGTTTGATCTCCAGGACTCGAATCAGGTGCCATCCGCTCGAAGAGTGAAGGGGGTTCGATGTCTCGCCGGCTCCCATTTTCAGAACCTCCTTGAATGCCGGCGGAACCTTGTCTGCGGTAATCCAGCCGAGATCCCCTTCCTGCATCGAGGAAATCGGATCCCGCGAATAGCGTTTGACGGCCGCGGAAAATTCGAGCCCTTCCCGCATGGACTTGCGAACCTGAACGGCGTCCTTCTCACTCGACAGAAGGATTTGCGCGACGTGCCGCTGTTCTGGCGCAACGAACTCCGACTTGTGCTCGTTGTAATAGCGGGAAGTCTCTTCGGCGCTCGCCGCCAGGCCCTTGAAGACATGATCGCGGAACAGAACGGCTTCCATGAGGTACTCGCGATACTTCCGTACTTCCTCGGCAATGGATGCTTCCGCCGCCGTATTGCGCGCTGCTGCTTCGAGCATCAGCAACGGTGAGTTGATTGTGGAGCGGATTCGCGAGTCGATCTCGTATTGCGCCCGCTGCGGCGGCAATGCAGCCCACTTGCGCAGGTCGGCGTCATTGAACGTCTCACCGGCTGTAATTCGTCCATTCTGATCCCAGCTCGCCAGTACTTTGTCTCTGGGTGTGTTCAGCAAGCCGGCCGGCGTGCAATCACAGTCCGCGCGTACGACGTGATACCGCCGCCACAAATCGTCGGAAAACTCGCTCTTGCGGGCTTCGATACGGCGTGCCTGCAGGACCCCGGCGATCTGATCCTTGACCTTCTCGAACGGCGGCAGCTCGACTTCGGCCTTGTTCTCGACGAAGACCAGATCGAATCCGTCCCGCGTTGGAATGATGTCCGAAAGCTCTCCCGCCTCCAGCCTGAAGACGGCATCCTCCCACGCCGGCTCCATCTGTCCCCAGTTGACGATGTCGCGTCCTCCATGAACACGGGAGTCGGCAATGGAGCAGCTTCGGGCGAGCGACTCGAGGTCCTCGCCGTGCAGGATCGCAGCTCTCGCCTCTTGCGCTTCGGTCCGCGTATTGAAACGGATCTCCCGGAGCACGATGACCGTCGCCAGCTTCTTCCAGGCCTCACGGATTTCGTCGGGACCGGGAACCGCTTTCGAGTCGATCTCCGACTTGATGAGAAAGCTCTCCACGCGGGTTCGCTCGAGATCGGTCGTCAGCTTGACTACAGTGGGGTCGCGATCGAGTCCGATTTCATAGGCTTCCTGGACCATCAGCTTGTCGTCGATGACGATCTTCAGGAACTCGCGCGCCTCCGCGTTTCCGCCGAGGAACTTGGCGTGTCCACTGTGGCGATCGGAAAAGAGATCGACGATGTCCTGTGCTGTAACAGGGTCACCGTTCACCTTTGCCAGTGTTCTGTTGTCCGCGGTCGCGAACAGCGGAAACAGAAGGAGCATGAGCGCCGGAATGATTCTTCTTGTCATGATTGATCCTTGCCGTGGCGATGATTTCCGTCGCCACACGGTCGGTGAGAGAGACGCTATTGGAGATTGCGCCGAGCATGAGAAAGCCGGTGTAGTCCGTTCCTTTGCGGTCGTCCTGGACGGCCCAGAGGATCCTTCCGGCACGGACATCGACGAGGGTGACTTCGAGATCCAGCGCGGGAGTCGGCGTCCCGTTGCGTGCAACAGGGTCATCGAAGCGATAGATCGTGCCGCGAAGGAAGAGGGGAGTTCCAATCGCTTTTGCGAGTGTAAGAAGATCCTGCGATCCCACCTTGTGAAAAGAGATGCGTGCCTTCAATGCAGCATCGCGAACCATCGTGGGATTGATCACTGTGAATCCGGCAGCCTCCAGACGCAAGGCCAGAACATCCGCAACCAGCCGGACAGCTTCCGGCACGGATGATTCATTGTCGAATGGGAGAATGCAGATGGGGCGCGTGTGGTCGAGGTCGGGGTCGCTGTAGGAGAGAGCGCGCCGACGGAAGCTCTCGCGGGGGATGGCCTGCGCACGATGTTCGACGCAGGAACCGCAGGGGAAACCATTCAGCAGCATGGCAACGGCCTGTGGTGCGAGTTCCGCCAGGGAATTCTTCTCCCCAAAGCCGAGCGCCCGTTCCGTGTCTTTGCTGGTCAGGCCCGCGATGTTCGACCATTGTGTGCTGCCTGCGGCGTCGACGAGCCGTGCGGTGAGCCCAATGGAGGCGTTGCGCGTCTGTGCGTACGTGTAGACGGTGATCGTCAGAATCGCGGATGCTCCCGCGCTTGTGAGAACCGATTGACGAACGTCGTCGCCGAGAAAATCGAAATAGCGGATGCGCCGCTGCTCCAGCAGTGATTCGATGTCGTTGCCGGTTGCCACGTTCCAGCCCTTTGCAGCGACCGCTTTCGCCAGAAGCGGCGGGAGAATTTCCTGAGCGCTCTGTTCGCCGCTGACATTGTCGAGCGGCATCAGCACGAGCGTAGCGGCGCCCGCGGATGCGGCCGGACCCGCGAACAGCAGCAAAGCCAGAGCGGCCGATGTGAGTCGGATATTCACTTCAGCAGCGTCCCCAGTTCGCGCCGAACGAGCCGTCGCGTAGCCTCGGTCAACGATTCGCCGCCGACGCCAAACAGACGCGCGGAGAGGCCGGTGCCGCTGCGCGTCTGCCCCACCGACCAGATCGTGGTTCCGCTGTGCGTCTCGACCAGGCGCACTTGAATCGTGATCTCCGGAGCCGACGTGGATCCACTGTGACTTTCGCCGTAGTCGACAACGCTGCCGGCGAAGATGCCGTCGACGCCCAGCTCTTTTCCGATCTTCTGATAATCGGCGGGGCTCAGGGCGTCTGTGCTGATGCCGGAGGAGCGTACGAGTTTCGTGACCTGTCCCGGCTCGCTCACTTGAAAGACATCCATGGCGAGGAGTTCGAGATAGAAGATCTTCTGTACCTTGTCGCCCGAGGTCCGGTCTTGTGCAAGGCTGTCGAATGGGAGAACCGCGACCGTCTTGATCGCACCGAGATCGGCATTGGCGTGAACGAACCTTGTCTGATGATTCGAAATGCCGCAGGCGGTCAGCAGCAGGATCGCGAATGGTAGAAGCTGGCGGCGCGATGGAATCATGGAGTCCCTCATTTCATGAACGTGAGCGTGGCAAAGAATGAGCGCTGTCGCAGCGAGCCCGACTCGAGACTTGTCGTAACGGACGTGTAATTGAGGTCGGCCGTCACCCAGCGATTCATCGACCAGCGCGGGTTGAGGATTACGCGCCGCGCACGGCGGTTCACCGTCGGATCGATATCCTGGTCATAAGACGCTGCAAGTGAAACGGTTCCCTCGCCGAACGGAAACCAGTCGGCGTGATAGCGCTGGGTGAATCCCGACGTCGTCAATCCGGCTGCCCAACCCAGTTTCACGGAAAGCTGGAGCGGCCGGCCGGGACGCCAGAGGAAATCAGAGAAGACACGCTCGTCGCGTTCTGCTCCGAGGAACTGCACTGCGGGATCGCTGGATGAGGACTGGATCCGCTGAAGCGTTCCATTGAGCAGCATCCGCAACGATGGCGTGAGCCGGATGTTGCCCGAAAAGTCGATGTAGTGCCGCACCGCCGAGTTTGTGCCGGCGATGACCTGGTTCTGCACACCGGCATTCGCCGTCAGCGACACCGACTGGATGACGAGCGCCGTGACGTGCAGCGCCTTTGTGTCGACGCTGAAACGGCTCTCCTGAATCGTCTCATCCTGTCTTCCCAGCTCCAGTGTGATGCGAAGCTCGCGTGTTGGCGCATAGTCCGCGAACGCCGTCGTGTCATTGAGGGCGTCGGCTCTTCCGCTATAGGTGTCAGCCGTTCTGCGCAGAATCTGGCTGCGCAGGGAAAAATGGTGGGGCAGGTCATATTGCACGCTGAACAGATGCTGCAGGTCGGCGCTACGGGTGTCGGGACGGCCGGCAAACCGTTCGCGCAGCGACGAAAAGATGGTGGTGTAGGCGGCGACCGCCTTCTTCGACGGCTGATAGGTAATGGTCGCGGAGCCGTTGACGTTGTTCTGCGACCCGTTATGAGACCCGCCGGCAGCGATCGTCGTGTGATAGAAGGCTTGAACTTCCGTAATGAGCGCCGGTTCGGCGTTCACTCCAAAATTCACGACCTTGAACCAGCGCGCCGTCGTGAGCGTGAACGTAATGGAGTAGAGCGATAGTGCGCTATTGAACGCGGTGCTGGCGGAAGATAGCTGCTGCCACAATTGTCCGTCCTCGCTCGTATAGACGTCCCATGTGATCGGCCCTCCGCCATGCTGTAATGGGTTCCCCGACGGTTCGCGCACGATCACCCTGATTTCATCCACGCGGTCCGCATGTCCGAGATCGATGAAGAGGTTTTGAAACGAGGAGCTGTCGGGGCCGAGCGAAATCCCGGCACTCGCATTCACATTGGCATCGGTCAAAGCGGCATTGGCGGTGGGCGGGTGATCGCGGGAGTCGAGCGGTGTTTCGTCGATGGAATTCAGCGCACGATTGATGGCGACCGGCGTTGGCACGGATGCCGGTGCATTACCGGTTGCCGTTTCTCTCAAGCTGACGAGTTGAGTGCTCGCATCGGCGGAAACCGCCAGCTTTCCGCCGAAATGCGTCGAGCTCCAGGTGAGGCTGCCGGCGTGCGCAGTCGTGGTTCTCTCGTATCCTGCCTTTGCGTCGGTCGAATCGAAGTAGCGTTCTTCGGCCGTCGCCTGCAGGCCGCGCCAGTGATATTGAAGCGACGAGAGGAAGGAATCGTCGGTGAGATCCGTACCCGACGTGTCGTCGCGCGTCGCATTGCGGCTGGCGAGAATGTGTGTGACCGGCAGATCGTCGGGCTGCCAGGTGAGCTGGCCGATGCTTCTCTGGATCGTGCGTGTGAAGCCATCGTCCTGCTCCCTCGTATGGAGCGTGAGCCACTCATTGCGAACCATGATCTGCAGATTGCCCGGGTTCCACAGCAGCTCGGCGAGTGGCTGAAACTGGGTCGAGCGGTGATCGCGCTCGGTCGAAACGAGATTCTGTGAGCCGCGAAAATTATCGACCCGGCAGAAGAGGCGCACCAGAGAAGTCGTCGTCAGGGTCTCGTTCAGACGCAGGTCATATTGCTGCCGGATTCCACTGGTCGCCGACGTGGTGCTCTCTCGATTTTCATAAGACACAGTGGCTCGCCCGAAAAGATCGCCGCCAAAGGCCGCGAAGCAGCTCCAGAGAAGCATCGACAAGACGGCTGCGCGGACTCTCATCGCGGATATCCCACGCTGTATGTCTGAAGGCCGTGGCAGGTCGATGTACAGGAGCCCCCTACCGCGGTCTGGATGAAAGTCGTGATTCCGGGGAAGCCTCCGCTGAGGATCAATGCGCCATTACGCGTGCTTCCGTGTGACTCGTGGCAGACCGTGCATCCGATGCGGCTGGCGGCATGGCTTGTGTGTGAAAGGAAGCGGCTGCCGCTGCTGCCGTCCACATAAACGTTCCGCGCGTGACATTCGAAACAGATTTCCTCCTCGGACTTGCGCAGCAGATACCGATACGAGGAGCCGTGCGGGCCGCGAACCGAGTCGTCGCCGCCGTGACAATCACTGCAGGTGATGATGCTTCGGACATCGAAACCTTCGGCGAAGGAGCGGGGATCGATACGGGCATTCCGTCCCTCGCCCTGAATCGGGTGATAAGAGGGATTCGCGGGATTCGTCAGCCTGGCGATATCCGGCTGGCCCGCCGGTTGTTTCGTCCACGATGAATGGCACTTGAAACAGATCTCGTATTCATGCTCGTCTCCGGGATCTGCCGCAGCGACGAACCGGTAGGTTGGAACTACACCGGCGCCTCCGTTCACGACCTGCACACGTGACACGCCGGCGAGACGGTTGGTGCGGTCGGATGACGAAGGCGCCGGATCCCGGATGACCTGATGGGCGTTGTGACAGTCGGAACAGGTGACATGCCTGTGATTGACCGGGAATGCCGCATAGCGCGAAGGATCGCCGTCTTCGTCGCTGCGATGCGTTCCGCGTGCAGGTGCCCCGTGCACGAATGCTCTTGTCAGTTGGCTGCGGATGTCCGGCCCCCGCGAGCCGTCATGACAGTCGTTGCAGAGAGCGGACTCACGTCTCTTGAGCAAGGACGGAATCACTCCTGCCGCGTCTCTTACGCCGTGAGGATCGTGGCAGGTCGTGCAGCGGCTGGCCTGCTGCAGCGCGTGAGCGGACTGCGCCCACGTCGCGTTCCCTGGAAATGCTCCCGTCTGTGACGTACCAGCGTGGCAGACGAAGCACAGAGTGTCGTCATTCGGCCCGAAGAGACCGCGGTCCAGCCGCAGTTGGCTCGTCGTGCGACGGTCCGTCTCCTGATCGTGACATTGCAGGCAGGAACCGGGCTGGATATCCATGCGGCGTTGCGGACCATGAATCGGATCTCCATGTCCCGTGCTCTTGTAGACCCCGTCTTTTGCAGAGGCGGAGAGGGCATAGAGGAGGCAGAGCGTTGCGGCGACGAGCGTGCCAGGCCTCATTGGTTGTGACACTCCTGGCAGGTGGAATCGATGGAAACGCCGTCCGCGTAGATCGTGGATTTCCTGTTGTCGGAACCGTGCGCCTTATGACAGGAGAGACAGTTCACCTCGTCGTCGGTACTGGGGATGGTGTCGTCGGCCGGTGTGGAGACCGGTACACGCGGCAGCGAAACGTTAGACCAGACACTGTAATCCGCGATCGCCGATCCGAAGATCTTCTGATCGACCGAGTGATGGGTCGGGTCGCCGTGGCATTGGCCGCACCACTTCGAGACGCCCGTCTTGTAGCGGATGTTCGATGGCGCGTAGACCTGGTTTGGATTCGTGCCGTCGGCATGCACCGTCTGGTTCGCAATGATGGAGACGGGAATCAGGCCGGTGCGCGTCGGATCCGGACGGAGGTTTCTGTAGTTCTCGTTGCCATGTGGATCGTGGCAGGTGGTGCAGCTCAGGATCATCGCTGTGGAACCGCCGGGCGGCAGTTCCGGTGCCGGCGCACCGAGATGATGAGCATGATCCGTCGTCGTGCCGCCGCTGGCGGGGAAGGTGCCGCCGGCGGTGGTTTGCGTCACGGGTGAGAGCACGTCCGGCGCGTTCGGGTTCGAGCCGTCATGACAGGAGAGACAGAGCTCGATCGTGGTTCCGCGCAGGAGCAGCATCGGAGCCGGCGTGGGATCGTTGTCGGTACGCATCGGCTGCCCGCCGCTGGAGTTGTGTTGCGTATGGCAGTCGGAGCACACCATGCTCGAGCCGTAGTGCCAGTCGCCGGCGGACGCCGCACGCGCGTGAAGGAGCGTGAGCGTAATGAAGAAAATCGCTACAGATGACCGGGGCATTGTCCGTCTCGCCAGGATCGAGGTTAGGCATTTCGTTTCGCGCGGAATGGGCTAGGAGTCACGCGTCGATGTAGTCGCCGTCACAATCTCCGGAGTCCTCGCAAAAAGTGAGAGGCCGGCGCGAAGGCCGGCCTCTCGTGCTGAATGGGGTTTGATGGTCTCACCAGTGACCAGCAGCGAGGTCACCGCCCATCGGGTGGCAGGACTTGCAAAGGGTCTTGTAGGTTCCGCCGCCTTCCTCCGTCGTATCGGCCGCGGTCGGGCTCGGGAAGATGAGTGCGAACGGATTGTTGTTGCCGTGAGCCTTGTGGCAGGTGAGGCAGCCCGGCGAGTCGGTCGCCGCGGTTGCAGTTGCGCCAGCCTGATAAACCTTGAGGTTCGAGGCTACCGTGAAGCCGCTGTTCACTGTAAAGGAGCCGATCTTGACGAGACCCGTTGGATGGCGGACGAATGCCGAGCTGGCTCCGTTGCCGTTGCTGACACGGTCGGCCGCCGTCTTGTCGCCGCCATGGAACTCGCCATGGCACACGCCGCAGAACTGGTCCATTCTGTTGCTGCTCTTGGAACCGTTGAAATTCACCTCACTACCATCGGCCAGGCGGCTATAAACGACGGAGCCGCGGCCATAGTAGTTCTGCATGTTGCCAGAGCCGAATGTATAGGTGTTACCTCCGAGGATCGTGACATCCTTCGTTCCGTCAAAGGCGGCGGCTTTCGCCATGCTCGGGCTGACGTTGCCGACCTGTGCCGACGTGATCGCGAGACGCATCGCATAGGGAACCAGGTTGCGGAAATTCGCGCTGCCGTGCGGTGAGTGGCAGCTCACGCACTCGAGCTCGCCCGTCGAGAAGTAGTTGCCAATGTTCGTACCGTCGTATCCCGGAGGACGAACTGTCGAACCGATCCTGTGGCCGCCGCCCGTCGCATCCTCGCGGACACCGCCCGCGGAGCGAACGTACGCGTTGACGTTGTCGCCATAGACGTCAGGAGCGAAATTCTGGTCCTTGTGGCAGGTCTCGCAAACGTCATCGTTCTTCAGCAGGTAGGAACGCCCGGGGCCCGGATTCGGAGCCGGATAGTATGGGTTGATCGTCCGGTTCGGCGATGTGATCGTCGTGTTCGGCGTAGTGATCGCCGACCCGTCGGTCAGGTTGTTGTGCGCACTGGCGTGCATCGAGTGGCAATCGGAACAGTTCATGTTCTCTTGGTAATGATAGTTGCTCGCTGTCTGTGCCAGCAGCGGCAGAGCCGCGATGGCCAGCAGAGCCGTCAGGATGACTGTCAGTTTTCTCATGATCCGTTACTCTCCTTGGCGCCTCCGATTACCTCCGGAGGTCATTCGCTCTCTTCCTTGAGCGATGCCGGTGCCACCTGAGTCACAGGCGTGTGTTTGTAGCGTAAGTGATTGACGCAGCAGTACCTGGATCCGCCTGTCACAAGGACACGTCTTCTTGTGCGAATCCCCACATGCGAAGATTTCCCCACAATGGCTGCGTGAATTTCCGCAATCGGGCTTCATTCGTGCCGGAACAGTGGATTTCTAGTCAGAACCTGGTGATCTGCAAGCGTTCTAGTGCCGGCGATTCGCACAATGGGATTCGCGTCCCGACACCCGACATTGTGACGGCGGACACACGACCGTGTGCCTTGAAGAAATGGACGGCGCAGAATGGTGCGGCGCGGCGCGAATCAGCGCTGAGGCGCGAAGACCTGCACGCGTGAGTTGCCGCGCTCGACGACATAGATGTTGTCTTTGTCGTCCACGCAGAGGTCGGAAGGAAACGACAGCTCGCCGTCGAAGTACCCCAAGCCTCCGAGCTGGCCGAGAAGAACGCCATCGCGGGTGAAGATCTTGACCTGGTGGCGCAATTCATCGCTCACGAGAATATGGCCGCTGGAGTCGAGCGCGATGCCGGAGGGGAGCGAGAAGTTCGCTGCTCCCATTTCATGCCGTCCCCATCCTCGGAGATAGTTGCCCTGGGAATCGAACAACTGGACGGCCAGCGCCTGTTGATCGGCGACATAGATCGTCCCGTCGGGTCCCACGGCGATGGCACAGATCGAGCGGAATTGCCCCTCATCCGTGCCGCGGCTTCCGAATTGTGTTCGCTTGCGGCCGTCGGGATCGAAGACGAAGATCTGCGCCGACTGGTTGTCGGCGACATACAGCCGTCCATCCGAATCGTAAGTCACGGCGCCGATGATCGGCTGGCCGTCGATGCCCTTAAGGTCCAGATCGCCGTTGTACACGCCGCGATAGTTGAAGAGCCGCACATGACGCCGGTCGCCCTCGACGACTGCGATGTTGTCACGTGGTGCAACTGCGATCCGCACGGGATCGTGAAGATAGCGGGCCGACGAGAACGAATAGAGCTCGCCGCCGTCAGTGCGAAAGACGGACATGGTCGCGTTGCCTGTGTCAGCGACCCACAGCTCCTGATGCTTCGCATCGAACGCGATCGCGTGCGGCCTGGAAAACGTCCCGAGATAGAGATGTTGATTGAAGATGGCGACGCTCTTGTAGCCGAAGGGCTCTTCTGCCGCCATTCCGGCGGCGATTAGCAGCAGCACGGCGATACTACTGCGCATGTTGTACGCCCATCGACTCGCTGGAGGCATGGCACTCGACGCATAGTGCGCGTTGCGGGTCGGCACGAAGGATCATCCGATTTTGCGAGCCGTGCGGCGAGTGGCATGCCAGGCAGTTCATCGCCTGCTTGGTCCGCGGGTCGATGACGTTCGATCCGACCGGGTGTCCGAACTGCGCATGACCGCTGTGGCACTTGGAGCAGACGGCGGTGATGTCTCCCTTGAGAAGGTGCGGGTTGTTCGATTGGTGCGGCTCATGGCAGCTCGTACAGCGTCCGCCGTTTGCCTTCAAGGGATGGATCGAGACCGAGCGGTCCATCTGGGCTTTGATGGCCTTATGACAGCCCAGGCAGATCGCGCGTTCATCGTTGCCCTTGATCAAACCCTTTTCGTCCGCTGTATGCGGTGTGTGGCACGTCGTGCAGCCTGCCTCCAACGCCTTGTGCGCTCCCGGCTTCTGTGCAGCGGCGCGGATCGGTGAGTGGCAGCGGTAACAGAGCTCCGTTGCGGTCTTTGTCTGCAGTGCGGATGGTTTGGGGCCGGCAACATCATGGCAACGGGCGCATCCGCTGAAAACCTCGTGGGGCTTCGAGCGGATGAGATGCGCCTGATTCGAGCCGTGCGGATTGTGGCAGGAAACACACTGCAGCGCCGATGCCGGGAAGTGCTTATGGGCTGTAGCCAGCCTCGCCTCGGCTGGATCGTGACAGGTACGGCACAGCGTGTTCGCGTCATCGACGAGAAGCCGGCCGTTGCTGGAGGCATGAGGTGCATGGCAGGTATCGCAGTCGCCTCCCGCAAATGGCGGATGCACAGAGGTGGCGTTCTTGAGCTTCGACAGTGACTCGTGACAGGTAAAGCAGAGCGCCTCGCCCTTCTTCTTCAATCCTTTCGCATTGTCCGACACGTGTGGGCTGTGACAACTGATGCATTCGCCCTTTTTCACAGGCGAGTGCACAACGGGTTGCACGAGCTGTTTCGTAATGCTCGCGTGACAGTCCGTGCAGAGTGAAGGTCCAAGGCGCGCGATCAGGTGCTTGGCGCGGCCGGCGTGCGGCGTGTGGCAGGAAAGACAGGCACCCTTTCGTGCCGGCTCATGGATCCACGCTCCCTTGCGGTACTTGTCGGCGAAATCGCCGTGACAGGTTTCGCAGAGCTCGGGCGCCTGCGCATTGAGCGTTGCCGGCGAGCCTGGTTTGACGGCTGCTACATGACACGCACCGCAATCGCCATCGACGAATGGATTGTGACCGTAGGGATTGAAGAGGCCCTTCTTCTGCGAAAAATGCGGATCGTGGCAGGTCGTGCAGTCGGCCTTGGCGAGCGAGTAGTTGTTGTGCGCCTTCTGCATCGCTTCGGTATCCGTCTGGTGACAGCCGCCGCAGAGCTGTGACACCGGCTTGTTGAGCAGGGAGCCGTTCTCGGATGCGTGGCCATTGTGGCAGGCCGTGCATTTGCCTTCTGCTACCGGCGCATGGATATGTGCTCCGCCGCGGCGCATCTTTTCGTTCATCGCCGGGTGGCAGCCGAGACAGATCAGGCGCAGATTGCCCTTCAGGTTTGCCGGCTCCGCGGAGCCATGCACGTCGTGACAGCTCTCGCAGGAGCCCGCGAGCACAGGTGGGTGAACGGACTTCGCTTTCTGCAGGCTCGTCGCGACGTCCTCGTGGCAGGTGTTGCAGAGCTTCGCCGTATCGTCTTTCAGCAGCGCGGGACGGTCGGTTGAGTGCGGCGCATGGCACGTCTGGCATTCGCCCGACGCGGCCGGCGCATGTACGTGATCGCCGCGTGATGCGATGAGGGCTTTGTGGCAGCCCATGCAGAGTTTGTCGCTGGAAGTGACGAGCAGCTTCTCATTGGACGAAGCATGCGGCGTATGGCAGGCCGCACATTGACCATCGCGGACGGGGACGTGAACGACGCGCCGGGTAAATTCGGCTTTCTTATCGTCGTGACAGGTGAAGCATGTCTCGGCAACAGGCTTCTTCAACAGGCGCGGATTGGCCGTGCCATGCGGCGCGTGGCAGGAATCACAACCGGTCGCTAACGCGGGGTGGATGGTCTTTTCAGCGTTCCATCCCTTCACGGCGTCCGCATGGCACTGCTTGCAGAGAGCCTCACCCTCTGCTTTGAGCAGTTTGGCGGCCGGTGCAGCGTGTGGTGAGTGACAGGCCGTACACTGACCCTCGCTGGCCGGTTTGTGACGGGAGGCGCCTTTCAGTTGCTGCTCGATCGAATCGTGGCATGTGATGCAAAGCGACTTCTGATCGCTATTCAGGAGCGCTTTCTGATCCGAGGTGTGGGGTGTGTGACAGGTGGTGCAACTGCCGGACTTGAACGCCTCGTGGACGTTCTTGTCCTTCTTCATGTCGTCCTGTTTGTCAGTGTGACAGGTAAAGCAGAGGTCCGGCTCTTGTGTGGCCAGAACGGGGGTCTTCGATTCGGATGCAGGTTTGTGACAGCTCGTGCAATCCGACACGGGAGGATGCGTCACGCTCTTGAGCAATCCTTTTTCCGGCGCGGAATGCGGCGAATGGCATGAGGTGCAGTCTTTAGTCAGGGTATATCCGCTGTGCTTCGGTTCCGGCCCACGACCTCCCGGCCGGTGGCATGACACGCAAAGGTCGGCCAGAGGCTTCGTCAGGCGCCGTTCATTGGGGCTTGCGTGTGCGTCGTGGCAATTGAGGCAATTCTCTCCGGCCGGCTTGTGAATGCTCGCCTGTGCGAACTTCTTCTGTGTGTGGCACGTGAAGCAAAGCTGATTGCCGTCGGCGCGCAACAGTGCGCGATTGTCGGAGGCGTGCGGCAGATGACACTTCGTGCACTTGCCTTCGGCGACCGGCACGTGTACGTGCGCCGCTTTGAACGACTCCTCCTGCTTCTTATGGCAGTCGAAGCAGAGACCCGGCTCCTCTTTGACGAGCACCAGCGTGCCGACGATTCCATGCCGCTTGTGGCAGCTCTCGCATCCCTTCGCATCCTTGAACGGCGCGTGTACATCTTTCTTCGACTGCTGCTGCAGAACCGGCTGGTGACAGTCCACGCAGTCTTTCGACGCGAGCTTGCGCGTCGGAGCTCCCAGGCAGAAGAGGGCTGGCAGCAGGCAGCAGGCGAGATAGAAGACGAAACGTGAGAGCGCTGTCTGCTGCCTGATCATGCTGCGGACAGTACGACCGTCTCTGCCCCGCGCAACATGGCGTCTTACACCGGCGCACGTGACGAAGCACACGTGCAGATGTGACTCGCGGGCTGCGCAATTTTCCCCACCATCCTTATCTTCGATCACGTGAAGAGGTTTGCCGAGCTCGCACGCGACTGGCGCTTCCGGACACTCGTCCCGGTGATCACCGTCAACCTCCTGGCCTTCGGCGGGCTGTATTTCCTGATGTACCACTTTGCCGTCAACAATCTGATGCAGGCCAATACCGGTGCCGGTGAGCTGATCTTCGACGACCTCTCTCTCTATTACGAAGACTCCACGACGGAGCATCGCGTCATGTCGATGGTGCCGCGGATGCAGCACATCGCCACGGCCCACGGGCTTGCGAGCCTCACCCTCTTCGCCATGAATGGAGACCGCATCATCGAAGTCTCCGGCGTCCCCTTTCGCGGTGACGAGAGCAAGCGCCTCGTGCTGGAGCGTTCCCTCGGGAACGCACGCTCCTGCCAGCACTGCCACGACCCGAGCCTTGCGCGGCTGGCGGTGATGCAGCTCAGCCTCGACCTGACGGAGCCGATGGCCGAAGCGACGGCGCGCGTGCAAAAGCGGTTCGCGCTGGCCGGGGTTGCCTGGATTCTCGTCCTGCTGCTGCTCATGTGGACGGTGCGCGTCGTCATCGGCCGCCCGATCGCGCGCATCGGAAAGAGCATCCGCCCCGACATTCCTCACGATCTCGATGGGCTGGCGCGTGCGCACAAGCAGCGCGAGGAGAACATCGCGCGGCAGATGGTGCGCGCCGAGCAGCTCGCGTCGCTGGGGGAAGTCGCCGCCGGGTTGACGCACGAGATCAAGAATCCGCTGGCCGGCGTCATCGCCGCGCTGGAGCTGTTGAGAAGCGAGGACGGCGACGAGGGGACGATCGTGCTCGTCGATCAGATGCTCGCCGAGTTGCGCCGTGCGACGAGCACGCTGGACTCGCTCCTGCGCCTCGCGCGTCCCCGCCCTCCGCAGCGATCCGAGGTGGATCTGGCGCGCGTGGTGCGCGAGGTGACGTCGCTGTTCGCGGCGCGCCTTCGCCGGCAGGGAATCGCACTCGAAGTCGATGCCGATGACGGCGCAGCTCCTCTGCTGCTCGACTCCGGGCTCATGGTTCAGCTATTGGTCAACCTGTTGACCAATAGCATGCAGGCGACGGAGCGCGGCGGAACCGTCGCCGTGCTCTATCGCAACCGGCAGTTGATCGTGCGCGACACGGGCCGCGGCATTTCGCAGGCCGATCTCGATCGAATATTCGTCCCCTTCTTCACGACGAAGGAGGAAGGCACCGGGCTCGGCCTCGCCATCTGCCGGCAGATCGTCGAGCAGCACGACGGCCGCATCGAGGTGCAGTCCGAAGTTGGGAAAGGCACGTCGGTCATCGTGACCTTCGCCGGAGAGGAGAGCGCAAATGGCGCACTTGCTGTTGGTTGAAGACGAGGCGCTGTTGCGCTGGGCGTTGCGCGCACGGCTGGTGCGGGCCGGCCATCAGGTCGACGAGGCGTCCCGCCTGTCCGAAGCGGAGGAGCTGCTGAAGCGAAGGAAGCCCGATCTCGTGCTGCTCGATGTGAACCTTCCCGACGGCAACGGCATCGAGTTTCTCGCGGCGCAGCACGAAAGACTGTCGGAGAGCGTCGTCATCGTCTTCACCGCGGACGGCCGCGTGGAAGATGCCGTGCGGGCCATGAAGCTCGGCGCGTGGGATTTTCTCTCCAAGCCCGTGGATCAGGACGAACTGCTGCGCCTCCTCGATCGCGCCTCGGCCTTCCAGCGGCAGGGGCTCGATGCCGAGACGTCGCGCCGCGCGCGCGAGCGCAACACGCGCGTGAAGATGATCGCCGAATCTCCGGCGATGAAGGACGTCCTCCGGATGGGCGCGACGGTGGCCAACGCCGGCGCGACGACCGTGCTGCTGCGCGGCGAGACGGGCGTGGGGAAGGAAGTCGTCGCCCGCTACATCCATTCCGCATCCCAACGGGCTAACGCGCCGTTGCAGGCGCTCAACTGTGCCGCGCTTCCGGAGCATCTCGTGGAGAGCGAGCTGTTCGGCTACGAGAAGGGAGCGTTCACCGACGCGAAGTCATCGCGGAAAGGATTGTTCGAGCTGGCCGACAGCGGCACGGTGATCCTGGACGAGATCGGCGAAGTGCCCCCCGCGCTGCAGGCCAAGCTGCTGCGCGTTCTCGAAGAGAGAACCCTGCGCCGCCTCGGCGGCTCGCGCGAGATCGCGGTGGACGTCCGCGTGATCGCCTGTACCAACCGGCCGCTGGAGATGGAGGTCGCGAACGGGCGCTTCCGCGAAGATCTCTTCTATCGATTGAATGTCTTTCCGATCACCGTGCCGCCGCTGCGCGAACGGGTGGAGGACATCATCCCGCTCGCCGTCGATTTCCTGCAGCAGTTCGGCGCCGCGGCGGGGAAGCGGTTCACCGATATCAGTCCCGAGCTGCAGCGAAGACTCCTCGAGCATCAGTGGACGGGAAACGTGCGCGAGCTGCGCAACCTGATGGAGCGCGCGGCGATCCTCGAGAACGGCCCGGTGCTGACGGGCCGCTCGCTGCCGCTCGATGCGACGGCGATTCCGCCGGTCGCTGCGGCGCAGGCGGAAGAGGAGATCGTGCCGCTGGACGAAATCGAATTCGTGATGGTGCAGCGCGCGCTGCGGGCAGCCCGCGGAAACCAGTCGCAGGCTGCGAGACTGCTGCAGGTGAGCCGCGACCAGTTGCGGTATCGGGTGAAGCGGTACCGGGAACTGGGGCGGGAACTGGCGGTGGCGGACGAGTAGCGGACACGACGGCAGGCATTGATTTAAGATAACTGTTGTTCCCGTTCCCGTTCTAATGGCGTACTCTTGACGAAAGCGTGACGCACCTGCGCGACGATTAGGGTCCGTCGTCGCAGATCAACCATCGGTCCACATAACAGGAGTCTGACGTGAGAGAACGCACCGGAGCTGCGCAGGCAGCTCGCCTTGTCGCCTTTGCTGTTGCCGTGATCATGGTTGCCTCGACAGCTTGGGCGCAGACGCCGCCAACCTGGAATGGCGGAACACCGCTCTGCGGCGTCTGGAGCACGGACTGCGTCGGCGGCACGGCGATCAAGCCCGCCGTCTGGCCCAGCGATGCGCAGTGGATTCCTTACTCCTGGGGAACCACCTACCCCGACGTGAGTCTCAGCGACAAGCATCCGATCCGCGATCAGCGAACGCTCGATCCGTCGAATGGCGGCGCCCGGCCGCAGAACTACGTCAACGTCAGCTCGGGATGTCCCGACCAAACCCTGCCCAGCATCTATTACTACTTCGATCCGGCCGGAGACAGCGGCAACGGAATGATCTATTTCCGGTGGCGCGTCGAGCAGATCGCAAACAACTATGCGATTGGTCCGAGTGCCGGTCCCTACGGCTCGACCGATCCCTGGAGCTCGGCGCTCTGGACCGTCTTCCTCGATCTCGACGGAAACGGCTATCGCAACTTCGCCATGCATCTGAATGGGTCGAGCGGTGCGCCGGCGACGCCCGTCGACATCGTTCGCTCCATATGGAGCAACGCGAACACGAACTCGATCGACTACATCGGTTCGCCGGCAGACATCCATAGTCTTTTCGTCAATCCGACCGGATTCGCGACTGCGACCGGCGGGCCTCTCTACCAGTTCAGCGGCGGCACGCCTGCAGCAATTCAGTGGCCCAACGGCGCGAGCGAAACGACGTGGGACTACGGCACCACACGCTCGATCAACATCAGCACCGGTGCGTGCGAAGAGTATTTCGTCGACTACCAGATTCCGGTGCGGATGCTGAACGCGTCTGCATTCAGTGGTCCGACGATGTCGAAAAACACGCCGTTCCAGTTTCTCTTCGCGACGGCGAACAGCCTCAATGATCCATTTCAGAAGGACGTCGTCTGGGAAGGTAACTTCGTTTGCGATGCGTCATCGCCGGGGCCCTTTGGCGATGCACTGACGCTCGCGCACGGCATCATTCCGCAGCCGATTGCGACATCGATTACGGCGTCGGCGCCCAACAGTTGTTCGGTCTTCGTGTCGGCGCAGATCATGGACGCGCTGACGGTGACGAACTGCGCGACGATCAATCAGCTCGTACAGGCGCAGTTCAAGTACTACTACGACGTCAACGGCAATGGTGTGGATGACGATGGCGGAACGTGGGTGAACATCGGCGATCCGACGACGCCTGTCGGAACGACCGTCACGGCGAACTGGAACATCCTGAATCTGATCCAGGGCCAGTACCTGATCGCACTCGAGATCACCGACAACCGCGGTCACACGACCCAGACGTGGATGGGGAAGGCGTCGGGCCCTCTCGAGCAGTCGTTTGGCACCGACCTGGGTGGTCCGGGCGGCACGACGCGCCATCTCTACACGAACGTACCGCCCTTCGAGCCGACATATGCCTATGCAGGACTTCAGCCTGCGACGCTCGGCATCAGCTACGCCAAGGTGCAGGTTGGCGGCGCATGCGGCAAGCCGGTGCCTACGATCACGAAGACGCCGAGCAACACGACCCCGCAGCAGGGCACGGCGGAGAATTACACCTTCACGATCGACAACACGCAGTCGGCGACGACGATCACCGTCTCTCAGTTGAATGACACGCTGCCGGCGGGCTTCACGTATCAGGGCAACAGCGGCACGCTCGGTGCGCCATCGACGGCGCCTTCGGTTGGTGCGACCGGTGCGCTGACCTTCACCTGGTCCCCAGCCGTTTCCGTGGCAGGCGGAACGTCGAAGACGTTCGTCGTACAGACGAATGCCGGAACGACGGGCGGAAACTTCTACAACAGCGGCTCCTTCACGACGAGCGTGGGAGTGCTGACGGGCACCGACGGCAGCGGCGTGAATGTGAAGACCGCCGCGCTGACGGTCACGAAGAGCATCGCGCTCTCCTCTGCACCGGGCGTTCCGATTACGAGCTGTAATCGAAATGACTCCGTCGTCTTCACGATGGTCGTTGCGAACAACTCGGCCACCGCGACGAGCGCCACGACGGTGACGGACGCGTTGCCCGCCGGATTTACGTACGTTAGTGCGTCTCCGGCTCCGACCTCGGCGCCGGGTGTGGGTACGAACGGAACCGTGACGTGGAGCGGACGCTCGTTCCCGACGAGCGGCGCAGGACAGACTCAGACGTTTACGATCACCGCGATTGCGACGATCGCCGGATCATTCACGAACACGGTCAATGTGACCGACCCCGCGATCACGCCGGTGAGTGCGAGCGCGAACCTGTTCGTCGCCGGTCCGATTCTCTCGATTACTAAGACGGCATCGACGAACACCGTGACGCGTCCGGGCTCCGGCACTACGCCGGTCACCTATACGATCGAGTACGCCAATGTCGGGAACCAGACCGCGAATTTGACCTATCTCGGCGATACGTATGGAACGCCTGCTATCCCAACGGGCTGGGCCTTCACCACGGCAGGCAGCTCCGGAAACTGCAACGGCCCTGATGCAGTCGCGGTCATTACGATCAACAGCGGTGGCTCGGGTTATACGTCCGCGCCCACTGTGAATATCGGTGGTCCGGGAGCTGGCGCGGCAGCGACGGCCACGATTACTGCCGGCGTCGTTACCGCGATCACCATCACAAATCCAGGAACCGGCTACACCTCTGCGCCAGCGATCACCTTCTCCGGTGGTGGTGGCGGATCCGGTGCGAGTGCGACCGCGACTGTCTTCAGCGGCGTTGCCTGCACGAACCTCGGAACGCTTGGCGCCGGTGCGACCGTGACCCGGACGCTGGTCTTCAATGTCGGCACGACCGCCGCGCTGACGACGCAGACGAACACCGCATCGATCAACGCAACGAATGCCGCCACGCAGACGGCGACGTTCAACACGCTTGTTCAGACGACGACGTGCACGAACACGAACTACTTCTTCCGTTCAACGACCGGCGCGGTGTCGACGGGTGCGAATGGATACGCGGTCGGCTACGCCAATATGACTTCGAACGGCACCGGTTACACGTCGGCGCCGGCGGTCGCATTCTCAGGAGGTGGCGGTACAGGAGCTGCCGGAACCGCGGTTGGCAATTCGACCGGCGGCGTTGCGGGCGTCAACATCACGGCAGGTGGGAGCGGCTATACCTCGGCGCCGACGATTACCCTCACAGGCGGTGGCGGTACGGGCGCGGCAGCGACGGCCGTGCTGACCGATAACCAGCGGCTTGCTCTGACGACGCAAGGCGCCAGCGACACGACGGCAACTATCACAGTAAAGACGCTCACGGAACTTGCCCGTTTCTATTCAGATCCCGTCGATACTACGACTGCCTATTTGCTCAGCAGTGCCAGTGTCACGACGTTCTGGGACAACCCCGTTCCGAACGGTAGCAAGGTGAAATACACGATTACGCTGAACGACTGGGACTCAGTCAATAACACGCTGACACTGATCGCGAGTACCGGTGCAAAGACGCAGAACAACGGCGGCCAGTTCACCGACGCGTTTACGGTTCCGGCAAACACGATCCTCAAAGCGAATCATCGACTGCTATGGATCATCTCCGTTGAGGATCCCAACGGCAACGCGAATACAACGGATACGCTGCACTTCAACGGCCCGACGCTCGCACAGACGAGCTATGGCACCGTCTGTCTCTCCCCGGTTCGCATCTCGATCACAAAGAGCTCGAACAAACTGTCGGTCTCGAATAGCGGCAGTGACACGATTTCGTACACGGTCACGGTCAACAATCCCTCAAGCGTAGCGATCCCCGGCACGCTCGTTTACGATCCGCTGCCGGCAGGTCTGTCGCTTACATCGACGACTCCTTCCACCGGTACGGTCACGACAGGCACGGCGAACTGCCCGACAGTGTCCTCGACACAATGCATTCAATGGAACATCGGCAGCCTCGCTGCAGGTGCATCGGTGACTCTTACCATCAATGCGAATGTTCTGAGCTCGATTACCGGCTCGTCAGTCACCAATACAGCGACGGTCACCGACAACTACACGCCGAACCAGAGCGCTTCGATCTCCGCGGTAATCGCGAGCCCGAACGTGCTCATTTCCAAGGTGTCGAGCGGAAACAACTTCGTTCCGGGCGACAAGTTCTCGTACACGATTGCAGTCGTCAATACCGGTACCGGCGCCGCATCCAGTGTGACGGTCACCGATACGATTGCCAGCTACCTGACGCCGCTCAGCTACACGACGTCGGCGACATCGGTTGCTTCGATCGCGGTGACGAACGGCGGAAGCGGATACACGAGTGCTCCAGCCGTCTCGTTCAGCAGCGGCACTGCTACGGCCACGGCGATCGTTTCCGGGGGACAGGTCACGGCTGTTCTGATCACGAACGGCGGCAGCGGCTATGCTTCCGCTCCCACGATCTCATTCAGCGGCGGCGGTGGCTCTGGTGCCGCAGCGACTGCACAGCTCGCGGGCACGTTGACGAGCACAACGCTCGTCGGCTCCGCGTTCACGTTCAATGTGGGCTCTCTCGGTGCCGGCGCGACGACTCTGCTCAACATCACCGTGCAGGTCGCATCCTCCGGTGTTCCCGCGGGAACGACGCCGGTGGTGAACACGGCATCAGTGACCGACAGCTACAACCCGACGCCTCGCACGGCATCGGTCACGGTGCAAATTACGGCGAACCCTGTGCTCACGCTGATTGAAACGGCGACGCCTTCGGCGAATCGTGTCGTGTTCGTCAACGTCACAGCGGGCGGCTCGTATCCGACGCCTCCCACCGTGTCGATCTCCGGCAATGGCTGTACCGGCGTTACCGCGATCGTCAACACGAACCCTGTCGGCGCCCTTTCCGGTCCCTACACCGTCACCGGTGTCACCATTACGAATCCCGGCAGCGGATGCACGGGTACGCCCTCTGTGACCTTCAGTGGATCCGGCGGAGCGGCGGCGACGGCGACGATCGGCCCCGCGCCGGGCGACACGATTACCTACCTGCTCACGCTTTCGAACACCGGCAACGCCGATGCATCGAATTGCGTGATCAATGGCACAGTACCGGTGAACACCAGCTACACGAGTGGCGGCACGTTCAGTTCCGGTTCGGTCAGCTCGAGTCCGGTCACGATCATTCCCGGTGCTAATACGCAGCTGACGTACGTCGTCACCGTCAACTCGAGCCTTCCGTACTCGTACTCCTCGCCCTTTGGCGTCACCGCGCTGCCGCAGAGCGGAACGGCGACATCGTCCAATGCGGCGGCTCCGGCACCGGTAAGCGTGTCACTGAACACCGGCACATCGCCGAAGTACACCATTACCGATACTCCGGATGGCAATACCTACGCTGACCCTTTGACCACGATTCCGAGCAATGCAATCAATGTCAGCACGTTCAACGTGGCGGACGCCTCGCTGCTCAGCATCGGAAGTTACGTAGCGATCCCGAACGGCGCGGCCTATCAGGTTGTCGAGATCACGGCGAAGAGCGGTAATACGATCACCACGAGCAGCGCCATTACCGCGGCGGCCGGTGCGAACGTTCTGCCGGTCGAGCTCTACACGCTGGCCTATGGCAACAGCGGCGGGGGCAACGGCCAGAACGTCGTCGTCAGCGACATTCTCCCCTCCGGTCTCTTCTACGCAGGTACGCCGATCAGCAGCGTCGCGAGAGCGACGATCGTGTCCGGCGGCAGTGGTTATGCGACCGCACCGTCAGTCACGATCAGCGGCAGCGGCTGCACCGGTGCAACCGGCACTGCGGTGATCAGCGGCGGCGCCGTCACAGGTGTGATCATCACGAGCGGCGGTTCGGGCTGCACCGGCAACCCGACGATCTCCTTCAGCGGCGGCGGCGGAAGCGGCGCAAGCGCGAATGCGGTTCTGGTCGCGCCGGTGCCTAATAGCGCGCCCTCCATCGGCAGCACAGGAACCGTTTCGTGGAACGTCGGAACGCTCAATAGCGGCGCCACGGGTACCGTGCAGTTCCTGGCATTCCCCAGCGCAGCGGGAACGTATACGAATACGGGGATCATTACCGATGGAACTGCATTGAATGATCGCAACGCCTACGATCAGGCGACCACGACCTTCGGTGCACTCAATCCGACGAAGTCGACGACGACGCCGGAAGTCATCGCGGGATCCGGCGTTGCGCACTACGTCATTACCGTCACCAATCCTCTGAGCACGACGACGGCGTCGAATGTCGCGGTCGTCGACAACCTCCCCACCGGCTTCACCTACAAGGCCGGTTCAACGGTCATCAACGGAACGCCGGCCTCCGATCCGTGCAGCGGCTGCGTCGCCGGCATTCGCGTCGACGCCGGCGGCAGCGGTTACACCAGTGCGCCGGCCGTCAGCTTCAGCGGCGGTGGCGGCTCAGGCGCGGCGGGGACGGCGAACATTTCCGCCGGAGTGGTCCGCTCCATCACGATCACCAGCGGCGGCACCGGCTACACGAGCGCGCCGGCGATCAGCTTCAGTGCCGGTGGCGGCTCGGGTGCGAGTGCGACTGCGCTCGTTCCGACACCGACCGTGCCTGTCTGGGGCGGCCTCTCGATCGCACCAAGCGGGACGCTGACGATCGCATTCGATGCGAACGTCTCCGCGAACGTTCCTACCGGCACGTACAACAACGAGATCATCGTCTCGGGCTCCATTCCCTCACTGACGTTCGACTACCTCGGTACGACGGCGGAAGATGTGCACGTCTGCGCGTCTCCTTCGCCGATTACCGCGCCAACTGCCTGCGCGAACTCGACAGGCAATGTCGCCTCGATCGCGTTCAGGCCGACAGCGACGTATAGCTGGTCGATCAATAACGGCGCGATCATCACCAATTCATCGACCGGTACCGTCAACAGCATCACAGTCGGCAGCGGCGGGTCTGGTTATGGCGCAGCTCCGACCGTGACGATCTCCGGTGGTGGCGGCAGCGGCGCGACGGCAACGGCTACAGTCTCTGGCGGCGTCGTCACCGCGGTCACCATTACGAATCCGGGCAGCGGTTACACGAGTGTACCGACCGTAAGCTTCAGCAGCGGCACTGCTACTGCGGCCGCGGTTCTCGGTACCGGCATTGTCTATACCGCTGGGACCACGTCGCCGACGATTACAGTGACGGCGACCGAAGACACGTGCTCGCTGGTCTCTACTGCTACACCGTCTGTTGTGGGGCCGGTGATTACGGCACAGCCGCAGGACGTGACCTATTGCACTGTGCCGACGACGATCTCGATGAGCATCACCGCGTCCGGGTCGCCGTCGTATCAATGGCAGCTCGATACCGGATCGGGCTTCAATAATGCTCCAAACGGCGGAATCGGAGCCGTTGGGACAGGCGTGGGTGCCAACACCGCGACGTATCAATATCGAGCGGATGCGACGACGAGCGGCTACAAGTTCCGTGTCCTGCTTTCCGCCTCGAGTTGCTCTGTGACATCGAATACCGTGACGATCACGTCGTCATGCAACCCCGATCTGCAGATGACGACCGACACCGGCTCGCCGAACCCCGTCTATGCAGGTGAGAACCTCGTCTACACGCAGCAGTTCACCAATATCTCCACGCAGGACACCAACAGCGGCTTCGTGAGCACGATTGTGTGGGAACCGATTCCGGCGAATACGACCTATGTTTCGTCGTCCGTTGGATCGGGCACTAATGGCTTCACCTGTTTGAACACGACGAACGGTGTGGTGTCGATCGCGATCGTTTCGGGCGGCTCGGGCTATGCGACCGCGCCCACCGTCAACTTCAGCGGCGGCGGCGGCTCCGGTGCCGCGGCGACGGCGACCATTTCCGGCGGCGTCGTCACCGCGATCACGATCACCAATCCAGGTACGGGCTACACGTCTGCTCCGTCCGTTGGCTTCAGCTCGGGCGCGGCCTCTGCGACCGCGACCGTCGGCGCTGCACTGACGTGCACGACGACGAACGTGACCAACAGCGGTGCGCTCAGCCCGGTGTTTACGCTCACCGTCAAAGTCGATCCGGCCACGCCGGACGGCACCGTTATCACGAACACCGTTCGCGTGACGACTCCGAACGACTCGAATCCGAACAACAACTTCACCACGACGACCAACACGGTGCAGCGTCGCATCGACGTGCAGACGGCGACGACCGACAATGCGAACACACCGCCGTACGGTCCGCACTTCATCTATCCCGGCAATCCTCCCACTCCGCAGAATCTGACATGGACGACGGTCGTCGCCAACGGCGGCCCGTCGCAGGGTACGAACGTCGTCGTCACCGACCCGATGCCTGCCGGCTTCTCCTACAGCTCGAGCAGCATCACCGGCGCGGGCAACAGTTGCTCGTACTCGTCGGCGACGCAGACGCTCACCTGCACCATTGCCAACCTCGCCCCGACGCCGGCGGTCTGGTTCACTGGCGGCACGGGTGGTACGTCCGCCACGGCAAGCGTGTCCGGCGGTGCGGTCACGGCGATCACCGTCAATCCAGGCTTCGGCGGCAGCGGTTACACAATCGCGCCTGAAATTCTGCTCGCTGGCGGTGGTGGTACCGGAGCGAGAGCAATCGCAACCATCACCGGCGGTGTCGTGACCGGGTTCACGATCACGAACCCGGGCACTGGCTACACTTCCGCGCCGACGGTCTACTTCGCGGGCGGCGGTGGCACGCCGAGCGCGGTGGCCACGGTGTCCGGCGGTGCCGTCACCGGCTACACGATCACCAGCGGCGGCAGCGGATACACGTCCGCTCCGACGGTCTTCATCAATGTGAGCGGAGGCAGCGGCAGCGGCGCCACTGCGATTCCGACCATCTCCGGCGGCTCGCTGACCGCACTCGCCGTCAACGCGGCGGGCAGCGGTTACACGAATACGCCGGTCATCCAGGTTCTCGGCACCACGACCGTCGACACGCAGCAGATCACCGACGCCGTCACGGTCACGTACAACGAGACGGATCTCTATCCGGCCAACGATCCTTCGTCCGACACCGTCTCCATCCTCGCTCCCACGTTGGTCAAGATGTTGACCATGAACGGCTCCATCAACCGGAAGAACGGGGCGGTCACTCTCACCTGGCAGACCTCCTTCGAGCAGGACAACCTCGGCTTCCATGTCTGGCGTGAGACCGCCGACGGCAAGCGCACCGAGCTGACGACACACATCATCACCGGCTCCGCGCTGCAGACGGCGCACAAGGTCAACACCGTGCGCAGCTACCGTTTCGTCGATCCGAAGCCGCCCGCCGGCTTTGCGCAGTACTACGTCGAAGATGTCGATCTGAAGGGCGTGCGGACGTTGCATGGACCGGTCGCTCCGCGGGTCAGCACCTACGACGTGAGCGGCGGGCCGGAAACCGATCCCGATCCGGGTCTCGGTTCGGTCGGCGGCATCTTCACCACGCCTGCCGGCTTCGGTGTGACGCCTGCCGCACCAGCGGCGACGCCTGACACGCGCCTCGCGCAGCAGTGGCTCGTCGCCAACAGCAACGCGGCGAAGCTCGTCATCACGCAGAATGGCTGGTATCGCGTCAGCCGTGCGGATCTCACCGCGGCGGGCTTCGATCCGGGCGCCGTGAGCAGCCGCCTCTCGCTCTTCGCCGATGGCATCGAGGTACCGATTCTCGTCAACGATGGCGGCGATGGCAGCTTCGATCCAGCCGACACGATCGAGTTCTATGGCACGGCGATCGACACGCCGACGGCCGGTGGCCACATCTACTTCGTCACGCTCGGCAAGGGAAAGACGCTTCGCATTACGAAGCAGGGTGCAGCGAAAGGTGGGGCTGCCTCACCGGCCAGCTATCCATACACGTTCTCGCGCATCGAGCGCACCGTCTTCTTCTCCGCTCTGACGAACAACGGCGATAACGACAACTTCTTCGGCGCGGTCGTGACCACGTGGCCGGTGAGCGAGAACCTCACCGTCACGAATCTCGATCCGAACAGCGCGTCAGCGCAGGTTCAGCTCGTGATTCAGGGCGCCACCGACAACTTCGATCACGTGATCTCCGTGACGCTCAACGGCCACGAGATCGGGCCGATTGCGTTCCGCAGCCAGGCGCGCAGCGTCTCGAACATCAGCGTGCCGGTGTCGTATCTCGTCGACGGTGAGAACACGCTCACCTTCACGGCAACGACGAACTGGGATGACGTCAGCGTCGTCGAGTCGGCGAAGATCAGCTACCAGCATCTCTTCAAGGCCGACAACGGTGCACTCGCGTTCACTGTGGCCGGCGGCACGCAGGTGAGCGTCAGCGGATTCGCGGCGACGGACACTGTGAGCGCGTTCGATCTGACCGATCCTCTCAATCAGGTTGCGCTCACCGTGACGGCGTCCAATGGAACCGCAACCATCACCGCGCCGGGCAGCGTCACGCGCTCGATTCTCGTCATCGGATCGTCGCGCATCCAGGCGCCGTTGCAGGCCGTGCTCAATCAGCCGTCGAAGTGGAACGCCACGACGAACGCGGCGAAGATGGTCATCATCTCCAACCGCGCCTTCCTCGATTCGGCGAATGCGCTGAAGGCGGCGCGCGACGCGCAGGGCATCCCGACGCAGGTCATCGACGTGCAGAATCTGTACGACGAGTTCTCGTTCGGCGCCCATTCGCCCTACGCAATCCGCGACTTCCTCAAGCGCAGCGCTTCGTGGTCCACGCCGCCGCACTACGTCATCCTGCTCGGCGACTCCAGCTTCGATCCGCGCAACTACTACGGCATGGGCAATTACGACTACGTGCCGACGAAGCTCGTCCCGACGTACTACCTGAAGACCGCGAGCGACGACTGGTTCGCCGACTTCAACGACACCGGCATCCCGTCGCTGGCCATCGGCCGCATCGCCGTGCGCACCGCGGCGGAAGCGCAGACGGTGATCGGCAAGCTGACGCGCAGACCGGCGGCACCGCCGTCGGATCCATGGGCGCAGAAGGTCGAGATCATCTCCGATGCTCCGGTCGATGCGCCGTTCGAGAAGGGTGCGGATCAACTCGTGCCGCTCGTTCCTCAGCCGCCGTACACGGTCGATCGCATCAGACTGCAGAACGCGTCATCGACGGCAGTGATGGACGCCTACAACAACGGCTCGCTGATCCTCAACTATCTCGGCCACGGTTCGGTGGAGGTGTGGGACAACGGTTCGTTCAGCACGAGCGCGGCCTACACGCTGACCAATGGCGATCGTCTGCCGTTCGTCATCACGATGAACTGCCTCAACGGCCACTTCCACGATCTCTTCACAGAGAGCATCGCCGAAGGTCTGTTGAAGAGCACGAATGGTGGTGCGATCGGAGTCTGGGCATCCTCGGCGCTGACGACGCCCGATCAGCAGTGGCTGATGAACATGGAGCTGTACCGCCAGATCTTCAACACGAATCAGTCGATCGGCGACGCCGTGATCAAAGCCAAGTCCGCCACGCAGGACAAGGACGTGAGAAAGACGTTCATCCTCTTCGGCGACCCGACCCTCCGGCTGCACTAACCAGCCAGCTTCACGAGCTCCTTCTCCCCTGCGAAAGCAGGGGAGAAGGTGTGGGGCAGGGCGTATAGAACGCGATCACCGTTCGCCCGCCGCGGCCGCTGAACATCCGCTTCGCACGCGCACGGACGCGGATCTCCCACTGTGCCGGCAGCGCGTCGACATCGCTGGCGAACATGGCGATCGCGGAGCAGTCTCCGGGCACGGCACGCAAGGTATCGGCGCGCGGCGGCACATCGAGATCGATCACCCGTACGCCGCTGCCGAGGAACACGCTTCCGCCGTAGGCCCACGGCTGCGATAGCGCGACGTCCGTGAAGTGCTGCGAGGCGAGCCAGCGTGCCGCATCGACGGCGTTGGTCGAGCGCCGCATGACGTTGCCGAGCCCTCCGAGTCCGAGTGGAATCGACAGCGCGAGACATGCGATCGCCAGGCGCCGCCGCTCCGGCCGCGAATACCACAGCGTGAATCCGTGCGCCGCGAACAGACACACGAACGGCACGATCACCTGCACGTAGCGAAACTCCTTGTGGAAGATCGTGCTCAGACATGCGATCGGAAATGCGACGAAGGCGAGGAATCGGCGGCGGTCACCATCACGCACCGCGACGGCGAGCAGTGGGAGCGCGCTGAGCGCGATCCACCGCCCGGCGTTCGCCAGGTACCACCATGGTGCTTGCGCGACGGTGAGCGAGGATGCGTCGCCCCGCACGAACGTGAGCTGCGCGAACTCGATGAGGCTTCCGAACCATCTGCCCCATGTGAGCCAGTCATACAGGCCGGCGAACAGGATGAAGCCGGCGACGCAGCCGGCGAGAAACAGCGGCAGGCGACGCGGCCGCCGGGCACCGAAGAGTGCGGCCAGCGAGGCGGCGAAGATGATTTCGCTGTAGCGCGCCGTCGCGGCCAGCGAAGCGATGACGCCGGCGAGCACGACGGCCGCGCTCGAAGAATCATCTTCGAGCAGAAGGGCCGCGGTCAGGATGCAGCTCACGGCAATGACGCGCGGGAGAAGCGTGCTGCCATAGACGATCGGGATCCAATGCGAGCCGTAGAGAATCGCGGCCCAGGACGCCGTGCTCCCGCCGTACCAGCGGGAGCCGAGGCGATAGACGAGCGCGATGTTCAGAATCGAGAAGAAGACGAACGGAAGCCTTGCGGCGAACGCGAGCTGCAACGGGTCGCGCAGGCCCGCCGCCCATGCGAGCCGCAGGAATGGCGCAACGATGACGTCGGGGATGAAGAGGCTTCGCACTTCCCACGCCGCGTGCGCGAAGCCGGTGCTTCTATGGAGTGCCTGCTGGAGGATCTCGAGATCGTCGCCCGTCTGAAAGCCGTGAAAGCGCCAGGCGAGATACGTTCGCACGGCAAACGAGAGCAGGAGGAATCCGCCGAGTATCCGCCGGTGGTGGGCATCCACGCAGCGTGAGCGTATCACGAGGCTAACGCGTGGCTGCACCCTTCAGTGAGCGGCGCGGCGGCGGGGCGGCGGGGTGTACGTGACTCGCCAGATCACGTTCGCGCCGTCGTCGGAGATCAGCAGCGAGCCGTCGTTCAGCACGAGCAGTCCGACCGGCCGTCCCCACACGTTCCGGCTCGCTTCGTCCGGCGACCAGCCGATGATGAAATCGTCGTAGCCGCCCGCGGGCCGGCCGCTCTTCATCGGAATGCGCACGACCTTGTAGCCCGTGCGCCGCGAGCGATTCCAGGAGCCATGCATCGCGACATATGCATCGCCGCGCCAGAACGTGAGGCCGAGCGCGGCGGAGTGCGCCTGCAGCAGCACGTCGGGCACGACCGCCGTCGCGACGAGATCGGGCCGCTGATTGCCGAGCGAGGGATCGGCGTTCTTTCCGATGTACGAATACGGCCAGCCGAAGAACGCGCCATCCGCAACGGACGTCGCGTAGTCCGGCACGAGATCATCGCCCAGCCCGTCGCGCTCATTCACCGTCGTCCACAACGCACCGGTGACCGGCTCGATCGCGAGGCCGGATGGATTTCGCAAGCCTGTGGCGAAGATGCGCTGCTCCGAGCCATCAGGATTCATCTGCAGAATCGCCGCGCGCCGCGGATCGGACTCCGGAGAGTTGTTGCCCGTGGAGCCGACGCCCACGTACAGCTTCGCGCCGCTCGCATCGAATACGAGATTGCGAAGCGAATGCGAGCCGCCGGAAGGCAGCGTTGCGATCGTGACCGGCGTTCCCTTCGCCGCCGTCTGATCCGTCGTGTACGAATAGCGCAGCACGGCATCGCTGTCGCCGACGTAGAGAGAGCCATCGTGAAAGGCGATGCCGAACGGTTCGTTGAGCCCGCGCGCGAACGCGTAGCTCTCCTCGGCCACGCCGTTCTGATCCGCGTCGCGCAGCACCGTGATGCGATGCGCGAAGGTCTCTGTCACGAAGACATCGCCGTTCGGCGCCTGCGCCATGTAGCGCGGTCCTGACAACCCGGCCGCGAATTGCGTGATCGCGTAGCCAGACGGCAGCAGCAGCTGCGCGCCCGCAGGCTTCGTCACGACGATGGGGCCGTTGTCGACGCTCGGCGTTGCGTGGGGCGCCGCGAGCTGGCTGGGGAGGATCTCGTGATGCTGCAGCGTCAGGGTCGCGGCGAGGAGAAGCGGGAGCATGTCAGCAGAGATTCTCCGGCGGCATGGGAGCCGCGAAGAAAAACCCTTGTGCAAAATCGATGTCGAGTCCGCGCATCCGCTCGACCTGCTCGGCCGTCTCGAGTCCCTCGACCGTGACCTGCATTCCGAGGAGCCGCGCCAGCATGGAGATCGTGCGGACGATGTCGTCGCCGCGCCGCTCGTCCTGATCGAGCAGGAACGAGCGATCGATCTTCAACACGTCGAACGGGAAGAGGCGCAGCGAGCTGAGCGACGACCAGCCGGTGCCGAAGTCATCGAGGCTGAGCCCGACGCCGAGCGTTCGCAGCTCGCGCAGCAGGCTGGCCGCGGCCTCCGCGCTCTCGATCAGAACGCTTTCCGTCACTTCGAGGTGAAGCCGCTTCGCCGGCAGTCCGCTCAGCATCAACGCATCGCTGACGCGCGCGACGAGATGCGGTTGCAGCAACTGGCGCGGCGAGAGATTGACGTGCATGTCGTAGCCCTGGCAGACGCCGGCGCGGTCCCACGCCACGAGCTGCTGCAGCGCTTCGCGGAGAACCCAGTCGCCGATCGGCACGATGAGGCCCGTCTCCTCCGCGACGGAGATGATCTTGTCGGCGGAGATGAGCTGGTCGCCGCGCTGCCAGCGGATCAGCGCCTCGACTCCCACCGTTTTTCCCGAGGCCATCGAGACGATCGGCTGGTAGTAGACGCGCAGTTCCTGCCGCTCGATCGCGCGGCGCAGATCGGTCTCGAATTGCAGCAGGTTGAGCGCGCGTTCGTGCATGGCGGCGTCGAATACTTCGTGCCGCGCCTTGCCGTTTGCCTTGGCGCGATACATTGCGATGTCTGCGTCGCGCAGCACGTCCTGCGGGCGCGCATAGCCGCTCGCGCTGAATGCGATTCCGATCGAGACGCTGGTGAAGATCTCGTGCTCGCCGATCACGAATGGGAGCAGCAGATCGTTCTGGATGCGGCAGGCGGTCCTCACGGCGGCGGTGATGTCGTCGATGCCCTCCACGAGAATCGCGAACTCGTCGCCGCCGAGGCGGGCCACGGTGTCGACGGTGCGCAGCGTGTTGCGGAGACGCCCTGCGACCGCTACGAGCAGCTCGTCGCCGATGACATGACCGAGGCTGTCGTTGACGACTTTGAAGCGATCGAGATCGAGGAAGAGAACGGCGTAGCAGGATGCCGCGTGGCGCGACTGGTTCTCGATCGCGCGCTGCAGGCGGTCCATGAAGAGCGCGCGATTCGGAAGATCGGTCAGCGCGTCGTGAAATGCGTCGTGCGTCAGGCGCTCTTCGGCGCGTTTCCGTTCGGTGATGTCGGTCGAGGAGCCGGCGATGCGCGTGGCGATTCCGTCCGCGTCGCGCACGGCGAGGCCGCGGCTCAGCATCCACCGTTCTTCGCCGTGTCGCGTCCGGATGCGATGCTCGTTCTCGAAGTGGGGAGTGCGTCCCTGCAGGTGCGCCTCGAGCGCGCTGCGCAGAATCGGCGCATCGTCGGGATGCACACGCGCCAGCCATTCATCGGGCGAGTTGCCGATCGCTCCCTCGTCGTAGCCGAACATCGACTTCCAGCGCGGCGAGTAGAAGACTTCGTTCGTCCTGAGGTTCCACACCCACAGCCCGTCGTTCGCGCCGCGCGCGGAGAGCGCGTAGCGTTCTTCGCTCTCGCGGAGAGCCTGCAGGGTGCGGCTCTGCTCGAGCGCGTAACGGATGGAACGCTCCAGCAGCGGAGCATCGATCTGCCCTTTGACCAGATAGTCGGCCGCGCCGGCGCGCATCGCCTCCAGGTCGATCTCGCCGTCGGTCTGGCCGGTGAGGAGAACTAACGGAGCGCTGCACCCCGCCTCACGCGCCAGCTTCAGCAGCTCCAGGCCGTCGCGGCGGCCGAGGCGGTAATCGATGAGATAGAGGTCATGCTCGCGGCGGCAGATTGCCTCCAGCGCCTCGTCGAAGGTCGGAATCCAGTCGAGGGAAAAGATCGTCCGCTTGCTGTCGGCGAGGAAATCGCGCGTGACGACGTAGTCGTCCTCATCGTCATCGACGAGGAGAATTCGTACGGCGCGTGCTTCCGCTTCAGACAAGGCGATCGGGAGGAAGTTCGACGATCTCGATCCAGTACCTGCCGAGATCCCGCATGACGGCGACGAGGCCGTCGAAGCTGACCGGCTTGGTGATGAAGGAGTTAGCGCCGAGGTCATAAGTTCTGTAGATATCCTCTTCAGCTTTCGAGGTGGTGAGCACGACGATCGGAATGCGGCGCAGATCGGGATCGGCCTTGATCTCCCGCAGCGCCTCGCGGCCATCCTTCTTCGGCATGTTCAGGTCGAGGAGGATGAGGCCCGGCGTCGGCGCGGCGTCGGGATCGGAGTAACGGCCGCGCCGGTAGAGATAGTCGAGCAGTTCGTCGCCATCTTCGACGAAGCGGAGATCGTTGACGACGCGGCTCTCTTCCAGCGCGTCGGCGGCGAGCATCCGGTCCTCTTCATCGTCATCGGCAAGGAGAATGACGATTGGTTTTGCAACTTCAGACATGGTGCTCTCCCTGTTTCAGCGGGAGGGTGACGATGAACGTGGAACCCTCTCCCGGTGTGCTGTGTGCCTCGATCGTTCCGCTGTGGCGTTCCGCTATTCTGCGACAAATCGCCAGTCCGATGCCGGTTCCTTCGTACTGGCCTCGGCCGTGCAGCCGCTCGAACATCGTAAAGATGCGCTCGGAATACTTCTCCTCGAAGCCGATGCCGTTGTCTTCGACGATGATGCGGCAGCGCGAGCCGCTCACGACGGCGTCGATCTTCACGAGGGCGGGAACGTTCGGCCGGTGGAACTTCAAGGCGTTGCCGGCGAGATTCTGCAGCAACTGGCGCATCTGCAGCGGATCGGCCTCGATCTCCGGCAGCTCGCCGATGTAGATGTGACCGCCTGTGTCCTGCATCCGCACTTCGAGATCGTGTGCGACTTCGTTGGCGATCTGCGCCAGATCGACGGTGACGAACGGCTGGCCCTTCGTCGTGACGCGCGAGAATGCGAGGAGGTCGTTGATCAGGATCTGCATCCGTTTCGCGGCGCCGCGCATGCGATCGATGTAGTCCTTCGCCTGCAGCGGCAGATCCTTCGCATACTTGTTCTCGAGCAGATCCCCGAAGGCCTGAATTTTCCGCAGCGGCTCCTGCAGATCGTGCGATGCGACGTACGCGAAATCCTCGAGCTCGCGATTGCTCTGCTCGAGGCGCTTCGTGAATTGCCGCATCTCTTCTTCGGCGCGCTTGCGCTCGCGGATGTCGCGCGCGATGACGACCGCGCCGCTTTCCGTCGCCGAGCCGGTCACCGGCGAGATGGAGACGCTGACGTCGATGAGGGCTCCGGTGCGATGGCGGAAGATCCGCTCCTGATCGCGGATCGGTCCCTTGCGCGCGAGCTCACCGAGGGTGCGGGAGATCGTGTCGTCGAGATCGTGCGGCTCGAGCGCATCGATCGAGCGACCCAGGATGTCGGTCTCGCTGTAGCCGAGCAGCGTCGTGACGGCACCGTTGATGACGCGGATGCGCGCATCGGCATCGATCACGAACAGCGCATCGGCCATCGTCTGCAGAATCTCTCGCGCGGCGCGCGCGGCGGTGATGTGCTGCAGGCGGTGGCGGCGGATCGCCTCCCACGCGCTGATGATGAAGGCGAGAACGGGGATGAAGCCGAGAGGGCGCATGGGGACGCCGAGCATCGGCAGGAAGTCGATCGACGCGATGTAGACGACGGCGAAGCTGATCAGCAGACGCGCCACGCGCTGTCTCCGCCGGCGATCGTGCGTGCGTCGCAGCTCGGCGACACCCTCGCCGACGTGCGCCATCAGCGCGCCGGCGAAGAAGATGAGGAACGGTGCGGCGAGCACGCCGAGGCGCGGATACCAGCCCCAGGAATGAAGCTCTGTGCGGCGGACGAACGCCGGCGTCGTCGCGGCCAGCAGCGCAAAGATCGCGGATGCGATCCAGAGTCCGTGCACGATCCGGCGGCGCTGATCGCGCAGGCGCAACGCGGTCGTGGTGAAGTCGTACATCGCGGCGGGGAGGAACGAAATCGCGAACAGCGCGATGCGAGCCCAGATCGCAGAGGCGCTCGCCGTCGTCGCGGCGAGCATGAACGTGAACGCCGCGAACCACAGCCCGACGAGCGCGATCATCACGCAGAAGAGCACGCCCACGCGCGAAGCACGCTGGCGCATGAAGATGACCGCAGCGAGAAGGAAGAGCGCGATGCCGACGACAGCCCACGGGACCGCGAAGGCATTCCAGTGGTAGGGCATTGGAGGGATTGTATGGGATGGGACGGATGGGACCTATGGGACCTATGGGACCTATGGGACCTATAGGCGGAGCGCGGTTCCACCCATTGGTCCTATAGGTCCCATAGGTCCCATCCGTCCCATCCCATCCCTTACAGTCGATACTTCTTCTTCGCCTCCGCGACGCGCGGGTCTCCCTTCAACAACTTCCCTGCGCGATCGAGATAGGCGCTGGCTTCCATCTTCTGGCCGAGCACGGCCTGGATGCAGGCGGTGTAGAGATAGGCGACGGCGGCGTTGGGGTCGATGCGCAGCGCATTCTTCAGCAGCTTGAGCGCGGCGAGCGGCGGGGTCACGTCCAACTGATAGCGCACCCACGCGACCTCGGCGGCGTAGGTACCGTTCTGCGCTTCGCACTCCATCGCCATTTCGAACGACGACAGCGCTTCGCGCAGCCGGCCCGCGGCCATCATGTTTCTGCCTGTGGCGTAGAGCGCTTCGGGATCGATCAGCGCGGCGGTGGTGCGCTGGGCGGCGGCGGCCGCTTCCTCGCGCAGCTTCTCGCGCCGCTTGATGAGTGCCGCGCGGCGATCGGGGTGCGCCAGCTCCGCATATGCGCGGGCATAGGCGAGGAACACTTCCTGCGCCTTGTCCCGCAGACCATCCGCGGCCTTCTCGTCGAAGCGTGAAGGGTGAAAGCGATCCGACTGCTCGACGAACTTCCGGTTGAACACGAGCGGGCCGTCGGTCTCCTCGACTCCGAGGAGCTCGAATGGATCCTTGCGGCGGAAGGAGAGGTAGGCGGCCATGACCTCTTCCGCGTTCGCACCGGCCGGTGCGAACGCTGCTGCAACGGCTGGTTGGGGTGGTGCAGCGGCTGGTTGGGCCGCGGGGATGTCGATGTCTTCGAAGAAGGTCGGGACTTCGATGAAGGGCTCGTCGGTCAGGGAGACGATGCCCAGCAGCATCAGCGCATACACGATCCGGTTCAGATCGTCGGCATCGATGCCCGACTTGTTCCTGACGTCGTCCAGCGTCTCCGCTTTTCGCGCGGCATCGACGATCGTCTGCTGATCCTTCGTCAGCCTGATCTCATCGAGGGCGAAGAAGGGCTGCGCGGCGAGCGAGAGGTGCTTCTTCTCCGCGCCGGCCAGCGCCTCGTCGCACGTCTCCTGCGCTTCCACCTTCATGATGCCGGTGACGAGAAGCTGCGGCGTCCTGACGCGCAGCGCCGAATTGATCGGGGGAACGTCGTAGGAGATGTCGTACGTGCCGCTCGTCCAGCTGAACGGCTCGAGCAGTTTCCGGCCGAGGTTCTGCTGCAGCATGCGATAGAGCTCGGTGGGCGAGATGAGCTTGCGCTCCGTCAGCACCTCTCCGAGCGGGATGCCCTGCGCCGTGGAGAGGTTCAGGGCGGTCTGGCTGTCTGCTTCCGTGATCTTGTTCTGCGCGACGAGAAAGCGGAGGAGCGTCTCCGTCGCGATGTTCGACCAGCAGTCGACAGGCGAGCCGGCATCGAAGATGATGCGCTTCTCGAGCTGGTTGCGGCGGATCTCGAGCACCGCACTCTTTTCCGACTGTGCCAGAGCCAGCAGGAGAACGGGATACGGAGTATCGTTCAGTTGACCACTGCGGTCACGGAGGATTGCGGCGAGTCGTTCCGGAGCGGGCAAGCGGGACGATTGTAGGTAAACGTGGGCCGCTTCTCCACCGTCTCATCGCCATCAAGGAGGCAGCTATGAAAAGCAAATGGATTACCGCAGTCGTCGTCGCGATGTTCAGCGCGTCGCTCGCGGTCGCAGCTCCGGGTGGGCACGGACACGGCCGCGGCGACAGAGTCGCAGAGAAACTCAACCTCTCCGACGCGCAACGGCAGCAGTGGCGCGACATGGAGCGCTCGTTCCATCAGGACAACAAGGCGTTCCTCGAGCAGGCGCGCAAGACACGCCAGGACATTCACGCGGCCGTCGAAGCGAACGACATGGCGAAGGTGCAGGCACTCGAGCCGGTGCTTCAGGCCAATCGCGAGCAGATGAAGCAGCTCCGCGAAACGCAGGAGCAGAAGCTGCTCTCGATCCTCAACGACGAGCAGAAGGCGCAGTATCAGCAGCTGAAGGCCGAGCGGCACTCCCACCGCAGAAAGCCGTAAAGCAGGCGAGCGGGTGCGGACGCGACGTCCGCACCCCGCTTCGGGACCTCCTTTTGCAGGTGTCCTATTGGAGGTTCCCCCCATGAAAAGAACTTTGTGGCTCGCGCTCCTGCTTTGGAGCGTCATTCCCTGCGCTGCCCAAACCCCAGCCTCACCCCACGTGATGATCACTGCGAATGAGATGAAGTGGTCGGATGTCCCGCCGATGCTGCCGAAGGGAGCGAAGCTGTCGGTGCTCTCCGGTGATCCGGGGAAGGAAGGGATGTTCGTCGTGCGGCTGAAAATGCCGGCTGGTTACAGAGTCCCGCCGCACTGGCATCCGACGGACGAGCACGTGACCGTGATCAAAGGCAATCTCGCGCTTGGAATGGGTGACAAGGCCGATGTGAAGAAAGCGAAAGCACTTCATATGAACGGCTACGCCCTGCTTCCCGCAACGATGCACCACTACGCGATCGCGAAGGAAGCTACAGTGGTCGAGATCTGGGGGAATGGTCCCTTCGTGATCAACTATGTGAATCCCGCCGACGATCCGTCAAAGAAATAGCGGCAAGCATCAGTCCGAAGACGAGCATCGTCCATAGCACCAGTTCATTGGGTGGCAGGACGAACACGATGGTGATGATCGCGATCCAGAGCACCGCGATTCCATTCACCACCTTCGACCACCGGCCGAGGCTCCACGGAGCCTCGGCCTTCAGTCCGTAGCGGAGCTTCAGCAGGATCGGAATCCCGTAAGCGAGATAGAGGCAGATCGTGCTGATCGACGTCACGACGAACCACGCCGCGGCATAGAGACAGAGCAGCACCGAGAGCGCGGAGGTGACGAGGATCGCGACGTGCGGCGTCTGATGCCGGCCGCTGACGCGCTTGAGCCATCGCGAGCCGGGCATGCCGTCGTCGCGCGCGAATGCGTACCACATGCGGCCCATCGATGTGACGGAGGCGACGCCGCAGAGCCACATCGCAACGCCGATCACCAGCGCGATGATCTGCGAGAGGAGCGGCGGCAGATTGTTCGCGATGATGAAGAGAACGGGATAGGGATCGTTCGCCGTCGCCGCGACATCGCCGTGCGGGATGCACCACGTCAGCACCATCAGCATGACGTAGCCGGCGATCGCGGAGACTCCGACCGAGAGCACGATGCCCCACGCGCTGTTCATCCGCGCGAGCTTCGTCTCCTCCGCCAAGTGCGCCGAGGCGTCGTAGCCGGTGTAGGTCCACTGCGCCTGCAGCAGCGAAAGGACGAAGAGCAGGGCAACCGGCGCGGCCTTGTAGAGCGATGCGAGCGGCGGCACCAGCTTGAAGATTGGCGATGGAAAGGCGCGATCGCCGATCGCCATCAGCTTCGAGGACTCGAACAGGTCTGCGCTCGGCCGGAATGAGAAGAGAAAGCTGCCGGAGTTGTGGTGCCGGCCGAAGAAGGCGAGCGAGATGACGATCAGCAGCACGCCGCCGATGTGCCACCAGACGCTGATGTCGTTGAGCCGCGCCGTCAGTCTGATGCCCCAGAGATTCACCGCGATCTGTGGAATGAGAATGAGCACCATGACGATGAGCTGCGCCGACCACGACGCAGGTTTGTGCGTGACTGCGCCGATGAGGTAGATCGCTGCGGCCAGGTTGATGCCGGCAGTGATCGAGACCTGGCCGATCATGTTGAGCCACGCCGTGGCCCAGCCCCAGCGCCATCCGCCAATGCGCCGCGCCCAGAAGTAGAGGCCTCCCGCGGTCGGATACGCCGATGCGATTTCCGCCATCGACGCGGCGACGCACATCGTGAAGAGGCTCACCACCGGCCAGCCGATCGAGTTCACGAGCGGCCCGGCGAACTTCAGTCCATATCCGAACAGCAGCACCGCACCGGTGAGGATCGAGATGATGGAAAAGGAGACGGCGAAGTTCGCGAAGCCGCCCATCTCGCGCAGGAGCTGCTGGCGATAGCCGAGTTGTTCGAGATCCCGTTCGTCGTCGCTGAGCACGATCTGCAGTGTAGCGGCGGAAGGCGGACGGCAGAAGGCAGAGGTGCGCAGGAGATAGGGGAAGTGTGGGCCGGCGTATGCGCTTCAACGGATTGCCTTGACAAATCAACGGTGCTGTACTAATGTATTAGTACACTAGGAGAAAACGAATGAAAATGTTCGCAAAAGCTCTGATCACTCTGACGATTGCCATGCTCGAAATTGCCGCGTACGCGCCGACCGACGCGGAGCGGGCACGATGGACGATGTTTGACCTCCGCTCCGTTGCGACGGCAGCCGCCGCATACAAACAGGACCATGGCTCATACCCTGTGGCAAGCACGATGGACGAATTGAAAGCGCTCGTGCAGCCGACGTACGTGAAGAGCCTTCCGCTGCATGACGCCTGGGGGAATGGCTTCCGTTACTCTTCCGACGGGAAGACGATGCGGATCGTCAGTGCCGGCGCAGACGGTCAGTTCAAGGAGCCGACATGGACGACTGCCGCCAAATGGATGAGCGACTTTGGAGAAGATGCGGTCTGGGCAGACGGAGGCTTCACGCGCAACTGGGAGTACAAGTAGCGCTGATCGCACCTGTGTAAGGCTGCCTCAGCAACTCCTGACAATCGTCACTAGGCGCGGTTTCGTGACGGGCCGATCATGAGCTCATGAATGAGCAGCGCTCGGATTTCCTGACCGTGATCGCCATGGCGGTCGTCGTCTATGCCTTCACGAACATGATTCACGAAGGGCTCGGGCATGGCGGCGCGTGCCTGTTGCTGGGCGGCCGGGCAAAGGAGCTCTCCTCGCTGCACTTCGCGTATGACGAAGGAAGTGTGACGGCTGCGGAGTCGAAGATGATCTCGGCGGCGGGATGTGTGGCGAATTGGCTCGCGGCAGCCGCCGGGCTGGTCGCATTTCGCCGCCGCAGGACATTCGCGCGCTGGCTCTTCACCGCGATCAACCTGATGATGCCCGCGGGCTACCTGCTCTTTTCCGGCGTGATGAAAGTCGGCGACTGGGTGAATGTCTGCCGCGACTTGCCGCAGGCAGTCTGGCGCCCGCTGTTCGCACTCGCCGGTGCTGCGCTCTATTTCCTCAGCGTGCGCTTCTCGGCGCGCCTAATCGGCGAGCCGCTCTCGCGTCCGGCCACGATCTCCTACGTGACCGGCGGCCTGCTCTACTGCATCTCGGGGCTGTTCAATCCGCACGGCCCGCTGCTGATCGCGATCTCCGCCGCTGCCGCGTCGTTTGGCGGCACGTCGGGGCTGATGTGGTTCGACGAGTTCGTGAAGGAACAGCCGGTGACCATGCTGGTGCAGCGAAGCAACGCGTGGTTAGCCGCCGGCGCCGTGGCGGCCGTTGTCTTCATCGGAGTCTTCGGTCCCAGCCTGCGATTCTGAAGGGCGAAGCGGCGGCCTCAGTGCTCCGCGGCCGCGGCTTCCGCGAGGATCTTGTTCACCATGAACTCGCGCTGCAGGAGGTGATCGCCATATCCCTCCTGCGTGATGAACTTGAAGGTCGTGTCGCCATCGGGGAGATTCTTCGGCAACTGGTCGCGCGAGAAGCTCCAGCGCTCGACGACTCCTTTTGAAATCGCTTCTGTCCCCTGCGCCGTCAGCGCCTTGTCCGCCGCCTCGGCGGCGCGAACGGAAGCCTGCGCTCCCGAGTCGACGGAAGCCTGGGCCGCGTTGCCGCCGAAGCGGTTCGATCCCCCATCGCGCGCGGTGAGCGGCTTGACGCTCACGACGGTTGGCGGACCAAGAAGAATGAAAACGCGGCCGCGATCGCTTTCCGAGCCGCGCGTCCGTCCGCTGCCGAACATCTCATCCGCGAACCTGATCCGGCGTTCCTTCTCCGTCGAGCCTTTGGTGAACGTGGCCCATCCCGGATAGAGCGCGTCGAACGTGTTCCCCGAGCCGTCGCCGCCACCGGCGACCTCGCGGAAGAGAGCGACGAAGCGCTTGTCATACCGTGCGGAATCGACGGACTTCGTCTGGGGACTGAATCGCAGAAACGCCGCGAGCTCGCGCTTCGCCTCGGCCGTCTTGTTCGCGCCGCTGTATGCGAGTGCGTCGTAGAAGTGCAATGCGGTGAGGGAGCACGCATTCGCCGCGTGTCGGCATTCAAGATTCGCTCGGGGGGTCGTTGGAACCGAACTACCTGAATGCAAGTTTCACTCGGGCAAATACGCGGGTCAAGTCCCGGCTACTTATGGTGGCAATCGGGAGCTGGCGAGTAGTGGTCCCGCGACTCCGCGATTTGGTAGAACGCATCCTCCATGTCCGGTGTGACCGATGGGCATCCCGGCGTGTGATAGAGATGCGTCGCCGGATCGAGAAATGCCACATAGGCTCCGTCGCCGGCCGCGCGCTGCCGCTGCTCGAACGTGGCCCTTAACCACTCCTTTTTCATAATGGCTTCCTGCTCTTCGGCGGTTGTCTTCGGCCGATCGGGCCGAGATTGCCGCTTTAGCGTGATCTCATTCGCGACGTACTCCATCGGCTCTTTCACGGTCACCCGTCTCGCCGTCACGAGTTCCCATCCGTCCTTCCCGAGCCGGTTGAGCGTCGAGTCATAGACCTCATCGTGAGGAGTGATCGTGATGTACTCCCATTGCGGAGCGGGTTCGGGAACGCGCTCCGCTGCTGGCGGGATCGGTTGCGTGGAGGATGCGCGCGCTTCCGTGCGCGCACACCCCCCGAGAAGAACGATCGTAATGAGGAACGCGGGAACCCTGATGATGTTGGTCATCGTCGATATCCATCCGTAACGCCGTGCTGCATCAACCGTTGGGTCAGATCGTCCGTATCTGCCGTTGTCGGCACGTCGTAGCCGCTATCGTTTTGCGCCTGCGTGTGCTGCGGCTCGGCCAGCCGCTCTGCGTCGGGCACGGCTGCTTCGAGCAGCTTCACCGCATCGTCGAAACGCTTTTCGTTGATTGCCTGCCGCGCCTGCCCGATCGCGGTGCCGGGGTCGCCGGCGAATGCCAGCATGGGAAAGAGAATTAGAGCGACGAGATTTTGCAGGCGGGACATCCCTCCATTATCCCACTGCCTTCCGCATCTGCCACAGCAGGTGGCTCAGGTGATCCCGCCGCGTCTCGCCCGTCGTCACGATCAACAGCTTCGTGATCTTGAGCTCCAGCGGGTCGGTGAAGAGCAGGATCAGCATCTCGCGGATGAAGCTCGTGTTGAGTGTGATGTCGTTGTCGGTGCCGACGCCGAGGCGGATGCCCTTCTTCTCCCACCAGGAGAAGGGATGGTCCTTGTAGTCGGCGAGCTCGCCGGTGAGCTTCTTGTTCGAGGACGGCAGCGATACGAGGGTCAACCGCTTGTCGATCATCCGGTTGAGCACGTCGTGCTGATAAGACTCGACCTCGCGCGCGTGATGGAACTTCGTCTTCGTCGCGCGCGTCGCCTCGCTGTCGCTCAGTGGCACGCCATTCAGCAGCTTGTCGCGGATCTCTTCACGGCCGCTCCAGTCCATGTCGGCGATCTCGTTGCGCTGCCGTGACGCGATCGCCTCGCCGCGCGCGTTCGCGCGAAACACGCGCTGCAGCAGTGCGTGGAAGTAGAAGTTCGGATTGATGCCCATCGACAGGCCGTGCTCGATCGCGTCGACGTGCCAGATGTTCATCGCGTTGTCGACGGCCTGCACTCCCTGGCGCAGCGTGTTCCACGTCTCGCCGTGATGGCTGCGCGTGCGGAAGCCGTACGCCTGCAGCTTGCGCATGCCGACGCGCATCTCCTGGAAGTGCGTTTTGCGATAGAAGCCGCGCTCGTCGCCGACGGTGTCGACTTCCGTCATCACATCGCCCAGCTCCGGATATTGCTTCAGCAGCTCGATGATCTGCCGCACCTGATCATCGAAGCTGGCGCGCTTGGAGGGATAGCGCGCCGCGTCGTAGAACGTCGACTCTTTCCGGAAGCTCGGCGAGAGAACGAACCGGAACGCCGGCACTTCCGACTGAAACGAGCGGAAGCCGTCGTAGAGACCGAGCAGCACATCCTCCGGCGTGAGTGCGGCGATGCCCGGAATCTGCTCGGCGGAATCGGTCGTCTCGCGGAAAAGCGTGAACTTCAAACGCACGGAGCCGACATTCGCCGTGCGATAGAGGCGGCTCGCCAGGTGATACGCCGCCTCGCGATGCGCCTCGCGCGAGGTGAGGATCAGCTTCGCGAGATAGAGGATCCTGAGATAGCGATCGAAGCGGTCGTCATCGCCCAGCCGGATCAGCCGATCGACATCCGCGGCATTGCGGATCGGCAGCGCGTCCTCTCCATACACCTCGCGGATCTTCCGCTCATAGAGCGCGCGGTTCGGTCCCTCCAGCAGCGGCTGCAGCCGCGGATAGATGAACTCCGCGTCGAGCGAGCCGGTGAGATGAATGTGCTCGTCGCGATAGGGAATCGGAAACGCGCGGAAGAAGGCGCCGAGAGACTTCGACACCGGATGGGCGAACAGCGCCTCGATCGGCTCGGCGTTCAGACGAAAGCGGCCGAGGAGCTGGTGGAACTCGCGGATGCAATGCGCGGCTTCCTCCGGCAGCGGCTGTTGCTGCGCGAGGAGCAGAGTGTCGTCGAGCGAGAGGCCGCTCGTCTCGCTGATCAACTGTGTGAAAACTCTCGTGAGCTCGTGAACGAGATCCATTGCACTCATGCTAACGTGACTGCGCCATGAAGCGGGCAATCGCTCTGTTCCTGGTTGCGGCAATGCCGGCTGCAGGCGCAGTGCGGCGAGCGGTGACGCAGCCGTCTCCGCCGAAGCGGATGAACTGGGCGATCACGCTCACCTTCTCCGATCTGACCGCCGCGATCTCCTCCTCGGGGTCGGTGACGGTGAAGCGCGGCGGGCTCACCTGCGCGGCCTCGCTGGCGGAAGCGCAGCGCGTCGAGCTCGAGCAGCTCGTGAAACGCGCGGAGCCCGCCCGCTGGCCGGCGACGCGCGAGGGCGCGGTGCTGAAGCTGACGCGGGACGCGGAGAGCTTCGAGGCCTCGGTCATTGACTCCGCGCTTCCTTCCGATCTCTCCGCGCTGTATGCCGGCGCCGCCTCCGTGCGCGACGCGAACTTCAACGTCTGTACGACAGGTGCAGCGAATGGTTGGGCTATCGAAGCGTATGAAGAGGGCGGCTTCATCTACCGATATCACCGCGTCACGGCGGACGCATCGGGCAATGTGACCGTGCAGCCGAGCTCGCGCGGAACTGTGTGCACGCATCTGCTCGACCCTGTGGAGACGGCGCAATTCGCGGAGCTCGCGCTCGCCGCGCAGCCGCTGGCGTGGCTGCCGACGTATGTCAGGAAAGAGAATCCGAGCGGCTGCTGCGATCAGATCCACACCGGCCTGCGCCTCATCCGCTTCAGCGGGGTAACGTCCGCGATGTTCGCGACGGACTGGTTCTCGGACCACGATCCGCTGCCGCCCGATCTCACCGCGCTCTACGAGCGGCTCTTCGGCCCGCTCGGCACATCTCTCTTCGAGCGCTACGGCGCGGCCTGCGGCCCCATCTGGAATGCGGACGCCTCGTCCGTAAACTGAACCTAAAACTGGAAGTAGATGAACGGCGTCTCGTCCGCGGGCCAGAGGAAGAAGAACGCGATGCCGGCCGCGAGCCCCGACGCGATCAGCGCCGCCGTGCTCCATCGCGCGGGATCGAGCCTGATGGCATGCAGCACGAGGAACAGCGCGATCAGCGCGATCGTGCTGAAGAAGAAGATCGCCAGCAGGCCGCGCCCCTGCAGTGCGAAGTCGAAATCGAAGAGCACGAACTTGCGCATCGCGGCGAGCATCGCGTGTGGCTCGCGCACGCGGAACACGATCCAGGTGAAGAGGATGAAGAGCTGCGTCGCGATCAGCGAGCGGCCACGCCAGACGATGAGCGCGATCGCATGGAGCGCGCCCCACAGGACGAAATTCCACGACGCGCCGTGCCACAGGCCGCCGAGCAGCATCGTGATCAGCAGATTGCGGATGCGATGAGCGCGATTGCCGCCGAGCGGAATGTAGAGGTAGTCCCGCAGCCACGACGACAGGCTGATGTGCCACCGCCGCCAGAACTCCGACGGGCTGCGCGCGAAGTACGGACGATCGAAATTCACCGGCAGCTCGAAGCCGAACACGTGCGCCAGCCCGACCGCCATGTCGGTGTACCCGGAGAAGTCGCAGTAGATCTGCACCGCGAAGGCGATGGTCGCGATCCAGATGACGATGCTCGGCCATTGCGCCGGATCGGCGAACACCGCGTTCGCAAAGACGGCGACGTTGTCGGCGATGAGCACTTTCTTCGCGAGGCCGCGCGTGATCCGCAGCACCGCAAACTCGTCGATGCGGATGGCGATCGGCCGCTCGAGCTGCGGCAGGAACTGCTTCCCGCGCACGATCGGTCCCGCCACCAGCTCCGGAAAGAACGCGATGAAGAGCGCGTAGTCCAGCGGTGAGCGGCACGCCGGAATCTCGCCGCGATAGACATCGACGATGTAGCTGATGGAGTGAAAGGTGTAGAACGAGATGCCGAGCGGCAGAATGATGTGCAGCAGCACGGGATCACGGCCGAGGAGTGCGGCGATGTTGGCGCTGAAGAAGTCGAAGTACTTGAAGATGCCGAGCAGCGTGAGATTCGCCGCGACGCTGAGGCCGACGAGCAGCCGGCTGCGCCTTCTCTCGAGCGCGAGTCCGATCGCGTAGTCGGCGAACGTCGTGATCAGCAGCGGCAGCAGAAAGAGCGGGCTCCACCAGCCATAGAAGAACCAGCTCGCCAGCAGCAGGATCGTCTTGCGCCCCGCCGTGTTGCGCACGGCCGCCACCGCAGTGACGACCGCGAGGAAGAAGAGCAGGAACTGAGGCGTCTGGAACAGCATCAGAGGTGCTCCTCGATGAACTGCGTCAGCTTCGCGGCGCCGGCGTCGTTGGGATGCGTATCGTCGCGGAAGCCGCCGGCGTCGAGCAGGTGGGTCGCGTCGAGCACCTGCGCATTCTCGAGGTGCAGCGAAATGTCAGGGTAATGCGCGCGCACGATCGGCGAGAGCGGCGCGAGCACGACGACGACGTGACGGCGCTTCGCGATCGCCTCCAGCAGCGCGCGCTGGTGAGGATCGACGGCGAACGCTTCACGGCTCATCCACACCTCGCGTGCCGCAGCGTGTCCGCGGGCGAAGAGGCTCTCGAAGGCGGCGCGGACGATCCAGCGCGAGCGGATGCGCTCCCGCCAGTCCGACATCGCGGGCATTCCGCTGAGCGCGCGCGACTCCTCACTCGGGCGCAGCCCGTACATCCACCATGCGTTCCATCCCTGCGCGTTCAGCGACGATCTCGCCGCGAGCTGCCACGGAGTCACGACGAGCACGATCGTCTTCGTGTCGCGCAACTCTCCGGCGATCATCGCCGACTCGCTGAGCAGTTGTCCCGGCGTTGCGAGATTCGTCCCCACGCGCACGCCGTACATCGCGACGGAGTTGCCGATGACCGCGAGCCGCGGGTGCGTTCGTAGCAGCCGCACGACTTCGCCGATCCGCGCACGGTCATTGGGCAGATGCAGGAAGACGAGCGGCGCGATCAGCCACGCGAGGATCAGGCCACCTGCGACCGAGGCGACGGCGATCGACGCGCGGCGAGTCATGCCGGGGCCACGCTCCGCAAGCGCATCATCGCCATGATCCCCAGCAGCGGCCCGATGCCGAGGGCCGCAAACGCATAACGCCACGTGATGTGCTCGACGAGCAGCGGCACGAGACGAATGGAGAAGGTCGTGATCAGAAATCCGATGCACGTCTGAATCGTCAGCGCGGTGCCGAGGTAGCGCGGATCGCCGTGCTCGGTGACGGAGGCGGAGAATTGCGCGGAGTCGGCGACGACGCTCGCGCCCCAGATCGCCACCACGATCAGGAGCAGGACGGGTGGACCGCCGTAGAGAAATCCTACGAGGAAGCAGCAGGCGCCGCTGATCGCCATCGCGGCCGCCGCGACGATCGCGCGGCCGGCGCGGTCAGCCACGATCCCCGCGAGGACACAGCCGATCGCTCCGCATCCGATCATCACGAACGACGCCGCCTCGGCCAGCACCGGCGGCTCGCCGCGCTGCGCAAGACTGGCGCGGATCATCACCGGCGCCCACGTCCACATCGCATACAGCTCCCACATGTGTCCGAAGTAGCCGAAGTTCGCGAGACGAACGCCGCGATTCCGAAAGACGCGCGTGATCTGCGTGATGTCGAACGGCTGGTTCGACAGCGCATACGGTCCTTCGCGGACGAAGGCGGCGATCATCAGGGCGCTGATGACGGCGAAGAGCGAGGCGATTCCGACATTCAGGCGCCAGCTCTTCGGGCCGATGGCGTGGATCAGATACGGCGAGGCCTTGCCGATCGTGAGCGCGCCGATCAGCACACCGAGCGCGACACCGCGCCCTTCGCGGAACCATGTCGCGATCAGCTTCATGCCGGGCGGATAGACGCCGGCAAGGCAGATTCCGGTGATGCCGCGAAGGATGATCGCGGTGACGGCATCGTGTGCGAAGAGCGCGAGCAGCGCGTTCGCGAACGCGCCGGCCAGCGCGCAGGCCGTCATGAGATGGCGTGCGGAAAGGATGTCGGGAAGATTCAGCAGTGCGCTGATGAGCGTGCCGGCGACGAAGCCGAGCTGCACCGCGAGCGTGAGCCAGGCCGTCTGCGGCTCGGAGAGATGCCACTCGCGCGCGATCTGCGGCGCAACGGCCGAGGCGCCGAACCAGAGCGCCATCCCGAAGAGAACGGCGGAGGAGATCAGCGCGAGCGCGCGGGTTTTCACAGATGGGATTATGGGACGGATGGGGCAGATCCCATCCGTCCCGTTCGAGCTCACATCCTGCTCTTCACTTTCGCAAACTCCGGCACCTTGTTCACGACGTCGCGATCCGGATATCCGGCGTCGAACGCCGCCTGCAGTTTCCGGGCGGCATCGTCGATGCGATCCGCGCGCGCGTACTCTCTTGCGGCATCGAAGAGAAGATGCGCGGCCGTGTGCGGATCATGCTCGGCGGCCGCGGCAGTCGCGAATGCCTCCGCTGCTGCGGCGTGATCATTTTTCTCGCGCAGAAGAACCGCGAGGCTGTACCAGCCGTCGGTGTTTTTCGGATCTTCCTTCAGGACCGTGCGGTAGAGCCTCTCCGCTTCGCTGAAGTTCTTCGACTCGTACTGCATGTCCGCGGTCTGCAGCAGACGGCCGTTTTCGTCGGTGCTCGGATTCAGATACGCGTACTTCAGCGCGAGATAGGACTCAGGCGTCCAGTGGTACTCCATGTACGTTGCCACCTGATCCGCGACGCGGCGGCCGAGGAGGCGGGCGACGACGTTGAGCGATCCATCGATGCCGGCCGAGATGCCTGCGGTCGTGACGACGTGGCCGTTGTCGACGAAGCGGCGGCCGTCCTGGACATGTGCCCTGGGTGCTTCGCGGCGCAGCCCTTCGATCGCGCCATGAAACGTCGTCACCTCGAGATTGTCGAGCAGCCCCGCTCGCGCCAGGACGAAGGCTCCGGTGCAGACGCTCTGCGCAATCTCCGCCTCCTGCGACGCCTTCTTGGCCCAGGCGAAGAACTGCGGATCGTCGTAGATCTTCGACGACGGGCCGCCGGGGAAGATCACGATGTCCGGCTTCGGAGCCTCCGCGATCGAGTAGTTCGGGACGACTTTCATCCCCTGCGCATCGACCGGGTCCGTGGTCTTCGAGACGACGTAGACGTTGAACGCGGGCTGACCATTCGCTGCACCAAAGCGCGCGGCGTCGTTGTAGACCTCGAAGGGCCCTGTCCAGTCCAGCGGCTCAGCGTTTTCGTAGACGACGATCGCGACGTTGCGCGTGTAGGTGCGCTCGGCAGCGGCGATGGGCAGCCCGGCGAGCAGAACGAGGAAGAGAAACTTTTGCATGTGTGCCTCCTGCGAGAAGGGTGGCGCGGCGGGCTGGTATACGCAGCAGAAATGCAGCGAAACGGATGCAGGCGGCAGGCAACTGGCGGACGGCCGGCAGGGATCGGCCGTCTATCGTGAAAAGATCCGCTCGAACTCCTCGCGGCGCGCGCGGCTGAGCTTCACCTGCGTGCCGTCTGCGAGCACGAGCGTGCAGTCGCCGCGGAACATGGGGTGGATCTCGCGCACGCGATCGATGTTCACGATCGCGGAGCGGTGCACGCGGACGAAGTGCGCGGGATCGAGGCGCGTCTCGATCGCGGCCATCGTTTCGCGCAGCAGGTGCGACTTGCCGCCGGCGTGCAGGGTAACGTAATAGTCGGCGGCCTCGATCCAGTCGATCTCGGAGGTGTTGACCACGACGAACCTGTCGCGGACGCGCACGAGGAAGCGCTGGGCGAACGTCGCGCTGCCGCGCGTGCGGAGCTGCGTCTTCGCGCGCTCGAGCGCGTGGAGGAAGCGGTCGTCGTCGAAGGGCTTGAGCAGGTAGTCGAGGCCGTGCGCGTCGAACGCCTGGATCGCGTAATGGTCGTAGGCCGTCACGAAGATCACCACGGGAACGGCGCCGAGGCCGATTTCTTCGAGAAGTTCGAAGCCGCCGACTTCCGGCATCTGGATATCGAGAAAGAGAATGTCGGGGCGCGTGCGCGCGATCAGCGCCGCGGCATCGGCGCCGCTGCATTCTCCGGCGATCTCGACTTCGCCGTCGCGCTCCAGCAGCAGTCGGATCGAGTGGCGCGCGAGCGGCTCGTCATCGACGATCAGCGCCTTCACGATGCCACCTGCAGCGGCAGCATGATCGAGGCGAGGACGCCGTCGCGTTCCGCGCGCAGTTCGAATCTCTGATCGCTGCCGTACAACTGGCGCAGACGCTCGCGTGTGTTGTGCAGTCCGATGCCGTCCGCATGCGCCGCCTGCAGCGCGCCGCTGTTGAAGATCTCGATCTGCAGATGGGCATCGCGACGGAAGGCGCGCACGAGGATCGTGCCGGCTGCCGCGCTGCGGGCGATGCCGTGGCGAATCGCGTTCTCCGCCAGCGGCTGCAGGATGAAGGTCGGCACCATCGCTCGCCGCACCTCGGGGGAGACATCGATGCCGATGGAGAGCCGGTCGGAGAAACGGCCCTGCTGGATCTCGAGGTAGCGCTGCAGCATCGCACTCTCCTCTTCCAGCGTGACGCGCTGCCGTCCGGCGCGATCGAGCGTGTAGCGCAGCACGTCGCTCAGGCCGGCGATCATCGTCACCGCACCGCTGTTCTGTCCGGTGCGCACCAGAGAGCTGATCGTGTTGAGCGTGTTGAAGAGAAAGTGCGGCTGCAACTGCAACTCGAGCGCATGCAGCCGCGCGTTCATCAGCGAGCGTTGCAGTTGGACGGCCTGTGCCGCGCCGGCAACGGTGATGTAGAGAATGAGCTCGATCGGCAGCCGCGCGAAGAGCAGCTCCGAGATCGGCGTCGTGGCCCACGTCGGATTCATCCGGTCGTACGGCCGCATCGTGAGCGTGAGTGCAATCCAGTAGCTGATGTGCAGCACCGCGGCGATGAAGGCGGCCAGCATGTGAATCAGCAGCGCGCGGCCCCGTGGCGGAATCACCGGCACGCGACGGGTGAGCCAGACGATCGCGAACGTCAGAGCGAACCATCCTTCCCACACCAGCACGTAGTGGCCGACGAGCAGCGGAACCGAATGCCCGTGCGTGATCATGCTCAGCCACACCTGCGTGCCGGAGATGAGGCCGAGCGCCGTCCAGCATGCGGCGGCAGGAAGCCATTTCATGAGCGTAGTGTGGCGCAAACGCGATCCGTGTTGACGGATGTGCAGCGAAAGTGGGCTGGCGTGCAGCGAACGGGATCGAGGCTTCAGCTCTGCATCGCCACGCGATTCCTGCCGCGGCGCTTCGCCTCGTACAACTTCGCGTCGGCGGCCTGAAACAGCTGCTCGCGCTCCATGCTGCCGGTGAGCATCGCGGCGCCGACGCTGACCGTCACCGACAGCGTCTCCTCGTTGAACACGTATTTCCCCTCCGCCACGCGCGCGCGGACGTTCTCGCAGAACGCGAGCACCTGCTCCGGCGTCAGCTCGGGGAGCACGATCGCGAACTCCTCGCCGCCATAACGCGCGAGCAGTTGTTCGCGGCGCACCGCGCTGCCGATCGCGCCGGCCACCTGCTCGAGGACGTAGTCGCCGGCCTGATGACCGTAGGTGTCGTTGAGCTTCTTGAAGTGATCGATGTCGAGCATCGCCAGCGCCAGCGGCGACTCATAGCGGCGGGCACGCGCGATCTCGCGATCGAGAAAATCGAGCAGATACCGCTTGTTGTGCACTTTCGTCAGGCCGTCGAAGATCGTCATCCGGTAGATCTCTTCGTGGAAGAGCGCTTCGACGTTGCCGCCGGCGACGTACTTGAAGATCGCGCCGCCGATCTTGATCTGATCACCGTTGTCGAGAGTGACGGGGTTGGTCACCGCGATGCCGTTCACCTGCGTGCCGTTCCGGCTGCCGAGGTCGTGCACGGACCACGAATCGCCGCGGCAGGTGAGGCGTGCGTGCTGCCGTGAGACGAAGGACATGTCGACGCAGATGTCGGCGGTTGCGTCGCGGCCGATCGTGATCTCGTGCGTGAGCGCGTAGCGCTTGCCGAGATCGGGTGCGCCGTAGATGAGAATCAGACAGGCCTCGCCGGAGACCTGCGGTCCGCCGGGCTCGATGATGGTCCCTGTCTTGTCGAAGCTCATGTGCGACCCGCGGCGATTGTACAATTCGAGCACTCCATGGACGACAAGACCGCGCCGTACCGCACGCCGAGCGGCGCGCGTGAAACCGCGCGCGACGATGCGACGTGGGCGTTGCCGAAGGAGCCCGCCGCTCCTCCCTCCATCGACGGTTACACGATCCGCGGCCGCCTCGGCGAAGGCGGCATGGGGGCTGTCTTCCTCGCGCAGGACGATGTGCTGGGCCGCTCGGTGGCGATCAAGGTGATCTCGCAGAGCGGCAACGACGCGTTAGCCGGTGCGCGGTTCCTGCGCGAAGCGCGATCGATGGCGGCCGCCGAGCATCCGAACATCGTCCGTGTGATCTCGTTCGGTACGACCGGGGGAAAGCCGTATCTGATCATGGAGCTGGTCGACGGCGAATCGCTCGCGCAGCGGCTGCAGCGCGCCGGGAAGTTGAATGTCAGCGAGGCGATGAAGATCGTGAGGCCCGTCGTCGAGGCGCTCGCCGCGAGCTGGCAGAAGGGACTCATTCATCGCGACATCAAGCCGTCGAACATCCTGATCGACAAGAAGGGTGTCGTGCGCGTTGCGGACTTCGGGCTGGCGAAGCCGGCGGAGGGCGGCGGCGCGGACAATGAATTGACGCAGACCGGCGCGGTGGTCGGCAGCCCGTTTTACATGGCGCCGGAGCAGGCGAGCGGATCGCCGTCGGATTTTCGGGCCGACATCTATTCGCTGGGCATCGTGCTGTACGAGATGCTCACGGGCGAGCGGCCCTTCACAGGCTCCAGTGCGATGAGCATCGTCGCGAAACACCTGCAGGCGCCGATGCCGTCGCTGCGCACGACGAGGCCTGACGTGCACCCGCTCGCGGCGACGATCGTCGAGCGGATGACGATGAAGGATCCGCAGAAGCGCTACGCGTCGTATGGCCTGCTGCTGCGCGACATCGACAGAATTCTCGCCGAGTCGGCGCCGACCGCGGTGTCGATGCCGGTGGCCGCCAGATCTGCAGCAGCAAAGCCGGCGGAACTGAGCAGCGGCAACAAATGGTTAGTCCCGCTGCTCATCGGTGCCGTCATCGTGATGGGGCTGCTGCTGTTCGCGCGCCGGTCGGGGAAGACGGAGACCGCCGCTCCTGCGGTGCAGGGAAAATCGACGGAGGCCGGCTCGGCGGTGACCGTGACGAGCGCTCCGGCGCACACGGAAACGGCGCAGTCGTTCTCATTTCCGACTGCCGCGTACAGCCCGGCCCAACAACCCGCTGCACCAACGGTGCAACCACAACAGCAGCCGCAACAGCAGCCGCAGTCACAGCAGCAACAGCAGCAACCTCCACCGCAGTTCCAGCCGCCGCCGCCCCCACCGCCGCCGATGGGCGGACCGCCGCCGCCAAGACCTTGAGCTACTTCACGAGATCGAGTTTCAGCGTCGCGTACTTCTGATCGATCTCGATTCGCACCGGTACGTGCTGCGCGTCATCGCTCAGCCACACGCGCACCTCGCCCGTCTTGTCGCCGCCGATCGGCTGGATGCGGAAGGGGCGCACTGCGACGTTGTTCATGGTCGTGGCCGGCTGCGGGATGTACAGCACGCCGTAGCCTTTCGAACCGGAGAAGATCTCCGCGCGCTTCGGCATCCGGAGCTCATCCGCATGATGGCGGAGATAGTAGATCGAGGTCAGCACGTCCTTCGGCTCGATCGAGCTCAGCTTCTTGATACGCGTCTCGTTCGTGTCGTTGTCCACGCGATGCACCTGCGTCTGTCCCTTGGTCGTGTCGAACACGACGCGCTCGTCGCGGTGATCATCGCGGTACGCGTAGGCATTGCGGCTCGACAGTGTCTTCGCACCATCCGGCGCCATGACGGATTCGTAGAGATAGAACGACTTCGGATCGTCCTTGCCGAGCATCGTGAGCTGGGAGTGAACGTTGCCGGCTTCATCGGTCTGCAGCGTTCCCTGGCCTGAGGCCGGGAACGCCAGCTTTGCGGCCCAGGTGATGCCGCCCTTGAGGCGCCACGAATACGTCAGCGTTTCAGCGCGAAGAGGCAGAGCGAATGCGACTCCTGCGAGGAGCAAGGCTGCGATCGTCTTGTGCATAGTGGACAATCGTTTCAAACAACATTCGCCGCATCGTTATTCAACTCGAGCGTGAGACTACAATCTCTGCCATGCGCTCCATGGTTGTGGTCGTTGCGCTGCTCTGCGCGGCGTCTGTCGTTGCTGACGTGCCGGGCCACAATCCGGGACTCGATTCCGAATGTCCGCCGGGCAAGCAGTGGTCGCGGGAGACCGTCAGTTGCAAGCAGGCCTTTTGTCCTCCCGGTGCCGGGCGTACCTACACGCTCGACTGCAACTGCGGTGAGGCGTGGGACAGGCCGTATGCAACCTGCTGGGAGAACGGGCTGGCGGTGAAGTGTGTGGCGCGCGGGCAATCGTGCGCGAGCGCGCCGGCGAAGTTCGATCCGAAGAGCGGCGAGTGCGCACCGGGCTATTCGTGGAACGCGATGCACAGCGACTGCATCGCGACGCTCCCTTCCGTCCTCAGTTGCGGCGTGAGCGACGTCTTCGGCAAACCGATCGAGAACGCCGAGATCACATACGCGGAGATCGGCGCCGGCGGCAAGCCGGCGAATACGCAACGCGGAAAAACAGGGCCGGCGGGGACGGTGGAGATCAAGCCGGGCGACCGCAGCGCGCAGAATGTCCGCATCCTCGTCAAGGCGCCGGGCTACAACATGACGTCGATCAATCGCCAGACCGGCGCCAGCAGCGACTGCACGCTGCACGTGCTGAAGAACGACGACGTCGAGCGCTTCATGAAGGAGAAGTACACCGACTTCCTGAGGCGCGCGTGCATGCCGCAGTCGATCATCGACACGGTGCAGAACGTGAAGTTCGCGTTCGGCACCGATGTCAGCACGAGCCGCTACGATCCGGAGACCGACACGCTCTCCGTCGCGGGGGGTGAGCTCGGCGACTGGGACGCATTGCAGAAGACGCTCGTCCACGAGATGTCGCACGTGCTGAGCAACGCGATCGATCCGACGACGTTCTACATCAAGGGCTATCCGCTGGTCGGCAAGATCGTCGGCGGCAGTCACGACAACTGGCGCCCGGTCGCGCCGCAGCCGCATATGGATCCGCGCGAGGTGGCTTATGAGGAAGGCTTCGCCGACTTCATCGCCACGCTCTTCTATCGCGATCGCAAGCAGTCCTATCAGGCCGATCTCGAGAACGACGCGACTGCGATGGAGTACGTGCACTCGCATCCCGCCGGCGATCCGCAGAAGACCGAGGGTGTGATCACGTCGTTTCTCGTGCAGCTCTACGGGAATGCCGATCCGGCGAAGGCGCTCAGCGATTTCTACGCGGCGAGCACGTACGATCTCGCGACGTGGCATGGACGGCATGCGGCGCGCACGATCGACAGTTTCGTCGCGCAGAAGGCGAAAGAGGACAAGACGCCGCTCACCGGTTCCTGCGGCAACGCGCCGGGGGCGAATCTCAACGATCTCGCGAACCGCTTCGGCGTCGCACCGGAGAGCAAGCCGCGCATGAGCATCGACTACTCTCCGAAATCGCAAGGCTCCCTGCAAAACGGTCAGGAGCTGCAGACCGGCCAGACGTACACGACGCCGGGCGACGGCACGCCGATGGCGTATGAGCGCTTCACGCCGGCCGGTGCCGAGACCGTGACGTTCGATCCGAAGACCTCTGCGAGCTTCACGATGAACGGCGACGGCACGCTCTCCATGCTCGCAGGCCGCGTGCATGTCGCCGATGCGGATGTCAGCACGCCATCGCTACGCATCCGGCACAAGGGAACGTCGTATCTCCTCGATGTGGCCGCGAACGGCGATCTGATCACCGTCATCGACGGTTCCGTCGATGCCTCGGACGATCACGGCGGCCGCGTGAGCGTGAACGCCGGCGAGAAAGTGGAGTACGACCGCCGGAAAGGATTCGGCAAACCTTCCTCCGGGAGACTGTGGGGTGTGACCAGGTTCTGGCAGGGATCGCGGCCGGGTGCAGCGCCGCGTTGGGGTTACGTCGCCGGCGAGACCGCGGCGATCCTCATCGTCAGCGCGCTGTTCCTGGAGATCGTCACGCGATCGAGGAAGCGGCCGCGCGGCGTGCGTCCGCCGACGTGAGGACGAATGTCCCGGCCAGCATGTCGCCGAGGCGTTGCTTCTTTTTGGAGGCGAGGACGATGATGCCGGCGGGGATGCCGCCGAAGAGCACGGGATTCACTTCGATGATGCGCGCCAGCGTCCGCAGAATGCCCTTCCACAATCCCGGCCTGCCGCCGTACTGGTCGACGACGCGGATCGCCGCGAGGTACTTGCCGAGCGTGGCGCCGAGGTAGCCCTCGAGAAGCGGGTAGTAACCGATGAGGATGGCGAGCCAGAGCGGGAGAAGCCTCTGCAGCTTCCAGGCGGCGAGAGCGGCGAGGGCGAGGAAGACGAAATCGATGACGGTGCCGAGCCACCTCCGCACCACGATTCCGTTCGTATACCCGCGGGCGATCGCCTCCGCGTTTTGCGCGGCCGGCTGAGGGGCTGCGGCGGCCGGTGCAGCAACGGGTGCAGCAACGGGTGCCGCAACTGGTGCAACGACTGGTTGGGGGATTGCTTGCTGCTGCTGAGGCTTGCCGCAGAGCGGGCAGAACACGCTGTCGATCGGGATGTCGTGCGCGCACGCGATGCAGCGAACGGTTAGAGGTTTCGCCTCCGGCGCAGGATGTGCCGAAGGGGGAGGAGGAAGCTGCGGGGCCGGCGGCGGTGATTCCGGAATCGGAACGTCGATCGTCGTCTGTTCGCCCAGCTCGTCGGCGCGCGACATCATCGTCCCGTCGGCATCATCGCGGCTGGCGAAGCGCAGCACCGTATCGCCGACCTGAATCAGGTCGCCTTCGTGCAGCATCTCCTGTTGGATCTCCCGCCCGCGGATGTAGGTGCCGCCGCGGCTGCCGGCATCGACGAGCAGAAACCCGCGGTTGGTATTGACGATCTTCGCGTGCTGGCGCGACACGCCGCGATCATCGAGAACGATCTTGTTCTCCGGGGAGCGGCCGATGGTCGTCTCCACGCCGTTGAGCGTGAACTGCGTGGCCGCAAGCGCAGCCGGTTTCACGACCGTGAGGGTGGCCATGGCGATAGTGTACAGGCGCGGGCGGGGGAGTCGTTCGTTGATGAGACGAGGAATGTTGATGAGACGAGGAACGAAAAGCGAAATTCAGAATTCAGAATTTAGAATTCAGAATGAAAAATGGAAGCATGAACTGTAGGACACATACGTAATGCCATTCTTCATTCTGAATTCTGAATTCTGAATTCTGAATTCAGCTTTTGAGACGAAGAACGAAAGGCGAATATCACAGAAAGTCACGCCGGGGCACGCGCTTCAGAGACTCAGATCGATCTTCATCACCAGGCCATCCATCAGCTTCTTCTCATCAGCGGGCCCGGCGTCGAACTTGTTTCCCTGGCTCGTGCTGATGAAGTAGTAGCGATCGCCGTCGATTCTGCCGATCGTCGGCTCGTCCATCTGCGGGTGATTCATCTCGAGGATCGCCGCCTTGGCGATTCCGAGGCCGTCGGGTGTGAGCGTGAGGCGGAGGATGCGATTCGGCTCGATTCCGTTCTGAACGGCGATGAGGTCGCGGCCGTGGCGTGTGAGGCCATCGATACCGCGCGTCTGAAAGCCCGCCGGCATGCGCAGCGCGACGACGTCGCCGGTCGCGACATCGACCGCGCGAATCGGCCCGCTGTAATCGCTGACGTAGAGAATCCGCTCGCTCGCCGAGAGCACGGAACCCTGCGGCGAGCGGATCACGCCGTGCGGCACGACCGTCGCCGGCGAATTTCGAATCCGCGCGCAGCCGGAGAATCGCGCCGGTCGAGTCGGACACGTAGACGGAGCCGTCGCGCGCGACGGTCAGATCATCGCAGAAACCCTTCGGCTCCAGCGCGATCTGGTGAAGCATCCGGCCGCTGTCGAGATCGAACGCGATGAGCGACGGGTCATTCGGATCTCCGCTCTTGAACGACTCGACGCGCGGTGATGCGGTACTGCAGGCCCAGAGCAGCCGGCGGCCGTCGTCGATCCCGATCCCGCTCAGCCCATGCGGCCCGCGCGCGAACTCCCGGACGCGTCCGCGGCCATCGATGCGCAGGATGATCCCCTTGCGGACGCTGCTCACGAACCACGACCCGCGTTTCGCATCGTGCGCGAGTCCTTCCGTGATCAGCCCCTTGCGCGGAATGCGAAAGGCGATGCTCGCGCTGGCGACACGCCGCGACTCGAGTGCAGCGAGACGCTGGGTCACGTCGGCGAATCGCGGATCGCCGCGCAGCACGTCGAAGTCTTCGTCCTTCGTGTCGAAGAGAACGTCCATCTGCAGCAGGCGGTCCATCGTCGCGAACGCCTCGGCGGGATGGCCGGTGAAGCCGTAGGCGCGCGCGAGATTCGCAAGGATGCGCGGATGATCGGGATTCATCGCATCCATCGTCTGCAGCGTCGCGAGCAGACCGGCGTAATCCTTCGCTTTGTATTGCTCCAGCGCGCGGTGATTGAGCTCGTCGAATGTCGGAGCCGGCGCGGCGGCCATCAGCAGCAGTGCGATGAGGAGTGACGCGAAGCGCATGGCGGGAATCATCGCCCACCTTACAATGCGCCGCGCATGACGTGGCAGGAGATGCACCAGAAGTTTGCACGGCTGTTCTGGGCGCTGCATTCGGCATGGGCTCTGATCAGCGGCATCGCCGTCCTCGTTCTCGCGCACAACCGCTACGGCTTCCTCCGCTGGGTCGTGCTCTTCATCGCGCTGACGTGGGGCTCGACGCTGCTCTTCTCGCGGCTGGTGGCCGGCGAATCGCGCGTGCTGCGGTTCGCGCAGGGGCTCGTCTCCTATCTGACGCGCGTCATGTACCAGGAGACGCTCTTCTTCCTGATCCCGTTCTATTTCTATTCGGCGACGTTTCCATCGTGGAACTTTCTCTACGTCATCGCACTCGCGGCGTTTGCCGTGCTGTCGTGCTTCGACATGCTGTTCGACCGGCTGCTGCGCGAGCACCGCTGGTTTTCGACCGGCTTCTTCGCGTTCGTCAGCTTCTCGGCGCTGCAGTTCTTTCTGCCGCTGCTGCTCCGGACGCGCATCGACAACAGCGAGTACATCGCCGCGGGGATCTCGTTTCTCGCGGCGCTCGCGCTGGCGAAGCGCTTCCACGATCTTCGCGACGGCCGCCAGGTGGGTGCGATCGCGATCGCCTTCGCTGCGACGCTGCTCGCGATCTTCGTCTTCCGCCCGCTGCTGCCGCCCGTGCCGCTGCGCATGACGAGCCTGCGCGTGTCCGGCGCGCTGAATCTGCATACGTTGAAAGCGCCGCACGACTACGAGACGGAAATCCCGGCGGCCGAGTTGAAGAACGGCCGCCTCTTCGTCGTCGCGACGATCTTCTCGCCGGAGCGCATTCCGGCGCGCATCCAGGTCCGCTTTCTCCAGCACGGGACGCTGCTGCGCGCGTCGCGTGTCTCGAGCCTGACCGCGCACCGCGGCGGCTTCCGCGTCTGGGACTCGCTGCATCTCCCCGCGAATCACAGCTCCGGCACGTATCGAATCGAGATCTGGTCCTCGGGACAGTTGCTCGGCAAGCGCGATATCCGCATCATCGGAGGTGGAGTGCGGACGACGGCCGCTGATGCGCGGACGTTCGGGCCGGCCTGCTGATGATTCGACGCGCGCTCGTGCTGTTTCTGTTCGTCGGTGCGATGTGGGGCGTCCGCATCGCCGATTCCTTCCGCCACGATGGTGGATCGATCGCCGGCACCGGCGTTCTCCCCCGCACATCGGGCCACTTCCTCGGCATCCTCACCGCACCGTTCATTCACGCGAACTGGGATCACCTCATCGCCAACACGGTGCCTCTCCTGATTCTGGGCGCGCTGATCCTGCTCGACGGCATCGGCGATTTTCTCTTCGTGACGATCGTCTGCACGCTGGTGGCCGGCGCCGGCATCTGGCTCTTTGGCTCGCACGCGAATCACATCGGCGCGAGCGGGATCGTCTTCGGCTACGTCGGGTATCTGTTGTTCCGCCCCGCATTCGACCGGAGGCTGATGTCGCTGCTGATCACGCTGATCGTCGGTTCCCTGTATGGCGTGATGCTGCTGCTGTCGGTCGTGCCGAAGGCCGGCATTTCGTGGACGGCGCATTTCTTCGGATTCGCGGGAGGCATCGTCGCCGCCGCTGCGCTGCGCGCACGTGCACCACGCCGCCAGGAGTCGTGAGCCGCTATCTCTCCAGCTTCGTCACCGTCTCCGCCCCCAGCGGCCAGCCGCCGCGAACGAACTCGCGGATCGAGCCGAAGACTGTGAGCGGATCGTCGATCCACATCGCGTGGCCGGCGCCTTCGATCGTGACCAGGCGCGCGTCGGGCACCGACATCGCCCACTGCCGCCCCGCGCCGTACGGCGCATTGCGGTCCTTGGTGCCGTGAATGGCTAGGACGGGCATCGTCACCTTTGCCAGATCGGCGGGCGTGATCGCAACGCTCTTCCATGTCGGGAACTGATTGCGGAAGTGCCGGTCGAGATTTGCCGGCCACTCGTTCTCGAGGTCGCACGTTCCCTTCACGCGCGGCGCGAGCTCCTGGTTGCCGACGAGCAGCGAGCGCAGCGCGGCGTCCTGCAGGAGACAGAGGTCGTGCTGCGATTTCGCAGGATCGGTCTTCGCGATGTTCAGCTCGTGCCAGCGCCGCACCGGCTCGTCGTTCTCGTTGGTGAGCGGCGCAGGAAATTTCGTATCCGGACGGATCGCCACCGGGCCGAGCTGGATCACGCGCGCGACATGCTCCGGATGCTCCATCGCGTACTGCATCACGACGGAGCCGAGATAGGAGAAGCCGACGGGAATGATCTTCTCCGCCTTGAAGAAGGCGCGGACGGTCTCCAGGTCCTGAACGTCCTGCCGGATCGTCAACGTCTTGACCTCTTCCACGCGCGAGGAGCGGCCGCGGTTGCGCGGATCGTAGGTGATGATCGTCGCCGCATCCGCGAGCTGCCGGAAGTCGTCGTAGAGGATGAAGCCGAGAGGGATGACGAGCGTGTTGCGGCCTTCGCCGATCTTTCGGTAGTGCAGCTTCACGCCATCCGGCGTCGTGATGTCGCCCTCGCTGGCCGGAGCCGCGTTCTCGGCGATGCACGCCGGCGCGCCGCCGGGACCATCGAAGAGCACGCGCCAGGTGCCGTCGGCCTGCTTCACCCACGTCGAATTGAAGTTGCCGACGTGATTGCCGTTCGGATCGAAGACCGGCCCGGCCGTGAGGCCGATGGTGCCGGCCGCATTCACCGCAACGCGGTCAGGCGCCCAACTGAACGGAGCCTTCGGCATCGCGAAGAAGCGCGACCAGCGCTCCATCACCGCTTTCTTGCCGCTGAGCGTGCCGCCCGCTCCCATGAAGGTCGCATCGTCCAGCACGAGCGAGAAGAACTTCGCCTGATCGCGATCCGCGAAGGCCTTCGCAAACGAAAGCTCCGCATTGCGGACTTCGTCGCGCGCATCGGCGAGAGCGGTCGTGGCAGCGATCACGAGGATCGCGGGAATCAGGAGATAGCGGTTCATCTGGCCTCCGATGATGGGATTGACAATGATGGGACCTATGGGACCTATGGGACCAATAGGCGGAACGTCAGTCTGCCCATAGGTCCTATAGGTCCTATAGGTCCCATAAGTCCCATCCATCATCCTGCCATGACACGAGCGGTCGTTTCTCGGAACAAGCGGTGAACACCTCGCAACCACGGGAACCGGCTCTATCATCATCTTCATGAGCCGGGCGCGCATTGCGTTGTTTGTCTTTGTGGCCGGCACGGTCACGGGGATCTATTTCGCGCTGCAGGCGCACTGGAATCCGGCGTTCTCGCCGCGCATCACCTGGTCGCGCGCATTCGGCGTCAATCTCACCTACTACTATCTCTGGGCGCTGACGACGCCGGTGGTCGTCACGATTGCGCGCCGTCTCCGCTTCGACAGTGCGCGCTGGGGCCGTGCGCTCGCCGCGCATGTGGTGGCGAGTGCGGTGCTCACCGTCGCACAGATCATTGCCGGTGAAGCGATTCTCGCCCTCCTCGGCCTTCGACCCGCCGCGCCGTTCGGGGAGAACGTGCGGGCGTCGTTCAATGCGAATTTTCAATCGAGCCTGCCGACGTACTGGATGATTCTCTTCGCCTGGCTGGCGTTCGACTTCTACGTGAAGAGCCGCGATCGCGAGCTGCGCAGCGCTCAACTGGCGGGCGAGCTGTCGCGCGCGCAACTGCAGGCGCTGCGGATGCAGCTCAAGCCGCACTTCCTCTTCAATACGCTCAATTCGATCTCCTCGCTGATGTACAGCGATGTCGAGGCGGCGGACGCGATGCTGGCGCGCCTCAGCGAGTTTCTCCGCCTCACGCTCGATCGCGAGCTCGAACAGGAAGTGACGCTGACCGAGGAGCTGGAGTATGTGCGGCGCTACCTGGAGATCGAGAAGATCCGCTTCGAGGAGCGGCTCTCCGTCCGCGTCGATGTCGGCCTCGACGCGGGCGAGGCGCGCGTGCCGTCGCTGGCGCTGCAGCCGCTGGTTGAGAACGCGATCCATCACGGGATCGCGGCCCGCCCCGGCGGCGGCACGATCGCGATTCACGCGCGCCGCGAGAACGGCACGCTGCGCATCTCCGTCACCGACGACGGCGTCGGCAGCGGCGACGAGCATCCGCCGGAGCGCATCGGCCTCGCGAACACGCGGGCGCGGCTGGAGAAGTTGTATGGCGCCGAACAGCAGTTCATCTTTCGCGCATCGCCGGCGGGGGGATGCGTCGTCGAACTGTCGATTCCGTATCACACCTGACCATGAAGACGATCCGCACGATGATCATCGACGACGAGCGGCTGGCGCGGCAGAAGCTGCGCACGCTGCTCGAGGATGATGAGGAGATCGAGATCACCGGCGAGTGCGCGGATGGCCTCGAGGCGATCGGCGCGATTCGCAGGCAGAAGCCCGATCTGCTGCTGCTCGACATCGAGATGCCGGGCGCCAACGGTTTCGAAGTGCTGCAGAAGCTGCGCGGCGAGCGCCTGCCCGTCGTCATCTTCATCACCGCGCATGATGAATATGCGGTGAAGGCGTTCGAGGTCGAGGCGGCGGACTACGTGATGAAGCCGTTCGACCGGAAGAGGTTTCAGGAGGCGCTGCGCCGCGCGAAGCGGCACTTCGCCGAGGATGGCGCGGAGTCGGAGGAGCGGCTGCTGCGCCTGCTCGAGCGTGTCGTGAAGCCGAAGTCGCTCGATCACTTCGTCGTGAAGGCGCGCGACCGGACGTTCCTCGTCAGCACCGCGGACGTCGATTGGATCGAGGCCGAAGGGAAATACGTGCGGCTGCACGCGGCGGGAGCCGCGCATCTCGTGCGCGAGTCGATCAGCGAAGTCGAGGAGCGGCTCGACGCGCGGAAGTTCCTGCGCATCCACCGCGCCACGATCGTGAATGTGAAGAGGATTCAGGAAATGCACCGCGGCTTCGGCGGCGCGATGTTCGTCGTGCTGAAGGATGGGACGAGGCTGACGATGAGCCGGCGCTACCGCGGCCGGATTCGCGAGCTCACGGGGATGGATGTCTGATTCGTTCGAATTGTAGATGTGGGTGCGCGGGTACGCGGGCTCGCGGGCTCGCGGTAGGATTCGAATTCGAAATCGCCCCCCACCGCGTACCCGCGAGCCCCGTTAGCCCCGAACCCCGAGCGGCTGCTGGAGCGCGTTTCTTTCCAGCGTTTTCTGCATGCGCGATTCGCGCTTCCGTTTCAGGGACTCGCGGTCGGGCTCGATCGCGCCGACGCTCTGCAGGGAGCGGATGGCGTCGGCCATGATCTCGGACTCATCCGCGATGACCACACCGCTGATGTAGCCGTTGCTGGCGAGGTGGCTCCAGGCGATCCGGCCGCGCACGGTCCAGACGCGCTGCAGTCCGAAGATCTCGAACGACAGCTTTCCTTCGCTGCCGATGTGCAACGCGCGGGCGTGATGGATGCGCATGCCGCCCTCGCTGATGTCGAGGATGCGGGCTCTGGTGCTGACCATGCGCGCGTTGATCTCGACCCTCGTAAGGAATCGGCGGCCGGAGCGTAGCTCGCCGTCGATTTCGTTGATGACGGGAATGCTGGTGGCGACATCCGTGGCAGCGGGCCGGGTTCTGGAGCGCAGCGCGTCGATGCAGCGCTCGAGATACGCTTCGACGGCTTCGCGCCGGACGTAGATGCGGCGTCCCTTTCGCTCGGCGGGCAGCTCGCCCGTGCGCGTCAGCGCCTGAATGGCGGAGCGGGAGAGAGGAAGAATGCGGGAGAGCTCGGCCAGCGTCAGGGTTTCGGACATACCGCACCCCTGGCATCCAAGAAGTGTGCCGCTCGGCTACAGCAGTTCTTTCAATCGCGCGTATCCGCTTCGGCTCACAGGCACTTTCGTCCCGTCGCGCAGGATGGCGACGCGGCTGTCTTTGGCATAGAGCTCGAGCTTTTCGATGCGCTCGATGTTGAGCAGCACGGAGCGGTGCACGCGGACGAAGCGGCCCGGATCGAGCGCCTGCGCGAGATCGCCGATCGATTGCTGTTTGCGCAGCGTCGTGCCCGCGGTGTGAATCACGATCGCCTCGTCGTCGGCTTCGACGTAGTCGATCCGCGCGACCGGGACGATCTGAATCGTGCCGTCGTCCTGGCGCACAACCAGCCGTTGCAGCGGTTTCGCGCGGAGTGCCGACGCGAGCCGCCCGGCCTCCGGCCGCGGATTGCCGCTCTGCTGTTTGATCCGCTGCAGCGCGCTCTGCAGCCGCGCCTCCGAGACAGGCTTCAGCAGATAGTCGAGCGCGTGGACCTCGAAGGCGCGCAGTGCGTACTCATCGTGCGCGGTCACGAAGACGACATTCGGCGAGCGGTCGAGCAGCTCGAGCACTTCGAAGCCGTCGAGCTTCGGCATCTGGATGTCGAGGAGCAGCAGGTCGGGATCATGTTCCGCGACGGCCTTCACCGCCTCGAAACCGTTGGCACATTCGGCGACGATCTCCACATCCTCATCCGCCGCGAGGTATTCGCGGAGGACGTCGCGGGCCAGCGGCTCGTCGTCGACGATGATCGTGCGGATCATCGCGGCAGCTCGATGCTGACGTGAAAGCGCCCGTCGTTCTCGCCGGCCTGAAAGACGGCTTTTCCATCGGAGACCGTCTGCAGGCGTCCGCGCGCGTTCTTCATTCCGATGCCTTCTCCACTCTGATCGACGCGATCGGGATCGGCGGGATTGTCGATCACGATGCGCAGCATGCCATCGCGAAGTGTCGCATCGATGTCGATGGTGCCGCCTTCCAGGACCGAGGCCACGCCGTGCCGCACGGCGTTCTCAACCAGCGGCTGCAGCAGCAGCGGCGGCACGAGACATTGTGCCGAGGCGTCATCGACGCGGATGTTCGTCTTCAAGCGCTCACCGAACCGCACTCTCTCGATGTCGAGGTAGCGCGTCACGAGATCCATCTCCTCCGCCAGTGTGATTCGTTCCTGAGCGCCGAGCCGGAGGATGAGGCGAAAAAAATCGGCGAGCCTCTGCGCCATCTGCCGCGCGTCGTCGGGCCGTGAGCCGCACAGCGAGGCGACCGCGTTGAGGCTGTTGAAGAGGAAGTGCGGATCGACCTGCGCCTTGAACGCGCGCAACTCGGCCTCGCGCGCCAGCACGCGATAGCGCAGCGCCGCTTCCTCCGCTTCACGCGAGACCTCGATTTCCAGCACCAGGTACTGCACGGCGACCGTGGTGAGATAGAGCAGGAGTCCCAGCGCGAAGATCAGTTGATAGTTGATCTCGATCGGCGCGAAGCGCGTGCCGAGCGCGGCGATCCAGGACTTCCAGATCAGCACCCACAGCCCGCTCGCCGCGGCGGCGGAGCCGATCACCGCTGCTGCAATCGAGCTGCGATTCGCCGATTGCAGCGGCATCGCGCGGCAGAGGTAGCGCGAGGCGAGCCCGATGAAACCGAGGAGGAGCGAGGGAGGGAGAGCGGCCGCGGTGGCGAGGCCGATCGGAGTCTTCGCCGACAGAAGAAACACAGAGGAGGCGAGCGCCGCGATCGTGACCGCGGCGAACGCGTAGAGAGCCAGCTCGAGCCGTTTCACGCCGTCACTTCCTTCGCGTTGCGGATCTCCACGCCGCCCATGATCGCGCTTCCGCGGACGATCAGGCGCGGCCCGTCGCCTTCCGTCGGATTGCTCGTGCGATTCGATGAGCCGCCGAGAAGTCCGATCACGCGATTCTCGATCACCCAATCCTTCGGCACGCGCAACTCGATGCCGCCCCAGAACGCGACCACATCGACCTCGGCCATCGTCACGATCTTCGCGCTCGTGAGATTGATGTCGCAGCCGCCCATCACCGCGACGGCGTCGCCGCCGGCGAGATCCGCCGACGTCACCTGCGAGCCGTTGCCTCCCATCCATGCGAAGGTGTGGAAGCGCTCGCCGCTGCCGGAACCGCGCAGCGCCTGGCCGATCAGCGTCAGTCCGCCCGCGGTGATCAGCAGCGGCCAGAGGCCGAGGATCTTCCAGAAGCGGAAGTCGGGGACGAGAGGAATGCTCGGCATGAACATCAGCGCGACGCACATCCAGATGATGCCGCCGATCCACTGCCGGCGCGCGAGGTGCGCGAGCGAGGTGGCGACGAGGATCAGCGGCCACCAGCGGAAGTAGTCGTGCGCATCGATGCGGCCGAGCTGATCGAGCCAGGCGATGAGGCCGAAGGCGAGGATCGAGAGGCCGGTGACGAGCGCCATCCACGGATTCTTGCGGCGGCGTGCCTCGCGGCGGATCGCGCGGTCATCCATCATGACGAACCTCCTCTCCTTCGCGGCGGCGCATCGTGCCGAACAGCGTGCGGACGACCATCATCGCGCCGACGGCGATGATGAGCAGCGGCCATGACGAGTCGAATGTGAGATCCCACAGATGAAGCATCGTGGCCTGCAGCCAGAGGCCGATGATGATCATCCAGACGCCGGACCACGGCCTGCGGCGATCGAGAAAGCGGGCCGCGCCGAAGGCCACGAGGAACATCGGCCAGTAGTGCTCGACGACGAAATGAAAATCGGCGTAGCCGAGGCGGTCGAAGAGAAAGAGAGTGCCGACGGTGATGAGGAGGAGGCCCGTGAAGAGCTTCCCGCCGTCGATGTTTCTGATGTCGTTCATTGATTCCTCCTGTCGTGTGGAGCGCGAACGCGTCAATGTGCGGGCGAGGCGTCCGCACGCCATTCGCTTCTCGCGTTCTTGATTTCGATTCCGGACATGAGCACGGCGCCGCGCACGATGAGCCTGCGGCCGCCCGCGGTGGATGAGGCCTTGTTCTCGACGCCGCCCATGACCGGGAAGGCTTCGCAGAGGACGTCCCAGCCGGGAGGGACACGCAGCGTGGTGCCGCCCCACATCGAGAGGACTTCGACGGCGACGGGCGTGCGGTCCTCTCCCGGCTCGCCGAGCTCGAGGTCCGCGCCGCCCATGAAGGAGACGATGCGATGGCCGTTGAGCTCATCGGGCGACACTTTCGATTTGCGTGTGGTCAACACGTTGACCATCGTGCCGCCGCCGGTGCCGGAGGGCCGGACGCCGAGTGCGCTCAGGACGATCATCGCGCCGGCGCCGATGAGGATCAGAGGCCAGAGCGAGAAGATCGTCCGGTGGGCAACGTGCGGCAGGAGCAGCAGCGCGCCGAACGCGATGCAGACGATGCCGAGGCCGCGCCGCGTCGCGTCGGCGAGGTAGATCGCGCCGAGGAGGACGAGGAACAGCGGCCAGTAGCGGAGGATGCGATCGGCGTCGAAGAGATCGAGGTTATCGAGAGTCAGAACGACGCCGAGCATCGTGAAGAAAAGTCCGGCGATCAGCTTTGCCGGGCCGGGGCGGGGTGTGACGATCGTTTCCATGCCGCGAGATTACGGACGCGTTCGGCGTTCGTCTCGCGTCTGCCGGTGAGTGGTGGATGGCGGGGGGCGAACGGCGGAACCGGCGCGTGCGCCGGTTCCCGCCTATTGCACGCCGGCGCGTAACTCGGAGATGTGAACCATCCTCACCTTCGTCGTGCCGGCCGTGATCGTCGGATCGGTATAGCTCAATGAAGTGAGACTGAGCGAGGAACGGGCGGCGTCGAGTGCGGTGCGGAGGTCGTTAATGTGCACAGCCCTGACCTTCGTGGTGTTGACCGTGATCGAAGGATCGGTGAAGTTGAAGTCATTCGCGACACCGCTGTTCGCCAGCTTCCGGAGAGCGTTGACCGCTGTCCGCAGTTCCGTGAGGTGCACCGCGCGGATCTTCGTCGACGTGGTGAGCGTGGGGTCAGTGAAGATCGTGGTCGTTGCGACGTCGGTGACGCTGAATGCGCCCGTCGCGCTCGCGCGGGCCTTGTAGAGATACGACGTGTTGGCGAGCGCGGTCGTATCGGTGCAGGTCACGGTCGGTGCGGTCGCCGTGCAGACCTGAGTGAAGTTGGTGCGATCCGAACTGCGGAACACCTGGTACTGCGTCGATCCGTCCGTCACGCCGCTGACGGCGCTCCACGTGACCGCGACCGAGGTCGAGCTGGATGCCGTGGCGGTGATGCTTGCGGGGGCGGCGAGTGTGCTCGCCGGATACAGCCTGGCCACGGCACTCGCGTCCCACGTCTGCAGCGCGGCGGAGAGACCGCTGGTGATGACGGCCGTCATGATCGCTGACGAAGAGCAGTCGTAGGTCGCGATCGTCGTGCAGAGGTCGCTGTTCTCACGCGTCTTGTCGGAGTGGCGGAAGCCGAGCGTGTGTCCTACTTCGTGAGTCACCGAGCTGTTGAAGTTGCCGACGGACAGGCTCGCAGGGATGCAGGCGCCTACGCCCTTGTTCATGCTCACATCACCTTCGGTAGTCCTGTAAAACGACTGCCCCTCCACCGTCGTCTGGCCCGAGGACGAGGCCGAGGCGACACCGCCCAAACCGAGGACGCCGCCGGCGCAGGAGTAGTTCGGGATGCCGGAAGCCGACATGTCCTTCTCGAAGACGATGTTGTTGACGCTGTCGGCAGCCTCGAAGATGCCGTTCACATTCGCAGTCGTCGTGGTGAGGACGTAGTTCACATTCGAGTTGGCGTCTCCGTTCCACGAGGAGAACGCCGTGTTGATCGCGTCGCTGCCGCTGTTCGTCACGTTCGTCTCGGCGCTTCCACGGTTCCAGTTGACGGCGGTCGGGAAGGAGGGCCAGCGCGCACCGGGACCGTTCTCCACGCAGGCTTTGTCGGTGGCGGTGACGCCGGAGTTGCAGGGTGCAAATCCGACGGCATAGAGAGGCAGCGTGTACTGAAGCACGGTGCAGCCGCTGCATGTCTCCGGCGCCGTGCGCAATTTCGAACGGTGTGGCGGCGCCGGCGCGGAATCGACAGGCTCTGTGGCGATGACGTAGCCGGCGCTCGCGGGACGTGAGGCGACGACGTCCCGAATGTGTTTCATGAAGAGCTCCGCGTCGCGCACGCGTTCGCGGTGAACGCTTCCATCGATGTCCCAGCCGGTGATGTCGCTGGCGGTGCGGCGGACGATCTGGCGGCCTGCGTTGTCGGTGCTGAAGCCGAAGAGTCCGAGGCCGAAGTCAGTCGTCGCGTAGTTGCCATCGGGGCGGCGGTTGACGAAGAGGAGGACGCGGTCGCCGTCGATGAAGCGCGGCGCACCCGGGATGACTTTGAATCTCGTCTTCTTCTCTTCGTCTTCGAGCACGCCGCCAGGGATGCGGACGGTGAAGCCGTCGCGAATCGCCCCGTCGCTCTTGAGAATGTCCTCTATCGCAAAGACCGTCACGGTCTCGATGCCGCGCTCGTCGGAATCCTCGGCGTGCGAGTGAAGCGCGCGGGCGATGACGATCGCATCGGCTTTGCGAATGAACACGTCGTCAGCCGGGACGACATACGTGGCGGCGGAAAGAGTGCTCGCCGACAGAACGACACCGAAGAAAAAGAGTACGCGTGCCTTCATGGTTTGGACCTCTCACCATGGACGTTCTTGGACTTTGGTTAAGGCGAGTTTGCGCCTCGCGCCGTTACCTTGGCAAGCGACGGAGATCACAGATTTTTGACCCGGCGCCCGGGCGCCTATAATCGGCTCAGCCGTCGTCCATGAACAAGTCGAGAATCTGCCTTCTCTTCGCCACTGCGTTCGTCGTGTGTGCTGCGCCGCCGATGTTTGCGACGCGCCCCTTCGTCGTCGATCACGAGCTCGCGGTGCGGCTCGAAAAGGGAATCGCTCCGGGCGAAACGCTCGAGTTGCGAGACATCGCGCTGATCGACGGGAATCCGGCCACGCTGACGCTCGAGCGGTTCGAGGTGTGGCGGCCCGACGCCGAGATCATCGTGTACGAAGCGGACGGGAAGTCGTTCCACAAGCTGCCGCGGCCCGACACGAAGTTCTACAAAGGGATGGTCAACGGCGATCGGGATTCGGTCGTTGAGATCTCCGTCGGAAGGAACGGCCGCATCGCCGGAATGATCATGGCGAATGACCGGATCTTCACGATTGGCCGCGGAATCCCGCTGCACAACGGAGTGCGCGCGGCGAGACGCGATGACGATGTGACGCCGATCGACAGGAGCGATCCGCTGCTGATCCGCGAATTCGATGACGTCGAGGATCTGGCGAACAACCCGCAGGCGGCGAACTGGCATTGCGATCTCGACACCTTCGGGATGGGCAGGATCCGGCGGCCGAGCGCAAATCCGGCGGCTGGCGGCGCGGCTTCCGATGCGGCTCCGGCTGCGGCTCCGACGGGAACGCCGGCGACGGGTGTCTCGTACTCTCTCAACCTCGCGGTGGAAACGGACGCGGAGTTGCGGGCGGCGTTCGTGAGCGATGCCGCGGAGCTGACCTATCTCCAGGGATTGATCGCCGCGGCCTCGGTGATTTATCAGCGCGATCTGAACACGACCTTGACGATCGGCACCGTGCATCAGTGGACGAACGCGGCAACCGATCCGTGGACGGTGACGACGGCCAGCACCACCGGTGCGGCGCTCGCCGAGCTCGGCGCGTACTGGCACAACAACTATTCCGGTGTGGCTCGCTCGTCGGTCGTCTTCATGAGCGGCAAGTTGTTCAGCGGCGGCGTGGCGTGGATCGACACGCTTTGCAGCGGCGACTTCTTCTGCGGAAGTACAGGCTCGAGTTGCGGCAGCTCGACCTACGCCAATTCGTATGCGGGCGGCTATGCCTTCTGCGGCTCGAGCGGCAGCGTGGCGACGACGACGCCGGATCCGACGCTCACGATCAACGGAACGCAGTTTGCCCTTCCTTCGGCCAATTACTGGCCGCTGCTCGAAGTCACGCACGAGCTCGGGCACAACGCCAATGGGCCGCACACGCATTGTGTCGCGGTCACCGCTTCGCAACGCACGCAATACGGCGTGGTGGATGGACGGACGTTCGTCGATCAATGCGCAAGCGGTGAGTGCTATGTGGGCTCGACGAGCGCGCCGGCCGAATATGGCACGATCATGAGCTACTGCCATCTGATCGCGGCGAGCGGGTTTCCGGGATTTCGCGCGAGCCGGTACCGCTTCTACAAGATCGGAGAGATCAGCGAGCTGATGCTGGGCGATACCGCGGCGCGCTGCACGGATCAGGGAACGTCAACCTGCCGTCTGACGCAGGGGCTGGGCGACGGTACGTCAGGCTTGAACGCCACGATTACGATCGGCAGCAATCTCGCGTGCTCCGCTGGAAAGACTGCATCCGTGCCGGCCAATGCTTCGGCGACGTTCTCCTGGCAGATCACAGGTGGCAGCATCACGGCCGGCGCGGCGACGAATCAGATCACGTTCACACCATCGGCGCCGAGCGTTACGGTTACCGTGACCGTGAGCAACGCGAGCGGCTGCGCGATCATCAATTCGGCGACTGCCAGCACGCAGTGCGGCGCGATCAGCGCGCCTGTGAATCTCGTCGCCTCCGCGAGCGGAACCTCGGTCACCGTTACCTGGAACACGGTGTCGGGTGCGACGTCGTACAACGTCTACCGGTCGACGGACAATGTGAACTTCACTTCGTTCAATACGGCTGGCCCTCCGTTCGTACAGACGGGGCTTGCAGCGGACACGGCGTACATCTACAAGGTGCGCGCGTTCAATGGCGCCGAATCGGGCGACAGCAACAAGGACCTTGCGGAGACCACGGTCTTCGCGGCGACGACGGCCGGCACGACGAAGTTGTCCGCCGCCGACATCACCGCGTTGCGCACGGCAGTCAATGCAGTGCGCAAGCTCGCGAACGGCGGAGTCGCAAACAACTTCGGCTTCACCGATGCGACGCTCACTCCCGGTACGACGAAGGTGCGGGGCATCCACATCACGGAATTGCGCTCGACGCTGGATGCGGCGCGGAGCACGCTCGGACTGACCGCGCTCAGCTACACCGATCCGGTCATTACGAACGGTTCCACGAAAGTGCGTGCCGTGCATGTGACGGACCTGCGAGCCGGAGTGCAGTGAAGTCCCACCGCACGACGCTGACGTTGCATACCGAGGAGCGGATGGCCTTCGTCAACATCACGGCGAAGGTGGAGTCGGCATTGCGCGACAGCGGCATTCGCGAGGGGCTCTGTCTCGTCAATGCCATGCACATCACGGCGAGTGTGTTCATCAATGACGACGAGCGCGGGCTGCACGAGGACTACAAGCGGTGGCTCGAGGCGCTCGCGCCTTATGATCCGAGTCCGGAGCGCTATCACCACAATCGCACCGGTGAAGACAATGGCGACGCGCATCACAAGCGCCAGATCATGGGCCGCGAAGTCGTCGTCGCAGTGACGAACGGAACGCTCGACTTCGGCCCGTGGGAGCAGATCTTCTACGGTGAGTTCGACGGCCGCCGCGACAAGCGCGTGCTGATCAAGATCATCGGCGAGTAGTGTGCGCGTCACTGCAGCGCAGTGCGCAGTTCCTGCGTCGCCGGCGCCCTGATGAAGTTCGGCGCGGCAGGGTCGGAGAAGATCGCGCCCGGCAAGCCCAGCGCCGTTCGCAGCCGGTTGATCGCGCTGCGCAGCTCCGTCACGTGAATTATCTTCGCAGTCACTCCGACCAGCGCGGGGTCGGTGAATTCTGACGCTGCAGTCCCCGCCGCGGCGAGCAGCGCATTCACGATGATTCGGAGCTCCGTGATGTGTACGGCGCGAATGGGCATTCCTGCGAGTGTGGAGTCGGTCAGTGTGAAGGTATGGGCGTAGTCGGTGGCGAAGCCTGTCAGCGCGTTGCCGGTCAGGACGGCGCGCACTCTGTAGATCACGGCGGAATTCGGGCCGGGGCCGGAGTCGGTGAACGTGAGAGACGCGGTGGTGCCGATCATCGAAAAACCGCCGCCGGCGCTGCGCCAGATCTCGAAGTGATCTGCAGTGACCGGGAACGACCAGGTCAGCAGGACCGACGTTGGTGAAGTGCCCACTGCATTAAAGCCGGTGATCGCGGCACCAGCTTGTGTGATCGTCACCGATGCCCCGCCGATCGTGACGGAGCCGGTTCGCGGGCTCGTGCTGGCGTTCGGCATCACGGTCACGTAAACGGTGCCGTTGCCGACGCCTGTGGTCAGCGTATTCAGCCACTGTGCGGTCGCCGACGCCTTCCAGCCGCAACCCGACTTTCCTGTGATTGCGATCTGCAGAGTTTCGCCGGCCGCGCCGATCGAAAACGAGGCCGGAGATGGGGTCACAGCCGCGTTCGTACAATCGATGGTCGCAATTGCGTAGTCGTACAGAATTCCGGAGCTGGCATCAGCCTGTACGATCGTGTGCTGCCGCACGCCATCCGGCGAAAAGAAATGCCACCGCCCGCGCGTCTGCCAGGCAGTGCCGCCATTGTTCATGGACGGCAGGAGGGAACTGCCCTGAAACGTCAGGAAATCCGGCGTGTAGTAGTGGATTTCCTGATCGGTGCGGGGAGGTGCGCCATATCCGCCCTGATACGAGGGAAGAATCGCGACGGATCCGAATGCCGTGGAATGCGCCGCCCACCGGATGCGGGTGTCGCGGTCAAAGGCGCCTACATAACGCATGTCCGTCGTGCTGTCGCCGGTCGAGCGGAACACATTGCCGCACGGTGTGTAGATCCGCGTGCCGTCGTCGGAGAACCAGACGTTCCCGCACATCGCATAGTTGCCGTGGTATGGCGAGTCGGACACATAGCGCGCCGTGCCGCCGGTCGTGTCGTACTTTTCGATGTCGCTCGGCGACAGGCCATTGTCGGCGGCATAAATCCACGAGCCTCCCGGATGCAGGCGTCCGACAGTGCCGGCGTAGAGTTGATTTCCAGTGTGCTGAGTTTCCGTGTTCGTCGCGATATTGACGCAGCGAAGAGTCTGCCACTGATCACGCCGCGGAAACGCATAGACGTAGCCGTTCCCGGCGAGCACGATGTCGAGCACGTCCGTGCTGACATTGAGCGTCTTCACGAGCACTCCGTCGACGAGATTCACGTACGAGATGAAGCCGTCATGACCAACGGCAGCGTAATTGCCGTCCGGCGAGACGGAAACGGAAGTGGCAGGGTGCTCGAGGAGGACCGTCGTCAGCGTTTGTGCCGGAATGCGGAAGATGCGCAGCGCATAGGGATCGTCAGCCACCGCGACGATGGCGTCCAGCGTTGGCGAATACTCGGCATCGATGACGCGGAAGGGGAGCGGCAGGAGAGCCGGGATCGTGACCGGTCCGGGCTGAGTAGCAGCATCCTGCGTTATGGTGATCGTCTGATCTCCGACGTGCAGCGTTCCGCTCCGTTGCGAGGTCGTGTCGTTCGCCTTCACCGAAACGGCGACCTTTCCATTTCCCACACCGGTCGACTTGCTGTCGAGCCATCCGTCGCTGACCGTCGTCGTCCAGCCGCATCCTGTCGATCCTGTGACGTCGAACGACAGCGTGCCGCCGGCTGCGCCGATCGTGGCTGACGCCGGCGTCACGGAAATCTGCACTGAGCCGCAGTCGACCGTCAGGAGCCCGTAGTCGCTGACGATGCCGGAAGAGGCGTCGGCCTGGACGACGATGTATTGTCTGCTGCCGTCCGCATTGAAGAAGATCCAGCGCCCTCTCGAAGCCGAAGTCTTTCCCTCCGAGATAAACGAGGGGAGAACGGCCTTGCCGGTGTAGAGGAGAGAATCGTGCGCGTAGTAGTGAATCTCGCCGGCTCCCGACGTGGAGGTGGGAAGAACGGCTACGCGATTCGACTGGAGATCGTGAGCCACCCATTGAATGCTCGACTCCTGCGAGAGCTTGCCGCCGTAGCGGATGTCGAGATCGGCGCTCGCCGCAGCACGGAAGGTGTTGCCGCACGCAGTGTAGAGGCGCAGACCGTCGGCGGAGATCCACACATTGCCACAGAAGGCGAAATCGCCGTGATAGACCGAGTCGTATGCGTAGGTCGCCTGGCCGCTCTTGATGTCGAAGCGAATGACATCATCCGGCGACACATAACGGTCCGCTCCGTAAATGCGGTCGCCTGACGGATGGAGGCGTGCGGCGGCGGGAGTGCGCCACGAATACGTCGAGGTTGAAGCGCCGGTCGTGAGGTTGATCGAGCGGACATAGCCATCCGTACTGAAGACGTACGCGAATCCATTTCCGCCGTGGATGATGTCGGTGACATTCACTCCGACGGCGACTGTCTGGATCAGCGTCATCGTCGTCAGGTTGATCTCGGAGAACCAGCCGTTATGTCCGACCGCGGCGCGCGTTCCGTCCGGACTGACACCGACGCACGTCGCGCCCAGCGGCAGATTGACGTCGTAGCTCACACCGGTGTCAGGGTAATAGGCGGTCAGTTGATACGGCGTCACACGGACGGCGATGATCGCGTTCAGCGAAGTCGAAAACTCGGCGTCCTTCACCCGGAACGGCAGGACGGTGACGCTGGTGCTCAACGCGTCGCTCTGCGCCGTCATCGCCGAGGCGGAGGGAATCGAAAGAAACATGCAGACAACGACCATCAGCGGGTGAATGCGGCGCATGGTTTTGATCTCTCTTCTGAATCGAATCGTGCGCTGCCGCGCTACGAAACGTCAGTCGTTGTCGTCACTTCCAGATGTTCAGTGAAGGCAGTTGAAGCCGGGCTGCTGGGGATCATAGGTGTGGAGGCAGGACAACCTGCTCTCAGGTATCATCCTCGCTCCGGAGGAAACGCATGAGCGATGACCGTCGTAGAGCCGAACGATTCCCGATGCGCGTCCCTGTCTCGTTCGGCGGCGGCACCGGGACCACCCATGATGTCAGCGGTCTGGGCGTCTTCTTCGAGACCGACTATCCCTTCGAAGTCGGCAGCACGATCGACTTCACGCTCGTCGTCCCCGACACCTCCAACGTCCAGTGCCACGGCACGATCGTCCGGATGACCCAGATCCGCGAGCACTTCGGCGTCGCCGTCGAGATCGATTCCTACAAGCTCACCGAAGATCAGCCGGTGATCGGCGTCCGCCCGCACATGATCATCGAGCAGTTCCAGAAGTTCGTGGGGTGAGTGACGAACAGTGACGAGTGAACAGTGACGAGTGAACAGTGACGAGTGATGAGTGAGTTCTGAGTGCTGAGTGCTGAGTGCTGAGTAACGTCCGATACTCAGCACGCAGGACTCGGTGCGCAGCACAGGGTACTCAGCCCTCGGTACTCAGCACTCGGTACTCGGCACTCGGTACTCAGCACTCAGCACTCGGCACTCATCACTCATCACTCGTCTGAAACCTTCCCGTGCCGTATCCGTTCATAATGTGCAGCCAATGCAGCCTGCACGTTCGAAGAAGAAGCTGTACATCCTCATCGCCGTCGCCGTCCTGATCGCCGGAGGTGTGGTCGCCGCGGTCATCGCGAAGAAGCGTGAGAAGCCGATTCCGATTACGACGGACAAGGCTTTCCGCAAGACGGTCACGCAACTCGTCACCGCCACCGGCAAGATCCAGCCCGAGGTGGAGGTGAAGATCGCGCCGGAAGTGTCGGGCGAGATCATCGAGATCCCGGTGAAGGAAGGGCAGCAGGTGAAGAAGGGCGACCTTCTGCTGAAGATCAAGCCGGACAGCTATCAGGCGCAGGTGGAGGCGCAGAAGGCGGCGCTGAACTCGGCGCGCGCGGCGAGCGTGCGCAATCGCGCCGAGCTCTCCAAGGCCGAACAGGACTACAAGCGCGCGCAGCAGCTCTTCGACTCGAAGCTGCTCCCTGAAGCCGAGCGCAACACCGCGCAGACGAACTACGAGATCGCGAAGGCGGCTCTCGATTCGTCGCTCTTCGACATCCAGCGCGCGGAAGGCGCCCTGCGCCAGATCAATGACGCGCTCTCCAAGACCGTGATCTACGCGCCGCAGAGCGGCACGATCAGCTCGCTCACCAGCCGCGTCGGCGAGCGCGTCGTCGGCACCGTGCAGTTCGCCGGCACGGAAGTGATGCGCATCGCCAACCTCGACAACATGGAAGCCCGCGTCAACGTCAACGAGAACGACGTGGTGAACGTGAAGATCGGCGACGTCGCGCGCATCAGCGTCGATGCCTATCCCGACCGTAAGATCAAGGGAGTCGTGCGCGAAATCGCCAGCACGGCGATGACGAAGAACGCCGGGTCGCAGGAAGAAGTCACGAACTTCGAAGTCAAGATCAGCATCCCTGACCATTCGGTGCAGCTCCGTCCCGGAATGAGCACGACCGCCGACATCGAGACGGCCACCGTCGAGAACGCGGTCGTCGTGCCGATCCAGAGCGTCACCGCGCGCTCCGAAGACAGCGCGCTCTCGCCCGAGGAGAAGGAAAAGCAGAGCGAGGCGCAGAAGGCGAGCGAAGGAAGCGACAATCGCGCGGACGTCACGAACGAAACGCTGGAGAAGCAGAAGGCGCGCGAGCTGCGCGAGAAACTGCATCGCGTCGTCTTCGTGAAGGATGGCGACAAAGTCCGGATGCAGAAGGTCGAGACCGGCATCGCCGACAGCACCTACATCGAGATCAGGAGCGGCCTCAATCCGGGCGACGAAGTCGTCTCCGGCTCATACACCGCGATCTCCAGACGGCTCAAGAACGGCTCGAAGGTCGAAATCGAAAAAGCTGGGAAAAATTGAAAATTGAAAAAGCGCGCGCATAGCGCGCCACCACAATTCTCAATTTCCAACTCCATGTTCTACGAACTCGTCGAATCCTTTCGCATTGCGTTCTCGATCCTTCGAGCGCACAAGATGCGGAGTCTCCTCACGACTCTCGGTGTGATCATCGGCATCGTCGCCGTCACGCTCATGGGGTCGGCGATCTCCGGCATCGAGATCGGGTTCGAGCGCTCACTCTCGGTCATTGGCGACGACATTCTCTATGTCGAGAAGTGGCCCTGGCATCACGTCGACGACTGGTGGAACTACCGCAACCGGCGGCGGATGGAAGCGCGTTACGCCGAGGATCTGAATCGGATGATTCAGTCTTCGCCGAAGTCGCAGCTCGTCGTTGCCGTGCCGACGCTGAACACGATTCGCACGGTGAAGTACGGCGACAACGAAGTGCGCAGCGTCTTCACACAGGGAACGACGGACGACTTTCTGCAGACCTCGACGGCGGCGATGAAAGAGGGGCGCTTCTTCACCGGTCCCGAATCGCGCGGCGGCGCGCCGGTCGTCGTTCTCGGTTACGACGTCGCGGAAGTGCTCTTTCCCAATCGCTCCGCGCTCGGCAACACGGTGCTCATCGACGGGAACCCGTTTCGCGTGATCGGTGTCTACGCCCGGCAGGGGACCTTCCTCGGTCTCTTCAGTTTCGACACGTATGCGGTCGTGCCGCTCACCGCGTTTTCGAAAGTCTTCAGCGGCCGTCTCGACAGCTCGATCCGCGTCAAGGTGAAGGACAAGAACCAGCTCGGTGCCGCGCGCGACGAGCTCACCGGCGCGATGCGCCGCGTGCGCGGCCTGAAGCCGGAACAGCAGGACGACTTCTCCATCAATGAGCAGGAAGGGCTCCGCAACTCGATCGGTCCCGTGAAGGCGGGCATCGCCGGCGCGGGACTCTTCGTCACCGGTCTCGCGCTGTTCGTCGGCGCGATCGGCATCATGAACATCACGTACGTCTCGGTTCGCGAACGGACGCGGGAGATCGGGACGCGCAAAGCGCTCGGCGCAAGGCGGCGGACGATCCTGCTGCAATTCCTGATCGAAGCGGTCTCGCTCTGTTTGGTCGGCGGGATCGTCGGCGTCGTGCTGTCGTGGGGCATGTCGGCCGCCGTCGCGATGGCGTTCCCCTCGTTCCCGATGACCTTCTCCTTCAACCTCGTGCTCGTCGGGATGATCGTGTCGACGGTGACGGGAATCTTCTCGGGCCTCGCGCCCGCGGTCGCGGCCTCGAGGCTCGATCCGATCGAGGCGCTGCGATATGAATAGACGACCGGTGGCGAGGAAGGGCCGGCCGTGAGCGAAACGGCACGCATCGCCTTGACCGCCATCCGGACGAACAAGCTTCGTTCGGGGCTGACGATGCTCGGCGTTGCGATCGGCGTCTTCTCGGTCATCGGTGTGATGACGGCCTTGAGCGTGATCGCGACGTCGATCGAGCATGGGCTCGCGTTTCTGGGGAGCAATCTCTTTCAGTTCGCGAAATATCCGTCGATCAACACCGGGGGCGATCCGAGCATCAAGTTCGCGAACCGCCGCAACATCACGTACGCCGAGGCGCTGGAGTACAAGCGGCTGATGGAGGGGCAGACGAATGCGATCTGCTTCAAAGTCTTCGACAACGGCAAGCCGGCCAGTTATGACCGCGTGAAGCTGCAGGGTCTAACGCTCGCCGGCACCAACGAGAATTTTCTGATCGCGAACTCGTACACGCTCGGCTATGGCCGCAATCTCTCGCCGGAGGATGTGGAGCTGGCGCGCAACGTGGTCGTGGTCGGGACGCGCATCGAGAAGAAGCTCTTCCCGAATCAGACGCCGGTCGGCAAGACGATCAAGATCAACGAGAAGCCGTACATGATCATCGGTGTCCTGGCGGAGAAGGGCTCGACGTTCGGGCAGACGCAGGACGACATCCTGCTGATTCCGATCACGCGCTTCTTCGCCGACTTCGGCTGGATGAACCGGACCGTGAACATCGCGACGCAGGCGACATCGCAGGCGACGTACAACGCGACGCTGGACAAGGCGATCGGCGCGATGCGCGCGGCGCGCGGCCTGAAGCTGGGACAGGAAAACGACTTCGCGATCTATTCGAACGACACGATGGTCGCGGCATTCGCGCAGGTCGCGGACACCATCCGCATCGGCGCCTTCGTCGTGAGCGCGATCGCGCTGCTCGCGGCGGGGATCGGCATCATGAACATCATGCTGGTGAGCGTGACGGAGCGGACGCGCGAGATCGGCCTGCGAAAAGCGGTCGGCGCGAAGCGCAACGACATCGTGCGGCAGTTCCTGCTGGAGGCGATCGTGCTGTCGGAGGTCGGCGGCATCGCCGGGATTCTCGCCGGCGTGATCGGCGGCAACGGCGTCGCCCTCTGGCTCGATGTGTCGATGGTGTTTCCGTGGGGTTGGGCGATCACCGGCCTCATCGTCTGCTCGATGATCGGCACGGGGTTCGGCTGGTATCCCGCGTGGAAAGCAGCGCAGCTCGATCCGATCGAGGCGTTGCGATACGAGTGAGCGCAATCCGCGCCACGATCGCGCTGGCCGCGACCGGTCAGGCGTTCATCACCCTCGCGGCGTTCGGTCTGCTCCAGCCATGGGTCATGCTGGTGGTGGTCGTTGCGGCGTTTTGCGCGGCGAGATGGTTGCCGCAACTCCCTGACTCCAGTGCTCCCGGCGATGCCGCGGCATCGTGGTACCTGTTTCTCCCGTTTCTCTTTCTCCTTCCTCTCGCGCTCTATCCGCCTGTGGCATTCGACGAGACGTGCTATCACCTCCCGTTCGTCGATGCGATCGCGAAGTCGGGCGCGATCGTGTTCCGCACGGACTTCCGTTTTCCCGTCTTCCCGCTTCTGCACGAGATTCTCTGCGTGCCGGCGTTTCTGATCGGCGGTGCGACGGCGACGCATCTCATCGCGCTCGCGGAGACCGCGCTTCTTCTCGGTCTGGTTCTGGCCTGGCCGAAGGAGGAGAAAACGGCGCGATGTCTCGCGGCGGCGCTGGTGATCGGCAATCCCATCCTCGTCCAGCTCGGGACGGTCACGTATGTCGACGTCGCGCTCGCGCTGTTCATCGCCGCCGGTTTCTACTGTCTCGACGACGAGCGTTTCCTCGCCGCCGGATTTCTTCTCGGCACCGCCGCTTCCGTGAAGTACCTCGGGCTCTTCTTCGTCGTGGCGGGAGTGTTCGTCGCGCGCCGTGCGATCGCGCGCTACACGGCCGGCGCTGCCGCCGGCATGCTGCCGATGTATGGCGTGCTCCTCGCGCTCACCGGCGATCCGCTCTTCCCGTATCTGAAGCCGTCGATCTGGGTTCTTCCGCCGGTTCCGCGTCCTGCGTCCGAAAAGGTCATCGGTGCGCTGCGGCTGTTGTGGGACATCACGTTCGCGCGTGCCCGCGTGAACTGGCAGCCGCCGTATTCGCCGCTGTTCGCGCTGGCGATCGTGATGGTGGTGTTCAAGTGGGGCGGTACGCGGTTGAGGATCATTACGATTCTCTATCTCGCCGTCTTCACGTTTCTCCCCCAGGACTCGCGCTATCTCCTCCCGCTGCTGCCGCTGGTTAGCCTGGCTGCCGCGCGGCGCTGGGAACGATGGCGCGTTCCCCTCGCCGCGATCTCGATCGCCATCGCGATCGCCTACGCCGGCTTCCGCATGGTGCGCCAGGGGATGCCGAATGACCGCTATCTGGACGAGCGGATTCCGGAGCTGCGCGCGCTGCGGATGCGCGGCGCAGGACCGGTCTACCAATGCGGGGCCGAGCAACTGAAGTTCTTTGGCGGCTCCGAGCTCGCCGGCGATCACGCCGGTCCCTGGGCGTACAGCCGGATGATGGGGCGCGATCTGCAGGCGAGTGGTTTCCGCTATCTCCTCGTCTCGAAGCGCGCGTGTCCCGCGGAATGGCAACTGCGGACGGTGAGGCCCGGCTGGCAGCGAGTGTATGAGGATCGAGCCGCGATCCTGTGGGGCATTCAGCCAGCACGAAGGTAGCAGTTCGGGCGGACCCGAGCCATGGCACGCTCTTCGCTCTAGCGTCCTCTGCAATCTTGCTTTGTCGGAGGACGTACCAATGGATGCGCAGAGGCTCGCGCAGACCGGGATCGAGGGCCTTGACCATATCCTCGTGGGGGGGCTTCCCCGCAATCGTGTCTATCTCGTCCAGGGCGATCCGGGCGTCGGCAAGACGACACTCGGGCTGCAGTTCCTTCTCGAAGGAGCACGCGTGGGCGAGACGGCTCTCTACATCACGCTGTCGGAGACGGCCGAGGAGTTGAAGGCGGTTGGCGACTCTCATGGGTGGGATCTCGCTCCGATCCACATCTATGAGCAGTTCGTCGGCGAAGAGGAGCTGCGGGAAGAGGAGAGCACCGTCTTCTATCCCGCGGAGATCGAGCTTGGCGAGACGATCAAGGAGATGCTGGCCGCCGTCGATCGGATCCGGCCGCAACGCGTGGTGCTCGACTCGCTGAGCGAGATTCGTCTGCTTGCGCAGAGCACGCTGCGCTACCGCAAACAGATCCTCGCGCTCAAGCAGTTCTTCGCCGGGCGCAGCATCACGGTGCTCTTTCTCGACGACCGGACGGCGGAGATCAACGATCTGCAGCTGCAGAGCGTTCCGCATGGCGTGATCGAGCTCGAGCGCTACACGCCGCTGTACGGCGCGGCGCGGCGAAGGCTGCAGCTCGTCAAAGTGCGCGGACTGAATTTCCGCGACGGCTATCACGACTTCTCGATCGTGACCGGCGGCATCGTCGTCTACCCGCGCCTGGTCGCCGCGGAACATCGGCACGTCGTGCGGCACGAACAGATCTCGAGCGGGCTGCCGGAGCTCGACAGGATGCTGGGCGGCGGTGTCGACCGCGGCTCGAGCACCGTGATCATGGGTCCGGCGGGCTCGGGGAAATCCGCGCTGTCGTCGCAGTACATCTCCGCCGCCGCGGCTCGCGGAGAGAAGGTCTCCGTCTATCTCTTCGAGGAGAGCAAGGCCAGCGTGCTCTATCGCGCGAAGTCCCTCGGCATCGCACTCGAGGACCACCTCGCGAGCGGCATGATCACGATGCGCCAGGTCGATCCCGCGCAGATGCAGCCGGGCGAGTTCGCGCATCTCGTGCGCGACGCGGTCGAGAAGGAAGGCGTGCGCATCGTCGTCATCGACAGTCTGAACGGCTACCTCAATGCAGTGCCGGAAGAGCGCTTCCTCCTTCTGCATCTTCACGAGCTCCTCGCTTTTCTCGGACAGAAAGGCGTGGCCACCTTCCTCATCTTCGCGCAGCAGGGACTCGTGGGCCCGATGCACACCGTCGTCGACGTGAGCTATCTCGCCGACTCCGTGATGCTGATGCGCTACTACGAGGCGCACGGACGGATTCACAAGGCGATCTCCATCGTGAAGAAGCGCTCCGGCATTCATGAGACCGCGATCCGCGAATTCGCGATGAGCGAGGATGGGATTCACATCGGTCCGCCGCTGGAGAACTATCGCGGTGTCCTCAGCGGGATTCCGACCTACGACAACACCGTTCGGGAGATCGAGGAACAGGCGCGGTGACTGGTGTTTCGAACGATCGCATTCTCGTGGCGGCGCCCCTCGGGCGGGATGCGGAGCTGATCTGTACGCAACTCAGTAGTGCCGGCATGGATGCGGTGAAAGTCGCCGACGCGGTTTCTCTGGCGAATGAGATCGCGGCGGGCGCCGGCGCCATCATCGTGACGGAAGAGGTGTTGTCGCCGGACGGTCTGGCGGCGTTGAGCCGCGCGCTCGCGAAACAGCCTGCGTGGTCGGAGATCCCGCTGATCGTCCTCGCCGCGGAGACTTCGCTTTCCGCCAAGAGCCGGACGACGGAGGGACTCGGCGACAGGACGAACGTCACGATCATCGACCGGCCGGTGCGCATCAAGTCGCTGGTGAGCGCGGCACAGTCGGCGCTGCGGGCGCGACGGCGGCAGTACGAAGTGCGCGGCCTGATGACGCAGCTCGAGAATCGCCTCCACGAGCGCGACAAGTTCCTGGCGATTCTCGGTCATGAGCTGCGCAATCCGCTGTCGGCGATTCTCCTCGCGTCACAGATGGCCGACGACGAGGGCCGTCTCGACCGCGAGCATGTGCAACTGATCGAGCGCCAGTCGCGGCATCTCACGCAACTGGTGAACGACCTGCTCGATCTGTCGCGCGTCGTCACGGGAAAGATCGTTCTCAAGCCGCGCCTGATCGATCTGCGTGACGTTGCTCAGCAGTCGCTGCGCATGATCGAAGCGGCGGCGGCGGAACAGGGAGTGGAGATCAGCTACGACCTTCCGGCCGAGGCGCTGAGGATCTATGCCGATCCGGTGCGGATCGAGCAGATCCTCAACAACCTGCTGACGAATGCCGTGAAATACACGCCACGCGGCGGGCATGTGCATGTGTCGGTTCAGAGCGAGATGGGCAACGCGGTCATCTGCGTGCAGGACGACGGCGTGGGGATCGCGCCCGAGCGCATCGACGGGATCTTCGAGATGTTCGCGCAACTCGACAACGCGATCGGCCGCTCGCAGGGGGGCATGGGCATCGGACTGTCGCTCGTGCGCAATCTTGTGCAACTGCACGGCGGCAGCGTCCGGGCGAAGAGCGACGGGATCGGCAAGGGATGCGAGTTCATCGTGACCCTTCCGCTTGCCGCCGCGGACGTCGCCGAGCAATCGCGCCGGCCGATTTCTCATCCGCAGGTGAAGCGCGACGGAGAGTCACGGCGCATCGTGATCGTCGAGGACAACAAGGATGTCCGCGATCTGCTGATGGTGAAGCTGCGCCGCCTCGGGCACGAGGTGATCGGTGCGGGCGACGGTGTGGAAGGATTGAAGCGGATCACGGAAGCGAAGCCTGACGTCGCTCTGGTCGACCTCGGTCTGCCGGGGATCGATGGCTTCGAGGTGGCGAGCAAGACGCGGCAGGAGCTCGGCGATCAGGTCGTGCTCGTCGCGGTGAGCGGTTTCGGCCGCCCCGAGGACGTGCGCCGGGCTCTGGAAGCCGGATTCGATGAGCATCTGACGAAACCGGCTGATGTGCAGGACATCGAGTCGCTGCTGCAGCGAATCGCGGGGGAGTGAAAAGAGCGGGTAGGGAAATCGCGTCTGAGAGACACTCCCTGATCGGACCCAGGGATGTTGTGACTCTCCGTCTTGCAATCGTTGAGGACGACTCGTCATCCGCTGTGCTCATCAAGCGGCTGCTGGAGCAGTCGTTTGCTCACGGCGTCGAGGTGGAGATCGCAGACTCCGTCCGCGCGGCGAGCAGGCTCTCGCTGGCGGAATACGACGCGATCCTTCTCGATCTGTCACTGCCGGATGCGCAAGGGCACGACACATTCGACCGCATCCATCGCCAGGCACCGCTGACGCCGGTCATTCTCGTGACCGGCACCGACGACGAGGCGCTCGCCGAAGCGCTGATCCGTGCCGGCGCGCAGGACTATCTCGTCAAGGGCAGGTTCAACGCGCGCGAGCTCCGCCGCGCCGTCCGTTATGCGATCGAGCGGCAGACGCTGCGCGTCGAGCTCGCCCGGGTGCGCGATGATCTCGCCGTCGTCGAACAGGCTCTCGCGAAGCGGCACACCAGTGCATCGCATGCGAGCTTCACCTGGGTTCACATCCATGACGAGTTCTACTTGCGCTACTTCAACGAGGCCGCGGCATCGCTTCGTTTGAACGGGAGCCATCCCGTCCTCGGTTTGAAAGCATCGTCGTACTTCCCTCGCGACTCGCCGATTCTTCCGGCGATGCGGCGCGTGTTCGAGAGCGGAGATGCAGTCCGGCTTCGGGTGACGCTGCCGCAGCCGGAGTCGCAGCGTGAAGTCGTGATCACCTGCGCATTCGTGCCGCCGAACACCGTCACTCTCTTCGTCGAACAGGATCACGACGAAGGCGCGGCACTCGCGTCGCGCGAAGCGGCGGAGATGCGGCTGCGCACGATCTTCGAGAAGAATCCGGTCCCCGCGTTCCTGTGGCGCATCGAAGGGAGCGATTACGAATGTCTGGAGGCGAATCGCGCGGCGTTGCGCGTCTCGAACGCGGCGCGCGATCTCGTCGGCCGCCGTGCGCGGCAGCTCTTCGCGGACCGGCCGCAGATCGTCGATGTGATGCAGCGGGTGAGCCGCACGGGGCGTGCGGAGTCAATCGCCGGCGAGGCGCAGTTGTTCGGTCCGGAGCGGCGGGCGACGATCACGATTGCCGAGATCTATCCCGACAGGTTGTTGACGTACGTGCAGGAACTGGCGAACGCGCCGCCGTTCGAGTTGCTGGAAGGCGGACGCGGACGCCTCGTCGAAGCGGCGCCCGTCGGCGTCACCATCCTCGATCGCGAAGGGCGGATTCAGTACGCGAATCCGACGATTGCGGCGATGCTCGGCTACACGCCCGAGGAGCTTCTGCGCATGAAGGCGGCGGAGCTGCTCTTTCCATCGGATCTCCTCAGGGATCCACCGCGGCTCGAGTTGCCGGACGAGAGCGGCTCGTTCCATCGCGAGCGCGTGCTCCGCGCAAAGGACGGACGCGCGGTGATCGTCGAGACCTCCGTTGCCGCGCTCGATGAGCAGCGCCTGTTCTGCTCGGCGCGCGATGTCACCGCCATCCGGCGCGCGCAGGAGGAAACCGCGTTCCAGGCGCATCTCCTCGCCCATGTGAAGGACGCGGTGATCGCGACGGACATGAGCGGCCGCGTCGTCTACTGGAATCATCGCGCCGAGGAGTTGTACGGCTGGCCGCAGGACGAAGCGCTTGGCAGGTTGGTGACGCAGCTGAATACGCCTGCTGAGTTGTGGGACGCCGCGCGCGGCGCGATGGCGACCGCTCTGCGCGATGGCCGGTGGGAAGGGGATGTCGTTGGTGTGCGCAAGGACGGCTCGCGCATTCCGATCTTCGTTGCGCTTTCCGCGACGTACGATGCGGCAGGACGGCAGTCGGGTGTCGTCAGCATTTCCTACGACCGCAGTGCGCTGAAGGAAGCGGAGGAGGCGCGCGCCCGCAATGAGCTGTTGCTGACGACCGTGATCGATCGTCTGCCGGTCGGCGTATGGATCGCCGACGCCGGCGGCCACGTCGTTCTGTCGAATCGCAGGGCGCGCGAGATCTGGCGCGGCGTGCAGGAGTTCACGCCGGCCGATTTCGAAAACGCGCGAGGATGGTGGCCGGAATCAGGCCGGCGGCTTCGCGCCGACGAGTGGCCGGCGGCGATTGCGCTGCAACACCGCCAGGCGGTTGTCGATCAGGAGATCGAGGTCGAGGACGCGGATGGCGAACGTGTGTGGGTGAACGCTTCCGCCGTTCCCATCATCATGCCTTCCGGCGATTTCCTCGGCGCCGTCATCGTCCACCACGACATTACCGAAAAGCGCCGTGCGCAGGCCGCGCTGCGCAGCAACGAGTCGCTCTTTCGTTCCTTGATCGAGCACTCCTCGGACATCATCACGATTCTTTCCGACAGAGGAACGATTCTCTACGAAAGCCCCTCGGTCGAGTCGATCCTCGGATTCTCCGCGGAAGATCTGCGAGGACGAAGTTTCTTCGACTTCATCCGTCCGGCGGAAGCCGATGCGGTGCGCGCGCATCTCACCGCACAACTGCAGAGCGACGCGTCGGCCCGCATCGATGTCGAGATCCGCCGCGCGGATGGCTCGTGGCTCGCGTTCGATGTGATCACCAGCCGCTACTTCGCCGGCGGGGAAGTGCGGATCATCGCGAACGCGCGCGACGTCACGGAACGCAACGCGCTGGCGCGCGGGCTCGAACAGGCCGATCGCATGGCCGGTCTCGGCCGGCTCGCGGCGACGATCGCGCACGAGATCAACAACACGCTCATGGGGATTCAGACCTTCACCGATCTGCTGCAGCGCCGCACGGTGAATGATCCGGAACAGATTCGTCTCGTGAATCAGATCCGCAGGTCGGTCGATCGCGGCAAGCACATCACCAGCGAGATTCTTCGATTCGCGCGTCCCTCGGAGCCGCAGATGGAGAAGTTGCGGCTGCGCGATTTTCTCGAGACGCTCACCGCCGAGCTGCGCAGTCTCGTCAGCATTCCCTTCCACGTTGCGCTGCCGCCGGCCGATGTCTGGGTGCGCGCCGATAAGCATCAGATGAGTCAGGTCCTGACGAACCTCGTTCTCAACGCGCGCGACGCGACCGCAAACCGCGGCGAGATCCGCATCGAGACGACGCTCGCCGGCGATGACGTCTGTCTCATCGTCGCCGATACCGGCGAAGGGATGTCGCGCGAAGTCCGCGCGAGGATCTTCGATCCTCTCTTCTCCACGAAGCGCAGCGGCACGGGCCTCGGCCTCAGCGTGGTCTACCAGATCGTGATGAAGCACAACGGAAGCATCGACGTCTGGAGCGAGAAAGGAGAGGGCTCCGCGTTCACGATCACGCTGCCGCGCGTCACGGACGGTGTCGACGAAGAGGCGGAGCCGGAGGCAACCGTTCAGCGGCCGGCCGTGCGCAGGATCCTGCTCGTCGAAGATGATCCGCACGTCATTGCCGGCATCACGCTCCTGCTCGAGAGCGAAGGCTTCTCCGTCGCATCGACGAGCAACGGGCTGGATGCCGAGGCCGCGATCGAGCGTTTCCGTCCCGACGTTGTGCTGATCGACTATGGCCTGCCGGACATCAACGGCCTCGAGGTGTACCAGCGGCTGGAGCGCCGGTGGCCTCAGCTGGCGGTGATCTTCACGACAGGAAGTCAGACCGAAGCGATCGAGGAGCTCGCGACGCGGCCGAATGTCGCCGTTCTGTACAAGCCCTTCGACGTGCAGACGTTGCTGCACGAGTTGCAGAAGGTGACGTAGAGCGCCGAGCGCGTCTGCACACCCCTACCGCGCCCCGTCTCCTCGGCGGAGTATCATCAGCGAAAATCCAACTGAGGGTTCCGGATGCGACAGGTCATCGAGTTCGCAGGTGCGCTTCAAGTCGCGCTGAGAGCGCTGCAGTTCTACTCGGCGGATCACCCGCAGTCGAGGCAGTCGCTGGCGAATCTCGATCGCACGGCGCGGGCACTCCTCGGTGCACAGCTTCGCGTCACGGTGACGCTGTCCGGCGGAAAACTCCTCGTCGATGGGAATCCGGTCGAGACACGTGCTCCGCAGATCGCGAAGATCGGCGACTGTTTTGCGCAGCATGGTGTGGGCGGCGTCACGCTCACCAACGGCTTCAACGAGCGCGAGATCGGGGAGCTGGTTAGGGTTCTCGCGATGAAGCCCGAGTCGTTGAAAGAAGCGGGCGGCGCGCAGAAGGTGCTCGAGGACGCGGGAGTGATTCACGTCCGGCTCAGTCTCGTCCGCTATGAGGCGGTGACGGAGGGAGAGGAAGTCGTCTGGGCGAGCTCGGTGCGGCTCGTGGATCCGAATGCCCATGAGACGCTGCCGGATCTTCTGCGCTCGTTTCTGAGTCAGCATCTCGTGCGCGGCGACGGTGATGGAAGCGGTCCGGGCAGCGCCTCCGGCACCGGTGTTGGTTCCGGCGGCGGAACGGCGGCGGAGGGAGGGGGCGGTAGCGAGCCTCCGTCGGACGCTGCGCTGCTTCAAATGTTCAATGATCCGGCGAACGCGAACCCGGACAGCGCGCGCGAGGCGCTGCGGAAGACGATTGCGGGCATGCAGCCGGAGTTGCAGCTCGCGTTGCTGATGAGCATCGACAGGCTGCCGGAGGGATCGCTGCGCGAGGTGCTGAAGCCGCTCGCCGCGAGCATGGCGCCGGAAATCGTGGAGAGCGGCCTGGCCGGACATGGCGAAGCCGGCCTTGGTGCAACGGATGGTGGGGGAGCGACGGGAGACGCCACCGATTTCCTGTCGAGGCTGATGAAAGTGCTTCCCGCACCCGACCGTGACGTGCAGCTCCTCAAAGGACGAATGCAGGAGCTGGGTGTTACGCGCGAGCAGCTGGATATCGTGCTCGCCGTCGTGTCATGGGACACGCTGTCCGAGGATCAGCGGCTGGAGAAGCTCGCCGATCCGAAGGTTCTCTTCGATCTCGCTGCCGAGAAGTTGATCGAGTTCATCCGGACACTCCTCGCGCAGAGGCGCTACGCCGACGTCCTGGCTCTTCTGGAGCGCTATTCGGCTGGACTGTCTAACAGTTCGCTGCACATCCGCCGGAAGACCTGCGATGTGATTGGACAGGTCGCGCGATTCATGCCCTCGCCGGGGACGACGGCCGACATCGACCGTCTGTTGCTCAAGGCGGCGTTCAACTACCTGCTGACGGAAGAGGATTACAACCTGCAGGCGCTGGCCGCCGATTCGGCGGCGATCGTCGCCGGGGGGTTCGTCGCTACAGGACGCGTCGCGGTCGCGCACTCGAATCTGATGCGGGCCGGTGCGCTGCTCGCGTCATCATCCGATCCGGCGAAGCGCGAGGCCTACATGGCGCTGGTCCGCGCGATCTCGATGCCGGATCGGATGAAGGAACTGACCGATCAGATGTTCACCACCGACAACGAGCAGTTCACGAACGAAGTGCTTCCTTACATCACGTTCCTCGGCGCTCCGATCACGCACGCGCTGGTGGAGGCGCTCGGCGAAGAGGAGGATCGCAGCAGGCGCGGGCGACTGGTGCGCGCGCTGAAAGCGATCGGAACGCCGGCGTATCCGGCGCTCGTCGATGCGCTGCATGGGCGCGTCTGGTTCGTGGTCCGCAATGCGCTGAATGTGCTGGGCGACATCGGCGCTCCGGAGCTTGTGGCGGAGATCGGCGGCGCGCTGCATCATAGCGATCAGCGGGTTCGCCGCGCGGCAGTCCGTGCGCTGGGCAAGATCCGCGGCGAGCAGGCGGAACAGCTCCTCGTCGAAGCGCTCGTCGAAAAAGATCGCGAGACGCTTCACGAAGTGCTGATCTGTCTTGGTGCGATGAAGGCGGATCTCGCGGTTGGGCCGCTGATCGAGATGGCGCGGCCGCGCCGCCTGGGGGGCGATGATGCCGTCCGCGAGATGGTGATCGCGACTCTGGGGCAGATCGGCTCGGCCGACGCGGTGCCGGTGCTGGTGGAGATCGCGTCGAAGCGCACGGCGTTCGGATCGCCGGCGGTGCGCATCGCCGCGGCCAAATCGCTGGCCGGCATCGACACCAAAGAAGCGCGCGAGGCGCTGCAGAAAATCGTCGCCTCCGAGACCCAGGCCGCCGTAAAATCACAGATGCAGGCGCTGGTTAGACCATAACGCATGAGCTCGAAAAAACGTACGGCATCCGACGACACCCCGGCCTCGGCGCGCATCGACGCGCGGATCCGCGAATACGACGACTGGCGCGGGGAGATGCTCGCACGGCTGCGGGCGATCGTCCGAGAGGCCGATCCCGGCATCGTCGAAGAGTGGAAGTGGAACGTTCCCGTCTGGTCCCACGGCGGATTGATCTGCACCGGCGAGGTCTACAAGAGCGTCGTGAAGATGACGTTCGCCAAAGGCGCGTCGCTCAAGGACCCGGCCGGACTCTTCAACTCCAGCCTCGAGGGAAATACGCGGAGAGCGATCGACTTTCGCGAAGGCGACACGATCAACGAGAAGGCGCTGACGGCGCTGATTCGCGCCGCGGTGGCTTTGAACAAATCGCGAACGTGAGCCGCGGCCGCCTGCACGATCAATCCATCACGACCGCGCTTGCGATCGCCAGAGTCTGCGTCGTCGAGAGGTAGTGATCGCGCCGTGCCTCCAGCTTGAGGAGCACGTGCCGCGTTTGGCGGATCTCATACGTGAGCGTCCCTTCGCGCAGCCGTTGCGGAGTGCCGCTGATGCTCCCCTGCGGATCGCGGAAGCGTTCGGCGCGTACGGCAAATGCGTGGCGATCGTTCAGCGCGTAGCGTGCGAACGCGGCGGCACCCATCCACTGCGCGCCAGGGTCATGACCGTGGTCGAGCGAGCCGCCGAGGGTCAGGGCATCGGTCGTTTTCCACGTCGCGACGAGGTCGCCGAACTTCCGGCGCGAGTCGGCGTACGTGTTGAACGACGCCGACAGACGCGCGCCGCTGAACGCGAGCTGGGTGCCGATCGCCTTGCGTGCATGGGCCGTGGCGTTCTGCCAGCCGTTCAATCCATGCAGTTGAGCGGACCAGCGGTCGTTGATCGCGTAGGACGCCTTGATGCCGCTTTCGTAATAGGGCGAGAGCTCCGCCAGCCAGCCCCGTGTGTAATTCCAGTTGTCCTTGGAGAAGAACGTCTCGAACCCGATGTGCGACGGATAGATCCCTGCCTCGAGTCCTAGCTTGCCGGCGTTGTAGGACATCGATGCCTGATAGAGATTGCGAATCGCGCCGCGGTGCGGCTCGCCGGCGTGGACGACATCGGCGGAGTCGCCGCCTACGAGTGTGACGTGAAAGCCGAACGGCTTCGGCTCTTTCGCGATGTCGATCGCGGCGACGTTGAGCGCGAGCTGGTTCGCGCGGTGCGCCGTCGTTCCAACACCGCTGAAGAAGTTCAGCGCGGGATGGGGATTATCGCTGTTCCAGGCGCGATAGGCATCGGCCCACCCGTGAAGCGAGATCGTTTGGGCACTCGCGCTCAACGTGAAAAAGAGCAGTGCCAGCAGCTTTCTCATGATGTCTCCGATGCGCGCTATCGCGAAGCGACGATGACGATCGTTCCCGTGAGGCACAGCGCGGAGCCGGCGAGATCGGCCAGCGTCGGCCTGGCGCGTTCCGCGAGGAGAAGCCAGGTCAGCGACGCGATGACGTAGATCCCGGCATAGGCCGCGAAGGCACGGCCGGCGTACGCGACGTCGACGCGCGTAAGCGAGAAGGCGAAGAGCGCGAGGATGACGAGCGCCGGGATGAGCAGCAGCGGCGAGCGGCCCATGCGCGCCCACATCCAGAAGAGATAGCAGCCCGTGATCTCCAGAACCGCCGCCAGCGCGAGAAAGACATAGCTCATGAAATGCCATTGTGGTACGAGTTGCGGAACCGGTCCAGGAAAAGAAGGGACAAGCTGAGAGCTTGTCCTACGCCCGTCACTAACCATTCGCTGCAGTCCCCACGACGACGACGTCGAACGGCGGATCGAGATACAGCAGTTTCTCCGCGATCGTCCTTCCCCGGCCGTGCCGCGAGCCGTTCTGCAGAAAGAGCGTCCGCACCGCAAAGCCGCGCGCGACGTCGAGCAGCGTCTGCGCGATCTCGTCGCCCTCCTGCATCACGGGAGATAGTCGAAGGTCGGCGATCAGCTCCAGGTTGTGCCGCACCGCATCCTCGTCGTCCGGCGTGACGGCGTGATACGGCAGCGACCTGACGATCGAGATGATGTAGCAGGGAACGCCCTGCGACTTTGCCAGCTCCGCCGCATGGCGGATGACGACATCCTCGCTCGCGGACGTGATGCGAATGGCCGCGCCGACGCTCATCACGCTTCATTGAAACCGGGATCCGCACAGCAAGTCCGGAGGAAACGCGAAAGATTTTCGAAAGAGGTCTACACCGGCTCGGCGATGAACCGGTATCCGATCCACGGCTCGGTCACGATGTATTGCGGATTGGAGCTGTCCGGCTCGAGCTTTCTCCGCAGCGCGCCGACATGTACACGCACGGCATCGTTCGATGTGCCCGGCGCTCCGTTCCAGACATTCGCGACGATCTCGTCGAATGACACGGGCCGGCCCGCGCGGCGCGCCAGCAATTCGAGAATCGCAAACTCCGTCGGCGTGAGCCGCACCTCGCGCTCTCCCTGCGTCACCTTGTGGCGCTCCACGTCGATGATGAGATCGGGGAACTCGAGCTGCATCCGCTGCGGTGCGCCGGCGCGGCGCAATTGTGCGCGCACGCGGGCCAACAGTTCCGGCGTCGAGAACGGCTTCACCACGAAGTCGTCGGCGCCGAGGTCGAGAGCGCGAACTTTGTCGACATCGCCGCCGCGGACGGAGAGCACGAGGATCGGCGTCGCGTTCTTCTCGCGGATCCGTTGAATCAGCCAGAAGCCATCGGCGCGCGGCATCGCGAGATCGGAGAGCACGAGATCGGGATGCGCAATCGCGAACTGCACGAGACCGTCGACGCCGTCGCTGGCCGTCGTCACATCGAATCCGTGCAAGCCGAGATGCTGCTCGAGCTCCTTGCGAATGCCCTCATCGTCGTCGACGACGAGAATGCGCGCGGTCATGCGGGTACCTCTTCCGCGACCATCGGCAGCAGAGCCGCGGGAAGATCGATGCGTGCGATCGCGCCGCCGCCCGGGCGATTGGCGAGCGTGACCTGGCCGCCGCTGGCGCTGGCGAGACTGCGCGCGATCTCGAGTCCGAGCCCGCGCCGCGACGTGTCACTCGGCAGTTCCACCGGCAGCCCCGGTCCGTGATCGGCGATCTCCAGCCGCACGCGGTCGTGCTCCAGCGGATGTCGAAATGCGGAGAGCTCGATCGGAGTTCCGGCCGGCGCCGCCTGATGCGCGTTCTCGATCAGATTCGCGAGGATCTCCAGCGCGAGCGATGGATCGACGAAGATCTCCGGGCAATCCGCCGCGACCTGGATCTCGAGCCGCCGATGCTGCGCGACGAGCGGGAGATGCTCGCGTGCGAAGCGGAAGAGATCGGCCGCAGGTGTCGGCTCCGGATGCGGCATCACGCTGCGCGCCTCGAGCCGCGCCATCGCCAGGAGGTTCTCGATGCGGCGCCGCAGCCGCCCGGTGTGCTCGGCGATGTCGTGCACGACGCCGAGCGCGTCGCCATCGACGAGCGATCGCAGCCGTTCGATCTGCAGTGCGACCGCAGTGAGCGGCGTCGCGAGATCGTGCGAGACCGCGCGCAGCAGCGACGTCTTCAGCGCATCTCCTTCTTCCAGCGCCTGCATGTGCGCCGTCTCGGCGAGGAATCGCTCGCGCTCGACGGCCAGCGCGACGAGTGTCGCGGCGGATTCGAGTGCGCTCAGCGTCGCCTTCGTTCCGCGCGCAGCGAGCACGCCGATCACCTTTCCGCCGATGTTGAGCGGCAGATAGACATCGCGGCCATGTGCCGCAGGAAACTCCACGGGCCGGTCGTGGCGTCCCGAGCCGGCGATGAGATCTTCGATCTCCTCTTCCTTCGAGCCGCTCCAGGAGATGACCTTTTGATCGTAGGGACTGATGCCGAAGAGCACGAGCCCGCCGCCGCTCGCGCCGGCGTTGGTCAGCACGCGTGTCGTCGCTTCGCCGAGGGCACCGACGCGGTTCGTGGCGGTGAAGAGATCGACGCTGAGCGCGTAAAGCGCCTCGACCTCCCGTCTGCGCGCCTCCGCGCTCTCGGCCAGCGACCGCGCTCGTACCACGAGACGCGTCACGACGACCGATGCGGAGAAGAACGTCGTCAGGGCGATCCAGTTCGACGGATCGGAGATCGTGAACGTATGAAGCGGCGGAAGGAAGTTGTAGTTGTAGAAGAGTGTGGCGACGAGCGAGCTGACGAGCGACGTCGCGAGATCGGTCCAGAGCGCGACAGCGAGAATCGTCACGAGAAAGATGTAGCCCACCGTGGCGGCATTGGATCCGCCGCGAAGTGCAGCCCAACCGACCATGACGACGACCAGTTGCGCGAAAACGAATCGGCCCGCGCGCCTCATAACACTCGGATCGGCAACACCATCGCCTGAATTCCCTGGAACTGCAAGCGCCGCTGAATCGCATGCGGCGTCTCGTTGTGCAACACGCGGTGGTACCACTTCTCTTCGCGGAAGATGAGCCGTCCCATGAAGAAGATCGCGCGAGGGAACTCAGCCGCAAGCGCGACGCACAGCTCCTCGATCGTCGCCACCGCCTCGGTTCCCACCGCCATGCGGTAGTCGGCCTTCAGGCCGTTCGCCTGCGTCCACGCGACGTACTTCTGGAGCTGCGCCTCCGTCTCCTGTTCGAGCCGGTCAATCTCTTCCGCCCCCTTGAACGTGCCGGAGTCGACCACCGCCGCGGAGACGAACATGAACTGCTTGAAGTACCCCGGAAACGACTTGTGAATCGACAGGATCTGGTGCAGTCCGAATCCCGAGAAGGAGGCGACGCTGATGACCGCGGTCGGCTGATTCTTCTCCAGCGCCGACGGCTCGACCTGCTCGATCTGCCGCGGCAGCGGCACCGTCGTGAGGATGTCGTCGAGCCGCTTCAGCCCTTCACGAACGGCCTGATAGTGGCGGTGTACCCAGAAGGCGAACGCGATCACGATGCTCGTGACGACGACGGTGATCCATCCGCCCTTCTCGAACTTCTCGAAGATGATGACGACGAGGATGCTGAGGCACATCACGAGACCGGTGCCATGAATCGCGAGCTGGCTCTTCCAGCGAGGCTCCTTCGCGCGATCCTTGATCCAGTGCCGCGACATCCCGAGCTCCGTCAACGAGAATGTGATGAAGACGTTGATCGAGTACATGACGACGAGCATTCCGATGTCGCCGCGCGTGTAGACGAGCGCCGCGATCGCGGCGAAGCCCATCAGGTAGATGCCGTTCTTCGTCACCAGCCGGTCGGAGAGCTGGCTGAAGCGATGCGGCATCCAGGAGTCTACGGCCATGTTCGCCAGCACGCGCGGCCCATCGAGAAAGCCGGCCTGTGCGGCGACGATCAGCAGCAGTCCTTCCGCGGCGAGGCTGATGATCACGAACGCCGGTCCGCCGTGGAACGAAGAGAAGAGGCGCTCGAGCATCACGGCGTTCATCGTCTTGCCGGCGGCCGGCGTCGAGCGCGTGAGCAGATAGCCGAACATGATGCCGCCGGCGGTGAACGCGAGCGAAAACGCCATCAGCGCCATCGTCCGCTTGCCGGTGCGGACGCGCGGCTCGCGCAACATCGACACGCCGTTGGAAACGGCTTCGATTCCAGTGTACGTGCCGCCGCCGAGCGAATACGCGCGTAGCAGCAGGAGTGCGAGCGGTCCCCAGCCGAGGGTGCGCACCGAGGTGTGGAAGTCGATCGACGCATCGCGGAAGACCGACGGGAGTGCAGCGAAATGTGAGCCGATCGCGTAAAAGATGGCGATGACGTGCGTGGCGATGAAGAGCATGAAGATCGGCGTCAGGATGCTGACCGACTCACGCACGCCGCGCAGATTGAGAATGATCAGGATCAGGATCAGCGCGAATTCCGCAGGCAGTTTGTACGTGCTGTAGTGACGCGGCAGGAACGACCAGATCTGATCGCATGCGCTGGCGATCGACACCGTGATGGTGAGTACATAGTCGACGAGCAACGCGCAACCGGAGACGACGCCGGCGCGGCTGCCGAGGAGCTTGGAGGCAACGAGGTAGCCGCCGCCGCCGCCCGGAAAGTGCTGGATCAGATTCGAATACGCGATGGCGATCACCGTGATCGTGATCGCCGTCATCCCCACGAGGATGATCGAGAGGTGAAAGTGCCCGCCGAGCGTCTTGTAGGCCTCTTCCGGTCCATACGCGGATGACGACAGACCATCGGCCCCGAGGCCGACCCAGGCGAAGAAGGCGACGAGTGAGAGATGATGAAAGATCTGCGGGTCGTTGACGTCGCGCGGCGGCCCGATGATGAGGCGGCGGATCCTCTGCATCTCGCTCACTGTTCCGCTCCTTCGCTGGCGATCACGACATCGAAGGGCCGCGTTGCACCGAGAAGACGCTCGGTCGTTCCGCGCCGAAGCCAGCGGAGAAGGCGCGGCCTGCGCGAACGGCCGATGACGAGGAACCGTGCCTGCTCCCGGCAGGTGAGCTCGATCAGCGCCGATGCGACGTCGCTCGCCTCCTCGGAGACGAGCCGTCCGCCGAGACCGGAGACGAGGTCGGCGAGATCGCGGGAGGGATGGCGCGCGATGCGGAACGCGACCCAGTCGAAGTTGAAGAATCGTGCGATGCGGCGGCCGCGCGTGATGATCGCGCGGGCGCGCTCGAGATCGGATGGTATGGCGATTGCGACGCTCACGATCCGATTCTCGTGAGCGCGGCGAAAGAAGTCCGGAAGATGGGCGAAAGAACATCGAAGGGCTCCAGCCATGAGATACTTCCGGAAGTTTCAGCGGTCGTGTTCGAGGAAACCCTGTGCTCGAAGCGATGCCCATTCCTTCGCAATGTGAACCTGTCCCTGGGACAGAGCGTGATCCTGCCGCGCTCTATCTGGAGCACCGCCGCCTGCTCCTCCATGTCGCGATCAACAAATTCCGCGTTCCGGATGCCGATGCGGAGAATCTTCTGCAGGATGTGTTCGTCTCCTTCCTGCAGAGCGGGCGGCGTGTCGAGAATGTGCGCGCGTGGCTCGTGGCGGCGGTGTGCAATGCAAGCCGGCACTACTGGCGCATGCACTCGCGCACGGAGCAGTTGCCGGAGAATGTCGTCGAGCGCGCCGATCCCTGTTCCCAGCATCTCGCGGAACAGGTCGCGCTGCGCATGACGGTGAAGCAGGCGCTCGGCTATCTTCCGCAGCGCTGCCGCGAGACGCTGCACCTTCATTACTTCGAAGGCCGCTCGGCATCGGATGTCGCCAACGTGCTGGAGACGACGAGCCGCTACGCGGAGAAGCTGATCCACAACTGTCTGCAACGTGTACGCGAGACGTACCGGCGGATCATGACGGTGCATTCATGAACCTGACCGACGAACAACTGTTCGCAGCGCTTGCCGATGAGGACGTGTGGAGCGCGGAGAATGAGAGCGAGCCGGATCCGGCGATCGTCGCGGCCTTGCGCGGCGTGGCGGTTCTGGTGGAAGAAGAAGACGAGGCCGCGGACGCGAATCTGCGCCTGCTGCTCGACGGACAGCGCGATGGTTGGATGGCGCGGCTCAACGAGCATCCGGAGTGGCGCAGTGCGGGGCTCGCGCGGAAACTCTCCGCGCAATCGTACGCGGCACTCGATCGAATGCCGCCGGACGCGCTGGAGATCACCGCGATGGCGGTCGATGTCGCGGAGCATCTCGACGCGTCGCAATACTTGGAGGAGACTCGGCGGCAGTTGCTCGGCACCGCGTGGCGCGAGCGCGCGTATGGGTTGTTCTACGTCGGGCGATTCCATGAGGCGCTGGCCGCATGTGATCGCGCGGATCTCGCATTCGAAGAGTGCATCGGCGGCGATTACGAGCGTGCGCGCGTCGCGCTGACGCGAGCGCTCGCGCTGCGGCCGCTGGATCGAATCGATGAGGGCGAGGAGCTCGTGCGATGGGCGGCGGCGGTGTTCCGTGAGTATGGAGACGTCGAGCGCGTCGTGCTGGCGGTGATCACGGGTGTGCAGATGCTGGCGCGCCGCCACCAGTATCGGGCAGCGATCGAGCGTCTGCGCGAAGCGGAGGCCGATCATGGCGATGCGCTGAGCCTTCAGGCTCGCGCGACGCTGGAGGGGAACCTCGCCTATTGCTATCGCATGCTGGGCGATACCGGGAGGGCGATCGCGCACTATCACCTTGCGTCGGTGCTGCATCAGGAGCTCGGCTCGGCGACCGAGGCGCTGCGCGACCGGTGGAACATCGCGGGACTGCTGATGGTGGCGGGCGACGCGGCCGAGGCGCTCCGGGCGCTGGAGGCGGTCCGACCCGAGCTCGAGACGTTCTCGATGATGTCGGAAGTCAACGTGCTCGATCTCGAACGGGCGGAGCTGCTCGTGGCGATGGAACGCTTCGACGAAGCGATCGCGATCTGCCTCGCGTTGCGCACGCGTCTCGCGGAGTCCGGCCTCAGCACGAGCACACGCGCGTTGACCGCGGTCGCCTATCTCGCCGAAGCGCTGCAGTCGCGTGCCGCGACGGCGAAGGTCGTGCGGCATGTGCGCGAGTACGTGAGGCGACTGCCCGAAGAGCCAGAGCTGCTGTTCCTGCCGTTATAGCCGGCGTGCGCGAATCCCTCGCGCCACAACCTTCTCCGTTCGTATTGAGAAGCCGCCGATCCATTCCTCGCGAATCACGGTAGGGGTTTTTTCCTCCCCGTCACTCCCTGTCTGAAGAGTGCGCGCCCTCTTGAAAAAAAACGGAGGGCGAAATGACAAGGAAGACGTTTGCGGTAGCACTCCTCACAAGTGTTGTTCTGCTGAGCACGCCGGCCGTTGCCGCGCAGCGCGATGATCCGCGCGATCCAATCACACGAATCGTCCGGTACCTGAAGAAGGTCATCAGGGTCATCACACTGGATGACGGGATGACGCCGCCGAAACCCTGACGATTCATTGCAGCGGCGGCTCGAACGTCACTTCGTCGCCGCGCACGCGTTGTTCGACGTAGTCGTGGACATATCGGACGAGTGCCGGCGTGGCTTCGTTGCCATTGACGGCGCGGCGCAGATAGTCGATCGCGTGTGCGGCGTCGATCTGCATCCCCTCGCGCGTGAAGAGCGCGGCAATGTGTGCGGCCAGCTGCGCGACCGTTGCCGTGTCGCCTTGCGCGAGGAGGATGCCGAGCGTGTCGAGATGAGCCATGGCGGCATCGGCGGTCATTCCGAGTTGTTCGAATCGCGACGCGGCATCGCGCAGATAGTGCAGCGCTTTGTCAGGGTCGGTCTCTGACAGAGCGTCGCCGATGCTCCATTGCAGGCGCACCGCTTCGCTCGGCATCTCGAGCTGCTCGTAGAGCGTGGTCGCCCGCTCCGCATGTTCACGCGCCGTGGCGAAGTCGCCGAGGCGCAGATCGCAACTGGCGATGTTGTGATACTGCCGCGCCAGCGATTCCATGTCGTCGAAGCGGTCGGCGGCGGCAGCGACTTCGCGGAAGATCTCGCGCGCCGCGGCGATATCGCCTTCGTCGTAGAGCACCACGCCTTCCACGCCGCGCACATGGGAGAGATGAATCTCGTCTCCGTAGGCCTGAAACGTCTTCGCCGCCGATTGCAGCTCGCGCTTCGCCTCGCTGAAGCGCTTCATCGTCGAGTAGATGCTTCCGCGGCACCAGGCGACGAACGCCAGGTCGTAGGCCGGCACCGGCAGTGTGCGATAGAGCTGTTCCGCGCGATCGATGGCAGCCAGCGCGGCGTGAAAGTCGCCGAGCAGCCGGTACGCATTCGCGCGCTGTTTGTACAGCTCCGCCTCCGTGCTGACGGCCGGAGGCTTGATCACCGCCAGGACCTTCGCTGCCAGATCGAGGATCGCCTGCGCGTCGCGCGGTGACTGGTGAAAGCGTGCGCGGGCGGCATCGATCAGCGCGGCTGCCAGGCCGCTGCTCTGCGGAAGATTGCGCAGCGTTTCCGGCCAGTCGGCGATTGCAACCGCGTCGAGCTGCTCGATCGTTTCATGCGCCTGCTGCGCTTCGGAACGAAGCCGTACGTCGAGTGCGATGATGCCGGCGAGATCGTTCGACATCGGCGGTGGCGTGACCGTCATTGGTACCTCATCCCACAGCTCCGGTTTCCGGAGCTTGTCCAGCCAGTCGGCCATCTGGTCGAGCCGCTCGCTGCACTGAATGCAGTCCGGCCGGGGAGGCGATTCCTCCTCAAGCACGAGCAGAAGCTCTTCATCGGTGAGATGACGATGGATCAACTGGAACCTCGCGTGAAAAGCGCGCGGGCCCGCGCGAGACAACGATGGACGATCTGTTTGACGTTGTTGGCGTTCGTCCCGAGCCGCGTCGCGGCTTCCTCGGTCGAGTATCCCTCGACAAACCGAAGTCGCAGAGCGTAGCGGCACTGACTCGACAGTTGTCCGAGGACAGCCACCAGGTCGGCCCGCTCGGCGACCGGATCGGGGGGAATACTCGCATCGGACACCAGAGATGCCGGCACCTTCGCTGACAGGTAGTCGCGGCAGGCGTTGTACATGGCGGCAACGAGCCAGGAGCGCTCATCGCGAATGCGGTCGCGATTCCGCAGATAAGAGACGAAGACGTCATGCACGAGCGGCCGGACGTCCTCGCGCGGCACGTGAAACCGGATCGCCGCCACATACTCCAGCAGCCTGTAGACGCCGGCGTAGACCGCCGCCGTGTGCTCTTCAGCCCCTGCAGCCTTGAGTGGTCTCGCCATCTTCCTCTCGCATGATCGCAGGACCGTGTGTAACCGAATCGCTCGATCCAGGACTGCTCTCTCCGGAAAGGAGAAAGCTCATGGACGTACTGCTGATCGAACTGCTGATTCTGATGGGCAAGTTGTCGATTCCCAATCCATAGGACGGTGAATCGCGGCCCATGTTCCTAATGTTTCGGAGACCCTCGCCGATTGTAACGCCGGGGAGGGTCTATCCGAGCTTCGCTGCGATCGCGCACTGCAGGCGGTAACGCGTTTCATCGTCGGCGTTCTCGAACGCGCGCTGCAGCGCGGCGGAATCGGCGGCGTCGCGCGCAACGGTGAAACCGTCGTGAGGCTGAGCGGGGGAGGTGACAAATTCTTTCGTCCATCCTGACGGCGTGAGATGAAAACGGATGTATGGCGAGCCATTATCGTCGTTTGTCGCGCGTGTCTTGATGCGGCGGACCCACGTGTCCTCCCCTTCGTCCGCGGCCAGCGGCGTCCGGATCCGGCGCGTCCAGGTGTCGTCGCCCGAAAACTGCGGCTCGGCGGCCGGCTGCACATGAGGCTCTGCGCTGTGGACGATCGCCTCGATGAGGCTTTCGCTCGCTGGATCAGATGGTCCGAACTGGATGCCGGTGTGATAGACGACGCGCCCTTCACGCCGACCCATGATCGCAGTCCGGACGACTTTCGCCGGAAGCTCGGCCTCGCGTCCCTGCCACTGAAGGTGAATCCGCGCGCCGAGAATCGTGAATCGATCCTGATGCTCGAGGAGCGCGCCGATCGTACTGACGTTGATCAGCGTCACGCGCACTCCTCCGATGCTCGCCTCGACACCGGCAGGCAGCGACATTCGTGGTGCAGCGCGGCGCTCGTCAGTCATGGATGGGGGAATGGGACTATGGGACCTATAGGACCTATGGGACCTATAGGCGGAAGGTGACGTTGCCGCCTATAGGTCCCATAGGTCCTATAGGTCCCATAGTCCTATCCTCCCATTCTGACATCCATTCACAAGTATTGCGCGCGCAGCATCTCCGCCGCCGAGGCATCGAGCAGTTCATCGCGCCTGATCTCATCGAATCGCCGCACCAGATCCTCGGCGCGAATGTGGCGGCGCTCCGCGGCGCGGTAATCGGCGAGAACGCTGCCCTGATTCATCATCACGATGCGGTCGCCGAGCGTCGCCGCCTGCTGCATCGAATGCGTCACCATCAGCGTCGTCAGCCGGTGCTGCGACACGATCTGCTCCGTGAGCCGGACGATCTGATCGGCGCTCTTCGGATCGAGCGCCGCCGTGTGCTCGTCGAGCAGCAGCAGATCGGGGCGCCGCCATGTCGCCATCAGCAGCGTGAGCGCCTGGCGTTGTCCGCCGGAGAGTGTGCCGATCGGATTGTTCATCCGATTCTCGAGCTGCATGTTGAGTGTCGCAACGCGATCGCGCAGTTCGGTGTGAATGCGCGCCGGCAGCAAGCGTCCCAGTCCGCGACGAAGGCCGCGCCGCGCGGCGAGTGCGAGATTCTCGGCGACGGTCATGGAAGGCGCCGTACCGCTGAACGGATTCTGAAACACGCGGCCGATCATCGCGGCGCGGCGATGCTCCGGCCAGCGCGTGACGTCCGTTCCCGCGATGTTGATCGCCCCCTGATCGACGTAGAAGCTTCCCGCGACCGCGTTGAGCAGCGTCGACTTGCCCGAGCCGTTCGTGCCGATCACGATCACGAACGACCCGTCGTCGATCTGCAGCGACACTCCGCGCAGCGCACGCACCTCGTTGTGCGTCCCGGCGAAGAACGTCTTTCGCAACTCACGAAGCTGCAGCATGGCTTCTCACTTTCTGCATCAGCATCGGCAGCACGAGAGCGCCGAAGACGAAGATCGCCGTGACGAGCTTGAGATCGTTCGGATTGAGACCCCAGCGGAGGGCGACCGCGATGATCAGCCGGAAGAGCACGGAGCCCATGATCGTGCCGGTGAGCGCGGCGCCGGCGCTGTCGGTGCCGGTCAGCGCGCGTCCGATGATCACGCTGGCCAGCCCCCAGACGATCATGCCGATGCCCATCTGCACATCGGCGAATCCCTGATATTGCGCGAGCAGAGCGCCGGCGAATGCGACGAGGCCGTTCGAGATGCAGAGGCCGAGCACGATCATGTTCTCGACGCTGACGCCGAGGGCGCGAATCATCTGTTCGTTGTCGCCGGAGGCGCGCATCGCGCTGCCGAGGTTCGTGTTGAAGAAGAGCCAGGCGATGAGCGCGATGATGAAGACGATCGCGGCGGACAGCACGAGAGAGCCGGCGTCGCGCGCGCTCACCGGCCAGCCGAAGAGAGTCGCCGAGTCGTGGCCGGTGAGCCAGCGGCCGAGATCCTGCGCGTACGTCGTGAGCGTCGTGACGGAGAGCAGCGGCAGATTGCTCTGCCCCATCACATGAAGATTGATGGAGTAGAGCGCGGTCATCACGAGGATGCCGGACAGCAGTTGATTGATCCTGAAACGCGTGTGCAGGATGCCGGTGCAGAGGCCGGCGGCGCAGCCTGCGGCGAAGGCTGCGATGCTGGAGGTCACCGGATGGACGCCGTGGGTGAGCATCGAGGCGGCGACCGCGGCGCCGAACGTGATCGAGCCGTCGGCGGTGATGTCGGCGAACTTGAAGACGCGATAGCTGATGTAGACGCCGAGGGAGAGCAGCGAGAGGATCAGTCCGATCGTCCAGGCCGAAAGCAGGAGCGTCACGCGGCTCCTCCTTCGGCGATCGGATACACCCAGCAGGCGCCGCGCTGGAACTCGCTCTCGCCCGCCCCTTCGATGGGACGGTCGTCGCGCAGCAGATGGACTACGGACAACACGCTGCGCGGCTGGAGCGAGGCCGAGACGATGTCGGCGAGGGGCAGTTTGCCGCGGGGCAGCGATCGGAACGCGGTCACCACCGCGTGGAAGTGGCCCTGGTACCCATCGCCGATCGGCCGGAGGAACGGCTGCAACGTCTGGTTAGGCGACGATGAAGCGACGCCGGCGACGATGCTGCTGAACCGCGCGTACTCGCGTTCCGGCACGAACGAGAGCCATTCACGAACGGCGGGGAAGTCGAAGGACTGCGCGGCCGGCGGCCGCCGCCTGCGCGCGCAGATCAACCCCGCAATCTCCGCCGCCATGACGATTCCCACCGACGGCGTTCCGGCCAGCGAGGCGCAGGCGCGCACGATGTCGGTCAACGGGACGCCGGCGTCGGGCGCCGTGGCTTCGAAGCGGAGCTGATGGCTCGGCATTCCTTTGATGGTGATCGCGTAGAGCGCCTGAACCTTCGGAACCAGTCCGACGGTGCTGAGCATGTAGTCGGGTGTCGCCGTTCCATCCGTCGGCATGAAGGCGGCGCCTCCCGCGGCTGCGACGAATTCACCGCCGAGGCTCCGGCATTCCTCTTCGCTTGCTCCGAGCGCGCCGACGCCGAGCGCGACGACATCGCGGTAGACCGAAATCGGCGTCGAAGGGCCATCCATTTCCGGACGGCCGGCGACGGAGCAGATCGACGCTTTTCCATCGAGCATGCGGCTCTCGTAGGTTGCCCGTTCGGATTCGAGCGGCAGCGGGATCGAGAGAGTCCTGCGCTGCATCGCCGCGCCGGACGAACCGGAGAGCAGAAGCTCCAGAAAGCCCATCTGCCGGAGCGTGCCGCGGACGCGCTCCGACGCGTCGGCGATCTGCAGCGATCCCTGCAGCGCCGCGGCGTCGCGATGGTGCTTCATCAGGATGCTCGCGCCGGCCGAGCTGAGATACGTCACGCCGGAAAAATCGAGCCGGACGTGGCGCGCGCCTTCGCGCTCCACTTCGTGCAGCGCCTCGTCCAGAGGTACCGACCAGTGGTTGTCCAGGCGGCCCGAGAGGCGGAGAAGAACGACGCCGCCCGCTTTCTCTTTAACGATTTCCACTGGTCTCTCCGATGATCTCTTTGGCCGAGCGCACGAGGGGCGGCGGAAGCGTGATGTTGAGCGCGCGCGCCGCGTCCAGATTGACGATGAGACTCGTCCCGGCGAAGTCTTCCAGCGGAATCTTCTTCGGGTTCTCGCCGCGCATGATGCGCGCCGCGAGGAATGCGGCGTGGCGGCCGCTGTCCTTGTAGTCGCGCGCGACGACGACCATCGCACCGCCGATGGCCTGCGACTTCTGAAAGGCGAAGACCGGCAGGTGCGAGCTGCGCGCGGCTTCGCCGATGCTGCCGAATGCGGACGCGGTCAGATTGCCGGGGATCTGCAGCACCGCATCGATGTCGTGCGACATCAGCGCGGCGGCAGCGTTGGGGACATCCGTCGCCGTCTCCGCCGGCACGTAGACGACTTCGAAGCCGGCGCGCTTCGCCGACTCGTCGAGCGCGATCTTCGCGTTGACCATGTTCGTCTCCGCCGGACAGTAAAGAGTGCCGAGCCTGTGGATCGAAGGGAAGTTTGCCTTGATCAGCGCGAGCGCTTCGTCGTTGGCCGGCAGGAGACTCACGCCCGTCACGTTGGGCGCATGATCGGTGTTGCTCTTCCCGGCGCCCGCCTTCAATCCCGACGAGACGTAGTTGTAGACGACGGGAACGTTCTGCGCGCGGCGCAGCGCGGCCTGCAGCGTCGGCGTGGAAAACGTGATGAGCATGTCCGCGCCGCCCGTGACGGCGGCGTCGATGAGCGCCGAGACCGTGGCCATGTCGCCCTGCGCATTGAGGATCTTGATCTGGTAGTCGCGGCCGTCCACGAGCCCCGACTCGTGCAGCCCCTTGATGACGCCCGCTTCCGCGTCCTTGACGTCGATCACGTCGTTGTACTGGACGAAGTAGAGCTTCCACTTGTGCTTCGCGATCGCCAGGCGCCCGGCGCGCTCGCGATGCTGCAGATCGGAGAGAAGCAGAATCAACGACGCGGCTGCGACGACGGCGATGCCGAGTGCGACTCTGCGGAATGCGTTGAGCACAGGACCGCGCGTATGGTCGCTTAGGGGGCGGGCAAGAGGCAACAGGCACCAGGCGTTCCGGCCGCCTGTGGCGCCTGATACGATCCGCCGATGCACGAGATCGACGAGATCGCACATGTCATTCAACTCGCGATCGCGCCGGTCTTTCTTCTCACCGGCATTGCGTCGCTGCTGAATGTGCTGAGCGGGAGGCTGGCGCGCATCATCGATCGCGCGCGTCGCCTCGAGGATCGGCTGCCGGGTATGTCGGACGATGTGCGCCACCCTCTGATCCGCGAGCTCGACGTGCTGGCGCACCGCGGGAAGCTCATGTATCGCGCGATCACCTTGAGCACGATCGCGGCGTTGCTGGTCTGCTTCGTGGTGGCGACCCTGTTCATCAGCGCGATGGTGCACTTTTCCGTGGGGAAGATCGTCGCGGCCCTCTTCGTCGCAGCGATGATCAGTTCAATCGGCAGTCTGATGTTTTTTCTGCGCGAAGTGTTCCTCGCCATCCGAACGTTCGAGATCGGGTTGCCGCGAGAAATGCGTACGAACTGAGCGCAGCGGCGATCAGGGTTCCTGCGATCGCGTACGTCACGCGCAGCCCAGTCGCGGCGAAAACGGCTCCCATCACCGATGCGCCGGTGATGAGTCCCGCATTGCGCGAGAGGCTCAGCATCCCGGAGATCACTCCGCGCTGATCGCCTCGCACGCCGCTCATGATCGCCGTGTTGTTCGCGGTCTGGAACAGCGCGTAGTGCGACGTCATCACGATGATCGGGAGGATGTATCCCGCGACGCCGAACGCGGCAGGCATGAGCGACTGCGCGAATGCCCCGAGCGCGATTCCGGCGAGGCCGATTGCGGTCATGCGCGCGGTGCCGAAACGGTCGGCGAGGCGGCCGGCGGGAATGCCGGTGAGTGCGGCCACGAGCGGGCCGGCGGACATGACCAGTCCTACGCGCGCGGCGCCGAGCCCGAGGGTGCGCGAGAGATAGAAGGGCCCCGTGACGAGCGTTGCCATCATCACGGTCGAGACGATCGCACTCATCGCGAGACTCACACTCAGCTTCGTTTCGCGAAGCATCTCGAGGCGCAGCAGCGGCGAGGCCGTCTTCGCCTCGACCGCGATGAAGAAGATCGCGGCGATGAGCGCGAAGAGCAGCAGCCGGATGTCCGCATGGCCGTGGCGCGTCGTCACGGCGAGCGCGTAGCTGCCGAGCGTGATCGCGAGGAGGAGCGTGCCCGCATGATCGAACTTCGTCGTTTGCGCGGGACAGTCGAACGGCAGGTAACGCGCGGCGAGCAACAGCGCGGCGAGGCCGAGCGGCGCGTTGATGAGGAAGATCGATCGCCAGCCGAATTGCGCGATCAACAGGCCGCCGAGCGAAGGGCCGAGCGCCGTGCCGACCGCCGACATCGTGCCGAGCAGTCCCATCGCGCGCCCCGTCTGCCCGGCGGGCACCGTCTCGCTGACGAGTGCCACGGTGAGCGCCATCATCACGGCGGCTGCTGTGCCCTGCAGCGCACGCGCGGCGATGAGCAGCCGGAGCGAGGGAGCGAGACCGCACAGAACGGATGAAGCGGTGAACGTGAAGATGCCGGCGAGAAAGAGCCGGCGGCGGCCGAGAACGTCGCCGAGGCGGCCGGCGCTGACGATGAGCGCGGTGACGGCCAGCAGGTACGCCAGCACGATCCACTGGACCGGCTGAAACGATGCATGGAACGCAGCCGCGAGTGCCGGCAGCGCGACATTCGCGATGCTCGTGTCGAGTGAGGAGAGCAGCATCGATAGGGAAAGGCTGGTGAGCGCCAGGGTTGATTTCGACATGCACGAAATTTAGGGCTTGACGAGTCATGGCGGAAGACGCACGGATTGCACTGTATTCGTGCATGGGGCGCTATGATTGGGCGCTGGGCGCTGGGCGCTGGGCGCTGGGCGCGAGGCGCTGGGCGCGAGGCGCTGGGCTCGATGGATCTGAATCTCCTCATCACCTTGAATGCTGTTCTCACGGAAGGGAGCGTTGTTGGGGCTGCGCGAAAGCTGCACCTCAGTCCCTCCGCCATGAGCCGTGCGCTGGCGCGGCTGCGGCGCGTGATGGGTGATCCGCTGCTCGTGCGGGCGGGGCGCGGGCTCGTGCCGACACCGCGCGCGCTCGAGCTGCGCGACCGCGTCAGCCAGCTCGTGTGGGATGCCGAGGGGGTGTTGCGGCCCGCGGAGCTGCTCGATCTCGCGCGTCTCGAACGCACGTTCACGCTGCGCAATCGCGACGGCTTCGTCGAGAACTTCGGGCCGCGGCTCATCGCGCGCGTCGCGAAGGAAGCGCCGGGTGTGCGGCTCCGCTTCATCGAGAAGACGGATCGCGAGAGCACGCTCCTGCGCGAAGGCGCCGTCGATCTCGAGACCGGCGTCGTGGCAGAGACCACGAGCCCCGAGCTGCGCGCGCAGGCGCTGTTCCGCGACCGCTTCACAGGCGTCGTGCGCAAAGGCCACCCGCTGAGCAAAGGACGAATCACCGCGGCGCGCTTCGCGAAAGGACGGCACATCCTCGTATCGCGGCGGGCGCACGACAAGGGCGCCGTGGATGATGCGCTGCACGCCGTGGGACTCGAGAGAACGATCGCCGCGATCGTCGGCAGCTACTCCGCAGCGCTGGCGCTGGCCCGTTCTTCCGACCTGATCGCGACGCTTCCCGAGCGCTACACCGGCCTGCTGCGCAGCGGGATGTTCAGCTTCCGCCTGCCGCTCACCATGCCGGAGATCACCATTTCGCTCATGTGGCATCCCCGGCTCGATGCCGACCCGGCGCATCGCTGGCTGCGGCAGTGCGTGCGCGAGGTCGTTGCCGCTGCGGTTTGACCCTCTCCGCATGCGGGCGTACGATCGATGTCTCCTTGATCGGCCAAACCATTTCTCATTACCGGGTCTCGGCCAAGCTGGGTGCCGGTGGAATGGGCGTCGTCTACGACGCAGAAGATACGAAACTGGGCCGTCACGTCGCGCTCAAGTTCCTGCCGGCGGAGCTCGCACAGGATGCTCCTTCGCTGCTGCGCTTCCAGCGTGAGGCGCGCGCGGCCTCCGCTCTCAATCATCCGAACATCTGCACCGTGTACGCGATCGAGGAGCACGACTCGCAGCACTTCATCGTCATGGAGCTGCTCGACGGCGACACGCTCGCATCGCGCATCCGCGCCGGTGCCCTTGATCTCGAAACGACACTCGATATCGCAATCCAGCTCGCCGATGCGCTGGAGTCAGCGCATGCGAAGGGAATCGTTCATCGCGATCTCAAGCCGGCGAACATCATCGTCAACAACCGCGGCCAGGCGAAGATCCTCGACTTCGGCCTGGCGAAAGTGGAGCTCAAGCGCACGCTCGAGGGGACGGACGTGACTGCGGTGCGCCGCGACGAGCTCACGCAGGCCGGCTCGACGCTCGGGACCGTCGCGTACATGTCGCCGGAGCAGGCCCGCGGCCAGATCACCGATTCGCGCACCGATCTCTTCTCCCTCGGCACGGTGATCTACGAAATGGCCACCGGAATCGTTCCCTTCCGCGGCGACACCTCGGCGATCGTCTTCGATGCGATTCTCAATCGCGAGCCGCAGGCCGTGCAGCAGGTCAATCCGCAACTGCCGGCGGAGCTGAATCGCATTCTGTCGAAGGCATTGGAGAAAGACCGCACGCTGCGCTATCAGGGGGCGACGGATCTGAAGACCGATCTTCTCCGCTTGAAGCGCGATTCCGCATCAGGCGGGCGGCGCGCGGCTGACTGGAGCGACTCGCACCGCGAAGCTGCGAAGCCGGCGCAGAAGTCCGTCGCCGTGCTCTACATGGAGAATCTCAGCGGCGCGAAAGAGGATGAATATCTTCGCGATGGAGTGACCGAGGACATCATCACGGAGCTGTCGAAGATCGCGGGGCTGAAGATCTTTTCCCGGCCGACGGTGCTGGCGTATCGCGACCGGCAGGTGACGCCCGCGCAGATCGGGCAGCAGCTCGGCGCCGCGTATGTGCTGGCCGGAAGCCTGCGGCGCGCAGGCACGCGGCTTCGCATCAACGCGCAACTCGTCGACACGCATACCGACTTCCCGGTGTGGTCCGAGCGATACGACCGCGAGATGCAGGATGTGTTCGAGCTGCAGGATGAGATCGCGCGCAAGATCGCCGAGGCGCTGCGGGTGACGCTCACGACGCAGGAGCAGGCGGCGCTGGCGGCGAAGCCGACCGCGAATCTGCAGGCATATGACCTCTATCTTCGCGGCAAGGCGTACGCGCGCCGGCTTACGCGGCAGGATCTCGAGTTCTCGCTGTCGATGTTCGAGAATGCCGGCGTACTCGATCCGCAGTTTGCGCTCTCGTATGCGGCGATCGCCCACACCTGCGCGCAGTATCACTATCACTACGACCGCGATCAGCGCTGGATCGACCGCGCGCTGGCGGCCAGCCGCCGTGCGAGCGCAATCGCGCCGAACGCGCCGGAAGTGCTCGTCGCCGAGAGCTGGATCACGTATGCCGAGGGGCGATACGACGACGCGGTCGAAACGGTGCGCAAGGCCATCGCGATGAAGGCCGACTGCGAAGGCGCGTACTACCTCCTCGGCCGCGCGCTGTTCAGCGCCGGACGATTCCAGGAACTGCTCGACATCGCGGAGAGCGCCATCGCCGCCTCGGGTGAGGACTACAACATCTACGTCCCCGTGCACAACGCGATCAAGGCGCTGTCGAAGACCGACATGTCGCGCATCTTCGTGCAGCGCCGGATTCAGGTGTTCGAAGCGCATCTGAAGAAGATTCCGGAGGATGCGCGCGCGCGCGTGCTGCTCGCGGTCGACTACGCGGAGCTGGGGCACGTCGAGGACGCGATGCGCGAGGCCAACCTCGCGCTGGAGTTGCGCTCGAACGAATCGATGGTGCTCTACAACCTTGCCTGCCTCTTCTGCCGCCTGCAGAAGAAGGAGGAGGCCATGGATGCGCTGCGGAAGTCGTGGCAGGCGGGGTATCGCGATGCGGTGTGGACGCGGCGCGACACCGACCTCGACCTGCTCCACGATGTGCCGGAGTTCAACCGGCTGTATCCGCCCCAGGAGTGAGCACCGGTCGGCGTGAATTGTGCATGTCCCGAGGGCATGCCGACATCACCCCGCATCCAGTACCAGCAAGGCGATCACATCTGTACGCTCTACAACGATCGCGACGAACAGCTCGCGGCCGCGATCGAATACCTTCGCGGCGGCTTAAGCCGCGGGGAGCGATGCCTTTACGTCTGCTGCGAGCACACGCCGGACGAGTTTCGTGAAGGGCTGCGGGCGGCCGGGATCGACGTCGCTGCGGAAGAGGCGCGCGGGGCACTGCTGCTCCTGACGAAGCACGATGGCCATCTCAAGGGCGGCTCATTCGATCCCGACAAGATGATCACGATGCTGCATGGTGCGGTGCAGGATGCGCTCGATGCAGGCTTCGCGGGGCTGTGTGCGGCCGGCGACATGTCGTGGCTGCTCGACGAGGCCGACGGCTCGGACCGCATCGCCGAGTACGAGGCGAAGCTCAATGCCTTCTATCCGACATCGAAGGCGCTCGGCCTCTGTCTCTACAATCGCAACCGGCTGCCGCCGGAAACGCTCGACCACTCGCTCGCGACGCATCCGCACGTCCGAGTCGACGGCAACATCCTGCTCGAGAATCCGTTTTACGAACCGATCGAGAAGGCATCGTTCCGCAAGTACGCCGGAAACCTCAAGGAGAAGCTCGAGTGGCTGAGGTCGGCGCTCGCGAGTCTCTTCGCCGGTGACAAGACCGCGGAACCGTTGCCTTTGCGCGTCAAGTGAGCGTGGCTCTCGCCGGGGCAGGCTCGCGCGTCTGCAGTGTGCCGTCGCTGCGATGAAAGTCGCGACGCTGGCGAAGGAAAGGCATCGCGAGAATGCGGCCGAGAGTCACGTCGCGCGGATCCTGATACGCCGGCACGCCGATCGTGATCTCGCTCTGCGGAACCGAAAGCAGAATGGTTCCGTGCAGATAGTCCCATGCTGACAGCAGGCTGGACCAGTTGCTGTCGGTCTCACTGAGATGATCGGAGTGATGGATGCCGTGCATGCGCGGCGTCACGATGACGCGCACCAGCCAGCGTTCCAGGCGAATCGGCAATTCGATGTTGGCGTGATGAAAGAGGATCGACACGAACAGCACGAGCTGCCAGAGCCAGAGCTCGCGTGCCGTTACGCCGAGGAGCAGGACCTGCAGCGCGCGATAGAGGATCGAGAGCGCATGCTCGCCAAAATGGAAGCGCAGAGCGGTCGAGCTGTCGAGATCGCGGTCGACGTGATGCACGACGTGGAAGCGCCACAGAAAAGCGACGCGATGGCTGAGAAAGTGCCAGATCCAGAGCGTGTAGTCGAGCAGCAGAACGCCGAGGATCAGATGCAGTGAGCCTCGAATGCGGGTGAGGTTGAGCAGTCCTGCGTGATGCTCCGCGACCCAGGCCGTGACCGGCGTCAGGAGCGGCGCCGTGAAGAGAGTGGCCAGCGCGAGCGCGATGCCGCCGGTGGTTAGATTGCGCGCGGTGCGGCGCAGCTTCGATTCGCGAGCGCGGCGCAGCGGCCGGAGCCGCTCGAGCAGCAGCATCGCCGCGAACGTGCCGGCGATCACGGCGGCGGTGATCAGTTGCGGTCTTGCCGGCAGCGCGATCGCCATCTCGTCACCGCGATGCGATCGTCCAGGCGCCGATGGCGATGAAACCGATGCCGGCCACGATCTTCAGCGTGGCAGGGGAGATGAGCCGCTCGAGCTGCGCACCCACGAGCACGCCGATCGCCGCGGCGAGAGTCAGCGCGAGAGCCGACCCGCCGAAGACCGCCCACTTGCTCGTCTCTTTCTCCGACGCGAAGAGCATCGTTGCGAGCTGCGTCTTGTCGCCGATCTCCGCGAGAAAGACGGTCACGAATACGGAAGAGAACGTTTTCCAGAGCATGGAGGAATGATTTCACACCTCGCTCTGCTGAGACGCAGGCTGCGGCCGGCGCCGTGTTCGGATGCTGAGAAGTTTTTCGCAACTGGCAGCGATCTCTCCGGCGGCATCCACCAGATCGACGGTGAATTGATATTCAGCCTTCCCGTTGCGGGCCACCATCGCCCGGATCTCGTCCACAACCTCGTCGCGCACCGTGAACGTGGCGTGCAGAGTCCCGCGTCCCGGCCGCCGGAAGCGGATAGCTGCGGCTTTGTCCCACACCTCATAGTCCGGCCCGAGCTTCTTGATCAGCATGATCATGTACATCGGATCGAGCGCGCCGTACATGCTCCCGCCGAAGATCGTTCCGACGTAGTTCCGCGTTCTCCAGTTCAGCGGCAGACGAACCCGCACCTCGGACCAGTCGCCCGCGATGTAAGTAACCCGCCCGCCAGTCCCGCGATACGCCGGAAACCAATTGAAGCCCCAGCGCATCAAGCGCGTCCGCCACGACTCGGCCATCACCAGGATTGTTGCACGGGACGAGCGAGTGATGAGTGATGAGTGATGAGTGATTAGTGACGAGTGATGAGTGATGAGTGATGAGTGACGAGTGATGAGTAGTGCTGAGTGCTGAGTGCTGAGTGCTGAGTGCCATCACACCACCGCGAGCCCGCGTACCCGCGCGACCACGCGCCCCCACGGCCTTCCGCTGATACGATGATCGCGCTTGAAGCGCCACTCCTGGGAAGACCTCGCCGACAAGGAACTGCTGAAGGTTCGCCTGCGCGATCTGCATGTGCGCATCGAAGGAACCTGGATCGAGGATTGTCTTGCCGAGCTGTATGAGGAGCTGGAGCGGCGCGACATCCGCTTCCGACCCCATGCCTGGCTTTCCAACGAGTGGTTCGTTCCGGATGACATCCCCGGCATCGCCATTCCCTTCTACCTCGCCCATCCGCGGCTCATCAAGCTGGAGCGGAAGCAGATGCTGGAAGCGGAAGGCGGCACGCGTGTCGAGATGATGAAGATCCTCCGGCACGAGTGCGGGCATGCGCTGGACAACGCATACCTCCTCGCCGCGGACAGCGAGCGGCAGGAGCTCTTCGGCAAATCATCGAAGCGCTATCCCGAGCACTATCGTCCGAATCCGGCGAGCCGGCGGTACGTGCGGCACCTGCGCCTCTATTACGCGCAGAGCCATCCGCTGGAAGATTTCGCAGAGACGTTCGCCGTGATCCTCGCCGCGCAACATGAGGGATGGCGCAAGCGATACGAAGGCTGGCCGGCGCTGCGCAAACTGGAGTATGTCGATGCGTTGCTCGAAGGGCTGCGCGGCAAGCGCCCCGTCGTGAAGAATCGCGGCCGCGTCGATCCCCTCTCCGCGCTGACGATGACCCTCGGCGAGTACTACGACGACAAACATCAGCGCTACATGGCGAGCTATCCCGACATCTACGATCGCGACCTGCGGCGTCTCTTCTCGGACGATCCGCGGCACGCGAAGCGCGAGCTCGCGTCGCGTTTCCTGCGGCGCAACCGCGCGGAGATCCGGAGGATCGTCTCGGAGTGGACGGGTGAATACGAGTTCACCCTCAATCACGTGCTCAAGGACATGATCGGCCGCAGCCGCGAGCTGAAGCTGCGGGTCGCGAGGCCGGAGTCGCGCCTCAAGATCGACTTCGCCATTCTGCTCGCAATCAAGACCATGGATTTTCACTACAGCCGCAACTGGTTCGCCCTATGAAACGCCTCCGCGTAGCCGTTCTCACTCATCCGACGCTCGTCCCGCCCGAGAGCCGCGAGGGATACAGCGAGCAGGAGGCGCACGTCTGGAAGACGGAATTCGATGTCGTCGCGACGCTGCGCGAGCTTGGCCACGACGTGCGCGTGCTCCCTGTTGCCAACGAGCTGACGCTGATTCGCGAGACGGTCGAGCAGTGGAAGCCCGACATCTTCTTCAATCTCCTCGAGGAGTTCCTCGGCCGGCAGGAGTTCGATCATCACGTCGTCAGCTTTCTCGAGCTGATGCAGGTGCCGTACACCGGATGCCACACGCGCGGCCTGATCCTGGCACGCGACAAGGCGCTGTCGAAGAAGCTGCTTGCCTATCACCATCTGCTCGTGCCGAAGTTCGCGGTGTTTCCTCGCGATCGCCGCGTCGTGCGGCCGAAGGCGCTCGAGTTTCCGCTGATCGTCAAGAGCCTGGTCAAGGAATCGTCGCTCGGCATTTCGCAGGCGTCGATCGTCGACAACGACGAGAAGCTGCGCGATCGCGTCGCGTTCATCCATCAGCGCATCGGATCGGATGCGATCGCGGAGCAGTACATCGACGGCCGCGAGCTGTACGCGGGAATGATGGGCAACGCGCGCGTCGACGTGCTGCCGGTGTGGGAGCTGCTGTTCGAGAATCTTCCGCCGGGCGCAGCGCGCATCGCGACCGCGCACGTGAAGCACAATCCGGACTATCAGGAGCGGCGCGGAATCTTTCAGCAGGCGGCGGAGGATCTGACGCCGGCGCTGCGGCAGCAGGTGATCAACACCTCGCGCCGCATCGCCAGAATCCTCGACCTCGATGGCTACAACCGCATCGACTACCGATTGTCGGAGGATGGGAAGCTGTATTTTCTGGAAGCGAATCCGAATCCCGATCTCGCCGCCAGCGAAGAATTCGCGAGCGCGGCGGAAGCGGCAGGGTGGTCGTATCCGGAGTTGATCGAGCGCATCCTCCGCCTCGGGCTCAAGCGCTGAGCGGCATCGCGCGTCTCCGCGTCAGCCCGATGATGCAGAGCGCGAGTGCTGCAATCGAGAGTGCGACGCCGCTCTTCCACCCTGGTGCTGCGTATGCGAAGCGAATCGTGTGCGCGCCCGGAGGGACTTCGACGGCGCGGAACGCGTAGTTCGCAGGGAGGATCGGCGCCGGACGGCCATCGATCGACGCGGACCATCCGCTCATGTTGCTCTCCGAACAGACGAGCAGGCCGGCGCGAGCAGTCTCGACGCGAATCGTCACGTCGTTGAGTCCGAGCTTCACGAGCTGCGGTACGGCATCGGAGCCGGGAGTCGAAGGGAAGTGCGGCGCATGTTCGACGAAGACGCTTCCGGGAGGCAATGCCGGAAGCCGGTCGAGCGCCTGCTTCGCGCCGGCGACTTCGTACTGTGACGTGAACATGTATCGCGGCTGCGTTCTGCGCCGCACGAGATGCATGTAATCGTCTGCGAACAGCGTGTCGTATCCGCGGCGCGCGGCCTCCGCGAGATTCGCGCTGTCGCTGGAGACGATCGCGAAGTATTCGATGTTCGCGGCGTCGAGCACGCGCTCCGGCGGAATGCGCGTCGACTCGCGGAGGATGATGTCGGGAATCGGCCCGAAATACCGGCGGTACAACTCGTACACGCGCGGCGACGCGGTCAGGATGGAGTCGAGAGTCGGGATGCCAAAGACCGACTCGGTGTTCGCCGGAAAAATCGGCATCGGCAGCACGCGCCCTCCGCTGTTCCGCGCGAGCATCAACTCGATGTAGTGCGGCGGCTGCGACCAGTGGTCCCATCGGCGCGGACGCGGGTAGACGCTGTTGCCGACGCCTTCCGCCGCGAGCACCGTCAGCGCGAGTGCGGCGGCGATGCGCCACTGCGGCCGCTGCTGCACGATCCACCACAGCACCGCCGAAAGAATCAGCAGCGTGAAGAGCAGCCGCCAGTCGGCGAGCCAGCGCGCTCCGTTCGGATGCGCGGCGATTCGCGCTCGCGTAACGATGCGCAGGCCGGTCAGCCATGCCGCGAGCATCGAAGCGCTGACGAGCAGCGTCCACCTCTTCGCGCGGCCGCTCAGCAATGCATCCACGCCGAGCGCGGCGAGGAGCGCGACTCCGTAAGCGATCGCGATCCCGAGGTAGGAGGCGTAGTGAAAATTCCGCAGAAGAGGGACGCGTGCGATCCACTGCAGCGGCGGCAACCCGAGGAGCTTCATCGTCGCGAAAATCGCGGCGAGAATCGCGGTGAGCTGCAGTGTGCGCGCGCGTGCATGTGCCGCGCGGTTCAGCGCGCCGATGCCCGCGAGGAACAACGCGACGATGCCGGTGTAGTACATGTGCTGCCCGAGCTCGAAGCCGGCAGGAGGATTCGCGTAGGTGCTCACGCCGCCGTAGATCCGTGCCGAGAGAATCTGCGGGAGCAGTTGCCGCGGCAGCACCTGCTCGGCCGCGTGGCTGTAGTAATCGCGGATCTGCGTCGTCTCCGCCATCAACTGGATGGCGGGCAGATACACGAACGCTACGAGCGCCAGCGCGAGCGACGCGCCGGCGAGGAACCATCCGGCGGTTCGCATCGACGTCCGTGATGCGATCAGATAGAGAACTGCGATTCCGAAGATCTGCAGGAGAACCGGCGGGAACGTTGCCGTGGCCACGAACGCGAATGCGAGCGCCAGTTGTGCTGCGCGCCGCGGTCCGGGCTGTTCGATGAGCCGTGCGGTGACGAGCAGAGGCAGCGAGAACAACGCGACCGGCTGCCCGATCACGCAGGGCGCGGTCAGGATGACGGCGCCGGAGAGCATGAACGCGATCGCGCCCGCGAGCGCCGCCGGCCAGTGCTCGACGTGCCGCCGGAGAAAGAACCAGGTGAGCACGCCCGAGCAGAGGATCAGCGCGAGGATGTAGAGATTCAGGATCAGCCGCCCGCTTCCGAGCAGCGCGACGAGAAGCGAGGGAGGGAACAGATACGCCGGCACGAGCGACGCGAACGAAGGTGTGCCGCCGCCGAGGTACGGGTCCCAGAAGGGGAACTCGCCGCGGCGAAGACTGCGATGGAGAAACTCGCGCGAGGGATCGGTCTGCATCACGGCCGATGCGACATCTCTGAAATTCGGATAGAGCGTGAAGCCGCGGCTCGTCCACTCCTCGATCGGCACCGGGTTCGGTCCGCGCATCCGGTAATCGAGCGGATTGTGGCTGTCGCTGACGACGAGCGAGCGTCCGCCGAACAGGATGTTGGCGAAGGAGAGGATGACGAGCAACGCGAGCAGCGAGGTGACGATCCAGTCTTCGCGCCGGCGGTCGTTACTCTGCATCGCGCGATAGTAACGGGGACGTCTCGTGACGTGCGAGTACAATGAGCTGTCGTTGCGAGGTCATCATGACGAACGTCAGGCAGTTGCTCTCCCTCCTCCTGTTCGTCTGCGCTGCGGCTTCTCTCGCGGCGGCGGAGAACAAGCTCACCCTCGGCGTCACCGACGCGTCGCAGGCTCTCGCGGAGAAGGATTTCGCCGCGCTCCTCGTACACATGAACGCGGCGCCCGATCTCAAGGTCGCGATCCGCGCCTATCCGACGTATGACGCGCTCGCTGATGCCTTGCGCGAGAAGAAGGTCGACGTCGCGGTTCTCGGAGCGGTGAAGTATGTCGAGGCACACGACAGCTTCGGCGCAGTTCCGCTCGTGAGCGAGGGAGGGAAGGTGACGACGGTCATCTTCGTCAGGAAAGACTCTCCGATCACTTCGCCCGCGCAACTGAAGGGAAAGAAGGTGGCGTTCGGATACGAGGACTCGACCTCCACGTATCTGATGCCGCTTCTTCTTCTCTCGAAATATCACGTCGCCGTGCAGGAACTGGCGAAGTCCGGCTTCCTCGGATCGCAGCAGGACAAGATCATCGATGCGGTGCTCAGCGGTGAATACGATGCGGGCGCCGTCGTCGCGCCGGTGTTCGATCGCTATGCCGACAAGATCCGGGCGCTGGAACGATCGGAGCCGTTTCCCGGCGGGCCGGTGGTGGTGAATCGCGATTTCGACGTGGCGCTGGCGCAGCGGATTTCACAGTTGTTCGTCGCCTTCAAGGCGACGGACGCGCAGCGCAATCAGCGCTTCGCCCACGGAGCCACGCTGATCACCGACACGGATTTCAACAAGATCCGATTCCTCTGCAAGGTGCTCTTCCACAAGACCTACCACTAGAGGTTAGGGACGAGCTCTCAGCTTGTCCTGTCGTCGACGACCGTCGAGCGCAGCAGATCGAAGATGCGATCGACGGTTGGGCGCCTGACATGGCGTCCGTCGCTCCTCAGCGTGTGCGGGTTGTACGCGAGTGCCATTTCGAACGAGGGGAAGTACCAGACGCGCGGAACGGTGTGCGTGATGCGGTCCGCAACGGCGCGCAGCACGCTCTTGGCGGCGAACGACTGCGTGATCGCGTTGTCTCCGCAGAACGTCGCGTAGCTGGCGACGGGGCTGACGGTGAGCACGATATCGAGATCGGGGTTCAGGTCGCGCAGGCGGCGCAGGGACTCTTCCATCCAGGAGACGTTGTCTTCGAATGAGAAGACTCGCGGCTCGAAGCGCTCGAGATCCGCTTCGGGCCGCCGGGCCCAGACGAGATCCGACTGCCGTTCCACCCACGCTTCGTTCTGTCCCAGTGTGATGAAGAGCACGCGCGCGGCGGCGAAGGCGTTGCGCGATGCGTGGCGGTGGGCGCGAATCGCCGCCGCGGCCTCTTCGCGCGATGCATGACATCCGGCCTCCGGCTCGCGCAGGGGATCGAACCAGCCGGCGGCCGAGTGCTCGACGGGCATCGCGAAGTCCTGCGTGGAGTAGAGGACGATCTGCCGGAAGGCGGGAATCGTGTAGACACGTCCCCAATTCGCGGAAGCGGGAAAGCTGTCCGATTCCGCGGCGACGTAATTGAAGCCCTCGTCGCGCATGCACGTCGCAAATTCATCGGCGAAGCACGAGCCGAGCGATGCCACGGGAGTGCCGCGCCGGATCACGAGACCCTGGAGCTGCGCGGTGGCCGCGTCGCGCAGCGCATCGTAGAAGTTGTGCGCATGCGGATACACCTGCGCCGGCGATAGCCCGAGGTGCGGAAGGCCGCGATGGGGCCGGGCACGCCGGCGGAGGACAAACTCCTCGATTCGCTCGCGAATGCGCCGCTGCGTCCTGCGCGGAAGGAGGCCGAGGAGTGCTCTGGTGAGTTTCATGGGAATCGCGCGGCTGCGGATCATCTCACCGCCTGCGAATTTTCAATCGAAATTGCGATTTTTTCCGAGGTTTACTTCGATGGAGTAGGGCTTCGTACTCTTCGATCATGCTGGATGCGTAGACTGGAGAGGTTGATTGTCGGTGTGTTCAATGCCGAAAACGTGCAGGCTTTCTCAGACGCTCGGCAGCCGGAGGCATGACTATGCGAATGATTCTCAAGCGAATGATTCTGCTCTCGCCGCTTGCGGTGTTGCTGGCTGCAGCGTGCCAGACAACACAACCTTTGCCGGAGAGAGTGCTCCCCAAGCCAGACACTCTTGTAACGGACCAGGTTGGAATTCTCTCGCCTGAAGAAGTGAGTAACCTCACGAATGACCTTCGCGCTCTCGAGAAAGACAAACTTGCTCAAGCAGTCATTTACATCGTGCCGGCATTGCCCGCCGGTGAGGGCATGGAGGAACTTACTCTGCGCTCAGTCAACAGTTGGGGTTTAGGGCGCAGGCGTGTGAACGACGGACTCGCCATTTTTGTGTTCAAAGCCGACCGCAAGATCCGCATCGAGCTCGGCTCCGGCCTCGAGGCTGCGATCTCCAGCGCCGAAGCCAAAGCGGTGATCGATGAAGAATTGGCACCTGAGTTCCGCAAGAACAATTACGCGGAGGGCCTGCGGAGAGCGGTCGCACGACTGCGCCAACTGCTGATTGAACATCGCTCGACGTTGATACGACGCGAGTGACGAAGCGCAAGGCTCTGTAATGAAGAACGTTGATCGTCAACGATAGAAGTTAGCAGACGTCAATGCATCACAGCTGGCCAACGTGGGCAAGCGGACAGAAACGGATCGAAATCGAGCGGTCAGCAATCGGCGCGCCGCGCGGCTGAAGGATGAATGCCGTTCACGAAGCAAGCGATCGAAGGGTTCGTCGGCGAGGAATTCGGCCACAAACAAGAACGCCGCTCGGTCTGACTAACCTGAGCGGCGTGAGGGGGATGCGTTGGTAGGCGCTAGCGGACTCGAACCGCTGACCCCCACCGTGTGAAGGTGATGCTCTACCGACTGAGCTAAGCGCCTGTGGATCTCTGTCAACGAACGACGCCTGCATCCTATTTCCCGGCCGTTCTCCCGTCAACCGCTAGAATCGCTCTCACATGTCCTCTCGCGTCCTCATCGTCGAGGATGAGCTGGTCACGCGGCATCTTCTCGCGCGCCTTCTGGAAACCGAAGGCCATCGCGTCAGCGCGGTCTCCAATGCCGCGGCCGCGGAGGCCTCGCTCCTTCGCGAGAAGTTCGATCTCATCCTGCTCGACCTGATGCTCGGCAGCGACGACGGCCTCACGCTGCTGCGCCGTATTCGCGGCAAGCAGAGCGCGCCGATCATCATCATCAGCGCCAAAGGAGAGTCGGCCGACGTCGTCACCGGCCTCGAGCTCGGCGCCGATGACTACGTCGTCAAGCCGTTCAACGTCGACGTGCTGATCGCGCGGCTGCGCGTTCACCTGCGCCGCGCCGCCGGCCGCCGCACCGAACCGGATGAGCAGATCCGCGCCGGCAGGATCACCATCGATCCCGGCCTGCGCGACGCGCTCGTCGATGACCGCGCCGCCGGCCTCACACAGAAGGAGTTTCAGCTCCTGCAGCTCCTCGCCTCCCGCCGCGGCCGCGCCGTGCCGCGCGAGGAGATCTCGGACGTCCTCTTCGACGGCGAGATCCGCTCCGAGAAAATCCTCGCTGTCTACATTCGCCGGCTGCGCGAGAAGATCGAATCCGATCCGGAGAATCCGGAGCTGATCCACACGGTCCGCGGTTTCGGATACCGATTCGGAAGCTGACCTTTTTCATCCGCGTGTAAGCGCCGCTTAAACTTCTCTTAACCATGAGGGTGCATCGTGTCCCTCATGCAGACGACGCTCCCCCGCTACATCGTTCACTGTCACACCTGCCGCCTCGCCTTTGATGCGCTCGCTGCCGCATGGTGCGACTGCGTCACCAAATCGCGCAGCCTCGTCTGCCCGCACTGCAGCCGATGTTTCTGCGATGCGCCCGCCGTCTATGGCCGCACATTCTGGGGCGACGCTCCTCCATCGATGTGGGAGCGCCGGACGCAGTACCGCGAATCGCAGGTCCGGCCCCGGCCGTCCCCGCCGTCCGCAACCCCGCGGATCCGGCCGCTCGTGCTGGTCGTCGATGATGATACGGATGTTCTCGCGATCGCCAGCGGCTCCGTTGCGGAACTGGGCTACGGTGTGCTCGCCGCAAGCTCGGCGGAGGAAGCGCTCGACCTTGCGAGACAATATCAACCGGATCTAGTCCTCACGGACGCCCTGATGCCGAAGATCGATGGCCGCGAGATGTGCAGGCGAATCAAGAACACTCCCGAACTTGCCGCCACGCGCGTCATCATCATGAGCGCTGTGTACAAGTCGAGCCGCTACCTGACCGAGGCGACGCGCACGTTCGGCGCGGATGGATTCGTCGTCAAGCCGCTGAAGCTCGAGAACCTCCACCGCGTGCTCAGGACGCACCTCCCTGCGCCGCTTCGGGGAGATGCGCCGTGATCGAAGCGGTGATTCCTCCCGATGAGGAGCGCCGTCTCGATGTGCTGCGCTCGTATGAAGTACTCGATACCGCTCCCGAGAAGGAGTTCGATGACATCACGCGTCTCGCCGCGCTGTTCTGCGACGTGCCCATTGCACTCGTGAGTCTGGTGGACCGCCACCGCCAATGGTTCAAGTCGCGCTTCGGGCTGAGCGCTCCGGAGACGCCGCGCGACATCGCCTTCTGCTCCCACGCGATTCTCGGAACGGCGCCGCTGATCGTCGGCGACGCGCTGCAGGACGAGCGCTTTCACGACAACCCGCTCGTCGCCGGCGATCCTCTGATTCGCTTCTATGCCGGCGCGCCGCTCAGTGCGCCGAGCGGAGAACGGATCGGCACGCTGTGCGTCATCGACCGCAAGCCTCGTGCGCTGACCGCGGAGCAACTGGAAGGACTCGAGTCGCTGGCGCGGCACGTGGTCGCATACCTGGAACTGCGGCGGCAGAGCGCACGGCTCGCGCGGATGACGCGCACGCTCTCCGAATCCGAAGACCGCTTCCGTCTCCTCAGCGATGCCGCGCCGGTCGGTATCTATCTCGCCACACGCGATGGCCAGAGGGTGTACGCGAACCCGGCGTGGGGTGAGATCTCCGGCCAGTCTTCGAATCTCGGCCTCGGCCTCGCGTGGCTCGACGCGATTCATCCCGGCGATCGCGCGCGCGTCGTCGATGCGTGGAAAGCCGCAGTCGATGAGAATCGCGACTTCCACGCCGAGTTTCGTTTCGTGCTCCCCGACGGCACCGAACGATACGTCGTCTCCCGCGCCCGCCGCGCCGATGCCGAGCATTGGGTGGGAGCCTCCAGCGACATCACGCAGCGGCGCGCAGTGGAGGTGGCCCTCGCGGAGAGCGAACAGCAGCTGCGCCTCGTGATGCAGGGGAGCACCGACGGTTACTACGACTGGAACGTGGCGACGGGCCGCATGCAGATCAGCGGACGCGGGGCCAGCATGCTCGGATACGAAGCGAGCGAGATCGTGCCGCACATCGATTCCTGGAAAGATCTCATGCATCCCGACGATCTGCCGCAGGTGATGCGCGCCCTCGATCAGCATTTCGAGGGACGCACGGAGAACTACGAGAGCAAGTACCGGCTGCGCACGAAGCAGGGCAACTGGAAGTGGATCCTCGATCGCGGCAAAGCGGTCTCGCGCGATGCGGACGGCAAGCCGCTCCGCGTCGCCGGCACGCATATGGACATCGACGAGAAGAAGCGTGCCGAGGAGATGCTCGACCGTTTCTTCTCGCTCTCGATCGAGATGCTCTGCGTGGCAGGCCTCGACGGTTACTTCAAGCGCGTCAACCCCGCATTCGAGAAGATCCTCGGCTATTCGACGGCGGAGCTGCTGACGCGTCCGTTTCTCGATCTCGTTCATCCCGAGGATCGTGAATCGACGATCAGGGAGATGGAAAAACTCGGCGCCGGAGAAATGACGCTGCGATTCGAGAATCGCTATCTCTGCGCGGACGGCTCGGTGCGCTGGATCGCATGGACCGCTTCGCCTTACGTCGAAGAGGGATTGATCTACGCGGCCGGCCGCGACGTCACCGAAGCGAAGCTCACGGCCCAGACGCTGGCGGAGAGCGAGGATCGTTATCGCGATCTCTTCGAGAACGCGACGGATCTGATTCAGTCGCTGACGCCCGACGGAAAGTTCCTCTACGTCAACCGCGCGTGGCTGCAGACGCTCGGCTACTCGAAAGAGGAAGTCGGCCGGCTGAACATGTTCGATGTCGTCGATCCGTCGTGCGGCGAGCATTTCCAGCGGCTGCTCGCCGGCGAGAAATTGAACAACGTCGTCACCGAGCTGCGAACGAAAAGCGGTGAGAGGCGGATCGTCGAAGGCAACGTCAGTTGCCGGTTCGAGAACGGCCGTGCGGTGTCGACGCGCGGAATCTTCCGCGACATCACGGTAAGCCGTTCCGCGGAGGAAGAACTGCTGCGCTCGCACGAGGCGCTGCGCGCGCGCGAGTCGGCGATGCGCTCGATCATCGCCAGCTCGCTCAGCGGGATCGTCACGCTGTCGCGATCGGGCAGCATCGCCTCCGTCAACGCCGCCGCGGAGCGCATCCTCGGCTACAGGGAAGAAGAGCTGCTGGGGCGCGATGTCATCTCGCTGCTGCCCGAGCCGCCGGCGGACATCCCCGAGTTTCAGCGGCGCAGCGTTGACGCCTCGCTGGGACGCGTGACGGAGTGGTCCGTGCGCCGCGGCGATGGCCGCATCATCACCGTGGAGCTCGCGCTCTTTGAATTCGAGACGGCCGAGGGCAAGCAGCTCGCGGGCAACATCCAGGACGTCTCCGAACGTCGTGAAGTGGAGCGGATGAAACGCGAGTTCATCGCGACGGTGAGCCATGAACTGCGCACGCCTCTGACTTCGATCCGCGGCTCGCTCGATCTCCTGAAGGGAGGCGTCTTCGGCCAGCTTCCGCCCGGCGCCGAAGAAGCGGCGACCATCGCGCTGCGCAATACCGCGCGGTTGATCACGCTCATCAATGACATTCTCGATCTCGAGCGGCTGGACAGCGGGAAGCTTGAGCTTCACTTCGGACGCGCCGACGCGGGGGCAATGATGCTGGCGGCAGTGGAGGCGGTGCGCGCCTTTGCCGTGCAGAACGATGTGAGGATCGACGTGCAGCCGTCGGCAGAAACCGTCCGCGCAGATGCCGACCGCATCGTTCAGGTGCTGGTCAACCTGTTGTCGAATGCGGTGAAGTTCTCCGCGCCGGGCTCGGCCGTCCGACTCGACGCGCGCCAGGAAGATGGCGAGATCATCTTTCGCGTCGAGGATCACGGGCGAGGCATTCCTCATGATTACCTGCAGCGGATCTTCGATCGATTCCAGCAGGTGGAGTCGTCCGACTCACGGACGAAGGGCGGCAGCGGCCTCGGGCTCGCGATCTGCAAGGCGATCGTCGAGCAGCACAACGGATCGATCGGTGTCATCAGCGAGGAGGGTAGTGGGAGTGTGTTCTGGGTTCGGCTTCCGCTCGACTTCAAGCCGGCGACCGGTGTTCGCATCGGGCTCTTCAGCTCGTCGTCCGACGGAAGCTCGCTCGGGAGGCTGCTCCATCGCGAAGGGCACGAGGTGTTGCTGCTGCAAACGTGGCGCGAAGTCCGCGCCGCGGGACAGGAGCAATCCGTCATGATGCTGGTCGTCGATCTCGCCGATGACGCCGAGGCCGGCGATCTCTTGAGCCGTCTGCGCAGCGCGCAGGCGGATCGTCCGATCCCGATCATCGTCGTCGCACCTTCGATCGATGCGATTCGCAGCTTCGATGACAACATGACCGTCTTCGTGCCGCGCGGGCGTGAGCGCGAGCTGCTCGACGCCGTTCGCGATTTCGTCCAGGACCGCGGACGCCCCGACGTGCTGATCGTGGAAGACGATTTCGCGCTGCTGAACGTGTTGCAGAAGCGGCTCGCCGCGGATGAGTTGCTCGTCCGCGTCGCCCGCACCGGAGGGGCTGCCGTGGCGATGGCGCGCAAGGCGGCACCGAAGCTGATGGTGCTCGACATCAACCTGCCGGACATCGACGGCTTCGACGTCGTGTCGATTCTGCACCGTGACGAAAAGCTGCGGACGATGCCGCTGCTCGTCTACACCGGACGGGATCTCGATGCGGCGGAGCGCGGGCGGCTAACCCTCGGACCTACGCGGTTCATGACGAAAGCCGCGAACGGCGGCCACGATTTCCGTGACGCCGTGCTGGAAATGCTGGAGCGATCATGAGAGTGCTGATCATCGATGACGAAGAGGACGTGCGGCGGATTGCGGTCCTGAGCCTTGTGAATGTAGGGAAGATGGAAGTGATCGAGGCCGCGAACGGAATGGATGGGGTGGAGAAGGCCCGCGATGCGCAACCCGACGCGATTCTGCTCGACGTGATGATGCCGTCGATGGATGGACCGGCGACGCTTGCCGCGCTGCGCGAAGAGGAATCCACACGGCATATTCCGGTCGTCTTCGTCACGGCTCGCGCGATGTCTTCCGAGCTTTCGAGGCTGCGCAGCCTCGGTGCACAGGGTGTGCTGACGAAGCCGTTCAACGCGATGACGCTGCCCGATGACCTGAGGGCGATTCTGTCATGAGCGAGCCTGCGTGGAAGGTCGATGCAAAGCGGAGGTATTACGTGTCACTTCCTGCCAAGACGAAGCTCCTTCGCGAGCTCGGCAAAGATCTCGCGGCCTTTCCCGATGACCTGCATCGCGACGCGCTGCACTCGGCATTTCACAGGATCCACGGATCCGCCGGGAGCTATGACTGCGATGAGCTGGGGAGAATCGCGGCGGAAGGGGAACGTCTCACTTGCGAGGATCTCACGGCTCCCGTTCTGGAGCGCATCCGCGGGACGATCGACGCGTTCGATGCAGAGGTGCAGCGGCTCATCTCCGAGGGTCCAGAGACGCTGCACCGGGCTCGGATTCTGATTGTCGAGGACGACGACGTCACCGCAACGCTGCTGCAGGAGATTCTTGAGCGCGAGGGTCTGTCTACGCAACGCGCCGCAACGCATGGTGAAGCGGTGGCGGCGATCGAGCTGGCTCCTCCTCAGGCGGCGATCATCGATCTAACGCTCGGCAGCACCTCGGCCCTCGACCTGCTGGACCGCGTCTGGCCGCGCGCCGTGCCGATGATCGTGATCAGCGCCGACAAGGCATTCGAGACGAAACTCGAGGCCGTCCGCCGCGGATGTGCGGCGTACTTCACCAAGCCGGTCGAGTGGGAAGAGCTCGTGCGGAAAGTGCGCGCGGTGCTCGAGCCCGGCCTGCAGGTACGCGGCAGCCGGATTCTCATCGTGGAGGACGATCCCGATCAGATCGCCTATCTGACCCCGATTCTCGAACGCGCCGGACACACCGTGGCGCCGTGCAACGACGTGGCGACAGTCGAAGAGCGGCTGGCGTCCTTCGATCCCGATCTCATCATCCTCGATGTGAAGCTTCCAATTGCATCCGGACACGACATCGCCCGCTATCTGCGGCAGCAGGAGCGCTATGCGGCCGTGCCGATTCTGTTTCTCACCGCACTGGAGGGCTCGGGCGTGGAGACACAGGCCATCGCCGCCGGCGGAGACGACTTTCTTCGCAAACCTGTGTCGCCGGAGATGCTGCTGACCTCAGTCGATTCGAGGCTCCTCCGCGCCGGCCGTTTGAAAACGATGCTGGAACGCGATCCGCTGACGGGACTGCTCACCCACCGCAGTCTTGTCGAGCGAATCGCGAACACCGTCGCGCTGAAGCAGCGCAACGCATCGCTGGTGTTCAGCCTGGTCATGATCGATGTCGATTTCTTCAAGCGCGTCAACGATACGTATGGGCACCTCACCGGCGATCACGTGTTGTCCTCGCTCGGATCGTTCCTGCTGCACCATCTCCGGGGAACGGATCTCGTCGGCCGCTATGGAGGGGAAGAGTTCGGCGTGATTCTGGCGGCTCCGCCGGAGCAGGCAGTGGAGGTCATGCGCAATCTGCTTCGCGAATTTTCGGCGGTGACGCATCGTAGCGACGACGGCGTCGAATTTCATGTTTCGTTCACCGCCGGCGTCGCGGGACTCGAAGCGTTGATGAGCGCCGAGGAGTGGAAGCTGACTGCGGACCGCGCGTTGTTGGAGGGGAAGCGTGCGGGCCGGAAGCAGGTCATCCTCGCGCAGCGCGATGAGAGTCTGTTCGACGATGCGGTGCTCGCGCCGCTGCGGGAGCTCGAGAAGCGATCGGGTGTGCCGATCATCGCCGAGCTGACGACGCTGTTTCTGGAGACGCTTCCGCAGCGGGTGGAGAGCATGCAGCGGGGGCTTGCTGCCGGCGATGCCAAAGCGATCGAACATGCCGCGCACGCATTCCGGAGCGCATCGGGGAACATCGGGGCGAGGAATCTCGCGGCATTGTGCGGAGAGCTAGAGACCGCGGCCGCTCGCGGTCTCGTGGATGAGGCGCTCGTCGGAAAGGTTCTGAGCGAGTCGGCGCGCGTGCAGCAGGCGCTGCGCGTGTAGGACAAGCTCCCGGCTTGTCGTACGCTTCCCTCGAATGAAACGCATTCTCAACGCGGCTCTCGCGGCATCCGCTGCCGCCATCGTCGAGCGCGAGCTGATTGCCGCGCCTCGCCATCGTGGGCCGCAAAGCGCTCATTTCGACGGCCGCCGCTTTCACAACTTCGAACGCGGCGAGCATGGCGGCGGCGCGTTTCTCAAATGGCAGCTCACACGGAACAACGGCTACTGGCGCGAATGGATCGATGATCCGCCCGGTCCTCCGCCGCCGCGGCGCGTGGGCCGCGGCAGCATGCGCGTGACGTTCATCAATCATTCGACGCTGCTGCTGCAACTGGACGAGCTCAACATCCTGACGGATCCGATCTGGTCGGAGCGCTGCTCGCCGTTCGCCTGGGCCGGACCGAAGCGCCATCGCGTGCCGGGCATCCGCTTCGCCGATCTGCCGCCGGTCGACCTCGTCCTCATCAGCCACAATCATTACGATCATCTCGACCTGCCGACGCTGCACGCGCTGCGGCGCAGTCACCGGCCGCGATTCATCGTGCCGATCGGCAATGAGCTGCTGCTGCGCAAACATGGCATCCGCAATGTGGTGGCGCTCGACTGGTGGGAGTCGCACGAGCAGATCACGCTCGTACCGTCGCGCCACTTCTGTTCGCGAGGACTGAGCGATCGCGACGCGACGCTCTGGGGCGGCTTCATCGTCCGCGGCACATCGGGCAGCGCGTACTTCGCCGGCGATACAGGATGGGGCGTGCACCTCGAAGAGATCGCGGCACGCTGCTCGCCGATCCGCCTGGCGATGTTACCCATCGGCGCTTACCTGCCGCGCTGGTTCATGGCGCCGATGCACATGTCGCCTGACGAAGCGGTGCGCGCGCATCAGGTGCTGAAAGCGGCGACCTCCGTGCCGATGCACTACGGCACATTCAACCTCGGCGACGATGGAGAGCTCGAGCCCATCGATGACCTGCGGCGTGCGCTCGCCGCAGCAGGCAATCCGAATGTCGTCGTGCTCGAACATGGCGAAGGGAGAGACGTCTGATGCGTCTGCACCAGTCGATTGGCGGCGTGACTCACGGGATCATCGACTATCTCATGGTCATCATCCTCGGGATCGGTCCGGGAGTTGCCGGCTTCAGCGGCAGGCAGGCGTGGTTCTGTTATCTCTTCGCGTTCCTGCTGCTCGCGTTGACCGTCTGCACACGTTTCCCGCCCGGCATTTTCCGGATCGTGCGGCTGCCGTTGCACGGGGTCATCGAGACACTGCTCGCCATCCTGATGATCGTGCTGCCGTGGATCGCGAACTTTTCCCGCGGCGTGCTCTCGCGGAATTTCTTCGTCGCGGTGGGGCTGCTGCTGGCCGTCATCTCGGCGTTGACGGATTTTCGCGGAGTGCGCGGCGAGGTCCCTCACCCCTGACCCCTCTCCCCGCGTTGCGGGGCGAGGGGGACGGTTCACTTTTTCTTCGAGCTCTTTTTCGAGCTGCTCTTCTTCGAAGATTTCTTCGACGGCACCTTGCCGCCTTCGCGCCGCGCTTCCGACAGGCCGATGGCGATCGCCTGTTTGCGGCTCGTCACTTTCTTGCCCGTGCTCCCGCTCTTCAGCGTGCCGCGCTTCTTCTCGTGCATCGCCTTCTCGACCTTCTCCGAAGCCTTCTTCCCATATTTCGACGCCATTGCAGATCCTCCTGCACAGCAAAGTGTGCAAGAGGCGTGCGTGATGCGGGATCACTGTTCGATGTAGAAAGTGCGCGCCATCACCGTCACGTTGCGGCGATTCACATCGACCTCGATCCTGTGCGTCCCCGGCGTGCTCTTCTCCGGCTTGCGCACTTCGAGCTCGTAGTGTCCCTGCAGCGCGCGCTCGAGCATGTCGAACGCCAACTGCGGGAAGTGATAGGTGCTCGCGTAGAAGCCGCCTGTGTCTTTCGCGCCTGTGGCGAGTCCGACGGCGAGGTCGTGATAGTCGGCCATGGTGATGTCGAGCGCGAAGACCGTGGTGCGTGCGGACTCGAGGACGTAGCGCGCGATCGGATATTCGGGGCGCATCACGACCTTCTGACCGAGGCGCTCGCCGAGTCCCCAGCCGATGAGGATCAGCGACTTCGGCCCGGGGATCGAGCGGAGCGCATTGCCGAGGATGATGAGGCCCTGCTCGGAGGAGGTGGCCTTCTTCATTTCGTCGCGATCGAGATGCGTGCGCAACGAAGGGTTAGGCACGACGGGGGGAGGAGGAGGCTCATCGGTCGCCAGTGCATCGCGCACGGCGTTCTTGATGCGCGCTCTGTCATTCGTGAAATCGAGACGGAACTTCAGGTGGGAGTCGAACTGCAGGACGGCAACTTTGTCCTCAGGCTCCAGCGAATCGATGAGCTGATCGGCGTTGTCGAGGATGTGCATCTGCCCGCCGATGCGCACCGCGTTGCGCGCGAAATCGGTCTGGATGAAGAGCACGAGGAGGCGGCCCGCCGGAGCCGGCTGTTTGTCGGGATCGAGACTCTCGCTCTGCGTTCCGAGCGATGCGAGCCCGCGCGCCGCCGCGGTCTCCGGAATCCATTCGACGGACTCCACCTTCGCAGGCTTGCCGTCGATGCGAACCCGGAAATCGCTCAGGTCGAGATCGCTGATGGCGTCGCCGTGATCGTCGGTCACACGCGCGTCGACGATGACGCGCTCGACCGACATCTTTTCGCTGACCTGGGCGTGAGCGTGGAGAGGCGGAAGGCAGCAGAGAGCAGAGAGCAGACTGCCGATCCACCACCTGCCGGGTGCTGTCTGCTGTCTGCTGCCTGTCATGCATCGAGTCTACAATTCCTCCATGCGTCCAATCCGATTCATTCTCGCAACACTTCTGTTTGCGTCCTCAGCCTTTGCCACGCACTTCGATGATTTGTTTCTCGACAAGACGATGCGCGTCGACTACTTCCATACGGGGAATCGCGGCGAAGAGATCGTTGCGCTCGATCGCGTCGTGTCGGACGGCCCGTGGCCCGGCTCCCGTACGCATCTCGTCGACACCACGAACCTCGGCAACTACTACTTCGAGGTCATCGACCGCGCGACGAATCAGGTGATCTATTCGCGCGGCTTCGCATCGGTGTTCGGCGAGTGGGTGACGACGGACGAGGCGAAGGAGAAGGCCGGGACGTTCACGGAGTCGATCCGCTTTCCCTGGCCGCGCAAACCGGTGCAGGTCGTGATGAAGAAGCGCGACAAGGAGAATGCGTTTCAGCAGCTCTGGTCGACGCTGATCGATCCGGAGTCGCGCTTCGTGAACAAGTCGGATCTGAAGCCGATCGGGAAAGTGTGGACCGTGTTCGAGAACGGACCGGCGTCGGAGAAGGTCGATCTGCTGATCATCGGCGAGGGCTACACCGAGGCCGAGCTGCCGAAGTTTCACAGGGACGTGCAGCGCCTCAGCGCGAAGCTGTTCGAGACCGAGCCGTTCAAGTCGCACAGGAAGTCGTTCAACGTTCGCGCGATCGATCTGCCGGCGGGCGCGAGCGGCGTGCATCGCCCGCGCACACGCGATGACCGGCGGACGGCGATCAGCACCGAATACAACATCTTCGATTCGGAGCGCTATGTGCTGACGAAGGACAATCGCGCATTGCGCGATGTCGCTTCAGCCGCGCCGTACGATTTTCTCGAAGTGCTCGTGAACGAGAAGCAGTACGGCGGCGGCGGAATCTTCAACGACCAGGCGACGGCGGCCGTCGACACCGGATTCGCGGAGTATGTGTTCGTGCACGAGTTCGGACATCACTTCGCCGGACTCGCCGACGAGTACTACACGTCCGATGTCGCGTACGAGACCGGCGGCGAGCATCCCGAGCCGTGGGAGCCGAACATCACCGCCGACGGCCGGCACCCGAAGTGGGCGGAGATGGTGGACAAGGATGTGCCGCTGCCGACGCCGTGGGACAAGGAAGAGTTCGAGAAACACAGCCGCGAGATTCAGGCGCGCCGCCGCAAGCTGCGCGCGGAGAATCGCCCGGAGACGGAGATGGATGCGCTCTTCCGCGAAGAGCAGGTGTGGGAGACGAAGTTCCTCGATCACGATCAGAAGTACGCCGGCAAAGTGGGCGCATTCGAAGGCGCCGGCTACGAAGCGAAGGGACTCTATCGCCCGCAGACCGACTGCATCATGTTCACGCGCGATGAGGTCGGATTCTGCAAAGTGTGTCAACGTGCGATCGTGAAGATCATCGACTGGTACTCGGAGTAGGGAAGGCGTCAGCAAAAGGGTCCCATCCGTCCCATCGGTCCCATCCGTCCCATTCTCGTTCATGGGACGGATGGGACGGATAGGACCGATGGGACGGATGGGACACCGCCCTCCCTTCCAGGGATTTTCGTGTTCAAAGAGAGGTATGACTTCTGGCGCGGTGAGATGAGTCTCATCGATCCACAGCCGGTACCGGCTGATGGTGAAGTGCGTCATGCCGCCCGCACGTTTGCCGCGGCCGATGCGTCGCGGCGCGCCGAAATGCGCGACGACATGAGCATGAACGACTTCTACGCGCTGCTCACGTTCGCGCAGCGCGCGTCGGTGTTCGCGATGCGCTCGAGTGATCCGGCGTGGATCGTCGACGCGCTGCATTCGGTGGCGGTCGTCGACTCCGGACGGATCGACGAGCGCGACATCCCGCTGACGCTCAGCATCGTCCACCACGCCGCGGAGCGCATCGGCATGGACACGCGCAAGCGGTTCGAGGCGGCGGCGGCGCTGGCCGAAAAACGTCCGGCGGAATTGATCCGCTCCTTCGTCCGCGGCGAAGAAAAGTACAAGGACCTCCGCACTTCATGGGGCCATGACGAGATCGTGACGCCGCACGGCGTCGGCATCATCACGCGCGAGTTCAGCCCGTACCAGCCGTCGAAGGACATGGCCTCGCTCGCGGTGAAGATCGCGATGCTCGTCAGAGCGGACCGTTACGTGCCGTCCTCCGTCTCGATTGCGTCGAAGCTGCCGTCGATGTGGTTTCGCACGGACGACGAGACGGGACTGCAGGCCCTGCTGCGCCATGTTCGCGCGGGGCTGACCGTGCAGGCATTGCTGCTTCCGACTCTCCGGCCGGTGCACGAGATGCAGACGCTCTGCGTCTTCGTCGTCGAGACCGAGGAGGGAGGGACGTCGGAGCAGTTGATGCGCATCGCGTCGACGCATCCGCCGCGTGAAGAGGCGCGGATCGCGATGCGCGAGGGTGACGTCTTCTGCATGGTCATCGAACATGCGGTGTGGGAGGAAGCCGCGCCGTTCGAGACTGCGGAAACGCTGTCGCGCTTCCGCGAGCCGATCAGCGTGCTCCTGCGCGAGTACTCACACTAATCCGCGTTCGCCGCGTCGACGATCGCTTCCACGATCGCTTTGTAATTGCCGGCGAAGTGATGTGCCCCTTTTGTCTTCACGACCGTCGCGAGCGAAGGGTCCAGTGACTTGCAGAGCGTGTCCTTCTCCTTCTCGCCGTAGACGCAGAGGATCCTCTGGCCGCGCAGCTTCTCGATTTCGGGCAGCACGGGATGTTGTGTTTCCTTCGGGTGATAGAACGGAACCCAGCTCGCGTGATAGCGGAAGTCGATCGTTGGCTCGAGGCCGAGGAGTGCGATGAGGTCGATGTCGGCGCGGAGGTCGGGCGCAAGACGGTTTGCCATGAACGGCAGCACGTCCGCCCCGCGCGAGTAGCCGATGAGGATCACCTGCTTCCGATGCCACGCGACCTGGTAGTGGCGGATGGTCCGCTCGAGCGCGCACGCCGATTCTTCCGGCGTGCGCAGTTCTCGGAAGTAGTCGGGCGAAAGAAAACCGACGACGGCGACGCCATGCTCGTGCAGGTGTTTCTTCAGGCGGTCATCGATGAGGCGCCAGCCGCCGTCGCCTGTGATGACGACCGCGAGCGTGTCGCCGGCGTTCTTCGTCGGAAACGCGCGCAGCGGAAGCCCGGTCGTATCGACGCGCGCATCGCAGGGCGCGCCTGCGGTGATCGCCGCCGCGAGCAGAAGAGCCTGAATCACGGCAACTCGTCCATGATGATGTGCGCGAGCTTCTCGTAGCCGCCGTCGAAATGATGCGCGCCTTTCATCGCGACGACGCGCACGTTGGGCTGCACGAGTCCGTTGCAGAGCGATTCCTTGTCGTCCTCGCCCCAGAGGCAGAGCACCTTCGCCGCGCGCACCTTCGCCAGCTCAGGACCGACTGCGATGCCGCTCTTCTTGTCGCGCAACCAGTCGCTCATGTGGAACTCGAACTCGACGGTGGGGCTCGGGCCCAGCAGTGCGACGAGGCGAATCTTCGATTGCACCGCGGCAGGCATGCGATGAATCATCGCCGGCAGCACATCCGCGCCGCGCGAGTAGCCGATCAGCAGAACGCGCGGCTTGTTCCATTTCGTCGAGTACGCTGTGATGATCGATTCGAGATCGCGCGCCGCGACATCGGGCGTCTTCTTCGTCCAGAAGTACTGAAGGGCATTCAGCCCGGCTACCGGCATGCCGTTGTCCGCGAGTGTGCGCGCGATCGATTTGTCGATCGCTGCCCAGCCTCCGTCGCCGGAAACGAGGACGACCATCGTGTCGGATGTGCCCCTGGTGACCGGAACTTCGACGAGAGGAAGGGAAAGCGTTGCCGCGAGGAGCAGGTTCATCCCGAGCATCGCGAGGGATCAACGGAGCAGGAGGCAGGATTATGCCGCGAGGGCAAGTGCAAAGCGCGAAATCACTTCGCGACCACGCCGCGCAATCCGCCCGCGATCAGCGCGGCGAGATTCGTCAGGATGCGCGGGAGTGCGAGACCTCCGGGGGATGCGAGATACGTCGGCTGCCACTCGGGATCGAATTTTTCCTTGTATTGGCGCAGGCCCTGGAAGTTGTAGAAGTCTTCGCCGAACCGATAGGCGAGCGCGCCGACACGGTTCCACAGCGTGCCGAGCGAGCGGTTCTCGAGGCCTGACAGCGGGGCCATGCCGAGGTTGAACCAGCGGTAGCCTTCCTGCGCGCCCCACACCATCAACTGCGCGAACATGTAGTCCATCACGCCGGCCGGTGCATCGAGTGCGTGGCGCATCAGATCGACCGAGAGCTCTTCCTTCTCCGCACTCGTCCAGATGTTGGAGAAGGCGACGATGCGGCCCTCGCGCCTGACGACTGCGATCGGGAATTGCCGCACATATTCTTCCGCGAAGAAACCGAGCGAGAAGCCTTTCTCGCGCGCTTTCTTTTCGGAGAGCCAGGCGTCGGAGATCGTTCTCAACTGCGGGAGGATCGATGCGGCGTCGTGAATGATCTCGAAGGAGCAGCTCTCGCTCTCGACGCGGCGCATCATCTTGCGCATCCACTTGCGCGAGCCGCCTTCGAGTGAGAAGCCGGTGAGCTTCACGCGCGCCTCTTCGCCGATCTTCAGGAGAGTCAGCCCGAGATCGAGATAGAGATGGAGATTCTCGCGCTGCACTTCATAGAAGACGGTCCATCCCGCATGCAGATCGCACAGCTCGCGGAACTTCCAGATGAGCTCCGTCTTTTCCTCTTCCGTTCCGATCGGATCGCCCATCGCGATCCAGCTTCGTCCTTCGACGCCGTACATGATGAATCCTCGGCCGCTGTCGCTGAAGAGGAACGGCTTGTCGCCGAGCAGCGCGAGGTTCGTCTGGCTGTTTTTGTCGGTGGCGACGATCGCGCGCGCTTTCTCGATTTCCTCGATCGTCGGCGGCTCGTGGTCCGGCGACGCGGGGCGCATCAGCCTGCGGATCGCGATCAGCATCAGCATGCCGAGCACGCCGACCGACGCGCGAAGAAAGCGCGGTGCGTCGCCGCGCCGCAGCGAGAACTGCCACCAGAGATCGTGCGAATACTCGACGTGCTTGTAGCTGAAGAAGCCGAGCCACGCGGCGGAGATGAGCACGAGCGCGATCGCGGTGATCCAGCCCGGGCCGAAGCTCTCGTTGGCGAGCGAGGCCTTGCGGTAGAAGTGCCGCCGCGACGCGAGCAGGCCGGTCAGCATCACCGTGAGGATGATCGCCTCTTCGTAGTCGAGTCCCTTGAAAATCTGGAAGCCGATCGACGCGAAGAGGACGAACACCGTCATCTGGTAGGCGGCATCGAGCCGGCGCTGCAGGCCGCGCGCGAGCACGAGCAGCGCGGCGCCGGCGAGCGAGCCGAAGAAGTGAGAGAACTCGACGACCGGCAGCGGAAGAAAGAAGATGCGGTGCGGAAGCGTGGGCGTCGCGCCGGAGAAGAGCATGACCGCGCCGCCGATGAAGATCATCGACGAGAGAAGGTGCGGTGCGATGCCCGGCGCCCAGCGGCCGAAGATCTTCGCGACCCGGCGCACGCCTTCGCGCCGCTCCATCACTTCGTGAATCGCAAGGAGCAGCGTCGCGAGGATCAGCGGCAGGAGGTAGTAGATCGCGCGGAACGCCACGAGTGCGCCGAGGATTGCGCCGGCCGAGTAGAACTGGCCGAGGAAGACGAGGATGACGGCTTCGAAGATGCCGAGGCCACCGGGGATGTTCGATACGACGCCGGCGATCTGCGCGAGGAGAAAGATGCCGAGGAAGTGGATGAACGTGAGGGGCAGCCGATCGGGCAGAAGGATGTAGAGCACCGCCGCCGCGAGCGTCCAGTCCAGCGACGAGATCGCCGCCTGCGCGAAGAACACACGCGGCGCAGGAAGCTCGAACTCCCATTGGCGGAGTCGCAGCGGCTCCCGCCGCAGCGCGATCCAGAGGAGATAGGCCGCCGCCGGAATCACCATCAGCATGCCGATGAGCCGCACCGAGTGAATCGGAAGGTGAATCGACGGCGGGACGTTCGGCGGCGCAAAGATGAAGACCACGCCGCCCAGCAGGACGAATCCCAGCCAGAAGCTGACGGTGCAGAAGGCGATCACTTTCGCGATCTCGACTGCGGTGAGGCGCCACGCGGTGTAGAGGCGGTAACGGAGTGAACCGCCGACGACACCGGAGAGTCCGACCGTGTTGTTGAAGGCGTAGCCGATGAACGATGCGAGTGCGATACGCGGATAGGAGAGCGGATGGCGGATGTAGCGGAACGCGAGTGCGTCGTAGCCCGTCATCGTGAGGTAGCCGAGGATGGTGAGAAGGATCGAGAGGGCGAGCTGATCGCCGGGCAGCGTGCGGACGTAGGCCATCACATCGCGATAGCGATAGTGGGCCAGCGTCTGTTGGAGCACGCGCAGCGCGACGGCGAAGAGCGCCAGCACGATGAGCGGCTTGAGAAACGGCATGAGCCGTCTGAGTCGGTGCACCGCGGGGATTGTATGTGACCGGAGTCAGGCAACAGGGGCGTATGGGCGCTGGGGTGCTGGGGCGCCGGGGCGCCTGCCTGCTAAACTCAGGCGGTCCATGTCCGTCACCTTTGTCGCCGGCTCTGCCGCGGACGTGTTTCCCGCAGACTTTGCGCGCGCGGTCGATGCGGAGTTGCGGAAACGCTTTGCTCTGCCGGACGGCGGTGGGGAGGCGTGGCGCTCGGACGCAGTCGATCCGAGCGGATGGCATCAGCTGCAGGCGCTGGCGAAGTCGATGGTGGGCGCCCCCTCTTCTCAGTTCATCCACGTCGAGGCGTATCAGATGGTGTGGGTGCCTGCGCTGCTCGCGCAGGTGGAGCATGTCGCGATTCCCAATGCCGCCGATCCGCTGCAGGTCGGCAGTCTCCCTGCGCTGCTCGAAGAGCTGCGCGTGTACGCCGGCGCCGCGTCGCTCCCGACGGATGACGTCGAGCTGATGGAGCTCGCCGCGCACTACCTCGAAGACGATCTGTCCTTCGACAAGGATCTCGACACGCAGACCTACGTGCAGTTCATGATGGCTGCGAAGCAGGCGAGTGCACGCGGCCAGGCGTTGTGGATTGCGAACTAGTTCGCTCGTTCTAGACTCTTCGCGACGGCGGCAGCAGCGACTTGTTGATCGCGATCGCCGCGATCGCGCCATCGGCCGCTGAGGTGACGGCGAGCTGCGACCCGGGCGCGAGATCGCCGATCGCATACACGCCTTCGACGCTCGTCTCCTTGTACTGGTCGACTTCGATGCACGGCTGCGGATCGAGCACGCGGCACCCCAGCTCTTCGGCGAGCGTACAACTGCGCACCGTTCCGATCGAGAAGAAGAGCGCGTCGACCGGCACGCGCTCGCCGGTCTCGAGCACAGCATGTTTGACGCGGTCGCCTTCGCCCGTCAGCGCGATGATCTTCTCGTCCTTCACAGCGATTCCTTCCGCGAGAAGCTTCGAGGTCTCTTCCTTCGTGAAGTGGCGCTCCTCGCCATGAACGAAGATCGTCAGCTCATTCGTCCATTGCAGGAGCTTCAGCGCCATCCCGGCCGCGCGGGTCGCATGGCCGATCACGCCGACGCGCAGGCCGGTCACCTCGTATCCATCGCAATCGGGGCAGTGATAGACGCTGCCCGGATAGAAGTCCGTGATGTTGGGAACGCCGGGGACGAGATCGCGCACGCCGTAAGCGAGAACGACGCGGCGCGCGCGAAGAGAACCGGACGTCGTCGTAAGGCAGAACTGATCTCCGCTCCGCTCGATCCGTTCGACCGTGCAATCGCAGATCTCCACGCCGGCCGCTTCGGCTTCCTCGCGCCCGCGGCGGCGAAGCTCCGCCGGAGGAATGTTGTGCTGTCCGATGAAGCCGTGAATCGCGCGCGATGCGTAGTTGCGCGGTTTGCCGTTGTCACAGAGCAGCACGCGAAGACGGTAGCGGCCGAGAAAGATGGCGCAGGTCAGGCCGGCAGGCCCGCCGCCGATGATGACGCAGTCGTAGATCGAATTCGTGTCGGGCATCTGCGGAGCTGTTTGCTCAACGCATGCCGCCGCCGCCGGAGAGCAGGATCGGTTCGCTGTTCGACGGGCGATCGACGCGGATCGAAACGTTCGTCGCCGGGATCGCTTCCCGGTCATCGGCTTTCTTCACCCACACGACGATGGTGTAGATGCCCGGGCCGTCGGTGAACGGAACGGCGAAGTTGAAACCGCTCTGGCCGTGCAGCGCGTAATCGCGGCGGCGGTCGGGGAGCGAATAGGTCTCGATCATGTTGGCCGTGATCGGCGAGATCGGCTGCGGCATCGGCTCGTAGTGAACGCTGATCGCATCGACGACGTAGCCGTGCGCGGCGCGTCCGGCAGCGACGATCCTGTCGGAAGTCATCGCGGCGTGCGGCGGCCGCGCCGTCCAGGAGATGTAGCGCCGGATGAATTCCTGCGTGAGCCGGAACTCGCCGCCGCTCCACGCGAGGCCAATGCCGACATGCGTCGCGTTCGGATCGAGAATGGTGCGGCGATGGCCGTCATGCGGCGCGGACTCCGACATCATCGCCTCTTCGGAACGGCGGATCATTTCGTACAACGCGCGATCGCTGAAGCGATACGACGCCGACCACGCCGCGGCGTTCTCGCTCACGCCGTCGCTGCCGCCGGCGAACGAGTAGCGCATGTACGGCGCCTGGCCGTCGGTCGTGAAGTGGCCCGTCGTGCCGTTGCGAAGCTGGGCGCGGCAGTATTCATCCGCGAGCGACGACGTCCACGAGTCGAGCTCGACGGGGCGAAGCCCGTGCGCCTTGCGATCGCTGTTGATCAGGCGAAGAAACTCCTGCCGCAGCGTGAGCCGCGTCTCCTCGGCGCGGCTGGCGCCGAGCGCGACGGAGGCCGCGAGGACCATGAGGCCGAAGACGGGAAAACGCTTCATCTGCTTGGCCAACATAGTAATCCCAGCGTTCTTTCTCACGCGCCTTTCGCCCTTCATCGCAACGGCAGCTCGATCACCACTCGGAATCCCTTCTCGAGATTCTCGGCGCGCACGCTGCCGCCGTGCTCTTCGATCGCCTTGCGGGCGATTGCAAGGCCGAGGCCGGTGCCGGTCGACTTGGTGGAGAAGTAGGGGTCGAAAATCTTCGGCAGGAGCTCGGGCGATACTCCCGGGCCGTCGTCTTCAATCGCGATCACAGCTTGCGAGCCGGCGCCATGACTGCTCAATTGCACGTGGCCGCGCGGCGCGGCCTGCAGCGCGTTCTCGATGAGATTCGCGATGGCGCCGCGCAGGAGGCGCGCGTCCCCCGAGTAGTTCGCGGGAGTGGATGGATCGATCGCGGCGCGGAACTCGATGCCGCGCTCTTCGCTCGCTTCGTAGTCGTTCGCGATGTCCTGCAGCAGCCGCCGGAGATCGATCGGCTTGCGCCGCACCTGCCGCAGCGATGCGTAGTCGCTGAACTCCTTCGACGTCTCTCGCAGCGTCACCACCTGGCGAAGAATGTTGTCGACTGCGGCGCGCACGACCTGCGGCAGCGATGGATCTTCGCGGTCGGCAACGGCGCGCAGATGTTCGGCCGTGAGTTGGATCGGCGTCAGCGGATTCTTGATCTCGTGTGCGACCTGGCGCGCCATCTCGCCCCACGCTTCGAGCCGGTTGGAGCGGAGGATCTCCGTGACGTCCTCCGCGATCACCATCTCTTCGTCGCTGTCGGGGAGGGGAATGATGGAGACGCGGAACGTGCGCGGATTCCCGTCGATCTCCAGCTCGATCTCACTCGACTCGATGCGATCGGGATGATGGCGCACGAGGAGCTCGACGATCGCCGGCGGCAATTCGGCCGATGGAAAGATGCGCCGCGCCGTCATGTTCATCGTCCCCGCCTGCTTCTTTCGATCGAGGACGACGACCGCGGCGTTGATGTTCTCGAGAAGCGTCTGCAGCCGGTCGCGCTCATGGCGAAGATCGCTCTGCTGCCGGCGGATCGACTGCGCCATGTCGCGGAACGTCGTGACGAGCAGGCCGATGTCGGGATCGGCCGGCGCACGCAGCTCGACGTCGAAGTCTCCGCGCGCGACTGCGCGGGCTCCGGCGACCAGACTCTGCACAGGACGCGTGACGCTGCGCGCCGTGCGGAACGCGACGGCGATCGAACCGATCACGATGAAGACGAGGAGCATGTAGATCGTCGTCGCCAGATCGTTGACCTGTGCCTCGATCTGTTTTCCCTGCACGATGAATGGGAGAGCGAGCGTGAAGTTGTGTCCCTTCGCCAGGCGGATCGGGCTGTAGATCTCGACATACTGCGTGGGGCCGGCGTGCCGCACGGCGCGGAAGATCTGTTTGCCGCCGACGACGATGGCCGAGTAGACATCGCCCGGCAGCCGCTCCGACTCGACATGCGCGGCGAAGAGATCGCGCCGGCTCGATGCGATCAACTGATCGCCTCGATAGAGATGCAGATCGTGCCCGATGACGCGCGCCAGCCAGCTGAAGATCTCGTCGTCGAGCACTTCTTCCGGCGTCTGCGCGTTCGTCGACGCGAGGTAATCCTCGATCACGCGTTGCGCGGCAGTGAGCGCGGTCTGTCCGCGATCGACATACTCGGCCTCGAGGCGCGAGGCGAGATAGGCGCGGACGAACAGCACGAAGATCACCAGCGGTACGACGACGACGGCCGTGAGATAGAGCGCGGTGCGCGCGCGGAAGCCGAGGCCGGCGGGCGTGCGGCGCAGGACGGCGAGCAGCGAGGGGATCGAGCGGATGAAGATCACGAGCACGGAAGCGGCGATCGCCCAGATCACCACGCCGCCCGCGCCGCGCACGTTCTGCGCGAACGTCGGAACGGCGAGCGGGAATGCGAACAGAGTGTTGTCCGTGCGCCGCAGGTAGATCGCCGACGCATCGTCGAGAGGACCGTTCACCCAGACCCCGCGTCCCGGTTTGATCGTCGAGAAATAGACCGAAGGACTCTGCGGAAGGCGGATGCTCGTCGCGCCGTGCACATTGCCATCGGGATCGAACACCGCCGGCTCGCGTTGCGGGCGCAATCCCGTGGAGAGATCCTCCCCGGTGCCGCCTTCGAAAAAGTCATGGTAGATGTCGGCGAACGACGTCGCCCCCGGATCCGCCGGATTCACCACGTGCACGCTTCCTCGGGCGATCGTCGTGCCGAAGGCCGTGACGTCGAAGTCGTGATGCAGAAGCACGCGCGTGAGGCTTCCGATCTGCAGCACTTCGCGCCCCACCTGCGGCCCGCGCTCGTTGAACTGCGGAAGGCCGACGCCGAAGCGGCTGATGAGATTTCCGGTGAAGTCGTCGCTCACGGTGATGACCGCAGGAATGCGCCAGCGCGAGAGATCGGAGCGCAGCCAGAGCGCATACGCGAGATCCTCGAGATTCATCCGGCGGTAGTCGTCGGGCAGGAGGCTGCTGAGCTCCGTGCGGGAGAACTCGTTGTGCAGCGTGTCTTCGATCATGATCCGCAACTGGCTCGCTTCGCCGGCGACGAGCGGTGCGTACGTTTCGCTGATGAATCGCTGCGCGCTTTCGCGCTCGAACATCTGCGCCGGAATCCAGACCGCGAGACCGCAGAGCACGGCCGTGATGAGCATGCGCAGCGCGGGATGCGGCGCGTTGTCGCGCCACTCCCAGACGCGTCCGAGACGGAGCACGGCGAGCGCGAGCACCAGCAGCGACGCGAGCAGAACGGCCTGCGCCGCGGACGAGGGGAGAATGTGCTCCGGGATCGACGAGACGCGCGAGTTGTCGACGAGGTTGCGGACGAGAACGATGTAGCCGGCACCTGCGGCGACGGCGGCCGCGAGACGAAGCAGCCGGAATCGCGACGTCCGCGTGATGATGAAGACGATCGCAAGGATTGCGAGCGACGTCGCGAGAAGGTCGAACGGCGATTTCGTGAACGGCCCGAGCAGACGGGAACCGTAGATGTCGAAGCGGAACAGGTGGCCGGGGTCGTCGTGAATCTGCAGCGGCAGCAGCGCCAGCCGGGCGGCGATGATGAGAAGGAGTGAGAACGCGAGGCCGGCTGTGCTGGTGAAGCGCTTCCGGCCGAGGATCATCAGAGTGATCGCGCCGATGGAGAGGAGCGCGACGGCGGCATTCGTCGCATTCATGCGCGTCGCATCGAGGACGTCGCGTTTGGCGCGCGGCGTGATGTCGATCCAGAGATCGCCGTCCGGCCTGCGCTGAATGAGCTGGCGGATGGTGCCCGGCTCCTGCCGCAGGTAACCGGCGTGGAAGACTGCGCCGCTCGTCCATTGCGGATCCTTCGGATGGACCGAGCTGGTGCCGCCCGGCACATTCGGGACGCGCTTGAAAGTCTCGACGACGTAGCGGCCCGCCACGCGCGTCCGGATGATGTAGAGATTCGTCGCGTCGAAGCCGAAGGTCTTGGTCGCGCCGCTGCGCAGTTCCTCTCCCCACCACGCGAGAAGATCGCCCTCCGGCGTGCGGATGCGCGCGCCGCGCGTGCGGGACGCCGGCATTTCTTCGCGCAGCAGATTGAAGAGCTCTGCTTCGGTGGGCGGACGCTTCAGCGATGCGATGCGGCTCTCGATGCGATCGCCGGCCGCGTCGAGCTGCGCTTCGACACTCGCGATCCGCTCGCGAACATAGCCGACGTCATCGCGAATGTGGCCGGCGGAGCGGGTGGAGAAGGAGGAGTCGATGAGGCGGAGCGCGATCTGCGCACCGCCTTCGATCAGGCCGGCAAGGAGAAGGAAGAGAACGGCGAGACGTCGCAATCGCGACTCACTCTACTTGCTCGCCGACCGAATCGACACCACCGACCAGCGGTCTCCCTTGTTCCGCAGCGTCACGTAGAGATCGCGCGTCTCCGGCTTTCCGTTGACGGAGATCGTCCATCCCGCGGTGATGTGGTACTGACCTTCCGCACTCACCTTGCGCGCGCTGTGCTGCTCGAACGAGGCAGGGTGCACTTTGTTGAAGAGGCCATCGAGCAGATACGCGGCCTGATCGCGGCCGAAGAAACCGCTCTGCTCGACGAGTCCCGGGAACTGCAGCATGACCTGATCACCGTCACCGATGCCGGCAACGATGGCCTGTGAGTCCCCACTGCCGAAGCCGCGGGTGAGGTTCGACATTGCGGTGTCGAGGTCCTTGAACTGGGCCGATGCGATCACCGGGATGAACATCAGCGCGAACGCCGCCGCCATTCTCGTGAAGACTTTCATGCTGTTCCTCATGGTTAACGTAACCTCGGTGTGTGAGCGATTATTCTAAACAATTCAGTAGTTTAGGTGTGGTGAAACGAGGTCGGATCGTCCTGTTTCGAGGCCGCGCCTCCGAGCCTCATCCATGAAGTCATCGGGAGGCGGTGCGACTACGCGAAGCGGTTGATTCGACATGGGATGTGTCATCACGAGCTCGGCCGCGTGCAACATCGGACGCGCGGCGTTCCTCTCTCCATAGAGCCAGTCGCCTGCCAACGGATGGCCGATCGACGCGAGATGCACGCGAATCTGATGCGTCCTGCCGGTTTCGAGAAGGACGTCGAGCAGCGAGCCGTTCAGGCGCGCCTCGATCGGATCCACATGCGTCACCGCGCGCTTGCCCTCGTCGCGCACGGCGAACTTGATGGCGCCGATGCGCGCGAGCGGCGCGTCGATCGTCTGCCGCTGTGCGAGCCGGCCTTCGCACAACGCGAGGTAACGCTTGCGAATCCGCTTCGTCTCGAACTGCCGCGTGAGCCTGGCGTTGATGTCGGAACGCTTCGAGAAGAACATCACGCCGCTCGTGCCGCGATCCAGCCGCTGCATGAGGAACAGCGGCCCGCATCGCTCCATCATCATCTCCAGCAGCACAGGCTCCTCCGCGTCATACGCGCGCTGCACGATGAGACCCGCCGGCTTGTTCACGAAGACGAGAGCGTCGTCCTCGTAGAGGAGCTCGATCATGAGAGGCAGCAGCCAGCGCGCCGGCGGGATCGGTTACTCAACTTTGTGCAGCTCCCATGGGCCCATGCAGGTGAGCTGCAGTACCGATTCTTCAGGGATCGAGAGGTAGTGGTGCATGTTCGGCGGATTGACGTAGAAGCCGCCGGCGCTGAAGGCCGTGGTCTTCTTTTCGTCGACGTTGTCGCCGAACCCGACGAGCACTTTGCCGCTGATGACCGTCACGCGCTCGTCGCGCGGATGCCAGTGGGGAGGGATGACGGTGCCCGGGGGGAGCTTGATGCGCATTGTGAACATGCCTTCGGCTTTCGGATCGCCCTCGAGGATTGCGATCTTCGCCCCTTTCGGCAGCGTCGATGGCGCGTCTTTCCATTCGACGCTGGTGATCTGGATCTGGGCCAGGCAACTGAGGACAGGCAACAGGCAGCAGGCGAAGAAAGCGAGGCGAGTGCGCATGGCGCATTATCCATCGCGCGTCTCGCTTGTTGACGGGCTGCGGGCGAGGATGTCCGTTCCGCTAATCGGTCGAGCGGTAGAGGAGGAACTCCTCGCGAGTTCTCGCGAACGCTCGCAGCTGCTCTTCCCACTCCGCGACCCAGTCGTCGACGTTGCCATTCGATTCGACGATCTCGCGAAAGCGCGAGCTGCCGGCGAGGAGGTCGATCGCCAGGCGATCGGAAACGAACTCGTACGTCTCGCGCCTCCAGTCGAACTGCTCCGGATCGAGATCGTGCGCGATCTTCACGCACCAGAGTCCCGTGCGATACGGCTCGAAGGCGCCGCGGTTCGTTACGTGCAGCTCGACTCCTCCGCACACTTTTCCGGCGTGCTTCTGGAATTGCGGGAGGAAGTAGTGCGGCCGGAAACGGACTCCGGGCAATTCGAGCGAGTTCAGGCGATCCGCCAGCCTGAATGGATTCAGCCACGGCGCTCCGAAGAACTCGAACGGATGCGTGGTGCCGCGTCCTTCGCTGAGGTTCGTTCCTTCGATGAGGCACATGCCGGGATAGACCGTCGCGGTGTACACCGTCGGCATGTTCGGCGACGGGATCACCCAGGCCAGGCCGGTGTCGCCCCACCACATGCCGCGCCGCCATCCGCGCATCGGCACGACCGTGAGATCGCACCTAAGATGAAAGACTTCGTTGAAGTAGCGCGCGAGCTCGCCCGCCGTCATTCCGTGGCGCGTCGGGAGCGGGAACATGCCGACGAAGCTCGAGTACTTCTCTTCACGGATGTTGCCCTCGAGGTGATAGCCGTCGATCGGATTCGGGCGATCGAGCACGATGACTTTCAAGCCGAGCGGCGCCGCTTCGCGCATGCAGATCGCCATCGTGTAGATGAACGTGTAGTAACGCGAGCCGATGTCCTGCAGATCGACGACGAGCGCATCGAGGGTCTTGAGAACGTCGCGGCGCGGAACGAGATCCTGCTCGCTGCGGCCATACAGCGAATAGACCGGCAGGCCGGTGACGGGATCGGCGGAATGGTCGACATGGGCCATGTCCTGCGCCTCGCCCCAGATGCCGTGCTCCGGGCCGAAGAGCGCGGTGAGCTTCCATCCGCGGCCTGCGTTGAGCAGGCGCACCGCGTGCTGCAGATCGGAGGCAACAGCGCTTTGATTGGTGACGAGTCCGATCTTGCGGCCGAGGATGGGAGCGGGTTCGTCGAGGAGAACTTCGAGACCGGGTTGTACGTGCATTCTCAGACAGCAGGCAGCAGGCGGTCAGGCATGCTGCGTGTTTCCTTCCAGTAGTTGAAGTGCGTGCGGAATCAACGGAAGAACGGCTTCGAGATTCTCCGTTGCGCCGCGCACGCTTCCGGGGAGATTCACGACCAGTGCCGGGCCGCGAGTCGCGGCCTGCGCGCGAGAGAGTGCGGCCATGGGAGCGGTGCGGCGCATCGTCTCGCCGAAGCCGGGGATCACGCGCTCGCAGACGCGCAGCGTCGCTTCGGGCGTGACATCGCGGGCGGCGATGCCGGTGCCGCCTGTGGTGACGACGAGCCGGATGCCGCCGGCGGTCGCGTTCTCGATCGCCGTTGCGATCGCGTCGACCTCATCGGGAACGACGATGATGGCGTCGACTTCGCAGCCGTTCGCCAGGAGCAGATCGCGCACCGCGGGGCCGGAGCGATCTTCGCGCTCGCCGCGCGAAGCAGCGTCGCTGCAGGTGATGACGCGGGCGCGAATCATTGCCCGCGTATTGTATGGTGCGGGTGTCGGACAACCTCTCGGGTTGTCCACTCCGGCGAGCTGAGAGCTTGTCCTGCACGTATGCGTCGAACCGACTTTTCCTACGATCTTCCTCAAGAGCTCATCGCGCAGGAGCCGCGGCCGCGCGGACGGTCGCGGATGATGGTGGTGACGCCGGGCGCCCCGGTGGAGCACGACTCGTTCGCGAATTTTCCGGAACGGCTCGATCCGCGCGACGTGCTCGTCATCAACGACACGCGCGTCATTCCGGCGCGGCTCTATGCCGAGCCGAAGGGACAGATGAAGAAACCGATCGAGCTGCTGCTGACGCGGCAACTCGACGAGTCGATGTGGGAGGCGTGGTGCAAGCCGGCGAAGCGTGTGCGCGTTGGCGATTCGCTTCGATTCTCTCCGCTGCTGACGGCGGCCGTGATGGACAAGCGCGCCGACGGGACGATCGTCGCGCGGTTCGAAGGACCGGCCGAGGAGCTGGAGCGGGTCGGTGTGCCGCCGCTGCCGCCGTACATCGCGCGTGAGACGCCGCGCGAGAGCGACAAGGAGTCGTATCAGACGGTGTACGCGGCGGAGCGCGGCGCGATTGCCGCGCCGACCGCGGGTCTGCACTTCACGCCGGAGATTCTCGACCGGATCGCCGCGCGCGGAATCGACATCATCCGCATCACGCTCCACGTAGGCCTCGGGACCTTCAAGCCGGTGAAGGTGGACGACATCGCCGAGCACCGGATGGACTCCGAGCGCTACACGATTTCCGAAGCGGCGGCGGCGTCGCTGAATCGCGCGCTCGCGGAACAGCGCTCGATCGTGGCGGTGGGGACGACGTCGGTGCGCACGCTGGAGAGTGCGATTCGTGCCGGCGATGGCAGCTTTCGCGCGGGATCGGCGGAGACCTCGATCTTCATCACGCCGGGCTTCGAGTTTCGCGCGGTCGACAAGATGTTGACCAATTTCCATCTGCCGGAGTCGACGCTGATCATGCTGGTGTCGGCCTTCGCCGGCATGGAGACGATCCGCAATGCGTACGCGGCGGCGATCGCGGAGAAGTATTTCTTTTACAGTTACGGCGATTGCATGCTGCTCGCGAGGCAGCCGGCCTGACCCCTCACCAGTAGCCGGTCGTGATCTCACAATCGCCGCACACGATCGCCTGACACGCCAGCCGTTCCTCGGGGGCGAGACCCCGCTGTTCCGAGACGCGGCGCTCGATGGTCGTCGGTTCGTCGAGATTCTCCGCGCCGTTCACGACCCGGACGCGGCAGCGCGCACAGATTCCGATGCCGCCGCAGGAATTGCCAAGCGGCGCCCCCGCTCTCCGGGCGACGTCGAGCAGCGTCTCGTCGCGATGGGCCGGGGCGGCGAGGCCGAGCGGACTGAATGTCACGATTCTTGACGAGGTGTTCACAGGATCTTCGCGACACGCCAGGAAACTTCGGCGCACGATTGACGTCTATTAGAGCAGACGTTTGGAGGACATGATGAATGCCACGGATGAAACGAAACTCGCGGAACTGATCGTCAGTGTGCTGCCGGAGGGGAGCGTGGTGCGGGTCTGCAGCGACGATCGGGAATCGGTTCGTTATGCCGTGCGCGACGGAAATCTGAAGCTCCGCTCCGTGATTCTTCGCCGCGCGTCGCTGCGGCGGCTGCTCCACGATCCGATCGGATTCGTGAAGGTCGAGTATCTGCAGCGCGAACTGAAGAAGGCCGCGAAACAAAGCCGGGAATTCAACTATCCGCGGCCGACGCGGCTGCACCGGCCGGCGGTAGTCCCGGAGCGAATGCGGGCGATGGCGGGGATTTTTTAATGGATGGGACTGATGGGACGGATGGGACGGATAGGACGGATGGGTTGCCTCCCATCGGTCCCATCCGTCCCATCGGTCCCATCCGTCCTATCCGTCCCACCCTCACTCAACCTTCAATTCGAAGGTTCCAATCTTGATCTAGCGTCGAAATGACGGTAAACTACCGTCATGTCTGTCGATCTGGATGATCTCGACCGCCGCATCGTCTCCCTCCTCCTCCAGGATGGGCGGACTCCTGCTGCGCAGATCGCCGATCGCATCGGGCTTTCCCGGCCTGCCGTCGCCGACCGTATCGAGAAGCTCGAAAAGCTCGGCGTCATCCGCGGGATCACCGTCGTCGTCGATCCCGAAGCGATGGGCCGCCGTGTCACGGCATTCGTGGCAGCGCGCGGCGTGCACACGCTCACTGCGAAAGCGGCGAAGCTGTTTCGCTCGATCATCGCCGATGACGAAGTCCTCGAAGCGCACACCGTCGCCGGCGACGACTGCTATCTGCTGAAGGTCCGGACGGACTCGATCGCGTCGCTCAACACGCTCGTCGGAAAATTGACTGCGCCTCCGCTGTCGCTGAACACACGCACGACGATCGTGATGCAGACGCACTGCGAGAAAGTCGGCGGCATCGTGCTCGGAGATGCGTCATGAAGCGCGCGCAGGTTCTGGCGTACGTCGCTTTCGGCGTCGTCTGCCTCGTCTGGGGAACGACGTACCTCGCGATTCGCATCGCGGTGGAGACCGTTCCGCCGCTGCTGCTCACCGGCATTCGCTACACGGTCGCCGGTTTGATCATGCTGACGATCACGCTCCTGCGCGGCGAGCGTCTGCCGCGCGATCGCCGCACCCTCGGCGAGCTCGCGCTGATCGGCGCGCTCATGGTCGGCGGCGGCAACCTCGCCGTCGTCTGGGCCGAGCAATACGTGCCGAGCGGCATGGCGGCGCTGCTCGTTGCTACGGCGCCGTTCTGGGCCGCGATCCTCGAAGCCGTGCGGAAGAATGGAGAGCACATCGGTCCGCGCCGCGGCGCCGGGATGCTCGTCGGCTTCATCGGAGTCGCACTGCTCGTGACTCCCAGCGGTGCCGGCCATCACTTCGCGCCGGGATTCCTCGCCGGCGCGCTCGTGATCCAGCTCGGATCGCTCTGCTGGCAGTACGGCATGGTGCGTGGCAAACATTTTCTGCACGGAGTGTCGATGATGCCTTCGGCAACGCTGCAGATGCTCATCGGCGGAGTCCTGGTTACGATCGTCGGACTCGCGATCGGTGAAGGCTCGCGCCTGACCTTCACATCGCGCTCCCTCGGCGGCCTCGCGTATCTCACGATCTTCGGATCGGTGATCGCCTACACCTCGTTCGTCTACGCGCTGGGGCACATGCGGGCGACGAGTCTCTCGCTCTACGCCTACGTGAATCCCGCCGTCGCCGTCGTTCTCGGCGCCGCCATCCTCAACGAGCAACTGACGCTGCTGTCGATCGTCGCGATGGTCGTCATCCTGGCCGGAGTCGCGATCGTGCAGATGGCGAAAGGCGCTGACGCTCCTGCGGAGCGGGCGCCAGGCGCTGGGCGCGAGGCGCAGACGCTCCTGCGGAGCGGGCGCTAGGCGCAGGCGCGAGGCGCAGACGCTCCTGCGGAGCGGGCGCTAGGCGCTGGGCGCGAGGCGCATGGGACAGGCGAGTTTTCTGATGCCGACGAGCATTGGTGCTTTTCGCGATCACGCGTTTCTGGCGACGCAGCTACCCGCGCCCAGCGCCTAGCGCCTCGCGCCAGCGCCGTAAGGCGCCCAGCGCCGCTACCCGTCCTGCTTGCACTGCTCGATGATCTCGCGGATCTTCTCTTCGGCTCCCGCGACGGCGAGCTGGCAGGTGCCGGCTCCGCGGTGGCCGCCGCCGCCGTAGCGATCCATCAGTTTGCCGACATCCGTCTTCGATGTCCGGTTGAAGATCGAGTGGCCGAGGGCGCAGACGACGAACTCGCCCTTCTTGCCGTCGAAGACGCGTACCTGAATGTTCTGCTCGGGGAACATCGTGTAGATCAGGAAGCGGTTGCCAGTGGGCATCTCGCCGAGGCCGCGCAGATCGGTCACGATCACGTTGCCTTCGACGCGTGAGTGCTCCTGCATCACACGCTTGAACTTTTCCTGACCTTCGAAGTAGCGGTCGATGCGCTCCTTCACGTCCGGTTGCGCGAGGATCTCGTCGACGGACATCGTCGGAATCCACTCGACCATCTTCATCATGAGCTCGCGATTGCTCACGCGATAGCTGTGGTAATAGGCGAGGCCGGTGCGCGGATCCATCACGTACGAGAGGAGGATCCAGCCCGTCGGGCTCACGACGTCTTCGTGAGAGAGTTGCGCGGAGTCGGACTTGTCGACGGATTCGAGCAGCGCGTCGTACTTTGCGAGCTTCGCCCCTTCGCCCTTCTCCTTGTAGTAGTTGTAGACGACGCGTGCGGCCGACGGCGCGACTTCGAAGCGGCCTTTGAAATCGGTATGGCCGACATCGTTGCGCACCGCTTCGCTGGAGTGATGATCGAACCAGAGACCCACGGCAGGGACGTAGGGGAGGTTCGTCAGGATGTCGTCCGGGCCAACCGAGATCTTGCCGTCCTGCACATCTTTCGGGTGCACGAACTCGATCTTGTCGATGTTCGCCACTTCCCTGAGCAGGACTGCGCAGACGAGTCCGTCGAAATCGGAACGGGTGATCAGCCGCATCGTGATACTCCTGTGAAAAATTTCGCGGATTCTATCCCACGATGACGCGCCTGATCGTGATCTGCTCGATGGCTCTCGCAGCAGCAGCCCTGTTTGACGCCGCGACGGAGCCGAAGCAGCTCGCCGCGAGACTCGGCTCCGCCCCTGTCGTCGTCGAGCTCTTTACATCGCAGGGATGTTCCTCCTGCCCTCCGGCAGACGAGCTCCTCGGAACCATCGCGCGCGACTCCGCGCTGCGCGGCCACGTCATTCCTCTCGCCTTTCACGTCGACTACTGGAACCGCCTCGGCTGGCGCGATCCCTTTTCATCGGCGGAGTGGTCGCAGCGCCAGGCTCTCTACGTCCGTTCATTCGGATTGAGCGGCGCGTATACGCCGCAGGCGGTGGTGAATGGTTCCCATGAGCTCGTCGGGTCGAGCGCAGGAGCACTCTTCGCGGCGATCGAGAAGGAGTCGAAGCGGACGCCTGTCGCGTCGCTTCGCATCGCGGATGGCATGGTCGACGTCGATTCCCCGCGCGCGCTGGAGCTCATCGCTCTCGCAGTCGATGAATCGCAGACGACGAAGGTTGCGCGTGGAGAAAACGGCGGCCGCACTCTGGTGAACTACGCGATCGTGAAGAAACTCGTCCGTCTGGGATCCGTGCAGGGCCATGTCCAGCAGCAGTTGCCGGAGGGAACGTCCGTCGTGCTGCTGCAGGACGCGAAGACGATGCGGATCGAGACTGCTGCAGCCGCGCGTTAGTTTGCCGGCGAGCGGACGAGACGTCCGGCTGCACCTTAGTGTTTCTGCTGTTGCAGGTATTGCGAGAAATCGTCGATGGACGAGGGTTGCCGGCGCGCCGATGTCAGCGCGGCGCTTGCGCCGTCATGATCGATTGCGATGGCGGCATTCACTTCGCGAAGCGCGGAGGCGATGTCCTGCTTCGAGAGATACGCCAGCGCGAGGTAGACGTGCGGCTCTGGCGATTTCGGCCGCTCCTTCGCCGCCGCATCGAATTGTGCGATCGCGCCGTTGTCGTCGTTCATCCGCGACAGCAGCGCGCCGAGGTTCATGCGGACGTCGTACTGGTGAGGATCTTGGCGGAGCGCTTCGTTGTATTCGGCGAGCGCCTCCTGATCGCGCCCCGCGCGCGCCAGCATCGCCGCGAGATCGTTGTGCGTCTCGGGCGACGTGGGATTCGCACGCATCGCTTCGCGGTAGAGGGCGATGGCCTCGTCCGAATTTCCCTTCGCCGCCGCGAGTGCCGCGCGCGTCGCCGTGTCGGCTTTCAATGCGACGGCCTTTTCCAGAATCGGAATCGCTTCCTCGCGCCGGCCGGACGACAGCAGATACCTGCCGAGCGAACGGTAGGCGTCGACGCCGTTGGGATTGCGCGCGATTGCATCGCGCAGCTCCTGCTCGGAAGCCGTCGTATTGCCCGACGCCGCCAGCGCCGAGCCCAATCCGTTGCGCGCCAGCTCGTCGTTGGGATTCAGCTCGAGTGCCGCGCGAAATTCGCCGGCTGCCTCATCGAACTGCTTCTTCTCGAGCAGCGCGAGACCGAGAAACGTGTGTGCGATGCGATTGCGCTCCGTCACCTCGAGGGAATGGCGAAACAGCGTCTCGCTGTCCTGCCAGTATCGGGTCTGCAGACAGGCGAGAATCGTGAGGGCAAGAACCGCGATCACCGCAATCGCGCGCAACGCCTCCCGCTGCGTGATGAAGTCTGCGGCGAGCCACACGAGAGCGAACGTCAGTCCGGCAGTCGGCAGATACGTGTAGCGATCGGCCATCGATTGCGAGCCGATCTGCACGAGGCCGATCACCGGCACCAGCATCCCGATGTACCAGAGCCAGCCGATCAGCAGATACCGGTGGCGCTTGCGCATCGCCCACGCGATCGCGGTGACCGCGAGCAGCAGCAGCGCGCAGAAGAAGACATCGCTCGTGGAGAGGACCGTTCGCAGCGGATACGGATTCGCCAGGTGCAGCGGCCAGAGCATCTTGCCGATGTAGGCGACATACGAGATCACCGCGTTCGCGATGCGCGCCGCGGGAGAGACGAGCTGCGTCGACGCGATCGCTTCGATCTTCTGCTGCGTCAGGAACGTGGTCCCGAGACCCGGAATCAACACGAGGAAGAAGGGGATCTTCTCGATGACGCTGCGCTTGAGATCGAAGCGATTGAGCGGCCAGTAATCGAGAAGGATGAGGACGAAGGGCAGGGTGACGATCATGCCTTTCGCCATCAGACCGGCGGCGAACATTGCCACGGCGGCGACGTAGGGACCGCGCTTCCGGCTCTCCACCCATCGTGCGTAAAACCAGATCGCCAGGAAGAAGAAAAGCGCGCAGAGAACGTCCTTCCGCTCCGAGACCCACGCCACCGATTCCACGCGCAGCGGATGCACGGCGAAGAGCGCCGCCGCGGCAGCGCTGCGCCAGAGGAACTTCGTCGTCCGGAAGAGAAAGAAGAAGAGCAGCAGGGTCGAGGCGATGTGCAGCGCGACATTCGCGAAAAGCATCGGCGCCGCGTGTACGCCGAAGAGCGTGACGTCTGCCAGATAGCTCCACCATGTCAGCGGATGCCAGTTCGGCGCGAATGCAGTCAGCGACCAGCGGAGCGCACTCGCCGTGAAGCCCGACTTCACGTGCGCGTTGTTCGTGATGTACTGATCGTCGTCGTAATTGAGGAACTGATGCGAGTAGACCTGCGCGTAAATGAGCGCGATGAGAATCACGAGTCCCGCGCAGATCGGGAGGATGAGCTTCGACTCATCGACGGGCGGCTTCACCGGCTCCGCTGCAGGCGGCACGGTCTTCAGACGGGTTGAACGTTTTCCCACGCGGCGCGGATTCTAGCGGAAGAGCCGATCGTGACCATGAAGATGGATGCCTGTGTAGAATCGGGCGATGGCCGCGATTCCACCGCCCGTTCGTCCGATTACGCTCAACGAGATTCGCGCCGCGCGCGAGCGCATCCGCGATGTCGCGATCCGCACGCCGCTCATCCCGCTGCTGCATGGAACCGGCGCACCGGAGATCTGGCTGAAGCTGGAGAATCTCCAGCCGATCAACGCATTCAAGATCCGCGGCGCTGCGAATGCCGTCGCGATGCTCGACGCCGACGCGAAGGCGAAAGGTGTCTGGACGATCAGCGCCGGAAACGCCGGACAGGGCGTTGCGTACGCAGCGCGCGAGGCAGGGATTCCCTGCACCGTGGTCGTAATTGAGACGGCGCCGGAGACGAAGATCGAACGGATGCGATTGCTCGGCGCGAAGCTCGTGCGCGCACCGTTCGATGCCTGCTGGATGGCGATGGAAGCGCGCGAGTTTCCCGGAGTGGAAGGGACGTTCATTCATCCCTTCGACGATCAGGATTTCGTCACCGGTAACGCGACGCTCGGACTCGAGATCATGGAGGATCTTCCGAACGTCCACACCGTGGTGACCGCGATCGGCGGCGGCGGGTTGATCTCCGGCGTCGGCAGCGCGATTCGCGCTCTCGCGCCCGATGTCCGCATCCTCGGCGCCGAGCCGGAGACCGCGGCGCCGGGCTCTGTTTCCTTCGCGGCCGGCGAGCCGCGCGTCTTCGAAGGATGGCAGGCCTCGTTCGTCGATGGCGCCGGAGGCAAGAGCATCTTCCCGCGGATGTGGGAGCGGATGCGCGATGTCGTCGACGGCTCGATCGTCGTCTCTCTCGACGAGGTGCGGCGTGCGATGCGCATCGTCGCCGAGAAGACGCGCGTCATCGCGGAAGGAGCCGGCGCTCTCGGTGTCGCGGCCGCGCTGTCGGGACGTGCGGGCGATGGTCCCATCGTCGCCGTCGTGTCGGGCGGAAACATCGACCTGAAGAAGTTCGCAGAGCTGATTCTGTGATGTGTAGGACAGGCGCCCTCGCCTGTCCACCGGCGCCCTCGCCTGTCCGCTTGTGCACCGACAGGCGAGGGCGCCTGTCCTACACTACGCCTTCCTCTTCCTTCGATCCTTCTTGAAGTTGTGGCGCGCCTCGGCTTCTTCGATGGAATGCGACACTTTCAGATCGACGTCGCGTTTCGCCATCTCCGCAAGCCGGCGATAGTGAATGTGCAGGACGCGCAGATCTTCCTCGGATAGATCTTCGATCGAGATCAGGCGGTTGCTCGCTCCTTCGAGTGCGGCGACGATCTCATTCAGCTTCAATTGCAGCGCGAGCGATTCCTTGTTCTGAGAGCGCTGAATCAGAAAGACCATCAGGAACGTGACGATCGTCGTTCCGGTGTTGATGACGAGCTGCCACGTATCGGAGAAGTGGAAGAGAGGGCCGGTGACCAGCCACACGATGATCGTTCCGGCGGCGAAGAGAAAGCCGGTCGTGGAGCCTGTCCAGTTCGTGACGCGCGTTGCGAGGCGGGAGAGTCCTCCATCGCGTTCCCTATGACGACGATCGTGCATCGCCGTCCAGTCCGTTCATGGACGATGCCACATCGTCTACTTGAGAGTCGGCATGTGCACGGCGGTGGACGGCGGCTGCGGCCAATCGCGGCGCGTGATCATCTGCGCGAGCGGCGTCTCGATGACGGGAACCTGGATGCCGGCGACGGTCGCCTTTTGTGCGGTCGGGCGAGGCTTGTCGATCTTCGCGGCGGTGCGCACCTCGATCGTCTTCGGATCGGCGACGCCGATCGTCCCATCCTTCTTCAGGATGATGCCGGGCACGAGCACGTCCGCGTTCCCCGGAATGTTGTTGAGCACCAGCTTCGCCGATGGAATCGAAGGGGGGACGCTGAACTCGATCGTGATGTTTCCGGGCGGCACGTCGAGAAGAATGAACGAACCGTTCTCCGCGACTCCGCCGGACACATAGGGCGCACCGTCGACCCAGACGTTCGTCGCCTGGAAGAGCGCGGTCTTGCGGGCGGCTTCGGTCTCGACCGTGCGATACGTCCCGTTGTCGGAGCCTTCTGCGTCGGCAATCCAGCCGCGAATCGAGGTGGGCTCCTTGCTGACGACGGGGCCTTTTGGCTCATCTGGTCCGCAGGCCAGCAGTGCCAATGGAATCATGAAGATGGCGAGCCGCTTCATCCGCTGGAAGCGTACCACGTGCGATAATCCGCCTGCCTCGATGAAGCGACTCATCCTCCTCGGACTCCTTTCGATTTTCGCAGCAGCCACCATCGTCGTTGCGCAGTCGACGACGCAGGCCACGCTGCGAACGCAGACCGGCGACAAGCCTGTCGCAATCGCTCGCCAGGGCGGGCAGACGTACTTCTCTGCGGAAGACGTCGCGGCGGCACTCGGTGGAAGCGTGGCTGCCGATGCTCACGGCTTTCGCGTCACGATCAACAACAACGTGGCGGCGTTCGGTCCGGACAGCCGCTTCGGAGTCGTGCGTGATGATCTGATCGAAATGCCGGCGCCGCCGGTCGTCATCGACAACCGGCCGTTCGTCACGATGCAGTTCTTTCAGGGATTTCTGGCGAAGACCGCGGATCTCGATGTGGTGTGGGACGAGCGCGCGCGTCTGCTGTCGATCCGGCCGCTGCAGCACACCATCGTCGGCGTGCAGGTCTCGGTGACCAATGTTCAGGGCACGTCGAAAATCGTCTTCACGCTGAGCCAGAACGCCGGTTATGCGATCGTGAAAGAGCAGTCGGCGTACACGATCCGGTTTGCGGCGCAGATCCGTCCGCCGTTCGCTGAGCAGGCGTACGAAGATCAGAACGTCGCGAAGATTTCGTTTGCGGGGACGGACGCGCGCATTCAGTTGACCGGCGCGGACGTCGTGGGCGACGCGTACAAGCTCGAGAATCCGTACCGCGTCGTGCTCGATGTGCGGAAGACATCGCCGGGCCCGGCTGCGCCTTCTGTGCCGCTGGCGCCGAAGTCCGTCGAGCCGTCCGGGATCCACACGATCGTGATCGATCCGGGACATGGCGGCAAGGACATCGGTGCGACGGGGCCGGGTGGTCTGCTCGAGAAAGATGCGACGCTTGCCGTTGCCAACAAGCTCGCGGCGGCACTCGCGGTGAAGCTCGGTGCGCGTGTGATTCTCACGCGTGAAGACGACAGCGTCGTGTCGCTCGATCAGCGCACGGCGGTGGCGAATCAGTACAAGGCCGATCTGTTTCTCTCCGTGCACATGAATGCCTCGACGGGCAAGGGCGCGCACGGCTCCGAGGTGTATTTCCTCTCCGCGGACGCGTCGGATGATCTGGCGAAGAAAGCGGCCGATGCGGAGAACCAGTCGACGTCGGGGCATGCCGACACGCAGAGCGATCTGAAACTGATCCTGTGGGATCTCGCGCAGCAGGAGTATCTCGCCGAGTCGAGCCGCTTCGCGCAGTCGATTCAGGAAGAGATGAACGCACTCGCCGGAATTCAGAATCGCGGCATCAAGCAGGCGCCGTTCAAGGTGCTCGTCGGCGCGACGATGCCGGCCGCGCTGGTCGAGGTCGCATTCATCTCGAATCCGGATGAAGAGGCGAAGATCCGGAACGAGCAGTTCCAGAACACCGTCGTCGACGCGCTGACGCGCGCGGTGCAGCGATACAAGAACGATTACGAGGCACGCATCGGCATTGCCCAACCAGCCGCTGCACCCGGACCGGCGGCGACGCCTGCGCAGCCTCCTGCGACGCAGACGACGGGCACCGCGAGGACGGGAACCTAGTGCGCAGAGCGTCTCTCGTTGTCGCGCTCGCGCTGCTCGCAGCCGCGAGTGCATGCAGGAAGCCGCAGCCGCAGGCGAAGAACATTTCCGAGGCGAACAATGTCGCGATGCGGCCGGTGCGGCTCTACTTCGAGGATGGCAATTCTCTGCTGACCGCGGAGTTGCACAACCTGCCTCTGCCGGAGAATCCCGCGGCGGCGATTCCTCTCGTCGTGCGCGAGATGATGAAGGGGCCGGGCAATGCGAGCCTCGCCCGCCTCTTTCCGCCCGACACGATCGTCCGCGGCGCGTATCTGCTGCCGGATGGCACCGCGTTCGTCGACCTCGGCGGCGCCACGCTGCAGCAGGGTTGGGGCACGGGAACGCATGAAGAGTTGATGGCCGTCTTCTCGCTCGTGCAGACGGTCACGACGAACTTCGCCGAGGTCAAGAAAGTGCGGCTGCTGGTCAACGGAGAGCCGGCGGAAACGCTGGCGGGGCATGTGTGGCTCGGGCGGTCGTTGCGACCGATGGCGAGTCTGGTCGAGCCCGCTTCCCGCTGAATATGGTCAGTAGTTTCCGAATGAGAACGGTCAACCTTCCAAAATTACCGACCGCCCGGTCTGGACCGAACGCTCGTTTTGTTCTAGACTGACGATGTTTCCAAATGCAACGGCTATCGCTAAGCGGGTCAATGGCTTGTAACGTTGCTGTTACATTGAGAAATTTTTCACAATGTATGGGATAATGCATTCGTATCAAAGATAAAGGCATACTGGATGGGCAGGCGGGATTCGCTTCCGTAGTTACAACCTGCCAAAAGCAACATCCCTCTTGAACTCTTCTTTCAACCTTACCGATGTAAAAGCTCACCACCGAGCAGTTCCGCCCCGCCCAATCCAGTAGAAAGTCAACGGCCCCGCGAACGCGGGGCCGAATTGTTTGTGTGTGCGTGTAGGACAGGCGCCCTCGCCTGTCCTTTCGAAGACAGGCGAGGGCGCCTGTCCTACACCAGTTCCGCGAGTGCCTGTTCGGCGAGCAGCCGTGCGTCGGCATTCACTCCGAGCCATCGGACTGCGGCGAGCATTCCATCTGCGGATGCGAGAATCTTCCTGCTCCCGCATCGCTCGCGCAGCGGTGCGAGCTCTTCGCTGCCTGCGGCGGCGTCGACGAGGATGCGGCCGGCGAGTGCCATCGCGCTTTTCACATCGTCCTCTCCCGCAATCACCGCGGCCGCGGTGAGCAGTGAAGCCGTCTCGCCCTTCGTTGCGAACTTCAGCAGCGCCGTCACGATTGCCTTCCGTAACTCGCGGTCGATCGCAACATCGCCCCCGACGTAGATCTGCTGGCAGCGCGACTTGATCGTCGGCAGCAGCAGGTCATACGCGCGCGTGAGGAGGATGAAGTACGTGTCGCGCGCCGGTTCCTCGAGCGTCTTGAGCATCGCATTCGAGCCGCCGGCGCTCAGCGCATCCGCCGGATCGATGATGAATACTTTTCCGCGGCCTTCGTACGGCCGCATCGTCGCGCCGGCAACGACGTCGCGCACCTGCTCGACCGAGATCATCTTCCGCTCGCCGCCGACTTCGACGACGTGCACATCGGGATGCGATCGCTGCTCGATGCGCCGGCAGGCGGTGCAGCCGTCGCCCGTCGTGCCGTTGAGACACTCGATCGTTTTCGCGATGCGCATCGCCGTTTCGCGCAAGGCATCCGGCGATGGGCCATGCAGGATCACGGCATGATGCAGCTCGCCGCGCTGTGCCGTCTCGACCAGCAACTCCGCCGCCGTCGCCGTCATGCGAATGCCTCGCTCACCCGCTGCGCGACCTCATCCTCGGAACCCGAGGCGTCGATCACGATGTAGCGCTCCGGCTCTGCAGCGGCGAGTGCCAGATAGCCTTCGCGTACGCGGCGATAGAAGCGGATGTCTTCTGCCTCGAAGCGCAGTTCGTCGCCTCCGCGTCCGCGTGCGCGGCGCAGGCCGGTCTCTTCATCGATGTCGAAGAGCAGCGTCTTGTCAGGGCGCAGAGAGCCCGTCGCCCAGTCGTTGAGCGCGCGCAGCCGATCGAGGTCGATGAGCCGCCCGAAGCCCTGGTAGGCGAGCGTCGCGTCGACATAGCGATCGCAGAGTACGACGCGTCCCGCATCGAGCGCCGGCCTGATCACTTCGACGACGTGCTGATGGCGCGACGCGGCGAAGAGAAACACCTCGGCGAGCGGATCGAGCTTCGAGCCCGCATCGAGCAGGATCGCGCGAATGCGGTCCGCGGTCGGCGTGCCGCCAGGTTCCTTTGTGATCAGCGGATCGTGATAGCGCTTCGCGAGCCGCCGCAGTTGCGTCGTCTTGCCTGAACCATCAATGCCTTCGAAGGTGATGAACATCGGGCGCGAACGATGAATCATCGGCGCTTCGCAGTCAACCCGGCCGGCGATCCGGCGATCCGATCAGCACGCCTAACAATTGAGTGCACAACATGGCAGCATTATTTCGCTACCGCCGTCACATTGACCCGACGCCGCGACGCTTCTAGAATTTTTCCCATCCTTAAACATTTTCGGGACCGCCTGGCTGTCCTTATTTTGTGTGCGATGGCACTGTGCGTTACACGTGCGTTTGCACAGACGATCTCCACGTTCGCTGGTGGTGGCAGCATCGAAGGGCGCGCGGCGACAGCTACGAGCATCGTTCCCGCGGGAATGACCGTTGCGCCGGACGGCACGCTGATCATCGCCGATGCCTTCAACAATCGAGTCGTGCGGATTGCGAACGGGAACATCAGTACAGTTGCTGGTAACGGCGCGTTGGGTGGTTTGGGCGACGGAGGACGTGCGACCGATGCCGAGCTCTCTGCACCTACGGCAGTCACGTACGATTCCCTCGGAAAACTGTACATCGCAGAACGTGACGGCAACCGCATTCGTGTCATCTCGAACGGTGTCATCTCGACCTGCGCCGGGCGCGGCACGCGCGGCTATTCGGGCGACGGCGGCAAAGCGGCGGAGGCGCAGTTCAACGCCCCTGCCGGATTGGCCTTCATCGATGGTGTCCTGTATGTGGCCGACAGCGGCAACAACCGTGTGAGGAGAATCGACGCTGCGGGAAACGTAACGACGATCGCCGGTTCGGGCAACGCGAGCTACTCCGGCGATGGTGGACTCGCGACGGCGGCGAGCCTCAATACTCCACAGAGTCTCGCGTTCGACGGAAACGGTGGTCTACTCGTCGCCGACAGCGGCAATAACCGCGTGCGACGGGTCGATCTGAAGTCGGGCCTGATCGACTTGCTTGCGGGGAATGGTGCGGCTTCGTTCTCGGGGGACGACAGGCCTGCGTCCGAGGCGTCGCTGCATCTTGCGGGAAGCGGTGCAATCGGATTGATTGCAGGTGTGGCTGCCGACAAAGCAGGCAACGTTTTCGTTGCCGACACGTTCAACTCCCGCGTGCGTCGCATCGACGCGGCGACAAGGACCATCACAACCATTGCCGGCGATGGGACCTTCTGCTGCACGGCGAAGGGCGCTTTGCCGACGAGTACATCCTTCGGCTGGCCCACCGGACTTGCGATCGATCCATCCGGAACCGTCATCGTTGGTGTGCGCGCGGACGCGCTCGTACTCGCGGTGAGAGGAACCGTCGATGTCGTCGGTGGCAACCAGTCGATCGATGACATCGGCGACGGAATGCCTGCTACGGAGACGACGCTCAGTCAGCCAGCGGGCCTCCTTTTTGACCGCGCCGGCAATCTCTTGATCAGTGACAAGTTCAATTACCGCGTCCGCCGTGTGTCCGCGGCGTCGCACAAGATGGAGCCGGTCGCTGGCGCCGGTGGCCCGGCAGCGTACGCCGGCGATGGCGGTCCGGCGCTGCAGGCGAAGCTGTTTCAGCCGGACGGTCTGGCGATCGATGCACAGGGGAATCTCTACATTGCCGATGCGAACAATAATCGCGTTAGACGAGTGGCGACGAACGGCATCATCTCGACGATTGCGGGCGAAGGTTCGAGTGGGGAATTCGGCGACAATGGTCCTGCCGCAAGTGCCGCGCTCAATACGGCGTCCGTTGGTGCTGCGGGTCTGGCGATCGATCCCAATGGTGATCTCGTCATCTCCGACTCCGGCAATAATCGTGTGCGGAAAGTCAGTCTCGCCAGCGGCATCATCACCACGATTGCAGGTAATGGCGTCGCGGGCTACACGGGCGACAACGTCCCCGCGACGAGTGCATCGTTGAATCATCCGATCGGACTGGCGTATGACAGCGAAGGAAACCTGTTCATCGCGGACCGCGACAATCACCGCATCCGGAAGGTGACGCCAGCCGGCACGATCTCGACCGTCGCTGGCACCGGGGTGGCGGGATTCAGCGGCGATGCGGGGCCGGCAACGTCGGCGATGCTGAATCGTCCTTCCGATGTTCGCATCGCTACAAACGGGGATCTCTACATTGCCGATACGTTGAACTCACGGATCCGGAGAGTGACCGCCGGCGTGATTGCAACGATCGCCGGCAGCTCACTCGTCGGTAATTACGCCGGTGACGGTGCGCGCGCGACAGCGGCAGGCCTCGACCTCCCAACGTCGATCGCCATTGATCAAGCCGGGAACGTCTACATTGCCGATTCTGCGTCGAAGCGAGTACGCGTCGTGACGTCCACATGTGTGCCGGTGGCTGCGCCAGCGCTCCTCGAGCCGGCGAACGGCGCGTCCGTGTCCGCGGCTCCCGCGTTGACGTGGAGCGCCGTCTCAGGCGCGCTGTCGTACGACTTGTATGTCGACACCGTGTCGCCCCCCGCGAAGATCGTGGCCACGATTCCATCGAAGGGTGCGACGACTTACTCGTCCACTGCACCAGTGACGGCGGACGGCGTCTATTACTGGATGGTCGCAGGCAATGGTGATGCGACATGCGTCGCGTCGCGGACGCCGTCGCCCGTGCAGTCGTTCACGATTCGATCGACTGCCAATGGGATTGGTCCGGCCGGCGGTACTGTCACCACGACGGATGGAGACCAGATCCAGGTTCCTGCCGGAGCGCTCACCAGCTCGGCACCGGTGTCGATTACACCCGTCGCGCAGGCGAAGGTCGAACAGGACGCGGACTTCGCGTTCGCCGACTTTGATCTGAGCTTCATCAAAGCATTCGACATTCACATCGGATCGACGCTCGTGAAGCCCGCCTCATTGTCCATCGTGGATGCTGTCGGAGGGCACAGCGGCTCGCTCATGCTTCTGCGTTGGTCGAGAGATGTCGATGGTGACGGCGACCCTGGATTCATCTTCACAGACATGGCCGCTGTCAGCGGGAATCGGTTGATCGCCGCGGGATCGAGTGACTATCCAGGGCTGACACAAGACGGCACGTATGTCGTGGTTGAGTCGGCGACTCCGATAGGGTTCGTGGATGGAAGAATCATCGATCGTTCCGGGAATCCGCTGCCCGGCGCAGCCATCACCAGCTTCATGCTGCCAATCGTCTACGCCAGCGCGACTTCCGATGGCTCCTATACGCTTCCCGTCCTGGTATCGGCGAGTGGACGGCAGAGGGCGGTCCGTTCGGAGAGTCCATCACCGCCATTCTGGGTCGTAACGCTAGGCGCACACGCCACGAAAACAGGCTACGGCGTAGTGATTGCGCCAATGCCCGGGCCTGGAAAGCATGTCCGTGGGCCCGACTCAACGCCCGACCAGAGTGCCACTGTCCTTGCGGAAATAGGATGTTCAACAGAGACGGTCGAGCGGATCAACAAGCTGTCGGAGAGCGTGCTCGGGAAGGTGATCGAGTTCCTCAAGGATGTTGAATACGAGCCAGTGAAGTTCGATGAGCCGTCGAGTGTGGTGCTCGACTGCACCCAGCCGGACGCACGGCTCGAAGCGAACCTGGAGCGGCAGGAAGAGGTCGCAAAAAAGACGATAAGTGACCGCCTGAAGAACTACTCATTCGCCGCAATCAAGCAGATCGCGCCATTTTTCAAGCTGGACTTAAAGCTCGACCTTAAGAGCGTCGACGATCTCATTGCTTTCATCTGGAGCAAGACCGTTCCGCAATTCGTTACGGACGCGACGTCGATTTCCGGCGACCATAAACGACTGACGATAGATTTGTTTGCCTCCAGTGATGGTGGCCCGGCAGCCGTAGACGCAACGATCGTCTTTATCGGCGTGGGAGCCGAACTGACATATGAAGTGCAGGTCAACGCCACGCCCTCGACGCCGACACGTTGTCAATTAACGTTGAAGCGTCAGGTGAAAATACCATTCCGGGATCTCGAATCCTTCGTCGATGCCGTCAAAGTGCGCCTGATTCCTGTAGGGCCCGGTTCAGTCAGGGTTACAGGCCTGAACCGCGGTTGTATCCCGCAGATTGAGTTCGCTGCGACGCCTCCGCTGATCGCTCGCGGCGGAATTTCGACACTCACCTGGTCTGTCACGAACGCGATCGGAAACCGTGTGTCCATCTCGGGCCTGGGGGACCGGCCGGCGAATGGATTCGAGAACGTATCTCCTCAGGTGACCACCGATTACGTGCTGACCGCGAGGGGGCGCGACAAGACGGTGAGCAAGACGGCGACTGTGACGGTCGCTGCCCCTCCCACGGCGAGCCTCTCCGCGTTTCCCGGGACGATCAAGCCGGGACAGAAGTCGACGTTGACATGGATTACGACTGGCGCGACTTCCATCGCGATCGACGATCTGCCAGTACAACAAGTACCCGATGGCTTTATCGACGTCATGCCGGCGCAGACGACGACGTATACGCTTACGGCCCGCGGACCCGGCGGCGTTGCGACGGCGACGGCCACGATCTATGTCGAAGACGTTCCGCCGCCAGTGATTCAATTCGAGGCAAATCCACAGACGGTTTCGCCGGGCCAACCGGCGCTGCTGTCATGGACGACGACCTATGCGACAGCGGTCGCGATCACCGGTTTGGGCTCCCAACCGCTGAATGGCAGCGTCACGGTAGTTCCTGAAACGACGAGCAGCTACACGCTGTCAGCAACCGGACCGGGAGGCTCGTCGTTCGCAACCGTGCAAGTGACCGTTGCATCCATTGGCGTGCCGGTAATTTCGTCGTTCACGGCGGACCCGCAGGTCATCAGTCCCGGGCAGTCGTCGACATTGCGGTGGAGCACCACGGATACCGTCTCCGTCGCGATCAGCGGCGTCGGTTCCGGGCTGCCGGCGACCGGCTCGGCAACGGTGTTCCCGAACGTGACGACGACCTACACGCTGATCGCTACGGGCAAAGACGGTTCATCGACCCAGGCCAGCAGGACCGTCACCGTTGGCCAGACGAGCTCGAAGCCGCAGATCCTCAGTTTTGCGGCGAATCCACCGTCGATCAATGCCGGCCAGTCGAGTCGTCTGAGCTGGACTACCGCCAACGCTGCATCGGCCTATATCACGGGCGTCGGCAATGTGCCCGTGAACGGATATGTCGACGTACGCCCATCCACCACGACGGCCTATTCGCTGACGATCAGCGGTTTCGACGGCAGTATCGTGCGCGACACCATCAACGTTACCGTGTCGGGCTCTTCGAATCAGGGCACGTACACCGGTTCGTTCAGCGGAACGACCACGATGACCAAGGGCGGGAGCGGCACGTGGGGCTGCCATTGGCGCTATACGGTCAGCGGTTCGGTAACCGCGAACGTGACCGGCAGCGGCCCTTACGGCGGCACCTTCACTTCGACCGGAACAGGCTCGGGTCCTCTGATTCAGCCTTCATCCGTGACCTGTGCGCCGCAGACGAGCCAGGCATTCACCGTTACGGGTTCAATCTCCGGAAATTCGGGATCGATCACGGCGAGCGGAACAGACGCGAACGGGGGGTCGTACACGTTTTCCAACGGTACCTTCAGCAATGGAACCCTCACCGGTACTCTAACCATCAGTTGCAGCTGCTTTGAATCTCCGATCGTGACGACAGTCGTTCTTACCAAGGGAGGATCGGTCGGACAGCCGTAGCTACTCTGCCAGCCCGTCGCGCAACCCTCGCAGGTAGTGCTCGCGCATCAGCGTCTCGAACGCGTGATTGTTCGCGAGAAACCGGAATCGCTCACCCATGCGTGCCCGGCGGCGCATCCGCGCCAGCTGCTTCTCATCGGCCAGTTTCCGCGTCTCGAGCTCATGGACGCCGAGGAAGTGACCGAGCTCGGGATGCTTGCTGTAGAAGATCGCGCCCGACTTGCCGACGGTGTACTGCCGCTTCGCGAAGGAGTCGATCGTCATCGGATGGTGATGCCGCGTGACCGCTTTCGCGTTGTAGCGAATCTTCAGGCCGAGATGATCGAGCCGGTAGGCGAGCTCGATGTCCTCCCACGCCGCCGATGGGAACGTCGTGTCGAACGGATGATCGGTCAGCAGTTGCCGGTCGATCGAGATGTTCGATGTGTAGAAGAAGTTGTACGGGATGATCTCGCCATCCCTAATCAGCTTGTAGCCGAATTGCAGACCGTAGTCGTTGATGTAATCCATGAACGCGGTGACGCGCCCGCCCTGCGGCCAGCCGGTGTAGCCGAGGCAGGCGAGCAGCGGATCGTCGTTGGACTCGCGATGAATGCGCGCATGCTCCGCGAGAAAGCGCGGCTCGGGCACGGTGTCATCGCCGATGAAGATGACGAACTTTCCCTTCGCCAGCGACACGCCGTGATTGCGTGCGCGTCCCGGCCCGCCATTGGGCTGCGTACGAAACGCAATCCCTTTTCGCTGCGACATCACCCGCTCGGTATCGTCCTTCGAGCCGTCGTTGATGACGATGACCTCGAACTCCGGCGCATCCTGTTGTGCCTCGAGCGCATCGAGCACACGAAGCAGCATATCGAGCCGGTTGTATGTCGGAACGACGACCGAGAAGTAGGGCATGAACGGGTTCAGTCTATCCTTTCGCAATCATGATTCCGCGCGTCAAGATCTGCTGCATTGCGTCCGTCGACGAAGCCTGGATGGCCATTCGCGCCGGCGCTTCTGCGCTCGGACTCGTCTCCACAATGCCGAGCGGGCCGGGAGTGATTCCCTGGGAACGCATCGAAGAGATCGCGTCGGTTGTGCCGCCTCCGATCGCGACATTCCTCCTGACCTGCAGCCAGGACGCGGCCGAGATCGTGGAACAGCAGCGCCGCTGCCGCACGAACACGATCCAGATCTGCGACCGGCTCACCGCGGGGACGTATGACGAGATCCGGCGCGGCACGCCGGGTATCTCGCTCGTGCAGGTGATTCACGTCGCCGGCGAGGAGTCGGTGGAGGAGGCGCAGGAAGTGGCGCGTCATGTCGACGCCCTCCTGCTCGATTCCGGCAATCAGAAGCTCGCGGTGAAAGAGCTCGGCGGCACGGGGCGTACGCACGACTGGACGCTGTCGCGTCGGATTCGCGAGACGGTCGGTGTGCCGGTCTTTCTCGCCGGCGGACTCACTGCTGCGAATGTGAGGGACGCAGTCGATGCCGTTTCGCCGTTTGGCCTCGACCTCTGCAGCGGTGTTCGTACGGACGGCGCTCTGGACGAAGTGAAACTGAAGAATTTCTTCGCGGGGATGACGAGCTGAGAGCTCGTCCTACGCGCTCGCTCCGCCGTCGACGCTCAACACCTGTCCCGTGATTCCGCTCGCATCATCGCTGAGCAGGAACGCGATCGCCGCCGCCACTTCGTCGGCCTTCACCGCGCGGCGCATCGGGACCTGGCGGATCATCTCGCGCTTCATCTCTTCGTCGAGCGCAGCGACCATGTCGGTATCGACGAGTCCCGGCGCGACACAATTCACTCGAATTCCGCTGCGTGCCGTCTCGCGTGCGAGCGAGCGGGTCATGGCGATCATGCCGCCCTTTGCCGCGGAGTAATTCGCCTGGCCGACGACGCCGTGCAGTCCCGACAACGAAGCGACATTGACGATCGCGCCGCGGCGCTGCTTCATCATGATGTTGAGCACCGCGCGGACCATGCCGAACGCGCCCGACAGATTCGTGGCGATCACTTCGTCCCACTGCTCGTCGGTCATGTGGTACGCGAGCGCATCGCGGCGGATGCCGGCGTTGTTGACGAGTGCGTCGATGGCGCCGAAGCGCGCCGCGACTTCCTCGACGACATCTCTTGCGGCGTCGCGGTTCCGGACGTCGGCATCGCAGGCGAGGATCCGCGCCGGATCCGACGCAACGAAATCCTGCGCAACATCGCGCGATGAGTTGTAGGTGAACGCGATGTTGTAGCCGTCCATCAGCAGACGCATCGCGGTCACGCGGCCGATGCCGCGCGTGCCGCCGGTGATCAGTACCGTTCTGGCCATCGCGCGGCCTTACGCCTCTTCCTCGTACTTGTCCTTGAGCGCGGCGACCACGGTCGGATCGGCGAGTGTCGTGACATCGCCGAGCGCGCGTCCCTCCGCGATATCGCGCAGCAGGCGGCGCATGATCTTGCCCGAGCGCGTCTTCGGAAGATCGACGGTGACGAGGATCTTCTCCGGCTTCGCGATCGCGCCGATCTTTTCGGCGACGTGCTGCTTGAGCTCTGCTTCGAATTTCGCAGGATCGTCGAGCGCGTGCTGCTTCTCCGATTCCTTCACGATGACGAATGCGGCGATGCCCGTTCCCTTGATCTCGTGCGAGATGCCGACGACTGCCGCCTCGGCCACCGCGCTGTGATCGACGAGTGCGGACTCCACCTCCATCGTGCCGATGCGATGTCCGGCGACATTCATCACATCGTCCACGCGGCCGAGCAGCCAGAAGTAACCGTCATCGTCCTTCCGCGCGCCGTCGCCGGTGAAGTAGATGTTGGGCCATTTCGACCAGTACTGCTTCACATAGCGATCGGGGTCGCCCCAGATCCCGCGAAGCATCGATGGCCATGGTGATGTGATGGCGAGATAGCCGCCGCCGGTTTCGACCACATCGCCTTTCTCGTTGAGGATCTGCGCATCGATTCCGGGAAATGCTTTCGTCGCCGAGCCCGGCTTCGAAGGGACGATGCCGGGGAGAGGCGTGATGAGAATCGCACCCGTCTCCGTCTGCCACCAGGTGTCGACGATCGGGCAGCGCTCACCGCCGATGTTGCGGTGGTACCACATCCACGCTTCAGGATTGATCGGCTCACCGACGCTGCCGAGGAGGCGAAGCGAGGAGAGATCGTGAGACTTCGGGAGCTCTTCGCCCCACTTCATGAAGGCGCGAATCGCAGTCGGCGCCGTGTAGAAGATCGAGACCTTGTGACGCTCGATGATGTCCCAGAAGCGATCCTTCTTCGGGAAGTCGGGCGCGCCTTCGTAGATCATCACCGTCGCACCCGCTGCCAGCGGACCGTAAACGACATACGAGTGGCCCGTCACCCAGCCGATGTCTGCCGTGCACCAGTAGACGTCGGATTCCTTCAGATCGAACACCCACTTGCATGTGGCGTAGCACTGCGTGAGGTAACCGCCGGTCGTGTGGATGATGCCCTTCGGCTTGCCGGTCGTGCCGGAGGTGTAGAGCGTGTAGAGCAATTGTTCGGAGTCGACCCACACCGGCTCGCAATCGGAGGATGCGGACGCCATCAGCTCGTGGTACCAGCGATCGCGCTGGGGATGCATGGTCAGCGTCTCATCCAGTTCTTCGGCGGCCGTGCGGCGCATCACGACGACGACATGCTCGATCGTCGGGCAGTCGGCGACCGCGGAGTCGGCCGTCTTCTTGAGCGGAACGATGGAGCCGCGGCGATAGCCGGTCGACGCGGTGATGAGCAATTTCGCGCCGGCATCCTGGATGCGATCGCGCAGAGCTTCGGCGGAGAATCCTCCGAAGACGACGGAGTGTGCGGCGCCGATGCGTGCACAGGCCAGCATGGCTACGACGGCTTCAGGGATGAGCGGCAGATAGATGGCGACGCGATCGCCGGTCTGGACGCCGAGCGATTTCAGGACGTTCGCGAATTTCGATACTTCGACGTGAAGCTCGCGGTAGGTGAGGCGGCGGATGTCGCCCGGTTCACCTTCCCAGATGATCGCGGTCTTGTCGCCGCGCGTTGCGAGATGGCGATCGACGCAGTTGTGCGACGCGTTCAGCGTTCCGCCGACGAACCACTTCGCGTAGGGCGGATTCCAGTCGAGAACCTTCTCCCATTTCGTCTGCCAGTCGAGCTGCTCGGCCCAGCCGGCCCAGAACTTCTCTCGGTCCTGCGCCGTCTTCGAGTAGATCGCAGCATCAGTAATATTCGCTTGTTTGCGGAATTCGTCCGAAGGCGGGAACTCGCGGTTTTCCTGAAGAAGCGCGTCGATCTCGTTAGACATGATCCGCGGATTCTAGCGGCTTGGAATCGGAGACATATGAAAAAGCTGTTCGGTGGAATCGCTGTGGCCGTCGTTCTTCTTTGCGGTGCGATGTGGGTTGCCGGAGTCGCGGCGCATCGGGCATTCGATCCGAGACCATGGCCCGCGAATCTCGGTTTGCTCGCCGATGCTCCCGCTCACTTTCCGGATGTCGAGACGAATCCGGCGGCGCAGGCGCTGACGGAGCTCACACCTCCGCTCGGCTTCAGCATCACGCCGAAACTTCCCGCTCTGCAGCAGCCGAAGGTTGGCAACGACTGGGAAGCGATCAAGGAGCCGGTCAACAAGTACTTCCACGACGAGCTGGAGCGAACGAATGAGCAGATCGCGCCGCCGCCGGCGAATGTCGCCGCGTATCTCAACGATCATCGCGCGCAGATCGATCGCGCCCGCGACCACATTCTCAACGCGGGGCCGATCGTCTGGGTGACGCACTTCAGGATGGGTGCGGATGCACCGCTTCCGAATCTCCTCGGCCAGATGAATCTGTCGAAGCTCCTGGCGGCGCGCGCGCTCATGAAGGCGAACGCCGGCGATGCGACCGCATGGGACGACCTGCATGCGATCTGGCTGCTGGATCGGGAGCTGTGGCAGCGGCCTGAATTGATTTCACAACTGATCGCGCTGGCGGGCGCGCGGATGGTGAATGCGAGCGCCGCGAAGATGCCGTTGCCGGCGCCGCAGTGGCTCGCCGAGATCCAGTCGTTCGATTACCGGCAGCATTTCGCAGCCTCGCATCAGGCAGAGGCGTACTTCATGACGCACGAATGGAGGAAGGAGCCCGGCAGGTTCAAGGCGCTGCAGAGTCTCTATTTCGAGGTCGCAGCCAGCAGCGCGGCCGAGAAGATGCGTTCTCGCACGAAGGAGATGATGGAGACATCGAACTGCGATCTGTCGGCGGTCGCTCCGATGCAGCCCGATTCGTGGAACTTTCTCGAGAAGATGGCGCTGCCGAACTTCATCCCGGCCTGGCAGCGTCTCTATCGCTTCCGCGCGGAACTGGAGGCAACGCGAAATGCACTTGCGATTCGTAGCGGCCAGCGTCCTGCGACGGCGTCCGCGTGTGCGGACGGAACGTGGGCGGTGACGGCGTCGAGTGCGGTGTTCAGCCGCGAGCTCGCAGTGCCTTCGCAGAGTGTGAAGTATCCGCTCGCGTATCGCCGCTGACGCGTTACACGCGCGCCAGACTCGCGACGATCGACTTGAAGATTCCGAGGCCGTCCGCATTGCCGAGCAGCTCCTCGGAGCATCGCTCGGGATGCGGCATCATCCCCAGTACATTGCGGGAGGCGTTGCAGATGCCGGCGATGTTGCGCGCCGATCCATTCGGATTCGCTTCACTCGTCATGCGGCCTTCGCCGTCGCAATAGCGGAAGATCACCTGGCGGTTGCGCTCGAGCTCATCGAGTGTCGCGTCGTCGGCGTAGTAGTTCCCCTCGCCGTGCGCGATCGGCACGCGGAGGATCTGCCCGCGCTGCAACTCGGAGGTGAAAGGAGTGTCGGTTTCTTCCGTGCGGAGGAAGACATCGCGGCTGAGGAATCGCAGGTGCTCATTGCGCATCAGCGCGCCGGGGAGCAGGCCGACCTCGGTGAGAACCTGAAAGCCGTTGCAGATCCCGAACACGAGGCCGCCGTTTGCGGCGTGACGACGGATCGGCTCCATGATCGGCGCGAACTTCGCGAGCGCGCCGGCGCGGAGATAGTCGCCGTAAGCGAAGCCGCCGGGGATGATTACGCAGTCTGCGCCTTTGAGGTCCGTCTCCTTGTGCCACAGCAGTTCGGCCTCGGCGCTGACGACGTTCTTCGCAACGTGCCACGCGTCGTGATCGCAGTTCGAGCCTGGAAGAATGACGATTCCGAATTTCATTTCGTGTTTGCTGTGCGGGGAACTTTGTAGATTGTAAGGTAGCCGGCGCGCTCCGTGACGGCCAGTGTGCTGCGGTCGCGATCATAGGCGATCGCGTACGCGTCGACGCCGTACAACGACACCGGGTTTACCCGCCGGCTAGATGCCGTGAACGTCCCGCTGGCGGAGCAGCGGCGCTCGGCGTAGAGCAGCGTCTCGGGCGCCGCGAGCGCTGCGATCTGCGGCCCGCTCTTCTCCGGCAGGCAGATCTTCTGGCTGCTGACGAGATCGCCGAAGTCGATCGTGATCCGCATTTTTCCGTCGCCGGCGGATGCCATCTGCTTCGCGGATCGCGTGGCGATCGGCTTCTCGAACAGCGTGTCGTTCGCGATGGCGATGAGTGCCCGGTCGTTTGCGGCGAAGAGGGCAGCCTCGATCTTCTTGTCCGTCTGCAGCGGATCGCGCGCGATCTCGTTGAAGGTCTGCAGATCGTAGAAGACGACCGAAGTCGCCTTCGTGTCACCGAAGAGCTCCGGCCCGATGACCGCGAGGGTCGTGCCGCTGGACGAGACTGCAATCGCCATCGGATCTTCGAAGGGCAGCGTCTTCAGTTCCTTCTCGCCCCGCGCGTCGAAGATGTGCACGTGCCTGCCGAGGAGGAAGACGAAGCGGTTCCGGGGATCGGGGACGGCATCGCGGATCTGTTCCCCTTCCGTCGTGATCTCGCGAACGATCCTGAAGCTCGGGATCTCGAGGATCGATGCGGATTCGTCGCTGCCGTTCGCGATGTAGAGGAGCTTGCCGTCCGCACTCGTGCGCAGCGTGACGAGCTCTTTGGTCGATGCGATGTCGGGCGAATCGAGCACGAGCCTGTTCCGGATCGTGCCGGTCTTCGGATCGACGGCGATCACCGCCTGCGGCTGCGCGAGCCCGACATAGATGGTGCCGTCGTGTCCGACAGCGACACCATGCGGATCGCCTTCGACCGACCAGCGGTGAATGATCTTCTGATCGTGAGTGGGAACCGAAGGGAGCGTCTGCGGCTGCGCGAACGCCGCGGAACAGGTGAGCAGAGCCAGCCCGGCGAGACTACTCCTCAATCGTGTAGGAGAAATGTTCAACGACGGTATTTGCGAGGAGCCTCTCACACATCTGACGAAGCTGCGATTCGACATGGTCTCGCGTCTGCCCACCAATGTCCGCAAGCGTAATTCGAAACAGTTTGCCGACCCGCACATCTTCCACGCCTGCGAAACCCAGCGTGCTCAGCGAATGCTGAATGGCCTTCCCCTGCGGATCGAGAACGGATGGTTTGAGCTCGACGACGACCGTTGCCTTCATGTGCGGGAATCATAGTGTAGGACAGGCGCCCTCGCCTGTCGGGTTCCACGGAGGGACAGGCGGGGGCGCCTGTCGTACACGGAGGGACAGGCGGGGGCGCCTGTCGTACACGTCAGAACAGCGCCATCTGGCCGGGAGGTGGCGGTGCAGGCGTGCGCGAGAGGCTGAAGAGTCCGGTCGCCTCGTACTGCTTCGCGACGGCCAGCTCGATCGGAGCGCCTGTGCGGCGCAGCAGGCGCGTCGCCATATCGCGCACGATCGACTCGTGGTTGTTCTTCTGCGACAGATGAATCAGGCAGAGCGTTCGTGTCGCGGGACCGAGCATGCGCTCGATGGCGCTGATCGCATCATCGTTCGAGAGGTGTCCGTAGCGCGACATGATGCGGCGCTTGAGCGACCAGGGATAGCTGCCGGTGCGCAGCATGTCGAGATCGTGATTCGATTCGAAGAAGAGGCCGTCGCAGTCGCTCAGGTGTCTTCTGACGTCGTCATCGACGTATCCGAGATCGGATGCGATGCCTGCACGCGAGCCGTCACGCGACTCGATGACGAAGCACGCCGAATCGGCCGCGTCGTGAATCGTCCGTTTCGCATGCACGTTCAATTCGCCGATCTGGAAGGTCGTGTTGTTCTCGAAGAGGATGACCGGCGTTTCGTCCGTGTCGAATCCCGCCGCGCTCAACGTTCCTTCCGTGCAGTAGATCGGGATGTCGTGTCTGCGCGCGATGCGCTGCGCGCCGTGCACGTGATCGGAATGCTCGTGGGTGATGACGATCGCCGACACCTTTTCGATGTCGAGCCCCAGCGAGGCCAGCCGTTTCTTCGTTTCGCGAACCCCGAGTCCGGCGTCGACCAGGATGGCCGTGCCGTCGCTCTCGAAGTAAAAACAATTTCCGGCGCTTCCGGATCCGAGAGGGGCCACGAGCATGGATCGAGTTTACATGACGAGGCAACAGGCAGCAGGCAGCAGGCTGCGGCCTGCGTGTAGAATCCGCCCGCGATGCCAATGGAACGCTTCGTCGTCGAAGGTGGCCGCCGTCTCGAGGGATCGATCCGGCCGGGCGGGAACAAGAACGCAGCTCTGCCGATCCTCGCAGCATGTCTGCTCACCGACGAGCCGATCCTGTTGCGCAATCTGCCGGACATCGAAGACGTCCGTGTCATGCTGCAGATCCTCGAAGGGCTCGGCGCGAGCGTCGAGCGCATCGAGCGGAATGTGGTGCGGATTCACGCGAAGGGCGACTGCGGTTCCATGCCCGACGCCGCGCTTTCGAAGCGAATCCGCGCGTCGATTCTGCTCGCCGGTCCGCTGCTCGCACGCACCGGTTCCGCGTCGATCGCGAAGCCCGGCGGCGACGCGATCGGCCGCCGCCGCGTCGATACGCATCTCCTCGCACTCGAGGCCCTCGGTGCGCAGATCGAAGTCTCGGCGTACGAATACCGGATGAGCGCGCAGTCGCTGCGCGGCAAGAACATGTTCCTCGATGAAGCGTCGGTGACCGCCACCGAGAACGCGATCATGGCCGCGGTGCTGGCCGAGGGGGACACGCAGATCTACAACGCGGCGGCGGAGCCGCACGTTCAGGACCTCTGCCGCTTTCTCAACAGCCTCGGCGCCAACATCGACGGCATTGCCTCGAACACGCTGAAGATTCGCGGCGTCGATTCGCTGCACGGCGGTGAGTTCACCATTCCCAGCGATCACATCGAAGTCGGTTCCTACATCGGCCTCGCGGCTGTGACGCGGAGCGAGCTCCTCATCGAGGACGCTGTGCCGCAGCACATGTACGCGGTGCGGCTCATGCTGGAGAAGCTCGGGATCGAGCTGCGCATCGAAGGCGACAACATCCGCGTGCCGCGCGATCAGGAGTTGCGCGTCCGATACGACATCGGTGCCGCGGTGCCGAAGATCGACGACGGGCCGTGGCCGCTGTTTCCCGCCGATCTCCTCTCGATCATGATCATCGTCGCCACGCAGGCGGAAGGGACGGTCATGATCTTCGAGAAGATGTTCGAGTCGCGCCTGTTCTTCACGGACAAGCTGATCTCGATGGGAGCGCGCATCATCCTCTGCGACCCGCACCGCGCGATCATCGTCGGCGGAAACCGTCTGCAGGGAGCGGAGATCTCGAGCCCCGACATCCGTGCCGGCATGGCGCTGCTGCTCGCCGCGCTCTGTGCGAAGGGCGAGAGCGTGATTCACAACGTGCATCAGATCGATCGCGGCTACGAGCGGATCGAAGAGCGCCTGAATCCTCTCGGTGCGCGCATTCGCCGCGAGCGTGACGAGTAATGGACGAGTGACGAGTGACGAGTGTTGAGTGATGAGTACGCCGATCCGCCCCTTTCACTCATCACTCATCACTCGTCACTCGTCACTCATCCATGACTCGTCACCTGCGATCATGGGCATCCTGAACGTGACGCCCGACTCGTTTTCTGACGGCGGCGTCCACTTCGATCATTCGAAAGCGCTGCATGCCGCGCTGCAGATGATCGAGGACGGCGTTGCGATCATCGATGTGGGCGGCGAATCGACGCGGCCCGGATCATCCGCCGTGACGGTGGGAGAGGAGATCGGGCGCGTGGTGCCGGTCATCGAAGAGATTCGCCGGCGCAGCGGCATTCCGATCTCGATCGACACGCGCAAGTCGCAGGTCGCGCGCGCCGCGATTGCCGCAGGCGCGACGATGATCAACGACGTCTCCGGGCTGCATTTCGATCCGGAGATGCGGACGATTCCCGACGTTCCGGTGATCATCATGCACATGCGGGGAGAGCCGGCGACGATGCAGCAGCTCACGCAATACGACGACGTCGTCCGCGATGTCGCGCGCGAGCTGCGCGAGCGCATCGCGCAGTCGGGCATCGAGGCGAGCCGCGTGCTCATCGATCCCGGAATCGGATTCGCGAAAACGGCGGAGCAGAATCTCGAGCTGCTGGCGCGATGTCACGAGCTGACGGAGATCGCGCCGCTCGTGATCGGTGCTTCGCGCAAGGCATTCATCGGAAAACTGACGGGGCGCGATGCCGGGCCGGCGCGCATGCCGGGATCGCTCGCCGCCGTGGCCGCGGCGAAGCGCGGCGGAGCCTCGATCGTTCGCGTTCATGACGTGCGTGAAACCGCCGACTTTCTCAAAGTGCTCGCAGCCATCGATGAGGCGCGCGCATGAGGAGCTGGTTCGACCGGCTTCTTTCTCTGCAGTTCACCTGGCGCGATCTCGTCGACGTGCTCGTCGTTGCCGTGATCATCTACAGCATCCTCGCGTTGATCCGCGGAACACGAGCGATGCAGATCACGATCGGCCTGATGGTGCTCGGCAGCTCGTTTTTCGTGGCGCGTGCGTTCGATCTCCCTGCGCTCGAGGCGATCTCGCGCGAGACCCTCTTCTATCTCCCCTTCGCCGTCATCGTGCTCTTTCAGCACGAGATCCGGCGAGGTCTCGCGCGCATGGGCAGCAATCCGGTCATCGCCTGGTTCCACCAGCGCCGCGATGCTCTCGACATCGCGGCCATTGTCAGTGCGTGCGAGATCCTCTCGTCGAAGCGCATAGGAGCGTTGATCGTCGTCGAGGGAGCGCAGACGCTCCGCGCCTTCGAGGAAGGGGCGAAAGTTGTCGATGCGGTGATGAGCACGGAATTGCTCGTCAGCATCTTCGTCCCCGGAGGACCGCTTCACGATGGCGCGGTGATCGTCCGCTCGAACCGCATCGTCGCGGCGGGCGCGTTTCTTCCGCTTGCGACCACGCCTGTTCCGCGGCTCGCGCACGGCACGAGGCATCGGGCGGCGATCGGCGCGACGGAAGAGAGCGACGCGACGGTGGTCGTCGTGTCCGAAGAGAATGGATCGATCGGTCTCGCGCGGGAAGGCCGGCTGATCGAGCAGCTGGACCGCGATGCGCTTACCCACGCACTGCAGAATCGCTTCGGAGACTTTCGATGAAGCCGTGGGTCTCCAACCTCGCGCTCAAGTTGCTGTCGTTGTTTCTCGCGTTCGTCGTCTGGTTCATCGTGTCGGCGCCGAGGCGCGAGAGCGTTTCGGAGCGCGCATTCGCCGCGCCGTTGTCGCTGATCGGTGTTCCGCGCGAGCTCGTGATCACGACTCCCGTGCCCGATACCGTCAGCGTCCGGCTCCGCGGCCGCAGCTCCGATCTGCGCGCGCTCAGCTCGCAGAATCTCGAAGTCACCGTCGAGATGCATTGGGTGCAGCCGGGCGAAGCGGAGATCACGCTGCGGCCGCAGGCGATCAATGTTCCGCCCAACGTCGAAGTCGTTTCGATCGATCCGACGAAGGTGCATTTCCGCGTCGAACAATTGCGCCAGCGCGCCGTCGCGATCCGCCCCTTTCTCGTCGGCCAGCCGCCGGCCGGCTTCACCGCCGGCGATGCGACCGTCTTCCCCGATCAGGTGTTGATTTCCGGTCCCGCGTCGAAAGTGCGAAACATCAATGAGGTCGCGACCGAACGCATTATCATGACCGGCCGCACCGACACGTTCACGCAGAGCGTCGCCGTCGTTTCCGACACTCCGCTCGTTCGAGTCATCGAGCCACTCACTGTTCAGGTCACCGTGCCGGTCTTCGCGGAAGTCGGACCGAATCCGCCGCCGGATCTGACGACGACAACGAGCGGTACTCACTCCGAGAAACGGAAGAACCAATGAGAGTCCTCTTCGGCACTGACGGCATCCGCGGCAAGGCGCACGAATATCCGCTCGATCCCAACACGATGTTCGCGCTCGGAGAGGCACTCGCCCACCGGCTCGAGGGCGGCACGATCCTCATGGGGATGGACACGCGCGAGTCAGGGCCGGAGATCGCGCGCGCGCTTGCTGCCGGCATCGCTGCCGGCGGCGGGCAGTCGGTGCTGATCGGCGTCGTTCCCACACCGGCGGTTGCCTATCTCTGCCGCACGACGGACGCGGCCGCCGGGCTCTCGATCTCCGCATCGCACAATCCGTACGGCGACAACGGCGTGAAGATCTTCGGGCACGACGGAATGAAGCTCGCCGACGCGATCGAAGAAGAGATCGAGGACGAGATGCGTGCGATCCGCCGCGCGGAGGTTCGGATTTCCGACGCGCCGCTCTTCGATTCGCCGGAACTGATCGAGAGCTACGAGTCCTTTCTGCTCTCCGCGGTGAAGCCGGACGCCTTGCGCGGCAGGAACGTCGTGCTCGACACCGGCAACGGCGCCGCGTATCGCATTGGTCCCGAGGCGTTCCGCCGGGCAGGCGCGAGCGTGACGGTGATCAATGATCAACCCAACGGCACGAACATCAACGAGCAGTCTGGCGCGCTGCACCCGCAGCGTCTCGCGGAAATCGTGGTCGAGCGCGGCGCGGACTTCGGCGTGGCCTTCGACGGCGATGCCGATCGCGCGATCTTCGCCGACGACAAGGGGAAGATCCGCGACGGAGACGAGATCATCTATCTCTGGGCGCAGAAGTTCCGGCGCGAAGGCAAGCTGCGCGGCGATTGCGTCGTCACGACCGTGATGTCGAACTTCGGATTCGAGAGGCAACTGACGGAGGACGGGATCGAGCTCTGCAGGGCGAACGTCGGCGATAAATATGTGCTGGAGTTGATGTTGGCGCGTGGTGCGATGCTCGGCGGCGAGCAATCCGGACACATCATCGACCTGACGGTGCACACCACGGGAGACGGCATCCACACGGCGCTCGTTTTCGGCGAGCTTCTCGCGGAAGAGAGCAAGCCCTTCTCGCAGCTCGCGACGTTCTCGCCGATGCCGCAAATCCTTCTGAACAGGAAAGTTAGTTCGAAGCCGCCGCTCGACTCGCTGCCTCGCTACCAGGAAGAGCTGGCGAAGGCGAGCAGGGAGCTGGACGGGCGCGGGCGCATCCTCGTCCGCTACTCGGGAACCGAGAATCTGGTCCGCGTGATGGTGGAAGGTGACGATGACGCTCTCATCCGTCGGATTGCGGAAGCCCTCGCCGCTGTTCTGGTATCGGAAATCGGCGCCTGAAGCGATTTCCGGTCCTTAAACAACCTGCCTCTAGCGGAAGGGTAAGGCCATCGCTATACTGCGCCATTCATTTTTTGACCCTAGGCGGGAGAGCGATCGATGGCGAAGGTGCAGGGGAAGAAGGCCGTAGCGAAGAGCGGCGCGAGGCGCCCGGCGGCACGGCCTAAGGCCGCCGTTGCGAAAACAGCAAAGAAACCGGTCGCGCCCAAGGTGCGCGCGGCCAAAGCGGCCAAGGCTGCAGCGAAAGCAAAGCCCGCCGTCAAACCGAAAGTCGCAGCGAAGCCCGTGGCGAAAACGAACGGGAAGCCTGCGCTCAAAGTCGCGCCGAAGCCGGCACCGAAGCCTGTGAAGGCCGTCGCAGCTCCGAAGCCTGTGGAGAAAGCTGCAGCGCCGAAGCCTGCTCCTCGTCCGCTCGTCGTGGTTCCGCAGCGTGCGGCCGCGGGTGCCGACGACAAGAAGCGCGCTCGCCGTTCGCGCCCGCGCATCAGTTCCACCGGCGGTCCGGTTGCGAACTGGCTGCAGACAGGCGAGAAGCCGCGCCCGTCGTCCTTCATGCCGGCGCCGCAGCGCGCGGAAGCGCCGTCGCTGGTTGCGGCACCGCCGGCGTCATCGGATCGCCTCATTCGCAATGAGGATCTGATCGCTCCGGCCGTGCGCACGGTTCCCGTTCGCGTCGACGTCGAGGCAGCGGGCGGCCGCGTGTTCATCTACCCGAATCCGTTCGAAGTCGCTCTCAAGCCTGGTGAAGGCATCGAGTGGGACTTCCGCTATCTCGGCGGCGCCGACGTGACCGTCGACGAGATCATCATCGAGTTCGAGAAACCGTCGCCGTTTCCGCAGGCCGTGTTCCACTGCCGCAAGCCGGGCATTGGCCGCCCTCAGCGCCAGCTCTCCGGCGGTGCGACTCAGGCCTCGGCGGGACGTCGCGTGCAGTACACGATTCGCGCGATGACGCCGTTCAAGACCGAGCTCGGCGCCGCGAAGCTTTTCGTGCAGATCGGCTGATTTTCTTTTCGGGGGCCGTCGCCGGCCCCCGAAACACCCACCAGAGCGCGAACGCGATCGCGAACATGAGCACGAATCGGTAGGCGTGATTCGTCGCCCCCCAGAAATTTCGCGCGAGCTCGCCGTAGTGCAGCCGGCTCCACATCCCCAGACGGAGCACGTAGATGCTCTGAATCTCGGCGGCGAGCGCGAGCATGTGCGTCACACACATGATCGCGGACGCAATGACGAAACCGATGATGTTGCGATCGGAGAATGGACGCGCGTTGATCGCAAAGAGCGCCGCGAGCAGCACCCAGTTGAACGTGAGGTCGATGACGGGCAGACCCGGCCGTGGAGAGCGCGGATCGAAGTCGGTGCGGTTGACCGTGACGTTCGTGTCGGACGCTTCGAGCCTCGTCACTTTCGGATTCTCGAACGTGCGCAACGCTGCTTCCGCGCCCGCGACGACGAGCTGATCGTACAGCGGCGAGAGCGCCGTCCAGATCACGACCGCGGCGATGAAGCCGGCCAGCCCTCTAAGAATGGTCTGCCAGTCGAGGCGGGGCAACGCGTGCGCTCCATTGAAGGAAGAAAACGATGGCGGCGAGGATGACGACCACCTGCCACACTGCAGTGTGGAAGATCTGGAACAGCGACGGCTTGTAGGCGCCGATCAGATACAGCGACACGATGCGGACTTCGTTGAGCAATTGCACGATCACCGCGCCGATGGCGAGACCGGCTCCGCGCGCGCGCATCGACGCCGGAAAGGAGCCGATGGCCGCGAGCAGGATGAGCATCGCTTCGATCCCGTTGCATCCGTTGTTGATGTTCACGGCGAAGCGGGCCGAGGAGATCGTCGTGCCGCTCACGATCACTCCCTGTCCCATGATGTGCAGAATGGCGCCGGCGACGGAGGCGATCACTTTCGTGATCGGCACGATTACGTGATCGTTCACAGGGTTCCAGGCGACGAGGCAATACATCGCAACGAGAGCGACGAAAAATTTGATGAGGAAGAGAGTCTGGGTCCGTTTCATGGGCGGCGGTTGAGTGTACAGTAACGCGCTCATGTCCCGGCTCGTTCCCCCGTATCACGGTTCTCTCGTCAATCTGCTCGAAGACGGCCTCGCCGAATACGCAGCAGGATTGCCTTCGCTGCAGATCTCGCCGCGCTCGCAGTGCGATCTGGAATTGCTCGCAACCGGCGCGTTCTCGCCGCTCGATCGCTTCATGTCGCAGCGCGATTACGAGCGTGTCGTCACGGAGATGCGGCTCGCGAACGGAGTGCTCTTCCCGATTCCCATCACGCTTCCGGTCGATGAGCCGCTTCCACTGCATCACGACATCGCGCTTCGCAGCCAGAAGAACGAGATCCTCGCCGTCATGACGGTCGAGGAAGTGTATGGCTGGGATCCCGACGAGGCGGCGCAGAAGGTGTTCGGAACGACCGACCCGCGCCATCCGCTCGTCGCGGAAATGGCCCGCTGGGGAACATTGAACGTGAGCGGGAAGCTGCGGGTGTTGCGTCTCCCGACGCCTCCCGATTTTCGCGAATTGCGCAGAACGCCTGAGGAGGTCCGTGCGCTGCTCGAGGCCCGTCCTCCTCGCCCCGCGAAGCGCGGAGCAGAGCCAGAGGTTAGGGGCGACGATGTGACGCTGAATGTGGTCGCTTTTCAGACGCGCAATCCGATGCACCGCGCGCATGAAGAGCTGACGAAGCGGGCCATCGCCGCCGTCGATGGCGTGCTCCTGCTGCATCCTTCGGTTGGGATGACGAAGCCGGGCGACGTCGACCACTACACGCGAGTCCGCACCTACAAGGCACTGACGGAGAATCACTACGACGCGGATCGCGTGCTGTTGTCGCTGCTGCCCCTTGCGATGCGGATGGCCGGCCCGCGCGAAGCGCTCTGGCACGCGATCATCCGCCGCAACTTCGGAGCGAATCACTTCATCGTCGGCCGTGACCATGCGAGTCCGGGCTCCGGTTTCTACGGTCCCTACGATGCGCAGGAGCTCGTACAGAAGCACAGCGACGAGATCGGCGTGACGATGGTGCCCTTCCACGAGCTCGTCTACATCGCGCAAGAAGATCGCTACGAGGAAGCGTCGAAGGTGCCGGCGGGTGCGACGACGAAGTCGATCTCCGGGACACAGGTTCGCGACGAGTTCCTCGGCAAGGGCGTCACGCTTCCCGCATGGTTCACACGCCCCGAGGTCGCTGCGATTCTCGGCGAGAGCTATCCGCCGAAACACCGGCAGGGTTTCTGTATCTGGTTCACCGGCCTGTCCGGCGCCGGCAAGTCGACCACCGCGGAGATTCTCAGCGTCCTGCTGCTCGAACATGGGCGGCAGTCGACGATGCTCGACGGCGATGTCGTCCGCACGCATCTGTCGAAGGGACTCGGCTTCTCGAAGGAAGATCGCGATACGAACATTCTTCGCATCGGATTCGTGGCGGCGGAAATCGTGCGCCATGGCGGCGTGGCGATTTGTGCGGCGGTGAGCCCGTATCGCACGACGCGCGACCAGGTGCGGGCGATGGTCGGTGCCGATCGCTTCATCGAAGTCTTCGTCGATACGCCTCTCGCTGTGTGCGAGCAGCGTGACGCGAAGGGGATGTATGCGGCGGCGCGGCGCGGTGCGATCAAGAACTTCACCGGCATCGATGATCCGTACGAAGCGCCGTCAGCCCCCGAACTGACGCTCGATACGACGACGGTTACTGCCGATGACAACGCGCGGCGGATCGCCGCGCTGCTGCACGATCGAGGCTTCATTCGTTAGCTTCTTTTTCTGGTAGTCTCCGCGGTGCTCAATCGTCCTCCGGAGGTCTTGTGAAGGTCACCAGCGAGAGTCGGCAGCAGCGGCGGGCGCGCGAACGCGCGCAGCGGAAGTCTTCGAAGCGGGCGCTGTTGTTGAGCGGCCTTGGCGTGCTGGCGATCTCGGCTCCGCTTTCCGCCAACACGATCACCGTTGACTCATCCGCCGATACAGCCATCGGCGACGGACGTTGCACGCTGCGCGAGGCGATCAACAACGCCAACGCGAATGCCGATACGACGGGTGCGAACGATTGCGCCACCGGTTCGGGTGCGGATGTCATCCGGTTCGCTCCCTCCATCACGACCATCACTCTCAGCGGAACCGAGCTCCCTGCCATCACCGAATCGTTGACGATCACAGGGCCGGGAGCCTCGAGCCTGACGATCAGCGGCAATAACCAGTCGCGGATTTTTCACGTCGAGGCGGGTGCGGCGGCTCCGATCACCGTCGAGATCGACAACCTCACGGTGACCGCCGGCTCGGATACGAACGGCGGCGCCATCCTCGACGTGAGCGAGAACCTGACGCTGGACCACGTCACCGTCAGCGGCAGTGTGGCGAGCGGCGGTGGCGGCGGAGTCGGATTCGTCGACCAGTACGGCGGCGCTCTGACCATCACCAACTCGACGATCTCCGGCAACCAGTGCCTGTACGGCGGCGGTGGCGTCAGCGTTCTCTATGGGATCGGCAACGTCACGATTTCGAACACGACGATCTCCGGCAACTCGGCGGCCTATGGCGGCGGGTTCGGCGCGTATGAATCGGACGCTCAGATCACGATCTCAGGATCGACCATCAGCGGCAATTCCGCACTCTATGCCGGCGGCGGCGTCGAGCTCGACAGCGGATACCAGCCCGTCTCCATCACGAACACTCTGATCACCTCCAATACGTCAGGCATTTTCGGCGGAGGTGTGGATGTGTCGTATGCCTACGCTTCCGTCTATCTGGGGCACGACACGATCAACGGAAACTCCACGTCGGGATTGTCCGGCGGCGGCGTGAACGCGGTGATTCTCAGCGGCTCGGTGCTCACCGTGCAGAATTGCGTCGTCTCGAGTAATTCGGCAGGAACCGCGACCGGCTATGACGGCGCCGGCGGCGGCCTTTCGATCCGCGGCTCGTCCGAGATCAGCAGCCAGGGAACGTTTGCCATTGCAGACTCGGTGATCTCCGGAAACACCGGCGATCCGAACGATGCAGCGGCGACGGACACCGGAGACACATCGAAAGGCTACGGCGGCGGCATCTACATTTCGTACATCAGCGGTGCGGTTCAACGCACGACGATCACCGGAAACACGGCCTTCCATGGCGGTGGCGCCTATCTGTACGACGGCGCGAATGTGAAGTTCGAGAACGATACGATTGCGAAGAATGCGGCGAAGACCATCATCCCCACGGAGTCGGGAGCCGGTGGAGGCGTGCTCATTCAGGGCAGCACGTCAGTCGTCGCGTTCAACGAGACGACGATCGCCGGCGACACTGCGGCCAACGGCAACACGTCGCAGATCGACGGCGGCGGAATCGACGTCGATACCGGATCGACTCCCTCCGTGACGCTCTACAACTCCATCGTTGCGAACAACACAGCGGCCGCGGGAACGACGCCCGACATCAGCGGCACCGTCACCGCGACGTACACGCTGATCAAAACGCCGGGCACGGCGACGATCAACGGCGGGAGCGGCAACGTCACAGGAGTGGATCCTGCGTTGCTGCCTCTCGCGAACAATCGAAGCACCGTCACCGCGGGAATCACCACCGCCTCGCAGACGCCGCAGACGGGAATGCCGTTGTGCAGCAGTCCTGTCGTAAATGCGGGCGATCCCGCATTCGCGTCTCCTCCTGCGACCGATGAGCGCAGCATGCCGCGCGTCGTCGGCGGCCGCATCGACATGGGATCCGTCGAGTTGAATCCGGGGACGATTCAGTTCTCCTCGAATGCGCAGTCGGTGGGCGAGGGGAGCGGCACCACGGTCACTGTGACGCGCACCGGCGGAACCGATGGTGCGATCACGGCGAACTATGCGACCGCAAACGGTACGGCGACTGCCGGCTCGGACTACACGGCCGCAAGCGGCGTGCTGAATTGGGCGGACGGAGATTCAACGAACAGATCGTTCAACATCTCGACGCTCAACGACTCCGTTTATGAAGGCAACGAGCAGTTCACCGCATCTCTCTCGGCGTGCGCGATCCTCGGATCCCCGTCGTCGCAGACCATCACCATCGTCGATGACGAAACGCAGCCGGTGATGTCGATCGGCGACATCTCGCTTCCGGAGGGCGACAGCGGTACGACTCTCTTCTCGTTCCCGGTCACGCTGTCGGGGCAGAGCGCACAAACCATCACGGCGACGTTCACGACGAACAACGGAACGGCGGTCAGCGGATCCGACTACACGGCGAGCTCGGGAACAGTGACGTTCACTCCGGGCCAGACCACGCAGACGATCACGATTTCGGTGCTGGGCGACACGAACTGCGAGCCTGACGAGACATTCACGGTGACGCTGGGCTCACCGGTGAACGCGACGATTGCGAAAGGCACAGGCACCGGCACGATTCAGGGTGGGGACTGTGCAGATCTCTCGATCACGAAAGCCGTCACCACGCCGGGGCCCTACGTCCTCGGCAACAACGTCTCGTACGTGATCACGGCGAGCAATGCCGGGCCGGTCGCAGCAACGTCGGTGACGATCACCGATGTGATTCCGAGCGGCGAGCAGTATGTGTCGGCGGTTCCGTCGCAGGGTTCGTGCAGCGGAACATCGACGGTCGTCTGCAGCATGGGCACGATCGCGAATGGAGCGAGTGCGACCGTGATGCTGACCGTGAAACTGAACGCGACCGGGACGGTGACGAACACGGCGACCGCAGCGTCGGCGAACGATCCGAATGGTACGAACAATGCCGGAGCCGCGGGGCTCGCAGTCGGTTTGCCGGGCGCGCAGATTCCCACGCTGGATCCGTTCGCGCTTGCGCTGCTCGCAGCGATCCTGGCGTTCTTCGGGATCGCGGTGACGAAGAAATAGCTAGTGGGCGAACTGCGGGAGCAACTCGTCGGGCACGCTGTACGAGCTGGCGACAAGAGGCGCATCGAGCTCGAGCAGCTCGGGATAGTGCACGTTGTGCAGCACCTGCACATCGAAGATCTCGCGCACATCTCCCTCGAATCGCAGGAACGCCGCAATGCGGCCGTTGCGAAGATCGATCGCGTAGACTCCGCACTCGCGCTCTGCGACGCGCTCGGTCAGCGGAATGCCGCCGAAGATGTTCGACTCGCGAACCTGCGAGAGACCGATGAAGGCGAACGGTCCTGCGAATGCGAGGCCTCGCGTGAATCCCGGGAGCTCGATGATCGTCTCGACGCGTCCCGTCTTGAGATCAGCAGTTGCCAGCGTCCCTTTGCCCGACTCCAGGATGTAGAAACGCCCGTCGTACAGCCGCGGCGAATGCGGCATCGAGAGCCCGCGAAGAACGAGCTCTCCCGAATCGACGTCGAGCATCAGGCCGCCGGTCGCCTTCTTCTCGCGCCATCCGCCTGCTTCGTTCGTCGCCCCGAGCGCCGTGACGAACCGGACGCGATCGTCGATGATCGCCATGCCGTTGAGATGACACCGATCCTCGGCCGCGAGCTGCGTGATGAACATCGGGCGCCAGCGCGGTACGAAGCTGCTGTCGGCGTCGATCGAGCAGAGCGCAGAGAACTTCGTGTTGACGATCCACAGCTCTCCCGCGGCGTAGCCGATCTCGTGAATCCTGATGTCGCCGGTGACGTGGACCTTCCGCGGAATGAAGCAGGCGTCATGCTTTCCGGGCGGCTCCAGCCGTTCGCTGACGGCCGGCATGTTGCGGTAATCCCAGACTTCCCTCTCCGTCCCGATCGCCATGCGGCCGTTGCCGATGGCGACGCCCATCGGGCTCTTGAACATCCGGAAGTGCGTGTTGAGCTGCGACTGAGTTTCGGCGCGGATGAAGATGAGGCGTCCGCTCTGATACGTGGAGACGACGAGGGTGATGCCGAGGCTTTTCAGGATGGCCGGAAACGTCTGGGTCGAAACGCTGCGAAATGGCGCCGGTTCGACAGCGCGCGGCGGCGTCATGGCAAAGAGATCCCGTGCGCGGTCCGCGACCGCTCTCGTCATCCGGTCGACATTCGCGAGCTTCCCGGTGACGGCAGGTTCCGGAGGCTCCTGCGGTGCGGGTGCTGGCGGCAGTGATCCGTCCCAGCGAAGGTGCAGAAACTCGGCGATGCGGGCGATCGCGATCTGCGGCTGCTCCGTGACTTCGCGGTATGCGGCGATCATCCAGCGATCGGGAGGCAGCTTCTGCAGATCGTCGAGCAGGAGCGAAGTCATCGCGTTCCACTGCTCCGCGAGCCGCTCGGGCTCGGTCTCGCCTGTATCGAGATCGAAGATCGCGCGCCGTGGCTCGCGATAGATGTAGACGAAGACGGCCTCAGGGAAGACGGCGTGAAGAAAGGGCACGCGGAGTGCGTGCAGCGGAGACGCGTCGATGAGTCTTTCGTTTCCGCCGGCGATCTCACGAAGTGCAGCGGATAGTTGGGGCGTTGCATCCTCCGCGGTGAGCCGCTGCCGGTTGCCGGCAGCCGCTGCGATCGCCGAGGCGATGGCGCCGGGTGCCATGCGCACCCCGGCCGCCTTGCCGAGGACCCCGGCCAGAAGAAGGCTTCCGGAGCGCGGCGGCGCAACGAAGAAGATCGGGGCGTTCATTCGCGGTCCTACGACGCGTGCTGTTCCTGCAGCGCGGCGATCGTGCTCACGCCTTCGCGCAGGACGCGGATCGCCTCGACGCACGCAGTCGTCGCCGAGAGCGTCGTGAGGCAGGTGATGCCGAGCTGCAGCGCCGTCTTGCGAATGTACGTGTCGTCGTAGTGCGCCGAGCGTCCGAGCGGCGTGTTGATGATCAGCGACACTTCGCGATTGATCATCCGGTCGACGACGTTCGGCCGCGACTCGTGTACCTTCGCGACGAGGCCGACCTCGATGCCGTTGCCGGTGAGGAACTCGCGCGTACCGGCCGTGGCGATCAGGGAGAAGCCGAGATTCCTCAGCTCTCGCGCAAGGTCGATCACGACCTGGCGCTTGTCGTTGTCATTCACCGAGATGAACGCACAACCGCCGAGCGGCAGCTTGACCTGCGCGCCGAGGAGCGCTTTCGCATAGGCCTCGCCGAAGGTCGGCGAGGAGCCCATCACTTCGCCGGTCGATTTCATCTCCGGTCCGAGGATCGTGTCTTCCTTCGGGAAACGATTGAAGGGGAAGACGGGCGCCTTGACGAAGTAGCCCTCGACGCGCGGCTCGCTGGTGATGCCCTGGCTCTGCAGCGACTCGCCGGCCATGACCCGCGCTGCCACTTTCGCGAACGGCACGCCTGTCGCCTTCGAGACATACGGAATCGTGCGCGAGGCGCGCGGATTCACTTCCAGCACGTAGAGCTCGTTCTTCAGAATCGCGTACTGAACGTTCATCAGGCCGACGACTTTGAGCGCCTTCGCCAGCTCGACGGTGCGGCGGCGAATGCGATCCTGATCGCGCTGCGTGATGATGTACGGCGGAATCACGCACGTCGAATCGCCGGAGTGAATGCCGGCTTCCTCGATGTGCTGCATCACGCCGGCGATCACCACGTCGTTGCCGTCGCTGATCGCGTCGACATCGAGCTCGATCGCATCTTCGAGGAAACGGTCGACGAGGATCGGATGTCCCGGTGCCGCTTCCACTGCGTAGCCGATGTACTCCCGCATCGCGGTCTCGTCGTAGACGACCGCCATCGCCCGGCCGCCGAGCACGTACGACGGACGTACGACCACCGGATACCCGATCTTCTGCGCAACGCGGAATGCTTCGGCTTCACTCGTCGCGATGCCGTGCTCCGGCACGAGAATGTCGTGTTTCTTCACCAGCGCACCGAAGCGCTCGCGATCTTCCGCGATGTCGATCGAGTCGACGGACGTGCCCCACATCGGTACGCCCGCGGCGGCCAGCGCGTTCGCGAGCTTCAGCGGAGTCTGTCCGCCGAACTGCACGATCACACCCTCCGGCTTCTCGAGATCGACGATCTCCAGCACGTCTTCCAGCGTCAGCGGCTCGAAGTAGAGACGGTCGGAGGTGTCGTAGTCCGTCGACACCGTCTCCGGATTGCAATTGACCATGATGGTCTCGAATCCGATTCCCCGCAGCGCGAACGATGCGTGCACGCAGCAGGTGTCGAACTCGATGCCCTGGCCGATCCGATTGGGACCGGAGCCGAGGATGATGACTTTGCGGCGGCTGGTGGGCTCGGCCTCGTTCTCCGTTTCGTAAGTCGAATAGAGATAGGGAGTCGTCGCTTCGAACTCGGCGGCGCATGTGTCCACGCGCTTGTAGACGGGGCGAATGCCGAGCGAGTGCCGCGCATCGCGCACGTCGCGCTCGGTACGGCCGGTGAGATTCGCGATCTGCCGGTCGGAGAATCCGTTGCGCTTCCAATGCAGCAGCGCCTTCGCGTCGTTGATCCCGGCGATCGACTTCTCGATCGCGATGATCTCGCGCATCTGGCGCAGGAACCACGGATCAACCGCGGTGAGCTCGTACACCTCGCTGACCGACATGCCGGCGCGGAACGCATCGCCGATTGCGAAGATCCGCTCCGGCGTCGGCGTGCGGAGCATCTTCTCCATTCGCTCCGGCGGCGTGTGGCGCGTTTCCAGTCCGGCGACGCCGATCTCCAGCGAGCGGAGCCCCTTCTGCAATGCCTCATTGAAGGTGCGGCCGATGGCCATCGCCTCGCCGACGGACTGCATCGAGAAGCTGAGGAGCGGATCGGTATTGCGGAACTTCTCGAACGCGAACCGCGGAATCTTCACGACGACATAGTCGAGTGTCGGCTCGAACGACGCCGGCGTCTTCTTCGTGATGTCGTTGGGAATCTCGTCGAGCGTGTAGCCGGCGGCGAGCTTCGCGGCGAACTTCGCGATCGGGAAGCCGGTGGCTTTCGATGCGAGCGCGGAGGAGCGCGAGACGCGCGGATTCATCTCGATGACGAGACGACGTCCGGTCTTCGGATCGACCGCGAACTGAATGTTCGAGCCGCCGGTCTCGACGCCGATCGCGCGGATGATGCGCTTCGCTTCGTCGCGCATCGCCTGGTACTCGGAATTCGTCAGCGTCTGCTGCGGCGCGACCGTGATCGAGTCGCCGGTGTGCACCCCCATCGGATCGAAATTCTCGATCGAGCAGACGATGATCACGTTGTCGGCTTTGTCGCGCATCACCTCGAGCTCGAATTCCTTCCAGCCGATCACCGACTCTTCGACGAGGACGCGATGCACAGGCGAGAGATCGAGGCCGCGCGAGACGATCGCCCGCAGCTCTTCGATGTTGTATGCGATCCCGCCGCCCTGCCCTCCGAGTGTGAACGAGGGGCGGATGACGAGAGGGTAGCCGATCTCCGATGCGAACTGCTCCGCTTCCGCGAGGCTGCCCGCGTAACCGCTGCGCGCGCACTCGGAGCCGATCCGCGCCATGCACTCCTTGAAGAGCTGGCGGTCTTCCGCGGTCTTGATCGCCTCGTAGTTGGCGCCGATCAGTTCGACGTTGTGGCGCTGCAGCGCGCCATTCTCGTGCAGCGCCATCGCGAGGTTGATGCCCGTCTGGCCGCCGACCGTCGGCAGGATCGCGTCCGGCTTTTCGCGCTCGATGATCCGCTCGACCACCTCGGGTGTGAGCGGCTCGATGTACGTGCGATCCGCGAACTCGGGATCGGTCATGATCGTCGCCGGGTTCGAGTTCACCAGGATGATCCGGTAACCCTCTTCCTTCAGCGCTTTGCAGGCCTGGGTGCCGGAGTAGTCGAACTCGCACGCCTGACCGATGATGATCGGGCCGGAGCCGATGACGAGAATCGAGCGGAGGTCTGTGCGCTTGGGCATCTGCGGCGGAGAGGATAGTACAAGCAGAGGCGATACACTCGGACGATATGCCGGAGCATCTGGTCACCTGGGAAGGATTCACCGTTCGCGTCGACGGGGAGCGCGTAAACGAGATGGCCCGCGCTCAGGCGAAGGGCGCCGTCGACGAGCTACGGATCTCCTTCCGGCCGGGGCAGATTCAGATCTCCGGACGCAAGAAGGTGGCATTCGTCGCGGTACCGTTTTCCGCCGGCGTCAGCGGAATCTTCGTCGAAGGAAAGACCGTCGTCGTTCCCGTGTCGAACATCGTGCACATCCCGACTCCGTTTCTGAGCGGCCTGCTGCTGCCGGTGATCCGCAATCTCATCTCCGGCAGGGTCCCCGGCGATGCGGTCACGCTGAGGCCGCCGCTCACGATCGTGATTCGACTGGACCGCTTCTTGCCACCCTTTGTCGATGTGCAGATCGAGAAGATCGACATCATCGAGGGCGGGCTTGCAGTCAGAATGGGTCCGGGCGGTGCGACGCCGCCACCGCCCGGAGGGAAGCGATGACAGATCCTGTCGTCATGAGTCCGGTGCGCGCGCAACGCACATACGATCGCATTCGCGAGAAGATCCGCCGCTATCTCGACAAGCGTGGCGGCGTCGTGGAGAAGGGAGGCGAGTTTCTGCTGCTCGTCCCCGACTTCTTCATGCTCCTCTGGCGTCTCGCGAACGACTCGCGCGTCACCGGAAAGAACAAAGTGCTCCTCGTGAGCGGTCTCGCCTACTACATTCTTCCTTTCGATTTCATCCCGGAGGCGATCGTCGGGCCGATCGGATATCTCGATGATCTCGTCTTCGCCGTCTATGTCCTCAACAAGATGCTCGCCGATACGGATGTGTCGATTGTTCGCGAGCATTGGAGCGGGGAGAGCGATGTGCTCGATTCGATTCAGCGCGTTCTGAACGCGGCCGATTCGCTCGTCGGCAGCGACCTGATCGCGCGCTTCAAGAAGATGGTGAAGTGATAACGTAGCTCCGGCGGATCTTTCGCACAGGGGAGCGAATCCCGCGGCATGGAGGCTCTGTGCATCTGCGTCGCGTGTTGTTGCTCCTCGCTCTCGCCCAGCCACTGATGGCTCAGGTGCCTGCTCCCTATCAGGACCTCTACTCACTGCTGACGCGAGATGTCAGCGACTTTCAGGCGAGCATCGACGGAGTCTGGAATCGTTCCACATACCCCGTCGTGTTTGCGGGACAGTTGACGGACGCGAACAGCAACAACGGTCCCGCGTTGCTGCAGCCGTCCAGCCTGACCCTGATCCAGAGCGAAGTGCATCTGCTGAAGGCTGTCGGCGTGAAAGCCATTTCCGTCGAGGTCTCGTTTCCCATGCTGAATCAGGATTTCTTCAACAGCATCGGGCATCCCGAGTACCAGTCGCAATTCGTGACGTTCTACGGCAATGTCGTATCGGCGATTCGAGCGGAGGGATTGCTCGTGATCGTCGAGAGTCAGTCGTTGATCCCGACCGGTCTGCAGTCGAAGTGGGGATCTGGACTGCAGAACTACTACGCCTCGGTGACTTCGTTCGACGCGTATGAGAATGCGCGCGCGGCGACTGCCGCGATCGTCGCCAGCACGATGCATCCCGATTACTTCGTGCTTCAGGAAGAGCCGGACACCGAGACAGGCCAGTCCGGACAAGCGCAGGCGGGAACGATCAACGGATCGACATCGATGTTGAGCAGGACGATCGCGGCCGTGCGTGCGACGAATGTTCCGGGGATGAAGATCGGAGCCGGCTTCGGCACCTGGCTACAGCAGTATCAGTTGTTCGCGAACGGGTTCACTCGCCAGCATTGCGGCGAGATGGTCACGGGACAGATCCAGCCGTGCATTTCGCAGCCGCTCGATTTTCTGGATCTGCACGTGTTCCCCATCAATGAGCAGACGGTCTATTGTTCCGCGCCGCCGAATCCGAAGGTGTGCAGCGGACCGAACTTCTGGCAGAACACGATGGCAGTCGTGAACACCGCGATGACGGCAAATGTGCCGGTCACGATTTCCCAGACGTGGCTGCGGAAGGTTCGCGATGCGGAATGGATGCAGATCAACGGCGATATTCAGGAAGCGCGCGAGGCCTACAGCTTCTGGGAGCCTGCCGATCTTGCGTATCTCCAGGCGATTGCGTCGCTGGCGAATTACGCCCACATGAGATTCGTCGTTCCCTTCAATACGCAGAGCTACTCCGCATATCTGACGTGGAGCAGTTCGACGGCGCTGCAGAATGAAGGTGGCAGCAATACACCCTCGCAGGTTTTCGCCTCGGTGCAGTCGCTCGGCATCGGCAATGCGGCCGCGGCGAGTTACACGAATGTGGCGATCGGATATCACGAGCTGATCGCCACCGACCGAACCGCTCCCTCGGATCCCTCTTCGGTCATCGTTACGCGATCCTCTCCCACGACAGCCACGGTGACCTGGTTGGAATCAACAGACGATGTCGGCGTAGCGGGATATCACATCGACCGCAACGGCGTTCATCTGGCCGATGTGTTCCAGCCTCCCTTTGTGGATTCCAGCCTGACCTCCGGAATGAATGCCAGCTATAGCGTGCAGGCATTCGATCTCGCCGGTCGCGTCTCGGCGAAGGTGGGCGTCGTGAGGCGGCGTCCGGCCCGCCACTAAAGGCGTGTAGCGCTCTCAGCCGTCGAGCCGTTGCAGATCATTTAGTGGAATTTTGTGGACAGTAGTGGACCAAAGTGGTAGAAGATCCCTTTGAAAGCGACAAATAGGGACGATCGTGGAACTCACCGTACTCATGGGGCATGCCCCCGCCAAGGTGGACGAGAAGGGTCGTCTCAAGATCCCGGCGGGATTTCGCAAGCTCATTGAGGACAAATTCGGGACCGAGTGCTTCATCACATCGACGGACGGTCAGCGGGCGCTGATCTACCCGATGCCGGTCTGGGCCGATTTCCACGCGCGTCTCGCGAAAGTGCCGTCAACGTCGGTTGCGAAGGCGAAGCTGCTGGAGCGGATCAACTACTACGGCCAGGTCGGTTCGATCGATGCGCAGGGCCGCGTGCTCGTGCCCAACATTCTGCGCACCGTTGCAGGAATCGCAGAGGACGTGGTGGTGATCGGCAACACGGATCACCTGATCGTATGGAACGAAGAAAAGATCCACCGCCGCATGGGTGAGACACCGATGACGGCCGAGGATTTCAAGGAGCTGGAGCTCCACGGAGTGTAGAGGTGGGCCGCGCGCCCATGGTTCACGAACCTGTTCTTTTACAAGAAACCATCGAGTACCTGCGGCCGAATCGCGAAGACGGAACGATCGTCGATGCGACGGTGGGGCTTGGTGGCCATGCGGAGGCGCTTCTGGAGCGCTACTCGGGTGTGCGAATGGTCGCGATCGATCGCGATCCGGTGGCTCTCGAGCGCAGCCGTGAACGGTTGGCGAGGTTCGCCGGCCGCGTGACGTTCGCACAGGGACGCCACGAGCAGCTCATTGACATCCTGAAGCAGTCGAACGCCGGGCCGGTCAGCGGTCTTCTCGCAGATCTCGGCGTCTCCTCCATGCAGCTCGACGATGCCTCGCGCGGATTCTCATTTCGCTTCGATGCACCGCTCGACATGCGGATGGCGCCGGAGGGGCCGAGCGCTGCCGATCTCGTCAACGGTCTGGATGAACAGGAGCTGGCGCGCATTCTTCGCGAATATGGAGAAGAGCCGATGGCCCGGCGCATTGCCGGCGCGATCGTCGCAGCGCGCAGCGAAGCCCGCATCGAGACGACCGCGCAGCTCGCCGGAATCGTCCGCAGTGTGAAGAAGGCGAGACCTCATGACATCGACCCGGCAACGCTCACGTTCCAGGCGCTGCGCATCGCGACGAACGAAGAACTGGTCGGGCTCGATCAGTTCATCGACGACGCGGTCAGCGTGCTGGAACGGGAGGCGAGGATCGGAATCATCTCCTTCCATTCGCTCGAAGACCGGATCGTGAAGCGCGCCTTCCGGAGACTGGAAGGCGAGTGCACATGTCCTCCGGGTCTGCCGGTGTGTGCATGCGGCGCGGAGGAGATCGTCAAGGTGTTGACCAGCCGGCCGGTGACTGCCAGGGATGAGGAATTGGATCGCAATCCGCGATCGCGCAGCGCGAAGCTGCGCGTCGCAGAGAAGACCCGGCTCGGAGGTAAAGAGCAAGGGTGAAGGTTGGGGAAGGGCGGGCGTGAGTGCGGTGAGGGGAGCTCGGGAGGGGTGGAGCGTGGAGCGTGGGCGTGTGTGGATGGCTCTCAGCGTCGTGCATGTAGGCAGATCTTCACCCTTGTTTTTTGGCTCCGCGCATGTACTACACACAGAAAAAACCGATCGAGAATGCTCACATCGTCCGGGAGCGCGACCGTCGCCGCTTCCGTGAGCTGCTGGCCGTCCTCTCGCTGGGCGCGCCGATCGGATTTTTTCTCCTTCTCTTCACCTGGCAGAACCTCGAAGTCATCCGCCTCGGCCATGAAGCGACGCGGCTGCAGAAGTCGCGCAAGGAGATCGAGGACGCTAACAAGGCGCTGCAGCTCGATCTCGATCGCCTGACCTCGCTCGAGGCGGTCCAGCAGAAAGCCTCCACGCTCGGCTTTGCGCCGACGGACGCGCGGGCGATCGTCACGGTTGCACCGCCGTCGAATCCAGACGCCGCCGCCGGTGCGCCGCCCCGTACCTCGCGGAGCATGCGATGACCACGTCGAACAAGCGCATGCTGCAGCTCTTTGCCGGCCTCACGGTGTGGGCGCTGATCGTCATCGCGCGCCTCGTGCAGGTCCAGCTCGTCCGCCACAACTATTACATGCTGCGTGCGCAGCGCCAGCAGGAGCGGACGGTGACGCTGGCGCCGGTGCGCGGCTCGATCCTCGACGCACGCGGCCGCGTTCTCGGCGAGAGCGTCTCCGCCATCTCGCTCTATGCGGACCCGCAACTCGTCACCGACCGGCACGCCGCGGCGAAGGCCCTGGCGGCGGTGCCCGGCATCGATCTGAGTGCGCGTGAGATCGAGGAGAAGCTGCACGACGATGGCGGTTTCGTCTGGATCGCGCGGCAGTTGCCGATGACCGCAGCGGCAGCCGTCAAGCAGTTGAAGATCGCCGGCGTCGCGACGATCGAGGAGCATCGCCGCTCCTATCCGCGCGGCACGCTCGCCGCGAACGTCATCGGCTATGTCGGTCTGGACGGCGAAGGCCTCGCCGGCATCGAGCACTCGTTCGACAACTACGTGAAGGGCCATGCGGGACGCGTCACGATTCTTCGCGACGCGCGCGCCGGGACGTACCTCGTCGGCGGCGACGGTCCGAATCGCACGATCGACGGGAACGACGTCGTTCTCACCATTGATTCGGTCGTGCAGTTCATCGCGGAGCAGGCGCTGGCGAAGGCGGTGGAGAAGTATCACGCGGCGGCCGGCTCCGCGCTCGTGATGGATCCGCGCGACGGATCGATCCTCGCGATGGCCTCGGTCCCGACCTTCGATCCGAATCGCTTCGGCGATTTTCCTTCGGTCGCGTGGCGCAATCGCAACGTCCAGGACCTCTACGAGCCCGGCTCGACGTTCAAGATCGTCACGGCGTCCGCCGGCCTCGAAGAGGGAATGGTCACGCCGTCGCAGATCATCGACTGCGGCAATGGCTCCATCGAGATCGCCAACGTCGCGATCCACGAGCATGGTCACAACGCCTACGGAATGATTCCGTTCGAGGACGTGATGGTCCACTCCTCGAACGTCGGCGCGATCAAGGTCGGGCTCGCCGTCGGTCCGCGCCGCTTCTACGACTACATCCGCCGCTTTGGATTCGGCGAGCGCACCGGCGTGCAGCTTCCGGGCGAGGCCCAGGGGCTCGTGCGCCGCACCGAGAAGTGGTCGATGCTCTCGAACGCATCGATGTCCATCGGTCAGGAGATCGGTGTGACGCCGCTGCAGATCGCGCAGGCCACGGCGATCGTTGCGAACGGCGGCGTGCGCATCGCACCGCGCATCGTCGATCGCGTCGTCAACGCGAAGGGCGAGACCATTTATCAGCCGCAGCGCGTTCCACCCGTGCGCGTCATCTCCGAGAAGACGGCCGCGGTTCTGAACGAGATCCTCAAGGCCGTCGTCGCGCGCGGCACCGGCCTGCCTGCCGCGCTGCCGGAACATGTGGTCGCCGGCAAGACGGGGACCGCGCAGAAAGCGGGCCGGGGCGGTTACTCGCCCGACAAGTTCGTCGCGTCGTTCACCGGATATGTGCCGGCCGATCGTCCGCGCCTCGTGATTCTCGTCGTCGTCGATGAGCCGAAGGGCTCGCAGTACGGAGGAACGATCGCCGCGCCCGTCTTCAGGGAGATCGCCGAGGCGACGCTGCGATACCTCGGAGTGCCGCCGTCGATTCCGTCGCGCACGCTCGATCTTCATCCGCCGATGTTGGCGGAGTTCTCGCAACCACCGGCGCAGACGCAGCCCGGCGTCCCCGACCTGCGCGGCCTCGATGCACGAGCCGCGATCAGTCGTGCGGTCGCCGCCGGCTTGCAGGTGAGAGCGGTCGGGAGTGGCGTCGTCCAATCACAGACTCCGGAGCCGGGCCAGGCATTGCCTACGAATCGACTCATGACTCTCGCGTTCGCGGAGGTCGCGCGATGAAGTTGCGCGATCTGCTGCGTGGTGTCCCCGTTCGGGCGCTGCACGGGAACGACGATGCCGATGTGTCGTCCGTGACGGCAGACTCGCGCCTCGTGAAGCCGGGCGCGCTCTTCGTCGCGATCCCCGGCACGGCGATGGACGGCGCGAAGTTCATCCCGCAGGCCGAGGAAAAAGGTGCAGTCGTGATCGTGACCTCGTCCCCCTCGCCGCGCGAAGCGGGGAGAGGGGCCAGGGGTGAGGGGCCGGTTGTAGAAGTCGACGACGCTCGCGAAGCTCTTGCCCTCATCGCCGCAAACTTCTACGGAAACCCCGCCACGAAACTCGACATCGTCGGAGTCACCGGCACATCGGGAAAAACGACGACGACCAAGATGATCGAGTCGATCTTCGACGCGACGAACGAGCCGGTCGGTCTCATCGGAACGATTGAATATCGCGCAGGCGAAGAGCGGCTCAGCGCCGATCGAACGACGCCGGACGCCGTCGTGCTGCAGGAGTGGTTCGCCAAGATGGCCGGCGCTGGCGTCAGGCGTGCGGTCATGGAAGTCTCTTCGCACGCGCTTGCGCTGAAGCGGACGTACGGCGTGCGATTCAAGGCGGCCGTCTTCACCAACCTCTCGCAGGATCACTTCGATTTTCACAAGGACTTCGAAGACTACTTTCAGGCGAAGCGGATTCTCTTCACGCAGACGGATCGCTACGTCATCAACAACGATGACCCGTACGGCCGCCGGCTGATCAGCGAGTTCAGCGGCGCGATGACCTTCGGACGCGAGAACGCCGACATCACTCCGCAGGCGGACGTTTCCGTGCGAGGCCTTCACGGAATTCTGAAGACTCCCATCGGCGATGTCCGCCTCGAATCGCGGCTGATCGGCCTTCCGAATCTCTACAACTGGATGGGCGCAGTGGGGGCGGCGATTGCCGCCGGCTGTACGCGTGAGCAGATCGAAGAAGGGATTCGCAATCTCGCGGCGGTGCGCGGACGGTTCGAGAGCGTCGGCGATGGTCCGACGGTCATCGTCGACTACGCGCACAAACCGGACGCGCTCGAGAAACTCCTGCATGCCGTCCGTGAGCTCGCGCAGGGGAAACGTCTGGTGCTGCTCTTCGGCTGCGGCGGTGATCGCGACAAGACGAAGCGGCCGCTCATGGGAGAGATCGGCGCGCGGCTGGCGGACGAGTTGATTCTGACCAGCGACAACCCGCGAAGTGAGAATCCGGAGCGGATCCTCGATGACATCGAGCGCGGAACGGGCGGCCGCCAGCACAGGCGGATTGCCGACCGCCGCGCTGCGATCGAAGGGGCGATTCTCGGTGCCGCGGAAGACGACGTCATCGTCATCGCCGGCAAGGGGCATGAGACGTATCAGGTGATCGGCGAGCGTGTCGTTCATTTCGATGACCGCGAAGAGGCGGAGCTCGCACTGAAAATGCGGCGTCAAAAGACACATGGAAAATGAATTGAAATTAGTGATGAAATCGATTTACACTTTCCCGCGCAACCGCGGGTGTTCTCTTCCGGCCCCGCCGTTCCGCTTCTGTGAGCGTGGACGGTTGGGGATCGCCGGGCAGCTTCGGGGGAAGGGCGGCGATCGGAGCGAGGCGGGGTCGGAGGAGAATACCTGGGGTTTGCGGGCTCGCGATCACGCGGGCTCGCAGTCGAAACCCGCACCGGGCGCCCTCGCGCCCGTGAAACCGCGCAGCCGGAAGGATGGGGAGGCATCATGCCTTCTCTGACCTTCCGCGAAATCGCGTCGATGGTGGGCGGCACCGTCATTCAGGGCGGCGACGTCATGACGAAGTCCGTGGTCATCGACTCGCGCGAAGTGAAGCCCGACTCCGTCTTCTTTGCGATCAAAGGCGAGCGTCTCGACGGCCATCAGTTCGTCGCGCAGGCATTGCAGACGGCCCAGGGTGCGGTCGTCGCGGAAGTTCCCGAGGCGTTGCCTCCGGGCAAAGGCATCGTGCGCGTCGGCGATACGACGGTCGCGCTGCAGATGCTGGCACGCGCAATCCGCCAGCGCTACGACTTCACGCTCATCGCGATCACCGGCTCGGCCGGCAAGACCACGACCAAGGAGATGATCGCGACGCTGATCGCCACCGAGAAGAACACGTTCAAGTCGTGGGGCAACTTCAACAATCTGATCGGCTGCCCGCTCTGCATCGACAACACGCCCGATGACGCCGAAGTCGTCGTCAGCGAGATGGGGATGAATCACAAGGGGGAGATCGCGCAGCTCGCCGGCCTCTCGCGTCCCGACATCGGCGTGTACACGAACATCGGTCCTGTTCACATCGAGTTCTTCGGCACGGTGGAGAAGATCGCCGAGGCGAAGCGGGAGTTGCTGGAGAACGTGAAGAGCGGCGGAAAGATCGTCATCAACGTCGACAACGAGCACGTGATGCGCATCAGCCGCGAGTTTGCCGGCGAGAAGATCACCTACGGGATCGACAATCCCGCCGCTTATCGCGCCACCGCCGTGACCGAGCGCGGACTCCTCGGCACGCGCTTCACGATCCGTGCGGAGGGTGAGGACCGCGACTTCGACCTCGCGCTTCCCGGCCGCCACAATCTCTCGAATCTGCTCGCTGCGATCGCCACCGCGCGATCGATCGGCATCACATGGGACGGCATCGCGAAAGGGATTCAGAACGTGAAGCCCGCGTCTCACCGCGGCGTCGTCCTGCCGTATCGCGGCGCGACGCTTTATGACGACACGTACAACTCGAATCCGTATGCACTGGCCAGCGCGCTCACGCTGTTGCGCCAGGCGGAGGTGACCGGGCGCCGCATCGCGGTCATCGGCGACATGCTGGAGCTCGGCGAGCGGGAGCTCGAGTACCACGCGAAATCGGGCCGCGAGATTCCGAAGGAAGTCGACGTGGTGATCGGCGTCGGCCCGCGGGCGAAGTCACTGCTCGACGGTGCGCGCGAAGCGGGATTCTCTAACGACCGGCTGCACCACTTCGAGGATGCGAACGCCGCCGGCGGGTTTCTCGAGGGCTTCATCGGAGAAGGCGATCTCGTGCTGATCAAGGCCAGCCGCGGCATCGGCCTCGACCGCATCGTTACCATGCTGACCGGCGAGGGAGGAACGCACTAGATGTTGTACTACCTCCTCTACTACCTCTTTCACAACCGGATCGCCGGCTTCAATGTCTTCCGGTACATCACGTTCCGCACGGCCTTCGCCGCGCTGACCGCGCTCGTCATCTCCTTCATCCTCGGTCCCTGGCTGATCGAGAAGATGCGCCGCATCAAGTTCGGCCAGTACATTCGCGAGGAAGGGCCGAAGTCGCATCAGCAGAAGGCGGGGACGCCGACGATGGGCGGCATCCTCATCAACATCGCGATCCTCATTCCGACCATTCTCTGGGCAGACATCCTCAATCCCTATGTCTGGATCGTGCTGTTCGTGACGTTTGCGTACGCCGCGATCGGCTTCATCGACGACTATCGCAAGCTGGCGAAGAAGCGCAACCTCGGACTCACTGCGAGGCAGAAGTTCGGGATGCAGTTCGGCGTCGCGCTGATCGCCGGCATCGCGATCGCCACCCTGCCGTCGATTCACAACAACTACTCGACGGTGCTCACGTTCCCGTTCATCAAGCCGGAGCTCTTCAAGCTGAATCTGGGATGGTTCTACATCCCCTTCATCATGGTCGTGCTCGTCGGTGCCTCGAACGCCGTGAATCTCACCGACGGTCTCGACGGGCTGGCGATCGGCTCGACGCTGATCGTCGCCGTCACCTACACGATCCTCACCTATGCCGCCGGCAACTTCCGCGTTGCCGACTATCTCCGCATCGCGTGGGTGCCGCAGGCCGGTGAGCTCGCCGTTTTCTGCGGCGCGATGGTGGGCGCGTCGCTCGGGTTCCTATGGTTCAACGCGCATCCCGCGGAGATCTTCATGGGTGACGTCGGCTCGCTCGCGCTCGGCGGAGCGATCGGCTGTCTCGCCGTGATGATCAAGCAGGAGATTCTGCTCGTGCTCGTCGGCGGTCTGTTCGTGGCCGAGGCGCTGAGCGTGATCATTCAGGTGGCGTCGTTCAAGATCACAGGGCGGCGCGTCTTCAAGATGTCGCCGCTGCACCACCATTTCGAATTGTCGGGCTGGAAAGAGACGAAGGTCGTCGTCCGCTTCTGGATCATCGCGATCATGTTCGCGCTGCTCTCGCTGGCGACGCTCAAATTGAGATGAGAACGCTGGTCGTCGGAGCAGCAAAGAGCGGCGTGGCCGCGGCGAATTTCCTCGCGCAGCGAGGCGAGGAGGTCGTGCTCGCCGATGCGAAAGCGGAGCCGTCGTTGCCGTATCCGCTCGACGCCCGCGCAGAAAAGGCCTTCGGCCGCGAAGATTCCGCGCTGCTGGACGGCGTCCACGAAGTGATCGTGAGCCCCGGTGTTCCTCTGTCGATTCCTCTGCTCGAGGAGGCGCGCAATCGGGGCATCAGCGTGATCGGCGAGATCGAGCTCGCCTCCCGCTATCTCGACGGAAGTGTGATCGCGGTGACGGGCTCCAACGGAAAATCGACGACGACGTCGCTGATCGGCGAGATCCTGCGCGTCGCCGGTCATGAGCCGATCGTCGCCGGCAATATCGGAGAGCCGCTCATCGCGTCGCTCGACTTTCAGCGGCGGCGCACATATGTGCTCGAGCTCTCGTCGTTCCAGCTCGAGGCCGTCGACCGTTTCCGCGCCAACGTTGCGTTGCTGCTGAACATCACGCCCGATCACATGGACCGCTATGCGAGCTTCGAAGACTACGCGGCGGCGAAGCACCGGATCTTTCGGAACCAGCAGGCGAGCGACGTCGCAATCGTGAATACCTCGGTCTCTGGCGTGTCGACGGCCGCGCGCATTCTTCGCTTCTCGACGACGGAGAGCGTCGAGCAGGGCGCATGTCTCGACAACGACGCGCTCGTGCTTCGCATCGATGGCGATGAGCGCCGCATCCCGCGCAGCGCGCTGAAACTTCAGGGAACGCCCAATGTGGAGAATGCGCTCGCGGCCTGGATCGCGGCGCGCGTTGCCGGAGTGAACGATCTCGATACGCAGGTCGCCTTCGGCACGTTCCGCGGCCTGCCGCATCGCATGGTGCTCGTGCGCGAGCGCAACGGCGTGCAATGGATCAACGACTCGAAGGGGACGAATGTCGATGCGACGATCGGCGCCCTGCAGAGCTTTCCGCCGTCGAGCGTCTGGCTGATCCTCGGCGGCTACGACAAGCATGGGGAGTTCGAGCGGATGCGCGGCCTCGTCGCGGAGCGGACCAGGGGAATCCTGACGATCGGGAAAGCGGCGGAAGTCATCGCCGAAAAACTCGAAGGTGCCGCGCCGATCATGCCGCTGGGAGACATGCAGCATGCAGTGCAGTGGGCCGCGGAGAACGCGAAGAGCGGCGAGATCGTCCTGCTTTCTCCGGCCTGCGCAAGCTTCGATCAGTACCGCAACTTCGAACATCGCGGCGAGCACTTCGAAGAGCTGGTGAGAGGACTATGAGTGAGGTCGCGCGGTTGCGCGGTTGCGCGGGCTCGCAGGGTGGCAGGGACCGCGAGCCCGCGAGCCCGCGTATCCGCGTGACCAAAGGTCTTAAATCATGAGCAGAAAGCTGACATACGACACCTGGCTCTTCGGCGCCGCGATGCTGATCGTCGTCATCGGCCTGGTCATGATTTACAGCGCATCGGCGATCATCACGCTGCAGAAGGTGGGGTCCGACAATCCCTACTACTTCATGACGCGGCAGTGCGTCTTTCTGATCGCCGGCGGTGCGTTGATGCTGCTGCTCATGCACCTCGACACACGCTACCTGCAGCATCCGCGCGTCATCGCAGCAGTGCTGGGCGGTGTCGTTTGCGGGCTGGTTCTCGCGCTCTTCTCGCCGCAGATCAACGGCACGCATCGCTGGATCGTCTTTCCGCACGTCGGCCAGTTGCAGCCGTCGGAGCTGGCCAAGCCTGCGGTCATTCTCTTTCTCGCCTGGTATCTGGCGCGCAAGGAAGAGAAGGTCAACGAGTTGATGACGCTCCTGCCTCTGGCCGGGATCGTCGGCATGGTTGCCGTGCTGATTCTGCGCGAGCCGGACTTCGGTACCTCGGCAACGATCGTGGTCGTGGCCGCCGGAATGATTTTCGCGGCGGGCATCGCCTGGCGGTACATCGCGATTTTCGCGCTGACGCTCATCCCTGCGGCCGGCGCGCTGGCCTGGAGTGCGGCGTATCGCCGCGATCGTCTCTTCACGTTCCTCAATCCGGAGGCGGATCCGCTGGGCAAAGGCTTCCAGGCGATGCAGTCGCTGATCGCCCTCGGCACGGGCGGCTTCCGCGGCCTCGGGATCGGCAACGGCCGGCAGAAGCTCTTCTTCCTGCCCGAGCCGCACACCGATTTCATCTTCTCGATCATCGGCGAAGAGCTCGGATTCGCCGGCGCGTTCGCGCTGGTCGGACTCTTCGCGTTCATCGTCTGGCGCGGATACCGGATCGCGCGATTCAGCCAGCACCGGTTCGAGTTCTACGCGGCGCTCGGATTCACGCTGCTGATCGCGGTGCAGGCGCTGGTTAACGTGAGCGTCGCGCTCTGCCTGCTGCCGACCAAGGGTTTGCCGCTGCCGCTCGTCAGTTACGGCGGCTCTTCGTTGATTACCAGTCTGATCGCAGTCGGTGTGCTGCTGAATCTTTCACAACAGTCGGGATGACACAGGGTGGGTGAGATGGGTGTGACGACATTGATGATCGCAGGAGGTGGAACGGGGGGACACATCTACCCCGCCATCGCGATCGCACGCGAGTTCATCGCTCGCGATGCCGCGCGCCGCGTCATCTTCGTCGGTACCGAGTACGGTCTGGAGAAGACGATCGTGCCGGCCAACGGTTTCCCGATCGAGTTCATCTCCGTCGGCGGTCTGAAGGGCAAGGGACCGGTCGATCTCGCGAAGAATCTCTTCAAGCTTCCGCTCGGATTCCTGCAGGCCTGGAGTGCGGTCGGCCGCAACAAGCCGCAGGCGGTGCTCGGAGTCGGCGGCTATTCATCCGGTCCGGTGCTGCTCGCGGCTTGGCTGCGCGGAGTCCCGACGATCCTTCACGAACAGAACGCGTTCCCGGGATTGACCAACAGGATGGCGGCGAAGTTCGTGAGGGCGGTGGCCGTCGCATTCGAGGATGCTGCGCCGCGGCTGAACCGCAGGGACGCGGTCGTCACGGGCAATCCGGTCCGAAAGGAATTCTTCGAAGTCGTTCGGAGCGCGGAAGCGAAGCGCATCCTCGTCTTCGGCGGCAGCCAGGGGAGCAAGGTCCTGAACGACGCGATGACCGCCGCGCTCGCGCATCTTCCCCGCGATCTCGAGATCGTGCATCAGACGGGGCCGCGCATGCTGGACGAAGTCCGCAAGGCCTATCGCGATTCTCCATTTCCCGAAGCGCGAGTCGTCGCCTACATCGATCCGATGGTCGACGAGATTCTCGCCGCCGAGCTGGTGATCTGCCGCGCCGGTGCGATGACGATCGCGGAGCTTGCGGCGGCGGGGCGGGGCGCGGTGCTCATTCCGTTTGCGGCGGCGACGAACAACCATCAGGAAGCGAATGCCCGTGTGATGGAGCGCGCTCATGCCGCGGTCGTGATCACGGAGAGCGAGTTGACGCCGGAGAGGCTGGCCGGCGCGGTGCGCGAGATCGTGGAAACACCCGGCAGAAGCGCGCAAATGGCGGCGGCGGCGAAGTCGCTCGCCACCGTGGAAGCAACAAAAAGAATCGTCGATACGATCGAGAAAATCATTTAAGATTCACGAGATAAGATCAGAATGAATTTTGATCAAATTAGGACCATTCATTTCGTCGGCATCGGCGGAATCGGAATGAGTGGCATCGCCGAGATCCTGGCGGATTCAGGAGTCTCGGTCAGCGGCTGTGACCTCAAACATTCATCGGCCACGGATCTCCTGGAGCGTCGCGGCGTCTCCGTGGCCATCGGACACGATCCCGCTCATCTGGAAGGAGTCGATCTCGTCGTGGTGACTGCTGCCGTCAAGGGCGAGAACCCCGAGCTCGACGCCGCTCGGCGCCGCGGCGTGCCCGTGATGCGCCGCGCGGAGATGCTGGGCGAGATCGTGGCGCATAAGCGCGCCGTCGGTGTCTCCGGAACCCATGGCAAGACGACGACGTCGGCGATGATCGCCACGATCCTCGAGAGCGCCGGACTCGATCCGACGCTGCTCGTCGGCGGCATCGTCCGGAACTTCTCCACGAACGCGAAGCGCGGCGGTGGCGAGATGCTCGTCGTCGAGGCCGATGAATACGACCGCACGTTCCATCATCTCCATCCGGAGATCGCCGTGGTCACGAACATCGAGGCCGACCATCTCGAGTACTACGGCAGCTTCGAGCGAATCGTCGAGGCGTTCCGGATCTTCGCCGACGGCGTGCAGCCGCACGGTGTGGTGATCGGCTGCGCCGATGAGCAGCCGGTCGCGGAACTGCTCGACCGCGTCGATCGCCGCGTCGTCCGCTACGGTCTCGGCGAGCGCGCGGAGTTGACGGCGACGAACCTCCAGTTCGAAGAGCGCGGCGCGACGTTCGAAGTGCCGGGCCTCGGCTTTTTCAAACTGTTCGTGCCGGGCGAGCACAACGTGCGCAATGCGCTCGCGGCGATTGCGGTCGCGCGCGAGCTCGGGCTCTCCGGCGACGTGATCGCCGCCGGCCTGGCGAAGTTTCTCGGCGTCGACCGGCGCTTCCAGGTCCTCGGCGACTATGGCGGTGCGATCGTCGTCGACGACTACGCGCATCATCCGACGGAAATTCGCGCGACCCTGGCGGCCGCGCGACGCGGCTATCCGAATCGCCGCGTCGTGGCGCTGTTTCAGCCGCATCTCTACTCGCGCACGCGCGACTTCGCCGCGGAGTTTGCCGCTGCCCTCGCGAGCGCGGACGTCGCCATCGTGGCGCCGATCTATGCCGCGCGCGAGAAGCCGATCGAAGGAGTGTCAGCGCGGATGATCGCCGATGCGGAGCGCGGAATCGAGTTTCTCGACCGCAGCAACGGCCAGATCTTCAACGAGCTTCGCCGGCGTCTGGGACCGAACGACATCTTCATCGCCATGGGTGCCGGCGACGTGCACGAGATCGCGGAGATGCTCGTGCGGGGAGCGGAAGCATGAGTGCCGGCTTCGAGACCACGGATCGCTTCCTGCGGCCGATCGATGCCGGGCGCGTGCGGCGCAATCATCGCCGCATTCAGGCGCAGCGAGTCCTCGGCTTTGCCTCGCGCATCGTGCTTGCCGCGTCCGTGGTGACGCTCGGTTTCTGGCTCTGGCGGCACACGCAGTCGGACACGAGATTCGCCGTCAGGCAGATCGAGATCGCCGGCGCCGTGCATACGTCGCGGGCGGAGTTGAATGCGGTCACCGCGGCCTACGCCGGCACGAATCTGTTCAAGATGGACATCGGGCGTGTGCAGCACGATCTGCGCAACCTGCCGTGGGTCAGCCGCATCGACATCGAGAAGAAGCTTCCCGACACGCTGCGCATCAACATCATCGAGCGAACGCCGGTCGCGCTGGTGCGGACTCGGGAGAAAATCGCGTACGTCGACGAACAGGGCGTCGCGTTTGCCGATCTCTCGCCTGCGGTCGGCGACAACGACCTTCCCTTGATCGTCATCGACGATCCCGCTGCCTCTCCCGCGGAGCTGCAGCGAAGTGTTAGCTTCATCCGGACGCTGCGCGCCGGCGACCCGCTGCTCTATTCGCACATCTCCGAGGTGCAGCCGATTGCGCCGGACGGCTTCGCGCTGTTCGACCGCGAGCTCGGAGCCCGGATTTATGCGAATGCCGGCGACGTCTCGCCCAAGTGGCGCAGCCTCTACGCGCTTGCCGCCGCCGACAACCTGCGGCGCGGCGCGATCGAGTATGCGGATCTGCGCTTCGCCGGCCGCGTGGTCATCAAACCCGTTCATCCGATTACGACTGCCGCACCGGTCACCGCGCACGCGGTCCCCTCTGCGGTCATCACCAATTAGGCGTAGGAGAAAAAGACATGCCTCGCACTGAAGACAAGTACATCGTCGCGCTCGACATCGGCACCTCGAAGGTCTGCGTCCTGGTCGGAGAGATCGGCGACCGCGGACAGCTGGAGATCATCGGCAAGGGAACCGCGCCGATGAAGGGGACGCGCCGCGGCAACATCATCAACCTCGATCAGGGAATCGACGCCGTCAAGAAGGCGGTCGACGAGGCCGAGGTGATGGCGGGGCTGCAGATCGACTCGGTGTATGTGGGAGTGGCCGGAGATCACATCCGCTCCGTCAACTCGCGAGGCGTCGTCTCCGTCATGGGCAAGCACAAGGAGGTCTCGCGCGAAGACATCGATCGCGTGATCGAGGCTTCCAAGTCGATCAACATTCCCGGCGAGCTCGAGCTGCTGCACGTGATTCCGCGCGAGTTCGTCGTCGACGGGCAGGACGGAATTCACGATCCCCTCGGCATGACGGCGACGCGGCTCGAGGCCAACGTCCATATCGTCACCGGCGCCCGCACGCACAACCAGAACATTCTCACCTGCGTGAACCGCGCCGGTATCGCCGTGCAGGAGCTCGTGCTCGAGCAGCTCGCCGCTGCGGAGTGCACGCTCACGCAGGATGAGCGCGAGATGGGCGTGCTGCTGATGGACATCGGCGGCGGCACGACCGACTACGCCGTGTTCCTCGAGGGCAACGTGGTCCATACCAACGTGCTGCCGGTTGGCGCGGGGCACTTCACGAGCGATATCTCGGTCGTGCTGCGCACGCCGATGGAAGATGCAGAGCGCATCAAGAAGCGTTACGGCTGCGCGCTCGGATCACTGGTGACGGAAGACGATCCGATCGAGGTGCCGACGGTGGGCGGCCGTGCGCCGAAGATTCTCTCGAAGCACGAGCTGACGAACATTCTCGAGCCGCGCGCGGCGGAGATCGCGAAGCTCGTCTATCGCGATCTGGAGAAAGTCGGTCTGGACAAGGAGATCCGCTCCGGCGTCGTGCTGGTCGGCGGAGGTGCAGAGATGGACGGCATGATCGAGATCGTCGAGCAGGTCTTCGATCAGTCGGCGCGCAAGGGCACGCCGCGCGGTCTCGGCGGATTGTCGGACACGGTGAACGGTCCGGAGTGGACGGCAGCCGCAGGTCTGCTGCTGTGGGGCTACCGCGCGCAGTCGAAAGTGAAGAAGCAGCCGGTGCGCGGGCTGGCGAAAGTGGCGCAGTCCTTCCGGTCGCTTTTCGCCGGTGGGTAAAAAATATTCTTGAATTCGTGTAGCAAATTGGTACTCTTCTGGGAGACGGTAAATGATCACATTTGATGATGCACCCGGCGCCGGCAGTCTGAAGGTCACGCTGGACGAAGAACAGCTCGGGGCGAAGATCAAAGTCGTCGGGGTCGGTGGGGGTGGTGGGAACGCCGTCAACCGGATGATCCAGGCCGGCATTCGTGGCGTCGAGTTTCTCGTCGCCAATACCGATGTGCAGGCGATGCGCAACTCACTCGCGCCGGTCAAGCTTCAGATCGGCGGGAAGCTGACCAAAGGCCTCGGCGCCGGCGCGAATCCTGAGATCGGCAAGCAGGCTGCGCTCGAAGACACCGACCGCATTCTCGAGGCGCTCTCCGGCGCCGACATGATTTTCATCACCACCGGCATGGGCGGTGGAACGGGAACGGGAGCGGCGCCGATCATCGCGTCGCTCGCCGCGGAGCTGGGAGCGCTGACGGTCGCCGTGGTCACGAAGCCTTTCAACTTCGAAGGCAAGCGCCGCCGCGTGCAGGCGGAGCAGGGCATCCGCGGACTGCGCGAGACCGTCGACACGCTCATCACGATTCCCAACGAGCGGCTGCTCAACTTCGTCGAGCGCGGTACATCGCTCGGCGATGCATTCAAGATCGCGGATGACATCCTGCGCCAGGCCGTGCAGGGCATCTCGGATCTCATCACGGTGCCGGGCGAGATCAATCTCGACTTCGCCGACGTGAAGACGATCATGCACGGCATGGGGATGGCGCTCATGGGCACCGGCATTTCAGCGGGCGAGCATCGCGCCGTCGAAGCCGCGCAGCGCGCGATCTCTTCGCCGTTGCTCGAAGAAGCATCGATCGAAGGGGCCAAGGGTGTGCTGATCAACGTGACCGGCGGCCCGGACATGACGCTCTTCGAAGTGCACGAGGCGGCGTCGATCATTCAGGAAGCGGCGGACGAAGAAGCGAACATCATCTTCGGTACGGTCATTGATCCGAAGATGGGTGACGAAGTGAAGGTGACGGTCATCGCCACCGGATTCGACGCCGCGACGAAGGGCTTCCTGAACGCGCGCGGCGAGCAGCTCTCGACTCCGCCGCCGGCGCGCACTGGTGTGCCGATGAGACCGGCAGTCGCGGCGGCTACACCCGCACAGATCGCAGCACAGCATGAAGAACCGGCTGCTCCACCCCAGATCGGAGCGGATGGTGAGATCTACGATCCTCCATTTTTCAGGAAGGGGTTCTCGCGGCCGGATGGCAGTGGCGGTTTCGGACCGATGGCGTCAAACGAGTTTGGCACCGATCTCGATATTCCGACGGTGATCAGGAACTTGAGCGACTAAGTCAAAAGAAAAGAGCACGCCCCTCCTGCGTGCTCTCGGGGGCCTGGGGGAGAGGGACCCCAGGCCACTGCTCCACAAAGGGGCACGGTTCTTCCGCCGTGCCCCTTATTTTTTTCGGAGCGTTATTTCTTCGCGAGCGCCTGCTCGATCGCCGCGAGACGTTCGCGGAGCATCTGATTCTCGTTCTTCAGCTCGTTGATCTGATCGTGCTGCGTCGCGGTGTAGAGCGTCAGCTCTTCCACTTTCTCGAGCAGCGACATCTGCAGCTTGCTGAGGTTGATCCCCTCTTCCTTGAAGCGCGATGCGCTCGGGACATTCGGGAGGTGTTTGTTCACCTTCACGAAGCTCGCGACATCCTCGATGGGCATCAGCTTGTATCCCGGCTCGAAGACGTAATCGGGTGCGTTGAGCGTTACGCCGTCATCGATGAAGCTTCCACCGCTGACACGCACATCGCCGTTGACCTGCAGCTTCGACGCCGGGCTCGTGGTACCGATACCGACGTTGCCCGCGCTCGTCACGGTCATCAGGGAAGCGGTAGGTGCCGCGCCGCCGACTCCGAGGAGTAGTTCCAGCAGGTTCGCCCCATTGTAGTCATTCGCCCATCGCCATCTCGTTCCGCTGCTCTTCCCCACTTCCAGGAATCCGGAGTTGCTGGACTCGACGCGGACGCCGTCCACGTTGCCCACGAGCACGTGCGCTTTGGAGGAAGGGCTCGCCGTGCCGACGCCGACGTTTCCGCTCGCGGCGATGTCGATGGAGCTCGTCGGCGCGCCGGGACGGATGCGGAGCGGCAGGCGCGAGCCTCCGGTGAGATCGCGTACGAACCAGTTGGCTTCGTTCGCACCGATGTCCCACGTCTGCGCCGTGAATCCGCCGCCGTTCGTCTGTTCCTGACGGATGGCGGGAGTGTCGGTTGCGGTGATGTGAAGATGCAATCCCGGCGAGCTGTTGCCGAATCCGACCTTGCCCGTGCTGGCGACGAAGAGAGAATTCGTCGGTGCGTTACCCGTCACCGTGAACGGCACCTTGCTGTTCGTGATGTCCTCGACGGAGAACTTGTTCGCGCCGCCGCTGGCCGAGTCATTCGCGGTGATCTGCCAGTCGGTGTTGGGAAATCCGGTCGATGACGACGTGTCATCGAACTTGATGCGCGTGTTGTTCTCTTTCAGACGGATGGTGTCGAAGCCAAACGACTCGTTGACCACGCAATCCAGGCCGACACAAAGGCTTCCCTGAATGATCTCGTCATCCGCCGTGACGACATCGTTCGGCGCTGCGTGAAGCGAGTCGGAGCCTGCACGCAGTGCGGAAGACGTCGAACCGCTGCGTTTCTTGTTCGTTGGCTCGTCGTTGCTCGGCGTGATGAACGTGCCGTTCAACAGGGTGAGGACGCCGGAATCGTTGAGCAGCTTATTGAGGCCGTTGGCCCGCATGAGCCGCTTGATCGCCGCTTCATCGTTGCGCCCGCGCGCATCGATCAGCGACTTCTTGACCTCGAGCGACACCTTCGGCACGTAGCGCAGTTCGAATGAGTACACTCCGTCGATGGCGTCATCGCTCGAGAAGTCTTTCAACGTAAACTGCGGGGCCTGCCCGCTCGCGAAATCCCTGCTGTACGTGGTTCCCGTCGGAGTCTGGATCACGAGCTGAATGTGATCGAATTCCGGTGCTGCACTCCATTGCACGGAGTTTCCGCTGACCACCGGCTGGTTTGGATTCGCGGCGAACAACGCGATGGGGAAAAGAAGTACAAACAATGGAACCCATCTCTGGACTCTGGACATGATTCCTCCCTCTGGTTCGAAGATGAGTAGTGTAGCGTTCGTTTGTACCAACTGCCATTTCTCATGCTCGATTTAGCGCGCCGTTCGTTTCGGAAGCTGTTTCCCCGGATTGCCGATCCGATTCTCGACGCATCTCCTCTGACGCTGCCGGATGATGCAGCGACGGAGGAGTCATATCGGGGGCTGATCGACCAGCGCGACTCATTTCGCGAAGCGCGCTACCGCGAAGGAATCCGCTGGCGTGGCGTGCTGCGGCATTTTCAGCCTCCTCCTGCACGCGTGCTCGATCTCGGCGCCGGAGATGGAGCGATCGAGCTCGCACTGAACAAGGGCGGATACGAAACGACGAGCGTCGACCGTGAGTGGAATCACGTTGCGCAGAAACTCGGAGTCAGGCGCGTGATTGCAGACGCGACCGCGCTGCCGTTTCGCGATGGAACGTTCGACGCCGAGATCTGCCTGGAGACGATCGAGCACTTCGCCGATGCGCGCGCGGCGTGCGCTGAAGGCTCACGCGTCCTGCGGCGCGGCGGAAAGGTCGTGCTGATCACCCCTCCGCGTCTGGCATGGCTCTTCCGGCGCGACCCTCACTTCGGCATCCGATTCCTGCTGCTGCTGCCGTCTTCCTGGCAGCGGCGGGTCGCCGCGCGCCGCGGATTCGATCAGCGGTATCACTTCGTCGATCGCATCTATACGAGCGCCGCGTCGATCGCGAAGTTGTTTCCGCGATGCCGTATCGAGCACCTCATGAGCCGTTCGCGCCTGCCGCGCCGCTGGTTCTGGGAAGCGATCGTGCTGCGGAAGGAGTGACTCACTCCCACTCGATCGTGCTCGGCGGTTTGCTCGAGATGTCGTAAACGACGCGATTCACGCCGCGCACCTCGTTCACGACGCGGCGCGCGATGCGATCCATCAGGTCGTGCGGCATGCGATACCAGTCCGCCGTCATGAAGTCGCTCGTCGAAACCGCGCGAACCGCGAGCACGTTTTCATACGTCCGTTCGTCGCCCATGACACCGACGCTGCGGATCGGAAGAAGAACGGCGAAGGCCTGTGCGATGTCTCGATAGAGCCCGGCGCGGCGGATCTCGTCGATCACGATCTCGTCCGCGTTCTGCAGGATCTCCACGCGCGACGCGTTCACCTCACCGAGGATGCGAACGGCGAGTCCCGGGCCGGGGAAGGGATGTCGCCAGACGAACTCTTCTTCCAGGCCGAGCTCGATGCCGAGCATGCGGACTTCATCCTTGAAGAGCTCGCGAACCGGCTCGATGAGGCCGAGTCCCATCTTCTCCGGAAGCCCGCCGACGTTGTGATGCGTCTTGATGACGGCGGAAGGACCTTTGATCGACACCGACTCGATCACATCGGGATAGAGCGTCCCCTGCACGAGCAGTTCGACTCCGGGAAGTTTCTTGGCTTCTTCTTCGAAGACGGCGATGAATTCGTTGCCGATGCGCTTGCGCTTCATCTCGGGATCTTCGATGCCGGCGAGACGGTCGTAGAACCGCTGGCGCGCATCGATCTCGATGAAGTGCAGGCCGAGGCGGTCGGAGAGCCTCGACGCAACCATGGTCGACTCGTTCTTGCGCAGCACTCCGTTATCGACGAACACCGCCGTGAGCTGATCACCGATCGCTTCGGCGACGAGCAGCGCTGCCACGGTCGAGTCGACGCCGCCGCTCACTGCGGCGATCGCCTTCCGCTTCCCGACCTTCTGCCGGATCTCTTCGACTTTGCGGCGGCGAAAATCGCCGATGTCCCACGCCGGCTTGCAGCCGGCGATGTCGAAGAGGAAATTCCTCAGGATCTGTCCGCCCGCTTCGCTGTGCGTCACCTCGGGATGGAATTGAATGCCATAGCACCGCCGCTCGGCACTCTCGAAACCGGTGATCGGAGCGTTGCTGGAAGAAGCGATGACGCGGAAGCCGGAAGGTGCCTCCAGGATCCGATCGCCGTGGCTCGCCCAGACGCGCTGATGTTTCGGCGTGTTGGCGAAGAGCGGCGAATCCGCGATGACGTCGATTTCCGCGCGGCCGTATTCACGCTCGGATGCAGCTTCGACTTTTCCATCCAGCAGATACGACGTGAGCTGCATGCCGTAACAGATGCCGAGAATCGGAACGCCGAGCGAGAAGATCTCGCGCGAGCAGATCGGAGCCGCATCGCCGTACACCGACTGCGGCCCGCCGGAGAGGATGATCGCGCTGGGCGCCATCTCTCGAATCTTCGCGACGGGGTAATCGAAGGGGTGGACGACGGAGAAGACGCTGTTCTCGCGGACACGGCGTGCGATGAGCTGCGTGTACTGCGAGCCGAAATCGAGAACGAGGACAGTCTGATCGGGAGTCACGCCGCGGATTGTATGGGAAAAAGGGACGGCCGCCGGGGCTCGCAGACCGGCGGCCGTCAAGGAGAGAAAAGCGGCGGTCTACTGGACCACCACGGCGTCGCGCGAGGCAGGCTGGAAGCCGCTCGCAACGGCACACCCGAGGACGTAGGAACCGGCCGGCGTCTTGCCGTCCGAAGCTTTGTGCACCGTCAGATCGTTGAGGCTGAACCAGTCTTTTCCATCGGCGCAGAAGCTGCCGTGGCCTTCGATCTTGCCAGCGGGATAGAAGCCTTTGCTGGTCATGGTGCCTTTGATGTTGAGGCCGTAGATCGAGCTGCTCCAGTCGATCGTGCGAACGGCCTTCGGATCGCTGAAGAGGATGTAGCTCGATGCGTCAGTCGACTTCGTGGCGATGCCTGCCGGAGCGAGGGAGGCGCCGGCGGAGTCCTTGCTCGACGAGTTCATCGGCATCGTGGCGCAGGCGGCGGTGAGGAGGAGGGAGAGGGCGATCGTGAGTTTCTTCATGGTGAACATTTCTCCTTTACACAAATGACTACTTTATGAGTTCGAGTAAATTCGCGCGCCGGCGCCACGTTGAGGCCTCGGGTCGCAGCTCCCGGGGTGAAGGAGGTGCCGCCGGCGCGCTTTTGAAACCTTTGTTCGTTACGTCCTTCGACGCAGTGATTCGAAAAAGGTTGGGGAAGGTTTCAGCAGCGGCGGGGCTGTTTGCGGAACGTTCACGTTGTAAACAAAAAACGCCGGCGGTGTGCCGGCGTGTGACCGTCGATGTGCGAACCGATCAGAGGAGATTGCGCAGCTCTTTTCCAGGCTTGAAGCGAATGGTGTTTCCGGGCGGGATCTTCACTTCGACGCCGGTCTTCGGATTGCGCCCGATCCCTTTCTTGCGCTGTTTCACCTGAAAGACGCCGAAGCCACGGAGCTCGATACGCTGTCCGCGCGCGAGCGCATTACGCAGACCTTCGATGACCGTATCGACGGCCTGTGCCGCTTTGACGCGCGAAATTTCCGACATCTCCGCGACCTTGTTGACGATGTCCGCCTTGATCATGGAACCTCCGTGACGGCGAATTATATCTCCTTCATATGGAACGACATCGGATCGACCATTGGCTCAAGCACGTCTGCCTGTTCAAACACCGCGGCGACGCGGCCGAGGCGTGCCGCGGAGGCAAGGTGAAGATCAACGGCCAGCGCGTCAAGCCTGCCGCCGCGCTGAAGGAAGGCGACGTCGTCGAGTTTCTTGCGGGCACGCACTTCCGCCGCGTCGTCGTAGTCGCGCTGCCCGAAGGGCAGGCATCGAAAGAGGCCGCCCGCACGATGTACATCGACGAGACGCCGAAGCAGGAAGCCGTGCCGCAGATCGTCGTGTTGCGCGACCGCGGTGCCGGGCGGCCGACGAAGAAGGAGCGGCGCGAGATCGAGAAGCTGCGCCGGTAGTGGTGCAGCTTCTTGTTAGACCTAGTGGGCGAGCAGCCTCGCCGCCTCTTCCTTCCAGCCCGTGATCACGCGCATCGGGGAAGTCTGCGGAGTGATCTGCGGAGCGTCGACGAGAATGCGGCCGTCGGGTGCGACGTCGAAGGCTTCGATGCCCGCCGGCGACGTGAAGAACTTCTGCGGCGCCTCGGTGTCGATCGTGTCGCCCTGGATCTTTACTTTCGCCGCCCACAGCTCCTTCTGATGCTGGAAGTAGATCTCCTTCCCATCCGCACTCCACGCCGCGTGAACGCCGCCGTTGGTCGACACGCCGCTGCGCGGCGCGCGGTGATCCAGCGAGGTCACGTAGATCTCGGCGCGGTCGGTGTCGCGCGATGTGTAGACGACCCACTTTCCATCGGGCGACACGCGGGCATCGCCTTCGCTCGCCGGCGTCTGCAGCCAGACTTCGCTGGTTCGCGTTGCGGGGTTGGCGATCAGAATGTCCTCGCTCGTTTGCGGCGAATCATCTCCGTAGAGGATCCTGCCGTCGCTCAGCCAGTCGCTCGGTGATTGCAGGTCGCCCGGTTTCGTGACGGGAGTCTGTGGCCCGCCTCCCGCCGGCATCATGAAGACGTACGGCGCGGCATTCGGATCGGACGAGAATGCGATCGAGCGCCCGTCGCGCGACCACAGCGGATCGTCGTAGTCATGGTCGCCGTACGTCATCCGATTCAGGGTTTGCCGCTGAAGATCTGCGGTCCAGATGTCTCCGATGATCGTCTTGGAATCGTCGATCGCGAGGACGGCGTAACGTCCGTCGCGGGAGATGCGGACGCGGTTGCGATAACGGCCGGGGGGCAACGCTTCTCCGAGGTCTTTGCCCGTGCGATCGATCCAATGCAGCGAGCGGACAAAGGTCGCCGTGGTGTACGCAATCGTGTCGCCGCCGGCGCCATGCAGCGACTGGCCGAGTGGCTTATAGAACCAGACGTTGTCTGCGAGTGGCGTTGCATTGCCTTCCAGCGAGAGCGAGCGCTCGTTGAAGCGCTGCGCGAAGAGCGTGCCGTCGCGAACATAGGTCACATAGGGGGCATCGTAGAAGGCGCGGCCGGCGTCGTCGAGGAGCTTTGCCGGCGCGCGGCCGTCGGTGCTTCCGATCCAGAGTGCGGTCTTGTTTACGTCGAGTGTGTTGAAGAAGAAGTGCTTCGTCGTTCCGATCGCCGACGGAGAAGTGATGCCGAAGGATCCGGCCGGAACGCCGAAAAGCTTCCGCGGCGCTGCGCTTCCGATCGTGATCGCATTCATCGCCGCGGAAAGAAACTGATTGAAGACGATCGTGCCGTCGGCAAGCCACGTTGCCGAGAACGCGTCGGCGCGTACGTCACAGATGTTCTGCACCCGGCTGTCTTCAATGGAGATGGTCTTGAGTTTTCCGCTGGCGCCGAATCCGAGCTGCTTTCCATCCGGTGACCAGAAAGGAGACGTCGCATGCTCGGTTCCGTCGAGCGGTTTCGCCACGCCGGTGGCGAGAGTGAGGATGTAGATCCGGCGATCCGTGTCGCGTGCGACGAACGCGATCGACTTTCCATCGGGCGCGACGGCGACGTTGTGAAACGTAGGATTCGTATCGAACCGCGCGTTCGGCGGCGGCTGCACGTCGAAGCGGATCGTCTTCGGTGCCGGTAGCGGTCTCCGGAATGCGAAGGCCGCGATGATGGCCAGTGCCGCGGCGAGGATCCAGGGGAGCGCACGCAGCCAGGTGCGCTCTGGTTTCTCGGTGGCGGCTTCCGTTCCTTCGCCGACCCAGCGCAATTCCGCCGCGACGTCCGCTGCAGATTGCCACCGATCCTCCGGATCTTTCGCGAGGCACTTCATCACGATGCGGTTGAGCGTGGCCGGTGCGATGGGCTGCGCTTCGCTGATGGGTGGGGGCTGCACGCTCATGATCCTGGTGATGAGGCTGGCCTGGCTCTCCGCGATGAATGCGCGCCGGCCGGTGACCATTTCGTACAGCACTGCGCCGAGCGCGAAGAGGTCGGTGCGCGCGTCTGCCGGTTTGCCTTCGAGTTGTTCCGGCGCCATGTAGGGCAGCGTGCCGAGGATCATACCGTCCGTGGTGATCGGCTTGTTCGCGATCGCGGTCGGAGCGTCGTGCCCGATGAGTGCCGTTTCCTCGACGGACTTTCGCGCCAGTCCGAAATCGAGAAGCTTCGGGCCGCTCTTCGTCAGCATGATGTTGCCCGGCTTCAGATCGCGGTGAATGATGCCGATGCGATGTGCCTTCGCCAGCGCGTCGGCGATTGCCGCTCCGATGCGCAGGACCTCGTCGACCGGCAGCGCGCCCCTCGCGATGCGCTCGGCGAGCGACTCCCCTTCGATGAGCTCCATCACGAGATACTCGTTGCCGTCCGCGCTCCCGACGTCGAACAGCGTGCAGATATTCGGGTGATTGAGCGCGGAGATGGCGCGCGCCTCGCGCTCGAAGCGATCGCGAGCCTGCGTCGTATTCGTGATGCGTTGCGGAAGAACCTTGAGAGCGACCGTGCGATCGAGACGCGTATCACGAGCGCGATAAACCTCTCCCATCCCGCCCGCGCCGAGGAGATCGATGACTTCGTAAGGACCGAGGCGCTTCCCAGGAGTCAGAGGCACCTGGAGATTCTATTCGACGGGCGCTCGGCGCGAGGCTCGCTCCTGTTACGCGTTCACGAATCGCCGCATGTCGACATTCGCCATCAGTCCGATGGCCATGAAGAACATCATCGTCGACGAACCGCCGTACGAGATCAGCGGCAGCGGAATTCCGGTCGTCGGCAGAACGCCGATCTGCATCGACACGTTGATCAGCACGTGAAAGATGAAGAACGCGATGAGGCAGATCGAGAGGAATGTGCCTCCTCGATCGCGTGCGTTCTTGGCGAACGTCATCGCCTGGATCACGAGAAAGAGATAGAGCCCGAGCACGATGATGACGCCGATGAAGCCCCACTCCTCGCCGAGCACTGCGAAGATGAAGTCGGTGTGGCGCGCGGGGAGAAACGCGAGCTTCGCCTGCGTTCCCTGCTTGAAACCCTTCCCGTGAATGCCGCCGGAACCGATCGCGATCTTTGCCTGCGTCACCTGATAGCCCGACTTGAGCGGATCGCGCTCGGGGTTGAGGAAGATCATCACGCGCTCGCGCTGATAGCCCCGCAGCACCTTGAAATAGCCGATCGGCAGAACCACGATCGCAGTCAGGATCATGATGGCCCAGACGCGCCAGCGGATCCCGCCGAAGAACATCGCCACACCGACCAGCGGCGCGAACGACGCAGCGGTTCCGAAGTCGGGCTGCACGAAGATGAGAAATACGGGGAGCCCGATGATGCCGAGCGCAATCGCGAATGAGCGCAGGTTCAGATAGGCGCGGTCATTCGAGTCGAAAAACCGCGCGAGCATCAGCGCGGTGAACACCTTCATGAACTCCGCCGGCTGGAACTGAAACGAGCCGATGTGAATCCACGACTTCACGTGCGCCGTCACTTTTCCCCACAGCAGGAGATAGAGAAGCATCGCGTTGCCGATGCCGTAGAGGATCGGCGCGACGTCGAAGAAGACGTGATAGTCGATGACCATGAAGACGACCATCAACGCGATGCCGATGGCCATCCAGACGAGCTGGCGATGAAAGATCTTGAGCCCGGGGTCGGTGAAGTAGGTTGCGCTGTTGATCAGGAGGCAGCCGATGGCCGCGATCAGCAGCGCAGTGCCGATGAAGTTGAAGTCGACGGAAGCAAATCCGCGGTCGCGGATGACGCGTGACATCAGTGGCCGATCTCCGCTCCAGCCGGCGCAGGCGGCGCCTTCGGCATCTGTCCTGGCTGCGGAAGGTCGCCTTCCCTGATCGCCTGCAGCGTCTCCGGGTTCGAGAGGTCGAGGTTCGCGTTCTCGAGCTGGCGCGAGAACTTCGCCTCGTACAGAAGTTTTGCAAGAGGGGCCGCGTCGGTGCCGCCGTGCGCGCCGGCGTGTTCGACGAACACGACGACGACCATCTGCGGCGTGTCGCCCGGCGCGCCCGGCGCGTAGGAAGCGAACCACGCGTGGTCGCGCGACATGAAGGGGAGTCCCGCCGTGCTGAACCAGCCCTTCTGCGCGATGACCTGGACGGTGCCGGTCTTCCCCGCGATGTTGAGGCCGGCCACGCGGGCGTTGGAGCCGGTGCCGCCTTCTTCGTTGACCACCTTCCAGAGGCCGTTCTGCGCATGTTCGACGTCGTCATGCGACAGCTTGAGGTGACGCAACGCCTGGTTAGCCACCTTGTAGCGCTCGATGCGCCCGTCGGGGTTCGTATGTTCGATGAAACGCACGACGTGCGGGCGGAAGACCGTGCCGCCGTTCGCGATCGCCGCCATCATCGTCGCCACCTGCAGCGGCGTCACGATCAGCGGGCCCTGTCCGATGGCGACGGAGATCGTTTCCGACGGATACCACTTCCGATGCTGTTTCTTTTCCGCCCATTCGCTGGATGGAACGACGCCCGCCTTCTCGCCGTCGAGATCGATCTGCGTGATCTCGCCAAAGCCGAGATCGTGCGCCCACTTCGAGATCTTGTCGACGCCGAGGCGCGCGCCGGTGTTGTAGAAGAAGATGTCGCAGGAGACTTTCAGCGCGCGCTCGACGGAAACGGCGCCATGCCCGTTCTTCTGCCAGCAGCGGAACCGCCGTCCGTAGAACACGCCGCTGCCGCCGCAGTCGAACGTCGTACCCGGACCGATCGCCCCTTCGGCAAGACCGGCCACTGCCATCACCGTCTTGAAGACGGAGCCGGGCGAGTAGAGACCCTGAATCGCCCGATTGAGCTCGATCTTGAATGGATTCGACGTGATCGTCTTGTAGACCTGCGGTGTAAACCGTTTCGAATAAACGTTCGGATTGAATTCTGGCGACGACACCATCGCCAGCACTTCGCCATTGCGCGGATCGAGTGCGACGGCCGAGCCGACGAACTCGTTTTCGGTGAAGTACTGCTCTGCGCGGCGCTGCAGCTCGAAGTCGATCGTGAGATAGACGTTGTCGCCCGGCACCGCCTCTTTGCGCGCCTGCTTCACTTCCTCGAGGCGGCGGCCGTGACTGTCATACTCCCAGTACTGCGCGCCGTCTTTTCCGCGCAGGCCGAGCTGCGTGCCGCCCATCGTGATGTTGTCGTACATCAGCTCGACGCCGCGCTTGCCGATGAGATCACCCTGCTTGAGGTCCTTGTGCTGCGCGAGCTCCTTTTCGCCGACTTCACCGATGAAGCCGAGGATGTGCGATGCCATCGTGCCGTAGGGGTAATTGCGGCGCTGCACCGGATTGACGGAGAGCTCGGGGAAGGCGAGGTTGTGGGCCTGAATCGCGGCGACCTGGGCCATCGACAGATCTTCCGCCAGGTCGAACGGATGCGATGCGGGCAACTGATTGCCCTTGTCGAATCGCGCCTCGAGCTCCTGCGGCGTGATCTGCAGAACGTCGGCAAGGAACTCCATCAGCTTCGGCTTGTGTGTGGGATCGCTCTTCACGAGCGGATTCATCACGATCCGGTCGAGCGAGAGCGAGTAGGCCGGCTGATTGTCGGCGAGGATCTTTCCGTTGCGATCCATGATGAGACCGCGTTTCGCGGGAGAGACGATCTCGCGCAGCGCGTTCGATTCTGATAGACCGCGATACTTCTCCGCCTGCACGCCCTGTACGAACCAGAACGAGCCGGCCAGAAACACGAAGGCCGCAACGACGCCCCAGGTGACGACGTTGATGCGGAAATTGATGAACTTCTGATCGTCCCGATAGACACGCATTTAGAGGATCACCACCCTCCGATCGCCCTGCGGCTCGCTTCGATCGGTTCCTCTCGCAGAAACAGAGTGAGCAACTGGTAGACCAGCATTCCGAACAGCAGTGTGAAGATCGTCTTCACCAGCAGCCCCTGCTCGAACATCTCGATCTTCTGCTTCACGAGGATGTTGACGAGGATGTAGATCACCATCTCGTTCACGATGACCGCGCCGGCGAGGCATGCGCCGAACGCCAGCGTGCCGCGCAGCACCAGGCGCGCGTTGATCGAGGCGACGGTATAGGCGCAGACGGTCAGCGCGAATGCGTGCAGGCCGAACATCGAAGCGGAGAACGCATCCTGTACGAGTCCCGCCGCGACGCCGGCGATGATCGCGCCGAAGATGTTGCCCCCCATCGCGTAGTAGACGATGAGGATGATGTACGGATTGAAGAACGCGAGTGCGTTGGGGAAGAAGCTGTCGAGCAGAGAGTGCAGCGTCAGCGCGATCAGCAGGCCGATGATGAACCGCAGCCATCTCAAGGTGCGTACCTCGCAACCTGGGGCGGAATCTTGCGCGTGTGAATCACGATGACTTCCTCGATCGCTCCGAAATCCACCGCCGGCTTTACGGCGATGCCTTTGAAGAGATCCGTTCCTTTCGCGACCTTGATGACCGTGCCGACCGGGATTCCTTTCGGAAAGATGCCGTCGATGCCGGCGGTCGTCGCCGTATCGCCGGGGACGACGTCGGCCAGGGAAGGCACTTCGTACATCTGCGCGCCGCCGCGTCCATCGCCGCGCACGACGCCCTGCCGCCGCGTCCGATCGATCAGCGTTCCGACCGCGCAGGTGCTGTCGGTGATCAACTGAACCTTCGAGAGGTCCTTCGTCGTCAGCACGACGCGTCCGATCAGACCGTTGGCATTCACGACCGCGTCGTTGACCTCGACGCCGGCATCGGAACCGCGGTCGATGATCAGCGATTTGAAGCGGCCGGACGTGTCGAGCATGATCGCGGTCGCCAGCGTTGTCGGCATGTCGACCTGCTCCGAGTAGCCGAGGAGCGTTCGCAACCGCCGGAGATCGCCCTCGGACTGCTGCAGGCGGAGATTCTTGGCCGTCAGCTCGGCGACTTTGCGATGCAGCTCGTTGTTCTCGTTGACCGAGCGCCGCATGTCGAGATACCCGTGGTACATGTCGGACGCCGAGCGGCCGGCCCAGTTCACCGCTTTCGGCACGGGCGAGAAAATCGTCATGACCGTCCGCTCGAACATCGTGCGTGTTTCGCCGACGTAGCGCGTCTGGCTGCTACGGCTCATGACGAGAAAGAGGAGCGCCAGCACGATCAGAAAAAACAACGTCGGCCGGCTGCGAATGACGTCTTCCATGGTTACGCCGCGGAACTCAGCAAGGATGGGACCATGAGACGGATAGGACGGATGGGACGGATGGGTAGAACCGTTATTTCGTCGGTCCCATCGGTCCTATCCGTCCTATCCGTCCTATTCGTCCCATCTTCTATTCGATTGAAATCTTTCTCAGCAAATTGAAGTCCGTGAGCATCTGGCCCGTTCCCAGCGCGACGCACGCCAGCGGATCTTCGGCCAGCGTCACCGGAAGTCCGGTCTCTTCGCGCAGCCGCTTGTCGAGGTTCTTCAGCATCGAGCCGCCGCCGGCGATGATGATGCCTTTGTCCATGATGTCGGCGGAGAGCTCGGGCGGCGTCCGCTCGAGCGCGACGCGCACGGCCTCGACGATCGTCGCGACGGTTTCGGACAGCGCTTCGCGGATCTCTTCATCGCTGACGACGAGCGTCTTGGGGACACCTTCCACGAGATCGCGTCCCTTGATCTCCATCGTCATCTCTTCGTCGAGCGGGAACGCGGAGCCGATCTCCATCTTGATCTGTTCTGCGGTGCGCTCGCCGATGAGCAGGTTGTACTTGCGCTTGATGTACTGGATGATCGCGTCGTCCATCTCGTTGCCGGCGACGCGCACGGAACGCGAGTAGACAATGCCCGCCAGCGAGATGACGGCGACGTCGGTCGTGCCGCCGCCGATGTCGACGATCATGTTGCCCGTCGGATCGGTGATCGGCAGGCCTGCGCCGATCGCCGCCGCCATCGCCTGCTCGATCAGGTAGACCTCGGTTGCACCCGCGCGCAGCGCCGAGTCGCGCACTGCGCGCTTCTCGACCTGCGTGATCTCCGAAGGAACGGAGATCACGATGCGCGGCTTCACGAAGTGCTTGCGGCCGTGCGCCTTCTTGATGAAGTAGCTGATCATCTTCTCCGTCACCTCGAAGTCGGCGATGACGCCGTCCTTCATGGGACGAATGGCGACGATGTTGCCCGGCGTGCGGCCGAGCATTTCCTTCGCTTCTTTTCCGACCGCTTCGACGTTGTTGTTGATCTTGTTGACGGCGACGATGGATGGTTCGCGAACGACGATCCCTTTGTTCTTCGCATACACAAGAGTGTTGGCGGTGCCGAGGTCGATCGCGAGATCGTTCGAGAACATCGACAGAAGTGATTTGACTGCCATTTTGCTGAGTTGAGTCCTTTAATGAGGTTCCTACGAGGTCGAGCTTGCCGCGGTGCAAAAGACTTGCCCCGGGTGTGTGGGTGCTTCTACTGCGGATGACTATTCTTCGCTAACGATGATCGTCTGGGATTTTACAGTGGGGTTGCCGGAAGGATCGACTGCTTTGACGATCACGTCGTTGCGGCCGACTTTCCCGAGAGTGATGAGCTTCTTGAAGTGGCCGCTGGATTCCACCTCGACCTCTTCTCCATTGATGAACACGCTGGCGCCCGGCTCCGTCGTTCCCTCGATGAAGTAGTTCGCCGAGCCGATCGAGAACGGCGGATTCAGATTGAGAGGCGGCGGCGTCGTATCGCCTCCGGGGAGCGGCCCCTTCGGACCTTTGTCGCCTCCGCTGGCGCGGAAACGGCGGAAGGATGAGAAGGGTCCCACCTCTCCGTCCGCTCCGATCGAAGCGACGCGCCAGTAGAACATTCCTTCCTGTGTCACGCGTGCAACCGCCTGCGGTTTCGTCCGCCGCGCGTTGATCTCCAGCGTCGAGAAGAGCCGCGAGCGCGAGACCTGCAGCTGGTAGGAGGCCGCGCCCGGCACCGGTTCCCATCCGAAATCGATCCGCGCGTCGTTCGCCATCTGGAAGACCTGGCTGTCGCCCGGGCCGAGGAGCGCCGGAGGAGCCAGCGTCTTCTTCACGGGCGAGATGGTTCCCTGCGAGCTCGCAGTCACCTTTTCTCCGCCGGCGAGCTTGATCGCATCGCCGCCCGCGGTCGATGTGACTGCCGCGGTGCCCTTCATCGTCAGGATGTTCGTCGCGCTTTGTTTGTCGACGCCGACCTGCGTCGTCGACGCGGAGTCGACCACGACCTGGCTGCCCGGCGTGCGGATCGTCGATTGATCGTCGGTCGTCGCAACTTCGACGGGACCGACTTTGAGCTCGACGCCGTTCGTCTTCTTCGACTGGCCGGGAGCAACCTGCGCGTAGATTTCGAGGAGTGCGCTCGGCCCCATCGTGTAGACCGAGTTGTTCGTGAAGATGAGCTCGGCCGACGCGCCATCGGCCGTCTTCACCCAGTCGCCGTTCATCAGCGGAGTGCGAAGGTCGGCGGCCTTCCAGTCGCTCGTAGAGCTCTTCTGCACCTGCACGTCGCCTTCGACCGTGAGGAATCGTGCGTCGTTCTCATCGGTGACGACGCCGATGCGGCTGATCGTCTGCGACTCGACGGCCGCGCTCTGCGCCTCGGGATATTTCCCGCTATTGAATAAGGTGTTGGCTTCGTCGAGCTTCTTCTGCGCGCGGTCGAACTCTGTCTTGTGAGTAGCGAAATCCTTCGAGGAAGCAAGACCGTTGAGCGCCTGCCGCGCATCGGTGATGGCGGCCTCGGCCAGCGTCTTCGGATTGCCGCTCTGATTCTTCCAGAACCAGTAGGCTCCGCCGCCGATCAGCAGAAGAAGAACGATGAGACCGATCTGTTTGAGCCGGTCGATCGAAATCAGATACCAGTCGATGCTCTCGGTGCTGGCAGCCGCGGGAGTCTTCTTTTTGGCCATCTTCTAAAGAACAAAGCTGTTATAGCACAGGAAGAGGAGAGCGGACGCCTAGTCCGCAGCGATTGGGCATCCGCGCCCGATTCGCGATCCAGCCGCCGGGCGTGGCGCCCGCCGGCTGCGGACGAGTGTCCGCTCTCCACCGTTTGCAAGATGCTGGAAGTAACGAGTACACTGCCGCGTTTTTTCGGAATACCTCGAACTTCCTCGAAAGGTCGTCTTCTTCATGCTCAAAGTAATGCGCGACAGCTTCCACCAGTTGAAGTGGATTCTCCTCGCGGTGGTCGCCGCGTTCATCATCGGCTTCGTTTTCATCGACATGGGTCTTGGCGGCGCACGCAGCGGCCAGGAGAGCGAGCGCGCCTATGCGGCACGCGTGAACGGCTCGACGATTTCGTATCGCGAGTACCAGCGCGCGCTCTACAACATGACCGAGTACTACAAGCGGATGTACGGTCAGCAGTTCAATGAAGACATGCTCGAGCAGATGGGACTGCAGAAGCAGGTTCTCGACATGCTCGTCGATCAGCGCCTCCTGCTGCAGGAAGCCGATCGTCTTCACCTGACTGCATCGCAGGAAGAGCTCCGCAAGAAGATTCTCGAGAATCCGACGCTGAACCCGGATGGCAAGTTCGTCGGGAACGAACTCTATGCGCGCTACGTGCGCATGATGAACTACAACGATCCGGCCGAGTTCGAAGAGGATCTCTCGCGCGAGATCACGCTCACCAAGATGCAGTCGGCGATGACCGACTCCGTCGTCGTTTCGCCGAAGGCTGCCGAGGCGGAGTATCGCCGTATCAGCGAGAACGCGAAGATCCGTTATGTGCTCTATCCCGCGATGCGCGAGATGGGCGGCGTCGCGGTCAGCGATGCGGAGCTCACCGCTTACTACAACGCGAACAGCAAGAAGTACGTTCACTCGGAGCAGCGTGAGCTGCGCTACCTCATCGCCGATTACACGAAGCTCCGCTCGATGATTCAGCCGACCGAGCAGCAGCTTCGTGCGAAGTACGAATCGCAGAAGGCCGATTTCACGAATCCGCCGTCGGCGCACGTGCTGCACATCCTCATCAAGGTCGATCCGAATGCGACGCCGGAGCAGGACGCCGCGGCGAAAGCGAAGGCCGAAGGGCTCGTCGCGCAGTTGAAAGCCGGCGGCGACTGGGCCGCTCTCGCGAAGGCGAACTCGCAGGATCCGTCGTCCAGCTCCAACGGCGGCGACATGGGGTGGTTCAACCAGGGACAGATGGTCGACGCATTCGACCAGAAGGTTTTCTCCGCGCCGATCAACTCGGTCGAGCTGGTGCGCACGCCGGAGTACGGCTATCACATCATCAAGGTTCTCGACCGCAAGCCGGCCGGCGTGAAGCCGTTCGAAGAAGTGCGCATGCAGCTCGCGCAGCAGCTTGTCGAGCAGCTCTCCAAAGATCAGGCGCGCGACGCGATCGCCAAAGTCGCGCAGCAGATTCGCGACGCGAAGCCGAAGACCGCCGACGAGTTCTCGAAGCTCGCGAATGACAAGGTCGTCTCCAACGACACGAAGTGGTTCCAGAAGGCCGACGCCGTCCCCGGCCTCGGCTACAACACGGTCGTCAGCCAGTGGGCGTTCCAGGCGAAGCCCAACGAGACGAGTGACGTCATCGGTACCTCGCGCGGTCCGGCGATCTTCTTCGTCGAAGCCGTTCGTCCCGGCGCAGTCAGTGCGCTCGATGAAGTGAAAGAGAAAGTCATGATGGACGCGCGCACCGACAAGGCCGTCGAGGTCGCGAAGCAGAAGCTTCAGAACGCGATGGCCGGTGCTCCGAACATCGATGCGGTGGGAGCGAAGATCGGCATTCCTGCGACGGAGACGACCGTGCAGCGCCAGGGCGTTGCGGCGGGAATCCAGGGTGACACCACCGCGCTGCTCGAAGCGGCGATGGCGGCGAACGTCGGCGAGTTGAAGGGACCGATCGTCACCGGCAACGGCGTGATCGCCTTCCAGGTCACCGAGCAGAAGAAGGTGACGCCGCAGGAGCTCGATGCGAATCGCCAGGCGTACGCCGATCAGCTTCGCCAGCAGGAGGCGCGCAGCCTGCGCCAGTCGCTGCTGCAGCGTCTGAAGAAGACCGCGAAAATCGACGTCAACGACAAGCTGCTCGCGACTCCGCAGAAGGGCGCGTAGTGTCCGGGATCGCGCCGAAGTGGAACGAGCCGGCGATCCGCGTGCTGATGATGCCGCGGGATACGAATGCGCACGGCACGATCTTCGGCGGCGTGATCCTTTCCTACATCGACCAGGCTGGCGCGATCGAAGCGCGCCGGCAGGGCCTGCAGTTCATGGTCACCGTCTCGATGGACAAGGTCGTGTTTCACGAGCCGGTCTTCGTCGGTGACCTCGTCAGCTTCTGGACCGAGACTCTCCGCATCGGCAATACCTCGATTACGACGAAGGTCGTGGTCGAGGTCATTCGCGGCGGCAGCGAGCGCAAGACCGTCACCGAAGCTCAGGTCGTCTACGTCAACATCGGCGACGACCGGAAGCCGAAGGCGATTCGGAACTGAAAATTGAAAATTGAAAATTGAAAATTGAAAATGAATTCGGGCGTGCCGTTCATTTTCAATTTTCAATTTTCAATTTTCAATTTCGTTTCTCCCTCATCTTTTCCAGCCGTTCGCGGATTTCCTTTTCGAAGCCCACTTCCTTTGGTTCGTAGAATCTGCGGCCGATGAGCGGCTCCGGCAGGCACTCCATCTTTGCCGTCTGCTCTTCGAAATCGTGCGCGTACTGATAGTCGCGGCCGTAGCCGAGGTCCTTCATCAGTTTCGTCGGCGCGTTGCGGATGTGGAGAGGAACGGGCGGGTTGTCGCCCTGCCGCACTTCGCGCACCGCTTCGCCGTAGCCGATGTATGCCGCATTCGACTTGGGTGCAGCGGATAGATAGGCGACGAGCTGAGCGAGGGCCACGCCCGCCTCGGGCATGCCGAGGAAGTGGACGGTCTGCTGGACGGCGATGGCGAAGACGAGCGCCTGAGGGTCGGCGTTGCCGATGTCTTCCGACGCCGCGCGCACGAGGCGCCGCGCGAGATACATGGGATCCTCGCCGCCTTCCAGCATCCGCACCAGCCAGTAGATCGCTGCGTCCGCGTCGCCGTTGCGCAGCGATTTGTGCAGCGCGGAGATGATGTTGTAGTGCTCGTCGCCCGACTTGTCGTACATGAGCGAGCGCCGCTGCAGAATCGTCTTCGCCGTATCGATCGTGATCGGCGAATCGCTCTTCGATGCCGTCTCAACGATCAATTGCAGCGAGTTCAGAGCCTGCCGCGCGTCGCCCGCGCTCGTCGCCGCGATGAAGTCCAGCGCCGGTTCCGTGAGCTCGATGCCGTAGCGTCCCACCGTCCGGTCGCGCGTCGCGCGCTTGAGGATCGTCATCACCTCCGAGCGGTCGAGCGGCGGAATGACGACGACCTTGCTGCGCGAGAGCAGCGCCGAGTTCACCTCGAATGACGGGTTCTCCGTCGTCGCCCCGATGAGAATGATGTCGCCCGCTTCCACGTAAGGCAGAAACGCATCCTGCTGTGCCTTGTTGAAGCGATGGATCTCATCGATGAAGACGATCGTTTTCGTTCCGCGCCCGTGACGCATGCGGCGCGCGTCTTCCATCAGCGCCTTGATGTCCTTGATCGAGCTCGACGTCGCGGAGAAGGTGACGAATTGCGCGCGCGTCGTCTTGGCGATGATCCGCGCGAGCGTCGTCTTCCCTGATCCCGGCGGGCCCCAGAAGATCATCGACGGGATGCGGTCCGTCTCGATCGCGTTGCGGAGAAAACGTCCCGGCGCGAGCAGGTCGGTGAGGCCGACGACTTCTTCCAGTGTTTTCGGCCGCACACGCTCGGGCAGCGGCGCGTCTTTCGGCGTCGATGGCTCGGGAGGCGTCGTGTCGAAGAGAGTCATTTTCAGCAGAGTAGACTGAAATCCAGATTTCCACCGCTGATTACTACTGCCACCGGCCCCTTCGGCCGGATTTTTCCCGCGAACAGCGCGGCGAGGCCGAGTGCGCCGGTCGGCTCGATGACGAGCTTCGTGCGGTACATCGACCACTTCACGGTTTCGAGGAGAATCTCGTCGTTCACGCTGACGACATCGCGCACCCGCTCGCGGATGATCGCGAAGTTTCGCTGGCCGATCGCGAGCGTGCGCGCGCCATCCGCGATCGTCTTCGGCGGATCGATCGTCACGATCTTGCCGCTCTTGAACGATCGCTCGCCGTCATTTCCCGCTTCAGGCTCGACGCCGTAGACATCGATCCCCGGTTTCAGCGAGGTCGAGGAGAGCGCGGTGCCGGAGAGGAGGCCGCCTCCGCCGAGCGGCGTGACGATCGTGTTGACCTCATGCCATTCCTCGACGATCTCCAGCGCGGCGGTGGCCGCGCCGCAGATGATGCGCGTGTCATCGAAGGGAGGAATCACCGCGGCGCCGTTTTTCTCGGCGATCTCGCGCGCAATGGTGTCGCGTGTCGCCGAGGTCACTCCGGCGGTCACGACCTTCGCACCGTAGCTCTCGGTCGCCTGGACTTTCATCGCCACCGAGCTTTCGGGCATCACGATCGTCGCCGGGATACCGAGGAGGCGGGCGGCGAGGGCGACCCCCTGCGCATGGTTGCCGGAGGAGAAGGCGACGACGCCGCGGCGGCGCTGATCGTCGTCCAGTTGGAGCAGCGCGTTCATCGCGCCGCGGATCTTGAACGAGCCGGCGCGCTGCAGATTTTCACACTTGATCCTCACTTCCACTCCGGCTCTCTCCGAGAGAGAACGGCTTGGGAGGAGCGGAGTCCGGTGTATAAAAGAGGAGATGCGGGAGGCCGCTGCCCGGACGTCGTCGAGGCTGGGGGTGACGTCCCGGGGGACCGTGATATTTGAAGAGGTCACCCGCGATAGTATAAACTCGCACAAACCAAAGCGGACGGGCGCTTTGCGTCGTCCGGCGACGACTGGAAAAGCCACGTACCAAGGTCATCATGGGGTTGGAGGTTGGGGTTATGTGGAGATGGGTTACCACCCGCGGCCTGGTTCTCACTGCAGTCCTTTCGCTGTTTGCGCCGGGGCTTACCGCGCAGTCTACGGATGTGATTGCATCCGTCGATAGCCCTGATCCGGCAGTCGTGCAGTCGGGAGAGGTGCTCGTCAGGGGTTGGGCGATTCCGCCGACGAACTCGAACATCACGAAGATCGAGCTCTACGTCGACGATCAGTACCAATACCAGACCAATCGCAACCTCCCGCGAATCGACATCGTCGAGGCGTTTCCGAACTATCCCGGTATTCAGCAGATCGCGCCGGGGTTCCAGAGCGGGTTCAATTCGGCCCGCTTCACGAACGGAGCGCACACCGTCTACGTGCTGATCACGACCGCGGACAATCGCGTGTTCGAAGTCGGCCGGCGGACGATCACGATCGACAACACGCTGAATCAGCAGCCGTTCGGCTCCGTCGACATTCCGGGCATCGGTGCGGCGTACAACGCCAGCAGCTCGTTCCCGGTCCTCGGCTGGGCGCTCGACACGGACGGCATTCAGCGCGTCGACGTGCAGATCGATGACGGCAGCATGCAGCCGGTGCAGTATGGCGATGCGCGACCTGATGTCGCTGTTGCATTCCCCGATCTGCCGATCGCGCTCTACAGCGGATTCATCGCGAACATCGACACGACGCGCATTCCTGACGGAGTGCACCAGCTCGTGGTGTACGCAACGGATCGCCAGGGACTGCGCCGCCAGCTCGGCCGCCGCACGATTCAGGTTCTCAACAGCGAGAACACGACGAAGCCGTTCGGCTACATCGACGAACCGAAGCGCGACGCCGTGCTGTTCGGCAGCCGCTGCGGAACGACGCCGATCATTTCGCCGATTCCTCTGAATCCGCAGGCGCACATCACGCCGGTTCGCGGCTGGGCGCTCGACGTTGCCCCGCGCAGCGATGTCGGCCGCGTGTCGTACGTCGAGCTTCTGGTCGACGGCGTCCGCTGGATCTCCACCGACGACTGCTTCTACTACGCACAATTCGGCGCCTATGCGAACTGCTACGGCCTGCCGCGTTATGACGTCGAGCGTTTCTATCCGAACTATCCGGATGCTCCGCGCTCCGGCTTCATGTTCACGCTCGATGTCGGCGCGCTCCTCGCCCTCGGCGTCCCGCCGGGACATCACGTCCTGAAAGTCCGCGTCGGCGATCAACAGGGCAACGTCTCCGAAATCCCGAGCCGCGATGGACTGCCGGTCTTCTTCCAGTGCGCCGGCGATAAGAGTCCTGCCGCCGCATTCGGCTTCATCGACATCCCTGCTCCGTATGACTACATGAAGGGGACCGTAACGTTCTCCGGCTGGGCACTCACCGACGTCGTGAACGTCAATGCGGTCGTCATCATGATCGACGGCGATCGTTACGGCACCGCGCAGTACGGATTCCCGCGTCCCGACGTCGCGCAGCAGTATCCGCAGATTTTCGCGAGCGCTCTCTCCGGATGGCGCTTCACGATGGATACGACGAAGCTGACGAACGGACGCCACCGTCTCACGGTCATCGTGCAGGACGGCGTCGGCGGCAACTACGAAATCGGCTCGGAAGACTTCTTCACGAACAACATCCAGTAGCTTTTCAATTACGGCCCCTCACTCCTGGCCCCTCTCCCCGCTTTGCGGGGCGAGGGGGACGGTGATGAGGGGCCGAGCTGCGTTTAGCGAGGGACTCTCACGAGCAGCGACTGCGGCACGATGGTGATCACGATCTGCTCCGGCATCACGAACAGCTCACCATCCATCCCCACTCGCAAGGTCTTGCGCGACTGCACGCGCATGCGCATCGTGCGGAACGATCGGAATCCCGGCGCTTCGCGCACGCGGCCGGCGAGATAGTGACCGGCGAATCGCATCAGCGCGAACCTGCCGATGTGCGGCAGCCAGTAGACCGACAGCCGTCCCTCCGTCATCCGCGTTCGCGGCGCTTCGACGCCGAGGCGGGAGAGATCGTATGTGTTGTTCGAGACCATGAAGACATGCGTCCGGACGACTTCCTGATGATGTTCCGTTTCGATGGTCAGCGTGACGTGGGGATACTTGCGGAACGTCGCGTACATGCCCCAGAGCCGGGCCTTCCACCGCGGATAGTCGCGGCCCCGCTCTTCGCGGCGCGCGACGAGCTCGGGATAGAGGCCCATCGACAAGTTGTTGACGAAGTAGCGATCGTTCGCGCGCGCGGTGTCGATCTGCTGCGTCGTGCCGGTCAACGCGGCCTCCAGCGCTGATCGCCAGTCGAGAGGAATCCCGAGGTCGCGCGCGAAGTGGTTGTAGGTGCCGAGGGGGAGAACGCCGAGTGTTGCCTCCGTGTTGACCAGCGGCTGCACCACATGGTTGATCGTGCCGTCGCCGCCCGCTGCGATGAACAGTCGCTGCCCTGCGTCGAGTCGTTCGCGTGTGAGGGACCGGATGTCGGTGCTGCCGTCGATGCGGATCACGTCGAGGCCGGCAGCCTCCGCCTCGGCGATGAGCGCAGTCACCTCCGCGGCCGGCATCCGTATGCCGGACGACTTGTTGAAGAACAGCAACCCTTTCTGTTTCGGCAATTTTCATCTCCGCGAACGGCGTTCGGGGGTTTTGATGAAACGACTGGCGTTGTCTCTCCTCATCCTGCCGCTCCTGGCCCTTTCTGCCACTGCGGCCGATGCCCCTAAAGAATGTTCGCTCTGCACCGGTGCAGTCAGTGATCTCGCACTCGTACCAGCAACGCCGGTGCCGCTGCTGGTCCGTGTGGACGAAAACGATCTGGCGAAGGCCGGTGCGGCACTCGACGCACTCTCGCCCGAACAGCGGCGAAAGACGACGGTCATCGTGTCGTACTCGCTCGACCGCACGGCGGATCCGCTGCAGGAAGTCGAGCGCCACACGAAGCTCATCGTCGACTGGGCGCGCACGCGCGGGCCGTTGCAGTCATTCGGCGTGACGCTCGATGCGCCGAACGCGGACGTCGCGGCATATGCGATCAAGCGCCTCGCGGTGAGCGCCCAGGGGCTGAACGTCGCCGACCGCATCGTGGTCAGCGGAGAGCCGCTGGAGGCAGCATCCGCATATTTCGACGAGATCCTCACCGATGCGCCGAACGTCGCCGCCACGATGAAGTGGATCGCGGAAAAGGATCCCTCCAAGAAGATCATCGCGACCGTGACGCCGCAGTCGCCGAATGCGTTCTTCGATGCCGCGCAGGCATTCGCGGCAGGCGCCACGCGCGTCTTTCTCGCGGGTGCAGCAGATCCGGCGGCGCTCGCGAATTTCAATCGCATGTTCGCCGGGGACTGGGCCTATGACTCGACTTCGCAGACGACGGTGCTCGATGCGAAAGGCAACGCGTTCGCGATGCCGGTGCTGACGTTCGTGCGCGGCGAGGATCTGCGCACGATCGCCGTTCCGCGCGGCGACGCCGCGGCCGCGACGATCGTCTCGCTTCCGACGGACCGGTACGAGCATCCGCATCGCGTGGACGCCGCGGGCGAGCGCGACATCACCGACACGGGCCGCAAGGGGGGGCATCTGCTCATCGGTGTGCAGCCGGTGCGCGCTCCGTTCGCCATCACGGCGGAACATGCGGAGAAACCGCAGGGCAGCGTGACCAAAGAGTCGCTGGAGATCGCCACGCAGCGCGGCATGACCGTCGAGGAGATCATCCGCAATCACCAGGCGTATCGCACGTATCTGGAGACGATTCAGCCGCGCTACATCGCGCGCAACACCACCCGGCTCCGCTTCGAGATGACAGGCGGCGAAGCCATCGAGGCGACGATCGCGGGCGAGTACTTCTCCGAGCCGAAAGGCAGCAGCGACTGGGTGTGGCAGGACTTCTTCATCAACGGAGTCCGCTGGAAGTACGGGCGCATTCCCGAGCTCCCGATCATTCAGCCGGAGAAGGTGACGCAGCTTCCCCTCGATATTCACCTGACCAACGAGTACCGCTATCAGCTCGTGCGCGAGGCGGATGTCGACGGCTATCACACGTACGAAGTCCGCTTCGAGCCTCCGCCGAACGCGCCGGAGTCGCTGCCTCTCTATCGCGGCACGGTGTGGATCGATGCGAAGAGCTGGGCGCGCGTCCGCCTCTCGATGGTGCAGCTCAACCTCACGGGTGAGGTGCTCTCGAACGAAGAGCAGGTCATCTTCCAGCCGTTCGACAAGGATTCGAACGCGCCGCTCACCGCGGCCGAAGTGGCGAAGCGCGATCCGCATTCGATCTTCTGGCTTGCCCGCGAGGTGAATGCGGAGCAGGTCGTATCCGCCGCCGGCCGTGCGACGCCGGTTCTGCGCTCGACGACCTTCACGGACTTCCGCATCAACACGCCGGAGTTCGATCGTCTGCACGCGCAGGCCTCGGCGTCGGATGCGCGCATGATCCGCGAGACCACCGCCGGCATGAAGTATCTCGAGAAGACCGGCAGCGGCGAGCGCGTCGTGAAGGAAGGCTTCGACACCTCGCGCACCTTTCTCCTCGGCGGCATTCATCACGATTCGGGACTCGAGTTTCCCGTGGTGCCGCTCGGCGGCATCGACTACTTCAACTTCAACCTCGCGCATCGTGGCATTCAGACGAACGTCTTCTTCGCCGGCATTCTCGTCGCGGCGAATGCGACCAATCCGAATGTCGCGAACACGCGGACGAATGCCGGCGTCGATTTCTTCGGCATCGTGCTGCCGACGACCAACTCGATCTATCGCAACGGAATCGAGCAGAAAGGAGAGGCCGTGCGGACTCTCCCGACGAATCTGACGCTGCGCGCCGGACATCCGTTTCTCGACTTCGGCAAGGTGGACGTGTCGTTCGGCATCTCGCACCGCTACTTCCGGAAGGCCGACGATACCGATCCGGGCTTCGTGATTCCTTCCAGCACCTTCGAGCTGACGCCGCACATCGACGGCCAGTACGCACGCTGGGGTTACACGGTGACCGGCTTCTACGACTACACGCATCGCACGTCGTGGAAGCCGTGGGGAAATCCCGCGGAGTACGACTCCGCGCAGCAGAACTACTCGTCGTTCGGCGCGTCGTTCGCGAAGAGCTTCTATCTTCCGAAGTTCCAGCGCATCTCGGTCGACCTGCACTATCTCGATGGTCAACATCTTGACCGCTTCTCGAAATACGAGCTTGGATTCTTCGGCTCGCAGCGCATTCACGGAATCCGGTCCGGCTCGGTGCGCGCGGAGAAGGCGGCGATCGGCCACCTCTCGTACGGCTTCGTCTTCTCGGAACAGTTCCGCCTCGAGGCGTTCTACGACCACGGCCTGATCACCGACCGCACCGCGGGCTACTCCCGCGAGCCGTTCCAGGGTCTGGGCATCGCCGGCCAGACGGTGGGTCCCTACGGCACGCTGCTGCGGCTCGACATCGGCAAGACCATCGGGCGAAACGCGCAGGACGGATTCGTGGCGAACGTCGTGTTCTTGAAACTGTTTTGACGATGGTCCCGCGGGCTCGCGGATATGCGGGCCCGCGGTGGAACCGTCCGCCGGTCACCGCGAGCCCTCGCGCCCGCGTATCCGCGCAACCCTATATAATCCGCCTCCTTTATGGCGAACGTCAGAATCAAGGATCTCCCGCAGCACGTTGGCGAGAAAGTCACGATCAGCGGCTGGCTGTACAACAAGCGCACGTCGGGCAAGCTGCAGTTCCCCATCATTCGTGATGGCAGCGGTTACCTGCAGTGCGTCGTCTTCAAGAAGGAAGTGAGCCCGGAGACGTGGGACGCTGCCGATTCCGTCACGCAGGAGTCGTCGGTTCGCGTGACGGGCACGGTTCGCGCGGAAGAGCGCGCGCAGGGTGGCGTCGAGCTCGGCGTCGAATCGTTCGAGATCCTCGGCACCGCGCAGGATTATCCGATCACACCGAAAGAGCACGGCACCGCGTTCCTCATGGACGTGCGCCATCTCTGGCTGCGCTCGAAGAATCAGCATGCGATCCTGCGCATTCGCAATGAGGTCGAGAAATCGATTCGCGACTTTTTCTACGATCGCGATTTCGTCCTGATCGATTCGCCGATCCTCACCGCCAACGCGGCTGAGGGAACGTCGACGCTGTTCGAGACGGACTACTTCGGCGAGAAGGCGTTCCTGTCGCAGTCCGGCCAGCTTTATCTCGAGCCGGCTGCTGCTTCCTTCGGCCGTGTCTACTGCTTCGGCCCGACGTTCCGCGCCGAGAAGTCGAAGACGCGCCGCCATCTCATGGAGTTCTGGATGGTGGAGCCTGAGGTGGCGTTCCTCGAGTTCGACGGGCTGCAGGAGCTCGCGGAGGAATTCGTCGAATACATCGTCGGGCGCGCGATGGACCGCTGCGCCGAGGAGCTGAAGGTTCTCGAGCGCGATCTGACGCGGCTCGAAAATGTGAAGCGTCCCTTCCCGCGCATTACCTATCGCGATGCGATCGAGCTGCTGAAGTCGAAGGGCATGCCTGCGAACTTCGGCGACGACATCGGCGGCGACGAAGAGACGGTCATCGCCAACTCGTTCAACGCGCCGGTGATCATCACGCGCTATCCGGCTGCGATCAAGGCGTTCTACATGCAGCCCGCGCCGGAAGACGAATCGCTCGCGCTCGGCATGGACATGATCGCACCCGAAGGTTACGGCGAGATCATCGGCGGCTCGCAGCGCATTCACGATCACGATCTGCTGCTCAAACGGATCCACGAGCACGGGTTGCCGGTCGACAAGTTCCAGTGGTATCTCGACACGCGCAAGTACGGCACGTTCCCGCACTCCGGGTTCGGTATGGGCATTGAAAGGTGTGTGGCGTGGATCAGTGGAGTGCCGCACCTTCGCGAGACGATTCCGTATCCGCGCATGCTGAACCGGATTTACCCGTGACCCTCGTGGAGCGACAGGCGCCTCGCCTGTCAATGGGGCGGACAGGCGAGGGCGCCTGTCCCTCCACCAAGGATTGCTCGATCTGTGAGTAGCGCAACCTTCCGCATCATCCCTCTCGGCGGTCTCGGCGAGATCGGGATGAACTTCATGGTCTACGAGTACGGCGGCGATGCCATCGTCGTCGACTGCGGAATGATGTTCCCCGACGCCGCCACGCTCGGCGTCGACGTCATCGTTCCCGACATGTCGTATCTCTTCGAGCGCGCCGACACGGTTCGTGCGGTGTTTCTCACGCACGGCCATGAAGATCACATCGGCGCCGTGCCGTTCCTCGTCGAGCGTCTCCACGTGCCGGTGTACGGAATGCCGCTCGCCCTCGGGTTCGTCGAAGACAAGCTCGATGAATTCGGCGTCGAGGCGGAACTGCGTCCGATTCAGCCACGCGACGTGATCGAAGCGGGAGCATTTCGCGTCGAGGCGATTCGCGTCACGCACTCCATCGTCGATGCGCTCGGCTTTGCGATCACGACCGATGCCGGCACGATCATTCACACCGGCGACTTCAAGATCGATCACACACCTGTCGATGCGAAAACGACCGACCTGGCGCGCTTCGCCGGCTATGGAGAGCGCGGCGTGCTCGCGCTGATGAGCGATTCGACGAACGCGCTCGTCCCCGGACACTGTCCGTCGGAGAAGACCGTCGGCTCCGCGCTCGAGCGTGTGTTCAGCGAGTCGCGGGGCCGCATCATCGTGACGACGTTCGCGTCGCACATCCATCGCGTGCAGCAGGTGATCGATCTCGCGCGCCGGCACAATCGCAAAGTCGTGCTCGTCGGCCGCTCGCTCGTCGACAACACGGAGACCGCCGAGCGTCTGGGCTACCTCCGCTTTCCGCGCGAACAGCGCGGCGCCAATCGCGACCTCGCGCCGCATGAGACCGTCATCCTCACCACCGGCACGCAGGGCGAACCGTCGTCCGCACTCTCGCGGATGTCGATCGGAGAACACAAGCAGGTCGACATCCAGCGCGGCGACATCGTCGTCATCTCCGCGCGCACGATTCCCGGCAACGAGCGCGCCGTCAACCACGTCATCGACAATCTCTATCGCCGCGGTGCGGAAGTGATCTCGCACGAACGGCCGGATGTTCACGTCTCCGGACACGCCTGTCAGGAAGAGCTGAAACTGATGCTCAACCTCACGCGCCCGAAATTCTTCATCCCCATCCACGGGACGCTGCGGCATCTCATCCATCACGCGCGGCTCGCGCAGGAGACCGGGGTGCCGCATGGCGCGGTCGTGACCAACGGACAGGTGATCGAGATCGAAGGCGGCGAGTTGCGCGTGCTCGAGGATCGCGTGCCGAACGGCAAGGTATTCATCGACGCCGAGGCGGAGGAAGTGCCGGAGATCGTGGTACGGGACCGGCAACATCTCGCCGAGGATGGTTTCGTGATCGTGGTGGTGGCAGTCGACTCCGACGGGCGGCTCATTCGCGAGGCGGAGATCATCACGCGCGGACTCGTGCATGTCGATGAGAGCCAGGATGTGCTCGATGAAGTGCGGGCGCTGCTTTCGCAGATCTTCACGACGAGTCCCGCCGATGAGCTGCGCGATTCGGATCTGCTGCAGGAGAAGATGCGCGCCGCACTGAAGCGCTATTTCAGAAAGACGATGAGCCGCCGGCCGCTGATTCTGCCGGTGATCTGGGAAATGTGAGATGAAGCGAAATTGAAAATTGAAAATTGAAAATTGAAAATGCCGGGTTTCGAATTTTCAATTTTCGATTTTTCAAATTTCAATTTTCGCCAGCCAAGGAGCGAAGATTGAACATCGTAGAAGCGATCGTGCTGGGCCTCGTGCAGGGGTTGACCGAATTCATCCCCGTCTCCTCCACCGCACATCTCGAGATCGTGCCGATTCTGCTCGGATGGGGCGATCCGGGAGCGGCAGCGAGTGCCGTGATTCAGTTCGGAACCTGGATCGCCGCGGTCATCTATTTCTTCAAAGACATCGTCCGGCTCGTTGCCGGATTCTTCAAAGGTCTCATCTCGCGCCGGCCGCTTGGCGATGTCGATTCGCGCGAATCATGGCTGGTGATCATCGGCACGATTCCGATCGTCGCCCTCGGCCTGCTGCTGAAGAAGCACATCGAGTCGACTTTCCGCGGATTGTGGGTCATCACGACGATGGTGATCGTCGTCGCGATTCTGATGGATCTCGCGGAGCGCTACGCGCGGCGCAGACAACTGCGCGAGTTCGACGAGATGAACGTGGGCGACGCGGTGGCCATCGGTTTCGGACAGTGCCTCGCGCTGATTCCCGGATCATCGCGCAGCGGCTCGACGATCATGACCGCGCTCTTTCGCAAGATCGATCGCCCGACCGCCGCGCGCTACTCGTTCCTGTTGTCGATTCCCGCGGTCGGCGGCGCAGGCTTCCTCGAGCTCTTCAAGGAGCGCCATCATCTCGGTGAGCTCGGCTGGACATCGATCATCGTCGCGATCGCCGTCGCCTTCGTCTCCGGCTACGCGTCGATCTGGTTCCTGCTGCGCTACCTGCGGACGCACACGACCTACGTGTTCGTTTATTACCGGTACGTGCTGGGCGCGGCGATGATCGCGCTGTTGTACTTCGGCGTCGTGAAGTAGTCAGGTCATCAGCCGGAGCGCAGCGAACACTATTCGCTGAGCACCTGCACTTCGGGGATGTTCCGGTATTTCTCCGCGTAGTCCAGCCCGTAGCCGATCACGAACTGCGGCTCGATGGAGAAGCCGACATAATCGGCGCTGAAGGGAACCTTGCGCGCCGCCGGCTTGTCGAGAAATGTCGCGGTTCGCACCATCGACGCGCCGCGGCTCTCGATATAGCGGAACACTTCGCGCATCGACAGGCCGCTGTCGATGATGTCTTCGATGATCAGCACGGCCTTGCCGTGCATATCGAGCTGCGGCTCCTTCAGGATCGTCACGACGCCCGAGGAGTATTTCTGGTTTCCGTAGCTGGAGACCTGGATGAAGTCGAGCGCGACATCGAGGGAGATGTTGCGCACGAGGTCGGTACAGAAGAACACCGCGCCTTTCAACACGCAGAGCGCGATCATTTCCCTGCCGGCGAAGTCAGCGCTGATCTGCTGCCCCATCTCGGCCACACGTTTCACGATCTCTTCACGGCTAAATAACGTTGTCTGTGCCATCTATGAAAGAATCATAGCATCGCCTCTCGGGGTAGAAGGTAGACGTGTCTGTCACTGAAATTGGAGTACTGCATGGGCGCTGGATGCGCCTCTCGGACCGCTTCAAGTCGCTCTGGACGTATCACCAGTTCGCGACCGGCGTGTATCGCAATCTCCTGCGGGAAAACGTCCCCTACCATTTCGATTTTCACAAGACATACGAGCAGATCAAAGCCGTTACGGGCAAGCTGAATGCGACGGAAGTCGCGAATGCCGCGACGGATATCACGAGCTCGGAAGCGATCCTCGACCGCGCGACCGAGGTGCTGCTTCGCGCCGACGACGGCATCACGCCATCGCTCGTTCGCCGCTTTTTCGAGAAGCTGAAGCGGCAGGACGACAACATCATCCAGTACCTCATCAAGTTCTATCTCTACTCGGATGCAGTGGAAGGCGATCGCCGTGACAAGATCGACTTCCTCTTCACCCGGCTCGGAGAGGACTTCCATGCGATGCGCGGCGAGTTCGCCTCGCGCGACTCCCTCGAGTTTCGCGAGCGCGTCGTGGCGCTTATCCACGTGCTGCGCGTCGCGCAGCCGCCGGCCGACGAAGTGATGCGGATGATCCGGGCGATTCGCTCGATGCGCGATGAGATCCTCTCCGCCGAAGCGTTCGACGATCTCACGGACAAGAACCTCTTGAAGAACGCGCGGACGTTCAAGCACCGCGTCGGCGATCTCTACTTTCATCCCGACGTGCTGATGTCGATCATCGAGCTCAATGTCGCCGCGAAGAACCGCTTCCTCCGGCTCTACCACTCGGAAGAGGACAGGCTCCTCGAAGAGGCGGACAAGCTGATGCAGCACGGCCAGGCGATCGAGCGCAATTTCGGCGATTCGAATCCGGGGCTCGTGCAGGAGATCGCGCGCTTCCGCAACTTCAAGGAGAAGTTCGACGAGCTGCGCGCGCAGTCGAATGTGAAGCACGACGTCATCGCCCAGCTCAAGGCGAGCATGAGCGCGATTCTCACGCAGCTCGAGGGTGGTATCGACCCGCCCGACGACGTCATGGAGATGCCGCAGGAGTTCATGATCGCCGCCGAGCAGAACGCGAACGTGACCGACCGCTTCGGGCACGACGACGTCCTTCTCCGCTTCCTGATGCGCATCGCCTCGGTTGCCGACTCGCTGCCGTCAGACCTGCCGGAGGAAGAGATCGCGCAGCGAGCAGCCGTGCGCGACCTGCGGCTCGAACCGTGGGAAATCACCGCCTATCACAAGCTCTTCGACCGCCGCCTTCCCGATGCGGAAGAGGACAACGAAGATCTCAACCTGCTGTTCCTGCGCGCGGCGGCGCTGCGGATCAAGATCGACGAAGAGGCGACGATCCTCGCCACGACGCTTGCCGCTGACGTCCGGCCCGAGGCCGAGCTGCAGTCGAAGGCGAAAACGAGTCTCGATACTGCGAAAGAGCTCGACGAGGATTTCGGCGAGTTTCTGCATGAAGCCGTCTACTACGCGAATCCCAGCCTGCTGCACAAACTCTATCGATCGAGGTTTCGTCTGCTGCGCGGTTTCTCCCGGCTGTGGCTGATTTATGATCGAACGTCATCCTGAAGCGCGAAGACGCCGGCCATGAAGATCTATCGCTATCTCGACCGCGGCTCGATCCGCGAGTCCTCGACTCCTCCTTCTGACGCCGTACTGCTCACACCGTGTGTGCCGTCGAAGATCGTCTGCGTCGGCCGCAACTATGCGGAGCATGCGAAGGAGCTCGGCAACGAAGCGCCCTCCGAGCCGATCATCTTTCTGAAGCCGCCGAGCGCGCTGCTCGCGCCGTTCGGAACGATCGTCAGACCTGCGATCTCGCAGCGTGTCGACCATGAAGCCGAGCTGGCGATCGTCATCGGCAAGCGCGCGCGTGATGTGCGGGCTGCGCAGTGGCGGGACTATGTCCTGGGATTCACCTGCGCCAACGACGTGACCGCTCGCGACATCCAGAAGAAGGATGTGCAGTTCACGCGCGGAAAAGGCTTCGACACGTTCGCGCCGCTCGGGCCGTGCATCGAGACGGAGCTCGACCCCGCTGCGCTGCAGGTGGCCGCGCGCGTGAACGGCGACACGCGGCAGAACGGAAATACCCGCGACATGATTTTTCCGTGCGGCTTCCTCGTGGAGTTCATCACTTCCGTGATGACACTCGAGCCGGGCGACGTGATTCTGACCGGCACTCCATCGGGAGTCGGACCGCTGCAGGCGGGCGACACCGTGGAAGTCGAGATCGAAGGGATCGGTGTGCTGAGGAATCCGGTCGCCTGATCATGTCTTTGCGCGCGGAGCTTCTTCGTATGTTTCCGGCGCTCGCACATCTTCCGCCGCACGCGTTCGTCGTCGGCGGAGCGATCCGCGATCTGCTCCAGGGAAAGAAGCCGGTCGACATCGATGTCACGTGCCGTGATCCGTACGAGTGTGCCGAGGCGATCTCGCCGCGGGTGATCCGGCTGGGGAAGGAGCATCTTTCCGCTTACCGTGTGATCGTCGACGAGCAGGTTTACGATTTCGCGCCGCTTCTCGACAACGACATCGATCGCGATCTCGCGCGCCGCGACTTCACGGTGAATGCGATGGCACTCCCGCTCGATCGGGATGAGCTGCTCGATCCGCACGGCGGACAGCGCGATCTGATGTCGCGCGTCGTCCGGATGGTCGATCCGAAAAACTTCACGGACGATCCCTTGCGTACGCTGAAGGGCGTTCGCATGGCGGTGAGGTATCAGTGCTCGATCGAGCAGGAGACGATTCGCGCGATTCATGAGCGGGCGATGCTGATCACGACCGTCGCTCCGGAACGCGTCGACCATGAACTGTCGCTGATTTTCTCGTCGAACGAATTTCGCAAGGCTGTCGCTCTGCTTCATGAGACGGGACTCGATGCGCCGGTCTTTGGCCGCGAGCTCGATGCGTCGCAGTTTCGTGCGGACGATCTGTCGTTTGCCGCGGCGCTCGCGCTGCTGGTCGAAGAGCCGAAGGTGTTCGCGGAGCGATGGCGAATCGCCGAATCGGTTCTGCGCGACGTTCAGGCGCTCAAGCGGCTCGCCTGCGATCATTCGCTTGTCGAGCTCTACGATGCCGGCGAGGCCGCGGCCCGCCAGCTCGGCCCGATGCTTCGTGCCCTCGGCCGCAGCGATGACTTCGCGATGCCCGACTTCGCGGCGGTGCCGTATCTGACCGGCAGCGAGATCGCGTCGATCACCGGACGCGCGCCGGGCCCGGAGCTGGGCCGCGTCAAGCGGAGTCTGCTCGAGGCGCAGATCCGCGGCGAAGTGCAGTCGCGCGACGAGGCGATCGCGTTTGTCACGGACGAAGCGCCGCGCTCAGGGTGAAGTTCCGGTCAGCGTGACGTGGACCTCGCCCGCCGTCGTGTGGAGATTGACGGTCGAGTGTCCGCCCTCGGGATTGACGAAGTGCGTCGTGCCGGGCAGCACCCCTTCGCGAGTGATCGTCCGGTCGCCGAGCGATGCGTGCACTTCGCCGATGCGGCACGATGCGTTGAGCTCGCGTACCGCGGCGCGCGGAGTCGTCAGATGGATTTCGCCGGCGCGCAGATCCGCGTCGAGATCGCCGAAGGTTCCTTCCAGCCAGAGCTCACCCGCTTTCGTTTCGAAGCTGATGGCCACACCTTTCGGAACCGTGAGGTCGAGATCGATCGCCGAGAACTTCGTCACGCGCCAGCCGCGCGCATTCGGGCCGAAGTGGCGGCGGACGATCGCGGTGTCGTTGTTGGTGTAGACCTCGACGCTGACATCGTTGATGGCGCGCTGCAGTCCGGCGCGGTCGTCATCATCGTCGTCGTCCGCATCCTGGCGGACGGCGCCGCTGGCGACGAGGTCGTTCGTATTGCCATTGCGGACGTGAATCTCGCCGGCGGGAATCTCGACGATGACCTGGCGGACCGATCGCAGCGGGACCGCGGTCTCGAAGCGGTGAGAGATCCGCTCGTCGGCGTTGAGTGCGAGAGCGGCGATGAAGAAGAGTGCGGTGAGAATCAGCCGGCGCATGGTGCCTCCGTATCGTGTTGATAGAACGAAGGAGAGGGGGAGAAGTTTCAGGTAAAAAAACGAGAGGCCGGCTTACGCCGGCCTCTCGAGTACGACTCCCCAAAAAAGTCGATTGGTATTCGCTTATTTCTTCTTCGCTGCCTTCTTGGCGGGCTTCTTAGCGGCTGCCTTCTTCTTCGTGGCCATTAATGCTCACCACCTTTCATGCCGTACGGGACCTCCCGGTCGCGCCTACTTGGCAAAAAACGCCGGAATGCTCCGGCAAAGCTTGTGTGCGATGGGATGGGGAAACGGGAAGAGACGAGTGCTGACGACCTTCGACATTTACTGAACTCAGAATCCAGTTTCTGGCGATCGTCATTTTCTTGTACGTAATATGAGATGGTTAAACGATATTGTCAAGCAATTGTTTATCAAAATCGAAATCGGATCGCGACGTTCCACGGTGTTCCACGAAAAATCGGAGCTCGGACATCCGATCCGCGGCCGTCGAATGTTCCTTCCGCCGGCGATTTCAGATCGCGCGAGACGCTCGCGCACTACGCAGATAGGCCGCGCGCGTTTTCATCGCGCATGCGCTCCATGTGAACTGCGCGGCGCGGGCCACGCCGCGCTGTGCGAGCTCGCGCCGCAGCGACTCGCCGCTCGCGATGCGCAGCATCGCTTCCGCGAAATCGTCCGTGTGCAGCGCCGCATCGCCTGTCACTTCCACCAGCGCCGGCGCGAAGGATGTGATCACCGGTGTGCCGCAGGCCATCGCCTCCAGCGCCGGCAATCCGAATCCTTCTTCCCTTGACGGGACGATCACCGCGAGCGCATCGCGGTAGAGTTGCGCGAGGTCGTCGACGAATCCGGCGCACTCCACGCCATCGCGCTTCGCGAAACGCGCGAACGCCGCGCCGGCGAGCACGAGCCGCAGGTCAGGCCTCTTCGCGTGAACGTCCGAGAACGCAGCCACCAGTGCCTCGACGTTCTTGTGCGGCTTGTCGTTGCCCGCGTAGAGGAAATACCTGCTGCCTGCTGCACGCTGCCCGCTGCCTGCCGACGTGAACTGCGGATCGACGCCGTTCGGCGTCACGACCACGTGCTCGCTGCTGCATGCGAACGTCGAGATGATGTCCCGCCGGACGTACTCGCTCACGGTCAGCACGCAGACGCTCCTCCGCACGGCGCGGCGCAGCATCGTGCGCGCGTAGAGCGGCTTGAGCGGATTGCGATGCCGCGCGTGGAGGTGAATGAGATCGTGGATCGTGACCACGGCCGGCGTCTCCGTCACCGGCACGACGTAATGCGGCGCGTGAAAGAGATCGAGCTTCGCATCGCGGATCGCGCGCCCCAGCGAAAAGAGCTCGCGTGCGGAGTAATGAGGAGCGTCGAAGACGACGTGCTCGAAGCGCGGCGGAACCGCAGCGTCGCGCGGCGCGAAGACGACATACTCTTCCGGCGCATCGATCTCGTCCAGCCCGCGCAGCAGCCCGCGGATGTACGTCCCGATGCCGTAGTCGCCGATCTTTCTGCCGTCGATTCCGATTCTCAAGAAGCCGCCGCGTCCTCGAGCAGTCCTCTCATTGTCTGCGCGCTTGCTTCCCAGCGATAGAGCGAAGCGCGTTCCGGCCCGCGCGCGCGCAGCTCGCGCCGCAGCGCCGCATCGCGCAGCAATCGCAGCAGCGCCTCCCGCAGCGCTTCGCGATCACCCGGATTCACCAGCAGCGCGGCGCCCCCTGCGAACTCCGGAATCGCGCCGGTGCGCGTCGCAACCACCGGCGCACCGCACGCCAGCGCTTCGAGCGGCGGAATCCCGAAGCCTTCGTAGTGCGATGGATAGACGAAGGCGATGGCGCCGCGATACAGATCGCGCAGACGCGTGCGATCCACGTACCCCGTGATCTCGATTCCCTCGCGCTGCGCGATCGATGTCTTCCAGCCGCTGCCGCCGCACACCACCAGCCGCGGCCGCGGCGAAAGAGAGGACCAGACGGCGAAGAGATCGTCGAGCCCCTTTCGCGGCTCGAGCGTTCCGACGAAGAGCAGGTAATCGGATTCCTCACCGCCCGGCGAAAAAAATTCGTCGACGCCGTTCGGCACGATCTCGATCTTCGATCGCGGTATGCCGAAGCCTCGCATCGTCTCGTCGGCGATCGCGCGCGACACCGCCGCCACGCGCCGCGCGCGCTCGAGACTTCTTCCGATGAAAACGTTGTAGGAGAAAAGCGTCTTCAGCCGATGGCGTCCCGGCATCGTGATCGACGTGAAGTCGTGAATCGTGATCACCGCCGGCGTCTTGCCGGCGACGGGGAGCGTTCCATGCGGCCCCCACAAGACGTCGGCTTCGATGCGCGGCAGGACGAGCTGCTGCCACAACACGCCGAGCGGCATGCGGTCCACGCGAAAGTCGCAATGCTCGAGTCCGGAGAGATCGTGGATCTCCCGGTGCGATGCGATGAGGGGAGCCGGCTCGACGTGCAGCCGCCGCGTGATCTCCGCGGCGTGAACACCGATGCCCGTGCGATGCCCCACGAGCGGTCGCCCGTCGACGAGCACTCTCATGAAGCGCCTGCGGCTCTCCTGAGGACCTCGAGCGTTTGCTCCGCGCAGACATCCCATCGAAACTTCGCGACCTGATCGTAGCCGCGCACGATGAGTTGTTCGCGGAGCGCCGGATCCTGCGTGACCCGCCGCAACTGGGACGTCAGCTCGCCGGCATCATGCGGCTCGAAGTAGAGCGCCGCATCGCCGCCGATCTCCGGCAGCGACGACGAGCGCGCCGCGAGCGCAGGGACGCCGAACGCCATCGCTTCGAGCAGCGGGAACCCGAACCCCTCATAGATCGACGGAAAGACGAACGCCTCCGCACGTTGATATACGGTCGCGAGCCGCCCGGCGTCGAGGTAATCGAGATGCACGATCCCTTCGCCGCGCAGCCGCTGTTCGATCTCGCGCGACTTCCAGCCGATCTTTCCGACGACGACCAGCGAGCCTTCGTAACCTTCGCCGCGAAGCCGTGCGAATGCGTCGAGGAGCACGCCGAGGTTCTTGCGCGGCTCGATGGTCGAAACGAAGAGGAGGTATCGCGCCGGAAGATCGATCGGCGCCGGCGACGCGCTCTTGCCGAGGCCGGAGTGAATCGCGAACGCGCGCGCCGGATCGAGATCGTAGTAGTGAATGAGATCGCGCCGCGTGGATTCCGAAACGCAGATGATCGCGTCCGCGCGCCCGATCTCGCGCGGCATGTGCGCCTCCAGATTGTCGAGCGTCTCGTTCTGCAGCAGCTCCGGGAAACGCTTGTAGGTGAGGTCGTGGATCGTGATCACGCGATGCCGTGCAATCGCGCCGAGGAGCCGCGGCAGAAAATAGTTCGCACCGAACATGACGTCGGGGTCGATCAGCTTCATCCAGAGCACATACGCCGCCGCCGTGAATGGACGTGCCAGCCGCGATTGCGGCAGGCCGCGGAGATCGAACCAGCAGACCCGCGCGTTCGGCGGGGTGGGTGCGTGCAGCGAGGGGCCGAGGTCGGTCACGCGCGCGTCGCCGAAGAGATAGAGCTCGACGTCGTCGTGTTTCGCGAGCTCCTGAAGAAGAAAGTGCAGATACCAGCCGATGCCGGTGAGCGGTTCGTAGAATGGACGGATATCGATGCCGATGCGCAGTTTCCGCTCGCGTTTCGTCGCGGCGTTCCACGCGCCCAGCAGCCGCTCGAGGAGCGCGTGGCGCAGAGTGTGAAACACGATCGCGAACGTCCGCAGCATCAGACGCGCATGGTAGCGTAGGACAACCTCTCAGGTTGTCGTGTCAGGGGACGAGCGAGGGAAGGGGGACAAGCTGAGAGCTTGTCCTGCACAGATGCGCAAACTGGTTGTCGTTGTGTTGATTCTCGCCATCGCGATCGGCGCATGGCTCCTGCTGACGGTTCCGCGGACCTCGCGCGGCATCCGCCTTCCGCTGTCTGCCCAGGACCGCGCGCTGCTCGCGCAGGTCCCCGACTCGGCCGAGGAGCTCGCGCTCGTGCCGAATGCCGCGGCACTCGAAGCGAAGCTCGACGCGAACCCCGTCACGCGCGACGCGCTCGCTCGCGCGATGCAGAAGCAGACGCTTCCGCTCACCTGGATGCTCGGCGGTGCGGACGTCGTCGTGTGGCGAAGCAATGGAAGGACGTCGTGGCTCGTGCAGCTCGATCCGGTCCGCGCGATCATCGCGCGCACCTATCTGATGCTGCGCGGCAACGGCAACAACGCCGTGCTGATCAACGCGCCGGCCGGACATCCGATCGACGGCGCCGAGCTCGATCGCATCCTCTCGATCGGCGCCGGCCTGCCGCCCGGCGACGCGCTGACGATTCAGCGCACGAGCTCGCGCGGTGCATTTCCTCCGCTGCCGCGGCCTGCAGTCAGCAGCATCGCGATCACGGCGAACGAAGTCGACATCACCTCGCGTGCGACGCCGGATCCCGGAACGGTGATTCCTCCCCAGCCGCTCCATGTGCGCTTCCCGAAGAGCGCGATTCTCACCGCGTCGTTCGCGACGCCTCCTCGCGCCATCGAGCTCCATCGCATCTTTTCGAAAGAGATCACCACCCTCCTCGGCGACGGCGGCACGATCGCCATCTACGACATCGACACACGCAAGCTCCTGCCGAAGCCGCGGCAGGTGATCGCGTTTCCGGCGACGCCCGAGCGCCGCCAGGCGCTTACCGGCATCATCAACATGATCGGGAAAACCGGGCAGGAAATGACCGGGTTGCGCACCGTTGACTCCGGCACGGAGCTGGTGGTCGGATTCGACGAAACGTCGATGGACCATTATCTAAAGGATGGGAGCGACGAGGCGCGCTGGCCGGCCAACCTCTGGGCCGCGAAGATCGACCCGAAGCGTATGGTCCCACTGCTCAATGAGATAGACGGGAATCCCGCGCTCAGAATCGTGGCGCCGAAGCTCCATCGCTCGATCCGCGACCTCAAGCATTGGATCGGCTCTCTGGAGAGCGCCGAGTCGATCGAGGCGGCCGATACGATCGACGCCCACAGCGAGGAGCTCCGCGTCGTCGTCAAGGCGAAATAGTTCTCTCCTTTCAGAAGTTTAGGGGCGAACATGCAGCAGAATCCCATCATCGACTTCGACGTGATCGACAAGGATGGGCCGCAGGAGTACGGCGGCACCGTGACGATCGCGCGTGCGGACGTCGATCGCGAAGAAATCGCGGACGTGGCTCCCGTCGAGATCACTGCGCGCGCGGAGAAGGGCAACCTTCCCGGCGAGTATCTGATCGATGGGAAGGCGAGCTTCACGGCGGACCTGAACTGCGCGCGTTGTGTCGATCCCTATCCGTTTGCGAACGCGTCGGAGTTTCACGTAAGATTCCGCCCTCGTCCGCAGGGCTTCGGGGAAGAAAACGAGGAAGTCGAGATCACCAATGAGGATGAGCTCGACGTCGAGTACTACACCGAGCGTGCGGTTCCGCTGAAGGATCTGGCGCTCGAGCAGGTCCAGCTCGCGATTCCGATGAAGCCTCTGTGCGATGAGAAGTGTCTCGGCCTTTGCCCGGCCTGCGGCTCGAATCGGAACCGCGAGGCGTGCAGGTGCGAGATGCCGGCAGGTGACGAGCGTTGGGGAGCGTTGAAGGGGATCCGGGAAGAGCTCGCGAAGAAGAGAGAAAGTTGAGGCGCGACCCGCCTCGTAAGAAAAGGAAACACGATGCCTAATCCAAAACGACGCCACTCCAAAGCCCGTACGCGCACACGCCGCGCGCACGATTTCCTCGAAGCGAAGTCGCTCTCGACGTGCCCGCAGTGCCACGAGGCGAAGCTTCCGCATCGCGTCTGCCCGAAGTGCGGCTTCTACAAAGGCCGTGAAGTGATCGCGGTCAAGGACAACTTCTAGTAGTCCGATCGACGCGATGACCGCCGGCGGTACGAGCTCCAACGCGATCAGGATCGCCCTCGATGCAATGGGTGGCGATCATGCTCCGCATGAGATCGTTGCCGGTGCGCTTCTCGCGGCGAAGGAGTATCCGATCGAAATTCTCCTGGTTGGCCAGGAGGAGGTCGTCCGGAAACACCTCGCTGCCTTCACTCCGGACATACCGCGCAACATCGAGATCGTCGACGCGCGGGAAGTCGTCGAGATGGACGACCCGCCGATGACGCCGTTGCGCAAGAAGCGGAACTCGTCAGTGCGAATCTGCGCGAACCTCGTTGGCGAGGGGCGCGCGGATGCATTTGTCTCCGCGGGACAGACTCCCGCGACGTGGACGTCCGCGCGTCTCGTGCTGGGGATGCTGGAAGGTGTCGAGCGCCCGGCGCTCGCGCAGATCATGCCGCGGCAGAACGGCGTCACGCTGCTGCTGGACGTCGGTGCGAACGTGCAGGCGAAGGTCGAATATCTCCGCGAGTTCGCCGTCATGGGACATGCGTTCTCGCAGACCGTCCTCGGCATCGAGTCGCCGCGCGTCGGCATCCTCTCGATCGGTGAAGAAGAGGGGAAGGGCAACGAGCTGACGAAGGAGACGTTCCGCGTGCTGAAGGAGACGGGACTCAACTTCATCGGCAACGCCGAAGGCCGCGACATCTTCAACGGTCACGCCGACGTCGTCGTTTGCGATGGCTTCACCGGCAATGTCGTGCTGAAGGCTTCCGAAGCGCTCGGCGAGATGGTGTGGGCATCGATGCGTGAGGAATTGAGCCGCAACGCGATCCGCATGACGGCGGGCGCGATCGTGCAGCCGTTCCTCAAGAATCTGAAGAAGCGGATGGACTGGCGCGAGTACGGCGGCGCGCCGCTGCTCGGCGTGAAGGGCGGATGCATCGTCTGTCACGGCCGGTCGAACTCGAAGGCGATCAAGAACGCGATCCGCGTCGCGCGCGAATTCGCGGTCAACCGCATCGACGAGAAGATCCAGCAGAAGATCGCCGAACTGCACAATCGCGAAGGTCTGCCCTCGGCGTAACGCCCGCCTTCGTGGAGCGACAGGCGCCTCGCCTGTCGGCTCGGTGGACAGGCGAGGCGCCTGTCCGTCCACGAGATCTCGTCGGGTATGATTCGCGCCCTATGGAGCACAACACCGCATTCGTTTTCCCCGGTCAGGGGAGTCAGTACGCGGGGATGGGGAAGGACGTCGCCGAAAAATACCCCGTCGCCCGCCGCGTTTTCGAGGAGATCGACGAAGCCCTCGGCTTCTCGATTTCGAAGCTCTGCTTCGAAGGTCCCGATGAAGAGCTGAAGCTCACGCAGAACACGCAGCCGGCGATCCTCGCCGTCTCCTCCGCGATCCACGCGGTGCTGGAAGAGCTCGGAATCGCGCGCCGCGATCTCGTCGCCGGTCATTCCCTCGGCGAGTACAGCGCGATCGTCAGCGTCGGCGGACTCACTCCGGGCGAAGCGGCGAAGATCGTTCATCTTCGCGGCAAGTTCATGCAGGAAGCCGTTCCCGTCGGAAGCGGCGGCATGGCGGCGATCATCGGACCCTCCGTCGAAGAAGTGCAGTCGGTCTGCGATGAAGCCGCGCAGGGCGACGTCGTCTCCGTGGCGAACATCAACTCGCCGGGACAGGTCGTGATCGCCGGAAGCGCAGCCGCAATCCAGCGCGCGATCGAAGTGGCGAAGAGCCGCGGCTTCCGCAAGGCGATTCCTCTCGAAGTCTCCGCACCCTTCCATTGCGCGCTGATGCAGCCCGCCGAAGAGAAGTTGAAGCCTGTGCTGGAAGCGGCGAACTTCAAGGATCTCTGGGTGTCGCTCGTCTCGAATGTCGACGCCTCGCCGATCGGCACGCCGACCGCGGTGCGCAATGCGCTGATCCGCCAGGTCGTCTCGCCGGTGCGCTGGGTCGAATCGGTCGAGAAGATGATCGCGATGGGCGTTCGCCGCTTCGTCGAGGTCGGACCGAAGAACGTGCTCACCGGAATGATCAAGCGGATCGACAAGTCGGTCGAGCTGTTCAACGTGTCCGACGTTCCGTCGATCGAAGCATTCGCGGCAGCGATGAAATAGGAGCGCGGACGTCTCGTCCGCAACGGAGCGGGCGTCCCGCCCTTCCGCAAAAGGAGAGCTCATCATGAAAGTCGATCTCACCGGCAAAACTGCACTCGTCACCGGCGCGTCGCGCGGCATCGGCGAAGCGATCGCGCGCCGCCTCGGCGAAACCGGAGCGAAGGTGCTGTGCGCCGCTCGCACACTCGACGCGGTGCAGCGCGTCGCCGCCGAGATCGGCGAGAAGGGCGTCGCCGTGCAGCTCGACATCACGGCGCCCGACGTCCGCGATCGCATCAAGGCGCTACTCGACGAACATACGAACATCGACATCCTCGTCAACAACGCCGGCGTCACGGAAGACGATCTCTTCATCCGCATGAAGCCGGAGCAGTGGGACCGCGTGCTGCGCACGAATCTCGATTCGGCGTTTCACATCACGCAGGAAGTCGCGAAGAAGATGATCCGCGCACGCTGGGGCCGCATCATCAACATCACCTCGGTGGTGGGCCTGAGCGGAAATCCGGGGCAGGTGAACTACGCGTCATCGAAGGCCGGGATCATCGGCTTCACGAAGGCGCTCGCACTCGAGATCGGATCGCGGAACGTCACGGTGAATGCGATCGCGCCAGGCTTCATCCAGACGTCGATGACCGAGGCGATGACCGACGACGCGAAGAAGAAGCTCGAGGAGAAGATTGCCGCGAAGCGCCTCGGCACGCCGGACGATATCGCCTGGGCCGCCGTCTTTCTTGCCTCAGAGGAGGCGGGCTACGTCACCGGCACGGTCCTCAACGTCAGCGGCGGTCTCTACACGTAGCTCGTGATGGCGTCCAAAGAGGACGAACAGCGCGTGCTTCATGCGCAGCGCGAAGCACTTCCATCGCGAGTCGACGCGCACAACGTCGAATTCCGCGCGGTAGAACGTCTCGTCGGCCGTGGCGTAGGAGAGAAAACGTTCGCGGCTGAGGAGCAGTTGCGACTTGTGACTCAGGATCGCGGCTCGCTTTCGTTGCCGTTCATCCTCCGCGAGCTCGAGCACGGCGCGCACGCGGTTCCGCGGTGCGCCGCCGTGAATCGAATACGTGACGATCTCCGCTCCGCACTCCCTCGCCGCCTGATGCGCGTACCACGCAATCGCGCGATGGTCGTAATGTGCGTCGAAGGTGGAAGGCGACACGATCAGCGTCGGAGCGAACGTGCGGATCTCTTCGGTGAGCAGCGCCAGCAGCCGGCGGTCGCCGCGCCGCGCCAGCGACATCAGGCGTTGGTCGGGAAAACCGAGGAAGCGGGTCTGGTGTTCGCCGGCGCCGGTGATCTGCAGCGACTCGAGCGCCTCACGCCGGCGCATGGCTCCCCATTGCGCGCGGTCTTCATCGGTGAGACGGAGCTTTCCGAAGAGGAAACGCTGCGGCCAGGGATTCCGTTCGCCGTCGGTGACGAACAGGATGCGCGGCTCTCCCGCGCGTTGCAGCAGTCCGGCGCAGGCGATCACGTCGTCGTCCGGATGTGGAGCGATGACCAGAACGCGATGCAGCGAAAGGTTAGCCATCAGAAGTCCAGATCGCGCAGGTGAAACGGTGAGTAGCCGCGCTCGAAGGCAGGAGCCCAGAGCCACGCCACCCGTTCGTCTGCCGCACGGGCGAAGTGATGCATACCCGGTGCAAGCTCGACTGCGCCGTGATATCTGGCGCCGTCGAGTGTGCCCGCTGCACCGCCGTGCGGGTCGATGATCACGTAGCGGCCGGGGATGGCCGTCTCGAACGCGCCCGACTCCGGAATGACGTTGCCCGAAACCCGGAGGCGGCCGACGTCGATGAAGTGCTCGAGCAGAAATTGTTTCGCGCGCGGAGGCCAGAAGCGTCCGTCGGCCTGCGCGACGTGGCAGCGCGCCCTGATCATGTCGGTGGCGATCGTATCGGGAATGAGGCCGTGCCTCATCTCGGCGCGGCCGATCGCCTCGAAGATGAAGTAGTAGGGGCGGCGGCGATAGATCGTTTCGCCCTTGAAATCCATCAGCGGCTCGCCCGGCCTCGTCAGGCCGAGAGCCTGATTCATCATCGTCGTGAACTCGCGTGTGTCGTTCTTCAGCCATTCCGTGTAATGGCCGAGGCCGTAGAGGCAGAGCAGAGTCCAGGCGGCGAGCGCGGGAGCTCGGAACGGCTGCACGTCGATCCAGAACGCGATGATCATCGCGTAGAGGGGAAGCACCGCCAGCGCATCGCGCGCGGAGATCAGGATCCACCAGCAGGCGAGCGTCAGGGTGAAGAGGAGCGCGAAGGTGAAGATGAAGAAGCGCCAGCGCGCGGCGCGGTCGAAAACGATCTTTGCCGCGCGCTCGCGCAGCGCGTAGAGCATCAGGAAGAGCGACGGGAAGTAGATCAGGCGGACGAACTGCGAGTGGGGCCGCGTCTTCGAGACGAGCTCGTTGAAGGTGAAGTTGCAGTACACGAGGTCAGGCCATGCGCCGAGCTTCACGAAGACCGCGGCCAGCAGCGAGGGAACGATCGCCAGGCCGAGGAGCGCCGGAATGACGACGCGCGCCGCGTCGCGCCAGCGGCGCGTTTCGTTCGAGAAAATCCACGTCGTTGCCCCCGCGAGCAGCAGCGTGATGACGAGCAGCGAGGTCTTGAGAGATACGCACGCGGCGGTGCCGAGAATGAGGCCCGTGGTGAAGAGGCGGAGCCGCGTCAGTTCCCCGCCGGTCAGCACGAGCAGCGCCGCCATCCAGAGTCCGAGCCAGAGATTGTCGGTGCGGTACTCGAGCGATTTCAGGAAGAAAGTGGGGAAGAGGTGAAGGATGAGCAGCGACCAGATGGCGACGCGCTGCGAGTAGAAGCGGCGGGCGACGATCCAGGTGACTGCGCTGACGAAGAGCCAGATGGGAATCATCAGCGCGCGCATGTAGAAGAGGATATCGGCGCGTTCGCCGAAGAGTGCCAGCCACGGTGCGGTGACCATGTGGAAGAGAGGGGTGTGATTGTCGAAGAGGTCGCGATACTGGACGAGGCCCTGGGTCCAGCCCCAGGCGACGTGGAGATGCTGCGGCTCGTCGGAGTCGAACCGATAACGAAAGAAGGCGGCGGCGCGGCTGAGGAGCAGCAGCAGAGCCAGCCCGCCGGCGAGAAAGCGCTCGATTCTGGACATGGTCAAAGGGCGCGCGGATGGTAACAAAAAATCGCTCGACAACCGCCGCCGCGGTGAATAGAATCGCGCGCCTTGTTGTTCGGAAGGCCGTTGTAGCTCAGCAGGCCGTTGTAGCTCAGTTGGTAGAGCAGCTGATTCGTAATCAGCAGGTCACCGGTTCAAGTCCGGTCAACGGCTCCATCTAAGTTACTGAAAAGATGCGCCGAAAGGCGCGTTTTGCTTTTCTGAATAACTCGGGTAGTTCCGTGTGAAAACGGGTAGATATGGGCCGAAACCATAGGCGTTTCCATAGGCGCTTTTCCTCACGCGCTGCGCTTCAGTGGGATCGCGTTCGCGATGATCTCGGCCGGCCGGAACTTCTCGATCAATTTTCGGCGCGTCAGGCGGTTCTTTACATACCAGCGCTCTGTGGTTTTCTCATCCGCGTGGCCGAGGTGAGCCGCTGCCGCTTTCATGTCCGACGTCTCTTCATAGACGGCGGTTGCGATCTCGGCGCGGATCTGGGCGAGGGTATCGATCGCGCCGATCCTCACCGGGTTCTTCTTCGCTCCGTCGCGCTTCATGGCGATGAAGCCGGCGGCTTTCGAGGCGGCGCGAATGCGCGGCCGCATCAGCTCGCGCGTCATCGGCTTGCCGGTGTCGTCGGTGAAGACGTATCCCCCAGGCGCCGCCTTCCGGACGAAGGGGCGGATCTTCTCGACCGCATCGGATGTGATGACGTAAACGTGGCGCTTCCGTACACGAGAGCCTTTGTTGTGAAGAATCGGACGAAAGACACCGATCGCGACTTCGCGGCCGTCGACGTCGATCGAGAGATCGAGATCGAATTCATCCTTCTTCGCGCTGAGGATTTCGACGTCGCGAGCTCCAGTACGTGCTTTCAGGTATGCCACGGCTTGCTCGAGCGAACCTTCTGGCATCGCGGCGATCAGCTTCCGGATCGTTTCCGCGTCGAGATCCTTCTTCTCGCGAGTCTCGGCGCGGATCTCGTCATGCGGGATCTTCCAATCGACGGCGATCCACTTCCATCGCAGCATCGTGCGGAGAGCTGAAAGCGTCTTCGCGATCAGCGAGCCTTTGCTGCTGGTGTTCTGGCGCATCCAGCGGATGAATGCGGAGATGCGTGAGGAGTCGAGATCGCTCGCCAGGCGAACGCCGATATCGTGCATGCCGCGCTTCAGATAGTCGGTGGCGATCGCGTAATGGCGCGTGGTCTGCGGATCCCTGATCTTTTCGACTTCGAGTTGTTCAACGTGAGCGAGCCATTCATCACACAGCTGCTCGATCGCTACGTCGCGATCGCGCCGGCCGTACACGTGATAGTTCGTGTCGTGCTCCGCGCGCACACCTTTCGCGTCGGTTTTGAATCCTGGGATGAACTGCTCGTGATACGGATGTGACTTTCTCTGACAGACGAACACGTATCCCGCCCCATGCTTTGGGTGATCGTATGGCGCCAGTCGATCTTCGAATTGAAGTCCCTTAGGCAGCGGCATCTATAATGTCTCCATGGATGTCGCATCTCAATTCCCTCACGCGGACGAGAGTGCAGTTGCCCGTTTCATCGCGAAGGTCGAATTCAGCGGGTCCTGTTGGTTGTGGACAGCTGCTATGAATCGCGGCGGGTACGGAAAGTTCAATTACAAAGGGAAGGCAACGCGTGCGCATCGAGTAAGTTTTCTCTGGGCGCGCGGCTATCTTCCGCGGGTGATCGATCATGTGTGCAGAAATCGCGCATGCGTGAATCCTCTGCACTTGGACGCTGTCACCTATACAGAGAACTGTCTGCGTGGCATCTCGCCTGCTGCTATGAACATGAGGAAAACGCACTGTCCTCGTGGACACGCTTACGATGAAGCAAACACATGGTCTTCCCCGACGCGCAATGGACGTTGGTGCCGCGAATGCCATCGCTTGGCTGCGGCGCGCCGCTACAAAGCGAACAAGGCCGCGATAAATGCGCGTCGTGCTGAGCTCTATCGAATGCGCTCGGCGCGGTGATGGCGGCGCGATGCGCTCTTCGAACTTCAGACCCTTGGGGAGCGGCATGCGCTTTAACCCTTGGGGTTAATTGTTCTTCCATGGCACGGTGTTCATCGCCGTAACCTTGCCATCGGTGAACGTGATCGCCGTCATCTGCTCGTTCGTGTAATTGACCATGTAGAGCCACGATTCATAGTCATGTCCATCGCTCGTCTTCGCTTCGCGACGTTCGGCAGGATGCTCCATGATCTTCAGGACGTCGTCCTTCGTCATGCCGAGCGAGATCTTCGCAAGTCGAGGCGCATTGAACAGCGCAGCGCCGCATGCGTCAGGATCGGTGTGATGGCCGCCGCATGGAAGGATGCGGCCGTTTTCCATCACTCCGGGTCCTTCGTTATCGCCAACTGAATGACAGGCTTGTCCGGCAGCCACTGATAAAACAAGCAGAAAAAGGCCAAGCTGTTTCATTTTCATGATCACCTCACAGGTGGTTGTAGGATGAATACACCGACGCGAATTGGTCGACGACGTCATGCCATGGCGTGTCCCACGGAGCGAGCTTCCCAGCATGTGCGCTCCAGACATGGTGAACATGTCCGCCCTCGGTGACTCGATCCGCCACGGCCTTCGCTTCGTTAGAAGTTGCTCTCACGTGAAGAATGACATCTGCATCCGAGTCATCATCAACGAACGCCACTGGAGCGTGGATCTTGTCCCTCAACCGCTCGACGATCCGATCGTGAAGATCGACGTTGTCACCCGTATCAACAAAGAGGCGCTTCGCTCCGCGCAACTCGGATTCGTCACCGTATCCAGCACCGAAGGCTAGGAAAAGAAGTAACGCCATCACTATGCGAACGGGTCGGTTCATCGTTTTCTCCGTTTCGGTTCCGGTCATCAGCACCCTTCGAATCGATAGGACGTTATGGTGCGCTTCGGTGATGTCACGAAGAAGAATCGACAGTATGGCCCACCGGGACCGCCGTGGAATGCGTAGATCGCTCCTCCGTCATCGAGAGGCGTGATTCGATCGGCGGCATAGGCCCGCTCCTTCATGAAGTCGTCGATCGACCTGCCAACGTACGGCTGCAGCATCCGGTTAGTCCGGGTGAGGTTCGCGCAGCTGGAGAGCGCGGCAAGAATGAGAAGAGCGGCTGCTATGCGCCTCATCACAGATCCCCCGTGTTTCCGATCGCGATGCCAAAGAACTGCACGTCATCACCAGGCTTCAACTCGATCGGTTCATATCCCGGAGCCTTCGGTATCAGTTGCACAGCTGCGCCACGTCCATCGCGCCGCAGCTTTTTGATATATACCTTTCGATTGACTGTGCAGATCACGATGCTGCCGTTCGGCGGCTCAGGTGTCGGCTTCACGAAGATGATCTGCCCGTCCGCGATGCCCATGTCGAGCATCGACCAACCCTTCACCTTGAAGATGCCGCGCGCTCCGCGCTTGTACGCCCACTGCGGAATCTGCCGATACTCCTCGGGGATGTCGTCGAAGAACTCGACACCCTCACCCGCTGACGCTTCACCGTAGAAGCGAACCTCGCGCTCGGGACCGATCGCGGCCTTGCGCGGTTCGAGACCGGCTTCTTCGAGGATTCTGCTCAGGCGCTCCATCGCGTCATCGGACAGTTCGTTGTGCGGCTCTACCGGACGTGGAAACGGTCTGACGTTATCGGGCGTGCTGGTCGCGAACGTCGAGACGGCAGCGACTGCATGTTCGCGCATGTCCAGAAGCGAGTTGATCGTTGACATCACGATGTCCCGCTGATCGCTTGGTATGCCGTTCAGCCGCCCAAGTAATTGTCGCGATTCGGGATAGAGCCCTGTCGAATTCGGCAGAAGGTCACCCGGCTGGCAGCCGAGAGCCCTAGCGATTTCAATAAAGACATCGATATCAAGGCCACGCTCGCCGCGTTCGAGCTTTGAGAGCTGCGCCACGCTGAGGTTAGCTCTATCAGCTACCTCTTTCAGCGATTTTCGCTGATCTTCCCTGAGCTTTCTCAGCGAGTTGCCTAGCGACATTGGCTAATACGATGCACCCGTTTCTCCAAATCGTCAACGGACCAGCCTGTAACTTCTCCAAATTGGATAATCAAAGAAATCTCTTGACCAGATTATCCGAATTGGCTAATCTCGCACTCGTTCAATTCAATAGTTGCCGGAATGGAGAAGGAACGGGTGGAAGACAAACCTCGCATCTATCACGCGCGGGTGGCCAAGGGCGAAACGCAGGAAGAGTTTGCGAAGCACGTCGGCGTTCACCCGGTCACGCTTTCCAAGCTCGAATCGTGGGGAATCATGGTCCCCGGCAAGCGTGTGGCTCGAAAGATCGGCCTGATCACCGGACAGTCCGCGGGTGAAGTCATTCATGACTACGAGGTCGCAAGCGAACAGCGGAGGGCGTCGTAATGCTCACTGCCTTCCTTGTTGCGTTCACAGTGGTCTTTCTGTTCGTTGTGATCCTCGGAATCGCTGGTTTTGCGATCCTCGTCATCGCCTCCCGCTTCGATGATGACGACGAGCCCGAGACCCCGGCGCACGACTGCGGCGCGAAGTGCGCGGAATGCCGCGCGGAAGCGGAGGCTCTGTGAATACCAGAGTGTTTCTCCGTCGCACGCGGCAGTTCGACATCTACTTCCTGTCGCTGACGGACGACTACACGCCGGAAGGGTACTTCGATTTACTACGGCGCTTTGGCGTGAGTTGGCTGGATGACGTTCAGCCCGCAGGGAATCGCGCGGAAGTCGAGAAGTGGGCACAGCAGCGCGATCTCGAGATCGTTGACCGCACGGAGGCCACGTCGTGAGCTGGCCGAATGCGCTCTTTCTCATTGCGCTGCTCGCCTTCTACGCCGTGATCTTCCGCGGCTGGCCTGGACGGGGGAACGATGAGTAACTTCGACTTCGATCCTCCGGCGAGCTACTACGAGCCGCCGCCTGAGCCGTGCCCTGAGTGCGGTGGCGAAAGCCGCCATGCACGCGAGTGCGAGATCGGGATCGCCATTCGTGAAGCGGAGCTGCGCGAGGTTTGCCCATGAGCGTCATCCGCAAGCCTGAACTGTCCGTCGATGACCTGCACATCATCGTGTGCGGACTGCGAGCTATCTCCGATGACGCAAAGGTCGGCGCGCGTGCGGCCGTGCTCTGCGAATACATCGAGCGCATTGGTAGCGAGTGGGAGTCGATCAACGCTGAATGGTGGGACTCCAACGGGGAGATGCGCCAGCCATGAAACAGCTCACGAAAGCCGGTGACGCGTCACAACCGGCGAGAAACAACCGCGACGCAGACGGGCGGCCGGTTGCGCAAACCCTCCCGGTGCCGGCGCCCGTCACCTTTGATTCTTCGTGCTCTGCAGATGGCGCTCGCAAGGGCCGGCCGGATGCGGAAGCTCAGCAGCGAGGCCGCTTCAGTGAGGCTCACGACGCGTCGGCTCCGAACGCGGCTGCGAATCGGGCATTTCCTTCCTCTGAACTTCACGCCCGCCAGGGCAACGAAGAACCGGCTGGCGCGCTCACCTCCCGTCAGTCGGCGCCGCGCGCAGCGGCGAAGGTCAATCGCCGCGGGCTGGACTCCCAGCGGCGGTCGATCGCTGCGCAACCTTCAGACCTGTTCCTCTCGCTGCAGGAGGTCGCTCCGCAGTTCAATCGCACCGTTGCGCATCTCCGCGAGATCGCGGAAGCGCAGCACGGCGTATTCAGCAAGCCGCGCTTTTCTCAGCGCGCGCTGAACAGCTATCCGCGATTCACGCTCGGCCCCGGCGGACGGTGGGGAATCTTCGCATCTCAGCTCGCTGACTTCTGGAACGCCATCCGCGCGAAGGGTCGCTCTTACGCGAACGTCGTCCCGGCCGGTCAGAGATTTCGCTCATCAAAATGAATGGAGGAAATGCGTAATGGAAAATGATGTGGAAAAGTTTCTGGAATCGCTGAAGAAAGGTGACCTGGTGTTCTACGGCGGCGTGTCGTCGCAGATCACTGCGGTTCATGAAGACGGCACGCTCGACATTCAGGAACTCGTCAGCGGCGTGAAGGACAAGGACGGCAACGAACTGCCGCCGCGGTGGTTCCATCGGATCGATCCAAAGGGGCTGGAGTTCCCCGGTCCTTCGACTCCGATCGACGCAACGCCGACCGACGCAACGCCCACGGACATCACGATCCCCGTCGATGGTGTCATGACGAGCAGCGCCCCGACGTTCGATGTGCCGTCGCAGGAGAACGCGACTGCATCGAGCAACCCGGACGCCGGAGCAGAGGAGTAGCGCCGGTGAAGCGCTGCGCAAGATGCACGCATAAGTGGCATCCGGGAGGCGCCTGTGTTCACACGGGCGCCGTCGTTACCTCGGATGGCCAGCCGCACGACAACGGCTGCCCGTGCCCTGTCTCTCTCACCCACGAGGAGATGCTGCGCATCCAGAACGATCGCGTGATCTATCTCCTCACCGCTCTGTGTGTCGCCACGGGTGCGCTGCAGCAATCGCCGGAGGCGGCCCCGCGCATCGTCACCCTGTCTTGAACCCCAAAACGAAAGGCCCGACTGCGCGAACAGTCGGGCCGAAAGGAAACCAGTTCGATGAAGAACGAAAGAAAGGATACCCCGGTCTCCATGAAGAATCAACCTGCGGTCCCTTTCGCGCAGCGATTCGTGAAGCGTCACGGCGAATTGCATTGCGCGCACTGCCTCGCGGAACTGAAGTCTAACCAGCGGCTGCCGCATGTCTGCGGCGATGCGCGGACGTGGGGTGCGCGGTGAGCGCGACCGAACAACGCTCGTATCGGCGCCGCATCGGTTGGACGAGGCGCCCATTCTCTGAACGGATACGCGACTACACGGTCGATCCGGCGACAGGCTGCTGGAACTGGACTGGCCACATGGGAGGCACCGGATACGGTCTCGTGTTCGCCGAGGGAAAGCGTCGCGTTGCTCACCGCGTAGTTTACAAAGTGCTGAGAGGCGATGTTCCGAAGGGCCTCGATCTCGACCATCTGTGCCGCAATCGGCGGTGCGTCAATCCCGACCATCTGGAGATCGTCACGCACCGCGAGAACGTGTTGCGCGGCGAAGGTATCGCGGCGAAGAAAGCACGAGCCACCGAATGCCCCAATGGGCATCCGTATCCGCCTGACTCTCGCCGCTGTGCGATCTGTCGCAAGGCAACGCTTGAACGATATGCCGCGAAGAAAGGACGTCGGTCATGACCGGCACGCCGTGTCGAATCTGCGGATCTCTGGAAGATCATCGCGGCATCGGCGGCAGCATGATCGCCGCTGTCCTCGGTCAATCGAAATGGAATACGCCATTGGATGCGTATCTCATCCTCCGCGGCAATCTCGAAGTCACCGAAACGAGCGCGATGGAAGAGGGACATTACCTCGAAGAGCCTCTGTTGCGCTGGTATTCGGAAAAACACGATCGGTCCGCTCAACTGGTACGACGCCAGGACTTTCTGCGCCATCCAGAGCTGCCGTGGCTCGTGGGGCATGTCGACGCGCGATATCGCAACGCTGCGGGTGACGAATGGTTCGCTGATGCGAAATCCGTCAACTGGCGAGCGGTCACAGCGTGGGGCGACGCTGGTACGGACGAGGTGCCACTCGATGCGTTTTGGCAGGGTCACTCCTATCTGTGGCTGGACCCATCCGCTCACAAGATCGACTTTGTAGCGCGTCTCGGAGTGTGGCCTCCGAGAGTGTTCACGCTCACGCGCGATGACGAGCTGTTCGAGATGGTCAAGCCGAAGCTGATCGATTTTTGGAAGCACGTCGAAGAGGGCGTCCCGCCGGAGCCCGATTACGCCGACGATAAGACGCTCAACAGCATCAAGTCTCTCTACCCGCCGCACGAAGAGAAAACGCCACCCGTTGAACTTCTGCCCGTCGTCGATCTCGGCGGCGATCGCGTCGTCCGTCTCGAAGAACTGTGCGAGGCATACGAAGTGATCGGCAAGCGAGCGAAGGAGCTCGAATCGCTGAAGAAGCGGATCGAGGCTGCTCTCCGCGTCTCTCTCGGCACCGCGAAGAGCGGAAAGATCGGCTCGGCCACGATCAATCGCATCTTCAACCGTGGCGGATTCCGGCCGGCAACAACCATCGATCCCTACGACTACCTGAAGCTCAACTTCCCCAAAGGCTACGAAATGAAGCTGACGATCAGCGCAGCACAGCGGCTGATCGAAGGAGAAACGAATGTCTGAAATGCCGCCTGCTGCTCCTGCTGCGGGATCACCGTCGAAGGCTCTCACCGTCGCTGACAAAGCACTCGCGGTGAAGACGTACATCGAGAAGAACAGCGCCGCGATCGCCCAGGCGTTGCCGCGGATCGGGCTGACGCCTGAAGCGTTGACGCGCACTGCTCTCTCGCAGATTTACCGCAATCCGACGCTCATGGAGTGCGACAAAACTTCGCTGATGCGGTCGATTGTCGAAGCCGCATCCCTCGGGCTGTCGTTCTCTCTCGGCCGCGCCTACCTCGTGCCGTATCGCAACAATAAGAAGAACCGCATGGAGGCGCAGCTGATCCCCGGATACTTGGGGCTCGCTGACATCGCGCGCCGTTCAGGTGAAGTCGCTTCGATTACCGCCCAGGCGGTCTACAAGGGCGACGAGTTCAATTACGAGTTCGGCCTGGAGCGTGACGAGCTCCATCACAAGCCGGTCTCGGATCCGGACGATGCGAACCTCACGCACGTCTACGCGATCGTCCGCTTCAAGAACAACGGCGGCTATCAGGTCGTCGTGATGACGCGGAAGCAGGTCGAGTCGATCCGCAAGCGTTCGAAGAGCGCGAGCAATGGCCCTTGGGTGACGGATTACGCCGCGATGGCGAAGAAGACCGTCATCAAGCAGGTGCTGAAGCTCTGCCCTGCGTCGATCGATCTGATGCGTGCGATCGATCTGGACGAGCGCCACGATGCCGGTAAGCCTCAGTCTCTCGCACCAGAAGTCTTCGGCGACGACGACACGATCGACGTCGAGCCTTCTTCGGATACTGAGACCGCAGCAGCAGCGCCGGCAGAAGAGCAGGCACCCGCTGCGGAACAGCAGCCACGGACACGCACGCAGACCGTCAAGGATGCGTTGACGAAGGCGAAGAAGACCGGCGACAAGGTCGCTACCGCTCAGGATGACGGCGAGACTCGCGCGGCACAGTGGGATGCCACCTACAACGTGCTGACGAGAGTCGCGCGGTCTCACGCCGAAGCGGACGTCGAAATCTCCGCTGCAACCGGTGGCCGGATCCAGTCGATCGACAAGCTGAAGTCCGAGGGAACGATCGCCGACCTGAAGGCTGTCGAGACGCATCTCCTCGCGATCGCCGGTGAACGGGAGAGCGAGCAGTGAAGGTTGAGCTCACGGTAGTCGAACGCTCTTACGTCGCGAACCTGCTGCGTCGCCGCTCGATGGAGGCGCAGCACAACCGTGATGTCACGAAGTCTGATCGACAGCGCGTCGAGTTCGAAGAAGAAGCGCGAATCGCGGAATCGCTCGCCATTCGCTTCGACGACGGAGAAGACCTGCAGCTCGAACAGAAGACGCCGATCATCCCGTCGCCGAATCGGGACATCAACTACCTCGAGGAGCGCACGAGCTGATGGCAACGATGACGGATTTCGAGATCGCGTTGCTCGAGCGCCTGGACAAGATCATCGAAGCGCTCGAAGCCGGTCCTCGCGGTCGCACGGTGGTTCGCACGAAGGGCGGACTGCGCGAGACCACGGGCGTGATCGAACGATACGACCCGCCCAATGACGCCGGCTTCGCGGGCGCGTGGATGAAGGGCGTCGTGTTCGCGACCAAGAACCCGGTGCTGATCCGCGCTGCTGAGAAAGCGTATGTCGATCAGGCGCATGTGCGCATCACGTTCGTGATGAAGAAGAAGGGCCGCTACACAAATCGCTACATCGATGCCGTCGACGTTCTGCCGGCGGTTGAAGAACAACCCGCAACGCCTTGGAAGAGTGAAGCGGAGCAGGAATTCGTTTGAGGAGGTGATGCGGATGAAGAAGTAGCTCGCGACACGCTGGTGGAAAGGTCGTGGGGGCGTTCGATTACGCCACTGAACCTGGGTCCGGACGCCTCCACGTAATCACGCGATTCATTGACAACTGATTCAGGACGATGCGGCTGTTGAGACCCGCTCGGTGCCGACACGCCTAGCGGCGAGCACACGTCGGCCCGCATTCCCTGAGTCAGTTGTGAGTGAGTCGGTCACTCCGCAACCGAACAAATTGAAAGTGAGGAAACCATGATCTACAGACAGGGTGATGTTCTCGTCCAGAAGGTCCGCTCAATCCCCGCGAATGCAAAGCCGGTGAAGCTCGACAACGGCCGCGTGATCCTCGCTTATGGCGAAGTCACGGGACACGCTCACGCGATCGCTGAAGTCGAACATGTCTCAATGGTGGAAGTCGACAACGGCATCCGCTATCTCGACGTGCAGATGGAAGCGTTCCTGCGTCACGAGGAACACGCGACCGTGAAGCTGCCGCCCGGTAAGTACCGCGTGATCCGCCAGCGCGAATACACGCCGGAGGCGATTCGCAATGTCGCCGACTAACCAGCGGATGCAACGTCTGTCGCCGGAAGAGGAAGCTGCTCTTCCGGCAATTCGCGACAAGTGGCTGAGCATCGGCCTTCAGACGCACGAGGGCGATCGGCAGCGCGCCTGGGAAGCGATCCGCCGCGCTTACAGCGCGGCGGGCCGCGCGGTGCCGAAGCTATGGATATGGATGGACTCTCCGTTGCGGATGGTTTACGCGTGCGCAGTGCTGCGCGACAGCGCGGCACTGCGCGATCAGGTCCTCGCTCAGGTCAGCGATCAGGTCCTCGATCAGGTCCTCGCTCAGGTCAGCGATCAGGTCCTCGATCAGGTCAGCGCTCAGGTCAGCGCTCAGGTCCTCGCTCAGGTCCGCGATCAGGTCGGCGCTCAGGTCCTCGCTCAGGTCAGCGATCAGGTCCGCGATCAGGTCGGCGCTCAGGTCCTCGCTCAGGTCCGCGCTCAGGTCCGCGCTCAGGTCCGCGCTCAGGTCCGCGATCAGGTCCGCGCTCAGGTCCTCGCTCAGGTCAGCGATCAGGTCCTCGATCAGGTCGGCGCTCAGGTCAGCGATCAGGTCCTCGATCAGGTCGGCGCTCAGGTCAGCGCTCAGGTCAGCGCTCAGGTCCGCGATCAGGTCGGCGCTCAGGTCCTCGATCAGGTCCGCGCTCAGGTCAGCGAGATCGCCTGGTGGGGCTGGTGGTATCAGCCAGGCCAGTTCGATTGCTACTGGCTTTCGTTCTACGACGCGCTGCGTAAGTACTGCGATCCGACGCGTCTCGACAACCTGATCGCCGTCGCCGAGTCCTGCGCGATTGCATGGACGTTTCCGGACTTCGTCATGTTCTGCGCGCCGCCTGCGAACATCGATCGCGATGACTCTGGTCGTCTCCATTCAGAGCATCGCGCTGCGGTCGGATTCCGTGACGGGTGGGGTGTGTACGCGTGGCACGGGCTGCGTGTGCCGGCCGACATCATCGAGCACCCTGAGACCATAACGCTCGCGCAGATCAAGTCCTGCACGAATCAGGAGCTTCGCCGCGTGATGATCGAGCGCTACGGCCAGTCGCGCTACCTGCTCGACTCTGGCGCCGAGCTCGTGTCCCAGGACGAATGTGGGGCTCTCTATCGCTCCGAGATCGAAGGCGATGAACCTCTCGTGATGGTTCGCGTTCTCAACTCGACGCCTGAACCGGATGGCAGTCTTACGCGCGATGAAGCGATGCAGGCTTTCCCCGGCGTGAAGGTAGCGAGCGGCGATCTGCGCGGCGGTGAAGTGGAGATGGTCGGCATCGACCAACTGCCCGAGGACTCTCGCTTCAAGAGCTACTTCCTTCGCGTGCCTCCAGCCATCGAGACGGCTCGCGAGGCGGTCGCCTGGACCTTCGATGTACCTGCTGCGAAGTACCACCCATCGGTTCAGACATAAAGCGGCGAGGCGGGAGCGACATGGCGCGCGTGAACATGGAGCAGAGCGTTTTCAGCGATCCCCGATATCGGGTTCTCGCACGCGAACTCGGCGTCGACGTGTGGTCCGCAATCGGGCGGATGACGATGGTTTGGAACCACTGCCAGGAGACGTGCTCACACGTGTTGCGAGAAGAAATAGTGAACCATCTGTTTGAAGACGCTCCGCAGCTCAGTGAAGCACTACTGAAGTCGGAGTTGGGCAAGAAACACCGCCATGGCATCTACATCAGCGGTTCGCGTGGTCGCATCGAATGGCTTGAAAACAAACGACGTGCGGGCAGGAAAAATGGCAAGAAGGGTGGACGTCCAAAGAAAACCGATCCGAAACCTACGGAAAACCAAGATAGGTTACGGACGGAAACCCCTCCTGCTCCTGCTCCTGCTCTTGCTCCTGCTCCTGCAGTAGAAGACGAAAAGAAAAAGACTCCTTCGGAGTCTTCAAAGAAACCCTCCGCGAAAGAGTTGGTCGAGAGTTTCGTTCTGATGCCGAAGCACCGCGAGTGGGGTGCGAAGAATTGCCCGTCCGTTCCGCTCGAAGCCGAGCTCGATGCGTGGCGCGATCGGTTGCGAGCATCCGAGTACAAGTACGGCAAGGCTCGGACGCCAGTCGCTGACGCACAGGCGAGTTTCTACACGTCGTGCCGGTACGCGGAACAAGACGGCCGCTATCGCAAGGGCGGTTCGCTATTCGGGCAGTCGCCTACGAAGCCGTTCGCACAGGCGCCGCGGAGGTCTGAATGATGGCTGCCCGACTCTCGATCGTGCCGATCACCATCGCTGATGCGAAAGAGTTTGTTCGGCTGCATCACCGGCATCACCGCGCGCCTGTGGGAGGACTTTTCGCTGTCGCTGTTGCGAGGTCTGGAAGCGTTGTCGGCGTCGCGATTGTCGGTCGCCCTGTTGCACGTGGCAACCAGGACGGGTTCACCGCGGAAGTGACGCGACTCGCGACTGACGGATCGCGTAACGCCTGTTCGATGCTCTATGCCGCGAGTTGGCGCGCTGCGAGGGCGCTCGGATATCGCCGGATGGTCACCTACACGCTCGCTTCAGAAAGCGGCGTGTCGCTGCGGGCTGCCGGATGGTTTCTGATCGCCGAAGTGAGTGGACGATCGTGGGACTGTCCATCACGCCCGAGAACCGACCGACATCCGACGCAGGACAAGCTGCGGTGGGAGGCATCGGTATGAGGCGGCAGCGTCCCGTGCTGCGCTACCACGGCGGGAAATGGCGCCTCGCCTCGTGGATCATCAGCCACTTTCCCGAGCACCGCTGCTACGTCGAGCCGTTCGCTGGAGCAGCTTCGGTTCTGCTCCGAAAGCAGCGGTCTTACGCTGAAATCTACAACGACGTCGACGACGAAATCGTGAACGTATTTCGCGTCCTGCGAGATCAGAACGAAGCGAGCGAGTTGACCCGGTTGCTGCGACTCACGCCGTTTTCGAGAACAGAATTTGAGCAGGGATACGAGGACTCGCAAGGAATCGAACGTGCCAGGCGCACGATCGTTCGATCGCTGATGGGCTTCGGTTCCGACGCCGTGAACGGTCATCACAAGACCGGGTTTCGAAGCAACAGCAACCGCTCGCATACCACGCCAGCACATGACTGGAAAAACTACGCCGATGCGATTCCGTTCTTCACGCAACGACTCGCCGGCGTGGTGATCGAGAATCGGGATGCGTGCGAGGTCATCGCACAGCACGATTCACCGCAAACGCTTTTCTACGTGGATCCGCCATACGTGCACAGCACGCGCAACAAGGCACACAACTCATCGAAGCGCAACTATCGGCACGAGATGACGGACGAAGATCACGTGCGTCTCGCAGACGCGCTGCGGCGCGTGCGAGGCATGGTGATCATCTCCGGCTACGAGTCTGATCTCTACGCTGAGCTTTACGCCGGATGGTCGACGGCCACACGAAACGCGCTGGCAGACGGCGCGCGCAAGCGAGAGGAAGTCCTGTGGCTGTCGCCGAACGCGGTGGCTCAGGCGAATCTGGCGGTGGCGAATGGCTGAGAAAACAGCAGTCGCTCTCGATCGCCCTCTCCCGCAATCTCCTGATGCTGAGCGCGCAGTACTCGGCTCCGTGCTAACGAACTCGCAGTGCTATTGGCGCCTCACGCAGATCATCACCCCGGAAGACTTCTTCCGCGATGCGCATCGCTCGATCTGGTCGGTGATCAAAGCCATGGCGAACGCCGGCAGCGAGATCGACACGCTCACGGTGAAAGAAGAGCTCGTGCGCCGCGGGCAGCTCGAACAGGTCGGCGGACACGCTTACGTCTCAGCGCTGATGGACGGAGTGCCCGACATTGCGAACGTCGAGAAGTACGCGCAGCTCGTGGTTAGAGCCGCGAAGCTGCGCCGGATCATCGTGATCGGCAATGAGCTGATGCGCGGTGCACTCGACACGCCGGAAGACGATCCCGAGGACATCGCGAGCGTTGCAATGGCGAAGCTGACGAACCTCGCGACGAACGAAGAAGCGCGCGTCCAGCCGCTCTACGACGTGGTCTCGACGGCATATGAAACGCTGCAGCGTCGACGCAACGGAGAGTCAGTCGGATCACTTTCAACGGGCTGGATGTCTCTCGATCTCGTGAAAGCGATTCGCCGGACGTTCACGATCGTCGGCTGTCCGTCCGGTCACGGGAAGACCGCGTTCGCCGTCAATGTCGCGGATCGACTCGCAGCGAACACACACCGCGTGGCGATCTTCTCGCTCGAATCGACCGAAGAAGAATCGGCATTGCGGTGGGTGTCGGCGACATCGCAGATTCCACACAGCCGCGTGCAGGACTGGACGCAGCTGCGCGATGACGATCTCTCGAAGCTTGCTGAAGCGCACATGATCGCGAAGCGTCGAACGATCTGGCTCACGCGCCGGCTTCGCACGATCGAGGAGATTTACGCGGAGAGTCGGCGCCTGGTCGCAATGGGTGGGCTCGATGCAATCGTGATCGATTACATCCAGCTGATTCGCACCGAACAGAAGATCCGCGACATGGAGCCGCGCATGTCGATGGTGTCGCAGACGCTGCTCGAGATGGCGATTGATCTCGAGATCGGTGTGATCGCAACCAGCCAGGTGAACAAAGAACACCGGCAGCGCGATAACGGCCGGCTCTACATGGAAGACCTGAAGTATGCCGCCGCGATCGGCGAGAGCTCGCGCGTTGGGCTGCTGTTCCAGCGGCCATGGGTCTACGACAAGAGCAACGCGGATCTCGCGCCGTGCCTGGTGCGATTCCAGATCGAGAAGAACAACGAAAACATCACCAATGACGTGGTGATGCACTTCGACGACAGGACTCAACGATTCAGCGAGGGCGATTGTGCAGCGAACGGCTGCAGGCGTGCTCGCGTGAGTAACCACGAGGAAGAAGAGTCGCCGCTATTCAGGTGAAGCAACTGAACAGAGCACAGAACGGAAAGGACGAGGAGAAAAGCACAATGGAAGACCACGTCAGCAGCGTCATCAACGAAGATGCCCCCAAGGTGCGCGGCCGTAAGAAGTCGTCGAAGAACGTCAGCGGCACGGAAGCAGAGGTGCACTGATGGCGCGCTGTTGGGTCGGCATCGACTGCGGCTTCACTGGAGGCATCGCTGCGATTATCGACGGCGCACCGATGCCGTCCTTGTGGGAGATGCCGACCACACAGTACAGCGTCTCACGCGTTCGCAAGGGCAAGCGCGTGGAAGGCACAGAGACCGAGCTCGCAACGCACAGAGTCGTGATGCTGCTCGAAGAGCTGCGCAACTATGACCCGTTCGTTTTCATCGAGAAGGCTCAATTGCGGCCCGCGACACAGAACGGCGATCGCAAAGGCCAGGGCGTTGTTTCACAGGCGAAGTTCTTCGGTCAATTCACGGAGCTGCGCGGCGTGCTCTATGCGATGAAGATTTCATTCGAGCCGGTGCACCCGGCAACGTGGAAGGCGAACATCTTCCACGGGCAGACACGGACGAATGGGGACGAAGAGAGCGAGAGCGCGAAAGAGATCGCGCGACAGAAGGCGATCCAGTTGTTTCCCGTGTGCGCGCAGAAGTTGTCATTGAAGAAGTCGCACGGGATGGCAGAAGCGCTGCTGATCGCGGAATACGGGCGGCGGCGCAATGACGTGGATGCGCCGTTCTGAGGGAAGGAAAGTCAATGCAAAACGTGGAAAACGTGAAGTGCAAGAAATGCGGTTTCGAACCAAGCTCAATTGTCGATTCGATCGCGCATAAGCAGAAGCGTGTGGCAACGTGGGAGGAGCGCGTGATCGTGACGTGCAATCGCGGCAAGCCACGCGAGGAACATCGCTATAACGGGATCACATCAGAAATCGAGGGATGCCGGCACGGATTACGATCCATGCAGCGTCGACGGGTTGCTGATGAGTGCTCCACCGGATGAACCGTTGGAGCTATGCCGCTGCGGGCACATAGCGAGCGTTCACAATGCCGAGCGCTGCCAGTTCTGTTCGTGCCGCGGTTTCATTACACCGGAGGCTGTGCGCCAGGCGATCAACTTACTCGAACGCATCTAGCCATGAATCCGACGTCGATTCGTCGCGCGTCGATTGTCGATCGCTCGATTCCTTCGCCGGCCTGATCTCGATTCGGTCTCGAAACTTCGCCCGCAACATGAACGCCACGGCCAGCTCCAACATGCGCGGATACTTACACCACGAATTGCGCTCCCATGACCCATACGTCATGTGCGGGACACCGAGCTCGCGCGCCATCTCAATTTGCGTCAATCCCAGGCGCGTGCGCGCGTCGATCAGATCGCAGCGTCGCATGATCTCGATTCTCGATTCTCGATTCTGTCGATTCTCTCGATGCGTCGATTCTCGATTCTCGATCGTCTCGAATCTCGAATCGCGGAGATGTCGATTCTCGAATCTCGAATCTCGAATTGCACAGTGCACGCGTAATCATGTGCACGCGTGCCGTACGTGGGTGGGAGGCGTAGAATCATCACGCGCAGGATAACGCCGTTCACGCGGCGCTTGTCCTCCGGGGATGCCGCAGTGCACGTGCTAGGTGCCTGCGGCATTTTTCTTCCCACGTGTGGCAGCGCATTCACGACGTGGTGAGTCATGCGGCCGAACGCCTTACCGCGTACTCTGCTGACTCCTGGACAGGCAAGGTTTCTAACCCCTTCCGCGACACTCTGATCACCAATATCCGCGACCTGGTCTCACTCCTGCCGCGTCTCAACGTCACGGCGGATGCGCAACTCGAAGCGATGCGCGCCCGTCTCGAGCAGACACTGTGCGCGTACGATCCGCAGCAGCTGCGCGAGTCTCCCATCGTGCGCCAGACAGCAGCCGACGAAGCGGCGCGGATCCTCGCAGACATGGCCGGTTACGCGAGCAATGGGAGTGCAGCAGCACGCGAATCGTAGGCACGTGTGGCGCGGCATCTACTTGCCATCACTCGCCCCAGGCAAGATGGCGCCCGTCGTGGTCGTGGTGGATACATCCGGCAGCATCACACCGGCAGCACTGGACGCGTTCGCGGCAGAGATCACCAGCGTTACCGAGGACTGCGAGCCCGAGCGCGTGCACGTGGTGTATTGCGACGACGACGTGCGCGGCGCGGAAGTGTTCGAACCTAGTGACAGCATCGAGCTACATCCAGCCGGCCATGGCGGAACAGACTTCCGGCCGCCGTTCGCATGGGTGGCAGAGCAGGAGATCGAACCGGCCTGCCTGATCTATCTCACTGACCTGTGCGGCCCGTTCCCGAGCGAAGAGCCGGAGGGATATCCAGTGCTCTGGATCGCGACCACTGACGACACCGCGCCATTCGGCGAGACTGTGAGGATCCGCGTATGAGCATTCAGCAACTGCAGCAGGCAAGCGCTTCGATCCGCACCCATGCAGTGCGCGCCTACATCGAGCGGCGCATCGTGCACGGGTCAGGGCAGCACATCACCAGCACACCAGGAAGACATCAGCAGGACACCAGCACCCTATCCCGCAAGGCATAGCAGCAGCACCCAGACTCCGGCCGGCAGCCATCCAAAACGGTTGCCGGCCGTTCTATTACCCCAACGGGGGCGAGGGGGGATATAGGGGGGAGTGGGGGCCGCGAGTGTTCCGAGATTCCCGATGGAATCTCCTACTGTGAAAGAGCTATGGGAACGAGCGCGCGAACTGTGGCGCGCTTTCTTGGTTGGAATAACCATCGGCGGAGACCAGAAAACAGCAGCCGCGCGACGTGCAAATAACACGCGCTCACCACGTGATGCAGGCGCGTTGTCGTTGATCTCGCTTGATCTCGCGTGCATGCCTTACGCTTCCATAGAAAAACGTAAGCAATGCGACGTGTGAGGGGCAGCGATGGGCGCGGCAGCGCGTGCCGAGCCCGTGTGCAGGAGAAAATCCCGAGGGGGCCGGGGCCGGGGGCCGGACACCCTTCGATTCGCGGCGGGTCCCATCTCCTAAGAGCCATCTGTTCCCCCATCTCTCTCCGGGGAAAACCGGGGTGGGTCCCATAGGGCGGGTCCCATCGGACAGAAACCCGACAGAAAAGCGACAGTTACGCGACAGTGACCCATTGACGAGCCCATGGGCGCGGGCCGATACTGAAGGGCGTCATGTCGTCGGCGCACAAGCAAGCGATTGCTCACGAGATCGGAGAGATCGAGCAGTTCATCGGTCGTCCGCTTGGGGGCGTCACCATTCCGCGCACGCCTGCTCCAAGCGTGACGCTGAACGTTCTCGGCAGCAGACCGCCGCGCGGGCCGCAAGTCACGAGTCCGGACCCAAAAAAATGTGCTTGCGGAGGCACGGGGACCTACGGACGAAACACGGCGCCGGGCACGATCCTCACGACGGTCTGCGAATTCCACGGTTTCTGGGGCGCGAAGTCGCCGCAGGAAGACTTCCTGCTCTCGATGATGCTGGCGGGCGCTCAGGCTGACGACCAAGAGGCGAAGCTGCGCTGCCTCGGAAGGCTGATCGAGATCGGGCCGCAGTACGTCGAGTGTGTCGGCTGCAATCACACGCTGAAGTGGCATGAGATGCGGAACCACGAGACGCGGAAGGGCGGGGCGGTCACCTGCACCTGCTGCCGCGGTCACATCACGGCGCATTACGTTCGGCTGGTTGAAGGAGTGGCAGATGCCTTTGCGCCGCGGTAGCGATCGGGCGACGATCTCGAGCAACATCCGCGAGATGTCGGATGCTGGATACCCGCAGAAGCAGGCGGTAGCTGCTGCGATGCGGACGGCGGATGCGGACGACAATTCGATGCCGCGGCCGGCTGTGAACCGAAAGAAGATGCTGAGGGACATGCGGAGACGCATGCTCGATCGTGTCGGCTGAGCGATGTGGGCCGATGTACATCGCTGTCTAGCACTTCGCGCAAAGGACCGCTCCTGCTCCGCAACCTTCGGCACCCGTCGCGCCCGCGGCGGCGAGTGAGTTGACGATGCGGACGAAGATCGCGCATCCGCCGTACACCGATGAAGAACTCGGGCTGGAGACGTGGACCGAGAAGCTGCTCTATCGGTTCATCCTGGAGAAGAAGAAGCGCATCTCCGAGTTGCAGACGCAGGTGTCGCACGCTTTGCTCGGCGGCTTCTCTCTCGGTCTCGCGTCCGGCGTCGTGGTTGCCGCAGCAATTCGGCATTTTCTCGCATGACCCCTTGACGCCTCGCTAATTCGTATATACGTTATACGAAACGCGAGGTGATCATCATGGGTTTCGGCGGCACAACGACGAAGGGGCAGCGGTTTCCGGTTGAGATTCTGAATCCCGAGGAAGTGCAGGCGCTGATTGACAACGCATCGAAGCGCTTTGCGTCGGGCATTCGCGATCGTGCGTTGATCGCGACGCTGTATCGCGCGGGACTGCGCGTGAGCGAAGCGCTCGACCTGATGCCGAAAGACGTTGACCTCGTGAGCGGCGTCGTGCAGGTGCTCGATGGCAAAGGGCACAAGGCGCGCGTGGTCGCGGTGGACGATGGGACGCTCGAGCTGCTGCGGCGATGGATCGATGCCCGCACGAAGCGCGGGATCAACGGTAAGAACCGGCTCTTCTGCACGCTTGCAGGCGGCGAGCTATCGCGGGTGCAGGTGACGCAGCGGCTGAAAGCTCTCGCGGAGAAGGCGGGCATCGAGAAGCGTGTGCATCCGCATGGACTGCGGCACGCTCGCGCGGTTGATCTGGTGCGGCGCGGCGTGGCGATGCCGACGATTCAGGCTGCGCTCGGGCACACGTCGCTCGCGACGACTCAGACCTACGTGAATCACATCGCGCCCACCGCGGTGATCGATGCGATGAGGGAGGCGTGATGGCGCGGCCAACTCGAGGGACCCCCGAAGATCCGATCGTGACGATCCTGTTCAAGGCGCTCGCATCCGAGCGCGACTGGCTCTTGCGTCAGCCAGGCGGGACGACGCAGACCATCCTCACCTGGATTCACCGCGGCCAACGCGCGGAGAAACGGCGAGAAGCGCGGCGCGCGGCGGCCTGCTGCGTTCACGCGAAAACACGCCATCGGCAGCAATACGGCGAGCCTCACTCGGGCGCCTGCCGCGACTGCCCCTGCCAGAAATACCGGGCCGCCCTTCGCTGAACTGTTGACAGCATCATAGGTAAGCGTGCATTCTTGCCGCAATTGCGTGACAGCAGCGGCTCGGGAGAGCCCTTGTTCCACGTGGAACGGTCAACAGGTCACCACCGAAACCAAACGAAGGACACACCCCGCGGAGCGGAGGGCTTGACCTTCGACCGCGACTCGGAGGCCGGACACAGCCGTGGCGTCAAGGGATCTCACGCAGGCAGACCCGCAGCTTCAGAAGTTCTTCGAAGCAGTGAAAGACACGTTCGCGCGTGAGTTTGTGGACGGCGGGTACACCATCCGGCTCACCTGCGTTTACCGCAGCCCGCAAGAACAGAACACGATCTTCAAGCTCGCTGAAGGCCGCACGCAAATCGACGGCATCACGAAGCTCGGGAAACACAACGTCATTCCGTCTCAGGCGATCGACTTCGGCGTGTTCGACGCTCGCGGGCGCTACATCGACGAGATCCCCGCGTTCAACCCGGTTCTGCGCAAGGCGCTCTACGCGTTCGTCGGTCACACCGCGATGCTGCAGGGCTTTCGGTGGGGCGGCGACTGGAATAGCAACGAAGTGCCGGTCGACGTCGATCCGGCTGAGCATCTGAACGACCCGTACCACATCGAGACCAGGGGAACCGACGCATGAAGACCTCGCTTTCGACGACGCTGGTGATCATCGCGACACTGATGGCGGTCGGCGGATACCTCGAGCGTGTTCCGACCGGCGCGGACCTCCTCACGCCGCATTACATCGGCGGCTTCCTGAAGGTCGTGGCCGGAACCCTTCTCGCTGGCCTGAGCGGATCCCCGATTCAGGCTCTCATCGACAAGCTCTCTGCTGGCAACAGCTCGACGAGCAATAACACATCGAAAAACGACGGAACGGAATGATCACATGACGATCTTCAGAAAGATTCTTGCCTTCATCCTCGGTCATCGAGCGCAGATCGAAGTGATCGCGCAGCAGGTATTCGACAAGCTCGGCGGCGACATCCTCACGATCTCGGCCGACGAGCGACGCAATCGCATTGTCGCGCTGACGAAGTCGTTCATCGCGACGAGGTATCCCGAGTTCGCCGGCTACTCGGACGTGGTGATCGATCTGGTCGTCGCGAAGGTTCGCGATGTGCTGCGGGGTCACCCGTAAATGGCGGCGACGTACACCGTCACGAGCGGATCACCAACCCCGTGGATGGATCTCACGGGATTGACGGAGTCGTTCACGCTCAACGGGAAGAACATCTCGGCCGGGACGATCCTCCTGGAAACCTCACATGACATCACGTCATCGAAGGCCGACGCGGTCACCATTCAGAGCTTTTCGGCTGACTTCGCGAAAGTGATCACGAAGCCGATGCCGCGATATCTCCGGCTTCGCGCGACCTCGGGACAGTGGGTCGTCGGGTTCGGCCGCAGCGCAGACCTGAAAGGCAATTTCGTGGACGTGCCGGTGCAGGGAGCATCGAGCACGCCGAGCGGCTCATTCTGAGATGAACGCGCTGGCAAATTGGCTGCCGTCGAATCAGCTCGAAGCGATCAGCGGATCGGCCTCTTCAACGTTTCCGTTCCTGAACGTGAAGGATTACGGCGCATTGGGCGACGGCGTCACCGACGACACGGCTGCCATTCAAGCGGCGATCGCCGTGAGCGGGCCTCACGCCGTCATCTTCGGCGCCGGCACTTTCCTCGTCACCGACACAATCAACATCACGCAGTCGCGCGTGAACGTTTACGGCGCCGGCGAGCAGTCGACGATCATCAAGTTTCAGCCTCTCGCGGGCGGAAAGTCCGTCTTCAAGCTCGCCAACACGCTCGCGCAGATCTCGATCATCGGGTTCGGGTTCACATCGACCGACACCACGCTCCAGAAAATCATGATCGAGACCACGAACAACGAGGAAGTCGAGATCGCTCACATCGCCTCGGCCGACACGGCGTGGACCGGAGCAACGAGCGAGGGTATTCGCTCGCATGGCCGGCAGTTCCTTCACATCCACGATGTGACGATCTCGACGGATCTGCCGATTCACTTCATGCAGAACACGACGGCTCCGGGGATCGACTGCGATCACTATCGCCTCGGCCCGAGCCTGTATCTCATCGCCAACAACAACCCGAACATCTTGATCGATCCGGCCGCGATCGTGAACAACCTCACGATCGACGGATTCTCGTTCAACAGGGGCACGAACGGACTTGTCTTCGCAGGCACTGCCGCCTCCGCCGGCAACACGATCACGATCGCGAATGGACGTTGGGAGCAACAGCAGGGCGGTACCGGATGGCTGATCGATATCTCCGGCACGGAGTTGATCAACGGCCTGAAGATCGATCAGGTCTACGGCGTGGTCGGAGCGAAATTCATTCGCCTCCGCAACGTCACCTTTGCAACGCTCTCGAATTGCTTCTACGTCGGTACGTCAACCTCGCTCGACGTCGACTCGACTGTCTTCGCGCTGGTCCTCACAAACTTCTACGGAGGCGCCACCGGATCCGGCGCGAATGCTTCGCTCGCAGGACAGACTCAGATTTCCGGCGACGAAGTGAACACGCTCAGCGTTCCTGTAAACGCTCGCTACAAGTCGACCGACGCGGGATCAGTGAATTCGCGCTTCAGCGTCCTCAACGACGTGAATATGCGCGCGTTCACCGGGACCATCGCGAACGGCGCGACGGTCAACCTGTGGGCCGATTTCGCGGGCACTGAAAAGGGCGTCATCTTCATCATCGCGGCGCGAAACAACACGACGGGAGCGCCCGAGGGCGGAATTGTCGTCTCGACAGGCACCGCCTCCGGTTCGTCATTCCTCGCCTCGAACACAACGAACTTCTCCCTCGCTGCAGGCGCTGGCAAGTTGTCTCTCACGTGGGGCAACTCAACAAACATGCAATTCACGAATCAGCTCGCCGCCGGTGCTACGGCGACGTACTCGGTCTTGATGCTCTGGAAATGAAGGAATCGGTATGACGACGTGGAAGCGGTGGATCTGTTTCGCGAGTCTTCTTTTTATGGCTCAGAGGACGTACGGCGATACTACGTTCATTCGCTCAGCATTGAGCCGCGCGCTGGCCGACACTCTCTATGCTCCGCTGACGCGGACGATCTCGACCACGGCGCCTCTCGGTGGCGGCGGGGATCTATCCGCCGATCGCACGCTCACGTGCACGACGTGCGCAACGTCGGCGAACAATCTTTCGTTTTTCTCGGCAACATCGTCAGCCCAGCTCCTCGGGGTGCTGAACGACGAAACAGGCACCGGCCTCGCCGTCTTCAACAATGGACCGACGTTCATCGCTCCGATTCTCGGCACGCCGGCATCAGGCGTGATGACAAACGTAACCGGAACAGCGGCTGGCCTCACGGCAGGCACCGCGACTAACGCGGTGAACGTCGGGATCACGGACGACACGACGACCAACGCCACGATGTACCCGTTGTGGGTCACGGCGTCGAGCGGAAACGTGCCCGCGAAGGTCTCGTCGACGAAGCTCAACTACAACCCTTCGACCGGAACGATCACCGCGACGGTGGGCAACTCCGCAGGCATCGTGGTTCGAAGCGCGAATGCTTGTTTCTTCGATGTCGGACGCACAAGCAACGCGAGCTGGAGACTCTCGACCGACTTCAACACAGCGGACACATTCGAGCTCCTGGGCGGCACGGGCGGCGGCGCTGCGAGCACGCAGCTCCTCGCGGCTACGACCGCGGGCAGCTTCACATTGCGCGGCGGCCTAACCCTCGGCAGCACCGCTCAAGTTCTTCCGGCATACACGACCACAGGCGCCGATTTCGCCATTCTCGCGCGATCGATCACTGATTCGACGAGCAGTGGAACGGTGGCTGTGAACGCGGTAAACGCCATCGGCATACCGACGCTTCTCGCTTCGAGCGCGACGACGTACACGGACAGCTCGACACTTCAGTTGAACGGGCCTCCAGTCGCGTCTACAAATGTCACGCAGACACGCGCGCACACGCTCTCGATCGTGGACTCGACGAGCGCGGCTTCCTCGATCACAGGCGGTCTCGTCGTAGCAGCGACTTTGGGCACTGCAGCAACGTCTGTCGGAATCGGCGGTGGCAACGTGATCGCGGGCGGAAACATCACCGCAGCCGGAACCGCCTCGATCGGCTCGTCGGCTCAGTTCGTGGTGAACGCGTCTGGACTCCCGACGAAGATCAACAACCTGAGCACCGCGGGAGAGGGCGCGCCGATCATTCTCGGTCTGACGTCACAGAAAGCGGAAACTGGCAGCGCTGACGCCAACGTGCTTACGGTTACTCCGGCCGCAGCAGTCGGAAACTACCGTGTCTGCACCGCGATCTCAGTCGCTTCGGCCACGTCCGGTGTCATCAGCTGGACCCTCAGTTGGACCGACTCAAACGGCAACGCTCAATCGAACATCGCACAGCAAATTTTCCAAATGGGCACCGCGGCGCCGAATACCACGTTCACCACAAGCGCAGCTGGCAACTACTACGGCTGCGCAATGATCGACGTGAACAACGGTGCAGCGAACATCGTCGTCAAATGGGTTGGCGGCGGGACCACGTCCGCAAAGATGACTGCCAGCGTGGAGCGCCTTAACTGACATGAACATCGAAACCGGAATCCTGCCGTAAGGAGTGACCAATGGGCCTGCAAACAGTTCTCGAAGCGGCATACCAGGGCTACGGAACGACGCGGCTAAATGGCGCGGGTCCATTGGCGGACGCCGCGTTGACCGCGCTCCTGACGATTCCAACGACGGTGAGCGGCGCAGACATTCAGGTGATCACCGGGCCGATCTACTACGAAAACGACGGGACTGCGGCCGACGCGACGACAACGCAGGTCAATGGCGGCGAGACGCTACGTATCCGCAATGCGCGCGCTCTTCTCAGCACGCTGCATCTGTACGCACCCGGCGCCTATGACATCCGCGTGACTCTCTGGGGGTAAACGTGATCGGACTGATTGAAGGACGCGCGGTTCACTATGTCGGCGAAAGCGGCGAGCACTATGCCGCCACGATCGTGCATGTGCACTCAGTGAACGGCGTGCACACGAGCGATGGGAAGGTGAACCTCTTCGTGCCGCCGCGCAATGCTTCCGAAGATGCGCGGGTAGCGGAGTCTGTCTCGTTCTCGACGCGCAAGCACATCGGCACGTGGCACTGGCCGGAAAGAGTGGAGGCGTAATGCCGCGACCAAAGAAATCAGCGGAGATCGTCACGCGCACGTTCTACCTCGATGCCGATGGCGCCGAGGTTGAAGTGACGGTGAAGGGACCGCGCAAGGCAGTTCGCCTATCAGCGAGCGATACATCGCTCTTCATCGTGACCGGCGAAACCGCGCTGCCGCAGGAAATAGGAGCGCCGCAGCGACCAGCAGCGATCGGCTACGTCGATGCGCCGCCCGTTGTTCCGTCCACCAACAGAGATTTGCCTGCGCACCTGCAAGGCCGCTTCGCGGAGCTGCAGGCGCAAGGCCGTGCACAGCGAGAATCCACACCGTCGCAGGGACCGACCGCCGCTGAAAAGCAGCAGGCGATTCTCGATGACATCGGCGCACCTGACCTGCTGAAGGAACTTCAGGAGATGACGATCCCGGATGCCTAACGGCGTCCTCACTCACGTAATCGAAAATCGCAACATCGTCATCAACGGCTCCACGGTCTGCCCAGATCGTGAGTCGTGCGACATCCGCACCGGCGAGACCTACGAGCAGTACGTCCACCGTCATTGCGCTGATCACTGCCTGGGCGAGTTCTCGCTGCTGGAAGACGCCGAGCGCAATCTCGGGCTCTACTGCCTCTACTTCCTCCACAAGTTCATCATCGGCAACCCGAAGCTGACTCCCGATCCGTTCTGGGAGATTCACGCATTCGTCGCTGAATGGACGTGGCATCCGGACGATCTCGAGCAGAGCGTGCCGTTCAATCAGCGGCTCTACGTTCTGCCGCCGGCGAGCGATCGCAAGGTCGGAGAGTTCCGCCGCTACAAGCAGCTCGAAGTTCCGCGTAAGTGTCAGAAAACGTCGACGGTGTCCAAGGCGTACGTGACGCAGGAGTCTCTCCGTCAATTCTTCATCTTCTCCAACATCTACTTCCGCGTAATTCTCACTTCAGCGACGTCGACGCTCACCACGCAACTCCTGCGCGCGTACAAGGGCATCTGGGCGAAGAACCTCAACATCAAACGTCTATACGGAACGGATGTTACCCGCGGTTACGGCAATCGTCAGTACCTCGAGCGGATCGGCATGCTCGATCGCAACTGCAAGGCCGGTCACGACGCGATCGCCTTTCGTTGGTTGTCGAACGCATCCGACTCCACCGGTAAAGCCGCCTTCAATGTGATGGTGGCGGGCGTTCAGACCGAGACCACCGGTCAGCGCGCGGACCTCTACATCTTCGACGATCCCGCGACTGCAAAGAATTCCAACACCGCATCAAAGCGCGACGCGATCCGCGCGCTGTTCAGCGAGCAGTGCCGCCAGCTCGAACACACGGGCCGGATGATCGTCTGCAACACCCGGAAGCACCTCGAAGACTTCGGCGGCATGATCGGGAAGGAGCCGTTTCGTTCGCGCTTCTTCTCACTGCACCGCAAGGCAGAGTGGGTGGATCCGGTCACCGGGCTGGAACGGCTCTATTACCCGGTCGACGGTGAAGGCGAAGAGCAGCTTTCGCGGCAGGAGCTCGATCGGCTCCGCGCTTCAATGCCTGAGCGCGAGTACTCGAGCGAATACCTCAACGAACCGCTCGATCCTTCGCGCGCTCTCTTCCGCCGCGAGGACTTCCAGATCATCGATCCGTCACGCGCACCGATCGAAGTGCGGTACGGCCTCGGTCGCGAGCTCACGGACGACGAGAAGTCGGATCTGTTGCGCGAACGCGCAGACATCGTCGCGTACAACCATTGCGACCCGGCCGGCAAGGAAGAGCAGAGCGCGAAGGGTGACGATTCGGCGATCGTCGGATGGCGGCGCGATCGCTACGGCAGCGTCTACTTCACCTATCTCCGCAGCGGGCAGTTCACGAGCTCGCAGCTGTGGGATCAGCTCTATCTCGCGTTCTGCTACAACCGCCCGCTCTTCACAGACTACGAGAAGGCCGATAACGACCTCCACACGCCCTCCGCATACCGCGGCTGGTGCGCACGCAAGCAATTGGAGCTCGATGCCGAAGCAGCAGCCGGCCACATTCCATCGTCGGCTGACATCCGTCCACGGTTCGAGAAGGTTTCGAAGGCGAACAAGAATTCGCGCATCGAACAGATGGAACCGCTCGCACGCGCGAAGCGGCTGTTCATCCTGTCGAACGCTGCACCGCCCGAAGAGATCGAGAAGTTCATCAGTCAGTTCCTCTCGCATCTCATCGCGGACCACGACGACTACCCCGACTGCGCGTCGCGTCTGCTGCGCTATCACCGCGCCGGCGAATACCAGGAGCAGGTGAAGCGCGAGGCTCCGAAGGAAGACTTCGCGACGAAGGACGGCGTGACAACGATTCCGTTCGCCGCGCTCGCGGAGATGTCGATCGGCAACGGCGACGGTCTGGTCTGGGGCCAGAAGGGGGCGATCAAGAATGTCGCGTGACGATCTTCTTTCGCGCCTGAAGCAGTACGCCTATCGCGGGCGCCTTGAAGACCCACTCGGAAAGGTCTGGTATGCGCGCTATCAGGCGTCCGATCAGTACCACCGCGACAACTCGTGGGATTGGGAAGAGAACCGCCGGCTGCTGACCGACTTCCGAAACATGATCAATCGCTACGGGACCTACGTCGCGATGGGTTATGCCGTGATGTCGAACCTCGTCAGCGACCTGTACTTCCAGAATCCCGATCCCTGGGTGCAGGACAAGCGCGGCAATGAAGACCTCTCGCGCATTCTGACGGCCGTCTTCAAGGCGGTTCACGCCGAGGCGAGAACAGAGCGGAAGATGAAGGACGCTCTCTTCGACACCGGATGGGCGGGACTCGGCGCGATCTGGCTGGCTTTCGAGCAGAACGAGCACGAAGAGTACGAGCCGATCTACGACGAGGAAACCGGCGAGCCGATCCTCGATGACGAGACCGGCGAAACGCCTGTCGTTCAGACCGAGGACGGACAGCTCGTTCGCGTTGCGCAGTTCGATGAAGCGCTCGGCGATTACACGAAGCGGATGGTTGTCGATCGACAGCGCATCGTCGAGCGTCGCATCGAGCCGTGGCGCATGCGCTTCGATCCGAACGGCTCCGACTGGGAGTTCGAAGATCACCGCTACGTGATCATCCGCTTCACGCGGTCACTCGCGGAATGCCTCACCGATCCGCGATTCACGATTGAAGGCCGGCAGAAGCTCATCACGTGGTATGCGCAGCGCGGCGGAAACGATCCGGCGCTCATGCAGCGCATCAGCTACGCGATGCTCGCCGACTCCGAAGAGCGCGATCCCGCGTATCTCCCGGTCGATCTCATTGAAATTTGGGATCGAGTGAAGAAGCAGATCATCTGGATGCCGCCTGGTGCGATGTTCACGCTCGGCACGCATCCGTGGCCGCGGCACTTCGCAGAGAAAGACATGTTCCCGGTGCGGCTCATCGCGTTCCATCGCGAGCCGCCGACTGAGGACGGTCTGCGCGGGTTCTATCCGGTCCCGATCATCCGGATGATCAAGCCGCAGCTGTATGCGATCAACCGGCTCGACGCGCTCTTCCTCGAAGCAAACACGCACGTCATCAACAAGTACGCGATGGCCGCGGGCCTCTTCACGCCGCAGGAGCTGCAGAAGCTCACGAGCGACAAGAATCGCGAAGTCGTCACGTATGACCCGAAAGCGCTGTCGGCAATGTTCGGCGGCGTCGACATCACACCGCAACTCGTGAAGGCCGCGTTCGGGCTGATCCCACAGGGCGAGATCAAGGAAATGCGGCACCTCGAGGGCATCCAGCACGAGCTCGACATGATCGCGCAGATCATCGGGCAGGCGCCGGGTGATCGCGGCGGTCTCGCGGAAGCCGGCAGCGCGACCGAAGCGCTCGGTCTGCAGCAGCGTCTCCAGCAACGTCTCGCCGAAATGCGGAATGAAGCGGGCCAGCACTACAAGGCTGTCACCGAGATCATCTACCTGATCCTGAAGTGCTGCCAGACGCTTCCGATCCGCTATCAGATGGTCACGGAGTATGACCAGAAGGTCTGGGGCGAATTCACTGCGGATCGGTGGGAAGACCTCGATCTGCATTTCGATTTCGCTGTCGGCTCGCAGGCACCGCGCACGCGTCAGAGCGAGATCGCGCTGCGTCAGCAAGTCTTCCAGGTCGTCATGCCGTACGCGCAGGAGCTCGGCGATCGCCGCCTGATGCTCTTCATGACGAAGATGCTCGCGGAGCCGCTGGAGATTCGCGGTCTGGACGCGTTCCTCACTGACGAAGCGAGCGAGATTGCGAAGCAGCTGCTGATGCTGAATATGGCGATCCGCGATGGACGCGCGTCAGCGGGCGACATGCAGGTTGCTGCGCAGAAGCAGGAGCTCGAGTCAGCGCTGATTCAGTCCGTCATCACCACGCCGGACATGATGGAAGTCGCGGAGTCCACCGCGCAGCCAGGCGAAGTGATGCCGCAGCAGGGCGGTGGCGGCGGCGGGATGGGCTCGCAGAAGAATCCCGTACGTTCCGCCGGCCAGAAAGCCGCGGCGATGGCTGCCGCCGGCACGATCGGAGGTATGGCGTGACCGCGAAGGCGAAGCTCTACCTCGCGCGCTTCGGAATCCTGAAGCTCGACGTCGACGCGGTCGAACAGCTGATGCGGCAGAACCTCATCACCGATCGCGATCTCGTCTACTCGGCATGGGCGCGCTGCGAATGCGGCGCTGGTCTCGCGCATGTGCGCGGTGCCGCTTTCTGGTGCTGCAGCGCGGTGCTCTCCGGTCGAATGATCACCGGCGGACACGAAGGCGTCCTGCCGTTCTCTGACTACTGCATCCCGGCTGAAGGCGACGCCTCGGCGCCTGGAGAGACGACACGTCCAGCGAAGAAGACCAAGGGGGTTACTCGTGCCGCTGTATGACTTCGTCTGCGACGCCTGCAAGGTCGTCTTCGACGACTACTCCACGCCGCTGCCGGAAGGCGGCATTGCGCCGGTGAACTGCTCGTGCGGCGCGCTTGCGCGTCACGTGTGGATCACCGCACCAGGCGTGAAGAGCGACGACAGCATTCCGTGGGAGATGGCTGCGGCGGCGCGCACGCAACTCGGCCGCAACTTCGAGACTCGGAAGCAGCTCGAGGATCACCTCCAGGCTGAAGGTCTGATCGCGGTCACGAGGAAAGAGTTCGAACAGAACATGCCGAGCGGCGACAAGCGCGAAACGCCTGTCGATCCGCATCTCGACGACCGGATTCACGAGTCGCTGAAAAAGAACATGGAAAAGCTCGCAGCGGGAACGCTCAAGCCCGCGGAGGCAACCCCGCCTCCGCAGGAAGTTCTCGATCACGCGAAAAAAATCACGGGGATCGATTTCTCAAAAGGAGCAGCAAATGCCGGTTGAACCAGCGAAGACGGAAGTGACGACGCAGACCGAGCAGGGCGCGGCCACGCCAACGCTCGACGAGCGCATTCTCAAATCCGTTGAAGCGAACGCGGCGCGGTTCGGTGCGACCAAGGAAGGCACCTCCGAAGAAACGACGGAATCCGACACGAAAGCTGACGCCGACGCGGACACCACGTCCGACGAAGCGAAAGCGGACACGGAAGCCGGCGCGGAAACGGAAGCCGAGACCGATGGCGAAGACGAAACGGACGATCACGCGGAGTGGACCGATGAAGAGATGTCGGCCAAGGTCGCAGAGGATCCGAAGTTCTTCTCACGTCTCGACAAGGATGGATGGGCGCGGGTTCCTGCTCACTGGGCGCGGGCGTACAAGTCCACCCAGGCGCTGCTGACCGATCGCGAACAGCGTGTGGCGCAGCGTGAGCGCGAGCTCGCGACCACGAGAGATACGAACAAGGCTGATCAGACGAAGCAGCCGGCGAAGCAGGCGACAGCCGACATCAATACGGCCGACCTGGTCGACGCACTGAACGATCCTGAGCGTGTCGGAGAAGCGGCGAAGACTCTCTTCACTCTTCCCGGCGTCGCAGAAGCGCTCGATCGGTGGTTCGAACAGCGGACAGGTGTGAAGCCGGAAACGCTCGCGGAATCTGGCAAGCAGACCGTCTTCGAGCAGGGATACGACATCGCCGTTCGCGGCAGCTCGGATCTCGGCATGAAGCCGGTTGAAGCGCTCTCTGACAAAGCCATTCTCGACGAGATCGAAAACAACGAGGACGACCCTCGCGTGATTGCTCTGCTCAAAGCGAATGACCCGGCAACGGTGGCATTCGGCTGGGAGCTCGCAGCGAAAAACGCGCAGTTGCGCCTCGGTGCTCGAGATCGTGCTCGAGATGAAGCCGGCCGATTCGTGAAGGAAGATCCGAAACCGGCACCGACCAAGGACGCGAAGGTCGACGCAGCGAAGAAGATTCTCGATGCAAAGGCGCGAGCCAATGCGAAGCAGAAGCCTTCCGCCGCGGTCGAGCCGAATCGCAGCTCGGTGTTGGGTGACGACGATCCAAGCCTGTCGCTCGACGAACGTATCGCTCGCAAAGTGAACAGCAGACTTCAGTCGCTCGGAGCCTCGTGATGCGAATCGCGATGGCATCTGAACGATCGGGATTTTGGGGGTAGCGAGTGACTACCTACGCGCAGTTGTCAGCACAGGATCTGAACAACCTGTACTCGTCAACGCTCGCGGACTTTTCCTCGGATGTCGAAAAGCAGACGTTTGACAACGCTCCTGCGCTGCGAAAGATGACGCAGAACAAGCGGATGTCGTCGGGTGGGCTCCGAATCGAAAAACGCCTTCGGGCTGGCCGGAACACGAACGCGAAGCATCTGCGTTCGGATGCTGACCAGGTCGAGCTCTCGGATCAGAACGTGCTGACCGTCGCCACATGGCCGATGGTCATGATGGCCGTTCCGGTCCTCCACTCCAAGCTCGAGGAGTCGATCAACTCTGGTCCGCAGAAGATCGTCGACCTCGTGAAGCAGCGCATGCAGCAGGCCAGCGACACCACGCGCGACCTGCTCTCCACGGGCCTCTTCGGTGATGGCTCGGACGGCACGATGATCGGTCTGCAGGCGGCGGTCCCGGATGTCTCGGGTTCCAACACCTACGCCGGTCTCTCGGAGTCGTCCACGCCGTTCTGGGTGTCGTACTACGCATCGGGCGCAGGCTCGTTCGCGGCGAACGGCTACCTCGGCACGTCGACCGACAAACTGACGTCAGCGTTCCTGATTTGCTCGGACAACGGGCAGCAGACGCCGAATCAGGTGCTGTCGGATCGTCTCACATGGGAGTACTACCATCGCGCACTCGGCCAGCAGATCCGGTACACGAAGGCTGCCGATTTCGGCAGCGTCGCGGGTCCGCAGTCGACGACGCTCAAGCTGTTCGACGCTGATTGGGATTGGGACATGCAGTGCCGCGCGGGTTACGCGTACCTGCTGCACACCGATTCCTTCGAATTCACCGTCGATCCGAACTTCAACTACAAGTGGATGGGACCGTTCGCTCTCGGACGTCAGTTCCTGCTCACGTTCGACGTGCTCACGCTGCGCTATCAGCTCGTGTGCGTTCGTCGCAACTGGCAGGGTGTGACGTACGGGTGGACGGCGTAAGGAAGGAGGAAGCGAACAATGGCGAACTTTCGTGTTGCTTACGCTCCTCACCTCGGCGCTGGTTGGGCGTCGGCGTTCCGTGACGGCAACGTCATCGACACCGATTTCCGCACGATCGGCGGCGCGCCCGGTCTGGTGTTCCCCTTCGAGGGGAATCTGTACCAGGTCGTGCGCAATCGCACGGGGGGTGCTCTCGCCGAGGGCGACCTCGTGAAGCTGTTCTTCAACGATGCCACGCGTGTCGGTACTGCCTCGGCGGGTGCTGCTGACACACTCACCACAACCCAGACGTACACGGCCGGCTTGCTCGTCGACAAGTCGACGCCGTCGTACATCTTCCTGCGCGCAGGCACTGGCGTGAATCAGCGTCGTCGCATCCTGTCTCATACCTCGGGCGCGAACTCCGTCATCACGACGTCGATCTTCGATCGCTCGCTCGGTCTGACCAATGGTGCGTCAACGACTGGTCCCGACAAGTGGGGCACGACTCCCGACAACACGTCGCAGTACTCGATCGTGTTGCCGTGGGAAATGGCCAAGAGCTCGGGCGTCGGTGATTACATCACCGGCGTTGCGCTGGCAGCCGTCACGGATGCGTACTGGACGATCATTCAGATCGCCGGTTTCGGTCTGTGCAAGGCTGTCGGCTCGACGGACGCGCTCACCGCCGGTGGTCCCATCGTTCCGTCAGCGACGGCCGGTGTCGGCAAGGGCTTCACGACTGCGGGTGAAACCGCGGCTGAAGCGCGCCTCGCGTTCGGTATGGCGATCGACGCCTATACCGGCGCGTCAGCGCTGCGGCACATCCTGATGCTGCCGCGTCTTCTCACCGTGCATCACCGCTCGCTGTAATCAATCAACCTGAGAAGGCGGGCTTCGGCCCGCCTTCATTCAAACGGAGAGGAAATCAGATGGAAGGCTTCATTCGCGGTACTTCGGAAACGCCGATCGATCTGCTGGAGATCCTGCCAGCAACGCTGAAGGGTTTCTCTTCGAAGGATCAACAGCGCGCGTTCGGCGAGTCGTGGCAGGAGAAGCACGGCCGCTTCGTGCAGTTCCCCTGGGAGACGACCGAGGAACGCGGGCGCCGGCGCGAAATCTTCGAAAAGGTGACGAAGAAGCCCGAGCCGCCGCCGATGAACATGTCGAAGGAAGTCGCGGAGCGCGAACTGAAGACGCTCTGGGCTGAGTACACGCCGAAGCACCCAGACGAGGCTCGTCTGAAATCGATCTGCGACCAGATCAACGCGCTCGAAAAGCTCGTCGGCCGCGAGCCCACGGACTTCACGAAAACGTATGACGATCGTCGTCGTGTCGGCGAAGCGAAGCTGCGCGATCAGTTCAAAAAGTACTCGGCCGAAGACATCACCTCACGAAAGAAGATCGTCGCGAAGATCAGCAACCTGCCACTGCTCCGGATGATCCGCGACACCGAAGAAGTCAAAGAAATCGTCGATCTCGCCATTCAGCGCGTTGCGCAACTCGAGCTGGAGTGATCTGCAAGGACTGCTCTGTCGTAATCCATCAGCCATCTGACGCAAAGCCCGACACACAGGTCTGGGTCTGCCCGCGTTGCTTCCGTCTTCGTTGGACGGAAGCCGGCCATCCATCGAATCCCGTCACGGGACAAATCGAACTGTTCGAAAACGACAAGCGCGTGCGCTGGTCGAACGTGGAGGGAGATAGCCCGTCATGATGACAGTCGGCCTGCTCGCGACGCGCCTCATGGATGAAGTTCCCGGCATCGGGCCGCGCGAAGCACGGAAGCGCATTGCTCGAGCAATCAAGGAAGTGTGCGAGCTGCATCCGTGGTCGCACCTCATCGCACAATACGCGCTTCAGACAGAAGACTCGTACAACACCGGAACCGTCGCTGTAGTGAACGGATCGACGAGTGTCACGCTGACTTCCGGCACGTGGCAAACGTCCTGGTCTACTGCTCCGTCGAGTCGAAAGATCGTGATTCAGGGGAGAGCAGAGCCCTACACCATCACGATCAACACGTCGACCACCGGGACTCTCAGCGATCCGTTCATTGGAGCGACGAACAGCGTGGCGACCTATCGCATGTTCCGCGACACGTACCCGCTTCCCTCAGATTGCGACTACGGCAAGATCATGACGCTGTGGGACGTGCTCAACAACCGCGCGATGTACTTCCGCGACTTCCCATTCTTTATTCGCAGGAAGAACGAGGCGCAGGGCATCGTGGGGACGCCTGTCGAGTATGCGCTGGTGGGAATGACGACCGAGCAGCCGCCGCGACCGCAGATCGAATTCGGATGGGAATCGCCATCGGTCGCAACGACGTACCGACTCTGGTACTTCAAACGTCCGGCGTTTCCGTCTGCCGATGGCGATTACCCGAATTTCCCTGAGCGGTTCGAAAACCTGCATTGGCTTCGCGCGGCGATCGACATCGGCCTGTCCGCGCGCACGCCGAACAAGAACGTGCCGCAGTGGAAAGCTCAGTACGACGAGCTGCTGCTGCAGGCGAAGGCGGAGATGGACGGCGGTGCGGCCGTCGATCGCGAAGTGCAGAGCGTCTACCTCGGGCGGCAGCAGGGCATTTACGCCGGTCCCTCGAATCCTGACTTCCAGAACAACGCGAGGTATCTCGGCTGATGCGAGTCTGCCCGAAGTGCCATGAGCCTCGCGCGGAGAACGAGTTTCAGCGCGTGATCAAAACGCCGAGCGGCGAGGCGGTCACGCTCCCAACGCGCGACTGCATCCGCTGCATCAGCGACGAAGCGCGCGACTTTCACAAGAAACGGCATGCACGTGAGCGTTCGCAGAGGAGAGCGTAAGCATGGCGAAGACGACGATCGACATCCTCGTGACGGAGCTGTGCAATCGCATCGGGTGGGACACTGCCGGATCCACGCAGCGCGCTGACGCTCTGAAGGAGCTCGATCGCGCAGAGAAGTACATCCAGCAGCGGCACTCGCTTCTGAATCTGATGTATGCGACGACCGCGACGCTGAACAACAACTCCTCGCAGGTCGCGATGCCTTCGAACTTCGATTATGGGAAGGACGTCATCGTGCAGGACAGCGCGAGCGGCGACCAACTCGAATACATTCCGCCCTCTGACTGGTGGGATTCCGATCAGGACTCCTATGGCGATTGGAAGGCAACGCGCCCGGAAGGATTCACGTTCTTCGGTGACGGCACTGGCGTGATGTTCATCAACTTCCGCCCGAAGAACATGACGGGCGGTGGCCTGACATACAACATCCTCGGGCAGCGCACGCTCATCACGCTCATCGATGCGAACAACGGCGTCGGCTCGACGTCACTCCTGCCCGAAGGCTTCGAGACAACGCTTCTCCTCAATCGCGCTGAAGCTGTGCTGAAACGCGTCCTTCGTCGCGCTGGATGGGAAGAGCTGATGCAGACCGTCGAGGGCGACATCGAGGCGTTCTATGCGAGCTATCGCGCATCGAAGGAAGAGGCGATGACGGATCGCGAACAGAAGGAGAGAAAGATTGCAGCAACGCAGTTCGCCGAGGGCGTGTGATGAAAAAAGCACGCGGGAAATGCGAGTGCTGCGGCGCGTGGCGGATGCTCTTCTCGTTCAGGAAGTGGGCGCTGTGCACAGACTGCATCGACGCGCTGCGAAAGGGGAATCGGTGACATAGAACCGTGGACGCATCGAATCCGGTCGAAGTCGTCATCGACGGCACCGGTTCCCTCGTAAGCAATGTTTCAACGTTCACCGGAGACGCGAAGGACTTCGTCGACTTCAAGGACTTCATCACCGATATCGCCGGCCGCATTCGCAAGCGACCGGGCAAGACTCTGAAGGGCACTTCCGCCGGCGCGAAGATCACGACGCTCTGGGAGTACACCTACACGAATCCGTCCACCGGCGCGACGACGAACTTCCGTCTGCGCACGTTCGGGACCTCGATTCAGTACGACAACGCGGGCACGTGGGCGGCGATGACGTTGCCATACTCGCCGACGTCCTCGGCGTGGGTGTTCATCAACGCGAACAATCGCTGCTTCGCGGTCAACGGCGCCGACGACATGATCGTGTTCGACGGCACCGGGACGACGTGGCGCGCAGTTGGTCAGGATGGGCCGAGCGTGCCGATGATCTACGCGCTCGGGGGAAGCGTGAGCTTCGGCGTCGTGGCAATCACGCAGGGCAGCCGCACGCTGACGCAGTCGGGCGCTGTCATCTCAGTGCTCACGAGCGTTGGAACGACGGCAACGGCAACGACGGCCTCTCCGCACAATCTCGCGGTCGGTGACACCGTCACGATCTCCGGCGCTGGTGTGGGTGCATACAACGGCTCATTCGCGGTCACGTCAATCAACCCGGCGCTGCAGCAGTTCACCTATACATTCGGTGGGGGCGCAAGTCCGGCGGGCGGCGCGCCGATCGGTTATCGCAACTGGGTCACAGGTCTCGCGTGGGTGCAGAAGTACGTCGACATCAACGGCGTGCGCTATCGCATCAACACGGTCGACTCAGCGACGCAGATAACACTCACGGAACAAGTAAAGGAAGCGACAGCCTCTGGACTCCCGTACGCGATTCACATCGGTGTCATGGATTGGGACATCGGGCCGCGCTACGCGTGGGCGTACTACAACCCGACGACCGGCCACTGCAGCAACATCCGTTCGTCTTCGAGCTCCACCGCGACGGCGACACAGATCACCGAATCCGATCAGGTCGGCGTGACTCCAACGCTGACGATCGGCGCGAGTGCGGTCAACCAAGCGGCGTATGTCGCCGGATACACGCAAATCAAGATTTTCCGCACGCCGAAGAACGGCAACGTGCTGGTTGCGATCGATACGACCGTCAACAACGTGAACAGCGCGGTTACGACGATCACGTTCACCGAGAACTCGACGACAGGCGTCGACACCGCGCTGACGATGCTCGAGGCGCCACTGATCCTCAATAGGAAGCCGCCTGCGGGCCTCGTGGCGATCGCGTATCACCAGCAGCGCCTCTGGGCGTTCTCGCGCACTGGCGTCTACTTCTCGGCCGCGCCCTCGGAAGTCGCGCTCGGCGTCGCTGAGGAATGCTGGCCGGCAAAGTTCTACATCGCGGTGAACGAACCGACCGGGCTTCTCACGGTCGGGGGACCGGGCGGCAGCGACAACCTGATCATCCAGACCCGCCGCGGCAATTACTCGGTCGATGGCTACGACAATCGCACGTTCTACGCGTACCGCCTGCCTCACCGCGGCACGGGCAGCTTCCAGTACAACGCGACGGCGATCGAGGGCGCTCTCACCGCAATCTATGCAGATAAGCGCGTGATCGAGTACCCGAATGGGACCGATTACGGTGCACCGATTCAGGACAAGCTCACGGCAATGCGCGCTTCGCTCCTTTCCGGTGCACGAATGCACTGGTTTGCGAACGAATCGCGTTCCCTACTTTTCATCTCGGGACCGAAAACAGGAGCGAGCAGCGGTAATGACGTCACCTATGTCTTCGATCGCGATCTCCAGAAGTGGTACGAATGGAACGTCGGCTTCACCGCTTTCGCGACGGTTCACAACGATTCGACCTCGGCTCTGGAGCTCTGGGCGGGCGATGGCAGCGGCAACGTCTTTCAGATCGTCGGTTCTACGTTCACGGACAACGGCAGCAACTTCCAGCCGACCCTGACGACGTCGTACATCCGGCCATTCGGAACAGAAGGCAGCGGGCGGCTCCAGTATCTGAAGGCGTTCGTCTCGGACGGCGCGAACCTGCCGACCGGCTTCGTGCTCATCGAAGAGCAGAGCAACACGGGTGCAACGGATGGTTCGGCGATTCCGATCACGTTCACTCTGGCTCCGCATCATTCACAGTCGGCGCAGGGCCGTGAAGTCTGGTTTGTGCCGCCGGCAAGTTTCCGCGCGTTTGCGAACACGTTCCAGTTCATCCTCACGCTGCCGTCGATCGCAGGCGACTACTACTTCGATCGACTCGTCGCAGTCTTCGATCCCGATCAGGACACACCCGCGAAGGCGTGACGATGGTGCAGAGACTCAATCAGGATGTGACGGATAGCGGCGGCTCGTTCCGCGAGGATGCGACGTCCGATCTCATCGTCCGTTCGTCGAGCCGTCCGGGCATCCTGCCACCGAAGTCGTTCCGCGTCGAGAAGGCGCAGAACGGTCTGCGGTTCTACGCAGCCGATCGCGGGAAGCAGGCAACGGAAGACGGACGACTCTCGAGCAGCGTGCGCTATCGCGTTCGGTGGGCGGAACTCGTCGATACATCCGACAGCGACAAGATCGACGCCGGTTTCGCGCGCTCGATCATCATCGGCACGATCGAAGGAACAGGGAAGGAAGGCATCGAGGCGAGCTGCTTCGTCATCGATCCGAAATACGGCTCCGGCTACTACTACTGCACCGGGGTCGATTCCGCCGGCAACGAAGGCACCGAGTATTCGACGCCGCAGAACGCGACAAATCAGATTCTCGACGGCGCGATCCCTGATGACGTGACGCATCCGCAAATCAGCGAGAGCGGCGCGGTGCACGATGACGTCGTCTTCTCCGAGCTGTCGATTTCGTGCGTTGCACCGTTCTCCGCGAGCTTCGCGGGCGTGCAGCTCTTCTTCGTTCACTACCCGACGCTGAGCGCTATTCAGGAAGGCTATTTCCATCCGTACACGAGCTCACCAGGCGGGCCTATTCGCTTCAAGGTGGACTATCCGGTAGCACGGCGCGCCGGCGAAGGGACGCTGACGATCACGAACGGATCGGCTGCTGTTACGGGCTCGGGCTTTCTCACCCAGGCGCGTGCTGGCGATCTCGTCGAAGCATTCGGTGTGCGCGGGACGATCCAGTCGGTCAACAGCGATACATCAATCACGCTCACGGCCAACTGGTCTGGCAAGTCGCTCGTCGCATCAACGGAATACGCATTCATCGGCCTCGTGGATATCTATCTCGTCGCGGTCTCGAAGGCCGGGACGCATCGTTTCGACTGGACGAACTCTCCGATGAAGTCCGTGCTGATGGACGGCGATCTCTCAGCGCCGAACTCTCCGTCGATCGCGGCAACGTCGCAGGGCAATGACGTACGCATTGACCTAACTCCGGTGATTGGAACGAAGATCGATCATTACGTGATCTACCGCGGCACTGGCGCGGGACTCGCGTTTTCTGCATGCTCGCCACTGAAGACGATCGCAGCAGATACCAACAACACGACCGGGCTGCTGCAGTGGATCGATTCTGACTTCACGCTCTATGAACGCGAGCAGGGCCAGGTGTTCACGTATTACGCGACGGCCGTGAACACGGGCAATCAGGAGTCAGCTCCGAGCGCGGAAGTCGAAGCCGCATGCCGGCTGGACGCACCAGGCGACAACGGCCCCCTGGTGCCCGCGCGTGAACTCCCGAAAAACCTGCTGTGGAACGGGATGCTTTCTGGAACCGGCTCAGTGAGTACCGCAGACGCGACGCAGGACAACGGCATGGGCGCCACGGTCACGGGTGCCGCGTTTCCGCCGCCTGTGGGCTTCTATCGATGGAACGGAAGCACGACAGGCGTCGGCAGCGCTCCGGGCTTTCAGAACACCACGGAAGTCGTGCTCGCGATGACTGGTGCAGGCGCCGGCGTGAGCAACCTCGAGCAGCAGATTGACGCATGGGGACATGCAACCGCATCGCATCGTCGCGTGCCGCGCGGGAAGATGGTCTGCTTTCAATGCAAGGTGCGCACGAGCGGAGGACCGCCGAACGGCATCCTCTACATGGACATCCTTGAGATGAACGGGGGAGCGCTCGTCGCGAACTCTCTTCTGCGTCAACGCCTCAGCGATGACACGATCGATTTCTCCGCGACACAACTCAGCGTCAACGGCAGTGAAATCGTCACGGATCCGCAGATCGTCTTCGGGATCTTCCAGCTCGGCAGCGATGCGTCCGTCACGAATCTGCTCTGCCGCATTCACTACGACGTGACGAATTGGAATGGCGTGAACGTCTTCATCACCGAAGTGATGCTTGCCCTCGCGGACACGCTGACCCCATACACGCCAGAGCATGTCGATGCGAACGTCATCTACAACCCGCCGACAGGTGGGGCTCCGGATCCTCCGGGACGGTTCGACGACAGCGAGGGGCGCTTTCGCCCGAGGTTCGATCTGCCATGAAGAAAGAGAACGAGCCGAACATCATCGTTGCGTCGAAGCCGATTCGCGACAAGCGCGGACGTCACGGCGTCCGCATTGCGATCGAGATCACCGATTCGCCGTGGCACGGCCGCTACGAATTCACGACGCACGGAATGCACTCATCGGAGGTGGCGGCGAAGCGCGACGCGATCATCGCTCACCACGAGAAGATTTCCGCGCGCCTGGTGGATTTCGCGGCAGTTCTCGGGAGTCGTACAATTGCTGGAGACTCGGTCGTAGTTCGGGACTGCACAATCAGAGAGCGCGGGACGAACGTTGAATTGTTCGTCTCATTCATAAACGCTGACGGTACGAAGACGCGGATCCGCAGGATCTATCGCGACATCGACGCCGTCCCCTCAAACGCTGAAATCAACCAAACCATCCGTGATTCGGTGATCGCTGCGAAAGCTGCGCAGCGCGATGCAAATGATCACGTAGCTGCCGTGCGAAGAGTGCTCGGCGTAGAGAACGGAGAATAGATCGCGATGATCCACAAGCCCAAATTCGCAGACGCGCTTTTTGCGATGTTTATCGTCTATGTGGTCGCGATCTCGGTGGCGGTTTCGGTTCATCATCCGACCGCGCTGCATTCGAACGCACAGCCTCGAACGGCGATTCTGCCGCTCATCCTTGCCGCCGCCGCTGCATACAGGAACAGGGGCACGATCAAGCGTGGCATCAGTCGCCTGTGGAACAACTTCGAATTTCCTGAACCAAACACGCTCAATCGCTCAGCGACGAGTGAGTACGACTATGGTCAAGGGCTCACGAATTCGGCGCTCGGCGATATGGGCGCGCAAGAGGATTACTACAAAGACCAGGTGAACGCTGGAGGATTGCCTGACGATCTTCGGCAGCAGTTCAGCGTTATGCGCGGCGGGCTTCAGGATGACGCTGTGCGATCGCAGCGGGCATTCCTCGCGAAGATGAATCAGCGGCTGCTCGCGAATCCAACCTTCCGGCCGGAAGCAGCGTCGGAGTATGACCTCGAAAATCAGCAGCAGTCAGATGAGCAGCTTTTCAAGAACACGAATGATCTGAACTTCGGCGAATCGTCGATGGCGCTGGAGAATACGAACAAGCTGCTCGATCGGATCGACTCGATTGGAAAGACGCGCGCAGACATCGGACAGAACGAAGAGGATCGCGCCCGACGTGCACAGATCGCGGCGATGCTCGCGAAGCTCGATCGGCGTAAGGCGGTCGCGAGCACGTTCACATCAATTCTCGGGAAGTTCGGCGGTGGAGGGCTCGGCGGATGAACGGCATTCCGGCTGGCGCAATGTCCATCATGACCCGGCGAGCACCCGCGGCTGAGGGCGACGATAGTCCTGATCCGTCGCAGCCGCTGGGGATCGATCCGCTGCTCATCACGAAGATGTTCGCCTCTGCGAAATTGCAGAGCGATGCAGCTGCTCAGAAGACAGCGGAGTCTGAAGTCGATAAGCAGGCTTCTCTTCCGCCGCCTGAGTTTCACGTGAAGATGCATACCGCGGCGGATGGTTCGACCATCCCGCTGGTGACCGCGAAGAATCTTGCGCCGCAGCCAGATCAGGAAGCGGTACATGCGGCGAGTGAGAAACCCTACGCGGATGTTTCAGCTGGTCTCGCGAATGCGCAGATCGCGAAGGGGCTGGAGGCGATTCAGAACATCATCGGATCGCTGCGACCGCCCGGTGATGCGGATTTCAGCAGCGGCTCATACGGAAGCGGCTATCGCGCATCGCGCGAGCTTGGCGGGAATCCTGTTCAGGCTCTGGTCGATGGCATCCGCGTGCGTCTCGGTTTGATTTCTCCGAAGCGCGTGCAGCAGCAGGTCGATCGCAAGCGTGCAACGGAGCAGGCCGACGCAATCAAGGAATTCCTGCCCATCATCAATTCGGGGCTCGCCGAACAGAAGATGGCCGCGCAGGAACAGCGCACGCAGCAGGGGCACCAAATCGCTGTTCAGAACGAATTCGAACGATTCACAGCACCTGAGAACATGGTGAAGTTCCCGGATGCGGGCACCGCGCTGCGCGCCGCGCAGAACGAATTCGGCAATGATCCGGACAAGCTCGCGCTCGTGTCGAAGGCGTTCGATCTCGCTGGACAGAAGCACCGCACCGAACTGACGCAGAAGCGTGGACAGATCATCAGCAGCGTCAAGCCTGAAGACACCGCGATGTACTCCTCGCCCGAGGAATTCATCGCTGACAAGGAAGACCCGGACAACCCGTTCAACTACGGCGAGAAGGCTCGTCTCTCTTCGCGCTTCAAGGCCGCTCAGCAGCAGTGGCAGAACCTCACGCTGAAGGAGAAGCAGGACCGGCAGCTCGAGGGAGAACGCATCGCCGTTCAGCGCGCATCGGTTGCCGCGGCCGAACATGCGAACCGCATCCAGGAAGCGACGCTCAACGCATCGAAGCTCGGGCAGACAGGTGAAGCGGCGATCGCGAATCTTCCCGCAGACGTGCAAAGCACGGTGCGCGGCATCGCAGAAGGTCGTCTCGACATCGGCAAGATCACGTCGATGCGCGGCGGCAATCGTGAAGCAGTCGCGAATCTCGTCTCGCTCTACGATCCGACGTGGAGCACTGCGACGGCTCCTGCACGAGCCGCAACATATCGCGACTTCACGTCAGGATCGACTGCGAACAAGATCACCGCGATCAACACCGCGATTCATCATCTCGACACGCTGTCGGATGCAGCGGAACAACTGAAGAACGCCAGCCCGCAGCTGTGGAACCGGATCGCGAACCACGGCCTTACAGCAGTCGCGGGCGATCCGCGCGTAACGAAGTTCACCGAGGCTGCGAATGCAGTGTCGGCCGAGCTCGCAAAATCGTACGGCGGCGGCGAAGCCACGGACTCGGCTCGCAATGCATGGCAGAGCAGCTTCTCCTCGATCAACTCGCCGAAGCAGCTGCGCGGTGCCGTCGAAACGGCGGTATCACTGCTCGGCGGTGCCTCCGCTGCGATCAAGGACCGCTACGAGCGGGGGATGGGAAAGAGCGGCACATCGTTCAATGTGCTGAGCAACGAATCCCGGCGCGTGCTACAGAAGAACCGCATCGATCCGAATAAGGTAGAGAACCCAGGCGGATCAGCAGCTCCTGCTGCAGGCGCAGCCGGCGGACAAAAGGTCATCTCTCTCGATGATGCTCTCGCTCGCATCGGAAAGAAGAAATAGCACATGCCCGATCAGGTCAGACTCTCCGAACTGCGAGCGGGCCTCAACTCCGGCAAGGTCACGATGGCCGACCTGCAGAAGTTTCATGATGCCGGTATCAGCGTGATCGATGATGAACAAGGTCAGCCGAGTACGTCGACAGAGCCCAATGTCTCCGTGCAGCATAATTTCGCCGGGATCAAGTACGACTACGATCCGAACGCTCGCGGCGACGAAAACGGCGGTGGGGTAGCGGGCTATGCGAAGCAGGGTCTGAAGTCGCTCGGCGAGGCTGGAATCGGCGCCGGAAAGGGTGCGATCGGCACGCTGTACCACATTGGAAAGTTCGTCGGCGCCGTGCCGGAGAATAAAGACTTCGAAGCGGCACTCGAAACGGACAACCCCGCTCAGACCACTGGCAAGATCGCGGAGAACGTCGCGGAGCTCATGATGGGCGAAGCGGCTGCAGCGAAGGGACTCAAATATCTCCCGGCAGCCACTGCCGCGGCACCGCGCCTTTCGAAAGCCGTTGGCGCAGCGGTCGCGGGTGGTCTCGTCGGTGGCGCACAAACCGACAACTCGAAGGATGCGCTGATCAACGCAGCGTTGAGCGGCGGCGGAAGCCTCGCTGCTGACTTTCTTCCAGGCATCGCGAAGAAGCTGAAGGAATCCGCGGTCGGTGCGTATCAGCGAGCGCTGAATCCCGGCAGCAAGTGGGCGAAGAATCTGTCGCAGAAGGTCGCGCCGGAACTCGTGAAAAAGGGCGTCGTCGGCAGTCTCGGAACGCTCGCGGATCGCAGCGCTGCTGAGATGGGAACCGCGGCCGACGAAATCGACAAGGCGTGGGCATCGCTGCCTCCCGATGCGAAGGTTCCTGCTGCGCCGATGATCGATGCGCTGGAGCAAGCGAAGCAGGGCATGCGGTACACCGGCCCTGAGCGCGACGTGACTCGCACGGTTGCTACAGGCCTGCTGGATTCGAGCGGGAATCCGATCACGCGCAACGTCACTGACAAGGTCGCGGAGTCGGGTTTCAAAACACCGCTCGCGCAGAAGTATGCATCGCAGCTCGACGCTCTGAAGAAAGTCATCTCGGATTCAGCAGACGAAGAGGGCGCCGTCAATGCGCATGATCTGCGTGGCCTCCGCAAAATCTGGGATGACGTGGTGACGGCTGCGCCGAACAACTCCTTCACCGGCAGCCCTGCAACGCTCGCTGATCGCGCGGTGAAACTCGCGCATGAGAATGCAGCGAACGCCGTTCGTGAATCGCTCAATTCGAGTTACCCGGACATCGCCGAGTTGAACAGGCGCTTCACGTTCTGGAAGCGCGTAAACAAAGTTGTTCAGGACACGATGCTCCGGAAGACGGGGCAAGTTGGCGCGCTGGAGAAAGTCGCCGCTGTGGGCGGCGGGATGGCCGGTTTCGGCACCGCTGGCCCGAAGGGAGCGGCGGTCGGCGCAACTCTTTCGAAAGAGCTCATGAAAGCCTCGAAGAGCGGGTGGTTTTCCACTGCTGAAGCTGTAACGAAGGACCGGCTTGCAAACGCGATCTTGACCGGCAAAGTCGGTACCGCAATGAACATCCTGCGAACCACTGGGCAGGCTGGAGTCAACAACGCAGACCAGGACGAGGAGGGCCGTTGATTGACCGAAGCACCGATTGGCGAACGAGTAGCGAGGCTCGAAGTGCGAATGGACAGCGCTGAAGAGAAGGTCGATGGCGTCATGGTTCGAGTACTGCCTGAGATGAACGAGACGATTCAGCAGCTCGCAGACGAACAGATTCGCATCCGCGAAGCCCTCACCATCGAGAAAACGAATTCCACGTGGCTGAAAGCGAACCTCGGCTACATGCTGCACATCATTGAAGCAGTGGCCCTGATCGTAGTTGCAGCGAAGATTGCTCACTGAACTGAATCATCATGCGGTGCGCCGCGGGCGCGATGCTTCTCGCGCTCCTCTGCGTAAACCAGATGTCCTGCGGCAGCGGCACGCACGGCCTCGCGGTCGACGACCCCACGTCTGATCGTCCGCGTATCGGTTGCATCGCTGATTCACCACTGCCGCAGGCGCAGATCCGTAATCGTCAGAGCGGCGGTCGTGTTCTCCCCGAGATCGTGCGCATCGTAGGAACGTATCTCGATGCCGATGGTGTGCCAATGCTCGACGAGTACGGGAACGAGCAGTGGAAGATCCTGCGTGCCGGCGAATTCAATCCCGAGCACTGGCAGCCATGGTCGAAGAAGAAGATTCAGACGATGGGTTGCGGGCCGGAAGGCGATGCACTACAGCTGATGCTGCAGCCGCCGCAGCCTGCTCCAAGGAACGACGGTGCACAACGCTGAAGAGGATTTCGAAGTCCTCGCGGTCGCCGTTCACGGTGCACTGTTCGCGCTGCACGGGCTCGCTCTGGCCTATCATCTCCGGCGGTCACGGCGCGTCGATATCGACGTTGCGGTGCATGCTGCGGCGCTGGTCTATGACGGTCGCGCGATCGTTCTCCATGCGCGTCGAGTGAGAGCCGCAAAATCCTCACGACCTATAGGGGAAAGCATCGGCTAATTGCGTAACCTGTGCAGATTGAGCGCTTTCCTCTCATTCGTAATCAGCAGGTCACCGGTTCAAGTCCGGTCAACGGCTCCAGCTTGATCATCATCCAAAGCCCCTGAGAAATCAGGGGCTTTTTCGTTGTCTCATGGATCCCCGTTCCTGTGCGAACATGAATGCGGTCCATGTCCACGTACGACAAGCAGGCCCGCGGCGACGGCGGCGCGTACGAGCGCTATCTGCGCGGGATGGATGCTTCGATGAAGCAGAAGGTGGCGCTCACGGCCGCGCACATGCTCGCCGTCGGCAGCGTCGCCGACATGGGGATGGGCTCCGGCACCGGCAGCGATGCACTCGCCGCGCTCTACCCGTCGCTGCAGGTCACCGGCGTCGACATCAGCGCGACGATGGTGGAGCTGGCCTCGAAGCGCTTCACGCGTCCCAATCTTCGTTTCGTGCAGGGCGATATCGCGGCGCAGGTCTTTCCGCCCGAGTCGCTCGACGCGATCTTCGACTCGTCCGTCCTCCATCACGTCACGACGTTCTCCGGCTACGACTACTCGTCCGCGGAGCGCGCATTGCAGACGCAGGTCTCGCAATTGCGGCCGCACGGCGTGCTGATCGTGCGCGACTTCGTCGATCCCGGCCGCGATGAAGTGCGGCTCGAGCTGCCAGCGGACGATGGTGATGCGTCCGATGACGTGCGCTCCTGCTCGACGGCGGCGCTCTTCGTCCGCTTCGCCTCCGAATTCCGCAAGCTCGCATCCGGCCCCGGCTTTCCGTATCGCGAGATCGATTCCGCGCGCCCGGGCTTCCGCCGCTTCGCCGTCTCGCGCAAGCTCGCCGCGGAGTTCGTGCTGCGCAAGGACTACCGCGCCGACTGGGAAACGGAAGTCCTCGAGGAGTACACCTACTTCACGCAGTCCGAGTTCGAGCAGCTCTTCCTGCGCCTCGGTATGCGCATCGTGGCATCGACGCCGCTCTGGAATCCGTGGATCGTCCGCCATCGCTACGAAGGGAAGTTCACGATCACCGATGCGAGCGGCCGCGAGCTCGAGCCGCCGCCGACGAACTATCTGATCGCCGGAGAGCGTGTCGCGCCGGGTGAAGGGGTTCGCTTCGAGGAAACGGTCGACGTGCAGCCGCGCGGATTTCTCTCACTCACCGCCGCGCGCGATACGCGCAGCGGCGCGCTTCGCGATCTCGTCCGCCGCCCTCACGCCACGATCGACGCGATTCCGTGGTTTCGTTCCGGGGACGAGATCTACGTCATCGCGCGCAAGAGCTATCCGCGTGCGATCCTCGCCTGCCGCGACAGCCGCGACACTCCATCGATCGACGGCAGCACGACGGTCTGTTATCTCACCGAGCCGCTCACCGTGCTGCAACGCGACGAGCCCCTCGGCCGCACGGTCGAGGCGTCGCTCGCGCTGCAGGGCGCGATCCTCGAGCCGCAGATCCGCTCGTTTCTCAGCGGCTGCGTCTATTACCCGTCGCCGGGCGGCATCGAGGAAGAAGTGCGATCGGCGCTCGTCGAGATCGAGCCGGCCTTCGCGCAGCGCACCATCACGAACGTCTCCGGTTTCGCGACGTCGGGCCACGTGCGGCCGATCGAGGCAACGCAGGTTCTTCGCGCGGCGCAGGCCGGCGGCCTGAGCGAGGCGCGGCTGGAGCTGAATGTCTATCGGCTGCTGCGAGCGCTCGGCCATTCGCCCGGCCCCTGGATCGGCGATGCGATCGCCCTCGGAGAATCCGACATCGAAGCGGGGTCGCTGTCGCGCGAGCGACGGCGTGTGTTCGAGCCGGCCGCGAGCGGCTCGAAGTTTCTCGAGCTTCGCTGTTCGACCTTCCATGAGGTCGCAGCCGGCGATTCGATCCTCGCCTCGCGCGCGCTCGAATACGTCGTGCCGTCAACGCTCAGCATCAACACGCTCGCAACGGCGCTGCTGACGAGATCCCGCGGCGAGATCCTGATCGGCATCGATGACGACGACCTTCCTGCGGCTCAGAGCTTCACCGGCAACAGCAGCATCGCGGTTGCGCCCGCGTGGCGTCTGCCGCGCGAGATCACGACGCGCCGCGAGGCGAAGCAGTGGATTGCGATGCGCCTTCAGCGCGAGTACGGCCTTCTCCCTCGCACCTGGTTCGACCTCGGCGGCAAGTACCATCCGTCGCCCGGCGTCACTCCGGAGCGAGTGTTCCCCTTCGCCATCGATGTGAAGCGCGAAGGAAGCGGCGAACGGCCGATCGTTTTTCTGCCGCTGGCCGAAGTGATTCGCGATGATGAGCTCTTGCGCGACGGACACCTGAGGATCGTTGCGTTCCGTGCCGCGCACGCTTTGGGATTGTTGTGATAGTTGTCCTCCCATCCCTGGCCTCTCCCCGCGTTCGGGGAGAGGGGGACGGGCGCCATGCCGAGCATCACGCAAAACCGCCGGCCGCGACTCCCTGGCTCGTTTTCACCGCCGTCTGGCTCACGACGCGGAATGCGGCGCGGATGTCCTTTTTGTCCGCGCCGGGCGTGAGGATCCAGCGGTCTTCGATGCCCATTTCGTGGAACACGGTTCGGAAATTCGTCCGGCCGTTGTTGAGGCCGAAGCCGGCGACGATGTGCTGTTCGTGGCTCAGCATGTCCTCGACGATGTTCCGCACGTCGCGCGCGCGATAGCGCTGTGAGCCTGCGTCTTCGCCGTCGGTGATGATGACGGTCACGCTGCGCGCCGGCACGCCGCTGTCGGCGAACTCCTGAGTCTTCGCGATCACGGTGCCGAGCAGCGCGACGCTTTCGTCGAAGAGCGGTGTGCTGCCCACAGCCTGATAGTTGGCCTTGCTCATCAGTGTCGCGTCGCTCAGTTTCGAGAAGGGGCAGAGCACCGTGCCGTTCAGGTAGCGCGTGTGAACGAGGATCGAGCTCTCCTGCTTCGAGCTCTTCAGCGACTGCAGGATCTCGTTCGTGCCGGCGATGACGAGCGCTTCGTTGTTCGAGCTGCGGATCGAGCCGGAGTCATCGACGAGGAGCGAGAGGAGAAACACCTCGCTGGCGGGAACGTTGTCGACGGCGATGCCCAGCCCCTGCTGAATTTTTGCGCCGAGGTCGGGGAGGGTGAGGAGTTGCAGCGAAGTGTTAGAGATGTCGCCGCTGCTGCGTGCCGATGAGAAGAGGTCTTTGAGGTCGCTCATGATTTGCCTTTCAATTCACCGTCATCCATGACTCGATGGGGTCGGTGGACTTCACGAGATTCATCCCGGCGTTGGCGAAGCGGTCGAAGGCCTTCTGTGCGTCGGTGGTGAAGTCGGCCGCGAAGCCGCCGTTGCCGTCGGGCACCGTGACCGCGGACATGCAGTCGGTCATGATGTAGATGCGGCCGGCGAGCTTCGGATCGTGCGCGACGATCTGGTCGAGGAGATCGTCGATGCTGCTCTTCACGCAATGGCTCGCGGCCTGACCGGCGATGACGACCGCATCGGAGTCGAGCAGCTTGCGGAGGAACTCCGTGTTCTTCTGCGCCACGCTCCGCCCGTCGTGCGTCACCAGCACTTCGGGGCTCAACACCGAGTAGTTCTCGGTGAACGGGCTGCCGCCTTTCACTTCGCTCAGCGTCTGGCTGCCGCGCACGAACGAGTGGAAGAGGCGTGCCTCGTGGATCACCGGCACGAGCGCGTGGCCGTCGCTGCCGAGGAGGCAGTGGTAGGGCCAGAGGTAAAGCTGATACTTGCCGGCCTTCTCGAGCTGTTTGCAGTAGTGGATGACGTAGTCGAGGAGCCAGGTGTAGTTGCCGCCGGTGTAGAGCGCGGCGACATGCGGATCGGGACGGAGCTCACCGCTGCGGATGTCGTCGGAAGTGACGAAGCGGAAAGGGGCGGGGTGCCGTCCATCCTTCGTCAGCCAGAACGTCGGCGAGAAGATCTGGTAGGCGAAATGCGTGTCGAGCGTCGTGGTGATCTCGGCGATGCGGTCGAGATTGCGGTAGATGAAGCGCGCGATGCGGTCGCTGTCTTCGATCGCGCCGCGCCCGCTGCGGCCGGCGACGTACAGCGAGCCCTCCGGAAAGCAGAAGTCCTTCTGCACGTCGATGAGAAGAAGGTGCAGGCGGCGTCCGTCGCGCGCAGAGCCTGTGATGCCATGCTGGCGCGACCAGTCCGGCGCCGCCTGCAGCAGGAGAGCCGGATCCGGCCGGTACGACCAGCTCGCAGCGTTGTTCGAATCGTAGAAGAGCGGGAGCGGCAGCGTCTTAGTGTGGTTCATACACGAACAACATAGTGTCGGAATTACACGATGTCAAGGTGCCGGCGCGGAGATTCGCAGCAGACGGACGCAGGATGTGTCGATCGCGTAGAGGCCGGCGGGGCCGGCGATCAGACGCGTCGACGAGTCGGCGAACGGCTCCGTGTCCGGCCAGGCCACCCGCGCGCCGCCGCAGTCGATCCGCTCGATCCCTTCGTCCGTGGCAACGAAGAGGTAACGGCCGAACGCCGCATTGCCCCGCACGCGCGCGGCCTCGCCCGTCCCTTCGACACGGCCGTCGCGTGTGATCACGGCGTAGCGCGTGACGAGGCGGCCCTGCGCGTTCACGGTGGTGAGGAGCCAGCAGCGCTCGTCCGTGAAGACGCAATCGGCATCGACGACTTCACCGCCGAGCGGCGGCAGCGGCACGGTGTCGTTGATGCCGCGCGCCTCCCCATCGAAAACGAATCCGACCACGAGTGCCCCTGCGCCGTAGAACCCGAAGCCGAAGCGCGATCCCGTCCAGAAGCGCGTGGCACGTTCCAGCACCGTGCCGACCACCTCAGGACCGAAGCGTCCGTCGCGGAGGAGTTGATCGCCGGCGATCCAGGTGCGCCGCATCGGTTCCACTCTCGGAATCTCGTGACGCGGCACGATCGTCGCCGTGATCGTTCCGCGAACGATCTGCAGCGGCTTCGCGGCAGGCGCGACGGTGTGCGCGCACTGCGGGCATTGCGCACGCGCGTGTTCCGTGCCGCATGCGCAGCGCGTCCATCGCAGCGATTCGAGCAGCGGCGACGGAAACGGCCGGCGGTCGTCACGCACGAAGGTCCGTTCGAAGTGGTGCAGCAGATCGTCAGGGAGCACGTCGAGCCGGTACGCATGCTTCGGATACCGCACCTCGGGATGAAAGATCGTCATCCGTTGCAGCGGCCGTTCCTCCTGCGGCACGCGCGCGGTTCCGGCCGGCGGCCGGTGCACTCCGCCGTATGGATCGACGAAGAGCAGCAACTGCATCGCCATCGCGTTGAACGCGTACCAGTCGGAGCTGGAGTCGTGCGGCGAAGCCGGCGCCATCGCCTTACCGTCCGTGTGCAGCGGATCGAGAAAGCGCAGCGTGTAGAGCCGCGTGACGAACGGCGGGAATTGATAACTGTCGGAGTCGATGAGCCACGCCGCCTCGCCCTCTGCGATCACGTTGAGATCGTTGAAGTCGCCGATGACGACGCCCGAGTCATGCAGGGCGGAGACCGATCGAAGGAGATCGCACAGCAGCCTCACGACCGTGCCTGTCTCGATCGCTGCGCGAAAGCCGCGATCGCTGAAGCGGATGAGCGGCTCGCCCTGCACGAGGCGCATCGCGTATCCGGCGATGTCACCGCTCCGCGCATCGATCACCAGCTCGTCCGGCTTGATCACGCGCGAGGGCAACTGCATCTGCTGCAGCAGCGGCAGCTTCTTCTGATGCACCGCGATGCGATCGCCGGCAGCGGTCTGCGCCGCCGGCGAGAAGGCGTAGTCGGGATGATCCGGCCTCTTGAAGATCTTCACCGCGGTGCCGTTGCCGAGGTCATACACGTCGGCCTCGCCGCCGCTGCCGATGAGGTTCTGCGGACGCAGCGCGATCTTCGAACCGCGCAGGGTGAGTTGTGGCGCAGCGCGCAGCGCGGCCAGCCGTCTCACCGGCGCCTCCGGATGGCGACAATCGTCGCGTCATCGTTCGGCTGCAGGCGAAAGAGCGCGCGCCGGATCGCGTCAGGATTCGCGAAGTAGCGATCGCCGGTCCACGGCTCATGCGCCGGCGCGCCATCCGTGCCGAGCACCAGCCGCTCGACCTGCAAGGTTGGCAGAGTGCGCAGTACGTCGAGGCGCGGCTCGTATCGAAAGTAGGGAGGCGCATTTCCCGGGAACGGCCCGAGGGTAGTCACTTCATCGTTGAGGACGAACGACCCATCTCCCCGCGCCACGATCGTCGTCCGGTCGTCGTTGATCACGGCCGCGAGGATCGTGAAGAGAAATGCCTCGGGGCGGCCGGTGACGGCGATCATGGCGCCGAGCTTCGAGGCGATCTCTCCGGTCGCCGCGCTCCAGTCGGATCCGCACGCCGCAAGCGCGCGGGCGACGATCGGCGCGGCGAGCTTCGCGCCGATCTCACTGTCCGATGCGCTGCCGCAACCGTCGCACACCACCGCGACGAGCGCGGCATCGGTCGATTCGATGTGCCACGCGTCATGGCCGTTCTTCGCGGCCCGAAGATGATCATGCCCGACGACGCTGCCCGCGGCAAATTCGAAATCGTGCATACATAGTGTAATATCGACACGAAGTTCGCCGATGTCAAGGCCTCCTGCCGCCGCGGTCACCCGCGCGCGCGTCTGCCGTCACTGACGAAACGGGCATCCAGTGGTTCTACTGCCATTTGGAGGACCGCTGCCATGCGAGAGCTTCAGATCGACCGGATCCTCGTCCCTACCGATTTGAGCGAGCCCGGACTCATTGCGCTTCGCTATGCGCGATTTCTGGCCGGGCGCTTTTCCGCGGGCCTGATGCTCGTCTACGCCGAGCCGATGATCTTTCCCGGCCGCGAGCTCGGCGTCCTTCCGGCTTATGTGAGCGCGACGCCCGAGCATGTCAACGCGCTCGAGTTGCGCATCCGCACCTACGCGGAAGAGACGTTGCGCGGGCTGACGTACATCGTCGCCGCGACGGACGGCGATCCCGTTCCGAGCATCGTGCACAAGGCGAAAGAAAGTCAGGCCGATCTGATCGTGATGGCCACCCACGGCCTCCGCGGCTGGCGCCGCGCCATCCTCGGCTCCGTCACGGAGCGAGTCCTCCACGAGCAGACCTGTCCGGTGATCAGCATCAGCCGGAGCAGCGATCAGGCGGCGAACGTTCCGCCGTCGATCACGAAGATTCTCTGCCCGATCAACTTCACGCCGGCCGCGCGGGTGTCGCTCGAATACGCGGCGCGCCTCGCCGCCGCATTCGAATGCGAGCTCGTGGTGGTGCACGTCACCGCTCAGCAGGATGCGATCCGCGCCAGAGCGGCCGAAGAGGACGTGCGCGAGTGGATGGGAGTGGAGATGTTGAACCGCTGCAGCGTGCGCCAGCTCGTCCTCCGCGGCGGACCTGCCGAGCGCGTGCTCGACTGCGCCGAGGATCTCAACGCCGACCTGATGGTGATCGGTGCGCAGCACAAGATGTTCCGCGACGTCACCACGATCGGTACGACCACCGAGCGCATCGTGCGCTTCGCGAAGATTCCGGTGTTGACGGTGCCGGTGGCGGCGATCGAGGCAGCGAGCACAGTGGAGGTCGAGCGGGTGTAGGAGGATGGGACGGATGATGGGACGGATGGGACGGATGGGACGGATGGGACCTATGGGTGAAAAGTCATATGGCTTACGCCCATAGGTCCCATCGGTCCTATCGGTCCCATCCGTCCCATCCGTCCCATCCCCATCCCATCACATCTTCATCACAAGATCCTGCAACTCATCGATTGCGCACCAGCGAACAATCTCCTTCGCGCAGTGCGGCTGGATGCAGGACTTCGGCAGCCCGCGGACGAGTGCGCGCAGTGCGCGGCGATCCGCGGGCGAGAACGGCGTGCCGAGGGCGACGGATCGCTTCATCCGCTCGATGACCGAGGTGATCTTCTCCAGACCATCGTGAATCTCGTCCTCTGTTTCGTCATCGCGCGCCCGCATCACGAGCAGCGAGATCCGGCGCAGAGTCGGAACATCCGGCTGGATGTCACTGAGCATGTCATCAATGTGCGTCCTTCCCGGCGTCGTGTCCTGTACCGGGCAAACTTCGCGCTTGTGATTCCGCTCACGAACTTCCGTCATGCGGCGGCCAGAGGACGGAATCTGACCGTGCGATCGATCGCATTCGCGATGAGTGGCGCGATCGTGACGATGTTCAGCCGCGGCCAGATCACCTGCGGCGCGACGCTGTCGGTCACGATGATCTGCCGGATCAGCGGCAGGTCGAGGTTCTCTCGCGCCTCGTGCAACAGCAGGCCGTGCGTGGCGACGAGCGTGAAGTCGAGACGCGCGCCGGCGCCGATCAGAGTCTCGACCGCGCGCACCATGGTAGTGCCCGTCGCGAGGACATCGTCGGCGAGGAGGATCGGGCGATCGGCGGGATCGCCGATGACGTGAGTGCCGCGAATCGCAACAACCGGCAGAGCGAGGATTTCGCCGAGGCATTGCGCGAGCCGCTGGGCCTTGTCATGCGGCGAGACGACGACGCAGTCGCTGCCGATCGTCCGGCGGACTGCACGCGCAAGGGTCTCCTCCATCAGATGCGGATCGAGTGTGAGGACCTGATCGATGCCGCAACTGCGGAGGATGCGTGTGACCGCGGTCCCCTGGTCGGATCGTGTGTAACCGAAATACGGCACGACGGCGATGACGCGACGGGCACGCGCACGCGACGCGGCGTTGGCGAGCGCGATCAGCTCGACGAGATACTCGTTCACCGGCGGCGGCGCCGGCTGAATGATGAAGACGTCTTTGTTGCGAACGTCTTCGTACAGATGAACGCGGGGATCGCGGTCGCTCCGATCATCGATCGCACAGGCGCCGAGCCTGACCTTCATCACGTGAGCGACGGATGCACCGAGTCCAGGATGCGCCGAACCGCTGAGGAGAACGAAATCGCCCATAGCCGCGCCTCTTCATCAGTAGATGCCGCCCCGATCGGGCGCGAAAGGTCAGGCGTCACAACAGGCGACGGGCAACGGGCAGCAGGCGGGATGCGGGCTACAATTTGCTGATCCGATGAACCGCTACGTTGCCGCGCTCCTTCTTCTGGCCGGGTGTGCGAGCTCGCCGCCTGTTCCTCTCGATCGCGCCGTCGTGTCGTATGACATCGCAACGGCGGATGGCATCTCGCAGCAACTGCTGCTCAACATCGCGCGGGCAAACGTCAACGAGCCGATTCACTTCACGGCCGTCACCAGCATCGCCGCGACGTACCGGCTGTCGACGAGCGCCGGCATCGGGCCGACGATGACCGGCGAGCATGGCCGCTCCGTCCTGCCGCTCCTCGGGGTCGTCGCCGAACAGAATCCGACGATCAGCATTTCGCCGATGCAGGGCGACGAGTTTACGCAGCGCCTGCTGACGCCGTTTCGCGAGGCGCAGCTCACGCTTCTGCTGCGGCAGGATTACGACGTCGACGCGCTTCTCCGCCTTCTCGGCGCCAGCGTGCGCATCGACGAGAGCGGCGCCGAATATCCCAATCGTCCCTCCGATCACGACGGCTACGTCAAGTACCGGCAGATGATGGCGCATCTCTCCACGATTCAGGATCGCCATGCGCTGCACGTCGAGCCGCTGCACTTCAATCACACGTGGACCATTCCCGAGGCGTCGTTCACGCCGGAGACGTTCGAGTCGACGTACAAGGAATTCACGGTGTCGCATGACGCTGCCGCGCACGTGTACAACGTTTCGCGCCGCGTGAATGGCCGCGTGATGATCACGAACTTCAATCCCGATGCTCTCTCCAACGAGGAGCGCGTCGTGATGCACCGGCGCGCGGAAGAAGCGCCGCCGAATGAAGTCGTCATCGATATCCGTCCCGGGTATCCGGGCGGCGAGTATCCGATCGAGGGACGCCTTCGCCTGCGCAGCTTTCATGAAGTGCTGACCTTCATCGGCCGCGGCATCAGCGAGGAGCCGGAGTTCGACGTGGCGCCCGATCCCCGTACGCCGGCGATGTCGGAGAACCCGCGCAGCGCATTGGAAGTTGTGGAGATGAGTGCGCCGCCGAAGCGGCGGCTGTTCGTCAAGCTGAACGGGAAGTACTACGCGATCGCATCGCAGAGCGGCTACCAGTGGAATCAGAAGGCGTTCGACATGCTGTATCAGCTTTTCCAGATGAGCGTGTCGGCATCCGCGCAATCAGGACCGAGCATCACGATCGCGAAGTGAATCCTGTTGATGCGGCCCGCGAACCCGCGTGACCGAAACGGAACAACATCCACTACAATCGCCCCGTCACGCCAGCCGTGAACTTCACACGAGGAGGTCTGCTCATGAGCGAGCCGGGAAGTAGTCGCACGACAGAACCTCCATCTCCGCTGACGATCGTGAACGACTGATGCCGCGAGGCGTTTGTCCCGTTCACGATCAACCTTGAACGGAGCGAACGTCATGTCGCCGCGCGACACGATTCAAACACACGACCGCTGGGGCGAAGCGACCGCCTTCCTCGAAGAGTTCCGCCGCCGCGGCTGGTTCGATCTTCTACTGCTGGGCGGTTTCGTCGGAGTTGTCTTCGGCCTCATCTCACTGGCCGGCGAATGGCGAACGCTGCGGCCCGCCGTTCACATCGATCTCGCACCATCCGCATTGCCGCTCTATGTCTTCTACTCGCTCTGCCGCGGGCTGTTCGCCTACGTCCTCTCTCTCGCTTTCACGCTGAGCTATGGCTACTGGGCGGCGAAAGACGAGGTCGCGCAGCGCGTGCTCGTCCCGCTGCTCGATATCCTGCAGAGCATCCCCGTCCTGGGTTTCATGCCGGGGCTCGTGCTCGCTCTCGTCGCGTTGTTCCCTCGCAGCAACATCGGCCTCGAGCTGGCCTGCGTGCTGATGATCTTCAGCGGACAGGCGTGGAACATGACCTTCAGCTTCTATCACTCGCTGCGCTCGATTCCGAAGGATCAGCTCGAAGCGGCGACGACGTACCGCTTCGACTGGTGGCAGCGCCTGCGCTGGGTCGAGCTGCCGTTCTCCACGATCGGGCTCGTGTGGAACAGCATGATGAGCATGGCCGGCGGCTGGTTCTTTCTGATGATCACGGAGTCGTTCGTCCTCGGCTCGCGCGACTTCCGCCTGCCGGGCATCGGTTCGTACATGAGCGTCGCAGTCGCCAGCGGCAACGTCCCGGCGATGCTCTGGGCGATTTTCGCGATGGTGATGATGATCGTCGTGCTCGACCAGTTGCTGTGGCGGCCGGTCGTCGTCTGGTCGCAGAAGTTCCGCGTGGAGGAAGGCGCCGACGAAGAGACCGCGTCGTCGTGGTTCTACGACTGGATCCGGCGGTCGATGCTGATCGACTGGATCGAATCGTTTTTCAGAAAACTGCCCGGCTTCAGAAACGAGCCGCGCCGCGCGCCTGCCGCTGCCAGCGGACGAGACACGCGCTCTCCGCATCTCTCCATCGCGATGTTCGCGATGCTGATGCTCGTGCTGCTCTTCGGCGCCTGGAGGCTCTTCGATCTGCTGCGGCAACTGCCGGTTAGACAATACCTCCCGATTCTCTCCTCGGCGGGATGGACTCTGGGCCGCGTGCTGCTGTCGACGGCACTTGGTACGCTCTGGACGCTGCCCGCGGGACTGGCGATCGGGTTGAACCCGCGCCTGTCTCGCATCTTTCAACCCATCGTGCAGGTCGCGGCTTCGTTTCCTGCGCCGATGCTCTTCCCGCTGGTGATCGCCGGTCTGAAGGCAGCGGGTGTAACGCTTGGTTGGGGAAGCGTTGTTCTCATGCTCCTCGGCACGCAGTGGTACATCCTCTTCAACGTGATCGCCGGCGCGTCCGCGATGCCGTCCGATCTGCGCGAGGCGGCGCGCAGCTATCGCCTCGACCTGCGTCAGCGTTTCACGTCGCTCTATCTGCCTGCCGTGTTTCCTTATCTCGTGACGGGATGGGTGACCGCGGCGGGCGGCGCGTGGAACGCGAGCATCGTCGCCGAATACGTGACATTCAAGAGCGAGGTCCTGACCGCCAACGGCCTCGGCGCTCGCATCAGCGCCGCGGCGGAACAGGGCGACTTTCCTCAGCTCGCGGCGAGCGTTACCGTAATGGCGGCGGTCGTCGTTCTCTTCAATCGAACCGTATGGAAGCGCTTGTACCAGATTGCCGAAGAGCGCTTTTCGCTCAGCAAGTGAGGTGACCCATGACGACTGCAATCGAACTTCAAACCGATGTGCTCTGCGAGGCGCGCAATGTCTCGCATGACTTCGTGATGCCGAACGGCTCGCGGCTGCGCGTGCTCGAGAACATCAACGTCGCGATCAAGCCGCTCGAAGTCGTCGCGCTGCTCGGGCCCTCCGGCTGCGGCAAATCGACGATCCTGCGCATCCTCGCCGGTCTCATCAAACCGACGGAAGGCGAAGTCTTCTATCGCGGCCAGCGCGTGGAAGGACTCACGCCCGGTGTCGGCATCGTCTTTCAGAGCTTCGCGCTCTATCCCTGGATGACGGTCGCGGAGAATGTCGAGATCGTGCTGCGGGCCGCCGGCCTTCCGCCCGAAGAGCAGAAAGCGCGCGCGGAGAAAGCGATTCGCACCGTCGGTCTGGCCGGCTTCGAAGAAGCCTATCCGCGCGAGCTCTCCGGCGGCATGAAGCAACGCCTCGGCATCGCGCGCGCGCTGTCGGTGCATCCCGAGTTCCTGTTCATGGACGAGCCGTTCAGTCATGTCGACGCGCTCACCGCCGAAGGTCTCCGCGCGGAAGTGATCGACCTCTGGGAGCCCGAGGATTCGAATCCTTCGTCGATCCTGATGGTCAGCCACGACATCAAGGAGGTCGTCTACATGGCCGACCGCATCGTGGTGCTGAGCAGCCATCCGGGACGCGTCCGGACGATCGTCGAGAATCCGCTGCCGCGCCCGCGCGACACGCGCTCCCGCGCGTTCGAAGAGCTCGTCGACTATCTGCACGAAATCATCACCGGCACGGAAATGCCGGATGCCGCCGGACCGGCGGTGCGCGAAGGGCGCATTGCGCCGCTGCCGAAGACCTCGACGTCCGAGGTGGTCGGTCTGCTCGAGTATCTCGACTCGAAGGGAGGAGTCGACGACATCTTCGACGTCGCCGCGGAGACCGATCACGAGTTCGGCCACATGATGGCGATCACGAAGGCGGCCGAAATGCTGAACTTCGTCGACACGCCGAAGCAGGGCATCGTGCTCACCCTCGAAGGGCGCCGCTTCCTCGCCGCGGAGGCCGAGACGAGAAAAGAGTTGTGGCGTGAGCAGATCCTGAAGCTGAAACTCTTCCAGGATGTCTACGCGCTGCTGCAACGCGAAGAGGGAGAGGTGAGCGGCGACATGGTGCGCGAGATGATCATCATGGCGCTGCCGCGCGAGAATTACGAAGAGATGTTCGCGACGATGGTGCGCTGGGCGCGCTTCGGAAATCTGTTCGCGTACGAGGAAGATGCGGACCGGCTGTCGCTGCAGTAAGCAGTAAATCGACAGGCTCTCAGCTTGTCCCTGTCGCTCTGCGCAGGATCTCCAGAACCTCTTCCGGCGCCGCAGCGTTGGCGATCGCATCCATCGTCGCCGTATCCGCCGCCAGCCGCGAGAGTGCGGCCAGGAAGACGAGATGTTCGGCGCGCTGCGACTCGGGGGAGAGGAACGCGATCACGATGCGCGGCTGCTTCCGTCCTTCGATGACACCGTCGCGGTTGGCTCCGAGGGCGGCGATGAAGGTGCCGATCGACGCATCGCGTGCGTGGGGCAGCGCGCAGTTGCCGCAGAGCGTGGCCAGCTCGCGCTCGCGCGCGACGACCGAATGAATCATCCGCTCGATGTCGTTGGGGACAAGCCCGTGATGGGGAAGCGTCTGCCGCAGCAGGCGTGCGGCCACATCGCTGATGTCCGCGCCGCGAACGCCGATGACGATGTCATCGGCGGAGAGAATGCCGGCCAGTTTCACCGGGGCATCATAGCTGTCCGGCGCCCGCGTTTCATTCATAACCGAGTGGCTATATAATCAAATAATGAAACAGAAGCCGGCCCACGTGGATCTTTCGGCGGAGGCGATCGAGCTCGTCGCGGATCGATTCCGAGTCCTCTCCGATCCTCTTCGGCTGCGGATTCTGCAGACCCTGCGCGGTGGCGAGCGCAATGTGACGGAGCTGACGGCGGAGCTCGGCACGACACAGCCCAACATCAGCAAACATCTGCGCGTGCTGCAGTCGGCGGGGCTCATCGGCCGCCGGCAGTCGGGCAACAGCGTCTATTGCTACGTGGCGGATGGGACCGTGTTTGCGCTCTGCGACGTCGTCTGCACTTCGCTCTACGCGAGGATCTCGGCGCAGGCGCGGCTGCTGGAGACGCCGCGAAAGCCGAAGCGGTAGCGCGACCTCAGACGCCGCGTCCGACCGCGCGTGCGATTTCCGAAGTCAGCTCCGCCGCATCGAACGGCTTCTGCAATGCGATCGCCGGCAGTCTGCGATTCGCCTGCCGCAGCTGATGCACGAGCGTCACGCCGTCGGTGACCGCCATCGCCATGTCCGTCACCACCACATCGTGATGCGCATTCAGCGCGAGAATCGCCTCGGCGGCTGACCGCGCCGTCGTCACGCGCGCGCCGCACTTCTTCAGCATCTTCGTGATGGCCTCGAGACTCTCCGGCTCCGCGTCGACGAGCAGGATCTGCTTCATCCGCAGATCGGGATGCTTCTCCACCTGCGGAGGGATCGCGGCAGGTGATGGTTCCTCGGCGGCGGTGATGGCCGGGAGCTCGACGGTGAAGGTCGATCCTTTGCCGAGCCCTTCGCTTTCCGCGCGAACGGAGCCGCCGTGCAGCTCGGCCAGATGCCGCACGATGGCAAGGCCGAGACCGAGGCCGCCATGTTTGCGCGTGAGACCGCTGTCTCCCTGGCGGAAGCGATCGAACACGTGCGGCAGGAACGCGCGATCGATTCCCGAGCCGTCATCGTGAACGATCACGCGCGCGCGATCCTCCTCGCGTTCGACGGTGACGTCGATGCGCCCGTTCTGCCGGCCGAACTTCGCAGCGTTCGAGATCAGGTTCCAGACGACCTGCTGCAGCCGGTTTGCATCGCCCTGCACGTAGCCGTTCCAGCGCGCGGAATCGACGTTGAGCGTGATCGACTTGGCCATCAACGCGGGACGCAGCGCCTCCGCCGCCTTTTCGACGACGCCGCGCAGGTCGACCGGGCCGCTGTCGAGACGGAACTTGCCGATGACGATGCTGGAGACATCGAGGATGTCGTCGATGAGCTTCGCCTGAGCGAGCGTCGCCGACTCGATGGCCTTGAGTGCGTTCGTCGTCGTCTCTTCGTCGAGCGCGCCGAGCATCAGCATGCGCACCCAGCCGAGCGTGGCCGTCATCGGTGTTCGCAGTTCATGCGACACCGTGGCGAGGAATTCATCCTTGGCCGCCGCGGCATCCACCGCGGCGCGATAGAGCTGCGCATTCTCGATCGCGAGCGCGACACGGCGGGCGAGCATCGACGCCAGCTCGATGTCCTGATCGCTGTAGCGCGAGGCATTCTCCGATGCGAAGGAGATGGTGCCGAGGATCCGCTGGCGCGATTCGATGGGGGCGATGAGGAGGGATCCGGTTCCGAGATCGCGAAGGATCGACGCATGCTCGTCGTCGACGGCCGTGTCGCGGATCGTCTGCTCGTTCATCGACAGGATGAACGGCTTGTTGGCTGCGATCAGCGCGGCCATGTGCGGCGGCGAGTCGGGACTCCAGGGCTTCTCCAGGAGCCGCGCGGCGAGGGAGCTCTTTTCCGGATTCGAATGGACGGCGGCGACGTGCCGGCCGGCGCCATTCTCATCGAGCAGTGTGACCGTGCACCAGTCGGCGAGCTCCGGCACCGCGAGTGCGGCGACCGCCCGCAGAGTCTCTTCGTAATCAAGCGATGAGCTGAGTGCTTCGCTGGCGCGTGCCGCGAAGCGCAGCGCATCTTCGGCATGCTTGCGCGCGGTGATGTCGAGTGTGACGCCGCGCATGCCGATCGGCTGTCCGGCGTCGTCGTGGATGACGGTCGAATGCGCCTCGCACCAGATCGCGCGGCCGTCTTTGGTCACCCAGCGGAAGGTGTTCGTGCTCGGCCCGCCGCGCTGGTAATGCTCGTGCGCATTCGCCGCCGCGTGGTCGCGATCGTCCGGATGCACGATCGTCAGCCAGAAGTTCGGCGTCGAGAGCCACTCTTCGACGGAGTAGCCGAGCATCCGCGTGACGTGATCGCTGATGAAGTCGATGCGCTGCGATGCGACGTCGGGCTCTCCCCATGCCTCCCAGACGACGCCGGGAACATTGGAGACGATGCCTGCGAGACGCTGGCGTTCGTGAACGACGGCCGACGCGAGGCGGGTGGTCTCGCGCTCGGAAGCGCGCAGATCGTCGATGTCGAACGCGACGCCGATGTAGCCGGTGAAATGACCGGCGCGATCGAAGCGCGGCACGCCCCGGCTCAGCATCAGGCGATAGACGCCGTCATGACGGCGCTGGCGATACTCCAGCTCGACCGGTTGCTGCGCGGCGAAAGCGCTCTCGAAAATCGGCATGCAGCGCGGAACATCGTCGGGGTGCATCCCCTCGAGCCAGCCGAAGCCGAGCTCCTGCTCGCGCGTGCGGCCCGTGAAGCGCAGCCACTGGTCGTTGACGAACGTGCAGCTCTTTTCGGTGTTCGTGATCCAGACGATCGCCGGCGCGACGTTCGAGATGCTCGTCAGCAGTTCGTGCTCCGCCTCTGTTTCCTCGAGCTTGTGCCGCTGCAGCCTGCTGCCGAACCAGGCGAGCGCGATGCTGAACACTCCGAAGAGTGCGACGTGCACCGGATCGGCGTGCATCAGCGTACTGCTGAAGATCATGCCGAGGATCGCCGCGAGGATTCCCGGGCCGGCCCCTCCGCTGAGCGAAGAGGCAAAGACGGCGACGAAGAAAAGAAAGAAGGGGATTGGCTCGAAGAAGGGGCGGAACGCCCCTTGAATCAGGGCAGCAACCAGCGACAGGGCTGCCGCAACGAGATATCGAAGGGCCGGGGACCTCATGGGATGGGGAAGTGTACTGCGAAGCGCACCGTGCAACCGAAGCAACATGTGCTCGAACTACCAAAAAGCAAAACGCAGAACGCAGAACGCAGAATTGAGAATTGAGGTGGCGCTTCGCGCGTCGCTCTTTCTAAATTCTTCATTCTGCGTTCTGCGTTCTGCGTTTCGCTTTTGACTCTCTGGGAAAAAGACACGAAAGCGAAATTCAGATTTCGCTTTGACTCTCAGCCTTTCGTCCGCGATTCAGGTTTCCTCCGCCTTCATCTCCGCCAACTGGCTTTCCGTTGGGAATGCCGTCACTTTCCAGCGCGGCGGATAGTGATCCGTTGGCTCGAGCAGTTCCGGTGCGACGCGCATCACTTCCTGCCATCGCACGCGGCGAACGGCATCCGGCAACTTCACGAATGCGATCTCGCCGGCCTCGGGCAGTAACGCGGTGGTTCCCTCCGTCCAGCTCGTGAGCGTGATCAGCTCTGCCGTGTCCTTTCTGCGCATCGCCTGGAAGCTCGCCACGAAGAGATCCTCGCCGCGCCGCAGCGCCGCGCCGCGCAGCAGATTCTGCTGCTCGTCGTAGTCCTCCGCCAGCCTCTGAATCTGCAGCAGCCGGAACGCGTTGCCCGCCGGGTGATCGCGGGGGATCTGCCAGTCGGTCCACTCCCCATCGAGCAGGAGGAGGGGAAAGGCGCTGATCGGTTGCGGCTGGCCGAGCGTCTCCCTCGCCACATCGGCCATCGCCATCAGCGCGGCAGGGTCCTCACTGCCGGCAACGAGCAGCAGATTGCGATGCGGGAGCAGTGCGACGTGTGATCCACGAACTTGCAGCGGCTTGATGAATTCAGGCAGAAGAATCCTTGTCGCGTCGTAGGCGTCGTCCCACGTCGAGACATACAGGCCGTTGCGCGATTCGAACGAGCGGATCGACGCGTCACGGAGATTGTCTTTCGCGATTTCGAAGGCCTCGCCGTACGTCGCGTTCCAGCTCTGCAGGTCGCCGGAGGAAACCAGTTCGATGCTGTCCGGAAAATCGAGCACGAGTCCGAGCGCGAGGTGGGCGCCGAGCGTTCCGAAGGGTTCGATGCGATGAGGAATGCCCTCCGCTTCCATCTTCAGGTTGCTCGCGTCGTAGTAGGCGCGGGAACGAACCGAGGGTCTCAGCATCGCTCGCGCTTCTTCGAACGTCCGCGGCTTGCCGGCGGGACGCGCGATCCACTGCCGCGCGGTCTCGACGGCGATGCCGTAACGATCGCCGGTTCGTGCGGCGGCAAATCTCGCGTAGAAGTTCTGCAGGTAGAGCCGCCCGCCTCCGATCTCGACGGCGAACGTCGTTTCGTTGAAGCGGAGCGGTCCGGCGCCCTGTGTCTCCAGCTCGCGCATGACCATCGCGGCAAACGACTTCCGCGAGGGAGGGCCGAAAAGCTTCTGAAGGATCCCCATGGCCGAAAGGATATCGCACCTTGACTGCATAACCATATGGGCATATAGTTTGTTTGTGAGGTATTGAACATGAACGTCGAACGCTTCCTACGTCTCATCGCTGGTTCCTTCGTCCTCCTCTCCGTGGCTCTCGGCTATTTCGTCAGCCCCTGGTTCCTCGCCTTCACCGCCTTCGTCGGGCTCAATCTCGTGCAGTCGGCCTTCACGAACTGGTGCCCGATGATGTCGGTCCTTCGCAAGGCCGGCGTTCGCGACAGCGACGCCCAGCCGCTGGAGCACGCCGCGTGAGAAAGCTGTTGCTGACAGCGGCCGTGTGCCTGCTGCAAAGCGCCGTCGCCGCGCAGCCGCTGACGCTGCGCGACGCGGCGGCCGAGGCTCTGGAGAAGAATCCGCTGCTGGTGGCGGCGCAGGCGGAGGTCTCCGCGGCGCGAGCGCGCCGCGAGGAAGCGCTCGCGGCGTGGCTCCCGGTCATCGACGCCAGCGCGAGTACATCACGCAGCAACAATCCCGTGTTCGTCTTCGGATCGCTGCTGGAGCAGGGGCGATTCTCCCAGGAGCATTTTTCGCCGGCATTTCTCAACGATCCGCCGGCGCTTCGCAATGACCGTCTCGCGCTGAACGTCCGTTACACGCTGTTCGATCAGTTGCGGCGCCGCGATGCGGCGAAGCAGGCGGGCGAAGGAGTGACGCGCGCTCTCTCTGCCGCCGGCGAGCTGCGGCAGGAGGTGCTCGCCGCGTTGATCTCCCGCTACTACGGCGTCGTTGTCGCGACGCAGCGGCAGGCGGTGGCCGCCGAAGCGGTGCGCGCTGCCGAATCGGCCGCGAAGAATGCGCGTGATCGCGCGGAGCAGGGGCTCGTCGTCGACTCCGACCGCCTCTCCGCCGAAGTGCAGCTCGCGGAATTCAAGCAGCAGGAAATTGCCGCGGCGGGTGATGCCGCGATCGCGCGCGCCGCATTGGCGATGACGCTCGGCCGTCCGCTGATGTCGCAGATCGAGCTTGCGGCAGGACTCCCGGATACGACCCTCGCGCCGGAAACCGCCGTCGACGCGGTGAAGCGCGCGATCGAATCGCGAGGCGAGCTCGCCTCGGCTGTCGCCGCGCGAAACGCCGCGGAGCTCCAGCTCGTCACGGCTCGCGGCTCTCTCCTGCCGCGCGTCGAAGCCTGGTCGTCGTGGGGTGCGAGCGGGACGACCTTCTCGCATCGCAATTCGGATCACGCTGCGGGCGTCGCGGTGAATCTCGCATTGTTCGACGCGGGCACGTACGCCAGGATCGCCGAGGCGCGCGCAGGCGTCGAGGCGGCGAAAGCGCTCGAGTCGCTGGCGCGCGACCGCGTGGCCATGGAGGCGATCAGCGCGTGGAACCGCGCACACGCGGCGCTGGAGCAGGTCGCCGTGGCCGCCGCCGCAGTCTCGCAGGCCGAAGCGGCGGCGCGCATCGTCCAGGACCGGTACGACAACGGCCTGACGACGATGACGGAGTTGCTCCGCGCGCAGACCGCGCTCGTCGCCGCGCGCCTCTCACTCCTCTCCGCAAAACAGCAGTCCATCAGCGGCGAGGCCGAACTGCTTCGCTCCATCGGAGGTCTTCGTGAAATCGACCCGTTTCTTTGAAGCCGCACTCGGCCTTCTCCTTCTTGCGGCATGTGGAACCAAGGCGCCCGACCAGAGTGCCGCGAAGGCAGCCGCCCGCTTCGATGTCGCGCGCAGCGAGCCGCTGCCCGACACGCGCGTGACCACCGGAACTGTCCGCTCGACGAATGTCTCTCCGCTCGCGGCGAACGTGATGGGGAACGTCACGCGTGTGCTCGTTGCCGAAGGCGACCGCGTGCATGCCGGCCAGTTGCTGCTGGAGATTGACGATCGCGAGATGCGTGCGAAGAGAGCGCAGGCCGCCGCCGGCAGCCGCGAAGCCGAGGAAGCGATTGCGGCAGCGGATGCGGGCGTCGCGGCTGCCGAAGCGGCTGCGACGGTCGCGAATGCGACGTTCAGGCGTTTCAGCGCTCTGAAGGATCGTGGCTCGGTGAGCGCCCAGGAGTATGAGGAAGTCGCGGCGCGCAAACAGGCGGCGGATGCAGCGCTTAGTCAGGCAGCACGAAGCCGCGACGCGTTGATCGCGCGCCGCGCACAGGCGAAGGCAGGGGTAGTGGAGGCTGAGACGTTTCTCAGTTATGCGAGTGTCCGCGCGCCGATCTCCGGAATCGTGACCGCGAGGATGATCGATCCCGGAGCGCAGGCGGCTCCCGGCATGCCGCTGCTCACGGTCGAAGACGACACAGCTCTGCGCGTCGAGACGGCGATCGACGAATCGTTCGCGGCGCTGGTGCACACGGGCGATCGCGCGACGATCGAGGGGACGATCACCGGCCGGGTGACGAACATCGCAGCGGTCGATCCGCAGTCGCATGCGGCCCTGGTGAAGATTGCCTTGCCCGCGCACAGCGCGCTGCGGTCAGGCGCCTTTGTGCATGTCGCGTTCAATCTCGGCTCGCGTGACGGCATCACGATTCCCGCAGCGGCCGTCGAGCGGCATGGGCAATTGACCAACGTCCGGATCATCGGCGCTGACGGTGCCGCCCAGACCAGGATCGTTTCCCTTGGCGCCCGCCAAGGCGACCGCATCGAGGTGCTCGCCGGGATCGATCCCGGGGAGAAGGTTCTGATCGCGGAGGGATCACGGCTGTGAAGCAGGGAATCGCCGGCCGCCTCGCCGCGCTCTTCATCGAGTCGAAGCTCACGCCGCTGCTGATCGTCGCGTCGCTGCTCATCGGCATCGGCGCGGTGCTTCTGCTTCCGCGCGAAGAAGAGCCGCAGATCGTCGTGCCGATGGTCGATGTCTTCGTGCAGATGCCCGGCGCAACGCCGCGCGAGATCGAGCAGCGGATCACGAAGCCGATGGAGAAGCTGCTGTGGGAAATCCCCGGCGTCGAGTACATCTATTCGACGTCTTCGGCCGGCACGTCGATGGTCGTCGTCCGCTTCAAAGTCGGCGAGGACGAAGAGCGCGCGATCGTGCGCCTCAATCAGAAGCTGCATGCGAATGCCGATCTGATTCCGCCCGGCGCGTTCGGGCCGCTGGTGAAGCCGCGATCGATCGACGATGTGCCGGTGCTGGCGATCACGCTGTCGAGCGGGCGCTACGACCACTTCCAGTTGCGCCGCGTCGCCGCGCAGGTGACGACGGAGATCAAACAGGTCAGCGACGTTTCCTCCGTGCAGTTGATCGGCGGACTGCGGCGGCAGTTGCGCGTGACGATCGATCCGGCGCGGCTCGCTGCGTACGGACTCGCGCCCGCGCCGGTCGTGCAGATGATCCGGCAGGCGAACACGCAACTGCCGGCCGGCGCGATCGACGCGAACAATCGCGAGATGCTCGTCGAGACCGGCGGCTTCATCACGAGTGTGGACGATGCGCGGCGCGTCGTCGTCGGCGCACGCAGCGGCCGGCCCATCTACCTCGGCGATGTTGCGACGGTCAGCGATGGCCCGCAGGAAGCGGCGGATTACGTGTTTCTCGGTCATGCCGAGCGAAGTCGAGGCATCAACGACGGCGCCGCGACATCGTCTGGCTCGGGCAGCGCACGTGGGGAAGAGCCGCGCGGTGTTAGCGACGGTCCCTCGACTTCGCTCGGGACTGCGGGGGCGGGGGAGCAGCCTGCGGTCACGATCGCAGTCGCCAAGCGCAAGGCGACCAACGCGACGGTCGTCTCGCGCGACGTGCTCGAGAAGATCGACGCGCTGAAAGGCTCGCTGATCCCGGCGGATGTCGCGGTGACCGTCACTCGCGACTATGGTGAGACGGCGAAGGACAAATCGAACGAGTTGCTGCTGCACATGCTGCTTGCGGTGTTCTCGGTCACGCTGCTCATCGCGCTGACGCTCGGCTGGCGCGAGTCGGGCATCGTCGCGGTCGCGATTCCCGTCACGCTCGCGCTCACACTCGCGATCTTCTACATCGCCGGGTACACGCTGAATCGCGTGACGCTTTTCGCGCTCATCTTCTCCATCGGCATTCTCGTCGACGATGCGATTGTCGTGGTCGAGAACATCGTCCGGCATCACCGGATGCAGTGCAATCACGGCCGGCCGCTCAAGGACATCGCAGTCGAAGCGGTCGCCGAAGTCGGGAACCCGACGATCCTCGCGACGTTCACGGTGATCGCCGCGATTCTTCCGATGGGCTTCGTCCGCGGGCTGATGGGGCCGTACATGCGGCCGATTCCGGTAGGTGCATCGGCGGCGATGCTCTTCTCGCTCATCGTTGCCTTCGTCGTCACGCCATGGGCCGCGCTGCGCCTGCTGAGCGGCAAAGCAGAAGGGCACCACCATCACGAAGGGCGGCTCACGCAGCTCTATCGCAGGATGATGACGGAGCTCATCAGCAATGCGCGGGCGCGCTTCATCTTTCTCACGTCGGTCGTCGCTCTGCTGCTCATCACGATGTCGATGTTCGCCGTGAAGCTGGTGCGGGTGAAGATGCTGCCGTTCGACAACAAGAGCGAGTTCCAGATCATCGTCGACATGCCGGAGGGGACGCCGCTGGAGCGGACGGCCGCGGTGGTGCGCGAGATCGGGACGGCGGTTGCGACACAGCCCGAGGTCGCGAGCTATCAGACGTACGCCGGCACCGCGTCGCCGTTCAATTTCAACGGTCTCGTGCGCCATTACTTTCTCCGTAGCGGCTCGAACGTCGGAGACGTGCAGGTCAACCTGCTGCCGAAGGGTGAGCGCAAGGCGCAGAGCCATGAGGTCGCGAAGCGCGTCCGCACGCTCATCGCGCCGATCGCGCGGCGGTGGAATGCGAATGTGAAGGTCGCCGAAGTGCCGCCCGGCCCTCCGGTGCTGCAAACGCTCGTCGCGGAAATCTACGGGCCCGATTACGACCGGCAGATCGCGATCGCGAAGCAGGTCGAGCACACTCTGGCCACGACGCCGGGCGTCGTCGATGCCGACTCGTATGTCGAAGACGATCAGACGCAGTTCCGTTTTGTCATCGACAAGGAGAAGGCTGCGCTCAGCGGCGTGACGCCGGAGCAGATCGACACGACTCTGCGCCTCGCGCTGTCGGGCGTCAGCGCGGGGCTGTTGCACGACCCGCACGAAGAGGAGGACATCCCGATCATGCTGCAGTTGCCGCGCGAGCAGCGCTCGTCGGTCGCGGCGCTGCAGTCCATCCGCGTCGCGTCGTCGTCGGGCGCGCTGGTGCCGCTCGGTTCGCTGGTGCGCATCGAAGAGACGACCGCGCCGAAGAGCATCTACCACAAGAATCTGATGCCGGTCGTGTATGTGACGGCGGACGTTGCCGGGGCGGAGGAGAGTCCTGTATACGCGATCCTGAAGCTGAACCGCGCGCTCGGCGCGATGAAGCTGCCCGAGGGTTATGCGATGGAGCGCTTCGTGTCGAAGCAGCCGTTCCTGTCCGATCGCTACGCGATGAAATGGGATGGCGAGTGGCACATCACGTATGAGGTGTTCCGCGATCTCGGCCTCGCGTTCGCCGCGGTGCTGGTGTTGATCTACATTCTCGTCGTCGGCTGGTTCCAGTCGTTCAAAGTGCCGCTGGCGATCATGGCGGCGATTCCCTTCTCGCTTGCAGGCATCATCCCGGCGCACGCCGCGCTGGGAGCGTTCTTCACCGCGACATCGATGATCGGTTTCATCGCCGGAGCGGGCATCGTCGTGCGCAACTCGATCATCCTCGTCGATTTCATCGAGCTGCGTTTGCAGCAGGGAATGCCGCTCGAGGAAGCGGTGATCGATGCCGGCGTCGTCCGCTTCCGGCCGATGCTGCTCACGGCGTCGGCGGTGATCGCCGGCGCCGCTGTGATTCTGTTCGATCCGATCTTCCAGGGGCTTGCGCTGTCGCTGATGGCGGGCGAAGTCGCGTCGCTGCTGCTGTCGCGCGCGACCGTGCCGGTTCTCTACTACATGCTGCAGCGGCGCGCACGCGGTGCGATGGTGCAGCCGCCGGTTAGCCGCGCGGTGGAAGAGGAGCTGGTGACCGTATGAAGAAACTACCGAAGCCTCCGCGAGCCTTCGACGAGTTCAGCGCGACATTTCCCACCCTTCGCCAGGCGTGGGATCTCCTCGGCGATGCCTTGGCCGAGGGGCCGCTCGACGAGCGAACTGCGCGTCTGGTGAAACTGGGGATCGCCATCGGTGCGATGCGCGAAGGTGCCGTGCACTCCAGCGGACGGAAGGCGATCGCCATGGGGATTTCACGCGAGGAGTTGAACCAGGTCGTGGCGCTGGCGGCGAGCATCATCGGTATGCCTTCCTCCGTCGCTGTCTGGACCTGGCTTCGCGACCTGAAAGAGAAGTGAGTGATGGACGAGATGCGCTGGTGCGACCGCGAGATCAGCAAGGCCGCTCTAATGGCCGTGAGTGCCGTTCTCGAATCGTTCGGGCGTGTGCTCATCTGCCTCGACCGCGACTTCCGCGTGATTCATGGATCGTCGCTGCTCACCAGCATCGCGGGCGCACAGTCCCTCGCCGGCCGTCCCGTCTCCGAACTGCTCGGCGATGAGCTGTTCGCGGAACGAGGCGTGCTGCGCGACGCTCTGCTCTCCGGCGAACGGCGCGAAGGCTGGCGCGCGTCGATGACGCTTGCCGACGGCTCCACGCGCATCGTCTCCTGCAGCGCGGCTCCCTTTCAGCGCGATGGCGAAGGGATCTGCGATCCGGATGTCGCGTATCTGATCATCCTCAGGCCGGCGGAGGATGATCCGGCGCTGGGCACGGCATCGCCGATCGGATTTGCGGGAATGATCGCGCGCTCTCCGGCGATGACGCGTCTCTTTCACCTCATCGAAAATCTGCAGACGAGCGACGCGACGATCCTGCTGACCGGCGAGAGCGGCACGGGGAAGGAAGTGATGGCGCAGGCGATTCACGCCAATTCGCTGCGCAGGAATCAGCGTTTCGTCGCCGTCAACTGCGCGGCGCTGCCGGCGGATCTCCTGGAGAGCGAGCTCTTCGGACATGTGCGCGGCGCCTTCACCGGCGCAGTGCGTGATCGCATCGGCCGCGTCGAGCTCGCGGCAGGCGGCACTCTCTTTCTCGACGAGATCGGCGATCTTCCGTTGCAACTGCAGGTGAAGCTGCTGCGCTTTCTCCAGGAGAAAACGTTCGAGCGCGTCGGCGAGAGTCACACGCGCAAGGCCGATGTGCGCATCCTCGCGGCGACGAACGCCGATCTGCGCCGCGCGATCAGCGAAGGTCGCTTTCGCGAGGATCTCTACTATCGCCTTCGCGTCGTGCCGGTCGAGATTCCTCCGCTGCGCGCGCGGCGGGAAGACATTGAGCCGCTGGCCCGGCATCTGCTCGTACGCGTCGCCGGACGTCATGGCCGCGAGTTGCGATTCTCGCCCGATGCGATCCGCGCGATGCTCCGTTACTCGTGGCCCGGCAATGTGCGCGAGCTCGAGAACGCGATCGAATACGCGGTGGCGGTCGGCCGGGGACAGACGTTGCAGCAGGAAGATCTGCCGTCGGAGATCGTCGAGCCGCTGCTGCCCGCCCATGTGAGCGAGTCCGACGCCTTGCGCACCGCGCTCGAGGAGCACCACTGGAATCGCGAAGCGACCGCGCGCGCGTTGGGCATCGGACGGACGACGCTCTGGCGCAAAATGCGCGAAGCGGGCCTGTAAGGAGCGCGGGCGTCCTCGCCCGCAGTCGCTGGCCGTCCCGGCCGGCGACGAAACTCGAGCCATGGTCGACGGCCGGGACGCCCGCGCTCCATTCGTTCCAAACGTTCGAACGTTCCGTTCCGTTGAAACAGTGACGGCGCGCACGTACTTCGTGGTAACCGCCTCGCACAGCACGCGTTGACGCGTTCGGGCCTCGTGGCAGTCCGTTCGCTCTTCGTTCCATCGCAGGAGAAACGCGATGGCGTTCACGCGAAGAGATTTCATCCGGATCGGCGCAATGGCCGGCGGCGTCGCTGCGGCATCGGGACTCACGACCGATTGGTGGAGTCTGCAGGCGCGCACAATCCCTGATCCGAAGACCGATGGCGATCATGTCGTGCCGACGTTCTGCGAGCTCTGCTTCTGGAAGTGCGGCGTGCTCGCGCATGTGAAGAACGGACGCGTCACGAAGATCACCGGCAATCCGGCGCATCCATTGTCGAAGGGCCGGCTCTGCCCGCGCGGTGAAGCGGCGACGGCGCTCCTCTACGATCCCGACCGGCTGAAGACGCCGCTGATTCGCCGCGCGAAACGCGGGCAGCAGGTGTTCGAAGCAGTGACGTGGGCCGTCGCACTCGACGAGACCGCAAAGCGGATGGACGCCATTCGCACGAAGTACGGTCCCGAGGCGTTCGCGCTGTTCACGCATGGCTGGGGAGGCTCGTGGTTCACGCGGCTGATGCAGGCCTATGGCTCGCCGAATGTCGCGGCGCCGTCGTATGCGCAATGCCGCGGCCCGCGCGAAGCCGGATTCACGCTGACGTTCGGCCAGGGACTCGGCTCGCCCGAATCGATCGACATCGAAAACGCCCGCTGCATCACGCTCATCGGCTCGCACCTCGGCGAGAACATGCACAACACGCAGGTGCAGGAGCTCGCGACCGCAATCGGCCGCGGAGCGGAGCTCGTCGTCGTCGATCCGCGATTCTCGATCGCGGCATCGAAGGCGAAATACTGGCTGCCGATCCGCCCCGGCACCGACATCGCGCTGCTCCTCGCGTGGATGAACGTGATCATCACCGAGAAGCGTTACGACGCGGACTATGTTGCGAAATACGCAGAGGGATTCGATCAGCTCGCGAAACATGTCGAATCGAAGACGCCGGAGTGGGCGTATCCGATCACCGGCATCGAGCCGCAGTTGATTCGCGACAGCGCGCGCCTGATCGCATCGGCGCGGCCTGCGTCGTTGATTCATCCGGGACGCCACGTCACGTGGTACGGCGATGACACGCAGCGGCTGCGCTCCATCGCGATTCTCTCCGCGCTGCTCGGCTCATGGGGACGGCGCGGCGGCTACATCCTCCCATCGGCGATGGAGCTGCCGAAGTATCCGGGCAGGAAGCCGCAGCAACCGGCGCGCGCGGTGGCCGATCGCCGGGAGCCGAGTCTCTATCCGCTCGCGGACGAGACGCTCGCGTCGGGAGTGTGCGACGCGACGATCCCCGGCAAGGCGCCCTATCAACTCAAGGGCTGGATGGTCTACGGAACGAATCTGATGCAGGCGTTGCCTGCGCCGCAGCAGACGGAGAAGGCGATTCAGGAGCTCGACTTCCTCGTCGCGATCGATGTGCTGCCGGCGGAGATCACGGGGTGGAGCGACATCGTGCTGCCGGAGTCGACGTACCTCGAGCGCTACGACGATGTGTGGGCGCCGGCGTACAAGGAGCCGTTCATCGCGATGCGGCAGCCTGCAGTCGAGCCGATGTACGACTCGAAGCCGGGATGGTGGATCGCGCGCGAGCTCGCGGCGCGGCTCGGCCTGCACGACTACTTCGACTGGCAGCATCCGCTCGATGTCGTTCGCTGGCGCGTGGAAGCGGCGGGGCAGAGTCTCGCGAAGCTGCGCGCCACGGGCGTCGTGCAGGGCGCGCGCGTTCCCGTCAGCGAGGAAGAAGGGCTCGCGTTGTCGTTCGACACGCCGAGCAAGAAAATCGAGTTGTTCAGCAGCACGCTCGCATCCGCGGGATTCGATCCGCTGCCTGACTATTCGCCGCACCCGCAGCCGCCCGACGGAATGTTCCGGCTGCTGATGGGACGCGCACCGACGCACACATTCGGCCGGATGGCGAACAACCGCCTGGCCGGCGCCGTCTATCCGGAGAACGAGCTGTGGCTCAACACGCTCGTGGCGAAGAGTCTCGACGTGAAGAACGGCGATCGCGTGACGCTCGAGAACCAGGACGGCGTGAAGAGCCTGCCGGTTCGCGCGAAGGTCACCGAGCGCATTCGCGGCGACTGCGTCTACATGGTCCACGGCTGGGGCCACACGGCGAACGGGATGAAGTTCGCCAGACACCGCGGCGCCTCGGACAGCGAGCTCGTGTCGCGGTATGCGACCGATCCGGTCATGGGCGGCACGGGGATGAACGTCAATTTCGTGCGCGTGCTGAAGGCGGAGGCGTAGCGATGTCGAAACGATATGCGATGGCCATCGACATGAAGCGCTGCGTCGGCTGCAGCGCGTGTGTGATCGCGTGCAAGGAAGAAAACGGACTCGCGCTCGCCGCCTTCCGCTCGTGGGTCGAGATCGAGACGCGCGGAACGTATCCCGCGCTTGCGCTCGAGATCCACAGCGAGCGCTGCGAACAGTGCAGCGATGCGGCGTGTGTCTCGAACTGTCCGACGGGCGCGAGCTACTACGCCAGGGGCGGCGTGGTGCTCGTGCAGCGCGAGCTCTGCACAGGCTGCAAGGCGTGTGTGGCCGCCTGTCCCTACGAGGCGCGCTACATCCATCACGACGGGTATGCGGACAAGTGCACGTTCTGCCTGCATCGCGTCGAAAAGGGATTGCTGCCCGCGTGCGCGTCCGCCTGTCCGACGCAGTCGATCACGTTCGGCGATCTCAACGATCCGTCGAGCGATCTCGTGAAGCTGCTGCGCTCACGGCAGTGGAAACAACTGCGTGCGGATGCAGGGACGAAACCGAACCTCTACTACCTGACGTGAGGAGACGATGGAACGCTCGGAACAGTTCTGGAATCCATATCTCGCCGGCATCGCGCTCGGCCTCGTGCTGCTCTCCACCTTTCTCGTGATGGGGAAGGGGCTCGGCGCATCCGGTGCGGCGAATCGCTTCGGCGTGTTCGTCGCCGGGATCGTTGCGCCGTCGCATGTCGCGGCGAATCCGAATCTGGCGGCGGCGCGAGGCGATCGCGCGAATGTTCTCGATGACTGGCTCGTGTTCGAAGTCCTTGGCGTCTTTCTCGGCGGCGCTCTCGGCGCCATCACCGCGGGGCGTTTCGGCGCGAAGGTGATTCGCAACGCACGAACGAGCGTCGCGAAACGCCTCGCGTTCGCCTTCGGAGGCGGACTCCTGATGGGCCTCGCGGCGCGTGCCGCCCGCGGCTGCACGTCGGGGCAGGCGCTCAGCGGCGGCGCGGTGCTCTCCGCCGGCGCGTGGATCTTCATGCTGTCGGTCTTCGCCGGCGGCTACGCCTTTGCCTGGTTCATGAGGAGACAGTGGTCATGACCTTTCCATTCACAACGCTCACGGCGGCCGCGCGTCAGGAAGGATTGATCGTCGCGGTGTTGATCGGCATCGCGTTCGGCTTCGTGCTGGAGCGGGCCGGCTTCGGACGTGCCGACAAGCTCGCGGCGCAGTTCTACCTGCGGGACATGCGCGTCTTCAAAGTGATGTTCACCGCGATCGTGACCGCGATGCTCGGGCTGGTGATTGCGTCCGGCCTCGGCCTCACGAGCCTGCGCGACATCTCGGAGTCGATCGCGAGCCTCACCTGGATCTGGCCGATGGCCATCGGCGGATTCGTCCTCGGCGCCGGATTCATCATCTCCGGTTACTGCCCCGGGACATCGATCGTCGCGATGGGCTCCGGCAATGTCGACGGCCTCTTCACGGTGATCGGCGTGATCTCCGGCACGTTCGTCTACTCCGAGCTTCTGCAGATTCCGAAGTTTCACCAGTTCCACAACGCGGCGCCGAAGGGTGCGTGGTTTCTGTATGACGTCGTGAAGGTGGCGCCTGCGCTGATCGCGCTGGCGGTGACGCTGATGGCGGTGCTCGCGTTCATCGGCGCCGAAAAGGTGGAGGCGATGCTCGGCGGCAGCAAGACCGCTCTGATGACGCGCCGGATCGTCTTCGCGTCACTGCTGGCCGTCGCTCTCGTCGCCGCGGCTCCGCGAGTCCGCGAGAGATCAGAGTCGCGCGGAGGCGCGGCGCGCGCGGAGACGATCACGGCCTCTCAACTCGCGAAGATCGTGGTGGATGAGCCGTGGAGCGTGCGCGTGATCGACGTCCGCGACGCGGCTGCGTTCGCGAAGGAGCGGATTCCGGGCGCCATCAATCTGCCCGCATCCTCGCTCGCGGAGCTGACTGCCGACAGCAGGCGAATCGTCGTTGTTGCCGAAGGGAGCGAACGTCTGCCCGCGGTCGAGTCGGCCGCGCCGCTCGTCCTCGCCGGAGGAATGGCGGCGTGGAATGCGGATCCGCTGGTGAAGGCGCTGACCACCGGCGCGCCTCCGCCTCCGCCTGCCGCTGCCGCAGGCGGAGTGATTGCGCGGCCGAAGAAAAAGGGCGGCGGGTGCAGCGCTTAGTTAGGGAGAGATGCCATGACCGAACTCGACGTCTTCCGCCATACTCCGATGCTCGATCCGGCCCTCCATGTCTGGGGCTGGCAGATCATCGTCTATCTCTTCCTCGGCGGCCTGACGGCCGGCGTGATGATCATCGCCGGCCTGCAGAAGGAGCCGGTGTCGCGCGCCGCGCGGCTCTTCATCTTCATCGCGCCGCTCGCCCTCTCGCTGGGGATGCTCGCCCTCTTCCTCGACCTCGAGTACAAGCTTCATGTCTTCCGCTTCTACACCGCGCTGCGCGTGACGTCGCCCATGTCCTGGGGCTCGTGGATTCTGCTGCTGATCTACCCGGTCACACTTCTCCTTGGCTTCCGGCCCGGAGACCGGCTGCGGAAGATCAACGTCGCTCTCGGTGCCATGCTCGGTGCGTACACGGGCGTGCTGCTGGCGACGCTCAACGCGCGCGCGGTGTGGAGCTCGTTGTTCCTCGCTCCCTTGTTTCTGGCTTCCGGATTCTCCGCGGCAGCGGCGCTGGCGATGCTGCTGCCGGTCACCGAGGAAGAGCGCGACCGGTTCCGGCGCTGGGATGTGATTGCGATGGCGACCGAGGCCGTGGTGCTGGCGCTCTTCTTTCTCGATCTCGTTTCCGCGGGTGGAGCTCGCGGCCGTGCGGCGGCCGCGCTGTTTTTCGGAGGGCCGTACACCGCCGTGTTCTGGTCCCTCGTGGTGATCGCAGGGATGGCGGTGCCGCTGCTGATCGAACGGATCGAGTCACGGCGCCGCATTCCTATCGTGCTTGCGCCTCTGCTCGTGCTCATCGGCGGTCTGTCGCTGCGATGGATCTTCGTGCTCGCGGGCCAGAGCGCGCTGTGAGGTTGTGATGGACGAAGACTGGACGCCCCTGCTCGCCGAAGACGTGGCGAGCGTCTACGGAGTGAAGCTCGCCGAGAAGCACTGGCGCGCAATCGTGAGCGCGCGGGAGCTGATCGCGAGGACGGGCCGCGTGCCGTCGATCGAGGAGATCGGCCGGGCCTGCGAGTGCTCCGTCGCCGACATGAAACGACTATTTCCCGGCGGAGTGGAGCGGTTGCTCGCACGCGTCGCCGGTGCCCCGGAGCTCGAAAGGAATCAGCGATGAAAAACAGGAGATGGATTGTGGTTCTCGCGGCGGTTGCACTCACGATCGCGCCGGCCGCATTTGCGACGAATGGGTATTTCCTTCATGGTGTCGGTACGGAGAGCAAGGCGATGGCCGGTGCGACCACCGCGCTGCCGCAGGAAGCGCTCGATGCCGATACGAATCCGGCCCTCGGTGTGTTCGTGGGGCGCGGCCACTCGTATTCGCTCGCGCTCTTCAGCCCCGACCGGCAGTACACGGTCCGTGGCGCGCCGACCGGCTATCCGCAGACGTTCGGCCTGACGCCGGGCAGAGTGTCGAGCAAGTCGAAGCTCTTCCCGATGCCGGCCGCCGGTTTCAACTTCCGTCCGAATGACGTGAGTGCGTTCACCGTGAACTTCACGGCGCACGGCGGAATGAATACCGACTATCGGACGAATACGTTTTATGGATCGAATCACACCGGCGTCGATCTGGCGCAGATGTTTCTCTCCGCGACGTACTCGTATCGCATCACGGAGAATCAGTCGGTGGGGATCAGTGCGGTGATTGCCGAGCAGCGCTTCAAGGCGAGCGGGCTGGAGGCATTCGCAGCGTTCTCGTCGGATCCCGATTGCCTGACCGGCAACGGCTATCGCTGGTCGCACGGTCTCGGATACAAGATCGGCTACTTCGCGCAGCCGCTGCCGCGGTTCTCGTTCGGTGCGTCGTACACGCCGGCAATCAAGATGTCGAAGTTCGGCCGCTACTGTGGGCTGTTCGCGCAGGACGGCCGCTTCAACATTCCCGGATCGGCGAGCGCCGGCATCGCGTTCAAGGCGGCGGAGCCTCTGACGCTGACGGCCGACGTGCAGCGCATTCATTACAGCGATGTCGCGGCGGTGGGCAACGGGCTGCTGCCGAATCTCGTGACGTCGCCCCTGGGAAGCGAGAGCGGCGCGGGCTTCGGCTGGAAGGACATCAACGTCTACAAGGCCGGGGTGCAGTGGAAGGTTAGTGAGGCCTGGACGTGGCGGGCGGGCTTCTCGAAATGCGATCAGCCGGTTCCGCAGAGCGAGGTGCTGTTCAACATTCTGGCGCCGGGCGTCGTACAGGAGCACGTCACGTTCGGCTTCAGCACGGCCCTCGGCAACCGGCCGGGGCGCTTCAACATGGCGGTGATGTATGCGCCGTCGAAGAGTGTGCGCGGCGCGAATCCGCTCGAAGCTCCGGGAGCGCAGCAGATCGAGCTGAAGATGCACGAGTATGAAGTCGAGTTCGGATACTCGTTCGGCTTCTGAGAACGGGTATGCTCGCGGGATGAATCCCCTCTTCATCCCGCGAGCCATCGGCTTCGTCCGCACGCCCTTCCAGCAGACTTCCGAGATCCCGAAAGGGCCGGGCGCGAAGCATGAGATGGATGGCGTCCTGGAGATCCTCCCGGAGTTCGAAGAGGGTCTCAAGGACATCGAAGGTTTCTCGCACCTGTTCGTGATCTGGGTCTTCGACCGCTCGGAGGGCTACGAGCTCCTCGGCGCCCCTCCGGGCGAGGCGGAACTGCACGGCGTCTTCGCGACGCGCTCGCCGAAACGGCCCAACCCGATCGCGCTGACGGTTGTCGAGCTGCTGCGCCGCGAGGGCAACGAGCTGCACGTGCACGGCGTCGACATGCTCGACGGAACGCCGATCCTCGACATCAAGCCCTACATGTCGAGCATCCCGGCGGAGAAGTTGAAGCGAGGGTGGGCGACAGAGCGATACTGACCAGCCTGCAGCGGCTAACGCGTCCACACTCCTCTATCATGAGCAGGAAACGGCGTTTCAACCAGCATGGCGGGTCCCCTCGATCGAGAAATCGAATCGAAGTACGAGATCCTCGACAAAATGGGCGAGGGTGGGATGGGCTCCGTCTACAAGGTCCGTCACCGCCACCTGCAGGACGTTCGCGTCATCAAGACGGCGAAGTATTCCGATAACGAGGCCGAGAAAGCGCGCTTCTTCAGCGAGGCCCGCCGCGGTTATCAATTCAACCATTCCAGTATCGCCCGCGTCTTCGACTTCGACATCACGAGCAGCGGTACCGCCTACATCGTCATGGAGTACATCGACGGACTGGACATCCGTCAGGTGCTGGCCAACTCCGGAAACACGATCGAAACGCCCCGTGTGATCGACATTGGCGTTCAGACTCTCGGTGCTCTTCAATATCTTCACGAACGCGGCCTCGTCCATCGCGACATCTCGCCCGACAACCTGATGTTGACGAAGGATGCCGACAACAAGCCTCTGATCAAGCTCATCGACCTTGGCATCGCCAAATCGATGGAGGCCTCGCAGAGTCTCACGGTCGCGGGAAAGTTCATCGGCAAGGTTACGTACGCATCGCCCGAACAATTCGGCGGCGATGTCGATCAGCGCAGCGATCTTTATTCGCTGGGTGTCGTGATGTACGAGTTGCTCACGGGCGCTCTGCCGTTTCGCTCCAGCGACTACCGGGCCATCATCGCCGCGCACATTTCGGGCGAGCTGCGCGGATTTGCGCAGACGGATCCCAACGGGCGCGTGCCCCAGAAGCTGCGCGACGTGATCATGCGCGCGCTGCAACGCGATCCCGATGATCGTTTTCAGACGGCGGCCGAGTTTGCTGCCGCGCTCCGCGAGGTGGGGAATGTCGAGGCCAGGGTCGACAAGACTGCGGTCGTCGACATGCAGGATCTGCTGGCGGCGAAGCCTTCACGCTCGGAACAGATCGCGTGGGAAGCGGCGCTCGCGGCCGATTCGCCGAAGTCGTGGGGCGACTTTCTCAAGAAGTATCCCGGCTCCTCGTTTGCGGCACAGGCGCGCGCGAAGCGCAAGGAGCTCGAGCAGCGCGAGGAGAAGGACTACAACGATGCGGCCGCCGCCGACACCGCTGAGGCCTGGAACCGCTTTCTCGAAAAATATCCGGGCTCCGATCTCGCCTCGCGCGCGCGACGGCGGCTGGAGAACATCGAAGCGGAGGAAGCGGAACGGCGCGCGTTCGAGACGGCCGCGGACGCTGATTCGGTCCGTGCCTGGGAATTGTTCCTTCGCAACTATCCGGAAGGAGCGGACGCGCCTCGCGCGCGTGATGGCCTTGCGGCGGCGCGGCGCCGTGAAGCCGAAGAGAAGGCGTGGAATGCTGCGTCGCGTGCCGATTCGTCGAAGTCGTGGCGCGATTTCATCGAGCACCACGCCACCTCGCCGCGCGTCGGAGAGGCGAAGGAGCGCCTCGCGATCGCGGCTGCACGCGAGGAAGAGGAACGCGCCTGGAACGCCGCCGCCCGCGCGGACTCGATCGAGGCCTGGCAGAAATATCTCGAGAAATTCGGGCAATCGGAGCGTGCGGAAGAGGCGCGAGAGTTCCTCGAGCTTCTGCAGCAGCGCGCTGCCGAGGAAGAGGCATGGTCGCGGGCCAGCGAGGAAGAGACCAGCGATGCCTGGCTCGAGTATCTCGAGACCTTTCCGGCATCGTCTCGGAAAGACGATGCGCGCCGGAGGCTCGATGCCGCGAAGAGGCGTGAACAGGAACAGCATGACTGGATCAGCGCGGGCGCTGCCGATACGTCCGCTGCCTGGCGCGAATATCTGGCGAAGCATCCGGATGGCCGCCGGGACGAAGCGAAGCGGCGTCTTGCCGCCGCGGAGTTCGCCGAAGCGGAAGTGACCGCATGGAATGCCGCAAAGGCGGCTGCGACGGCGGACGCCTGGCGCACATATCTCGCGAGTTTCGCCCAGTCGGATCGTGCGAAGGAGGCGCGGGAGCGACTCGCCGCTGTCGAGGCCGAGGAGCTTGCCGCCCGCGAGTACGAGGCCGCGGCACGCGAGAACACGGCGGCGGCCTGGAACCGATTCCTGTCGAAACATGCGCAGTCATCGCTTGCGGCTCGTGCTCGCGAACAGCAGGCCACGGCCATGGCACGCGAGAAGGCATGGTCCGACGCAGAGTCGAAGGATACGAGCGCGGTCTGGCAGGCGTATGCCGATGCGTATCCCGATTCCGCACAGGCGGCCGAAGCGCGCCGGCGGCTTCAGGTCGCGAAGAAACGGGAGCAGGAAGAGCAGGATTGGCGTGATGCATCGGCGCGCAATACGCCGGCCGCGTGGCGGGACTATTTGTCCAGGCACCCGGACGCTCGTCGTGAAGAAGCAGAGCAGAGGCTCGAACTTGCCCGCGATGCCGAAGACGAAGCCGGCAGTTGGAAAGCGGCAGAAGAGTCGCGGACGTCGGATGCCTGGCGCGACTATCTGAGCCGGTTCGGATCGTCGTCACGTGCAGCGCGGGCGCGGGAAAACCTCTCCGCGGCTGAAAAGCAGGAGCAGGCCGCGCGCGATTTCAGCGCCGCGGTTGCCGCTGACACGCCGCAGAGCTGGAGTGCCTTTCTCGCCGCGCACGGAACGTCGGAGCAGGCGCCCGAGGCGCGGGCGCGTCTCGCTGCGTCGAAGGCACGCGAGCAGGCATGGAAGAAAGCGGAGAGCGAAGATACGAGCGATGCGTGGCGCGCCTATCTGCGCGTTTATGGCACTGGTGCGCGTTCCGCCGAGGCTAACCAGCGGTTGCAGCTAGCCGAAGCGCGGGAGCTGGAGATGCGCGGATGGCTTGCCGCGGAGAAGGCCGGCACACCAGCAGGCTGGCGGGAGTATCTGGCGAAGCATCCGGCGGGGCGCCGGGCCGAGGCCGAGAAACGGCTCGCGCTGGCGGAGCGCGCGGAACGCGAGTTCGAGCGGGCTGCCAAACTGGACACCGCCCAGGGCTGGAAGGAGTTTCTTTCCGCTCACGAACAGTCGCCGCTCGAGGACCAGGCACGCAGGGCACTTCATTCTGCAGAGTCGCGGGAGTCGGACTGGACGAAAGCCGAAGTGGAGGATACGAGCGAAGCCTGGCGGGCATGGCTGCGTATCCATGGCAGTTCATCGCGTGCCGCGGAGGCTAACCAGAGATTGCAGCGGGCCGTAAGCCGCGAGCTCGAACAGAATGACTGGCTCGCGGCGGAGGAGGCCGGTACACCGGCGGCCTGGCGCGAGTACCTGGCGAAGCATCCGGCGGCGCGCCGGGCCGAGGCCGAGACGCGGGTGGCCCAGGCGGAGCAGGCGGCGCGCGATTTCGAGCGTGCCTCCACTGTGGATACGGTTGAGGGCTGGAAGGATTTTCTTTCCGCGCACGAACGATCGGTGCGGTCGGATGAGGCGCGCAAGGCGCTGGGAATCGCCGAGTCGCGCGAAGCGGCATGGGTCAACGCGGAATCGGAGGATACGAGCGAGGCCTGGCGAACCTGGCTGCGCCTCTATGGCACCTCACCGCGCGCAGCCGCGGCTAACCAGAGGCTGCAGCTTACCGAAGATCGCGAGGCCGAGCGGCGCAACTGGCTGGCAGCCGAAAAGCAGAACACGGTGCCGGCCTGGCGCGACTATCTCGCCAAGCATCCAGCGGGACGGGTCGAGGAAGCCAAAGGGCGCCTGCAGGCTCTCGAACAGATTGCCCGCGATTTCGAGGCGGCGGCCGCCGCCGATACCTCGAAAGGCTGGGACGAGTTCCTCACCGCCCATCCCTCTTCGGAGTTTGCCGGTGACGCGCGCCGGCGCCTCGCCTCTGCGCGTGACCGCGAGACGGCGCAGGAGCGTGCACAGCGCGAGGCAGAACAGCGCGAGCTGTCGGCGAAGCAGGCCGCCGAGGCCGCGAGTTCAGCGCTCGGTCAGGGAACGATCGAGGCCCTCGAACAATATCTGAAGGCCTGGCCACGCGCCGCGCAAAGCGATGCGGTCCGCGCCCGTCTCGATGAACTGCGAGCCGAGAAGAAACAGCGCGACGCCGAAGAGGCCGCGCGGCTGCGCCGCGAGAAGGAACAGAAAGCGGCGGAGGAACGCGCTGCGAAGGAATCCGCGGCCCGGCTGAAAAAAGAGGAAGCCGATCGCAGGCGCGCCGAAGAAAAGGCGGCCAGGGAACGCGAGCGCGCACTCGCGCGAGAGAAGGCCGGACAGGAGAAAACAGAGAAGCCGCGTCAGCCGCTGGCGCGGATCATCGGCGCGTCCGCCGCCTCTCTCCTGGTCGTCGGCGCGGCGGTCTACTACCTGACGCGCCCGGCTGTGAAGGCTCCGGCCATCACCACGACATCGTCGCAGCCTGTCGTCACCGCGACGACGACACAGTCGGCGGCGCTGGCGACCACTCCGTCGATGCCGGCCACGCCACTTCCCGCGGCCGCGCCGGGAACCGGCGAGCTCGTCATCAATGCGCTGCCGTGGGGCGAGGTGAAATCGATTCGCGACAACGCGACGAAGACCGAGCGCGTGACCCAGCCGCTTTACACGCCGGTCACGATGAGCCTTCCCGCCGGCGCTTACACCGTCGTCATCACCAATCCCAACTCGGGCAAAACGCTGACGCAGACGGTCGTCGTCGAAGCCTCCAGGAGCAAGCGCTTCGAGGCGCCGCTCGACGCGATCGATGCAGACGAATACCTCGCCCGCGTCGCCCAACCCCAATAGGCGTAGGCCAAGCTCTCAGCTTGTCCCGCTTACCAGTCTTCGCTCTTCCCAACGATGCCCTAACGCGCGTGCCACGGCACAGTGGGCACGATGAGCGCTCCATCCTCGGAGTGTTTCGTCACGCGGCGATGAGTCACCGGGGGGAAATCGGTCCCCTTCGTTCGGGTGAAGATGCCCGCGGCGCTGCCGGAGGCCGTCTTGTCCGAGGAGATCGTCAACTGCCCGCCGGAGTTGATTGCGACGGCGGGGGCGCCGAACGACTCGCTGCCCGTTAACGCGTCGGTGACTACGAACTCGGTTTTTGCCTGATTGCCGTTCGTCAGGACGGAGCGGCCGTAGACGCCCTGGCCGGATCCGTTGCTGCCGCCGTACTGCCAGACGACGCCGGCCGCGGCTCCGTCGCTCATGATGATGCGCGGTTTGCTCGCCTGTTTCGCCGGATCGGCGCTGATCGGTGCCGGCGCAGTGACCGGAGCGCCGCCTCCGCCGATGGGCACGATGATGATCCGCTTCGCGCTCGCTCCCGCGGAACTAACCAGCTGTTGCAGCAGGGGATCGCGAGACCAGACGAGGAGAGTGCGCCCGGAAGAATTCTCACCGATCGACGGATCCGCGGGCCTGCCGCTCGTGCCGTCATCGATCACGTTCAGCGGCGACGTCGTGCCGAGCGAGCTGTCCAGCGTACCGGCGACGATCATCGTCGAACTGTTGTCCAGCCGCCGCCGCTGCCAGGCGATGGTGAGGCCCTCGCTCCCGTCTGACGCGATGACCGGCGACTCGTCCGAGGAATTGCTCGCCGGCGTGCCGATGCTGACTTCCGATCCGGAAGGTGATCCGTCGTTGTTCACGATGCGGCCCACCACGGCGGTGCCGCGGCCCGTTGAATCGGTCCGTCCCCATGTGACCGCAGCCTTGAAGCCATGTTTCACCGGCGCGACTTTCGGAGCGGAGTCGCCGGTTCCGGGCGATGGTTGCGAGATGGTCTTGGGTGGCGAAGGCGCGCCTCCGCCGTTGACCGGCACGATGATGATGCGGCTGCCGGATGCTGTGGCCTCGCCTCCTGCTTTGCCCGATGTCGAAACGGCTTCCCACGCGACGAGATAGGAGCTGGTATCGAGTGCAACGACATCGGGATGCGCGTTTCGATCGCTGGCGGAGCTGATCACGCGCGGCGATGCGGTTGCCTGTCCGCTCGCATTGAAGGGTTGTTCCTTGATCTGATCGTTGTCGACCCACACCACGAGTCGATTGCCGGCGGGATCGGTGGCCACTGCACTATCGTGCCCGGTCGCTGCGATCTGCGATTCGAATGTATAGAAGATGACGTCCGTTGGACCTTCCAATCCCCCGGTTCCTTCCCGGATGAAATTGTCGATGAAGGCGCCGGTTTTCGCGTCGTAGCGCAGAATCGCGATCGTCGGTGCGAACGCCGATGCGACGTAGAAGCGGCCGTCGGGGCCAAACGCCATGCCGGTGGGACGGGAAAGGCCGCCGCTGTTGGGTTGTATGAACGCGTCGATGAAGGCGCCGGTCTTTCCGTTGTAACGCAGCACGCTGTTCTTCGTGACGGCCGAAATATACAGATTGCCATCAGGACCGAAGAGTAGAAAAAACGGATTCTCGAGACCGCCGCTGCCGGGGCTGATGAAGACATCCTTGAAAGCGCCCGTCTTGCCGTCGTATCGAAGCACTTGTGGGTTATTGACGCCGCTGCCATCCTGGCTCACGGAACCGCTCGTCAGGTAGAGATTGCCGTCGGGGCCGAATGTGATCGCGGCAGCGCCTGTGAGACCGCCCGACCGGGGCTTGACGAAGAGATCCATGAAGGCGCCGGTCGCACCGTCGTACCGGAGGACCGCCGACTGAACACGGTCGACGACGTACAGGTTTCCGTCCGGCCCGAAGGTCAGGCCCTCGGGTCCGGCGAGCGACCCGCCCGTGATGAAGCGGCCGATGATGTTGCCGGTATCTCCGTTGAAGCGATCGACGGTTCCCGCATTGAAGCCGGTCAGATAGAGATTCTGATCCGGACCAAAGACCACCGCCTCGGGATTCACGGAAGCGACGAAGTTGTCGTGCAGTGTGCCGTCCGTGTTGTAGCGAATGATCTGATTGGAGAATCGGTCGGTGACGACGATGTAGGTCTTGGACAGCGTGGGGAGCTGTGCCTGGGCGAAGGGAGTGAGGAAAGGGACGAGCAGCAGAAAGCACGTGGGCCGCATGGACTTCATCTTCCCATGATTCTGGTAGAATTATGACTTCCCTTCAGCAAGTGGTCGGTCGTCGAGGAGGTCCGGTGGGCAGTCCGAGGCGCAATCTTTCGTTGCGTGACGCCGTGGTGGCAACACTGCTGGTGTACGCGGTAGTCGCAGTCCCGGCGATGGCCAGCTCTCTCGAGCTGAACCTGAGAATGAAGTTCTACCGGAATGGCGCGCAGGCCACGACGCTGCTCGATGGAACTGTTCTGATTACGGGCGGATATTCCGGCCGCACGGCGGAAATCTGGAATGGCAATACACGGACATTTACAGCAGTCGGGCGGATGGCTTATTACAGACAACGTCATACGGCGACTCTTCTCGACGACGGCACAGTCCTGATTGTGGGAGGCGCTGGAACCTATCCGGCCGAGATCTACGATCCGAATTTGCAGACCTTTTCGACGATCTCCTATCCGTTTGTCAGCGTCGGCCCTTTCGCATCGGCAACGAAGCTCAATAACGGCAAAGTATTGATCGCGGGAGGGGACGCCAGCACCAATAAAGCTCAAATCTACGATCCAGGTCCGAAGACGTTTACCGCGACGGCCAACGATATGATCTTTTCCCACTCCGGGCACAGCGCAACCCTGCTGTGCGACGGCACGGTTCTCATCGCCGGAGGCAGCTACTGTCCTAACTGCTCCGGCAGCACCGGCAGTCCGAATGCGGAGATCTATGATCCCAACACCAACAGCTTCAGTCCGATGAATCCCCTCGATCCGTATGCCCCGGTGATGACCGCTTCCCGTGTACTGCATACTGCGACACGAATCTCGTGCTCACAGGTGTTGTTATTCGGCGGCGAGAATGGCGCCTCGGGCTCGCCGTTTGCCAGCGGCGAGCTTTACGACGTGAATGCTCATACGTTTTCCCACATTAGCGAGCTCGATCCGCCTGCTTACTATCTGCAGCCGGCTTTCGATCACGCCGCATTCCTTCTGGATGATGGCGACGTCTTGTTCATCACGCAGAACTACCAACCCTTCCTGAGATACAGACCTTCAACCAAGTCCATCACCGTCGAGCCGTTGTCAGGGTCGTTCTACCCCTACAACTACGCCCGAGCCACCGCCGCGTACCCTTCGACTGGTGACTGCGGCGGTTGCCCATCGGGGATGAAGATTCTCGTCGCCGGTGGGGGAAACCTCCAGGGCAATTCGTCCACGATCGACGCCTTTGTCTGGGTTCCGACGAACATGTCGCCCCCGCCTCCGACTCTGACCGCCATTACACCGTTGTTCGGACGCACTTGTGGCGGCACAAGCCTCACGATCGACGGCGCCAATTTTCAGACAGGCGCCCGTCTCAGTTCCGCGACGACCGATACGGTGACACCGACTCGCGTCACGGGGACGACGACCGCACAGTCGGCTGGTATGACTACCATCTCTGTCTTCAACCCCGACGCGCAATACGGCTCGATCGCCTTTGAGTTTCGCGCCGTGCAGTCCGGCGATGCGAACGGCGATGGAGTTCTCGATTTGAACTCCGACACACGATACATGTGCCAATACTTGTACGCTGGCGGCCCGCCACCGGTGAACTGACTCATGACTAGAAGAACGATTGCAGTGCTTGCACTCTGTGCGGTGGCACACCTGGCGAGGGGCGCGTCGATCGAACCGCCAGGATCGGTTCAGATGCGTTGGGGCCGCGGCGGCGCGGCGGCCGTAACGTTGAATGACGGCCGGGTGGTCATTTTCGGAGGAAACCAATATACGGGGTGCAATCCGGAAGGCTGCGACGCCGAGATCTGGAACCCGGCCTCGAAGACCTTTACAACGGTCACGGCATCGATGAACGACGGGCCGCGCAGCAGGCTTACTGCCACATTACTCGACAATGGAACGGTCCTGATCGTAGGTGGCGACTCGTACCCGTCTTATTACACGTCTGAGATTTTCAATCCCGGCGACAATTCGTTCACTCGAACGACCGGAAATCCGGTTGCGCCGCGCGGTGGTCACACCGCGACAAAGCTGAGTGACGGCAAGGTCCTCATCGTCGGCGGAGATTATTCGGGGAGCGCCGAAATCTACGACCCGAATGCACAATCCTTTACCGCGACTTCCGACTCACCACTCGCTGGTCACACCGACCATACCGCGACGGTCCTGTGTGACGGGAAGGTTCTGATCGCCGGCGGATTCTCCCGCACTGCCGATCTCTACGATCCGGTAACTGCGAGTTTCCGGACCTCGTTCCTTCCCCCTATGGTCCGTGCGCGGCACGGCCATACAGCGAACCTCTTGTCGTCCTGTAAGGTGCTGTTGCTGGGCGGCGACGCCCGCTATCCGGCGACGTCGGAGCTCTACGATCCCTCCGCCGGGGGATTCTTCGTGTCCGGCCCGAGCGACAACACCTATCGTAACTACCATGTTGCCGTGACGCTTGACGACGGAAAAATCGTAATCGCGGGTTCGAGTTTCGACACGAGCTCTGGCAGTTCCCGGGTCCTCGAGCTCTATGACCCCATCGCGAACACCTTTTCAGTCCTGCCCATCAGCGAGAGTTATGGTTTTTATCCAAGAGTCTTTGCGGCAAGTTATCCCGACGTTGCGAACTGCAACGGCTGCCCGTCCGGACACAAGGTTCTGATCGCAGGCGGCGGCCCTTCGTCGAATGGCTATCCATTAGGCTTTATTTTCGTTCCCACAGCGATGTCGCCACCTCCGCCCGTGGTAACTGCCGTGAGTCCGGCAACTGCACGCACTTGCGGCAATACGACCGTGACTGTCGATGGCCTGAACTTTCAGGCTGGCGCAACCCTTGGATATTCTTTCAATGCACCAACGTCGGTGACCGCGACGAGAATCGTTGCGACCACAAAGGCGGCGAGTCCGGGGACCTTCTCGTTGACTGTAACCAATCCTGATTCACAATTCGGGTACAAGGACAATTCCTTCACGTTCGTCCAATACCCGCCGGGAGATGTCAACGGCGATGGAATCCTTTCGCCGCTCGACATCTTCTATATGACGCTCTATGTGAACCACAATGGTCCGGCCCCGCTCAATTGAGCGCTACTTGAGCGCCTCACGAAGATCGAGCAGGTCCTGCGCCTTCATCTTTGTGATCTGAGGCGTCAGTGTGTTGGTGTAGGAGAACTGCGGCATTGCGAGTCCGGACCGCGCGCCGTCGATCGCGGACCGCAGCGCCGTCACATCGGATACGGAAATCCTCTGTCCGGCGCTGACATTGAGCGATGCCGTGCCGATCCTCGCCACTGTGCGCGCCTCATTGGTGGCGGATGCGAACGTGTTCATCGTCGATGCGCGGATCACCTGGCCCGCTGCGATCGTTCCGAAGTCGTATGTGTTGGCAAGATCCGGCGCACTTGCCGAGCCGGCAGGATTGCCGCCGGCATCCAGGGGCGTCACCCGATACGCATAGGCCCTGCTCGCCGTCAGGCCGGAATCCGTGTACGAGTTTCCGGTGAAGTTCGTGCCGATGGAAGTCCAGTCGAGGGCTGCTGTGCGGCGTTCGATCTTGTAGCGCGGCGCGCTGCCGCTCCACGAGAGATCAATTGTGCTGGTCGATGTCCCTGTCGCCAGAATGCCTCCTGACGCAATCACGGTAATGCAGCCGTCGACGAGCGTCAGGCCGTTACCGCTCGACTCGCCGAGCGTGCCTCCATCATTTCCGAGCACCGTATGCGCAGGGTTGGAGTCGAGCGTAATCCCAATCGTCGTTCCCGGCGTGGCAGTCGCGGCCAACTGCACGCTCAGTGTTGCAACCTGATCTCCCGGCGCGGCTGCCGTTTGATTGAAGGGGAGTGTCGTTCCCGCCTCGGCGAACGCCCGCAAAAACGCGAAGTCCGTTGTTCCGGCATGCGAGTAATACGATTCGGGCAGGGATCCTGTGATGATGCCCGCGTCGGCTCCTGAGACCGCCAACGCGCCATTGGTCGCATTGATCTGAGCTGCATTGGTGAAAGTGACTCGAAACGCGTAGCCCTCGATGTACTTGCCCGCCCCCGCGTCCGGGCCGAGCGGAGTCCCCGGGACATCACGGATGTACACGGGAACCGTGACAATACTGCCCGGCGTGCCGGCACGGCACAGGGTTCCGCCGACCGTCAGGACGTCCTGAGCGCAGACAGAGGCCGCCAACAGCGAAAACGACAGAACAGCGAAGAGCCGGCATCGCATAATGTTTTTTCGTGCACATCACTGAAGCGGGAGAACCAAAAGAGTAATACGAACGGCATTACTTCTCAAGATCATCGGCTATGATGGTCCCTTGCCCGGAGTACATGCAGTGAATGACTTCGTGAACTTCTGCACGAGCGCGTCATTCCGTACAGAGGTTTGCACAAGGGAGAGGCCGCTCATGTCCCGCTCGCGAATCCTCGCAGTCTGGTTTGTGGCGTCAGTGCTTTTTCCTGCGCTCCTGGTGGCACAGGACACGCTCACCGTGGGCGGCACACCCTGCATCTCCGGAAGCGCTGGAAGTGTGGTCAACGTCCCCATCTACATCCGGGACAAGAGCGGCACTCCGCTGGGCGTCGATCAATCCTCAGGGAACAAGCTCCAGGCGTTTTCGTTTCGCGTGACACCCACTCCCGCGTCCGCCGTTGCGACGGATGGCAACGGGAAGCTCATCGTCACGACGACGGCTGCCGGAATTACGCAATCGCTCACGCCGTCGTTCGGCGGTTCGACGCGTACGGCAACGACATTCAGCTACGTCGCATCCTACGACGAGCTTACCAACCCGATTCCTTTCACTTCGAACGCTGCGCTGCCGGGGCAGAAAGTTGCGAACGCCGCCATCACCCTCGCCAGCGGTGTGGCCTCCGGTACGACGATCACTCTCACGGTCGACCCGACGGTATCGCAGACGAATCTCTCGAATTCCTCGGCCAATGTCACGGAAACGAGCCCCAGCAACCTCTCTCTGGTCGACGGCTGCATCACGGTTCCGAATGTCACCGTCAGCCTGGCGTGCCCATCGGGCAGTGTTTTTGTCGGTGGAACGGGCACGGGCACGGTGACCATCGGCGCGGCACAATCGTCGGCCACGACGGTGACACTCGCATCCGGTAATCCGTCGGTTGCGACCGTTCCCTCCTCCGTCAACATACCCACGGGGCAGACGACCGCAACATTCGCGGTCACTGGTGTCGCGTCCGGGACAGCATCGATTACAGCGACGATGCCCGCCTCCCTTGGCTCGCTGACATCGAGTTGCTCGGCGACGGTCAGCAATCCGACCATCGCAATTTCGCCGTCGACGATTGCTCTGTCCGAGGGCGGCTCGGCGTCGCCCAAAGTCATCATCGGACCGTCCCAGCTCACCAATACGACGATCACTCTGCGCTCCTCCAATACGGCTGCCGCGACGGTTCCCGCTTCCGTCGTCATTCCCGCCGGCTCGACGTCGGCCTCTTTCACGGTCACAGCGATCAAGGAGGGGACAGCCGCGCTGACCGCCACATTGCCGTCGGCGCTGGGGTCGGGGAACGCCCAGGCCGCGGTCCTGGTCAGCGCGATCGAACCGGTCACAGGCGGCATCGCCGTGCATCCCGACGAGATTCACACCGGCGAGAGCGCGTCGCTCGTCTGGTCGACGTCTGGTGGCACCGTGACGATCGACAACTATGGAGCGAATCTTCCCGCGTCGAACACGGTCCAGGTAAGCCCTTCGGCGACGACGACCTACAAGCTGACCGTCTCGGGGCAGGCAGGCACGGTGACCTCCTCCGCAACACTGACTGTGCGGCCAGTCCCCGCGCCCGTCATTATCACGTTCAATCCGGTGCCGGCGTCCGTGACCGGCGGGAATGCTGCAACGCTCAGTTGGGCAATTACTGGTGCGGCTTCGGCCATGATCGATCAGGGTATTGGCGTCGTCGACCGCGCCGGTGGCAGCAAGACGGTGAGCCCTTCGAGAACGACGACCTATACGCTTACTGCTGCGAGCGATGGAGGTGTGGTGACGAAGACGGCGACGGTCACGGTCAACAACGCGCCGCCGCCCACCGTGACGTCGCTGGCCGGAACGGGGAAGGCGGGTTCCGCGGATGGCGCGCCGGCAGTCGCGCAGTTCAAGCAACCGTTTGCGGTGGCGACCGTTGCGACTCCCGGAGCGTCGTCCAGATTCGGGAGCGACGCGGCTTCCTATGACATTTTCGTTCTCGACAGCAATCACACGATCCGCAAAATCCATCCTGACGGCACGACGGAAACGTGGGCGGGTAAGCCCGGCGTTGCCGGCCGTGACTATGGATTCCGGACCGCGGCAACGTTCGACTTCAGCAACTATGTTGGCGCGATCGTCGCCAATCCTGACGGCTCTCTCGAGGTCATCGACAACAATCTCCGGCGGCATATCGATCCCCTCGGCAACGTGACGAATCCACTCGATTCGAACGGGAGACCGTGCGCGTCATGCTCCCGTCTGACCACAAAGCTCACTGCGGGTCTTGCAATCAATGTGAAGGCCGGGGTCATTTACGTTTCCAATTGGGGCAATCACACGATTACGCGTATTGCCAACGGCGTGGAGACCGTCATCGGAACGGGAGAGGCTGGCCTCACGGACGGCCCGCCCGACAAGGCGCAGTTCAACGGTCCGCGCGGATTGACCATCGATTCTGACGGAACGGTATACGTCCTCGACACAGGCAACAATGCGGTTCGCAGGATCAACACCTCAAATATCGTCAGCACAATGACGGTGCCGGCAGCGGCGGGCGGAGGCGTACTGACCATGGGCTGCTGCGCGAGTGGTATCGCTCCCTCGCCGGGCGGTGGTGTCTATGTGACGGATCCCGGATCGAACACTGTCAAGGAGGTCGGGTCCGGCGGATCGATTACGACCGTCGCCGGTTCGGGCGGTTCGGGCTCGAGCAATGGCAACGGCTCGGATGCGACCTTCAATACTCCTCTCGGCGTGACGACTGCACCGGACGGAACGCTGATCGTCGCCGATACGGAAAACAACACCATGCGCGGAATCCAGGGAACCGCGCCGCCCGCTCAAACGAAACCGGCGCGTACGCGTGCTGTCAAACACTGAGCGCCCGGCATGAGGGTTTCATTGCGCTGAAGTCGCCGGCGTTTCGACACGCCGGCGACTCTGCATTGCGTCAGAAGCGCTTCAGTGCGGAGAGGGACGCAGTCCTGGCCAGCGAGGAGTGATCGTAGGCCGCGTTGATCTCGAACGAAGGCGCGATGTAGCCGACACCGAAGGCGATGTGATTCTGCGCCTTTTCACCCGGATATCTGAATGCGGAGTACTGCATTGCTGCCTTTTCGAAAGGGTCCGAGCTCGTCGTCGGTCCACGATAACGCAGCGTGTGATCCGGATCGTGCCACCATCCGGCACGAAGTGCGAACGGAATCCGTGCGGCAGGGAACGCCCATTCACCGCCCAGATGAATTTCATTTACGTCTGGAATGTCGAATCCCAGACTGGTGGCGGGTTTACAGATCGAAGCCCCGGCACAGAATTCGGCTGGCTCAAAGTGCTTTAGCAGCCGGCTGTATTGCACATGAACGACATCGGCGTTCAAAGTGACGCCCGGCGCCGGGCGGATAGATACGCCGGCGCCGTATTGCGTTGGCACTTCAAAACTCGATGGGAGCGCGTTTGCTGATGTGCAACGCTCTGACGCCGAATTTGGATTGCACTCTTTGACGGAATAGTCCGAGCCTGACTTATAGACGGCTCCGACGCTGAAGTTCTCCGATTGCGAGGCCCATTTCCATCCGGCCGTGTATGCATACTGTGTATCGCTTCCTTCAATTCTGCCGAAGAGAGTGGGCGATGGCGAGCCCTTGACGATGGAACCACCGGAGAGCGCAACGTCGTAATCAGCGAACGTTGAAATCCCTTTGAATCGTTGCCGCCGTGCACTCAGACCGAATGACATCTGGCCCAGCTTCCAGGCTCCGCTGACGCCAAAGGCTTCGGTCTTGTAATGAACGGAGAAGTTTCCGGGAGCGTCGCCAAAAAAGAACTGCTGACCGGCGACCGTGCCCAGAACACCGTTTCCTGTACTCAGGGACGCGCTCTGTTGGTAATCAAATGGGCGCGAGTAGTAGAGCGCGATGGTGGAGTGTCCCGAGGGGAATACGACGCTGAAAAACGAGGGCGTGGTGTGCTGGTCGGAAACCTTGATCTGGCCTCCTGTCGAACCAGCGATACCGAACGGGACCTTTTCAGCGTAGTCGAGTTGCCGCAACTCGAAGGTGACCTCCGGTTTCACAATGACAGTGAGGCCGGCGGGATTCGCCTCCGCGGCGGATGCGTCGTCGGCGCGGCCGATGAATGCTCCGCCCATTCCGAGCGACCGCGCACCCGGAAAGCTGAAGTTGAACTGCAGGCTCCGTTGCAGGGGAGTGAGATCGAGATTTGCCCCGAATGCCGGCACAGTGAAGAAGACGAAGAGAAGGGTGCTGCTGAGCCACTTTGACATGGGGTCTCACGTCCTTTCTCGAACGAGTTAGGCGGACATTCTACCGTTAGAATGATGGTGTCCGTGTCACACACACGTCCTCTTGCCGTCGCGATCCTCCTTCTTGGAGCCGTTGCGCTGCGCGCCGATTACCGCAGCGACTTTCGGAATGGCATCCGTGCTTACAGCAAAAAGGACTGGCCGGCGACGATTGACAGCATGCGCAAGGCGATCGCGCAAAACTCCACCGAGTCCACGGAGCGGATCATTATCTCCGGCACCTGGTATGTTGCCTACACGCCGCATTTCTATCTCGGCGTTGCACTCGCCGAGTCGAAACGTTGTGACGAGGCAAGGCCGGAGCTTGCGAAGTCGGAGGCGCAGGGCATCATCCAGAAATTCGAGGCAGTCGCGCTGAAGAAGACGCGCGACGCCTGCGGTCCAGCACCGCAGCTCACTCCTCCTCTGACTGCGTCCGCTGCGCCGGCGACCACGACCACGACGCAGAGCGCGGAAACCCACGCGCCGGCGACCGCGCCACCGCCGGTCACCGCGACGATCGCCGCCGTCAGTACGCAGCCTGCACCTCAGACCACGAGCTCCGCATCCGCCGCGGCCTCGCGTCCGCAGCCGCCGGTGAATCTCGCCGAGGCCGTACGTGCCTATGCGCGAGGCGAGTATCAGCGTGCGATCACGCTGCTCGCGGCGAGTACGACGAACGAACGCGTCTACAAAGCGCAGGTCGCGCTATTCCGTGGGGCGTCCCGCTATTCGCAATTCCTCGCTGCCGGCGGCACGAACACGAGTCTGAAAAGGCAGATCATTGCCGACGTGCTCGAATATCGCGGTCTCGACAAGCGGCCCGTCGATCCGCGGCTGTTCAGTCCGCGATTCCGTGACTTCGTGGCCAACCCTCATTGATAAGATTGGTTTCGCATGCAAGTGATCCTTCAGGGCAGTTTCGGACATTTCCCGCTCGACCAGCTGCTCACCTTCTTCTCGACCTTTACGCACACGGGCGCACTCGAGATCCTTTGTGACGATCGCCGAGGACGTGTTTTCTTTCAGGACGGGGCGGTCATACACGCGGAGAGCAGCGCTGCTCCCGACGCACACGCGGTGCTCGACGACATGTTCGTCTGGCCAGGAGGCACGTTCAGCTTCTCGGCCGGCGTGGTTTTGCCGGAAGGGATCGCTCGAGCGACGATCGACATCGATGCCGTCATTCAGGCCGGGCTGGCACGCGCCGCCGAGTGGCGAAGCCTGATGACGCTCTACCCGAGCGAAGACGTCATTCTTCGCGTGATCGAGAATCCGGAGTCCGAAGCGCAGATCAGCCTCACCGGTGACGAGTTCCGCATTCTGATGAAGATCGGCGCCCAGCGGACGCTGCGGCAGTTGCGCAATGATCTGAACCGCCCCGCGGCGGAGCTCTATCCCCTTGTGCATCGCCTGGAGACGAGCGGGCTGATTGCGCGCGAAGAGCCGCAGGAGAGTATCCAGACACTGCGCAATTTCGATCTGCCCGACAATGGTGCTCAGACGACCGTCGTGCCCCGGATCACACGGGTGCCGCCGCCGACGGCCCCTCAACCAGACGCTGCACCCGCGCTTCCGCAGGAACCGGAGCTCACACAGCCGAAATTGGCGGCTCCTTCGGAGATTGGCGGCCCGGAAACCGAGTTGCTTGTGGGAAGCCTGACGCTTGCCAACGGTTCCGTGTTTCCTCTCGTCGATCCGTCGTATGAGATCGGGCGCGATGTCAAGAACGATATCGCCATCCACGATGCCAGCGTTTCGAGCCAGCATGCTCGCATTGTGCGCGATCAGCATGGGTTCGTCATCGAGGACACGAAGAGCCGGAATGGCACGTACGTCAATGGCGAGAAGATCACCGGTCCGCGCACACTCGCCGACGCGGACGTCGTGAGGCTTGGCAAAATCGTCATGACGTTCCACGTCGCGAGAAAAGTCATCACGCGCGAGCGGACGAACTAGACATCGACCTCCGGGCTTCTCTTCGTCTCCCCGTAAAACGCCGGCAACCCGCTGAGTTGTCCTGCACGAGCTCCCGCTCGTGCACCTTGACTTGATCACTTCTTAATGGAATCCTCACCGAGCCTCACTACACGACTGCTGAGAAGAGTTTTCGCTCGCTCATGGACGCATACGATCTGCTGATCGTCGGTTCCGGACCGGCTGGGCTGGCAACCGCCGCACATGCCCAGGCCAACGGTCTCAGTTATCTCCTGCTCGAGCGAACGGATCACCTCGCCGACACCATCTACAACTATCAGGCGCGCAAGGCCGTCATGGCCGAGCCGATGATCATTCCGGCGCGCGGCGATCTTCCTTTCAATGCCGGCTCGCGCGAATCCGTACTCGGCGCGTGGGACAAGTACGTCGCCGATCACAAGCTCAGTGTCGAGTATTCCGCCGAAGTGAAATCGTTGAAGCGTGGCGACGTCTTCACCGTCAAGACCTCGGCCGGCAAGGAGTACAGCGCAAAGAAGGTCGTGCTGGCGATGGGCACGCAGGGCAATCCGCGCAAGCTCGGTGTTCCCGGCGAAGACATGCCTCACGTTCTCTACCGGCTGGCCGATGCGGCCGAATATCAGGATCGCGATCTGCTCGTCGTTGGCGCGGGCGACTCGGCGCTGGAGATCGCGATTGCGCTCTCCGAAGACAATCGCGTCGGCCTCGTCGTTCGTGGCACGGAGATCACGCGCGCCAACGAGATTCTCACGAAGGAGATCCTGCAGCGCGCCGCGCGCGGTCAGATCAACGTCTACTACAGCGCGAACGTCAAACAGGTCTACGAAGGCGAAGCCGATCTGAGTGTGCGTGGCGAACTGACGCGCGTCGCAGCCGAGGTGATCTTCCTCAAGCTCGGTGCCGATGCTCCGCGAAAATTCTTCGAAGCCTGCGGGATCCGGTTCACCGGTGAAGGGAAAGATGCGCGCCCCGTGCTGACGGACAAGCACGAAACGAACGTTCCCGGTCTCTATCTGATCGGCGCGGCGAGCGGCCGCGATCTCATCAAGCTGGGGATGAACCAGGGCTTCGAAGTCGTCGAGCACATCATGGGCCGCGACGTCGAACCGGCCGATGAACAGATCCTGCGCGAACGCCTGCCGTTCTGGGAAGGCACCGTTTCCCAACGCATCGCTGCACTTCGGGAACGGGTGCCGATTCTCGCCACCGCTGCCGAGCCTCAACTGCGCGACATGTTTCTGGGCGCACGCGTGCAGGAGTATCGCGACGGCGAGGTCATCTTCCAGCAGAACGACTACACGAGCGATTTCATGATCATCGCCGCGGGGCGTGTTCAGCTCTACCGCGTCCGCGAAGATACGAATCAGGCCGTGCTCGTCGGCGAGCTCACGGCGGGCAATTTCTTCGGCGAGCTGAGTCTGATTTCGGGACGCCGCCGTCCGCACACAGCCCGGGCCATCGCTCCCACCCGCCTGCTCGTCATTCCCCGCAGGGCGATTCTCAAGCTTCTCGCGTCGGCACCGCGTGCAAAGCTGCTCGTCGACCAGGCATTCCTGCTGCGGGCATTTCGCGAATACCTCTTTCCTTCGATTCCGGAGTCTGTGCTCGGAGAGCTGGTCGACATCGCGGAGGTAGTGCAGTTTCCCAAGAACGCGGTGATCTTCAAGGAGGGCGATCCCGCCGATGCCTTCTATCTGATTCGCAACGGCATGGTGAAGATCTCCAAAAGATCAGGAGAAAAGGAAGTCGTGCTGTCCTATCTCGTCGCCGGCAACTTCTTCGGCGAGGCTGCGCTCTATTCGCACATGACACGGACCGCGACCGTGACGACGATCTTCCCCTGCGACCTGATCGTGCTCTCCAGCAAATCGTTCGAGAAGTTCATGAACCGCAATCCCGAATTGCGGGACATTCCGCTCAAGAAGCTGGAGGAGAACAGGATTGCGTCCTTGATGGCGGAGGGGACACCGGGGTCGGGAAACATCCTCGCCGATCTGATCCGGGAAGAAGTCATCATGGGGACGCAGACGCTGCTCATCGATGAGCATCGCTGTATCCGCTGCGGCAATTGCGTGAGCGCATGCGAAGGGGTTCATGCCGATGGACAGGCCCGCCTCTCGCTCACCGGCATCAAGTTCTACAACCTGCTGGCGCCGAATTCCTGCTGGCAGTGCGAGAACCCTCTCTGCATGCTCGATTGTCCGCCCGACGCGATTCAGCGCGATCCGCGGGGTGAGGTCTACATCAAGAGCAATTGCATCGGCTGTGGCAACTGTGAGCGCAATTGTCCTTACGGCAACATTTTCATGGTTCACAAGGAACCGAAGAAGTCGCTTTTTGCGTGGGTCAAGGCGCTTTTCAAGAAGGAGCAGCAGCCGGAAATGGAACAGACGGTTGCCGTGAAATGCGACCTCTGCCGGGAGATCAGCGGCGGTCCAGCCTGTGTACGGCACTGTCCGACGGGAGCGGCGATTCGACTTACGCCTTCTGAATACAAGGAAGTCCTCGAGGAGATCGTCATCAGCCGGGGAGAGCGTTGACGCATGCCGGTCGCGCGCAGTGGGCGCTTATGGCGCGTGATCTTTGCGGTCCTCCTCGTGACCGTGGTCGCCGTCTATTTCCGGCAGGCGCGAGACGGCTTTCCGCACGGCGGTTCGCCCATCGGTCTCTTTTATGGAACGCTCGGATATCTGTTGATTCTCCTTTTGGCGTTCTTCGGAATCCGAAAGCGCTGGTATCGATCGCGTCTGGGAACGCTCGAGAGCTGGCTTCAGTCGCACATCTATCTCGGCGTACTCGTGTTGATCATTCTTCTGCTGCACACGGGCGGCCGCTTTCACGACACGATTGCGGTGGCCACTCTGGCACTCGTGGCAATCGTCGTATTGAGCGGAATCTTCGGAGCGATTCTGTACGTGACGATTCCCCGCGTCCTGACGGAAGTCGAAACGAACCTCACTCTCGAGCAGATCTCGGAACAGTTGAATCAAATGGCAAAGTCGATGGCGCGCGTCGCTTCAGGACGCTCGCAGCCCTTTCAGAGGATTCACGATCAACTGATCCGCGAGTCGACTCCCGGTGCCTTTGCAGGCTGGCGTCTGCTTTTCTCATCGACACGCCATAAGAACCAGACTCCCTCCGACTGGGCCAATCTCCTCGGTCTCGTTCCCCGCGCCGAACAGGATGATCTGCGGCAGCTCCTCGTCGTGTCGCGGCAGCGAAAGGAATTGCTGATCCGCTTACGCTTTCAGCAGAAGTACAAGAATCTGCTGGAGGCATGGCTGTATGTCCATGTTCCCTTCACGATCGCTTTGATCGTTTTCGCAATTGCGCACATTGCTGCGGTCTTCTATTACGGACAGGTGCAATGACGTTCGTCGTACAGCGGATCGAAGGACGGGCCGCGGTCCTCAATCAGTTTCAGACTGACGTCCTGCGCATAGGCCGCGGGACGAACTGCGAGCTCCGTTCGGAAAATCCGGCTGTTGCACTGCTGCACGCGCAGATCGAGGCCAGTGCAAGCGGGTACACGATCGTTGATAAGGGGAGTGTCACCGGGACGTATGTGAATCGCAGGCCGGTCGAGTCGGCGCCGGTGGCAAAGGGCGATGTCATCGAGGTCGGCGATCTGATCCTCGAAGTTCAGTTGGCCGATCCCGCGAAGCCGATGTTCCTGCGCATCACGACGCAGAGCCAGACTGCTGCGGTGTCCGCTTCGATCGAGGCCGCCCCGCAGGCCGCCGATCTGCCGGCCGGACGTGCGATCAAGGCGGAACGCATTGACTACGCACTGGCGTTTCGTCTGCGCCGCCCCTACCTGACCAAAGTCGCGGTGACGAGCCTTCTGCTCATCATCACATTTGCTGTAATCGGCGAGCTCGCTCTTCCCGAGCGACAGACGCTCTTCATGCCGGGCGGCGTGTCGTCGGCGCATTCGCGCGCGCGCGATGTCCGGGATCAGCCGATCGCAAAAAATTGCGGCGCCTGCCATGATCCCTGGAACGGCGTCAACGAGGCGAAATGCAAGTCGTGTCATGGCCGTGCACCGCACGCAGATCGCGAACGAACTCCGCCAGCCTGCACCTACTGCCATGCCGAGCACCGCGCGCAGCCGAAGCTGGCAATGGTTCCCGATCTGAAGTGCACGGCGTGCCACGCGGATCTGATGCGCCACATTGCCGGCAGCGAACCGCCGCGCATTCCGGCGCGCATTACCGGCTTCGGTCTGGAACATCCCGAGTTCAAGCCGATCGCCGATGCCGATTCGCTGCGTTTCAACCATAAGCTGCACCTGCGCAAGACGGGTATCCTCAATGGACGAGGTCAGCGCGAGATTCTCACGTGCGCACTGTGCCATAAGCTGACTGACACAAGAGGGAGAGTCGATCCTGCGCCATTGCGATTCGCGACGGCGTGTCAGCGCTGTCATACGCTCACGTTCGATCCTCGATTTCCCGATGCCGAAGTGCCGCACGGCGGTGATCCGGGACTGGTGTACGGATACATCGTCACGACCTATGCCGGAAACCGCGAGATTGCCGGGAAGTCGCCGGAGGAGATCCGGCGCATTCTCACGACGCGTCCGCCGTCCACTGTCGATGAGCGGGCCTTGTTGAATGCCGAGCAGGTCATCAGGACGAAGTGCCAGCTCTGTCATCAGATCGAGCGCCGCGGGACGCGGCTTGCGGCAGTCGTTCCGATTCTTCCCGGAACGTGGCTACAGCGTGCGGCGTTCTCGCACACATCTCATACCAACATGGACTGCGAGACGTGCCACGACCGGGCGCGGAACAGCACGGCAACAGCGGACGTGCTGATTCCGTTGCAGAGCGCCTGTGTTTCCTGTCATGGACCGAAGTCGGTGAAGATTCCAAGTTCGTGCGTTACATGTCACGTGTATCATGTCCGCTCCAGGCTCTTGAGAACGCACGCGGCGGTGGGCGGGCTGGGCAGCGCCCCCGCGATGTCACCAACCGGGGATTTGACGGGAATGCTGCAGACAGTACTTCTATACGCGATCGTGATCCTGATGCTGGTCGTCCTGATCCCGGTGGCGCTTGCATTATTTACGAGACTGCGTGCGCCGAAAGGGCCAGCGGCCCCGCCGGCACCGCCGGCTCCGGTGACGCGAGTCCGCGCCGCGCCGTCGCCTGCACCGCCGTCCGGCGCGGATCCGGCCCGGAAACCTCAACCAGCCGCTGCACCCGCTGCGGTTCCAACAGCGGATTCGACGCGGCTCATTGACGTTCCTCCCGAACCATCAGCACCCGCCGGTCCGGAGGCCACGGCGATGGTGGAGTGGTATGGCATGCTGACCTGCACGTCGGGGCCGCTCGAGGGACAGCGGTTCATCGTTGAAGAAGAAGGCCTCTGGATAGGGCGCGATCCTCAATTCGCACAAATCGTCATCAATGACTCACGAATCTCCAAGAGGCATGTGCGAATCGTCCCGCGCAACGGGAAGGTCCATGCCATCGATGTAGAATCCACCAACGGAACGTTCATTGACCAGGTCGGTGAGAGAATCACCGACGTCCAGCTGAAAAAGGGCAACACGATCATCCTGGCCGACAACGCGGCTTCATTCCTCTATCAATTGTGAGGTTTCATGAAAGCGTTTGTGCTCGCGCTCAGTGTTGTAGCGGCAGTTTCGTCGTTTGCACAGGAAGACCCTGCGCCCGATGCCTCTTCATGCCTGCTGGCGCCGTCCCTGCCCGATACGTGCAGTGAGGGCTCCATCGGCAATGCCCCTCCGGCATCCTTTTCTTCACTGTCGGCGAGCGAGACGAACGCGATCGTTACCGCGGCGGCGCAGTCTCTGTCCTCCGCTCCGATGACGATTGCAGTCGTCGACCGCGGAGGGCGAGTGCTCGCTCTGTTCCGCCAGACGGGCGCCGGCTCTGCCAATGACGACACCGCCGTCGGCGTGGCCCGCACTGCCGCGTTCTTCAGTCACAATCAGGCGCCACTCTCCTCTCGTACAGTACGCTTCATCAGCGGTATTCATTTTCCGCCGGGCGTCGTCAACGCACCCAACGCCGCGCTTTATGGAATCGAGAACACCAATCGCGGCTGTGACCTCAATGTGACGTTCAATACGAACAAGTGCACCCCTCCGGCAACGTCGGTGAAGGGTGGTCCTTGTGCACCCGGGAATACATCCGGATGCGGGCCGGGGATCGTGACCGGCAAACTCGATCAGCAAGACAGCGATTCGAGCTCCGTGCTCGCGGGAGGTATCCCTCTCTATCGCATTCCGGCGGAAGGACTGAAACGCGCCAGGGAAGGCATCGTCACCGGCGGACAGTTGGTGGGAGGCATCGGCGTCGTCGGGGCCGGCGGCGATTCGGATCAACTCGACGAATATGCCGCGGTCATGGGTGCGTTCGGCTCGGAGGCAACAGGAATCGTCCCCGTACCCGCCTACCCTCTCCCGGAACCCGGGAATGTGTTCATCGACGGCATCCGCCTTCCATTCCTTGGTCCCGATCAGCGTTTGAAGTTCAACGACGACGGCCTGCCGGTCGGTCTGCAGCCGCCGCCGAGCGTTCCGACCCCGGCATCCACCGTTGCGGGATCCTACGTGATCGGACCGAATGCAGGCGGTTGTGCGGCGAACGGATATCTGGCCGGCCCTGTCGCGGGCTCGAAGCTTTCGGCCGCCGACGTCGACGCGATCGTGCAGCGGGCCATTGCCGCTTCGAAACGGACGCGCGGTGCAATCCGGCTTCCTCTCAACAGCTATGCGCGCATGACCATTGCGGTATCCGACCTGGACGGCACGCTGCTGGCGATCTACCGTATGCCCGATACGACCGTCTTCTCGACGGACGTCGCCGTGGCGAAATCGCGCAATGTCGTCTACTTCAGCACGACGACCATCGATTTGCCCGGAATTCCTGCGGGAACCGCGGTGACCAATCGCACCATCGGATTCGGCGCGCAGCCGCTGTTTCCGCCCGGCATCGATTCCCGCGCTTTCAAGGTGCGCCAGGGACCTTTCTATCCTCTCTTCGTGAAGGATCTAACCAATCCCTGCACCCAGGGATCGCAATTGACGAATCCGAATCAGAATGGAATCGTTTTCTTCCCCGGCGCAACTCCTCTCTATCGAAACGGAACCCTCGCCGGGGGCCTCGGCATCAGCGGCGACGGCGTCGAGCAGGACGATTATGTGACCGTGCTTGCTGCCGGCGATCTGCTGCCGAAACCGCAGTCATGGGCTGACCGCATCTTCATCGATCACGTGCGTCTCCCCATGTTCAAGTTCCCCCGCCATCCGGAAGGTGTCACCGAATGCGGAGGAACATCGTGCGATTGAATATCGGGCGTTTCACCGGCGCGCTTCTACTTTCTCTCTGCCTGCAGCTCCGCGCGCAGGAGATTCACATCAACGGCGATCAACCATTGTTTGCAGCAGGAATCCCCTTCACGATTGCCGGAACAACGACCGCGCCACCGGGGACGCCGGTCAGCGTCACGATCGAGTCACAATCCGCGTCGGGCACTGTGGAAGCCGGCGGCAAATGGTTGGTGAGCTGGACTGCCCCGCTGGAGACCGGAACGTACTCGGCCGTTGTGACGGTCGGTCAGGCAACGGCCGAGCAGCTCGTACGGGTCCAATTGCCCGGTTTTCTGCAGCGCCAGTGGCCGGTCGAGCCTCCCATCATCTATGGATCGCTTCCCAATCTGAGCGAGGACTTCCTCGCAATGACCGATCGCTGGCGCATTACGCCGCCTCCTTATGAGCTCGACGAGCACTCGCGCGGAAAGCTGGATCCCTACAATCAAAATCTCTATAAGGGCGACTTTCCGTTCCGAGGCCCGGACACGTTCCTTTCGCTCACGGGCGTGTCCGACACTCTGTTCGAATCGCGCACGCTGCCAACGCCTTCCGGCGTGAGCGCGCACAAGCCGGAGAGCATTCATTTCTTCGGAAAGGACGAGCAGAGCACGATCCTTCAGACGTTCATCGTTTCGGCGGATCTCTTCCAGGGAGACACTGCATTCCAGCCGGTCCGGCAGCGGTTGAAGATTTCGCTGATCGCGAACTACAACCACCAGCGCGTCGCGGAAAACGCAATCGTGAAGCCGGATGTGCGGCGCGGCACGACTCGCGACGATGCCTACCTCTCGGTCCAGGAGCTTTTTTATGAGCGCAAGCTGCGCGACCTCTCGCCCAACTTCGACTTCCTGTCGATACGGGCCGGCTCGCAGCCGTTCAGCAGCGACTTCCGCGGCTTCATTTTCACCGACACGAATCTTGGAGTCCGGCTCTTCGGCAACAAGGCATCCAACCGCTATCAGTACAACGTCGCGATTTTCGATCGCCGCGAAAAGGAAACCAACAGCGGACTCAATACGAACTTCGAGCGGCGCGGCCAGCAGGTTGGAGTTGCCAACCTGTACATGCAGGACTTTTTCCGGCGCGGGTATACGCAGGAATTCAGCATTCACGTGCTGCATGACGCTGCGGACGTCAAGTACGACCGCAACGGCGGGCTCGTACGGCCGGCGCCCATCGGTGTTTTTCAGCCGCATAGCATCAACGCCGTTTATCTGGGCGAAGCGGGGCTCGGGCACTTCGGCCGGATCAATGTCGATCAGGCCCTTTATTACGTCACCGGACGCGATTCGCTGAATCCTCTCGCCGGTTACGATCCGAAGCTGGACCGGAACAACCGCGTGCGGATCGGCGCCGGAATGGCCGCGCTCGAGCTCTCCTACGACCACGACTGGTACCGGCCGCGGATCGGCTTCTTTTATGCGAGCGGAGACAAGTCTCCTCGCGATCGCAATGCCAGCGGCTTCGACGCGATCTTCGAGGCGCCGGCCTTTGCCGGCGGCGGCTTCAGTTTCTTCAACCGGCTGGGTATCAGGCTGGCCGGGAGCGGCGTATCACTCGTCGAACGGGGCAGCCTGCTCAATGATCTCCGCACGAGCAAGGACGAAGGGCAGCCCAATTTCGTCAATCCCGGGACGCGTCTCGTGACTGCCGGAGTCGATATCGACGTCACGCCGCGCCTCAAGGCCCTCTTCAACGCGAACTACATCAGTCTCGATACCGCGAAGCCAATCGAAGCGCTGCTGTTTCAGGGCAACATTCACCGCTCGCTCGGCACCGATCTCTCCATCGGGCTGCGTTACCGGCCGTTCCTCAATCAAAACATAGTGATTGTGGGCGGAACGGCGGCATTTCTTCCGGGGCGTGGATTCGAAGACATTTACGAAAGCAAGCGCACGCTCTATCACGCATTCAGCAATATTGTCCTGACGTTCTGAGGTGACGATGCGAATTCGGACCGTCGTCGTACTAGCGATTGCCACCCTGATTCCGGGCGCGCCACCGGATGCCGAGGTCTCGCGCCCGCGGATTGTGAATCAGACGAGGAACGAGGCCGATGCGAAGAGTGCCGGCTGCATCAAGTGCCACGCCGGTATCGAGCCGATGCATCCTTCGGCGGCGGTACGCATTGGTTGTGTCGATTGTCATGGCGGCGATGCCGGCGCCACGACCAAAGAGGCGGCGCACATCCGGCCGCGCCATCCCGAAATCTGGAAAACATCGGCCAATCCGCCGCAGTCCTATACGGCATTACTGGACGAATCATACGAGTTCGTGAAGTTCGTCAACCCCGGCGATCTCCGGGTTGCGCCGGAGACGTGCGGTGGCTGTCACGTCAAACAGGTCAATGCCGTTCCGCGCAGCACGATGACGACGACGGCCGTCTTCTGGGCAGCCGCCGGGTACGCCAACGGCATTCTTCCCTTCAAGACCGCCATACTCGGTGAGAGCTACGATCGCGATGGCAAAGCCCGCGCGATCAAGCCCGCGTATCCCCCCACTCCGCGCCAGGTGGCTAACGGAGCGCTGCAGCAACTCCTCCCGCTTCCGCGCTGGGAGATCATTCAGCCCGGCGAATACTTCCGTGCATTCGAGCGCGGAGGCATTGCCCAGGGCTCGATGCCTCCCGAGATCGGGAATCCGAACCCGGGAGAAGAAGCCGGCCGGCCGGATATCAAGCTGGGGAACCGCGGACGGGGAACCGGGCTGCGCATCAGCCCGGCGATCATCAATCTTCACAAGACCCGTCTCAATGATCCGCACCTCTCGTTCCTCGGTACCAACGATCACCCTGGCGACTATCGCTCCAGCGGCTGTTCGGCCTGTCACGTCGTCTACGCAAACGATCGCGATCCACTGCATTCCGGCGACTACGCGCGATTCGGCAACACAGGCCTGACGCAGACTGCCGACAAGACGATTCCGAAGGGCGAAAAGGGCCACCCGATCGTTCATCAGTTCACGCGTGCCGTTCCCACCAGCCAGTGCATGAGCTGTCACATGCACCAGCCCAATTCCTTCGTCAACACCTACCTCGGTTACACGATGTGGGACTACGAGACGGACGGAAGGCTGCTGTGGCCGGAAAAACAGCGCTATCCGACGGAGCAGGAGAAACGCGCTTCACTGGAGCACAATCCGGAAGGTGCGGCTGTTCGCGGATTGTGGACAGATTCGAACTTTCTCGAGAATGTGTCTTCGCTCAACGCGAAGGCCTCGAACACTCAGTTCGCGGACTATCACGGTCATGGCTGGAACTTCATGGCCGTCTACAAGCGTGACCGCAAGGGGAATCTCCTCGATGCCGCGGGCAACAAGGTGCCGTTTGACGACCCGCAGAAATTCAAGAGAGCCGTCCACCTGCAGGATATTCACCTGGAGAAGGGGATGCACTGCGCCGATTGTCATTTCTCACAGGACGAACATGGCGATGGGCAGTTGTATGGCGAGTACGGCAACAATATCGAGATCGAGTGCCAGGACTGCCACGGCAATACCGACCGCTATACGAACCTGCACACCAGCGGTCCTTCCGCGCCGGAAGGAGGAACGGATCTCACCATGGGGACTACGCCGTTCGGGCGGCGCCGTTTTGCGTGGATCGATGGACGGCTCTACCAGCGCTCGATGCTCACGCCCGATCTGCAATGGGAGGTGGTTCAGGTCAAGGACTCCGTTACGCCGGGCAATCCTCATTACAACGAGAAATCGGCGTATGCCAAGACGATTCAGCGCGACGGCTCGACGTGGGGCGTCCCTGGCGATGAGATGAAGCGCGCGCATTCCGACGCGAAGATGACCTGCTATGCGTGCCACACGTCCTGGATGACGTCATGTTCCGGTTGTCATCTGCCGCAGGAGGCCAATTCGAAGTCCGCCATGCATCATTACGAAGGCTCGACGACCCGCAACTATGCGTCGTATAACCCGCAGGTCATCCGCACCGATGCGTTCATGATCGGTGTCAATGGCACGACGAAAGGCCACAAGATCGCGCCGGTCCGTTCCTCCAGCGCGCTCGTCATCAGTTCCACGAATGCTCTGCGCGACCGGATCTATATCCAGCAGCCGCCGATCAGTGCTCCGGGGTACAGTTCACAGGCATTCAATCCCCATGTGCCGCACACGGTACGGTCGACGGAGACACAGGGCTGCGGCAGTTGTCACGTCACGAAGGACAATGACAACAATGCCTGGCTCGCGCAGGTGCTGCTGCAGGGTACGAACTTCGTGAATTTCATCGGCCGCTATGCGTACGTGGCAGAAGGAAAACATGGGGTCGAGGCTGTCGAAGTGACGGGCTGGGACGAGCCTCAGGCCGTGATCGGCTCGACGCTGCAGCAGATCGTCTATCCCGACGACTACAAAAAGCACCTGGACGGCAAACTCGAGCTGAAGACGGCACAGCATCATCACGGAAATGCTCTCAGTGTTCAGATGCGGGGTGAGTATCTCTTTACGGCGAACGGTGAAGAGGGCTTCATCGTCTATGACATCGCGAATGTCGATAACAAGGACTATTCGGAACGGATCAGTACCGCGCCGGTTTCGCCGCGCGGGCAGCGTACGTATGTGAAGACGCGCGACGCGGCGGCCGTCGCGCTGCCGACGACGATGCCGATGGCGCCGAATCGCCGGACGCAGGCCATCCCCGAGAATCAGGAGCAGCCGATTCACCCGCTCTATCGCTACGCGTACATCGCCGATCGCGAAGAGGGGCTGGTCCTGGTCGATGTCAGTACGCTGACGGACGGCAATCCGTCGAACAATTTCCTGAAGCGGGATGTCGTTTTCAATCCCGGCGGACGGTTGAAGGGCGCTCGGGCGATCGCCGTTGCAGGCCGCTGGGTGTTCATCGGGTGCGATCAGGGATTGGTTGTGGTCGACGTGGACAAACCGCTGGAGCCGAAGATCGTCGCCGCCATCGACAGCATTCAGCAGCCGACCTCGATCGCGGTTCAGTTCCGCTACGCGTTCGTCACCGACAGGAACGGGCTGCATTCCGTCGACATCACCGACCCGCTGCATCCGGCCGTCGTGGCGTCCCTGCCGTTGAACGACGCGCGCAGCGTCTATGTCGCGCGGACGTATGCCTACATTGCCGCCGGCGCTCGCGGCATGGTCATCGCCGACATCGAGAAGCCGGAACACCCGTTTGTCGACCAGTCCTTCGATGCGAACGGGGAATTGAAAGATACGACCGACATCAAAGTCGCGTCGACCAATGCCAGCGCTTTCGCCTATGTCGCTGATGGCAAGTACGGGTTCAAGGTCGTTCAGCTGACATCGCCCGAATGGCTGCCGGAATACGCGGGATTCAGTCCGCGCCCGGTGCCGCACCTGATCGCGAAACGTCAGACGGAAGGGCCGGCGCTGGCCGTCTCCAAGGGACTCGATCGCGATCGGGCGGTCGATGAGAGCGGCAACCAGGTCTCGATCTTCAACCGCATCGGCGCACGGCCCATGACGCTGCAGGAGATGCAGCGCCTCTATTTACGTGACCAGAAGCTCTACACCGTCAGTGAGACTCCGACGACACCCCCGACGAGGTGACGACGATGATGAGACGTTCGTTGTTAGCGATTACCGTTCTGGCCCTCCTGGGCGCCGTACCGCAACAGCCTGCGGCCCAACCGGCGGCTGCACCTACTCCCCAACCGGCATCCCCGGCCGCCAGCGAGAGCAAGCCCGGCACGTATGTCGGTGTGGCCTCCTGTACGAATGGAGGCTGTCATGGGAGCACGGTGGCTCTCAATACGACGAGTGTGCTGCAGAACGAGTACTTCACGTGGCTCAATGCCGACCGCCACGCCAAGGCGTACAACGTTCTCTTCGACCAGCGCTCCGCGCGCATCGCTCGCAACATGCATTTGCGCAGGAAGGCGTATGAGGAAGGTGTCTGCCTCGATTGTCACTCGACCCGTGTGCCGGCGGAAAAGGTCAGCGGCCACATCGATCTCGACGACGGCGTTCAGTGTGAAGCCTGTCACGGTCCGGCCGGAGGATGGCGGGCCGAGCATAGCGAGCCGGGCTGGACTCACGAACAGTCGGTCGCGCGGGGCATGAACGATCTGCGCCCCCTGACGCCACGCGCAACACTCTGCCTCTCCTGCCACCTGAGCGACAGCAGGCGCGAAGTCGATCACGAGCTCATTGCGTCGGGACATCCGCTCCTCGCGTTCGAGCTCGACAACTACACCGAAACGATGCCTCCACACTGGAAGCGCCATTCCGAACGGCAGGGCGTTCGCGCCTGGGCAACGGGCCAGGTCATCGCATTCAGCGCATCGATGTCCAATCTCGCGCGCCACGCGCGGGGCGAAAAGTGGCCCGAGTTCTCCGATATGAGCTGCTACAACTGCCATCATTCGCTGGCAACCAGCACGTGGCGCCAGGAACGCGGCTGGGAAGGGCGAGCCGGCCTGCCGGCGTGGAGTCCACAGCATTGGGCCGTGCTCCGCCTCATCATCGATCGCGCCGATCCCGCCGCACGCGCCTCGCTCGATGCGGTCGTCAGGGAAGTGGGAACGAGTGTCTCGCACATGAACGAGCCACTCCGCACGGCCGCTGCCGCCGATCACGCACGGGAGCTGACGGAGCAGGTTCTGCACGCCGTCGACAACCTCTCGTGGTCCGACAGGGAAGTGCGTTCGATGATGATGGCGATCATCGACGATCGCGATTTCATCGCCCGCTCCGATGTGCATTCGGCCGAGCATGTCGCACTTGCGCTCCAGACGTTGTCGAGCGATCTCACGCGCCGGAATCCGAAACTCCTCAAGAGTCCCATGACGCGTGCCATCGACGACCTCTTCAAGGAGCTCAAGAGCCGCGATTCCTATGAGCCATCGCGATTCATCGAGAAACTGCAGGCCGTTCGACAGACGCTGTAGGCCATCCCGAACGCGGAGGGGACTTCGCGTGTTGTTGAGGATATGAAGAACTCGTGGACCGGCGGCGAGGCGGCCAGCCAACCGACCGGCGACGCGACCGACAACCTCGCCGTGTCGGTCCATCGCTGTGAGCCGGGGGCGTTCGAGCGGCTCATCGATCGCTTCGAAAGACCTCTCTTCACTTACGCGCACGGCATCCTGCAGAACGCGTTCGACGCGCAGGAAGTGGTTCAGGACGCGATGATGCGCGCGCACAGGGCGCTGACGCGTCAGTACGACGAGGCGCGATGTTCGGCGCTCGCGCTGCGGCCGTGGCTCTTTCGCACCGTCCGCAACCTCTGCCTGAACAAGCGGCGCTCGAAGCGCAGCACCCTCGAGCAGCCGCTCGACGCATTCGATGACGGCCGCCTCGGGCCGTTCGTCACGCTGGAGGGAACGGATCTCGAGCGCAAGCAGGAGATCGAGCTGCTGAAGGGTGCCATGGCGCTGCTGCCCGTCGATGCCCGCGAGCTCATCGTTCTCCGGTTCATGGAAGAGATGCCCTACGCGGAAATTGCGAAGACCGTCGGGACGAGCGAAGCCGCGTTGCGGGGGAAGGTGTTCCGCTCGCTGAAGCTGTTGCGCGATGCGCTGGAACAGAAGGGAGTGGCGTATGCAATGTAGATCTGTACTGACTCGAATCGATGCGCTCCGCACGGAGGAGCTCTCGACGATCGAGAAGATCGCGGTGGAGAGCCACCTCGCGACGTGCAGAAGCTGCAACGCGTCGACGGGCGATGTCGAGCATCTCGCGCACGCGGTGAAGTCGCTCGTGCTGGCGCCGCCGGCCTCCTGCCTCGATGCGATCGCGGACGCATACGATCAGGTGGAGAGCGTCTGGGTCGCGTTCTCGAAGGATCGGATCCGGATGATCACCACGGGCGATTCGCTCGAAGAGCTCCGCTCGCGTTACGCGAAGCGGTTCGGACGCGTGCTGCGCTCCGCTCCCATTCCTCCCGCGCTGAAGCGCCAGGTCCTCGCGGCGCTTCACGGCGAAGGGGTGGATGCGCCGAAGGTCGATCTCGACGAGACGAACGACCTCGAGCACGACGTGCTGCAGATGCTGACCCGGATTCCGCGCGGAGAGGTGCGCACGTATGCGTGGGTCGCGAAGCAGATCGGACGGCCGCGCGCGGTGCGCGCCGTCGCGAATGTGATCGCGAAGAACATGGTCCCTTTCGTCGTCCCATGTCACCGCGTCGTGCCGTCGGCGGGAGGCATCGGCAACTATGCGTTCGGCCCGCAGATGAAGCGGACGCTGCTCGCGAGCGAAGGGGTGGATGTCGAAGAGCTCGAGCGGCTGGCGCGCGAGCATGTGCGCTACATCGGCTCGAAGACCACGCACGTCTTCTGCTTCCCGACCTGCAAGGACGCGAATCGGATTCGCGAAGAGAACCGGGTGCCGTTCCGCGATGCGGAGGTTGCGCTCGAGCACGGGTACCGGCCATGCAGAAACTGCCAGCCTGTCGTCGCTGCATAGTGGACGTCCACGCGATCTCGATTCCGTCGCGCGCTTTCACCGGAGACTTCTGGTTCACGCATCGCGCGGCGGATCGCACATGGTTCGCGATTGGCGATGTCGCGGGGAAGGGGCTGCCGGCGGCGCTCGTGATGGCGATGATCCAGGAGGAGCTCGAGCATCGCATCGCATCGTGTGCGCGCGCGGGGTGCAATCCGGCGACGACGATGTCGCGCCTGCACGAGTTCCTCCTCCCCCTGCTGCCGCGCAATCGGTTCGCGACCGCGGTGATCGGATGGATTTGCGATGACGGCGGCGCGAAGATCGTGAATGCGGGGCACTGCCCGCCGCTGATCGTGCGCGCGGATGGCTCGGTCGCCGCGATCTCGTCGACGGGGCCGGTCGTCGGAGTGATCGAGCAGTCGTCGTGGAGCGCCGGCGCGTTCACGCTCGGCGACGGCGAGATGATCGTGCTCTACACCGATGGCGTGACCGAGGCGGCCTCGTGCGACGAGAGGGAGTTCGGCCGCGAAGGCATCGAGGCCGTGCTGCGCAGCACGCCGCCACGCGCCCACGCAGTCACCAGCGCCCTCGTCGCCGCCGTCCGCAAGCACTCCAACGAGCGAGCCGACGACCTGACGATCCTCGCGTTAAGTTGGTTTTCGGGGGTCACACCTGGAAAATCAACTTAACGGCGTGCCAGGTTGGGCCAGTTAAGTTGATTTTCCAGGTGTGACCCCCGAAAACCAACTTAACGGCCGACGAAACCGGAGGCTACGGGGACTCTTCGGCCGGCGAGGGCGGCGGCGGTTTCCATGTCGGGATTGGTGATCGGGCGGAGGAAGTCGCCTTCCATGTAGGACACGGCGACGCCGTTGCGATAGGCGATGCGCGTTGCGGGGATTGCGCGGATGCGATCGCCGGTCGTCAGGATTCCGGCGAGATTCAACGGATCGGCGGCGCTGATGACGATCACGCGGTCGTCGCCGTTCGTTCTGCGGATCTCCCGCATCGTCTCCACGGCATCAGGCAGCGCGAATTGTTCGCCCGACACACCGGTGACGAAGCGTCCGCCGCGGATCTCTCCGCGCGCTTCGAGCCGGCGATAGACGCGCGCGAGCTCGCGCCATGGCGATGCGCCCGACTCGCGCGTCAGCAGCCGCCGGAACACGACGCCGTACCGTCGCAGATAGAGCCACGCCTCCTGCTCGACATCGCACTCGGCCGCACGCTCGACGATCGACCAGCGTCCATGAGCCCGTGTGATGAAGCCGTCGTTCGTGATCAGTCCGGCGGCCGCGAGCTGGTCGATCTCCTCGCCGCCGGCGAGGTCGCGCGCGAACGAAGCGCCGCGCGTGCGGAGCGTCTCGAGCACGAACTGCGCACCCGCGGAAAGAGGCGGCGGCTCGCTCGCCGCGATCGCGTGCCCGCGCGGAAAGATCGCGACACCTTTGGCCCAGCGAACCTCGCCGCTGAAGCAGAGCTGATCGAGCATCGATGGCTCATAGCACTCGACGCGCAGCGGCAGAATGAACTTCTCCCACGCGGCGGCGGGGATCTCGAAGCCGGCGAGTTGCGCGATCACCACGCGCAGTCCGTCGATGCCTGTGAGCCGCGATGCCGGCGCGGCGTGCTGCCATGCGAAGAGGAAGCGCATGAAATCCTGCGCCGTTACGGGCTCGATCTCGGCGCGGAGACGATTCAACGTGTAGCGATGGATGCGCGCGAGGAGGCGCCGGTCGCACCACTCCTGTGCGCGCGACTCGAACGAGCCGCGGAGCACGACGCCTTCCGACTCCAGCCTGAGCAGCGCGTTGTCGATCTCAGATTCATCGACAGCGAGCGAGCGCGCAAGAGTCGCCGCCGTCGCCGGCCCGGTGAGAGCCAGGCGGCTGCGCACGAGCTCCACGAGCGCATCTTCGCGCGACCACTCGCGCTGGCGCGATTTGGGGATGCTGATGTTCGTTTCGAGATCGTGAACGGCGAGAAGCTCGGGGAGACGCTCGGCGGCGATGAAGAGACGAGTGGCGGAGACCTGCACGCATCTCTCTGATTTCCGCAACGTCTCGAAGAGCTCCGGCGCCTCCACTTCCTCGGGCAGGAGAAATCCGAACGTGAGCAGCGCGTCGTGCAGTTCATCCGCATCGCGCGGATCGGGCCGCACTTCTTCGCGCACGCGCTCGATCGCCGCCGCGTCGAGCATCCCCAGATCGCTTGCCGTGCTGCGGCGCGTCATCACCGCCTGCGTGCGGCGCTCTTCGAGCGGGGCATCGTCGAGGAACGCGTAGGGTTTCGCGTTGAGGATTCCGTGCGCGAGCGGCGACGGCTCCGTCGTGTCGCGTGCGATGCAGGTGATCTCGCCGGCATGGATCTTCGTCAGGACACGCGCGAGGCCTTCGAAGTCCATCGCCTCCTCGAGGCAGTCGCGCACGGTCTGGTTGACGAGCGGATGATCGGGCAGCTCGCGATCGCCGGGCAGATTTTCCGGACACGCCGCGGCATCGGGAAAGACGGCGGCCATCAGATCGTCGGCCATCGATCGCTGCAGCTGGGGCGGAATCCGCCTGCCGCCGCGATTGCGCGGGATGGCGAGCGAGATCGTCGTGTTCCAGCGCCAGCGCGTCTGGAAGAACGGCGCGGCAAGCATCGCCTGGATCAGCACATCGCGCGCGGTCGCGGGATGGAGATAGCGGAACACATCGGCCAGCGGGAACGAATGCTGCGGTCCCAGTGATAGCAGCACGGCGTCTTCGGTGGCTGCGGCCTGCAATTCGAAATTGAACTGGCGGCAGAAACGCTTGCGCAGCGCAAGGCCCCACGCCCTGTTGATGCGGCTGCCGAACGGCGCGTGCAGGACGAGCTGCATGCCGCCCGACTCGTCGAAGAAGCGCTCGAGGATCAGAGTCTGCTGAGCCGGCATCGCGCCGAGGGCATTTCGCGCTTCGGTCAAGTAGTTGACGATCTCTCCGGCCGCCTCGGATCCGATGCCGGTTTCGGATACGACCCATTCCGGCGTCGTTGCGCCCTCGCGGAAATCGCTCAGGGCTCGCGAAAGCTCATCGCTGCGCGCCGGCGCCTCGCCGAGCCAGAAGGGAATCGTCGGCGGCGCACCCTTCGCATCCGCGACGCGCACCACGCCGCTCGCCACCTGCACGATCTGCCACGACGTGTTGCCGAGCTGGAAGATGTCGCCCGCGGTGCTCTCGATCGCGAAGTCTTCGTTGAGCGTGCCGACGAACGTGTCGTCCGGCTCCAGCAGCACGCGATAGTCGGCCACTTCGGGGATCGCGCCGCCGGACGTGATGGCCAGCATGCGCGCGCCGCGGCGTCCGCGCACGCGGCCGTTCACTTCGTCGCGATGGACGAGCGCGCCGCGCCGGCCGCGCTTCGTCGCGAAGCCTTCCCCAACCATCCGCAGCACCTCGTCGAAATCGTTGCGCGCGAGATCGCGGTACGGCCACGCGCGCTTGACGAGCGCGTAGAGCTCGTCTTCGCTGTAGTCGTCGCACGAGGACTCGGCGACGATCTGCTGCGAAAGAACGTCGAGTGGCGCCTCCTGCGTGAGGATGCGATCGAGCTCGCCCTGCCGCACGGCGCGCAGCAGCGCGGCGCATTCGACGAGATCGTCGCGCGTCGTCGGAAAGATGCGCCCCTTCGGCATCCCGCTGATGGTGTGGCCCGAACGTCCGACGCGCTGCAGAAACGTCGAGATGCGATTCGGCGAGCCGATCTGGCAGACGAGATCGACGTGGCCGATGTCGATGCCGAGCTCCAGCGACGCGGTGGCGACGAGGGCCTTGAGCTGTCCGTTCTTCAGCCGCGTCTCCGCATCGAGGCGGCTCTCTTTCGAGAGGCTCCCGTGATGGGCCGTGACCGCCGCTTCACCGAGGCGTTCGCTGAGGTGCCGCGCGACGCGCTCCGCCATGCGGCGCGTGTTGACGAAGACGAGCGTCGTCCTGTGCTCGTGAATGAGCTGCGTGAGCCGGTCGTAATACTCGGTCCAGACCTCGTGCGACATCACGGTCTCGACGCTGGAGCGCGGGATCTCGATCGAGAGATCCATCGCGCGGCGATGGCCTGCGTCAATGATTTGGATGGGACGTATGGGACGGATGGGACGGATGGGACGGATGGGTTCATTTGTCCCATCCGTCCTATCGGTCCTATCCGTCCCATTCGTCCCATCCTCCCCATTCGCCCCGCGAAGATAATTCCCCACCTCCTCGATCGGCTTCTGCGTCGCGGAAAGGCCGATCCTCAACACCTCGCGCTCTGCGACGCGCTGCAGGCGCTCGAGGGTGATGGCGAGGTGTGCGCCGCGGCGCGTGCCGATGACGGCGTGAATCTCGTCGACGATCACCGTGCGGACGGTGTGCAGGATCCCGCGGCTCTTCTCCGCGGTCAGCAGAAGATAGAGCGACTCGGGAGTCGTCACGAGGATGTGCGGCGGCTTGCGCAGCATCGCCGCCCGCTCGCTTTGCGTCGTGTCGCCGGTGCGGACTGCGGCGGTGATGCGCGGCGGATCGAAACCGAGCTCTTCCGCGATGCGCCGGATGCCGCGCCGCGGCTCGGCGAGATTCTTGTGGATGTCGGCGCTGAGTGCCTTGAGCGGCGAGACGTAGACGACGCGCACTTCGTCGGGCAACGGTGCCGTCAACGACTCGACGAAGAGATCGTCGAGCGCGGTGAGAAACGCGGCGAGCGTCTTGCCCGAGCCCGTCGGCGCTGCGATGAGCGTATGGCGTCCCTGGCGGATCGCGTCCCAGCCGCGCTGCTGCACGTCGGTGGGGGAGCCGAGGGTTTCAGAGAACCAGCGGGAGATGACCGGATGGAAGTTCATGGGGGTGGGCGGGGACTGACACGCCGATTCTAACGCCGGATGATCTCGCGAATCCGTTGCGCGCCTGTGACAAGATCCCTCCTCATGAAAGAGATCGTCAGCACCTCGGATGCACCCCGCTCCATTGGTCCCTTCTCGCAGGGAGTGAAGGCCAACGGCTTCGTCTTCGTCTCCGGTCAGGTCGCGCTCGATCCATCGACGCAGAAAGTCGTCGAAGGGGATGTCGCCACGCAGGCCGAACGTACGATCCTCAACGTGAAAGCCATTCTGGACGCAGCGGGAACGAGTCTGCAGAATGTCGTGCAGTCGCGCGTCTATCTCCGCAGCATGGGCGACTTCGCCGCGATGAATGCCGTCTACGCGAAATACTTCACTTCCGATTTTCCTGCGCGCACGACGATCGAAGTCTCACGGCTTCCGCTCGATGTGCTCGTCGAGATCGACGTCGTCGCGGTTGTGTAAGGAGCTCAGAACATGAAAGCCATTCAGGTTCGCGCTGTTGGTGGTCCCGAGGCGCTGGAGCTCGTCGATTTGCCGGTGCCGGAGCCGAAGGAACACGAGGCGCTGGTCGAGATCAAAGCGATCGGCGTCAACTTCATCGACGTCTACTTTCGCGAAGGGCGCTATCCGTCGCAGACGCCGTTCACCGTCGGACAGGAAGCGGCGGGCGTCGTTGGGAAGGTGGGTGCGGGCGTGCGAAACGTGAAGGTTGGCGATCGCGTGGCGTACACCGGCCTGCAGGGCAGCTATGCCGAGTACGCCGTCGTCGATGCCACGCGGCTCGTCGTGATTCCCGAGAAGCTCGACTTCGAGCAGGCCGCCGCGGCGATGCTGCAGGGAATGACCGCGCACTATCTCGTGAATGACAGCTATCCGCTCGCCGCGGGTGAGACCTCGCTGATTCACGCTGCGGCCGGCGGTGTCGGACTGCTGCTCGTGCAGATGGCGAAGAACATCGGCGCGCAGGTGATCGGCACGGCCGGATCCGAGGAGAAGGTCGCGCTCGCGCGGGAAGCGGGAGCGGATGAGGTCATCAACTACTCGACGCATGACTTCGAGGCGGAGACGAAGCGTCTGACCGGCGGCAAAGGCGTGCACGTTGTCTATGACGGCGTCGGCAGGACGACCTTCGACAAGGATCTGGAGGTTCTTCGTCCGCGCGGCTATCTCGTGCTCTTCGGCGGAGCGAGCGGCGCGGTGCCGCCCTTCGATCCGATTCTGCTCTCGCGCAAAGGCTCGCTGTTTCTCACGCGGCCTACGCTGGCGCACTACATCGCGACGCGCGCCGAGCTCGAGCATCGCGCTTCCGGCGTCCTCGGCGACATCGTGTCGGGAAAGCTGAAGCTGCGCGTTGGCCACAAGTACGCGCTGGCGGATGCGCAGCAGGCGCATCGCGATCTCGAAGGACGAAAGACGACGGGAAAGGTCCTGCTGATTCCATGATCCAGCGATCGCAGATTCAGGAAACATACAAGACGATCGCGCCGCACATCCGCGAGACTCCGGTCGTCCGTCTCAACGCTGCCGACTTCGGACTCGATCCGTTTCCGATCGTGCTGAAGCTGGAGTTCCTGCAGCATGGCGGCTCGTTCAAGGCGCGCGGCGCATTCACGAATCTGCTCTCGAAGCGGATTCCTCCCGCCGGTGTCGTCGCCGCATCGGGCGGCAATCACGGTGCTGCCGTGGCACTCGCGGCGAAGAAGCTCGGCGTGCGGGCGAAGATCTTCGTGCCCGAGGTCTCGAGTGCGGCGAAGGTGGCGCGGATCCGCGATGCGGGGGCCGATCTCGTGATCATCGGCGAGCACTACGGCATCGCCTTCGAAGAGAGCGAGAAGTATCGTGCGCAATCCGGCGCCCTCGGCGTGCACGCCTTCGACGATGACGACACGATGCGCGGGCAGGGAACCATCGGCCTCGAGCTCGAGCGGCAGGCGCCGGAGATCACCACCGTGCTTGCTGCAGTCGGTGGTGGGGGACTGATCGCCGGCATCGCCTCATGGTTCGCGGATTCGAACGTGAAGGTGATCGGAGTGGAGCCCGAGCACGCCCCGACGCTGACGAAGGCGCTCGAAGCGGGAGAGCCTGTCGACGCCGAGACGGGCAGCGTGGCGAAGGACTCGCTCGCGCCGAAGAGGATCGGCGCGCGGGTCTTCCCGATCGTGCAAAAGCATGTCGAGCGCGTGCTGCTCGTCAGCGATGAGGAGATCGTGCGCTCGCAGGAGATGCTGTGGTCCGTGGCGCGGCTCGCCGTCGAACCGGGCGGCGCGACGGCGTTCGCGGCCGTGCTGGCGAAGAAGTACGTGCCGCAGCCGGAGGAGCGGATCGCGGTGGTGCTGAGCGGCGCAAATGTGACGCGTTAGTGGTCTAACGCAGACACAGCGTCGATCAACTGCGCGGTCGGTGCGCAGTCGCATCCCTGCAGAATGTTGAAGAGCGTCGTCGCTTTGTCTTCGTCGGCGTCTTCATCTTCCGACGCCGGCTTCATCAGCTTCGCGACCTTCATCGAGAGATCGAACTGCTTCTGCAACTCTTCGCGCGTCGCTTTCACGCGCGGATCCATCTTCACGGTGAGCGGCTGCGTGAACGCCTCGCCGTCGACGGTGAGCCGCACCTTGTACGCGCCGGGCATCACCCACGGTGACGTCGGATTCGGCGCGGTGTCATACGGCACTGCGGAGATCGGATAGGAAGGCTTGATCTTCTCGTTCGGCGTGTAGTGGAGATCCCACACGAAGCGGTGCATGCCCGCGGACGTCGCGAGCGCGCGCGCCGGGCGGATCCAGTACCACGGCACGTTGCCGGTGTCCTTCGGCGCTTCGATCCGGTCGCTGCTGCTGTAGCGCCGCACGAGGTTGCCCTTCATGTCGAGGATCTCGAGCGTCACGCTCTGCGCGTTCGCGGCGAGCACGTAGTCGATGATCGCGCCGTCCGGCGGATTCTGTCCCATCGGTTCGTCCGGCGGCAGCGGCGTGTCGGGCCACTTGCTCCAGCGGAAGCGGATCGCGGTCTGCGGCTTGACGAGGGCGGCCGGCGAGGGCGACTGTCGCACACGAAGCGGCTGGATGTCGTCGAGAATCCAGAAGCCGCGGCCGTGAGTCGCGACGATGACGTCATCGCCATGGATGACGAGATCGCGAATCGACGTGGCCGGCATGTTCTGGCGGAGCGACACCCAATGCTCTCCATCGTCGCGCGACATCCAGACCTCGGTCTCGCTGCCGGCGAAGAGGAGTCCTTTCGTCTTCGGATCTTCGCGGACGACGTTGATCGTCGCGCCGCTGCGGATGCCGTTCGTGATCTCGCTCCACGAGCTGCCGCCGTCGCGCGTGCGGAGAATGTGCGGGCGCAGGTCGTCGAGGCGGATCGTGTTGATCGCGGCGTACGCCGTCTTCGCGTCGAAGTGCGACGCCTCCATGATCGAGACCTTCGCCCATGGGACGAGCTGCGGCGGCGTCACGTTCTTCCAGTTTCTGCCGCCATCGGTGGTGACGTGAATGAGGCCGTCGTCGGTGCCGGCCCAGATGCGATTGATGTCGAGCGGCGACGGAGCGATCGTGTAGATCACGCCGCGCTGCTTCGGCTTCGCCGCGTCGCTGCCGGCGTACTCGCCGGCGTTCGCGGGGACGTCCCAGCTCTTGCGCGAAAGATCGGGGCTGATCTGCGTCCACGACCGGCCGCCGTTCGCCGTCTTCCACATCGTGTTCGCCGCGAAGTAGAGGATGTGCGGATCGACCGGCGAGAAGACGACCGGTTGCGTGCGGAGCATCCGGAACGACGCATCGCGCAGCGCCTTCGGCGTCACATCCTGCACCTGATTCGTCCGGTAATCGAAACGCGAGAGCTTGCCGCCGTAGACGATGTTCGGGTCGAGCGGATCCGGAACGGCGTATCCATATTCTTCCGCAGAGACGGGCTGCCAGTCGTGGAAGGTGATGGCGCCGAAGTCGCTGCGGCTCGGCACGCATGCGGAACCGCTCTCCTGCTGTCCGCCGCACACGCGATAGGGGAAGCCGTTGCTGGTGTTGACGTGGTAGAGCTGCGCCGTCGGCTGGTTGTACCAGGAGCTCCAGGTCCTGCCGCCGTTCACCGTGATGATCGCGCCCTGGTCGGAGGCGATCAGGATGTTGTTCGAGTCATCGGGATGAATCCAGATGCGGTGATAGTCGTCGCCGCCCGGCGCGCCGCGGAAGGAGGCGAACGTCTTTCCGCCGTCGATCGACTTCCATGTAGCGATGTTCGCGACGTAGACGACATCGGCGTTGTGGGGATCGGTGCGGATTTCGGCGAAGTCGCCGGGGCGGCCCCAGAGACGCTCGTCGTCATTGATCTTCGTGAAGCTCTCGCCCGCATCGTCGGAGCGGAAGACGCCGCCCGATTTCGCGTCCGAACCGCAGACGACGAAGATGCGCCGCGGATTCGCAGGCGCGATTTCGACGCCGATGCGCCCGAGGTCTTTGCCTTTCGGGAGGCCGTTGGTGAGCTCGCGCCACGTCGTGCCGCCGTCGGTCGATTTGAACAGACCATTGCGCTCGCCGTAGAGGTATCCGTTCTCCCACGGTCCCTGGCGCGCTTCCCACAGGACGGCGTAGACCGTCTGCGGATTGGAGGGGTCGATCGCGACGTCGAAGGCGCCGACGTTCTCATCCTTGTAAAGTACTTTTTCGAACGAAGCGCCTCCGTCGGTCGAGCGGAAGATGCCGCGCTCCGGATTCGGTCCGTACGGATGCCCGAGCGCTGCGACGAACAGGCGATTGGGATTCGTACGATCGACGGCGATCATCGCGATCTGCTGCGCGTCGCGCAGTCCGAGATGCGTCCAGCTCTTTCCGGCGTCGATCGATTTGTACATGCCGTCGCCCGTGGAGAGGTCGGGGCGATGGAGCCCTTCGCCGCTGCCGGCGTAGATCACGTTGGGATCGGATGGTGCGACGGCGAGTGCGCCGATCGAGCCGCTCGGCTGATCGTCGAAGAGAGGCACCCAGACGCGGCCGTAGTCCGTGGTCTTCCACACGCCGCCGTTGTTGACGCCGATGTAGTAGACGCCGGGTTGTTGCGGGACGCCGGCCGCGGCCACGGTGCGGCCGCCGCGGAACGGCCCGATCATGCGCCAGCGCATTTCCGTGAAGCGCGAGGCGTCGACCTGGGCGGAGAGGGTTGCGGTGGTGAGAAGCGCAATCGCAGTCGTGGCGAGTCTTCGCATGACAGCCCAAGAGACTAGCAGACCGCCGTACACTTCACGCGCATGTCGTCCGAAGATCGCGCCCCTGCATACTCGTGGTACGCCCTCGCGCTGCTCACCACGGTCTACGTCTTCAATTTTCTCGACCGGACGCTGATCTACATTCTCTTTCAGCCGATCAAGAAGGAGATGGCGCTCACCGATCTGCAACTCGCGCTGCTCGGTACGACGTCGTTCGTCATCTTCTACACGCTTCTCGGCGTGCCGGCGGGGATGCTGGCCGATCGCACGTCGCGGAAGACGATCATCGGCATCGGGCTCGCGATCTGGAGCCTGTTCTCGGGATTGACGGGATTCGCGCACGGCTTCTGGGAGTTGTTCGCGTGCCGCGTGATGGTCGGCGTCGGCGAGGCGACGCTCGGCCCGGCCGCACTCTCGCTGCTCGCCGATTATTTCCCTGCGCGCATGCGTGCGACGGCGCAGTCGGTGTATGCGTCCGGCATCGCCATCGGCGGCGGTCTCGCCTTCTTCCTCGGCGGCTGGATCGGGCAGAGCTACGGCTGGCGCTGGGCGTTCTATCTCCTCGGATTTCCCGGACTGGTCCTCGCGGTGCTCGTTTTCTTTCTGCGCGAGAAGAGCGCAGAGAGGCTGGTGCAGTCAAATGTTAGGCCGGACGCGGGAGTGCTCTTCCGTTCGAAGCGCTATCTCTATCTCTGCGCCGGTTACGCGATGCTCGGTCTCGCGTCGAACAGCCTCGGGATCTGGGGTCCGGCCTTCTTCGTGCGAGTGCACAAATTCAGTCTGCTGACGGTGGGGACGGCGGCCGGCATCATCTCGATCGTGATCGGGGCTCCGGCGATGATTCTCAGCGGAGTGATCTCGGATCGCGTGCGCCGGCGGACGCTCTTCACGTCGATCGTCGCGTTGCTTTCGATCCCGCTCTGGATCGCGCTGCTGTTCGTCGATAACGTCGTGCTGCTCGTCGTGACGAATGTCGTGCTCTACGCGCTGGCGATCATGTGGGTGGGACCGGCGACGGCGGATGTGACGGAGATCGCGGGCCCGGGGCTGCGCGGCCTCGCGATCGGCGTCTTCTTCTCGACGGTGAACATCGCGGCGTACGGGATCGGCTCCCCGCTGATCGGCAAGCTCAGCGACCTCTCGACCCTGCGCCTGGCCCTCCTCACCTGCCCCACCGCCTGCGCCGCCGGCGCCATCCTCCTCACGTTAAGTTGGTTTTCGGGGGTCACACCTGGAAAATCAACTTAACTGGTCCGACCTGGCACGCCGTTAAGTTGATTTTCCAGGTGTGACCCCCGAAAACCAACTTAACTGGTTTGGATCAGGCGGGTGCCGTTGGCGGAGACCTCGATCCGGACTTCGACGTGGGTGTCCTCGAATTCTTCGAACGCCTGTTTGGGCCACTCGATCAGTTTGACGCCGGGACCGGCGAGGATCTCCGGGATCCCGATCTCCAGCCATTCGCGCCGATTCTCCGAGAGCCGGTAGCCGTCGATATGAATGATCGGCGGCGCGTTCCTCCGCGGATACTCGTGCACGATCGCGAATGACGGCGACGCCACCTCGCGCGGGTCGGCACCCAGCTCCGCCGCGATTGCACGCGCCAGAAACGTCTTCCCCGCGCCGAGGTCACCGACGAGGTGGACGGTGGCGTCGGGAGCGAGTGAGCGGGCGATTTCCTTTCCCGCCTCGGTCGTGTCGGACTCGGTTGGGCATTCAAACGTCTTCACGACCGGTGATTATCGCGGAGTTAAGTTGATTTTCCAGGTGTGACCCCCGAATTCAACTTAACGATGGCGTGGGGGAGGTGCTGGGCTACGTCGGTGGCGGCGAGGCCGGTGTCGCCGAGTTTTTCTTTCACCAGATCGCCGGCGAGGCCGTGCAGGTAGGCGCCGCAGCAGGCGGCTTCGAACGGATCGATGCCTCGCGCGAGCAATGCACCGATCACGCCCGCCAGCACGTCACCCATCCCGCCGCTTGCCATCCCCGGATTTCCCGTCGGGTTCACGCGCACCTGGCCATCGGGATCGGCGACGAGCGTTTGATGTCCTTTGAGCAGCGTCACGCAGTTCGTGACGTGCGCCGCCTCGCGCGCGGACGCAATCCGATCGCCGTTGATCTCCTTCGTGCTGCGGCCGAGGAGGCGGGCGAGCTCGCCGGGATGCGGTGTGATGACGCGCGGCCGCTTCCGCGGATTCAATTCACTCGCGCGTGATGCGAACGCGTTCAATCCGGATGCATCGATGATCATCGGCAGCTCGATCTCCGCGATCATCGCGCGCACGCGTGCGTAGCTCGCGTCGTCGTCCGCGAGCCCCGGCCCGATCAGTACCGCCGACTTCTTCTCGAGCGACAGCGCCGTCTCCGTCATCGCCTCGATCACGCCGGCATGAACGAGCTTCGCCGTCTCCTCATCCGTCATCACCGTCACGAGGCCGGCGCCGGCGCGGATCGCGCCCATCGCGCACATCACGGCTGCGCCGCTTCGTCCCGGTGAGCCGGCGACGACCGCGAGATGTCCGTAGGTGCCCTTATGCGTCGACGCGGGGCGCGGCGCGACGAGCGGCTGCAGCTCGCGCGGCGTGAGCAGCGCGAGCGTGACGTTTTCATCCTCGATCGCCTTCTCTGGAATCGAGATGTCGGCGACGATCACTTCGCCGCAGAGACTCGCCGAGGGCTCGAACAGGTGGCAGATCTTCGGGACGGCAAACGTCACCGTCACTTCTGCCTGCAGGCAGGGCTCGAAGGGCACGGGCGACGACGCATTCGCGCCGCTCGGCAGATCGACCGCGATGACCGGCAGCCGCAGCTCTGCGATCTCGCGGATCAGCTCCGCGTGCATCCCCTCCGGCGCGCGATTGAGGCCGGTGCCGAAGATCGCATCGATCAGCACATCGGCGTCCGCCGCATGCGCCAGGGCCGCGTCGACATCGTCGCCGGCGTCGTACATCGGAATCCCGAGTCGCTCGCAGATCGTGAGATTGGTGAGAGCATCGCCGGAGTATTTCGCGCGGTCGCCGGCAATGATCACCACCGGCACGACGCCGCGATTCTCGAGATGCCGCGCGATCGCCAGCCCATCTCCGCCGTTCGCGCCGATCCCGCAGAAGATCGCGATGCGATCGGCATTCGGATAATGCTCGAAGATCGCGTCGACGACAGCGATCGCCGCGTTCTCCATCAACACGATCGACGGAATGCCGAAGCGCTCCGTCGAGCGCCGGTCGATGTTGCGCATCTGCGCCGAGTCGACGATCTTCATCGGTATCCCCATTCCTGCAGCAAGCGTCCCACCTCTCCGTTGCCGCGATACTGCCGCAGATCGTCGACGACATCCAGATCGCGGCGCTCAGGCAGCACGGCCACGCAGCTCATCCAGTTGCGGATTCTGGCGAGCGTCGTCGACGCGACTGTCTCGCTGCCCCATTCCATGTTCATGAAGATCTCGCTCGTGAAGGCGGCGGCGCGGCAGCCGATCAGGTAGTAGCCGCCGTCGCTCGCCGGTCCCATGACCCATTCGCAGGAGTCGAGCAACGCGAACGCGTGATCGAGCGCTTCGCGATCGAGAGCCGGATCATCGACGCCGATGGCGATGATCTTCTGCGTGCGATGAAAGAAGAAGCGCTCGGAGAAGGCCATGGCCAGCCGGTCGCCGAGGGTCTCGCCGGTCTGCATGGCGAGAGGGCGATCGGGAAACGCGCGCGCCAGAGTCTCGCGGTTCGCGCTCGCTGCAGGCGCCCACAGCACTTCGATCTCGAGATCCTTCGTCGACCGGCCGATCGACTGCAGCGTGTCGTGCACCATCGCCTGATAGAGCTCGAGTGTCCGCTCATCTCCGAGGTCGCGCGCAAGCCGCGTCTTCACCTGTCCTGATTCCGGCAGGCGGGCGAAGACGAGAAGACGCTGTGGTGGTGGAGGAATCGTCGGGAACATCAGGGTTGGTACGATTATCCGTCATGCGGCGCATCGCACTGCTGACGGACTTCGGAACGCGCGATCCATATGTAGCGGCGATGAAGGGAGTGATCGCCGCCCGATGCGAGGCAGCGATCGAGGATCTCTCGCACGAGATCGCGCCATTCGGCATTTTCGAGGCCGCGTGGTTTCTGCGCGCGGCCGCGCCGTACTGGCCGGACGGGACGATCTTCGTCGTCGTGATCGATCCCGGTGTCGGCACTTCGCGGCGCATGCTCGTCGTCGATGACGGCACGCGTTTCTTCGTTGCGCCCGACAACGGAGTGCTTCACTTCATCGACGGAACGGTGCACGCGATCGAAAACGAGATGCTGTTCCTGCCGCGGAGCTCGACGACCTTTCACGGCCGCGACCGCTTCGCGCCGGTTGCGGCCGCGCTGGCGGCCGGCCTGCCGCTGTCCGAAGTGGGGCCGCGCATCGACGATCGTGTGCGGCTGGCGTATGAGCCGCCGCAGTACGCGCAGGATCAGGCGACCGGCCACATCGTCGCGATCGACCGCTTCGGCAACTGCATCACGGACGTCGAGAGCGCGCGACTCGCGTTCGCTCCGCGCGAGCTGCGCGTTCGCGATCACGCCGTCACTCGGACGTCGACGAATTACGAAGAGCGCGGCCCGTTCATGATCGTCGGTTCGACGGGATGCATCGAGCTGTCGATCGGCGGCGCGAACGCCGCGGAGGCGCTGGGCCTGTCACGGATGGATCTCGTGACGATCCATTGACTTATACTTCGCGCTCAATGGCTTCCGGCAAAGAACGGAGGCGTGCGGAACGCCTTCCCACGGCCTCGATTCCTGTGCAGCTTTCCGACGTGAACGGTGAGCTGATCGATCTCAGTCTCAGCGGCGCGGCGGTCATTCATCGCTCGCCGGTCAGGCCGGGTACGCCGTGCACGCTCGTCTTTCCGAGCTACGGCGGCTTTTACATTCCCTGTCAGGTGCTGCGCTCGGTCGTTCAGGTGCGCAAAGGCGAGCGCGGTTCGGAGTATGTCTTCCGCTCCGCGATCCAGTTCTCGCCGATTCCGGCGGAGCAGGAGCCGTCGCTGTTCGAGTTCATCAACCTGCAGATCGAGCGTTTGCGCGAAAAACAGCGCGAAGCGCGGGGGAAGTAGTAAACAGTCCACGCTGAGCGCAGCGAAGCGTCAACCAACGCGCCGCGCTGCGTGTTCTTCAGGCGTGGCGCCCTTGTGTCACGTTCTCCCGGCGCCTTGGTTGATCCTTCGCTTCGCTCAGGATGATCTCCGCCACCGCTGCGCGATCGGCATCTGCCTGCCGCTTCCGAATGCTTTCGATGACACGCGAATCGTCGGTGCCGCCTGGCGGCGCTTGAACTCGTTCGTGTCGACCAGCCGGAGGATGCGCGCGACGAGCTCGCGGTCGAAGCCTCGCGCGGCGATGTCATCCACTTCGAGCCACTCCTCGATGTAGAGCTTCAGAATCCCGTCGAGCACTTCGTAGGGCGGCAGCGAATCCTGATCCGTCTGATTGGGACGCAGCTCCGCCGAGGGCGGCTTCGTGATGGATGAGGCGGGGATGATCTCGCGCTCGCGATTGATCCAGCGGGCGACGCGGTAGACCATCGTCTTGTAGACGTCCCCAAGCAGCGCGAGACCGCCGCACATGTCGCCGTAGAGCGTGCAGTAGCCGACGGCGAGCTCCGACTTGTTGCCGGTCGACACGACCATCGCGCCGGTGCGGTTCGAGAACGCCATCAGAATGTTGCCGCGGATGCGCGCCTGGAGGTTCTCGTTCGTGATGTCGAACTTCTTCTCGCCGAACAGCTCGTCGATCGCGGTCTCGTACGGCTGATACAGCGGCTCGATCGGCGTGATGTGAAACGCGATTCCGAGGTTCGAGGCGAGTGCACGCGCATCATCGATCGAATGCTGCGATGAGAATTTCGACGGCATCGCGATGCCCGTGACGTGCTCTTTGCCGAGCGCCTCCACGGCGAGGGCGGCCGTGACCGCGGAGTCGATGCCGCCGGAGAGCCCGATCACGACATCCCTGAAGCCGATCTTCCCGATGTAATCGCGCAGCCCGAGGATTAGGGCGCGCGCGATCTCTTCCTCATCCGTGCAGGACAAGCTCTCGGCGTGTCCTTCCAGCGATGTTAGCTGCGCGTCCTCCTCGAACTGCTTCATGCAGAGGATCGTCCGACCCTCGGCGTCGATGACCGTCGACGAGCCGTCGAAGAGCAGCTCGTCGTTGCCGCCGGTCTGATTCACGTAGACGAGCGGCGTGCGATAGCGCTTCGCGATGCGCGAGAAGATCTCGTGGCGCGCGCGGCGCTTGCCCGCGTTGAATGGCGAGGCGGAGATGTTGAGAAAGATCTCGACGTCCTGGCGCGCGAGCTGATCGACGGGATTGTCGCAGTAGAGCTTCGTGCCGAGGCGCTCGTCGTCGAACCAGAAGTCTTCGCAGATGGAGATGCCGACCCGCTTGCCGGCGAGTTGAATGGCGCGCACCGATGTGGCCGGCTCGAAGTAGCGCAGCTCGTCGAAGACGTCGTACGTCGGCAGCAGCATCTTGTGTTGCTCGAATGTCACCGCGCCGTTCTGAGCGACGACCGCCGTGTTGTGCAGCGGCTTCCCGCACCAGGACGGATTGCGCGTGATGCAGCCGAAGATGAGCGGCACGCTGCCGGTCATGTTCGCGAGCGCGTCGCGCGTATCGAGTGACGCGGTCACGAACGCATCGCGATCCAGAAGATCGCGCGGCGGATACCCGGTGACGGCGAGCTCGGGCACCATGACGAGATCGGCGCCGGCGCGCACGCCATCGTCATACGCGCGGCGGATGAGCGCCGCGTTCGCAGCGAGCGCGCCTGCGGTCGGGTTGATCTGAGCAAGGTAGATCTTCATTCCGCCGGACATTATTCGGGCAACGGGCAACACGCAACAGGCAGGCGGCCGCCTCAACTTGCTTCCTTCCCCGGTTTTTGCAAGATTCGTTGGCGAGGTGATCCGATGTCTGAAGAATTCGGCACGGTGAATGTGCGCAAGGGGGAACGTGGGCGGGAGATCGAGGCGATCCGGCAGCAGTATGCCGCGCATCGTGACGCACTGGTGCGGATGACGGCCGATGCTCCGACCGAGCAACTCGCGACGGAGTATCAGAAGCTCGTCAGGAAGATCGACGAGAATCTCGCGAAGCTCGATGAGATCGAAGGGAAGCCGGCGACGGCTGCCGGCACGCGCCCGCTGATCACCACGCCGCCCGATGAGGCCGAAACGGTTGTCGAAGATCTGACCCCCGAGACCGAGCGCGGCGGACAGGGATCGCGGATCGTGATGATCGTCGTCGCCGGTGCAGTCGTGCTCGCGGCGATCGTCTGGCTGCTGTGGCGCGCAAGCGGCGATCGCAATCCGCGGACCGCGGAGCAGCCGGTGGCGACGGCGACGCAGGTCGTCGAGACCGCGGCACCTCCTGCGACACAGACAGCCGCGGCGAGCACGCCGTCGATCAGGATCACGCCGCTCGCCGCCGACTACGGCACGATCCGCAAGGGCACGCGCGCGGTGCGGCAATTCTCTGTGGAGAACTCGACGAACGCGGCGGTGCCGCTGAAGATCGCGCGCTCCTCGTGCAGGTGCCTGTTCTATGAGTACGCCGAGAAAGTGCCGGCGCACGGAAAGGAATCGATCAGCGTCACGATCGACGGCGCGCGCGCGAAGACGGGAGAGTTGCACGAGACCGTGGAGGTGTCGTCGAAGAACGATGCGGCGGTGACCGCGTCGTTTCAGGTGAACGCCAAGATCCAGTAATGCAGCATCTCGAGATCGCGATCCGCCTCGCAGCAGCAACGTTCGCCGGCGGTGTGCTCGGACTCGACCGCGAGATTCTGAGCAAGCCTGCGGGCTTGCGTACGCATGCGCTCGTCGCGCTTGGCTCCGCCGTCGCGACGGTGACGACCGTCGAGTTTCTGGAGGGAGCCGCCGACTTCACGGCCGTCACGCGTTCGATTCAGGGCATCATCGCCGGTGTCGGCTTCCTCGGCGGCGGCGCCATTCTTCGCGCACGCACGAACGAGACGGTGAAGGGTCTTACGACTGCTGCATCGATCTGGCTGGTCGCGGGACTGGGAATCGCGTGCGGCGGCGGTTTCTGGGCGACGGCGTCGATCGCCATGCTGCTCGGGATTCTGGTGCTCGTGCTCGGCAGGCCGGTGGAGGCGGTCGTGCGCAAACTCTCGCGCGCGAATGGTGTGAATCCTACGCAGCGGTACGAAGAGCCTCCCTCCTAGCAATCCGCTCTCTCTCCACGCACGTAGTTGCTCCCTGTGAAGACGCTGTGGAACGACGAGGCGCGCTCGGCGCTGATCGCACGCATCAATCGCCTGACACCCGACACCCGTCCGCTGTGGGGACGGATGAACGCGAACGAAATGGTGGCCCACGTGACGCAGGGCATGAAGATGGGCCTCGGCGAGCTCGAGACGAGACCGCGGAAGAGCGTGTTCCGCTTCTGGCCGCTGAAGCATCTCTTCGTCTACTGGATTCCGTTTCCGAAGAGCGCGCCGGCGCCGCGGGAAGTCGTGACGCGCGGAAAGGATGTCGCCGAATGGAGTGCTGCGGTTGCGGATCTCCATGCGACGTTCGAGCGATTTGCGCTCCGCGCGCGAAACGATCAGTGGCCGGTGCATCCCGTGTTCGGAACGCTCGACGGCAAGGCGTGGGGCGCGCTCGGCTGGCGTCATCTCGATCACCATCTGCGGCAGTTCGGGGTGTAGGACAACCTCTCAGGTTGTCCTGACAAGCTGAGAGCTTGTCGTACGCGTGACAAGCTGAGAGCTTGTCGTACACCATGGCGGCGTGCACGCCGTAGACATCGCAATCATCTTCGCCTACCTCGCTGCAGTCGTCGGTGCCGGTGCGTGGTTCGGCCGGCGGCAGGAAACCACGAGCCGCTATTTCTTCGCCGGCCAGCAGGTGCCATGGTGGGCCATCGGCGCCTCGATCGTGGCGACCGAGACCTCGACGATCACATTCATCTCCGTGCCGGGGATCGCCTATGCGCGCGGCGGTGATTTCACGTTTCTGCAGATCGTCTTCGGATACGTGATCGCGCGCGTCTTCATCTCGTTCTTCTTCATGCCGGCCTATTTCCGCAGAGAGCTCGTGACCGTTTATGAGCTGTTGCAGAGCCGATTCGGCGCGGCGGTGAAGGGGCTCGCGGCGACGCTCTTCGTGGTCATGCGAACGATCGCCGACGGTGTGCGGCTGCTGCTCACCGCGATCGTCCTCGCCGCGGTCTTCAGCTCGATGCACCTCATGGGCGGCGTCGCCGCGATCAGCGCGTCGGTGATCGGAATCGGCATCGTCATGATCATCTTCACGCTGCAGGGCGGGATGGAAGCGGTGGTGTGGGTCGAGGTCGTGCAGCTCGGGATCTACATCGGCGGCGCGATCGCGGCAGCGGTGATCCTCGCGCGCGGCATTCCCGGCGGGGTCAGCGCTGCGATCTCGCTGGCCGGCGCGCACCAGAAGTTCCGCCTGTTCGACTTCGCTCTCGATGCGACGAAGACCTACACGTTCTGGGGCGGCGTCATTGGCGGCTGTTTTCTCACGATGTCGACGCATGGCACCGACCAGTACCTGGTGCAGCGCTATCTCTGCACCGACAGACCGCGCAAGGCGGCGATGGCGCTGCTTGCCTCGGGCGTCGTCGTGCTGCTGCAGTTCATCGGCTTCCTCTTCATCGGCGTGCTGCTCTTCGCCTTCTACCGGCCTGACCGTCTCGCCGGCTATCCCCAACTCGCCGCTGCAGCACCGTTCCGCGCCGCCGATCAGGTGTTCCCCGACTTCATCACGCGGCATATGCCGGCCGGGCTCTCGGGCCTCGTCGTCGCCGCGATCTTCGCCGCCGCGATGTCGTCGTCGCTCAACTCGATCGCAGCGACGTTCGTCGCCGACCTCTACTCGCCGGTGGTGAAGGGGCGCGATGACCGGCACTACCTCAACGTGTCGCGGCTCGTGACGGTGATCGCGGGGGTGCTGCAGATCGCGGTCGGCCTCGCGCTGATGAAGCAGACGCAATCAGCGCTGAGCTCCGCGCTCGCCGTCGCCTCTCTCATCAACGGACCCATCCTCGGCGTCTTCCTCCTCGGATGGACGAAGCGCGGAGGGCCGGCGAGCGCGTTTACCGGCATGGCGGCCGGTCTTGCGACCGTACTCGCCGTCGCGTTTCGCACGAACGTCACCTGGCCCTGGTTCACATTCATCGGAAGCATGACGACATTGATCACCGGCTTGATCGCGGCGATCGCGTTCCCCTCGCCCCGCGAAAGCGCGGAGAGGGGCCAGGGGTGAGGGGCCGAATGCAACTCGACGAAAAAATCGGCCAGCTCTTCGTCGCCGGCGCGCGCGGGCTCTTCATGTCCGAGTCGTCGAGCGCGTACCGGCAGATGCTGCACCACGTGCGCGATCATCACATCGGCGGCTTCATCTGGTTTCTGTCGAATGTCTACGAGACCGCGCTGCTGATCCGCAGACTGAATCAGGAATCGAAGATCCCGCTGCTGTGCAGCGCCGATCTCGAGGCCGGCGTCGGGATGCGTTTTCTCGACACGACCTTCTGGCCTTCGGCCATGGCGATTGCCGCGACCGGCGATGTCTCGTACGCGGAGCAGGCGGGACGAGTCGTGGCGCGCGAGGCGAAGGCGATCGGCATCAATCACGTGCTCGCGCCCGTGGCCGATGTGAACGTCAACGCCGGCAATCCAGTCATCAACACGCGCAGCTTTGGCGAGGATCCGCAGGAGGTCGCGCGTTACGTCGCCGCGATGGTGCGCGGAATTCAGAGCGAAGGTGTGCTGGCGTGCGCGAAACATTTTCCGGGACATGGAGACACGCGCGTCGACTCGCACCGCGCGCTGCCTGTGCTGCACGTGACGCGCGAGCGGCTCGATGCCGTCGAGCTCGTTCCGTTTCGCGCAGCCATCGACGCCGGCGTGAAGTCGGTGATGATGGGACATCTCGCCGTTCCTGCGCTCGATGATGAGCCTGCGCCCGTGCGCGGCGTCGTCGTGAATCCCTACGGCACGCGTGCGGATGAGGTGACGCAGAACGGCACGATGCCTGCCACGGTCTCCCCGAAGATGATTGCCCTGCTTCGCGAGGAGCTGCAGTTCGGCGGGCTGGTCGTCACCGACTCGTTCGACATGGGCGGTCTCGCCGAGCATTTCGACACCGGGGAGGCATGCGTTCGCGCGATCGAGGCGGGCGAGGATCAGATCCTGATGCCGATGGATATCGACGCCGCGATCGCAGCGGTGAAGGACGCCGTGGCCTGCGGGCGGATTCGCGAGTCGCGCATCGACGAGTCGGTGCAGCGGATTCTCGCGGCGAAGTCGTTCGCCAGGACCGCGGTTCCTGATCCGGAAGAAATTTTCCGGACGATCGATTCGCCGCAGCATCGCGCACTGGCCGAGGAGATCGGGCAGAGGGCGGTGACTCTGGTGAAGGGGACACTTCCGATTCGCGGCACCGTGACGCTCATGGTCGTCAGCGACACTGCGGACGTGACGCTCGCCGACTTCGAGCGCGAGTTGCGGAAGCGGACGCGGGTCGAGACGAGCCTCGATGCGCCTTCCGATCATTTTGTTCTCGCCCTCGCGCTGCGCGCGCGAAGCGGCGCCGGCTCGATCGCGGTGCCGCAGAGAATCCGCGATCTCGCGTTGCCGCCCGGCACCGTCGCCGTCTCATTCGGCAGCCCCTACGTCATTCGCGAGTTGCCGAACGTGCGCACGTACCTCTGCGCGTACGGCATCCAGCCGGTGATGCAGGTCGCGGTTGCGCGCGCACTGTTTGGCGAAGCGCCGGTCACGGGAAGGCTTCCGGTCACGAGCCCATGAGAAGTCCGCTGCGTCTGTTGCCCGTCGTCTGTTGTCTGTTGTCCGCATGCGCCACGTTTCCGCGCGCGGATCAGACGATCGCAGCGGCCATCGCGGCGCACAAGACTCCGGGAGGCGTGTTGTGGGTCGAGAAGAACGGCGAGGTTTATCACCGCGCGTACGGTCTGCGTGCGATCGTGCCGCGCGAAGAGCCGGCGACGGAGGAGACGATCTACGATGCGGCGTCGCTGACGAAGGTGATCGCGACGGCGCCTTCGATCTGGATCCTCATCGAGCGGGGAAAGATCGCGCTCGACGATCCTGTGCAGCGGTACATCCCGGAGTTTCGCCACAGCGACATCACGATCCGGCATCTGCTGACGCACACCTCTGCACTCTCGCCCGATCCGCCGCGCGATTTCGAATGGTCGGGCTATGAGACCGGACTGAAGCTTTGTCTCGAAGACAATCCGACGAATCGTCCCGGCGTCATCTTCCGCTACAGCGACATCAACTTCATCCTTCTCGGCGAGATCGTGCGGCGCGTCTCGGGCGAACCGTTGAACGTCTTCGCCGCGCGCAACATCTTCGAGCCCCTCGGGATGAAGGACACGGCGTTCCTGCCGAAAGCCTCACCACGCATTGCACCAACTGAATTCGGCCTGCGCGGAGTGGTGCACGATCCGACGGCGCGGCGCATGGGCGGCGTCGCGGGCCACGCGGGACTCTTCACGACGGCGCGCGATGTCGCGATCTACCTGCGCACGCTGATCCACGGCGGCGCGCCGGTGATGAAGCCGGAGACCGTGCGCGCGATGACGTCGATCGCGTCGGCGTCGGCGATCGGGCGCACCGCGGGGTGGGATGCCGACTCCGCCTATTCGCGTCCGCGGATCGGCGGCGCGCATTCGTTCGGCCACACCGGATGGACGGGGGGATTCCTCTGGGCCGATCCCGATACGAAGTCGTTCTACGTCTTCCTTTCCAACCGGGTGCATCCCGACGGCAGGGGGAGCGTGACGCGATTGCAGATCGATCTCGCGGCCGCGATCGCGGAGAGCCGATGCGCGACCTGCCGCTTCCCGAACGTCGTGCGCTTCGTCGCCGGCGGTGCGAACGCGAAGAACGGGATCGATGTGCTGGAGGGAAATCGCTGGGACATCCTGCGCGGGCACCGCATCGGCCTGATCACGAACGTGAGCGGGATCGATCGCGCGGGCAATCCGACGATCGATCTGCTTCGCAGCGCGCCGGACGTGAAGCTGGTGAAGGTTTTCGCGCCGGAGCACGGGCTCGGCTACCCCGCGAGCGTCACGGCCATCGATCTGTACAAGCAGCGGAAGCCCACTCGCGAGCAACTCGCAGACATCGACACGCTCGTCTTCGACATCCAGGATATCGGCGCGCGCTTCTACACCTACATCTCGACGATGGAGCTGGCGATGGAAGCGGCGGCGGAGGCGCATGTGCGTTTCGTCGTCCTCGATCGGCTCAATCCGATCGGCGGTGAGATCGTCGAAGGGCCGGTGCTGGAAGGAAAGACGGACTTCGTCGGGATTCACGACATCGCGATCCGGCACGGAATGACCGCCGGCGAGCTGGCGAAGATGTTTCGCGAAGAGAAGCACATCGATGTGGAGCTCGTGGTCGTCCCCGTGAGCGGATGGCGGCGCGACATGTTTCAGGACGAGGCGGGCGTGCCGTGGGTGAATCCGTCGCCGAACATGAGGAGCCTGAATGCCGCGCTGCTCTATCCCGGCATCGGACTGCTGGAGTCGTCGATTTCCGTCGGGCGCGGGACGCCGTCGCCGTTCGAGATCATCGGCGCTCCCTACATCGACGGAGCCCAACTCGCCGCTGCACTGCACATCGACGGCCTTCGCTTCACGCCGGTGCGTTTCACGCCGGACTCCGACATCTTCGCGGGACAGCCGTGCGGCGGCGTGAAGATCACGATCACCGACCGGCACGCGCTGCGATCCGTCGCGGCGGGTCTGGCGATCGCCGCAACGCTTGCGAGGCTTTACCCGGAAGAGTTCGATGCGGCGAAGATGCAGCGGCTCCTGCGCGGGAACGGTCCGCTCGAGCCCTTCCTCGCACGGCGCGCGAAGTATCTGCTGTACTGACGCGATGGCGTCCGGCGTCCGCCGCCGCTTGACTGCTGACTCGGAATTCTGATTCACTGACCGCTCGTTCAGTGGGCTGACCGTGCGATCGAGATCGAAAGAGGAAGTCGTTTCCGAGTACCGCGTCCACTCCATCCAGGACGCCGCGATGCGCGTCATTGCCCGGAAGGGAATGTCCGCCGCCACGATCGCGGAGATCGCCGATGAGGCCGGAGTCGCCAAAGGCACCATCTATCTCTACTTCCGCGATCGCGATGAACTGGTGGAGAAGACCTTCGAGACCGCCATCGCACAACTGCACGCGCGCGTCGATACGGCGATGGCCACCGCCCGCTCCTTCCAGGAGAAGCTCCGCGCCTACGTCACCGCCAAATTCGCGTTCTTTCAGGAGAATCGCGAGTTCTTCCGCCTGTACTCCTCGCTGCGGATGCCGGAAGGGAGCCCGCAGCAGCAGCGGAGGCAGAGGCGCACCTGCCAGCCGCAGTACCGCGCGCGCATCGAGGCCATGGCGGCCGAGGTGAAGGTGGCGATCGGGAAGGGAGAGGTGCGGAAGATGGATCCGATGCGACTCGCGCTCTTCCTCGTCGAAGGAAGCACCGCGATCGTGCTGGAGAGGCTGACGGAAGATACATCGCCCCCGATGCAGGATGACGTCGATCTCATCGTCGATCTCCTCATGAGCGGAGTCGCCCCAAATAAGCCGAAACGGAGCAGGACAAATTGAGACAGCAGGAAGCACGCAGCAGACAGCAGAAGAGCGGAGGCCGCAGCGGACGATTGCCAGTCCTCCTGGCCGCGGTCTGCTCTCTGCTGTCGTTCCACGCAACCGCCGAAACGCTCACGCTGCAGCAGGCGCTCACGCGCGCGCTGCAGGTGAACAACACCATCGAGCGCGCACGGGCGGAGATCACCGCGACCGACGAGTCGCGCAAGCAGTTGCTCTCCGCGGTCATGCCGCGCATCGCTTTGAGCGGCGCCGGCATCCGCAACAGCGAAGAGGTCGCATTCGGAAGCGGCAAGGACTCGCGGACCGTTCTGCCGCGCAATGACTGGAACTATCGCGTGGTTCTCTCGCAGCCTCTCTACGCCGGGCGCCGCGAGTTTCGCGCGTACTCGCAGGCGAAGCTGGGCGTCGAGAATGCGCGTCAGGCGGAGCGCGGAACGGAAGACGCCGTGCTGCTGCGCGTCGCCTCGAACTATCAGGCCGTCGCCGACGCCGACGCGCGCATCGCAGTCGAGAAGAAGAACATGGAAATCGCGGAGTCGCGCCGCAAGCAGGCGCAGGCTTTTTACGAGGCGGGCGAGACCACGAAGGTCGACGTCCTGCGCGCCGAGACCGCGATCAAATCCGCGCAGCGTCTCATGGCCGGCGCTCAGCAGGCGCGCCAGACTGCGGTCAGCGTTCTTCGCCAGGATCTCGATCTCGATGGCGACATCGAAGTCGTCGCTCCCGATCATCCGCTTCCGCAACTTCCACCGCAGACGGAGCTCGAACAGCGGGCGGCAGAGGCGCGGCCTGACGTCCTGGCCGCGAAGAACAATCTTGCGATCGCCGATCTCGAGGTGAAGAAGCAGCGCGGATTCTGGCTGCCGACGCTCACCTTCGACGGCGGCTGGGTGAATCAGAAATCCGCGTTTCCCGCGAGCCGCTACAGCTATGGTGCGATCCGCTTCAACGTGCCGCTGCTGCAGTCCGGCGAAGTCGAAGCGCGCGTGGCGCAGGCGAAAGCGAGAAAGATCGAAGCACAGCTCGCGCTCGAAGATGCACAGCGCGGCGCGCGCGAAGATGTCCGCAAGGCGCTCATCGATCTTCGCACCGCCGAGACCGCGCTGGCACTCGCCCGCGAGCAGCTCGCTGCCGCAGAGGCCGAGTATCAGCAGTCATTCGAGCTCTATCGCGCACAGGAATCGACCTCGCTCGATGTCGCCGCCTCGGAGACTTCGCTGGCCGATGCCCGCCGCGCGGTCGCGGAAGAGACGCTGAATCGCGATCTGGCCGAGTTGCGCGTCTGGTATGCGGCGGGGCAACTGAAGAACGCATTGGGAATTCAGGCAGCAGACAGCAGTCAGCAGACAGCAGGAGAGACGAAGTGAAGAAATTCGTTTTGCTGATGACGCTCTCGTTCGCGTTGGCGTGCGCGAAGAGCGAGAAGACCACCGCAACCGCGACCGGCGAGCCGCCGCCGTTGCCGGCGGATGTGCAGAAGGTCGCGACCGCGGCAACGGAAACAGGCGCCGAAGGTGCGAGTGGCCCGCAGAGTCAGGCGACCGAGACGAACAACGGCACGATTGTCGCGACCGGCGAGTTCGTGTCGCCGGTGCGCTCCGAGCTCGCCTCGAAGCTGCCGGGCCGTGTGGCGAAGATGTACGTGAGCGAAGGCGATCACGTATCCAAAGGCTCGCCCGTGCTGGAGATCGAGACGGACTACACGCGCCTGAGCCTGCAGCGCGCGGAGGCCGACGCCGCTCGCGCGAAGGCAATGGCCGATGATGCGCGCCGCGATCTGGACCGGAAGAAGGAATTGATCGCGAAGGACTCGATTCCGCGCGCGACGTTCGATCGCTCGCAGGCGAACTACGATCAGGCTCAGGCCGCACTCGCGTCGGCGCAGGCGCAGGCTGCCACGTACCGGCAGCAGCTCGCCGATTCGACGCTGCGCTCGCCGATCGACGGAGTCATCGCCGAGAAGCGCACCGACGTCGGCCAGCGCCTCGGCGACAACACCGTCGCGATGGTCATCACGCAGATCTCGCCACTGAAGCTTCGCTTCCGCGTGCCGGAGCGCTATCTCGCGGTGATCCGCAAAGGGCAGCAGGTGAAGGCCAGCGTCGATCCCTATCCGGGAGAGACATTCGAGGGACATGTATCCGTGGTCGGCGGTGTCATTGACCCGGCGACCCGTTCGTTCATCGTCGAAACCGAATTCGCGAATCGCGATGGCCGGCTGAAGCCGGGATTGTTTGCAAGAGTGGAGATGAGCGCGCGCTAGCAGGCGCGGGTACTGAGCGCCCCAGCGCCCCGGGGAAATCAACATGCACAAACTCGCCGAACTCTGCGTCCGCCGCCCGGTCTTCGCGACCGTGCTCGTTCTCTCGCTCGTCGTCGTCGGATACTTCGCCTATCTGCAGCTCGGCGTCGACCGTTTTCCGAAGGTCGACTTTCCGACGATCACGATCTCCACGCATCTCACCGGCGCAGCGCCCGAGGAGATCGAGACGGACATCACGGACAAGATCGAAGAAGCAGTCAACACCATCAGCGGGATCGACCAGTTGCAGTCGATCTCGTCGGAAGGCCAGTCGCAGGTCATCGTGCAGTTCGTGCTGGAGAAGGACACCGACGTCGCGGCGCAGGAAGTGCGCGACAAGGTGAACACGATTCTGCGCGATCTGCCGAAGGACGCAGATCCTCCGATCATCCAGAAATTCGATCCTGATTCGATTCCGGTCATCGGCATCGCGCTCTCCGGACCCGCGCCGATACGCGACATCACGGAGTTTGCCGACAAGAAGCTGCGGCGGCGGCTGGAGTCGATCAACGGCGTCGGCCAGGCGACGATCGTCGGAGGACGTCCGCGCCAGGTGAACATCGTCGTCGATACCGAGAAGCTGGCGGCGGTCGGGCTGACGACGTCGCAGGTCGTGGGTGCGCTGCAGACGCAGAACGTGCAGATTCCGGGCGGGAAGGTCGAGCAGGGATTGCGCGATCTCACCTTGCGCACGTACGGCCGCGTCGAGACGCCGAGCCAGTTCGCAAACGTGACGATCGCCAGCAAGAACGGCTATCCGGTGAAGATCGGCGATGTGGCGCGGATCGAAGACAGCGTCGCCGAGCCGGAGTCGGTGGCGAGCGTCGACGGGAAGCCGGCAGTCGTCATGTGGGTCCGCAAGCAGTCGGGCACGAACACGGTGGAAGTCGTGGCGCGGCTCAAGGAGCGCGTCGCGGAGCTGCAGAAGGATCTGCCGAAAGGCTGGAACATGCGCGTCGTGCGCGACCAGTCGACGTACGTCATCTCCGCCGTCAATGCCGTGAAAGAGCATCTCATCCTCGGCTCGCTGTTCGCGGCGCTCATCGTCTGGTTCTTCCTCTCATCGCCGAAGCTGAAGACGGCAGCGGCGCTCGTGCTGGCGACGCTGGCGGTCTATTTCCTGCTGTTCGGATTCGAAGATCTCGGCCGGATGGCGTTGCCGCTCAGAGCGGGAGGGGTGCTTGTCGCGCTGGCGATGCTCATCTATTTCTTCCGCAGATCGCGGCCGACGGTGATCTCGGCGGTGGCGATTCCGAGTTCGATCATCGCCACGTTTGCGGCGATGCGTTACGAGAACTTCACGCTCAACGTCATCACGCTGCTCGCGCTGACGCTGGCGGTCGGCATCGTCATCGATGACGCGGTCGTCGTGCTGGAGAACATCTTCCGCTTCATGGAAGAGAAGAAGAAGTCGCCGAGGGACGCGGCGGTGGAGGGGACGCGGGAGGTGGGACTCGCGGTCATGGCGACGTCGCTGTCGCTGATCGCGGTGTTCCTCCCGGTCGCGTTCATGGGAGGAATCGTCGGGCGGTTCATGAACTCGTTCGGCGTCACGATGGCGATCTCGATCGCGATCTCGCTGCTGGTGTCGTTCACCCTGACGCCGATGATGTCGGCGCGGTGGCTGCGGCGCGAGGATCTGCATCATGAAACCGCCACGCGCGAGCATGGCGTGTACGGCACGATCGAGTCGACGTATCTGCGTGCGCTCGACTGGTCGATGGCGCATCGCTGGGTGATCGTGGTCGCGATGCTCGCCGCGCTCGTTTCGATCGTGCCGATCGGCAAGGCGGTGAACAAGAACTTCCTGCCGCAGGACGACGAGTCGCAGTTCTCCGTGAGTGTGCGGGCGCCGGAAGGATCGAGCCTCGAGACGACGGAGACGATCATGAGCTCGATCGATGCGCAGATCCGGCAGCATGTGCCGGAGGTGGAGACGACCGTCATCACGATCGGCGACGATCCGCAGATCACGCAGAACCTCGGCGGCATCTATGTGAAGCTCGTGCCGGTGGAGAAGCGGAAGCGCGATCAGTACACGATCATGGCCGATGTCCGGAAGAACATCCTGCCGCAATATCAGAGATTGAATTTGCGCACGTCGGTGTCGCCGGTGAACGTGTTCGGCGGCGGCGTGAATGCCGACGTGATGTACTGGATCGGCGGGCCCGATCTGAAGCAGCTCGAGAAATATTCGGATGTGCTGCTGGCGAAGTTGAAGTCGATGCAGGGGGCGGAGGGCGTCGTCGATCCGGATACGAATCTGATCGTCGGACATCCGGAGCTCGGCGTGCACATCGATCGCGACAAGGCGGCGGATCTCGGCGTGCGCGTGCAGGACATCGCGTCGACGCTCAACGTGCTGGTTGGCGGTCTGAAAGTGACCGACTACTACGAGGGCGGCGAGCAGTACGAGGTGCACGTGCGCGCGGAGCATGCGTACCGGAAGGATCCGCAGGGAATCGAGCAGGCGCAGGTGCCATCTGCAAATGGAGCAGCCGTGCAACTGCGCGACGTCGTCCGCATGACACCGGGGTCAGGCCCCTCATCAATCAATCGAATCTCGCGTCAGCGGCAGGTGATGCTGACGGCGAACGTTGCGCCGGGGCATTCGGCGCAGGCGGTGATGGATTCGATCGTGGCCGAGACGAAAAAGCTGAACATGCCTCCCCAGTACCAGTCAGGATTCACCGGCCGCTCCCGCGAGCAGGGCCGGGCCTTCGCTAACTTCATGTTCGCGTTTCTGCTGTCGATCATCTTCATGTATCTCATTCTGGCTGCACAGTTTGAGTCGTGGATCCATCCCGTGACGATTCTGCTGGCGCTGCCGTTGACCGTGCCGTTCGCGCTGTTTTCGATCCTTGTGCTGAACCAGTCGCTGAACATTTTCTCGATGCTGGGGATCCTGGTGTTGTTCGGCATCGTGAAGAAGAACGGCATCCTGCAGATCGATCACACGAATCAGCTACGCGCGGCGGGGCTGTCGCGCGCAGATGCGATCCGTGAGGCGAATCGCGATCGGTTGCGACCAATCCTGATGACGACGCTGGCGTTCGTGGCCGGCATGATCCCGCTGGTGGCGTCGAGCGGAACAGGAGCCGCGACCAATCGCGCCATCGGCTCCGTCATCATTGGGGGTCAGACCCTCGCTTTGCTGTTGACGCTCCTCGCAACGCCGGTGGCGTACTCGCTGTTTGACGATATCCAGGAGAGATTTCGTAAGCGCGCGGAGGAAAAGGAGATCGCGAGCGCCGAAGTCGCCTAACTTAGGGGTCAGACCTGTTCTTTGTTGGACGCGAGAAGGCGTGGCTTCGGCGTTCGAAGATTGCGTGCACACGACGGAGCAATCCGGTATCGATCGGTCCAAACCTGCTCGCGAGGTGGTGCCGGATTGTGGCGGGTGGCGAATGCTACGAGCGGATGATCGCGATCGTCCGATCAAGAGTGGAGAGGGCGAGGGAGTTGCTACCGAGCTCTCGATCGGCACCTCTGATCAGCGCCGAGACATGGCTCTCGCTTCGGAGTCTCAGCCCTGCGGCGATCGTTCGCAATGTCAGCCAGCCTTCGTACCATCCGATCCAGGCCGCGATCTTTCTGAGGATCCCTCCGCGCGATTCTCGGATGTCCGCAGCGGTCAGTCCTGCGGTTTTGGCGACAGCGGCAACGATTGCAGGCATCTGCGGACGGCCAACGGAGCGCTGCAGCTTTGGATGATCTGTGGATCGCGGCTTCGCCTCGACAATCTTTCTCATTTCGCGAATCCACTGCTCGCCGCCTAGAAACATCCCATGCTTCAGGTGATCCCACAGATTCTCGGTCGAGCCAAGCCGCTGCTCGATGAACTCGATGTAGTAGCTCCTTGCGATCTCCTGAACCGGCGCGAAAGATCCAAGTGCGCTGTCAAGATCCAGCCAGTCGAAAGGTGTTTCGAGACCTGCGGTGGCTCGGTAGCTTGACCAGCGGTAGTCGGCAGGGTGTTTCGCCATTCCTGCACGGACGGGATTGAGGACGACGTATCTCAGGACCTCCAGGAGATAGCTCTCCCGCTCGACGAGAAATGCCTTGAATCGGCCCTGATAAAGGTGTCCCGATCGACGATGCCGGCGGTTGAACCAACAGACGTACTTCGTATTGAGCCAATGCATACCGCGCGAAAGGCCGGCATTGGGTGTTTGCACGACGAGATGAAAGTGATTCGTCATCAGTACGTACGCAGTCACGCTCCAGCCGAACCGCTTCACGGCCTCGCCGAGAAACGAAAGAAATGTGATTCGGTCGTGATCGTCGTAGAAGATCGCGCGCTTTTCATTTCCGCGGCAGGTGACGTGGTGGAGTGCGCCATCGAAGTCAGTGCGAAGTGCTCTTGCCATGAAGGGAAGCTTCCCTCGGCATCTGAAGGGAACCGAGGATTCTCCATTGAGGAGAGCGGAGGTACGTTCAAACTCCTCGGAATGGAAACTCGCGCTACGCCCTGTGGAATGCGACCAAGGGAGAAGTACCGACCCGACAGCGTTCCCGTGCTTACCGCGCGAAGAGTGAACCGCGAAGAAAGAGTGAAGGCCTGACCCCGGAGTCGGAGTCTAGCTAAGAAAAACTGAAGGTCTGACCCCAGTCTTGGACCAGTCTTGGACCCTGAACCCAGTCTTGGACCCGGACCCGAAATGAAGGTCTGACCCCAGCCTTGGACTTTCACAGGCTGAAATGAAGGTCTGACCCCAGCTTGCCAGCTTGGCCCCTAATCGATTGCTTCGACCTTTCCGTCGAAGAGGTGCACGGCACAGCGGGAGTCTCGGTAGACCCATGTTTGTGCTCCGGGGCCGCGGACTTCCTCGTCCGGCTTTTTTTCGTCGGGCTGGCCGACCTTTGTCGCGACCGTCTCTGCGGACATCCCCGGCTCCAGCATGGAACAGGAACCATGCACTGACGACGGTGCAATTGCCGCCGCCGCCACCGTCCCTGACTTCTCCGGCATTCCGAACACGAGCAACCAGGCGCCCGCCAGCACCGCGCTGCTGATCAGCAGGCGCTTCTCAGGGGGCCGGACCTTCGCTCCCTTCGGCATCGGGCTCCGCGACACGATGCTCGTCAAGGCGAACAACAGCCATTGCGCAACGGCCACCAGCATCAGGATCTGGATCGGCATCGTCATCAGTGTCTCCCCTTCGACCATTGCAGATTGATGTCCGCATCGTGGTCGTAGCGGACCGGAATGCTGTCCTCGAACACCTTCCCGGTGGTCTGACCCCACGCGCGGAAGTCGTGGTCGAACTGCGCGACGCTGCCGCCCGTCAGGTCTCGAATCGCGTCTTCGGTCGTTGCGCCGCCGCGGAAGGAATCCATCATCCTGCCCACGCCGGCCTTCCCATACTTCGCCTCGATGTAGCGGATGATCGTCTGCGCCTCGACGTACGCCTCGCTGATCATGTCGGGATCGGGCGCGCCGCGCAGCACCGGATCGAGCAGCGTCACCGCGAGCAGGCGGTCGTCGGTGTACATCCGGAACGCGTTCGGCGAGTGGTCCTTCATCTCGATCCGCTGCGCCAGCCCTTCCTGAAACCAGTGCGGCGCCTGATCCTTCGTCTTCTGCGCGATCATCGCGTGACTCAGTTCGTGGCTGAGAATCCCCACGACCTCGGGATCGAACGACTCGACGCCTGCGAACGGCAGCGTGATCTTTCCGTTGTAGAAGCCGACGATGAAATCGCTGCCGGTGTAGATATCGCGGAAGTCTTCCCACCAGACGATGTTCACCACGGTCCGCTTGAACTCCGGCACCGCGATCCACGACTGCAGCCGCGCGAGCTCGTTCTCGAGAATCTTGCCGAGGGTCTCGGCCATCGGGCCGCTGATCTCCTGGGGGACATGCAATTCGAAATGCGGCGTCGTGACGGTCGTGTAAGCCGTCGCGAGCCGCTTGTTCATCTGAATCTGGCGAACGCGATCATCGACGATCGCGCTCGAGTGCATCGCCTGCGCCTTGTCGAGCATCTTGATCGCGAGGTCGTACTCGTCGAGCGCCGCCAGGCTCTCGCCGAGCTCCATCACCGCCTGCGCGTCGTTCTGCCGCTGCAGCACCTTCGATGCGGCCAGCGCCTTCAGAAGATGAATCGCATCGATGGTCCGCTCGCTGTGCTCCAGAGCCTGTGCGCGAAGGAAGAAGAGCTCCGGCGGGACATGCTCTGACGACGGCGCCATGTTGTCGGTCAGCTTCAGCAGATCGTCCCAGCGATTTCGTTTCGCGAGCGCATTGGCTGCGCGCACGATTCTCTCCCGCGACGCGGGTTGCGCGAACGCGCCTTCCCCCGCGCTCGCCAGCAGTTGCGGCAGATCGCGCACTGCATGCTCATCGCGATCGCGCTGCCATTGCGCAGCGTCCGCGATGCGCGTTCCCGGCGGAGCGATGGACGCGCCACCCGGAACGCCAAGCTCCTGCCCGCCGATCTGCACATGCAGAAATTCGCCCGACACCCAGGCGTCCGCATTTGGCGGCAGCGCGATGGGATGCGTCGAGACGCCCGGTGCCGCGAACGTCGCTTCGTCAGGCGAGCTCAGTCCGATGACGTTGACGGTCGATTCGCGGCGCAGAACGGACCAGAGCACGCCCGCCTCGACGAGTTGCGAGCGGACAGTCGGCCGCATCGCCCACGCTTTCTTCAGCAGCGCCTCGGCATCGTCGTTCTTGTTCTTCTGGGCTGCGAGCAGCGACAGCATGTAGAGCGCGTCAGGCTTGCGCGAGCCGATTCTGTCGAGCCGGCGCAGATACGACGCGGCGCGATCCTCGAAGCCAAGAGCGAACAGCGCCTGCGCGGTCTCGAGCCAGAGGCCGTCGCGTCCCGGACCGAGATTGACCGCGTGCTCGTACGCGACGACCGAGCTCGATTCGTCGCTCTTCGTCAGCGCGAGCCGCCCCTTCAGAATCTCCGCGAGCGGATACTCGCCCGGCGAAGGAAAACCGCGAAGCGCTGCGCTGACGCTGCTCGTCCGATTCTGCTGGAGGTCCCACTGGGCTTTCCAGAGATCGGCGACACGGCCAGCTTCTCCCATCTTCGCCGCGCGGCTCCAGAGGCCGTCGACATCTCCCGTGCCGCTCGCGATGGCGCGCCGCAACGCGAGAAGTGAGTGGAGCTCGAGCTCTCCGTTTGCGGCGACGACTGCCTTCTTCGAAGTCTTGAAGCGGTCGAGCGAGAAGCGCGGATCGCAAGTGATCGCGAGCGCGGCGCCGATTGCCACGACCGCGATTCCCGCGGCGATCAGCCCGCGCGACACGGCTGCATTGGTGCGCCGCACCGCGGCGCCCGCCATCGCGAGGAGTGCCGCGAGAATGCCCGCGCCGAGCAGCAGCGACGGTACGAGCTGCGCCAGCGCGGACGATGTCTGTTCGCCGGAGTCCTTCGGGATCGGCGGGAAGAGAGGTGCGTTGCGCGATTTCTGCGCGAGGATGTGGATGTTCTCGATGTGAAACGCGTCGCCTTCCTTCTTCATCTCGAAGACGATGCTGTCGTCCACGCCCGACGGATACTCGACGCTGAACGCGGCGGTGTGCGCGGCGAGCGCAGGAACGACCGTCTGCAGCTCCCACGAACTGTCCGCCGGCGGGCCGAGGCGCGCCTCGATCTCCTCCAGCGCCTGCGCCGCCGGCAACCGCTTCAGCGGCGACGCCGCGGAGAGTTGCTCGGCCACCGCCTGCGGTCCTCGCGCGAGATAGCCGGCGATGATGCCGGTGGCTGCGCGCTCGGCATCCGAGAGTGGCCGCACGTCGCCATGTGCGCCGAATGCCAGCAGCGCACTCAGCGCCGCTGCGGCGCGAATGAATCGGGGCATTGGCAATGTCTCCTGAGTTCCGAGTAGGAAGGATGGAATCATAGCTTGTTCGGGAGCCGGCTCGGTGTATTATGACGTTAGTACAGCATGTTCAACGTCAATCCAGGCGAAAGCTCTCCAATCTGGCGCCAGATCGAAGAAGGGATGCGCCGCATGATCACCCTCGGCGCTCTCCGGCCGGGTGATCTCGTCCCCTCCGTGCGCGACCTTGCTCTGCAGCTTCGCGTGAATCCGAACACCGTGGCGCGCGCGTATCAACGCCTCACCGAACAGGGCGTCTTCACCGTGAAGCGCGGCGAGGGAACGTTCGTCGCCGATCAGCCGTCGATGCTCCGCCGTTCGGAGCGCAATGACGTGTTGCGCGACGCCGCGATGCGCTATGCGGGGACCGCGATCTCCATCGGCGCCTCGCTCGACGATGCGGTCGATGAGTTGAGCAGCAGTTACGACAAAGTCGTCCGCGAACACAGGAGGAAGTCATGAGCCAGGCGGAGACGCCCGCTCTCAGCATTCACGAGCTGTCCGTGCGTTATGGACGGAGCGAGGTCGTCGATCGGATCTCGCTGACGGTTCCGCGCAATGCGGTCTATGCGCTGCTCGGCCGCAACGGTGCAGGCAAGTCGTCGCTCGTGCGCTGTGCGATCGGACAACAGAGGGCCACCTCCGGACGCGTGGAGATGTTCGGCATGGATGTCTGGCGCCATCGCGCGAGTCTGATGGAGCGCGTGGGGATCGTTGCCGAGGAGGGGGACGCGCCGGCGGAGATGCGCGTCGGCAGGCTCGCCGATTTCTGCGCGCGGCTCTGCTCGCGCTGGGATCGCGCTGCGTTCGATGAGCGCCTGAAGCGATTCGGAATCGCGCAGAAGCCGCGCTTCGGCGATCTCTCGAAGGGGCAGAAGAAGCAGGTCTCGCTTGCGCTCGCGCTCGCGGCGTCGCCGGAATTTCTCATCCTCGATGATCCGACGCTGGGCCTCGACGCGGTGGCGCGCAAGTCGCTGTTCGAAGAGCTCATCGCCGAACTGGCGGATCGCGGTACGACTGTCTTTCTCACCACGCACGATCTGGCGGGGATCGAATCGATTGCCGATCGCGTGGGTGTGATCAGCGGCGGGCGTCTCGTGCTCGACGAAGATCTCGAGTTGTTGAAGGCGCGCTTCCGCCGCATTCGATTTGCGAGCCGGCCCGTCGCGCTCGAATCGAGATTCGACACCGCCGCTGTCCGTCCGTGGGGCGGTGGCACGGAGGCCATCGTCACGAATTTCGCCGGCTCCCATGCGGAGATCGCGGAGACCGCGGAGATCGTCCCGATGTCGCTCGAGGAGATCTTCATCGCCGTCGCGGGAGAAGGAGCGGCAGCATGAAGCATCTGTTGGTCATCGCGCAGCGCGATCTCGAGGAGCGGATTCCGGTATTCATCGCGGCCGCCGCCGCTGCGGCGTTGCCCTTCGCGGTGCCGCTCTTTCCGGCCGCCGCGTCATTCACGACGAAGGATGTGATCACGATGAGCGGAGTCATCGTGGCCGCAACGTTCACGCTTCTTCTCTCGTTTGCACTCGGCGTGACGCTGATCGGGCGCGATCTTTCGGAGAAGCGGATGTCGTTCTACTTCTCGAAACCGCTGGCGCCATCGACGATCTGGTTCGGCAAGCTGATGGCCGCGGTGATCACGATCGCGTTGAGCTTCGTGATCGTCTTTCTGCCGATGTACGTCGTGAGTCCCGGAACCTGGGGACCCGGCGCCCGTCTGGAAGTAGGCTTATCGAATCTCTTTCCGGCCTGCCTCGCGTTGCTGCTCGCCGGACACGCGCTGAGCACGATGTTCCGCTCGCGGTCCCGTCTGGTCGTTCTCGACCTCCTGCTCGCGTGCGCCGCGTTCTACAGCTTTGGATTGATGCAGCGCGCGCTGCATCAGGGCTTCGCGTTCGACTTGATGCAGTCGTTTCGCCAGGTTCTCGCCGGTGTGGTGCTCCTGATTCTCACCGGATGCGGACTGTGGCAGTTGGAAAGAGGACGCGCGGACCGGCTGCGAAATCACATGGCCCTCTCGCGATCGCTCTGGACGTCGATCGCGATCGTTTTCATCCTCGCCGGTGGCTTCGTCGCGTGGGTCGTTCATCCCTCGATCAAGGATCTCCGCGAGCCGAGAGTGTTCCAGGCGCCGCGCGGAAGCTGGGCGTTGATCACGGGACAGGCGAGGAACCGAGGGGACTATCGCGCGTGGTTTCTCTACGATGCTGCGACGGCGAAGAGCATCCGTCTGAAGCGGACGACGCTCTTTCATGATTTCTGGTTCTCGCGCGATGGGAAGATGTTCGGCTACTTGCAGGCCGACGCGCCGGATCGCGATTTCGAGCTCGTCATCATGCCGCTCCGCGATCGGGCGGAACCGATCGCGACCGGCCTCACGATCAGACATGGTGGCCGCTACGCAATCTCCGACGATGGTTCGCGCGTCATCGTTTTCGATGACCGCCAGATTGCTTCCGTGTACGACCTCGAGTCGCGGAAGTCGATCGCCACGGTGAGGCTGCCGGAGAGCGGGTTGGTGCGCGCCTTCTTCGTGAACAGAGATCGTGTTCGCATCTACGTTCAGAACATGCCGCTTTCGTCGCTGCCTGTCGCGGAGAAATCGATCACCGCTTACGAGCTCGACGTGCGGACGAAATCGCTTCAGAAGCTCGGTGACTACAGGACGGAAGCCCAGGCCATCGACATGACGCCAGGCAAAGCGGGTGTGGGTTTCCGATGAACTGTCCGGCGGGCGCGTGGTCGTCATCGGCTCGGAGTATGCCGAGACCAGCGACGGACCGTTCACCGCGTGGGTCGTCGACTATCAGAGCGGCCGCGTCGTCAAGTCACTCAGCGGGCTGCGCGATGCCGGCGGATTCTCCGCCGACTGGTTCGGTGTCGATCCGCGGCACAACGTCGCGGACGCCGGACATGCGACGATCGCAACCACAGGCGACGGGCTCCTCACCTGGCAGCCGCTGACGGGCGCGACGAAGGATCTCGTAAACGATTAGAACTGCTGCAGCACGCGCAGATCGTTCTCGAACAGCGTGCGGATGTTCGGGATGTCGAACTTCAGCATCGCGACGCGGTCGAGGCCCATGCCGAAGGCGAAGCCGCTCCACTCTTCGGGATCGATCCCGACGTTGCGCAGCACCTGCGGGTGAATCATTCCGCAGCCGAGAATCTCCATCCAGCCGGTTTGCGAGCAGGTGCCGCAGCCGGTGCCTTTGCAGAAGACGCACGACATGTCGACTTCCGCCGAGGGCTCGGTGAAGGGGAAGAAGCTGGGGCGCATGCGCATCTTCGAGTCGGCGCCGAAGAGGCGATGCACGACATGCTCGAGGGTCGCGCGCAGATGTCCGATGTGGATTCCCTTGTCGACGATGAAGCCCTCGGCCTGATGGAACATCGGCGAGCGGCGCATCGTGATCTCGTCGCGGCGGAAGACGCGTCCCGCCGACAGCACTTTCACGGGCGGCTTCCAGCGCTCCATCGCGCGAATCTGCGCGTTCGAGGTGTGCGTGCGCAGCAGACGGTTGACGTCGACGAAGAACGTGTCCTGCGTGTCGCGCGCCGGATGGTCGGGGGTGAAGTTGAGCGCCTCGAAGTTGTACCAGTCGCTCTCGATCTCCGGGCCGGGATCGATGGTGTAGCTCATCTCGCGGAAGATCTGTTCGACCTCGCGGCGGACGATGGTGACGGGATGAAGATGCCCGAGGCGGGGCGCACGCGCCGGGAGGGTGACGTCGATGATCGAGCGCGCTTCTTTCCTGCGCGCTTCTTCGGCGGCGACGCGCTCGCTTTTTTCCTTCAGCTCGGACTCGAGGCGGTCGCGCAGCTTGTTGAGCGCATCGCCGGCTTCCTTCTTCTGCTCCTTCGGGACCTCTTTCAACCGCGAGAAAAATGCGGGGATCAATCCGCCTTTGCGGCCGAAGTAGTGAATGCGGAGGTCATCGAGCGCGTGCGAGTCATTTGCATTCGCGAGCGCGGCGTCGAAGTCGGAGGAAGCTTTGGCGATGTCGTCGAGCATGCAGATCATCCGGAAACAAAAAACGCGGGCCATTCTAGCCCGCGTTCGTGATGTTCGATGAGTAGGAATTACGCGTGGGCCTGCTTCGACGGCTTCTTCGTGGCCGTCTGCTTGTCGAGCGCGGCGCGGAGCTGCTTCTTATTCAGCGCGGAGCGCGAGCTTTCGACGATGCTCGTGAATGCTGCGGCATCGCGGACGGCGATGTCGGCCAGCACCTTGCGGTCGAGCGTGTTGCCGGACAGCTTGAGGCCGGCCATGAGCTGCGAGTACGACATGCCGTTCAGGCGGGCAGCGGCGTTGATGCGGGCGATCCAGAGCTTGCGGAACTCGCCTTTGCGGTCCTTACGGCCGGTGAAGGCGGCGTTGAGCGCCTTGAGAACCTGCTCGCGCGCGATTCTGTGACCGCGCGACTTCATCCCGTAATAGCCCTTGGCGAGCTTCAGGATTTTTGCGCGGCGGTTCTTTCTCTTTGGACCTCGTTTGACTCTCGGCATCGTTTCTCCTCGTTTCGCTTGTTAAGAGCGGCCGGGCCAGGAGTGGTGAATTGCCTCGGCGCGCTCGGGGTTGGGCTCGCGTTCCTGACGTCGAGCGTTAGTAGGGAAGCATGCGCTTCACGGTCTTCTCGTTCGCCTTCGACACTTCGGTCTCACCGGCGAGCGCGGCCTTACGGCCCGGCGACTTCTTGGTGAGGATGTGCGAATGGAACGCATGGTTCCGCTGCAGCTTCCCGGTTCCCGTCTTCTTGAACCGCTTTGCGGCTCCACGGTGCGTCTTCATTTTCGGCATGGTGTTGTCCTTCTGTGCCTAAGCTGGGGTCGAAACCAGGGTCGTTGTCTTTTTAATCCCGGGCCGGGCGCAGCGAGCGGAGGGATCGCCGGCGCGGCTGCTTCAGTGTCCGGCCGCCTTCACCGGCGCGATCACCATCGTCATCCGGTTGCCCTGTACGTCCGGGTTCGGATTCTCCGCGGCTCCGTATTCCTTGATCTCGGTCAGCAGGCGGTCGAGGACCGCGCGGCCGAGCTCCATGTGCGTCATCTCGCGGCCGCGGAAGCGAATCGCGGCTTTCACCTTATCGCCATGCTGCAGGAAGCGGATGATGTTGTTCTTCTTGAAATCGAAGTCGTGCTCGTCGATGCGGGGGCGGAACTGCACCTCCTTGACGACGATGACCTTCTGTTTCTTCTTGGCTTCGCTCTGTTTCTTCTTCTGCTGGAAGACGTATTTCCCGTAATCCATGATCTTGCAGACGGGCGGATTGGCCGTCGGCGAGATCTCGACGAGGTCGAGCACCTTTTCGCGGGCCATTTCCTGCGCCTGCTGCAAAGGGACGATGCCGACCTGCTTTCCCTCCGCATCGATGAGGCGAACCTCAGGGATGCCTCGGATCATGTCGTTGATTCTTGACTCAGGTTCTGCTGGCTTGCGGTCGAATCTCGAGTTGCGGCGTGGCGGGAAAATACGAACTTCCTCCTTTATTTGAAACACAAAATCTACGGACAAAGGCCTATGAAGTCAACGACCTGGAGTCGGTCAACCCCTTGACGTAGCTGCCGAATTCCTCAATGGCCATGGTGACCTGCTCCCCATTGCGCTTGCGAACGGCGACGGAGCCGCTCTGCGCTTCCTTCTCGCCGACGACGAGCATGAAGGGGATTTTCTTCAATTGTGCGTTGCGGATCTTGGCGCCTAACTTTTCGTTGCTGCGATCGGTTTCGACGCGAATCTTCGCATTCTTGAGCTTTTTCGCCACTTCGTCCGCGTAATCGGTGAACTTCTCCGACAGCGGCAGCACCGTGGCCTGCACCGGGGCGAGCCAGACGGGGAACGCGCCGGCGAAGTGCTCGATGATGATTCCGATGAACCGTTCGAGCGATCCGAGAATCGCGCGATGGATCATCACCGGCCGGTGATCGGCGTTGTCGGCGCCGATGTACTCGAGCTTGAATCGTTCCGGCAGAGCGTAGTCGAGCTGGATGGTGCCGAGCTGCCAGGGGCGGCCGATCGCGTCGGTGACCTGGAACTCGAGCTTCGGTCCGTAGAACGCCCCCTCGCCCGGATTGATGTGATAGGCGAGACCATTCTTCTTCAGTGCCGACTCCAGCGCACCTTCCGCCGCGTCCCACATCGCATCGGTGCCGAGGCGTTTTTCGGGGCGCGTGGAGAGCGCGATGCGGACCTGGTCGAAGCCGAAGGTGTCGTAGATCTCCTTGATCAGACGCAGCTCGCGATCGATTTCCTCTTCGATCTGTTCCGGAGTCACGAAGAGATGTGCATCGTCCTGCGCGAAGGCGCGGACGCGCGCGAGTCCATGCGTGACGCCGGAGCGCTCGTAGCGATGGAGGCGTGCGAAGTCCGCGAGACGGATCGGCAGATCGCGATACGAGCGGCGCTCCATCGCGTAAATCTGCGTGTGACCGGGGCAGTTCATCGGCTTGAGGCCGTACTCCCGCTCGTCGGTCTCGAACATGTACATGTTCTCGCGATAGTTGTCGTAGTGGCCGGAGATCTTGAAGAGCTCCACGTCCCAGACGAGCGGCGAGACGACTTCGCTGTAGCCGTCGCGCTCGTAGTACTCGCGGACGAAGTCGATCAGCGCGTTGTAGATGACCGCGCCCTTGGGGAGGAAGTTCGGCATCGCCGGCGCGAAGTGGGAGAAGTAGATGAGGTCGAGCTCTTTGCCGAGCTTGCGATGATCGCGAGCCTTCGCCTCTTCGACGCGCTTGAGGTACGCATCGAGCTGTTCCTTGTCGGCCCATGCAGTGCCGTATATGCGCTGCAGCATCGCGTTCCTCTCATCGCCACGCCAGTAGGCGCCGGCGACGCTCAGCAGCTTGAACGCGCCGAGGCGGCCGGTGGAGGGGACGTGAGGGCCGCGGCAGAGATCGAACCACTCGCCCTGGCGGTAGACGGAGAGCGGCTCATCGCCGGGGATGCCCTGGATGATCTCGACTTTGTATTTCTCGCCGAGCTTCTCGAAGGTCCGGATCGCTTCGTCGCGCGACCACTCCTCGCGCTTGACCGGCAGGTCACGCTTCACGATCTCGGACATCTTCTCTTCAATGCGGCGCAGGTCGTCATCGCTGAACGGGCGATCAGTCCCGAAGTCGTAGTAGAAGCCGTTTTCGATCACCGGTCCGATCGTGACCTGAGTCCCCGGGAAGAGCTCCTGCACGGCCATTGCCATGAGGTGGGCGGTGGAGTGGCGGATGGTGTCGATCCCCTCATCCGATTTCGGAGTGACGATCTCGACTTTCGCTCCTTCGGGAACTTTCGCGTCGACGTCGACGACCTTGCCGTTGATCTTTCCGGCGATGGCATCTTTCGCGAGGCGCTTGCCGATCGATGCTGCGACATCGGCGATGGTCGCCTCGGCGGGCACTTCTTTGATCGAGCCATCAGGGAGTTGCACGTTCATAGAGACCTCTGAAAATCAAAACAGGGCCGCGAGGGCCCTGTCGTTCGTTCTTGTCTGGGATTCGAGAAGACGATCAGCGACAGGGCGGAAACATGTCCGTCGTTCGAGTCAGCGTGGCCGTCGTTCGCGACATAGGGTGCGTGAGTATAGCAAATGGCGGAATCCTGCTACTCTTCATTCCTACCCGCACAACTCGAGGAGGCCCGGATGATCTGCAGCATCATTCCTCCGCACATTCACCGGCACATCGCTGAGTACGGTGATGAGGACGAGCGGCGCCATGCGAGGCTGGCGCTGGAGGTCGCGTCGCACATGCGCGGACAGCGGGAAGCAGTCGCAGGCATTCGCGCTTTGATCGACATCGCGCCCGCGGGAAAACGCCGCGCGATCTACGACGCGAAGAACAAGCGCACGCTTCCCGGAAAGCTCGTTCGCAGCGAGGGGGAGAAGTCTTCAGGCGACGCGGCGGCGGACGAGGCGTATGACGGCTCGGGGAAGACGTGGGATTTCTACAGCAAGGTCTTTCAGCGGAATTCGATCGATGGGCGAGGCATGCGCATCGATTCGTCCGTGCACTTTTCGGTCGACTATCAGAACGCCCAGTGGAACGGGCGGCAGATGGTGTACGGCGATGGCGACGGCCGGATCTTCCAGAGATTCACGAGAGCGCTCGATGTGATCGGCCATGAGCTGACGCACGGCGTGACGCAGTACAGCGCGTCGCTCGACTATCACGATCAGCCGGGCGCGCTGAACGAGCACTTCTCCGATGTGTTCGGAATTCTCGTGAAGCAGTACTCGCTCAAGCAGAGCGCGAGCAAGTCGGATTGGATCATCGGCGCGGGGTTGTTCGGGCGCAAGGTGCGAGGTGCCGGCGTGCGATCGATGAAGGCGCCCGGCACGGCGTACGACGATCCGGTCGTCGGGAAGGATCCGCAGCCGGCGCACATGTCGGCGTATGTGAAGACGAACGAGGACTTGGGCGGAGTTCACATCAATTCGGGGATACCGAATCACGCGTTCTACCGGCTCGCGACGTTGCTGGGCGGCAATGCCTGGACGATTGCGGGGAAGATCTGGTACGTGACGCTGACCGAGAAGCTGCGGCACGACGCGCAATTTCAGACGTGCGCGGATGCGACGTTCACAGTCGCGGGCGAGCTGTATGGGCGGGAAAGCGAGCCGCAGCAGGCGGTGGCCGCGGCCTGGAACGGCGTCGGGATTACGGTGAAGCCGCGCGCCGTGCAGCTTCCGATCAAGCGCCTCCGCCGCGACTACGCCGTCTTCGGCGCACCAACAGGTGCAGCCGAGATCCCGATCGACGGATTCTGAATCTTGGGTCGCTGGGGCGCTGGGGCGCTGGGCGCTGGGGCGCTGGGGGGCGCTGGGGTCAGACCTTCGGTGACGGGGTCCGGGGTCTCCCGGTTGGGGTCAGACCTTCGGTCTCCGGGGGCTCTCCCGTCCTTCGTCCTTCTCTCGTCCTTCGTCCTTCGAGGGTCAGACCTTCAGTCTGGTCTGTCTGGTCTTGGGGTCAGGCCTTCAGTCTGGTCTTGGAGTCTGGTCTTAGTGTCTGGTCTTGGGGTCATCTGGTCTGTCTGGTCTTGGAGTCTGGTCTTAGTGTCTGGTCTTGGGGTCATCTGGTCTTGGGGTCAGACCTTCGTCCTTCCGTCCACGGTTTTTCCGGAGGACCGAAGGTCTGACCCCTGGCCCCCTGGCCCAACCTAGAGACCGGAGGTCGGCCCAACCTAGAGACCGGAGGTCTGACCCCGGGACCGACCCCGGGACCGGGCGGTTTTTCCGGAGACCGAAGGTCTGACCCCCGGCCTCCACCGCCGGGGACCGAAGGTCTGACCCCCGGCCCCCCCAGCGATCCCAGCGACCCAGAGTCCCAGCGACCCAGAGCCCCAGCGACCCGGAAGCCACTACTTCACGACTACGTGCGTCTCCTCACCGTTTGCCCTCACCTCAGGGACGTACATCGCTTCGCCGAGGAGCGGGAGGGCGTGGAAGGAGCCGGGGGTTTCGGCGCGGAGTTGATAGCGGATCGTCCAGATGCCCTGATCTAGGTGGCTGGCGAACATCGCGATCTTGCGGTCGCGCAGTTCCTGGTAGACCCACGCCGTCGCGTTTTCCTTCAATGCGTAGATGCTGCCGCTGTTGTTCGATGTCGCCTCGAACCCGGCGGGCTTCAGGTCCTCGAACATCAGATAGTCATAGTCATTCTTCGTCTCGATCGTGACGACGACCTCCACGCGATCGCCACTCGCGATCGTCGCGCCGTCCGCCATCGGCACCTTGTCGTATACGACGCCCTTGAGCAGCGTCGGCTTCGGGACGAGCCGCAGATACTCGCGCTTGACGAACAGCTCATGCCCGGCGGCGGTCACCGGTTCTTCGAGCGACACGAACCGGCCCTCGACCGAGAAGTAGAGCGGCGCCTTGCCGCTCGTCCTGCGAATCGTGATCTCGTTCGCATCCCGCACGAGCTCGCGATCGATCGTGAAATGTCCGGCCTCCGATTTCTTTCCGATCACCTTCCCGTTGACCGAGAGCTCATACGCCGCATCGCCCGAGAGCTCGCCGCTCGTGCGCAGATAGTCGGTCAGCGCCAGCAACGCGATCGCGGTATCCCGCGTGTTGTTCCACCGCGCGCCGCGGCGATTCTTCACGAGCCAGTTCATCACCGGCTCGACGAGCTTGTTGTCGGGATCGATCTCCACCAGCGCCTGCAGCGAGAACGCCGTCGCTTCGACCGGACCCTCGTACCAATGCCACCAGAAACGATCCGCGCCCCAATGCGCGGTCGCCATCGTCTCCGGCGCTGACGGAGTCCCGGCATTGCCAACGAGCACGGAGCGATCGGGCGATCGATCCATCTTCACGCCATTCTCGAGATTGCGGATCAGCACTTCGGCGCGTTTCGTGTCACCGAAGTCGTGCGCCGCCAGCGCCAGCAGCGCGCGCGAATACGACGAGAGCTGCTCGCGATGCTCCCACGCGCGATCGAAGGCCTTCGCCTCGAGCTCCGTCATCTTCTGATGCTCGACGCGCTTCCATGCGGCGATGGCGTGCAGCATCCACGCTTCGCCATTCGCATCGTTCTCCGACATCACGAGCTGCGCGTCGAGCCACTGCACCGCTCGATTCACTGCGCTCTCGGAGACCGCGAGCTCCCCCTCCTTCGCAACCGAGAAGCCCCAGATCACGTACGCGGTCATGAACGTCTGGCTCGAATCATCCTTCCACCAGCCCCAGCCGCCGTCGGAATGCTGGAAGTCGTACAGCCGCCGCATCGACTGGGCGGTGACATCGTTCAGTTTTCCGAGCCACGCCGGGCGCGGCAGATTCTGTTTCGCGACGACGCGCGCCACGATCGATGCCGGGAGGAAGCGGCTCATCGTCTGCTCCGTGCAGCCATACGGGTATTCGATGAGATAGGGGAGCGAGTCGAGCATCGCCGACGCGAGACTCGGCGAGACATTCACGACCAGCGACGTATCGCGGCGCGCACTCGGCAGCGGCAGTTGAATTACGGCTTCGCTGCCGCGGATCTTCCCCGAGCGTGCGACGAGCTTGTCGATCCCATGCTCGTACACGGTGAACGACTTCTCCATCGCATCGCCTTCGGTGGCCGAGCGTCCGCTGACGCGCAGCTTCGCCGTGCCCTCGTGGTCGGCGGCGATCGTCCACTCGGCGCGCGCCTCTCCATTCGGCGGAACCTCGAGCGACTTCGCCCCTTCGCTCGTCACGGTGACGCCCGTTGCCTCGAGCGACGGCGTGACGGTCATCGGTTTGCCGGTGTTGTTGTTGACGACGGCCGAGATGACGGCGCGGTCGCCGGCGACGAAGAATCGCGGTCCTTCGAGTCTAACGATCAGCGGCAGCCGGGTATGCGTCTTCGATGACGCCATTCCGAAGCGCGAATCGGCCGTCGCAACGCGAGCGGTCGCGCGCCACTCGGTCAGAGCTTCCGGATAGTCGAAGGAAACCGTCGCGGTTCCCGCGCCATTGGTCACGATGTCGGGTTTCCAGAATGCGGTCGACCGGAAGTCGCTGCGGACCACGACTTCGATCTGCTGCTGCTGCTGTTTCTCTTCAGCCCCCGCTGCGCGCGCCTTCATCGCGGCCGGAGCCGGCGGCGGCGGAAGTACCGCCGGCGCGCCCGCGGTCACCGTGATCGCCTCCGAGACCGCCTGCGGCGCGGCCGCGTTGCGGGAATCCATGAATCCATACGCACTCCCTTCGTCCTTCTTCAGCGCATCGACTTCCTTGTCCCGCCGCGCGGTCTCTTCATCGACGAGCGTCTTCCCATCCTTCCCCTCGACGAGCTTCACGAATCGCTGCTGCTGCACTCCAGCGGTCACCGCCACCGGCCGTACGCGCGACTCGCCATAGAAGAACGGGCGCGGATCGCCGGCGGCATCCTGCGCGATCGCCGTCACCGACTCATCGGACACCGACAACGCGACCTCCGCAGCGACCGGCCGCCCTTCGCTGTCCTTCGTCGTGATCGTCACCGTCCCTTTACCGTGCGGCTTGTAGTCGTCGTGATCGGACTTCACCTCGACGGTCAGCGCCTTGTCGAACGGCGGCACCTTCAGCGTCTTCGCCTGCGTGTAGAGTGCGCGATTGAAGACCGACGACGCGGTCACGCTGAAGTCGGGCACATGGCGCTGATCGATCGGAAACTCGATCATCTTCAGCGTTCCATCGAGGTGCACGAGACGCGTGTCGAGAATGCTCGCGCCGGAGATCGTCATCAGCACCCAGCGGTCGCTGTTCTCGGTCGCGATGATCAGCGGCACGCGATCGCCTGCATGCAGCGTCTCGCGATCGACGATCAGCTCGAGACCGCCCGCGTGGTATCCGATCTCGGTCGACGTGTTCTTCGTGATCCAGAGCGCCGTCTGAGTCTTCACGATGTCGCGCGCGCGGAGCGGCTTGCCCGGCGTGCGATCCTCGCTGCTCCACTCGAGCTGGTAATAGCCTTCGCGCTCCGGCGTGAATGTGAACGTACCGATGCCTTCGTCGTTGGTCGTCACATTCGACGTGAGCACATCTTCTTCGTGGTACTGGCCGCAGTAGGGGAAGCCGTTCCTGCACGGCTCCCACTTGCGCCGCGTGACGTGCACTTTGCCCGTCGTCTTCACCGGCTGTTCTTTCGAATCGGCGGCCTTGAAGTCGACGGAGATCTTCTGGCCCGGCATCCCGATCGTGTGCTGTGTCTGCGCGTGCACCGTGTAGCGCTGGCGCATCACGTTGACGCTTCCTGCGCCGCAGACCTCGCGGCGCGACGCATCGGTCGCGCACGCACTGATCGAGTACGCGCTGTCACCTGCGTCGACCTGCGTGTCGAAGCGGACGGTGGCGTGTCCGTTCTCGTCCGTCTTCAGCGTCCGCTTGAACACATTCTGTGCCGCGTTCCGGTAGTAACTTCCCATCTCGCGCGGCGAGTACCAGTCGATGACGCCCCACCAGGGAGAGTAGCTGCTGCGATCGACGCTGACCTCGACCGTTGCATTGGCGACCGGACCGCCGAAGTAATAGCGCGCATCGACCGCCGCTTCGACGGTGTCGCCGAGGCGGTATTGATTCGGGATGGAGACGGAGACGACGTATTCGGGAAGCTTGTATTCTTCGAGCGAGAAGAGCGCCGCATATCCGCGCGCCGCTCCGTTTCTGTCGTGGAATGTGATGGTATAGCGGCCCAGCGCCATCTGCGGCGTGAGCTTGAGGTCGGCCCAGTAGCTGCCGTATTCGTTCAGCGTTGCCGTTCCCGACGCGACTTTCTGTCCGCGCGGGTCGGTGATGTCGTAGTCGAGAATCTGCTTCGCCGGGGTAACCCACGGTCCGTCGTTGTTGCGCACGCGCACGAGCGCTTTCCAGTGCACGGTCTCGTCGGGGCGATACGCCGGGCGATCGGTGAATGCGTACACGCGCCATTGCGCCGCGTCCTGATTGCCGATCCAGTAGGCATAGTTGTATGTCGACATCCACGCCTGACGACTGCCCGCCGACGCCGTGATCAGGAGCTGGCGATATTCGTTGCCCGCGTGGAGCGCGACGTGCGCGATGCCGTTGGCGTCGGTCGTCGCCGCCGTTTCGTGTCCCTGATCCGACACCTTGATCCGCGCGCCGGCGATGGGCGCGCCGCGCTGCACATCGCTCACGTAGATCTCGTCGCTCAATCCGAGCGTGTGCGAAACGATGTTGATGTCGCTGACGAGCAGCACGCTTTTCGCCGACTTCCCCGCCGTACGCGCCGTGACGACGTACGCGCCGAGGTCGAGCCGCGGAGTGATGCGGACGCGATCGGAGTCGGGGACGTGCGGTCCTTTGTCCGGCGGCTTGATCGTCCACTGGCGGATGCTCGAATGCGCACCGCCTTCGACGATCGAAGCAAGATCGCCGCGGAAATCCTTCGTCTGGAGATCGGCCGTCAGATCGATGCGCTCGATCGAGATCTCGATGTCTCCCGCGTTTCTCCACCACAGCATCACTTCCTGTTCCGACTCGGGAAGGAAGTTGCCGCTGTTTCCGACGGTGATCTGAGGTGTCGTGATCTCGTTCACCGCGCGCTGTGCGTCATCGTAGAAACGTGTCGTCCCTTTCGGGAACGTGGCGAGCAGCCGCTGGTAGAGCGCGAGCGCGCGTTCGTAATCGGGCTTGATCTGCGGCTCGCCTCCCACCATCACCACATCTCCGAAGCTGGCGAGCTGATTCGCCTCGGCGAAGAGTGCGTCGTCGTAGAGCTCCGTTTCTTTCTGCTCGCGGATGATCGCATCGAGCAGTTCCATCGCCCGCTCGATCGATTCCGGCCGGCGCTCCGCGAGGAGCTGCGTGGCCAGGGCGAAGCGAAGACGGGCGATGTCCTGCACCGATTCCGCGATCGTGAGCGCGTTGTTGAGAACATCGCGCGATACGCCGTAGTAGTTTTCCTGCGCTCCTTCGTACGAAGGCGCAGCGATCATCTTGAAGACGAGCGCGAGATAGCGGCGGCGTGCGAGCGGCAGATCGTCGCTGCCGGCCCACCAGTCGAGTGCCTGCAGGTAATTTCCGTTGTTCGCACTCGCGTAGTAGTTGCGCGACGCCGTGAAGTCGCCCATCGACTCCTGGGCCTCGGCCCACGCGCGGTCGTGCTTCTCCGCGCTGCTCTCGATGAACTTCTGAAGAGGCGCGAGATCCGCGTTGCTGTCGGACCGCCATCGCGTATCCGCCAGCCGGAACTCGACCCAGCGGCGCTCATCCTCCGTGAGCTTCAACTGCGCTGCCTGTTCGTAGAGCTCGTGCGCCTGCGCGTACGACTTCTCGGCATAGCGTGTTTCCGCGCGCTGCCGCAGCGTCTCGTAGGAGGCCGGAGCCGCGGTCTCCGGCGCAAACAACAGGAGGAGGAGAGACACGATCCAGGCGTACATGTCCTCATTAGAGTCCCGGACCGCAGGAGAAGGAAACCGCTTATCGAGCTTGTTGCACCGGCGTAACCGTTGCCGCGAGCCATTCGTCGATCTTCATCGGTTCGCCGAAGCGGAAACCCTGCAGAAAATTGCATCGCTGCTGATGAAGGAACGCGGCCTGCTCGTCGGTCTCGACACCTTCGGCGATCACTTCCATCTCCAGACTGTGCGCGACGCCGATCACCGCGGCGACGATCGCGGCGTCGGAGCGATCGGTCGTCACGCTGCTGACGAACGATTTGTCGACTTTCACCGTGGTCACCGGAAAGTGTTTGAGATAGGCGAGGGATGAATAGCCGGTGCCCATGTCGTCGATCGAGAGACGGATGCCGGCATCGCGCAGTTTGCGGAGCACTGCGATCGTCGCCTCGGGATCTTCCGCGGCGACGCTCTCCGTAATTTCGAGCTCGAGCATCTCGGCCGGCAGCTCGGTTTCGCGAAGAACCTGTTCGACGAGTCCGGCGAAATCGGATCGCTGTAGCTGTTTCTGCGAGATGTTCACGGCGACGCGGACATTCTGAAGGCCGTTCTTCTGCCACGCCGCGGCATCGCTGCAGGCGCGGCGGAGCACGAGCTCGCCCAGCGGCACGATCAGGCCGGTCTCTTCGGCGATGCGGATGAACTCGACCGGCAGCAGCAGTCCGCGCTCGTGATGCTGCCATCGAGCGAGCGCTTCAAAGGCGATCACGGTGTGATCCCGCGCATTCACGACCGGCTGGTAGTGCACCTCGAACTGGCCGTGATCGATCGCGCTGCGAAGATGATTCTCGATGATGAATCGCTCCGACGTCTTGCGATTCAGCTCGAGGCTCGAGACGCTGTAGGTGTTCCGCCCCATCTGCTTCGCCTCGAAGAGTGCGTTGTCGGCGCTCTTCATCAGCGTTTCGTCATCGAGGCCGTCGGCGGGGAAGAGCGCCACGCCGATGCTCGCCGTGAGAAAGACCTCGCGGTCGCCGAGGCGCAGCGGCTTGGCGACGATGTGAAGGAGCTTGCGCGCGATCCGTTCGACGTCGGCCATGCTGTCGAGGTCCGCAATCAGCAAGTGGAACTCGTCGCCCCCCGGACGCGCCAGCGTGTCGCCTTTGCGCAGCACGCCGCTGAGTCTCTCCGCGAGCAGCACGAGAGCTTCATCGCCCATGGTGTGGCCGAGGGTGTCGTTGACCTTCTTGAAATGATCGAGGTCGATGATCAGCACCGCCGCGTTCTTCTGATTGCGGCTCGCGTGCGCGATGCCGACGCGCACACGATCGCGGAAGAGCTGTTGATTCGGCAGGCACGTCAGGACGTCGTGGTAGGCGTGAAAGCGGATCTGTTCTTCGGCACGCTTGAGATCATTGATGTCGACGACCGTGCTCTGGAACAGCATCGCGCCGTCGATCTCCACGCGCGCGACGCTCTCCAGAACGCGCAACTCCGATCCGTTCAGGCGGCGCAGTCCAAGCTCGATCGCGGGGATCGCTGATCCCGGTCCGAACATCTTCGTCAGCTCCAGGCGCTCGGCCGGCGCGACGTGATACTTGCTAATGCGATCGCCGATGATCGCCGAAGGCGTTTCCGCGCCGAGCATGCGCGCGAAGGCGGGATTGCACTCGGTGATCAGGCCGTCGCTCGTGCAGATGTAGACGCCGGCAAGGTTGCGCTCGAACAGCATCCGGTAGCGCTTTTCCGAACGTTCGAGAGCGCGCTGCGCCTCGCGCTCCGCGGTGATGTCGCGGAACTTCCAGACGCGGCCCGCGATCGCTCCCTCGACGCGATAGGGAATGGAGCGCCGCTCGTAGATGCGGCCGTCCTTGAGGTCGAGCGTGTCGTGTGTCGGCGTCGCGGCCAGACGATCGAACGTCCGGGCGCGCGCGAGAAACCCGTCCGGATCGGCGAGTTGCTGCACGGCGTGATGGATCAGCGCACGCGCGTCGCTCGTCTGCGACAGCTCCGGCGGGACGTTCCACATCTCTGCCACGCGGCGGTTCTGCAGAACGATGTGACCCTGATGATCGAGCACGAGAATGCCTTCATCGGCCGATTCGATCGTGGAGCGGAGCAGCGACTCCAGCGGTGTCATGACGATGCCGCCCGCGGTTGAGAATTCGTGCTGCTCGTGCGTGCGCTGCGATCGACGGCCACGCGGTTCCGGCCTTCGGTCTTTGCCCTGTAGAGCGCGCGGTCCGCGGACTCGACGAGCCGCGCGGAAGAGTCGATTGCGATCGAGGGAATCGCGGCGACTCCGACGCTGACGGTGAGGTGCAGCGGTCCCGCCGGAGTTTCGAGCGCCGTCTGCTCGATCACCGCGCGCAGCCGTTCCGCGAGCGCACACGCTGCGCCGGCCTCCGATTCCTGCAGAAGCACCGCGAACTCCTCTCCGCCGTACCGCGCGAGGATGTCCGAGGAGCGGATCTCCTGCGCGATGAGCGTCGAGATCTCGACGAGCACCTGATCGCCGACGCGATGTCCATGCGTGTCGTTGACGTCTTTGAAGAGATCGAGGTCGAGCATCAGAAGAGCGAGCGAGCGCTGGTGGCGGATCGAGAGCTCGAAGAGACGGCGAATTTCCGTGTCGAAGAAGCGGCGGTTGTACACCTGCGTCAACCCGTCGATGACCGAGAGCTGCTCGAGCTGTGCGAGCCGGAGGAGGAGTTGGTTCTGCGTCCAGACGGCGCGCCGGATCGCGCGGAGGCGCGCGGCGAACTCGGCGGGATCGATCGGCTTGCCGAGGTATTCGTCCGCGCCGGCTTCGAAGCCGCGCATGACTTCTTCGTGATCCTGCATGCCGCTGAGGATGGTGACATAGCGATGCGTGTCCGACAGGCCGCGCGTCGCCATGCGGCAGAGATCGATGCCGTCGCCGTCGGGGAGCTTCCGATCGATGATCGCGATGTCCCACGGATATTCGCGGAGGAGACGCTCGCCCGCCGCGACACTGCCCGCCTCGAGCACGTGATCGCCGCCGCGCTGCACGATCGCCGACAGCAGGCGAACCACTCCGGGGTCATCGTCGATGACTGCTACGACGAACGTCTCCGGGGTGGGCATGGCGAGCAGGCGATGCAATCGCTGAGCCGCCGCAGGGCCCCGGCCGTTTCTGGAATGCCTGCAATTGGAGGACAATAACCGAGGTCCCTCTAGCGAACTGTGGAGATTGTCACGGGTGGGCAAGACCGCGCGCTTGCTGTCGGCAGTAGCACTCCTCCTCGCGATGCCGTTGCTCGCGTTGCAACCGGATCGTGCAATCAGCCAGTACGCCCATCGCGCATGGCGCATCGAAGATGGACTTCCGAACAGCGTCGTGCGCGGCATCGTGCAGGCGGATGACGGCTATCTCTGGATCGCGACCTACGACGGTCTGGCGCGCTTCAACGGCGACACCTTCACGCGCTTCGACAAGACGACGCTTCCCGGTTTGCGACGTGACACCGTGCTCGCCTTCACGAAGTCGCGCGATGGCTCGCTCTGGATCGGAACCAACGGCGGCGGATTCGGCATCTACGCTCACGGCTCTCTCCTCTCCTATTCGGTGAAGGAAGGTTTGCCGAGTGACACGGTCACGGCCTTCGGCGAAACGGCCGACGGCACGATGTGGATCGGAACATCGGGCGGACTCTGCACGTATCGCGGCGGGAAGATCGAGCGCGTCTCTCTCTCCGGCATGGCTCCCGCGGCGGCCTACACGCTGGCGATCGAACAGATCGGAGAGACGGTGTGGGTCGGAACGCGCGGCGGCGGACTTCTCGCGTTCCGGAACGGCAGGCCGGCTCGTGCCTACACCGTTGCAGACGGCCTCGCGAGCGACGGCGTGTTCTCGCTGCGCGCGGACCGCGACGGCTCGCTCTGGATCGGCACGAACAAGGGGCTGAACCGGATGAAGGATGGCGTGATCACGACGATTCGTGGAGTGCCCGAAGATCAGCTCACTGCGATTCTTCGCGACTCGGACGGCGTGCTCTGGGTCGGCGGCTACTCCCTCGGCCTCTTCCGATCGGCCGACGGCGAGCACTTCACGAATTACTCCAGCGTGCACGGTCTGCTCAACAACTCCGTCCGCACGCTCTTCGAGGACTCCGAGAAAAACTTCTGGGTCGGAACGAATGGAGGCCTGGAGCGCTTCACGCAGGGACGCTTCATCACGGTCGGCGTTGCCGAAGGTCTGCAGGATCCGTATGCGCGCTCGGTGTTCCAGGACCGTGCCGGCGATGTCTGGATCGGCACGGCTCACGGGCTCTATCGATTCGGCGCCGACGGGAAGACGACGATCTTCACGGCGAAGGATGGTCTAACCAACGACTACATCTTCGCGATCGCGCAGGCGCCGGACGGTGCGATGTGGATCGGCACGCCGACCGGTCTCAATCGGATGATCGACGGGCGTGTCGAGCGCTTCGATGAGAAGAGCGGCCTGGTCAGCGCGTCGGTGCGCGCGCTCTTCTTCGACCGAAACAACGTGCTGTGGATCGGCAGCGATCGCGGTCTGAACTGGTATCGCGAGGGAAAGATCGAGAGGCCTCCGCTCGAAGGGTGGGACAACCTCTTCGTGCAGGCATTCGCGGAAGATCATGATGGCGGCGTCTGGGTTGGATCCGACGGGCGGGGACTCGCGCACTGGTCGCACGGCTCCTTCACACGCTTGACGGACCGCGATGGACTGCCGGACACGCACGTGCTCTCGCTGGTCGAAGGAAACGACGGCGCGCTCTGGATCGGCACGGACAGCGCGGGACTGATCCGGATGAAGGATGGGAAGTTCACACGCTTCACGACCGCGTCGGGACTGAAGGGTGACAAGGTTCTGCAACTGCTCGACGACGGCAAGAGGCTCTGGTTCGGCGGCGGGCGCGGAATCTGGAGCATCAAAACAAAGGGTGGGAGCAGTCAGGGAGCATTCAGGGAGCTACCGGGGAGCGGCCAGGGAGCAGAGAGAAAACAAGCGAAAACTCCAGTGTTCATGCTG
>JAJPHC010000063.1 GCA_021325515.1 Acidobacteriota bacterium
CGCCCCTCCTCGACGATGTCCCGCATCGCCTGCGTCGGGGCTTCGCGCGTTCGGCCCGTCAGAACCGCAACGGTATTGCGCCGAATTCGAGGACAGAGCACTAGTGCCTGTTCTCTGTTGCGTGTTGCCTTAAACTCCCCGGATGCTCCACCTCGGATCGATCGGCGGCACGACTATCGACGTCGATCTCACGTTCATCATCCTCATCTTCTTCTTCGCGCTTTCCGCGTATGACCCTCAGCGCGGCGCGGCGTACGCGTTGGTGTGGGCGCCGATCCTCTTCATCAGCGTGCTGGTGCACGAGCTTGCGCATGCGGCCGCGATCGCGCTCTTCGGGTACGGGTCGAGCCGCATCATCCTCGGCGGAATCGGCGGTCTCACGTTCAACGAGCGCCGCGCGCGGCCGTGGCACGACGTCGTCATCAGCCTCGCCGGACCCTTGTCGAGCTTCGCGCTCGCCTTCCTCTGTGCCTGGATCTTCACCCACGTCGACTACGTGATGCGCGACGAGATGTTGAAGGTCTTCCTTCCGCTGATGGTGTCGGCGTCGGTGATCTGGGGAGAGTTCAACCTCCTGCCGATTCCTCCACTCGACGGAGGAAGCGCGGTGCGCAATCTGCTGAGATCGTTCCTGCGCGAGGAGCTCGCGTTCGTCATCACAACGTGGATCGCCCTCCCGGCGGGCATCGCCGTGGTGGCGTATTCACTCCTCGTCTGGCGCCAGTTCTTCGTCGCGATTCTCATCGGCTGGTTCACCTGGAACAACTACCAGAGGTGGCTGTTATACCGGCAACGCGGTTATCCGGACGAGTAAGCGGCGGCAATTCCCTTACAATCTGTTCCCATATCTCGCGATCCGTTTTCGTCGATGGCAACGTACCCGAGTGAATCCTCGCCCCCCGCGGAGCCTTCGCGTCTGGAGAGGGCACGTTCAGCGCTCGCCCAGGTGGGTGCGCAGTTCCGCGATGGCCGGCGCCGCTCGATGAGGATGTCCCTCAGCATCCTGAAGGCCCAGCAGGATGCGACGCTCGATGGAATCCTCGTCGTCGATGCTCAGGGCCGAGTCCTCTCGTACAACCGGCGGTTCCTGGAGATCTGGGGCATCCCGGAGACTGCCGCCGCTTCCGGCGACGACAACGAGCTCCTCGGGTACGCCGCCGAGCTGGTGTGCGACTGGGACGGGTTCATCGATCTCGTCAATCATCTCTACGAACATCCGCACGAGGTTCGCACCGACGACGAAGTCCCGTTGAAGGACGGCCGGATTCTGTCGCGGGCATCGGTGCCCGTGGTCTCGCGCGGGGCCGTCATCGGGCGCGCGTGGTACTTCCGCGACATCACCGAAGCGAGCAAGGACAAGGCGCTGCAGTCGGCGCTCTTCCGCATCGCGGAGCTGAGCCGGCACGAGACGAGCCTGGCGAAGCTCTACGCATCGATTCACGAGATCATCGGCACGCTGATGGATGCGACGAACTTCTATGTCGCGGAAGTCGACGCAGCGCGTGGCGACCGGCTCACGTTCCCCTACTTCGTCGACGCCTTCGACACGGTCCCCGAAGGACTGCCGGTCGGACGCGGGCTGACGGCGTACGTTCTCCGCACCGGGCAGCCGCTGCTCGCAACGCCGGCGAAGTTTCAGGAGCTCGTAGCCGCCGGCGAAGTCGAAGAAGTCGGCACCCCCTCGGTCGACTGGCTCGGCGTCCCGCTGAGCACGGGCGATCACACCTGGGGTGCGATCGGCGTGCAGACTTACGACGAAAAGACGCGCTATACCGAGCGGGATCGCGAGATCCTGCTCTTCGTCGCCCAACACATCGCTGCAGCAATCGAAGAGAAGCGGCGCGAGACGGCGCTGATGTCGAGCGAGCGCCGCTACCGGCAGATGTTCGAGAACAACCGCGCCGTGCAGTTGCTGCTCGATCCGGCTACCGGCGCGATTCTCGACGCCAACATGGCCGCCGCCGATTTCTACGGCTACTCGGTCGCCGAGCTGCGCACCATGCGCATCTGGGACATCAATGTCCTCGGCGAAGAGAAAGTGCGTGAGGAGATGGCGAACGCGGCGCGCCAGGAGCGGAGCTACTTCGTCTTCCGCCATATGCGCGCGAACGGCGAGATCCGCGACGTCGAAGTCCACTCCGGACCGATCGATGCCGGCGGCCGCACCGCTCTCTACTCGATCATTCACGACGTCACGGAACGCCGCCGCGCCGAGCAGGCGCTGCAGCAGAGCGAAGAGAAGTACCGCAACATCTTCAACTACGCGTCCGTCGGCATTTATCAGTCCACGCCCGACGGCCGCTTCATCACCGCGAACACGACGCTCGCGCGCATGCTCGGCTTCGACTCCGTCGAGGAGCTGCTGCAGCGGACGCTCTCCGAGGACATCTACTACGATCCTCAGCAGCGCGATGAGCTGATCCGGAAGTTCGAGCCGCTCGGTTACGCCAGCAACTGCGAGCTGCAGTGGCGCCGCAAAGACGGCTCACCGATCTGGATCCAGCTCAACGCTCACGCGATCAAGGCCGGAAAGGGAACGCTCTACTTCGAAGGCTTCGTCTACGACATCACCGAGCGCAAGCACGCCGAGGACATGCTGAGATCCCAGTCGGCGGCGATGACGGCGTCGATGGACGGCATCGGCATCCTCAACGAAGAGCTGCAGTTCACCTATCTCAACGATGCGCTGGCGAAGCTGTACGGCTACGCCAGCCCGCATCACATGCAGAACGTCACGCTGTTCGAGCTCTATGACGAGAAGGATGTGGGGCGCTTCACCAATGTGATTCTCCCCGCGGTGAAGCAGCGCGGGCGCTGGCGCGGCGAGGTCACGGGACGGCGCCGCGACGGCACGACGCTTCCGGAGGAAATCTCACTCACCGCGATCGACGGCGGCGGCGTCGTCCTCGTCGTGCGCGACGTCACCGAACGGACGTACGCCGAGGAGCAGATCAAGCATCTCGCCTATCACGACGCGCTGACCGGCCTTCCGAACCGGCTGCTGTTCAAGGATCGCCTGGCCGTCGCGCTGTCGCACGCCCAGCGCGAGCGCACGCGCCTCGCGGTGCTCTTCCTCGATCTCGATCGATTCAAGGTCATCAACGACTCCCTCGGCCACAGCATCGGCGACCGCCTGCTGCAGGCCGTCGCGGAGCGGGTGCAGCTCTGTGTTAGAGATTCCGACACCCTGGCCCGTCTCGGCGGCGACGAGTTCACGCTGATGATCCCCAACCTGCTCCGCTCGGAAGACGCGGCGCCGGTGGCCCAGAAGATCCTGGAAGCCGTCCGCAATCCGTTCACGATCGAAGGGCGGGAGTTCTTCATCACCACATCCATCGGCATCAGCCTCTATCCCGAAGATGGAATGGATGCCGAGACGCTGATCAAGAACGCCGACACGGCGATGTATCAGGCGAAGGAACTGGGCCGCGACAACTATCAGTTGTTCAACGCGTTCATCAATGCGCGCGCGCTGCAGCGGATCGCGCTGGAGCACGGACTCCGCCGCGCGCTGCTCGACGAACAGCTCCGCGTCCACTATCAGCCGATCTTCGATCTGCGCGCAGGACGGATCGTCGGCATGGAGGCGCTGCTGCGCTGGACGCATCCGGAGATGGGACCGATCTCGCCTTCGACCTTCATCCCGCTCGCCGAGTCCACGGGCCTCATGATGCCCATCGGCGAATGGGCACTGCGCACCGCGGTCAAGCAGGCCAAGGCGTGGCATGACGCGGGACACAAGAATCTGTCGCTCGCCGTGAACCTCTCGGTGACGCAGTTGCAGCAGCCGGATCTCGTCGCCCGCGTGAAAGACGCGCTGCAGGAAACGGGGCTTCCTCCTCGCCTGCTCGAGCTGGAGATCACCGAGTCGAGCGCGATGCAGAGTCCCGAGGCTAGCATTCGCACGCTGTACGAGTTGAAGAGACTTGGAATCCGCATCTCGCTCGACGATTTCGGCACCGGCCACTCATCGCTCAGCTACCTGAAGCGCTTCCCGATCGACACGCTGAAGATCGACCAGTCGTTCGTGCGCGACATCAACTCGGATCCCGACACGGCAGCGATCGTCACCGCGATCATCGCCATGGCGCACTCGCTGCGGCTGAAGGTGATCGCCGAGGGAGTCGAGCATACGGAACAGGCCAACTTCCTCCGGCACTATGCGTGCGATCAGATGCAGGGATTCCTGATCAAGCCGCCGGTGTGCGCGGACGAGTTCTTCGAGTTGATCGCCGTGTGAGTGGGCCGCCGGGCGAGACGCCCGGCGACTGCGGACGAGACGCCCGCGCTCCACTACTACTTCTTGACGGAGCGGCGGCGGACCTTGTCGGTCACGACGACGTTCGTGCTGTTCACCGACTTGTCGCCCAGCGCATCGGTCACCGTCAGCGTCACGGTGTACGTCCCGGTGAGCAGATACGAGTGGCTCGCGACCTGTCCCTGGGCCGATGAGCGATCGCCGAAATCCCACGCGTACGTATACGGCATCATCCCGCCGCCCACGTTTCCGGTGAACGTGAATTGCTGGAACGGCAGCGGCGTCGGGGCGTAAACCGTCATCGCCGCGGTGAGCGGACAATGCTTCACCACATACGAGAGCGATCCGCTTTGATCGGTGGAAGCGCGCTCGATCGATCCGATGTAGGCGCTCCCGGCCCAGGCCGGCGCATAGCGGCCGCCGACATTGCTTCGAAAGAGATCGGGCGTGAACAACGCGTCGCTGATGAGTGCGCCGCCGCTGGTTAGACGGCGAAGGCGATAGTCGCCCGGAAAGACCGACACGCCGAGCGGCACATCGAGATACGCGATCGCCCACTCATTGAGCGTCGCGTTCCAGATCATGCCGACAGGCACGACATCGATGCCGCTGCCGGCCACGATGCGCGCGTCGGCGCCGCTGATGCCCGACGTGTCGGCGCGCACCCAGCGAAGCTCCGTGTTGCCGCCGCTCGCCGCCTGGTACAGCAGAGCGATCGCGGACGCGCCTCCGGTGAGCATCGGCATCTGTGCATTCGTCGTCAGCAGATTCGTTCTCAGTTCGCTGTACTGGGAGTCGAAGATGCTGAGATAGAGCGTCGGCTGATTGGCGATGATGCGGTACCACGACACGCCGATCACCCCGTTCGACGCGACGGCGATTCGAGGAACCGGTGGATCGGCGATGAAGAACTCGATGCGGCGATCGAGCACGGCGCCCGCCGGCCCGCTCTGCAGCGGGATCGACGTCACCCAGAGTCCGGCGTCAGCGCTGAATGGAATGCTGTAGACGATCTCCCACCGCGCGAGCTGCGGGTTGTACGCGGCATCGAACTGCTGATTCGCGTAGATCGGGTGAGATGGCCCGACCTGAATCTCAGGACCGACGCGAACACCCGAGCCGTTGATCTCCTGAAACATCAGCGCGCCGCTCGGCGCGAAGAAAACGACGGCGAACTCGCCGCCTCCCGAGAGCAACTTCAGATCGTGGCTGACCACGGACGAAGTTGCGGTCGTGTCGCCGAGCTGCTTCAGGTTCTGATCGAAGCGTGTGAAGACGAGCGGAACATTGTCGTTGCGCCGAGCGACGCCGACGACCGAGCCGTTCCATGCAACGGCACCCGCGGGGCGGTTCGGAAACGCACCCTGGTTCGAAGTTTCCTGATAATCGTCCGTGCAGTCCGCGCCATGAGCAGCGATTCCGGCTGCGAGCAGAGCGGCAGCAAAGACGATTCGCGCCTGTTTCTGAAGTCCCATCCGCCCCGCCCTCCGACGTGATTATTTAAGTTATTTACGACCTGCGCCGGAGTATAGCAGTTCGTCTGTCGTCAGCACGGCCGCGTACTCGCCCGCCAGATTTGCGAGCGACATCGCATGCACTTCGGCCGAAGTCCGCCAGTTGCCGTCGAAATCGCGGCGGCCAAACGTCGCCGTCGCATCGCGGACGACGATCGTGTCGAAGCCGAGGTTGCCTGACATCCTCGCCGTCGCCTCGACGGAGTTGTTCGTGATCACACCGGTGATGACCACGCGCGTGACACCGCCGGCGCGCAGTTCCTGTTCGAGCGTCGTGCCGATGAACGCGCTGTTCACCATCTTCTCGATCACACGCTCACCCACGAGCGGCCGCGCCTCCGTCTTGAACTCGGCCAGCGGCTGATCGGGTGCGTACGTCGAATTCGAATCCCTCGAGACGTGGCGGATGTGGAAGACGGGCGCCTCCGCTCGGCGCCAGTGCGCGAGCAGGCGCGCGATGTTCGCCTCGCATTCGGGATTGTTGCGATCGGCGCCCCAGCTCGGATCGTCGATCGCCTTCTGCATGTCGATGATGAGCAGCGCGGTGTTCAATTGTTCTCAGACTGCGTTCGGATTTTTCGGAAACACATATTGCGCGCGGACGTGCAGCACTTCGAGCGCCGCCTTGAGCTCCGGGCCGGGCTGCACCCGGAAGTGGTGATTGACCTTCATCCGCACCTTCGGTCCACCGAGATCCTCCGGGACATCGACGATCGTGACGGTCACCGGCACTTCACCGAGGTGATCCTCGACGATCTCGCGGATCCTGCGCACGCGCTCTTCGTTCATTTCGGAGTAGCGCACTTCGAGCGCGATCTCCTTCACCCGCTTCTCGCGGATGCCTTCGAGCGGCACGATTTCCAGCGCGTTCAACTCGGGCGTGATCGGCGACTCGGAGAATGCCGCCGCGTGCACCGCGAACTGCGGCTCGGCTGCCGGCGCTTCTTCGATCGCGGCTGCGGCTTCGTTGAAGGCATCGGCATCCGATGCCGCCGGCGCGCCGAACAGGTCGAAGTTGTCCTTGCGATCACCATACTTCTCGCGCTCGATTTCCTTCGGATCGCGATCATCTTCCGCATCGTCGATCGTCAGCTCGTATGCCGAAATGCGCGCGCCGCGCGCCTCCGGATGCCCGCCGTACTCGTCGTCGATGTGCTGCGCCTGCTGCTCCGCCGATTGCAGCGACGCGCTGCGGCCCGCCTGCTGCCCTCCTGTGTCCTTCACCGCCGCCGTCAGGAGGATCGCGACGCCGTTGTCGAGCCAGTTCGCATACTTCGCATAGAGATCGCTGAAGACGACGACCTCGACCGACCCGAACTGATCGTCGAGGACGAACTTCGCCATCAGCTTTCCTTCATTCGGCCCCTTCTTGATCTTCGACTTCTTCATCTGCGACACGATGCCGCCGATGTTCACCGTCTCATCGATGCGCTTGTAGAGCGTCTCGGTGTTGGCGTCGGCGAAGAGCTTGAGATCCTCCGCATATTTGTTCAGCGGATGCCCGCTGACGTAGAAGCCGAGGGTCTCTTTTTCGTAGCGGAGCTTTTCTTCGTCGGGCCATTCGTGTGCGACAGGCGCCCCCGCCTGTCGCGTCTCCCGGACAGGCGAGGACGCCTGTCCTCCACTCATCATCGCGAACAACGAATTCTGCCCTCGCTCCTTCTCATCCTTCGTCCGCTGCGCGCTGTCGGCGGTCGACTCCAGCTTCTCGAACAGCGCCATGCGCGTATTGCCGAGGAAATCGAACGATCCAGACTTGATGAGCGCTTCGAGCACTTTCTTGTTGCAGGCGCGCAGATCGACTTCCTCACAGAACTGGAGCAGCGATTTGTACCGGCCGACGCGCCGGCGCGCTTCGAGAATCGACTCGATCGCGCTCTCGCCGACGCCCTTCACCGCGCCCAGACCGAAGCGGATGTTCGGGCCGACAACCGTGAAGAACATGTTCGACTCGTTCACGTCCGGCGGCAGCACTTCGATCCCCATCGACTTCGCCTCGTGAATGAACTTCACGACCGCCTCGGTGCGATCCATTTCGCTCGACATCAGCGCTGCCATGAAGTGCCGCGGGTGATGCACCTTCAGCCACGCCGTCTGATACGCGACGAGCGCGTACGCGACGGAGTGCGATTTGTTGAAGCCGTAGCGCGCGAAGGGCTCGATGTAATCGAAGATCTCGTTCGCCTTCTTCTTGTCATAGCCATTCGCCACGGAGCCTTCGACGAACTTGTCGCGCTCCTTGGCCATGATCGCGACATCCTTCTTGCCCATCGCCTTGCGCAGCAGGTCGGCTTGTCCCAGCGAGTAGTTCGCGACGCGTTGCGCGATCTGCATGACCTGCTCCTGGTAGACGATGACGCCGTACGTCTCCTCCAGGATCTCCTTCATCACCGGCACGAGGTACTTCGGCTTCTGCGTGCCGATCTTGCACTTCACGTAGACGTCGACCATGCCCGCGTCGAGCGCGCCGGGGCGATAGAGCGCATTCAGTGCGGCGAGATCTTCGAATGCAGCAGGCCGCGACTTGCGGAGCAGGTCGACCATGCCGCCCGATTCGAACTGGAACACACCCTTCGTCCGCCCTTCCTGGAACAGCCGGAAGACCTCGGGATCGTCGAGCGGGATCGCATCGATGTCGATGTCGATTCCGTCGACGGCCTTCACCGACTTCACCGCATCGTCGATGACCGTCAGCGTGCGGAGGCCGAGGAAGTCCATCTTCACGAGACCCATCTTCTCGACGACGCGCATGTCGAACTGCGTCACGATTTCATCGCGGTTCGTGCGGTAGAGGGGAACGTAGTTGGTGACCGGCTCCGGCGTGATCACGACGCCGGCGGCGTGCATGCCGGCGTGGCGCGACAGCCCTTCGAGCTTCTCGCCGATCTCGACGATCTTCTTCACTTCCTCGTCGTTCTTGATCGCGTCGGCCAGCGGCGCGTCCTTCTTCGCATCGGTGAGCGTGATGCCGGGACCGCCGGGAATCATCTTCGAGATCTTGTCGACGAAGCCGTACTGGTGGCCGAGGACGCGGCCCACGTCGCGCACGACGGACTTCGCGGCCATCGTTCCGAACGTGATGATCTGCGCGACGTTCTCCTTCCCGTACTTGTCGCGCACGTAATCGATGACTTCGCCGCGGCGATTCATGCAGAAGTCGAGATCGATGTCAGGCATCGAGATGCGCTCGGGGTTCAGGAATCGCTCGAAGAGAAGGTCGTACTCCAGCGGATCGACGTTCGTGATCCCCAGCGAGTAGGCGACCAGCGAACCTGCCGCTGAGCCGCGGCCCGGACCGACCGGGATGCCATGATCCTTCGCGTACTTGATGAAGTCCCAGACCACGAGGAAGTAGCCGGGAAACTGCATGTTCCGGATGATCTCGATCTCGCGCTCGAGACGGTCCCAGTAGTGCGCGACTTCATGCTTCTTCTGCTTCGCCGCGAACAGCGGCGCCATCGCGTTGAGCCGCTTCTCGAGTCCCGCACGCGCGACCTTCGCGAAATGATCGGCGAGCGTCGAGCCTTCGGGCACGGGAAACTTCGGCAGATGATGTCCCTTGACGTCGAGCGACATGTTGATCCGCTCGGCGATCTTCACGGTATTCGCGACCGCCTGCTCGTAGCCGCGGAAGACGCGCGCCATCTCGTCGGGACCCTTGACGTAGAAGTCGTCGCTATAGAACTTCATCCGCTTTTCGTCGCCGAGCGTCTTGCCGGTGCCGATGCAGAGCAGGACCTCGTGCGCGAATGCGTCGTCCTTGCTGAGGTAATGCGAGTCGTTCGTCGCCACGAGCTGCAGTCCGGTTTCTTCGCCGAGCTGCGCCATCATCGGGACGATCTTCTGTTGATCGGGAATGCCGTGATCCTGGATCTCGAGGAAGAAGTTGTCGGCGCCGAGGATGTCCTTGAATTGAAGGGCGGCATCGCGGGCCTTGCCGTAGTTGCCGGCGGCGAGCGCCTGCGAGACCTCACCCTTGAGGCACGATGAGAGAACGATCAGCCCTTCGCGATGTTCGCGCAGCAGCTCCTTGTCGATGCGCGGCTTGTAATAGAAACCTTCGGTGTAGCCGGCGCTCACGAGCTTGACGAGGTTCTTGTAACCCTCGTTGTTCGCGGCGAGAACGATGAGGTGATTGTTGGCGCCGGCATCGGCCTGCTGATCTTCGACCGATGATTTGTCGAAGCGCGAGCCATATGCCATGTACATCTCGCAGCCGATGACCGGCTTCACGCCAACGCCTTTCATGGCGTTGTAGAACTCGACGGCGCCGAACATGTTGCCGTGATCGGTAATGGCGCAGGCGGGCATCCCGAGCTGCGAGACACGCTTCGCCAGCGCCTCGGGGCGGCTCGCGCCGTCGAGGAGGGAGTATTCGGTATGGAGATGGAGATGAACGAAGGACATGAGAAGAGGTTGATTTTATCAGTCCATTCGATGCGAAGGACGGTCCATCACCCGGAAACCTTGCGCGGCGGCGCGGAGGCGATTCCTGCCGGGCCGATCACGGCGAGGTAGCCGGCTGCTACGTTCGTCACGCGGTCGGACCGCGCGATCTCGGCAACAGATCAACATTCGACGACTTTATGCTATAAAGTACTTTGCATGCGCACACTCGCCTTCGCACTCGTCCTCGGCTTCACCGGCGACCTCCTCCTCCGTGCGACTCCCTGGGGCATCAACGCGCCGCTCTGGATGCTCCTCTTCATCGGCGGGGCCGTGTGGCTCCTCCGCAGCGTCTCGGTGGCCGGCGCCGCCGGCGCGATGCTCGTCGCCTGCGGCCTCGCCTGGCGCGACTCCTCCGCCCTCGCCACGCTCGACGTCCTGCTCCTTCTCTTCTTCCTCGGCTTCGTCACTCTGCGCGCGCGCGGCGTGAGCGAGTGGAGCACCGGCATCCTGCGCGCTGCGCTCGGACTCCTCTACAGCGCGATCCTCTCCGTCGCCGGAGTCTTCCAACTGCTCTTCTTCGACATCCAGTGGCGCGAGCTGCAGCCCGGCAGACATGCCCGCCGCGCCCTGATCGTGCTGCGCGGCCTGGCGATCGCCTTTCCGCTGCTCATCATCTTCCTCGCGCTGCTGACCTCCGCCGACGCCGCGTTCGCGTCGATCGTCAAAGAGATCTTCCAGATCGACATCGATGAGCTGATCAGCCATATCGTGCTGACGATCTTCATCGCGTGCGCGACCGCCGGCATCCTGCGATCGGCATCCCACACCGTAGAACTGCACGATCCGCCGCGCCCCTCGTTTCTCCACCTCGACAGCGCGGAGACATCGGTCGCGATCGCGAGCATCGACGTCCTCTTCGCCGGATTCGTCGCGGTGCAGTTCCGCTACTTCTTCGGCGGCGCAACGCTGGTGAAGGTCGCGCCGAAGCTGACCTACGCCGACTACGCGCGCCGCGGCTTCTTCGAGCTCGTCACCGTCGCAGCGATCGTGCTGCCGGTGCTGCTCATCGCCGACTGGCTGATCACGAACCGGACGCCGCTCTTTCGCGCGCTCTCTCTCGCTCAGGTGCTCCTCGTCTTCGTCATGCTCGTCTCGGCCTACCGCCGCATGAGCCTCTACGTCGACGAGTTCGGCCTCACCGAGCTCCGCGTCTACACCACCGCGTTCATGTTCCTGCTCGCCGCGCTTCTCGCCTGGTTCGTACTCACCGTTCTCACGGGACATCGCGATCGATTCTTCATCGGCGCGATCGCCAGCGGTCTGATCGTCGTCATCGCGCTGCATGTCGTGAATCCAGACGACGTCATCGTCCGGACGAACATGGAGCGCGCCGCCGCGGGGAAGCGAGCGCTCGACACGAACTATCCGACGCAGCTCAGCATGGACGCCGTGCCGGCGCTCATGCCGATTGCAGCCCAACCATGCGTTGCACACCACCTCCTGACCATCGACCGGCGGAGCAACGCGGGCGACTGGAGGTCGTGGAATGCGTCGCGCGCCGAGGCTCATGGGCTCATCGACGCGCGGCGGAGGGAGTTGCAGGAAGCAGCGAAGAACTGCCGGAAAGACTGCTGACCCAGTGCCTAGTTGAGGATCGCGTCCGGCACCTGATTCCTGACCGGCTTGATCGAGCGCAGGTACGCGTACACCGCTTTCAGATCGCTGTCGGTCATCTTCGAGAAATCCTGCCACGGCATCGGCGGAAGAATCGGCCGCGAGGTGCCCCAGTGCTTTCCGCTGCGCAGCGTCTTGATGAACATCTCTTCGGTCCAGATCCCCATGCCGGTCGTCTGGTCCGGCGTGAGATTGCGCGCGAACGACACGCCCCACGGACCGGCGAACGCCGTGTTCGTCGCCGCACCGCTCCAGAGCCACGGGCCCGCGGGCTTCGGCGCCGGCGGCATCACGAGATTCTCCGGATGTCCGCTGAGCAGCCGCGTGCGGTCCGGCTCCGGCCCATTCGGTCCCATCTTCAGCGGCGTGTGGCAGTCGTTGCATCCGCCGATCGTGACCAGATATTCGCCGCGCGCGATCTGCTGCTGCTTCGTCTCGTTGGGCCGGGTGCTCTTCGCCAGCACCACGCCGGCCAGGATGAGTGATGTCATTGCAATCGATGCGATCAGTGTCCGTTTCATGGTCGTCTTGCCTCCGCCGAGCAATCTACAATCGGCCAAAATCGACGGATGCTCAGAGTTCGCTAGCGACATCCGAAATGTTTGCTAACAGCGGATCTCGTTCCTAAAGCAATCCTAAACAGCTCCGTATAATCACGGCTCATGCGCAGAACTCCCATTGACGAAGGGATGTCGGTCATCGTCGGAACGGTCTCGCCAGACGGTCTGCCCGCAGGCTGCCGCGCGATCTGCGCGACCTCGGCCGACGATCTGAAGACGATGACGGTCTACGTGCCGATGGCGACCAGCCGCGAAGTCGTCGCGAACGTCGCGACGACGCGCCGTCTCGCCGTCGTCGGCAGCTACCCTCCCGATCACAGCACGATGCAGGTGAAGGGCACGACGACGAATGTCCGCCTCGCGCACGATTCGGAGCAGGAGCTCCTTCGCCTTCGTCTCGATCGCTTTGCCGATGTCCTCCATCTCCTCGGCGTGCCGCGCAGAATGGTTCGATCCATGAGCTACTGGCCCGCGTTCGCCATCGACATGAACGTGGAAGAAGTGTTCGAGCAGACGCCGGGACCGAAGGCAGGGACTCCGCTCCGATGATCCGGCTCGCAGAGATCTCCCGCTGTTTTCAGGGCGTCATTCCCAGCATGATCGTGACGGCCGATTCGCGCGGGATTCCCAACGTCACGTATTTGAGCCAGGTGCATCTCATCGACGAGAAGCATGTCGCGCTCTCCTGCCAGTTCTTCAACAAGACGCGCCGCAATCTCGACGAGAACCCGAACGCGTGGGTCGAGGTCTACGACCCGCTGACGATGCAGACGTATCGCCTGCGCCTCCGCTTCCTTCACTCCGAGAAGAGCGGCCCGCTCTTCGACGCGATGTCGCTACGCATTCAGGCCATCGCCGCGCACACGGGAATGAGCGGTGTCTTCCGGCTGATCGCCGCCGATGTCTTCGAGGTGCTCAGCGTGGAGAAGAACGAGGGCTTCCTCGCCGAGACGCCGGAGATGAGCGAAGAAACCTCCGTGGACGGGCTGCGCAGCGAAATGCGCGGCCTGCAGTACATATCGGAACAGATCAACCGCGCCGGCTGCCTGGAGACGCTGCTGGAGGCCGTGCTCGAGTCGCTCGACCGTTTCTTCGGCTTCGAGCACACCATGATTCTTCTGCAGGACGAGTGCAGCGGAAAGTTAGTCACGATGGCCAGCCGCGGCTACGGCGAGAGCGGCGTCGGCGCAGAAGTGCGGCCGGGAGAGGGACTGATCGGCACCGTCGCGCAGCAGCGGAAGATCCTCCGCATCAGCGGTCTCTCCAGCGAGCTGCGCTACGGGCGCACCGTGGCCCGCGAAGCCGGCAACATGAATCCGGAGGTGCCGCTGCCCGGCCTGCCCGACGCGCAGAGCGCGCTCGTCATCCCCCTGACCCTCGGCGACCGCCTCCTCGGAGTGATTGCCGCCGATGACCGCGATCCGCTCCGCTTCGGCGAATGGGATGAGGCCTATCTCAACATCATCGCCAATCAGATCGCGCTCGGCGTCGACCGGATGAGCGACGACGCCGAAGTCTCGTTCGCGGAGCGACAGGCGGCCGCGCCGGCCGTGGTCCCGTCATCCGCGGCGAAGCGGGTCTTCACGTTCTACGCGAACGACGATTGCGTCTTCATCGACGGCGAGTACCTCATCCGCAACGTTCCCGGCCGCATCCTCTGGAAACTCCTCGGCGATTTCCAGCGCGAAGGGCGCACGGAGTTCTCTAACCGCGAGCTGCGCCTCGATGCATCGCTCGGACTGCCGCCGATCAAGGACAACCTCGAATCGCGCCTGATCCTGTTGCGCAAGCGGCTCGATGAGAAGTGTCCCGATGTGCGCATCGTGCCGACGGCGAGAGGCCGGTTCGCGCTGCAGGTCGGTGCAACCGTGGAGCTGGTCGAGAAGTAGTTCGACTCTGTTGATCCCGAGCGCAGCGAGGATCTGCCCAGCAGGCGACCGAGCCCCAGAAACTTTTCGCATTCCTCTAAGAAACTCTTAGCAATCGCGTTTTCTCCCGCGCCGTACATTGCTCGGCGAAGGGAGAAACACCGTGACCACCGTTGAATCCATCGTGGATCGTTCCGTGACGCAGAAGCTGGAGACGATGCTTCTGATCCGGACTTTCGAAGAGAAATCGGCAGAGCTGAAGGCCGCCGGCCACTCGCCGAGCATGTGCACGTCCGTCGGGCAGGAAGCGTCGGCCGTCGGAGTCATCAGCGCGCTCGATGAGCGGGACCTGATCCTGACCAATCACCGCAGCGCAGGACATCTGCTCGCGCGCGGCGCCGATCCGAATCGCGTCATGGCCGAGATTCATGGCAAGGCGACCGGGTATTGCGGAGGCAAGAGCGGCAGTCTCCATATCTCCGTGAAAGAGATCGGCGTGATCCTCACTTCGACGATCGTCGGCGGAGAGCTCTCGCTCGCGACCGGCGTCGGGCTCTCGCTGCAGATGCTCGAGATGCAGGGCATCGCCACGGTCTTCTTCGGCGATGGCGCGGCGACGGAGGGCATCTTCCACGAGTCGGTGAATCTCGCCGCCGTGTGGGATCTGCCCGTTCTTTATGTCTGCGAGAACAACCAGTGGCAGGCGTACGTGCACCGGAAGGAGACGATGCGCATCGATCACATCAGCGAGTGGGGCGCCCGTTACGGAATCCGTACCGCGACGGTCGATGGCAACGACGTCGAAGCCGTCGCCGCCGCCGCGCGTGACGCCGTCGCCTACATCCGCGAGACGGGCAAGCCGTTCCTGCTGGAGACGTACACCTATCGCCTGCGCGGACACATGGAGCCCGATGATCAGGCTTACGTCGACAAGGAAGAGCTGTCGCGCTGGCGCTCGAAGGATCCGATCACCGCGCTGGAGCGCAAGCTCGTCACCGACGGCGTGCTCACCGCGACGGAGCTCGCGGCGATGAAGGAGACCGTGCGCAAGAAGGTCGAAGCCGCGGCTCAGTTCGCGATCACGTCGCCCTATCCCACCCTCGATCAACTGACGGCCGGCGTCTATGCATGAGGAGATGACGATGACTACGAACATGATCACGCCAGACCAGGCGATGGTGGACGGGCTCGCGGAAGAGATGCGGCGCGATCCGCGCGTCATCACCTTCGGCGAAGGAACCGCAACGAAGCACTACGAGCTTGTCGAAGAATTCGGCAGGAAGCGTGTGCGCAATACACCGCTGGCCGAGGGGATCATCGCCGGGACGGCAGCGGGCGCGGCGGCGACAGGGCTGCGGCCCGTCGTCGATCTGCTCTTCGCGCCATTCCTGACGTTTGCGATGGAGGAGCTGGTCAACAGCGCCGGCAAGCTGCGCTTCATCTCCGGCGGACAGTTCTCGTTTCCGATGGTGGCGATCGCGCGCACCGGCGCCGGATGGGCCGTCGGCGGGCAGCACAATCACAACATCGAGTCGTGGTTCGTCCACTCGCCCGGCATCAAAGTCGTGATGCCTTCCACGGCCGCCGATTTCAAGGGGCTGATGAAGAGCGCGATCCGCGATGAGAATCCGGTCATGTTCTTCGCCGACATCGGCCTGCTGCATACGCCGGGCGAAGTTCCCGAAGGCGATAACGTCGTCCCGATTGGCAAGGCCGCGCTGCGGCGCGAGGGATCGGATGTGTCGCTGATCTCCTACGGCAAGACCGTTGGCAAGTGTCTCGAGGCGGCGAATCTGCTGCTCGCGGAGGGAATCTCCGCGGAAGTGATCGACCTCCGTTCGCTGAAGCCGCTGGATGAAGCAGGCGTGCTCAGCTCCGTGTTGAAGACGGGACGCGCGGTCGTCGTGCACGAAGCGTCAGGCATCTGCGGCGTCGGCGCAGAAGTCGCGGCGATCATCGCCGAGAAGGCGTTCTCGCAACTGAAAGCGCCGGTCGTCCGAATCACCGGCCCCGATGCCCCGCCCGCCGCGTCCTATCCGCTCGAGCAGGCGTTCGTCCCGCAGCCGGACCGGATCGCCGCCGCGGCACGCCGCATCTGCGCATGATTCCGATGGTGGATGGGTCTCCGCCCGGGGACCCATCCCGAAGGCACGAAAGCAGAATTCAGAATGCAGAATCACAGAATTCAGAATGAAAAATGAAGGCAGGTACAGGGGCGAGGGCGCGGCCTTCCTTCTTCATTCTGAATTCTGTGATTCTGCATTCTGAATTTCGCTTTTGACTTCCGTCGCCTCACGAAAAGCGAGGGCGCGACGACAAGCGAATCCCACCGTTAAGTTGAATTTCCAGGTGTGACCCCCGGGAACCAACTTAAGCGGGAGTCGAGGAGCTCGCGCAGGTTCGTCATCTCCAGGAAGAGGTGACGGTGGCGGATGCAGTGGACCGAGATTGCGAAGAAGAGCACGGAGAGGACGGCGAGAAACACGAAGGATGCGGGGCTGCTCGCCGGCAGTGGAGCGGATGAGCTCTTGGTGAACAGCTCCTGCATCAGCATCAGCATGAACAGCGGCAACGGCAGAAAGACGAGCGCCGACAGCACGCGGCTCGCCTGGATCCTGAAGTACGGGCGGAGCGACAGCATCGACAGCGCGATGAAGTAGCTGAGCATCATCACCGCGCCGAAATGCATTTCCGAGAGCGGCTGCAACGCTCCGTTAGCCCCGCGCAGGATCGGCAGCATGCGCGCCTGCAGCAGCACCAGCGCAGTGAGCGACGTGACCGCGCCGCCGACCGACACGAGGGCCATGAACGCCGCGAAGAGGTTTCGCGCCGCGAGCAGCGCCGCCATCCGGAGGAAGATCGCCGCCGTCGCCATCCCCGCAATCAGCGCCACGATGATCGCCCACGAAGCGCTCTGCACCGGGCGCAGCGGAGCCGCATGCAGCGCGACGAAGCTGACCATGCCACTCTGCAGTTCCCTGCTCGATTCCACCGCGCTCGTGAGCGCGAGAAAAAGGCAGAATGCCGTTCCGGCGTAGAACAGAGGCTTCGGCATGCGTCGAAAGAAGTGTACGCGCTACAACTCGCGCATGTCGATGATGTGGTCGAGCTGAATGTCGTGCCGCCCGGTCTGCGACTCGAATTTCACGAATTCCTTACCGCCGGCGCTGTAGACGTCCGCGATGCGGCCCCGCTCGGTCCGCCGCGCTCCTTCCCCAAAGCTGAACTTCAGCTCGACGACCTTCTTCTTCACCGCGGCCGCTTCGTAGCGGTCATGCATGTCACAGGAAACGGGCTTGTAGTCTTCCGCCATGGTTCCTCCGCCTTTCAGTCTTGAGCAGGTTCGGTGCCGGATGGGGACCGCGGGACCGCGAGCCCGCGTGCCCGCGCAACCGCGAGCCGGGATACACTCCCCACATGCAGATGATGCTCTGGATGAATCTCGGGTTCGCGAGCGTACTTCTTCTCATTCTCATCATCTCGTTTCGATCGCGCGCCGTTGTCTTCTGTCAGTATCTCGAAACCATGACCGGCATCGAGTTGAAACCATCCGATGTCCGGCGCGTCTTCGCCGAGCGCGGCCGTGATGGTGTGCGCGAGCTCTTCCTCGATCTCATCATTCGCGAGGATCTCAAGCAGGGGCCGATCGAGGTTCCGGAAGAAGAATCGGTTACAACTTAGGGTTTCCGGTTGCGCGAACCTGCAGTTGCGAGGTAAAGAGCACCTCGAGAACCCGGACTGCAACCGCGCGAGGCGCGAGACTCCGCACCCGCGCACCCAGACATCAGAAGGAGATCTCCATGTTACGCAGACAAGCTCTGCTTGCCGCCTGCATTCTGCTCGCGGCAGCAACCCTGAGCGCGGCCACGCCTCAGGGCGACAACATCCTTCCGTTCCATGCCACCGAGAAGACTCTCGCCAATGGACTGAAGGTCATCGTCGTCCCCACCGGCTTCCCGAACATCGTCTCGCTGCAGATCCCGGTCATGACCGGCTCGCGCAACGAAGTCGAGCCCGGCAAGTCCGGCTTCGCCCACTTCTTCGAGCACATCATGTTCCGCGGCACGCCCACGTATCCGCCCGAGAAGTACGGCGCGATCCTTCAGAAGGCCGGCGCGCGCCAGAACGCCTACACCTCGGACGACTACACGAACTTCCACACGACGTTCGCGAAGGAAGACCTCGAGAAGATGCTCGAGATCGAGGCCGACCGCTTCAAGAACCTCACCTATTCACCCGAGGTCTTCAAGACCGAATCGCGCGCAGTCCTCGGCGAGTACAACAAGAACTCGCAGAGCCCGATCCGCAAGATCATCGAAGTGCAGCATGACGCGGCCTTCACCACGCACACCTACAAGCACACCACGATGGGCTTCATCAAAGACATCGAGGACATGCCGAATCAGTACGACTACTCGCGCGAGTTCTTCTCGCGCTGGTACCGCCCGGGCAACGTGACGGTCATCGTCGCCGGCGACGTCGATCCCAACAAGGTGATCCCGCTCGTCGAGAAGTACTGGGGCGACTGGAAGCCCGGCACGTTCCAGGCGAACATCCCCGCCGAGCCCGCGCCGTCGAAGCCCGTCTACGCCCACGTCGACTGGCCGACGCAGACGCTTCCCTGGGTCACCGTCGGCTTCCGCGTGCCCGGCTTCGACGAGAACTCGAAGGAGATCCCCGCCATCGACACCGCGCTCGATCTCGAGTTCGGCGACACCTCGGATCTCTACAAGCGGCTCGTCGAGCAGGAGCAGAAGGTCGACCGCATCTTCTTCTACAACGACCCGCGCGTCGATCCGTCGATCTACACCGTCTTTGCGCGTGTGAAGAATCCGAAGGATGCTCTTCTCGTTCGCGACGCGATCATCGAAACGTTCGCGAAGCTGCGCAACAAGCAGGAGCCGGCCGCCCGCGTCGAGGAAGCGAAATCGAATTCGCGCTATGCATTCGTCCGCTCGCTCGATACGACGGAAGCGATCGCCGACACGCTGGCGGCGTTCGTCCACTATCGCCGCTCGTTCGACACCGTCAACAACTACTACCGCCAGCTCGCGGCGCTCACCCCGGCCGACATTCAGCAGGTCGCGCAGAAGTACTTCACCGACAACTCGCTGGTCGTGACGACGCTCTCCAGGGATCCGCTCCCGGAGGGCGTCGCGGCTCTGCCGATGATCTCCTCGATGGGCGCGGAGAAGGCCGCCGGCGCCGCTTCCGCGATTCGCGTCATCAAACAGAAGTCGGTGCTGCCTCAGATCGAGGTGAAGCTGCTGTTCAACGCCGGCTCTTCGAGCGATCCGGCCGGCAAGGAAGGTCTCGCGCAGCTCGCCGCCTCGATGATCACCGAGGCTGGATCACAGTCGATGACGACTTCGGAGATCAGCCGCGCTCTCTATCCGATGGCCGGCGCCTGGTCTTCGCAGGTCGACAAGGACATGACCACGATCACCGGCTCGATCCACAAGGACAACTGGCAGAAGTTCTTCGACATCGTCGTCCCCACGCTGCTCTCGCCGGGATACCGCGATGAAGATTTTCAGCGCCTCAAGGACTCGCAGCTCAACGCGCTGAAGCAGGATCTGCGCAACAACAACGAAGAGGAGCTCGGCAAGGAGCGCCTCCAGGTGAACCTGTTCGCCGGAACGCCCTACGGCCATCCGTCGCTCGGCACGATCGCCGGACTCGAGTCGATCACGCTCGATGACGTGAAGAAGTTCGTCGCCGCCAACTACACGCGCGGCAATCTCGTCGTGGGTGTCTCCGGTGATTTCCCTGACGCGATGCTTTCGCAGCTCGAGAGCGATCTTGCCGCACTCCCCGCCGGCACGCTGTCGGAAGGGAAGAAGTCGCTCGCGCCGATCGCCGGCCACAAGCCTCAGGGTCTCGAAGTCGAGATCGTGAAGAAGGACACGCGCGCGACTGCCGTCTCGATGGGCTTCCCAATTCCCGTCACGCGCGACAGCGCGGACTTCGCAGCGCTCAACGTCGCGCGCGCCTGGCTCGGCGAGCATCGCGCGTCGAGCGGCCAGCTCTACAACCGCATCCGCGAAGTGCGCGGCCTCAACTACGGCGATTACGCCTACATCGAGTTCTTCACGCATCCCGGCGCGATCTTCTTCCCGACGCCGAACATCGGCCGCCGCTCGCAGACCTTCGAGATCTGGATTCGTCCCGTCGTTCCCGTCAACGCGCACATGGCGACGCGCATCGCGCTCTATGAGCTGCAGAAGCTGATCGACAAGGGACTCTCGAAGGAAGACTTCGAGACCACGCGCGACTATCTGATGAAGAACGCCTACCTCATGACCGCATCGCAGGACCAGAACCTCGGCTACGCGCTCGACTCGTGGTGGTACGGCATTCCCGAGTACACGCAGTACATGCGCGCGCAGTACGCAAAGCTGACGCGCGATGATGTGAACAAGGCGATCCGGAAGTACCTCTCGGCGAAAAATCTCTCGCTCGTCTACATCACGAAGGACGCCGAAGGGCTGCGCGATCAGCTCCTGAAGGATGCGCCGTCGTCGATCACGTACGACGCGCCCAAGCCGCAGCTCGCAGCCGAGGACAAGGTGATCGGTTCGTACAAACTGAACATCAAACCGGAAAACGTGAAGATCACGCCGGTCGAGCAGGTGTTCGCGAAGTAAGCGCCTCTCCAACGATTCCCCCCTCCAACGTTCCCCTCTCCCCGCCAGCGGGGAGAGGGGCAACATCCCGCTTGGGTGTAAGCTTTCCGAAATCGGCGACTACGTGGATCCCTCTGGAAAGGAACGCACCATGCGGCACTGGGGCCTGGTCAGTGTTCTGTCTCTTCTGATTGCGGCAGCGGCTGGAGGCGAAGGGCGCGGACGCGCAAGCGCGAAGCCGGCAACGCCGCACTTCGGTGACGGACAGCTCGAAGCGTACTGGGCCGATCAGCAGATCGCGTACATCCGTCCCGGTCTGCACATCGTCATCAACTCCGTAAACATCGACAGCGATCGCAAAGCCACGGTCGATTTCAATCTCTTCGATGATGCGAAGCAGCCGCTCGATCGCGAAGGAAACGCGACACCGGGCGCGGTCTCGATGCACTTCATCCTCTCCATGTACGACGCGGCGACGCGCACGTACACGCCGATCGTCACCGCAGATTCAGGCGGACGCTTCACCGATCTTCAGTCGGGGCACGGCACCTACACTTTCGGTACGCCCCTGCCTCCGCTGTATGACGCGGCGAAGACGTACACCGCCGGCGTGTACGCCACGCGGATGCTCGCGGATCTCGTCGGCAAGGACTACGTCGCGAATGCGGAGCTCGACTTCCGCCCCGATGGAGATGCGATCAAGGATCGCTGGGACATCATTCGCGACTCGACGAGCTGCAACAACTGCCACGATCCCCTCTCCGCACACGGAGGCGAGCGCCGCGACGTGAAGCTCTGCGTCCTCTGCCACACGCCGGGTGCGAAGGACGCCGCGGGCACCTCGATCGACATGACGATGATGGTTCACAGGATTCACCGCGGTGTGAATCTCGCGAACAAGCCGTATGTCCTCACCGCACCGAACAACGCGAAGTTCGATTTCTCGAACGTCGTCTTCCCGAATGACCTGCGCAACTGCGCGGAGTGCCACGAAGGATCCGATGCGGCGAACAAGCCTTCCCAGGCGAGCGTCTGGTACTCGTTCCCGTCGCGCACGTCGTGCGGCTCCTGTCACGACAATGTCGACTTTGCGACCGGAGCGAATCATCCCGGCGGCAAGCAGCCCGATGACTCGAACTGCGCGAAGTGCCACATCGCCGACAGCGGCAAGGAATACGACGCATCGATCAAAGCGGCGCACACCGTTCCCTACAAATCGAGACAACTGAAGGGACTGATCGCGCAGATCATCAGCATCACGAACTTCGCGCCGGGACAGAAGCCGACGGTCGTCGTCGACCTGAAGAACGGCGACGGCAGCGCAGTCGACGGAAAAGGTCTGACCTTCGGATTGATGTACGCGGGCCCAGCCTCCGACTTCAGAACGAACGTGCGTGAAAACGCGGCCAGCACGGCGATCGATCCGGCGACGGGCCGCACGTCGTACACCTTCACGACGCCGCTCCCCGCCGACGCCGGCGGAACCTGGGCAGTCGCCGCAGATGTCAGCAGGACCGTGCAACTGATCCGCGCCGACAAGCTGCCGAACATTCCCGTCATCGAGAGCAGCAACGCCGTCCAGTACACGACGGCTGACAAATCCGCGGTGATGCCGCGCAGAACCGTCGTCACGACGCAGCAATGCAACGCCTGCCACGACTCGCTGCGCGCGCATGCCGGACAGACCACGACGACTGCCGAGTGCGTGATCTGCCACAACGCATCGGGCAACGACGCAGCGGCCCGCCCGACGAGCGAAGGTCTGCCGGAGTCGATCTCGTTCCAGCGGATGATTCATCGCATTCATCGCGGCACACAGCTGACGCAGGACTACACCTTGTTCGACTCCGCCGGCGGACGGCATCACTACAATGCGATTCCGTTCTCCGGCGACACGCGCAACTGCGCGAAGTGTCACGTCGCAGGGTCGACCACCCTCCCGCTTCCGGCGGGCGGCGCACCGGTGATCACGCTGCGCGATTACTACACGCCCCAGGCTCCAACCTCCGCCGCCTGCCTCGGTTGTCACGACACGCTCGAGACGTCCGCGCACGCCTACATCAACACCACGACATTCGGCGGGACGAGGGCCGCCGCCGAATCGTGCTCGACATGCCACGGGCCGGGAAAGGAACACGACGTCGCGAAGGCACACGCGCGGTGAATGAGGTGAGTGTGAGGAGTTGGTTTGCAGCAGCATTCATCCTGCTGCTCCTTCAGGGAGCTGCGATGGCAGCACCCGCCCGCAAGCGCGAGAAGATCCCGCCGGAGAAACTCCACAACACCTGCGAAGACTGTCACGGCGATCGCGTCGAACGTTTCCGCACGAACACGCACGGCTTCGGCCGCCATCCTGAAGACGGCCCGTTACCCGATTCCTTCTGCGAAGCCTGCCATGGCGACGGCCGCGCGCATAACGAGAGCGGCGGCGAAGCATCGCTCATCTACGTTCCGTACGGACGCGAAGGAGCCGACCGCGCGTGCCTCAAGTGCCATGACCAGAACTCGCGCGAGCCGGAGTCGATTCATGTCCCTCTCCGCGTGCGCGTGAACCAGCCGGCCGGCGTACACGCCAATTCCGAGATGGTCAACTGCTTGACTTGTCATTCGATCCAGCACGAGGAACCGCGCTCGCCCTATCTCCTCCGCTGGCAGCAGGAAAAACTCTGCGCGATCTGCCATCCGGCGGAGGTGGCGTCGTTCCGCAATCAGCCGTACTCGCACCGGCTCGGACGCGGCGGCATGGAGTGCTCCTCCTGTCACGATCCGCATGCGGGCGCAGGCACGGACAACCTGCGCATGACGGCGGCGGGCGAGCTCCCCTGCCTCAATTGCCACGCGGAACAGCGCGGGCCGCACGCATTCGAACATGGCGATGGCGCCGAGAACGGATGCCTCAACTGCCACGACATTCATGGTTCGTCCAATCCGAAGATGCTCAAGCGCGCCTCCGTCGCGCAGCTCTGCATCGAGTGTCATTCGCCGCTGTCGGCGGCGTCGTTCGGCTCGCAGCCTCCGTCGTTCCACAACCTCGCATCGCCGCGCTTTCAGAACTGCACCACGTGCCATGTGAAGATTCATGGATCGGATCGCGATCCGCACCTGCTGGAGTAGATGAAGATGAGAACGCTGACACGGCTCGCTCTTCTGCTGCTCCTGCCATCGGTCGCATTCGCGCAAGCCGCGCCCGGCTCCATCCCGCCCGTGGCCACCGAGCCCGCGCCTCCCGGGCCACTCGACATCGAGATCGGCTACCGCACGCTCTCGCTCAAAGGAAACGAAGATCTCTATCGCACGCAGATCAACGAGCGCCGCGGCATCTTCATCCGCTCGATGACGATCCTGACCAGCGAGCCGCGCGACATCTCGCAGATCGATCGCCTGCGCATCGACGGAACGGAGATCGGCCCCGGCTCGCCGGCCAGCGCGCTTCGTCTCGAAGCCAGCCGGTACAGCTACTACCGCCTGCTCTTCACCTGGCGGCGCACGAATTCGTTCAGCGCACTTCCCGCGTTCGCGAATCCTCTCCTCGAGCAGGGAGTGATCACGGGACAGCACACCTACGACCGCCGGCGCGACATGATGGACGCACAACTCGACCTGCTGCCGCGCGCGAAGATCACGCCGTTCATCGGCTTCGGATTCCGGAAGCTGAGCGGGCCCGGCACGAGCACCTTCACCACGGGGACGAATGAGTTCCAGCTCTCGCAGAGCGTCGAGGAGCGGGAGCACGAATATCGCGGCGGCGCGTACTACGACTTCGGATCGGTGCGCGGCTCGATCACACAAGGCTGGCGGCGGCTTCGGTCGGATCAGACATGGACACTGCTGTCGCGCGACGGGAACGAGAGCGATCCCGTCCTCAATCACCCGACATTCGCAACCGCGATGCAGCGCGACGATCACAGCCGCACGCGCACGCCGTTCACGAACGCCGTGTTCGCCGCGCAGGTCGCACCGCGCATTCGTCTCAAAGCCAGCTACGTGCGCTATTCGGCCGAAACGGATGACGAAGGAACCGGCGATCTCGCCGGCTCCTTCATCTCGCTGCCGATGCTGCGCTTCTTCAACGTCATGAGCGAGCGAGTTTCCTCGAGCGCGAAGAAGACTGTCACGCGCGGGAGCGGCCGAGCCGAAGTCCTGGTGCACAAGGATGTGACGCTGTTCGCGGCGTATCAGAACGAGCGCCGCGACATCGCCGGAACCGGCCTGCTCGATACGCTCTATCAGGAGACGCTGAATTTCGATGGCCTCGACAAACGCGACATCGAGGCGATTCTCCGCAGCAACAGCTCCATCCATCGCCGCAGCAACCTCGGCCTGGCAGGAATCTCGTTCCGCGCCCCGGGACCGCTTTCCCTTCGCTTCGAAGCGCGCGATGACCGGCAGCAGCTCGACGTCGCGAAGGACCTCGCGGAAATCGTGCTTCCCGGAAATCAGTGGGGCACGTGGGACCGGCATGTGAAGACGCTCGACGGCACCGCGTCGTTCATGCGCGGCAACGTCTACCTCGGCGCCTCCTACCGGCGCGATCGTGCGAACGTGGCGGTGTTCCGCAGCGACTTCCTCGATCGCGATCGCGCGCGCGTTCGCGCGAGCTGGCGCAGGACGAAATGGTTCCACGCCAGTCTCAGCGCCACCGAGACGCGGCAGTCGAATGATCGAACGGACACGGCGCTGCACGCGAAGTCGAGGCAGTACGGCGGCGACTTCGAAGCGATTCCGTGGCATGCCATCTCCTTCCACGGCTCGGTCTCGCGCTTCACGACCGACAGCAGAATTCTGATCCGCCATCCGGAGACCTTCATCACGGAGCCCTCGATTTACGCAGGACGCGGCACGGCGCTCGACGGCGGCGTCACGGTGACCCACGGCCTCTTCACGTTCGCCGCGAACGGCGGGCGTTTCCGCAATCGCGGAGAAAATCCGTTCACGATCCGGCGCGCGACGCTGCACGCCGGCTTCTCGTTTCCGAACTCGCGGGCCGGCATGCTGCTCGAGCTCGCGCGCGACAAGTACAGCGACACGAACGCGTCCTTCTCGAACTACACGGCATCGCGCGCCGGCATTTACGCGACCTATAGACCTTGACGGGGAGCAGTGTTTTTCTTCCTGCCGCCTGCTGCCGGCCGCCTGCTGTCTGAACATACAATCCCCGCATGTACGTTGCTCCGCTCGATGATTCGCAGAAGCGCCCTCGCCTCCCCCGCACGCTCGACCCGAATGAGATTCGCGTGCTCGGCGCGCTGATGGAAAAACAGCTCTCCACTCCCGAGTACTACCCGCTGACGCTGAACGCGCTGGTCGCTGCCTGCAATCAGAAGTCGAACCGTGAGCCGGTGATGGAGCTTTCGGAAACCGAGGTGCAGCGCGCGCTCGATCGCCTGCAGGATGAGAAGCTCGTCTGGAAGGTGATGGGTGGCCGCGCCGTGCGTTACGACCACAACCTCGACGCGCTGTGGCACATCGATCGTCCGGCCAAGGCGCTGCTGACGCTGCTGTTCCTCCGCGGACCGCAGACGGCGGGCGAGATGCGCGGCCGCAGCGACCGGCTGCATTCCTTCGACAGCGTGGCCGACGCCGAATCGAAGCTGCAGGAGATGGCTTCGCATCCGGAGCCGCTCGTGCAGCGGATGCCTCGACGCCCGGGCCAGAAGGAAGAGCGGTGGGCGCACACCGCCGGCGGCGCGGTCGTCGAAGACGTGCAGCCGGCAGCCGAAGCGGCTCCATCGCTGTCGATGCGCGTCACCCAATTGGAAGAGCAGGTCGCGGCGTTGACCGAAGAACTGCACGCACTCAAGCAGAAGCTCGGCGAATAGCGCCTAACCACCGGCTGCTTCAATCGCGAACACCGGCTCGCGCGCTTTTCGCACGTGGCCGAAGTAGTTGTCGACGCGCATGCTCACCCGTTTCGCGAGCGACATGAACGTCGTCATCTTCCCGCCGAACACGTTGATGAGATTGCCGTGGCGGATCACGCGATACTCGCGGCCGATCGCGCTCGGATTCTCGGCGCGTCCTACCAGCGGCCGCACGCCGGCGAACGTCGACGCGATGTCGTCCCGCGAGAGCTTCTCGCGAAAGTAGCGGTTGTAGCGCGCGAGCAGGTACTCGACTTCCTCTTCCGACGCGTGCACTCCGTCGGGCGGCTCCTCGTGCACGACCTCGGTCGTTCCCACCAGCGTCGTCTCTTTCCACGGCAGCACGAAGAAGACGCGGCGGTCAGTGACCGACTGCAGCAGCAATCCGTAGTCGCTCACACGCTGTTTCAGAATGAGGTGGCTGCCGCGAACGAGCGACAGCCGGTACCGCGAACGGATGCCGTTCTGTTCGAGCAGCTGATTCATCCAGGGGCCTGCGGCATTGATGACGAGATCGAAGTGCAGCTCTTCGTTAGCCGTCCGGACGGTCCAGCCGCCATCCTCCCGCCGCAGCCCGAGAACCGCCGTGCGCTCGCGGATGGTGGCGCCGTCGCGGGCCGCGGAGCCGGCGACCGTCTGCACCAGCGCCGCGTCATCCACCTGCGCATCCCAGTACGAGAAGCCGCCGCGCAACCCATGAGCGGCGAGCGGCGCGCGCGCCAGCACCTCCTCACGGCTCAGCTTGCGATGCCGTGCGATGTTCTGGCGGCCGGCCAGGAGATCGTATAGCGCGAGGCCGATGCGGATCTCGATCCGGCTGCGCGGGCTGTCCGAGTAGACCGGCAGAACGATCTCGATCGGATGGACCAGCTGCGGCAGATGCCGGAGCAGCCACGCCCGATCGTGCAGCGCTTCATGGACGAGACCGAAGTGCAGACCCTCGAGATAGCGGACGCCGCCGTGAATCATCTTCGTCGTCGCCGATGAGGTCTGCGCGCCGCACACACCCTTCTCGAAGAGCGTGACGGCGTACCCCTTCCGCGCCAGCTCCCAGGTGATGCCCGCTCCGTTGATCCCTCCGCCGATGACTGCAATACGCATGGCTGACGTCGCTTCGCGACTGCTGAACCGTACCATGCAAAAACGCTGGCAGCCCATTCGCAATTGCTCAGCGGCTGAATGACCGTCACATCGATTGAAACGCGACGAGGTGGCGATCTCGCAGTCATGCTGACCGGCGGTGGAGCACGGGCCGCGTACCAGGTCGGGCTGCTGCGCGGGATCGCCAGACACTTCCCAGACCTTCGCATTCAAATCATCACCGGGGTGTCGGCCGGCGCGATCAACGCGGTCTTTCTCGCCTCTCACGAAGGAACGCTCGCCGAACAGACAGCAGAGCTGGCGCAGGCTTGGAGCACCCTCGAGTGCCGCCACATCTTCCGCTTCGACTTCCGGTCGATCCTGCCGTTCCGATCGGCGATCGCGTCGATCTTCCCGCGCAAGCGATGGGCCGGCCCGCGCGGCGTCGTCGACACCGCTCCCCTCTGCGAGCTTCTCCTGAAGATGTACCACGCGAATCCCGGTCAGCCGATCGCAGGAATCCGGCGCAATCTCCAGCGTGGACTGCTCACCGCCGTCGCGGTGATCACACTCGACTACAACACCGGGCAGAACGTCCGCTGGGTTCAGGGCCGCCACGGGGGAAACATCTTCGAGGGAACGAACCGCCGCGCCGTCGAGACGTCTCTGACGGTCGAGCATGTTCTCGCGTCCGCCGCTCTTCCTCTGGTGTTCCCCGCGGTCCGCATCGGCAATGAGTGGCATGGCGACGGCGGGATCCGTCTCGCCGCGCCGCTGTCGGCAGCGGTACAGCTTGGAGCGTCGCGCGTCATCGCGATGTCGACCGGCTATCAGCGAACGCTGGCCGAGGCATCGCAGCCGGAAGTGTGCGGATATCCGCCGGCGGCGCAGGTTCTCAACCAGCTCGTCAACGCGATCTTCCTCGACGTGATCGATGAAGACGTCGCGCGCATGGAGAGGATGACGGAGCTTCTGCGGCACCTCGAGGCGGAGCAGCGGGGAGGACTTCGTCCCGTCGATCTTCTCGTCCTCCGACCGCAGCAGGACCTCGGCAAACTCGCGGCGGAATACGAGCACTATCTGCCGCGCAGCATCAAGTACGTGACCCGCGCGCTCGGCGCGAAGCAGACCGAGTCGCCGGATTTCGTCTCGCTGTTGATGTTCGAGCCGCACTACACGCAGCGGCTGATCGAGATTGGCGAAGCCGACATCGACTCGCAACTCGACCGGGTGCGCGCATTCCTCGGCGGCGAAGCGGAAGAGAGACGCGAAGCTGTGTAGGACACCGGGAGATCCGTCTTGACGGAATCATGACCATCCTCTAATTTCGTCAACGCACAACTGACCACGCAGCACTGACATCGATCGGAGGCGAACATGAACCGCGTCGCTCTCTCCCTCGCAGTCGCCGTGTTGTTGTCCCTCGAGGCTCACGCCCAGTGCGGCGTGGAGCGCTGGTCGATCAAGACCGGAACCGATTCCGGCGCGTCATCGATCAACCTCTCGACCTACACCTCGAACACGATCTACAACTTCTACCAGTCGGTGCGCCCGTCGACGGTTCCGTCGAACAGCCGCGTGGCTCCGCGCGAGACGACGCAGTATCGCGTCAGCGGCACGCTGACGAAATACGTGCGCGAATCGGATTCCGACTATCACCTCGTCATCACCGATACGTCGGGACGGACGATGATCGTGGAGATTCCATCTCCCAATTGCGTCGGCTCCGGCAGTCCCTTCGGAACCGGCATCGCTCATGCGCGCAGCCAGTTCGACGCGCGGCTCACTGCGACGACCTCGTTCAAGTCGACGTCGATTCCGGTGACGATCAAAGGCATCGGCTTCTGGGATTACCTCCACGGCCAGACGGGTGTCGCACCCAACGGGATCGAAGTGCATCCGGTCCTCGACATCGTCTTCAACAGTCCGAAGACGGGCGACGAGGGAGTGCCGCTGCCCGATCTCGTGCTGCCGCGGGACGTCGTGCTCGACAACGATGGCGGACGCGTCCATGTGTACCGCGGCGGTGAAGCGATCGGCGACGTGCTCTTCCATGGCGGGCCGGTGATCGAGAATCCGCGGCTCGAGATTCTGTTCGTCGGCGACCACTGGACCGATGCGGCACGCGGCGATGTCCTCCGCACCGCACGCGCGATCAGCGGCGATCCGCGCTTCCAGGATCTGGCGCGCTACGGCGTCGGAACGTTCGGTATGGCCGTCGACTCACGCCTCGTGCAGCAGCGGCTGTCGATGACGGCGGCCGGCATCAGCACGCAGGCTGCGGAGATGAACGATCTCGATGTCCAGCGCGCACTCTCTTCGGCGATCGACGCCGGCAGGATCCAGTTGAACGACGAGAACGCGGTCTACCTCGTCATGCTCGATCCGACGATCAACGCCGCCGTCGGCGAAACGCGCGACTGGCTTTCGTATCACTCGCAGTTCCATCCCACCGATCTCGCGATGTCGTACTCGGTGATTCGTGGTGGTCTCGATGAGACTGCGCTGCGCGAGGCGATGTGGGCGGGCGTGGTCCGCACGCTGGTGAATCCGGCGGGGAACGGTTGGTACTGAGAGCGCTGCCACTGGTTCTCCTCCTGACCGGCTGCACGATGTTCGTGCCGCTCCATGCGTTCCGCATGGCGGAGGAGAATCAGCGCCGCATCGCAAAGGTCCGCATCGGCCAGACGCTCGCCGAAGTCGAGCACGTGATGGGCAAGCCGCCCGAGCGGCGCGACGCACGCACCCGCTTCGACGGCTTGTCCGTCGAAGAGTGGCGCTATCTCACCGACTACGTCCGCAAAATGGATACGACGATCACCTTCGTCGGCGGAAAAGTAGAGGAGATTCATGCTGTGCCCTGGGAAGAGGAGAAGGATTAGGTTTCTGGGGTGCTGGGGTGCTGGGGTGTTGGGGTGCTAGGGTGCTGGGGCGCTAGGTAACTTGGTAGCAACGTACCAAGCTACCCAGAGACCCAGTAGCCCAGCGCCCCAGTAACCTAGAAACCCGGCACTGCGTTCCTCAACGCATCGATCTCCGACAGAATCGCCGACACGAGTGCCTCGGTCGCGATCCTCCCCTTCTCGCGCGTTGCCAGCGTCGCATCGCCCCACACGCCGCTCGCCGAATACGTTCCCTCTTCGTTCTTCGGGTCACGGGTGAGCGGGCCGGGATGATCGCCGTGATAGTCGCTGACGGCCTTCTTCATGTCGACCGACTGCGGCGCGATGTACAGCATCATCGACGTCTCGATCTCGTCGGCGTGCGAACCGCCCGGCTCTTTGCGAATCGTCTTCACGACGGGCTCGATCACATCGAGATCGGTGAAGCGCAGCAGGATCCCCTCCTGCTTCAGCGCATCGGCTGCCGCCTGCAGCGGCCTGCGCGTCGAGACTCCCGTGTTGATCACATAGAACCGCCGCGGCCCCGGACGCGCCAGCGTGCGGCAGATGTCGATGATCATGTCGCGCGCCGTCTCGAATCGCAGGGACGTCGATCCCGGATACTCGACGAACGCCGGATAGAAGCTGTAGTTCACGACGGGCGCGACGACCACATCCTCCCGATCGAGCACGCGCTTCGTCAGATATTCGGCGATGAGATAGTCATTCTTCAGGCGAAGGTGCGGACCATGCTCCTTCGACTCCGCTCCGAGCGGAATCACCACCACCGCATCCTTCGTCAGCACCTTCTCCGCCTCGGGCCAGGAGAGGTTCTCGAGCAGGATGCCATGCGCAAACAGGAGAGCTCCGAGCAGAAACATGGGTGCCCCCGCTAAAGCAGCGTGCCGTGCAGAATCAACAGCGCCACCGTGAAGTAGATACAGAGCCCGGTCACATCGACGAGCGTCGCCACGAACGGCGCGGAGCTCGTCGCCGGATCGAAATTCAATCGCCGCAGAAGAAACGGCAGCATGCTTCCTGCCAGCGTCCCGAACGTCACGACGCCGATCAGAGCCACCCACACCGTCAACGCCACGAGCATGTAGTGCACGCCGTACTCGGTCAGATGCAGCCGCTCCCACAACACGATACGGATGAAGCCGATGAAGCCGAGGAGCGAGCCGAGCATGACTCCGGAGACGATCTCGCGGCGGAAGACGCGCCACCAGTCGCGCAACCGCAATTCGCGCAACGCCAGCGAGCGGATGATCAGCGACGTCGCCTGCGATCCCGAGTTGCCGCCGCTAGAAATGATCAGCGGGACGAATAGCGCCAGCACCACCGCATGCGCGATCTCCCCTTCGAAGTAGCTCATCGCGGTCGCCGTCAGCATCTCGCCGAGAAAAAGTGCGGAGAGCCAGCCGGCGCGCTTGCGGATCATCGAGAAGAGTCCGACGTTCAGATACGGCGCGTCGAGCGCCTCCATGCCGCCGAGCTTCTGGATGTCTTCGGTCGCTTCCTGCTCCGCCACATCGAGCACGTCATCGACCGTGATGACGCCGAGCATGTGTCCCTGCGCATCGGTCACCGGCAAGGCCACACGGTCATACTTCTCGAACAGCTTCAGCACCTCTTCGCGGTCGTCGGTCGCATGCACGGCCACGAGCGGCGGATCATCGATCGACGTCACCTTCGCGGCAGGATCGGCGAGCACGAGAGAACTGAGACGGATGTCTTCGAGCAGGACGCCGGCGGCGCTGACGATGTAGACGACATTGAGCGTCTCTTTCGAGCGGCCGGTGCGGCGGATGTGATCGAGCGCCTCCTGCGCCGTCATCTCCGGACGGATCGTCACGTAGCGCGGCGACATGTAGCGTCCCGCGGTCTCCTCCGGATATCCGAGGAGGGCACGGGCACTGCGCAATTCGTCGGGGGAGAGCGTGGCGAGCAGGCGCCGCGTGACTTCCGCCGGCATCTCTTCGAGAAGGCGCGTGCGGTCGTCGGGGCTCATCCCCTCGAGTACCGTCCGCACCTGCTCGTTGGAGAGCGACTCGATCAACCCTTCCTGGTGATCGGGCGGGAGATAGGAGAAGACATCCGCCGCGAATTCCTTTGGAAGGACGCGGAAGACGAACGCTTCTTCCTCCGCCGGAAGCGCGATGATGAGATCCGCGACGTCGGGTGCGTGCAGGTCGCTGAGCTGCTCGCGCAACTCGAGCCAGTTGCGATCGATGATCAACTGCCGCAACTTCAGATCGAGGCGCGCCTCATCTTGTGTAGAGCTCTGAGCCATTCACCTTCCCGTTGCAGCATACCTTCCAGCCGCGCTAAATCGCTCCTGAACCTGCCATAATTGCCGTTCGATGACAGACCTGCGGCTCGAATTGCTGGGAGATTTCCGTCTCGTCGCTTCCGGAAGTCTCGTGAATGTCTCCGCGAAAAAGGCGCAGGCGCTGCTCGCGTATCTCGCGGTGAAGCCATCGCAGCTCGTGTCGCGCGACAAGATCGCGTCGCTGCTCTGGGGCAGCTTTGCTCCGGAACAGGCGCGACAGAGCCTGCGGCAACTGCTCTCCACGCTGCGCCGCGAGCTGAAGCCTCTGGGCGACGATCCGATCCTCGTGGAAGAGAACGACTTCCTGAGCGTCGACGCGAAACAGGTCGCCTGCGACGTCGTCGAATTCGAAGCAGGTGTTGCGGCCGGAACGGATCAGTCGCTGCGGACCGCGGTGGACATCTACGCCGGCGATTTTCTGGAAGGCTTCGAGCTCGATGAGGACCGCTTCGATCAGTGGGTCCTCGGCGAGCGCGATCGCCTGCACCGCATGGCGCTTCGCGCCCATGGTCAACTGGTTGACCTTCTCACCCGCAACGGCGCCGTCGACGCCGCGATCGCCACTGCCCAGCACTCGCTGCGCATCGATCCACTGCAGGAGGCGATGCACCGCACGCTGATGCGCCTCTACATGCAGAGCGGCGATCTCGTCAACGCGCTGCAGCAGTACGACGTGCTGGCCAAGACGCTCAAGCGCGAGCTCGGCGTGAATCCCGACGCGGAAACGCTCAAGCTGCAGCGCGATATCGCCGCGATGCGCGCTCGCCGCAAGACAGGCGAGATCGATCTCAACAAGAAGAGCGTCCTGATCGTCGAGGACAATCAACTGAACCGCGAGCTCGCGAACGCGCTGCTGAAGACGGCGGGCTATCAGGTCCTCACGGCGCAGGATGGCGCCGAGGCGCTGATGGTGCTGGGGCGCGAGCATGTCGATCTGATGCTGCTCGATATCGACCTGCCGTTCATCGATGGACACAGCATTCTGCAGGCCGTCCGCGAGAAGGGCATCGAGATTCCGGCGATCGTCGTCTCCGGGCTTCCGGGCGAGGAACCCGAAGTCCGCGCGCTGGAGATCGGCGCGATCGACTTCATTCGCAAGCCGGTGAAGAACAGCGTGCTGCTTGCGCGAGTTGCCCGGGCATTGAAGGCTTGATGGGACGGATGGGACCTATGGGACCTATGGGACCTATGGGCGGACATGCATCAGCTTGCCTCCTTTCTTTGGCGGACCTACATTTGGTCCCTCATGAAACTTCTGGTCGTCGAGGACAAGCCGCTCGTCGTGCGCGCTGCGGAGATCGCGGGAGAACGGCTCAGGATGTCCGTCGACTGTGCTTCCGACGGCTGGGATGCGATCGCGCGCCTCGAAGCAGAGCGCTATGACGCGATCCTGATCGACGCCGATCTGCCGCATCGCAGCGGCTTCGGAGTGCTCGCATTCCTGCATGAAGAACATGGGCGCGAGCTCCCCCATGTGCTGCTCCTCAGCTCGGACACCGGGAGCGTGCGGCGCCATCTCGCGGAAGGAACCGTGCGCGTGATGCGGACGACGGAGAGTGCGGAGGAACTGGAGCAGGCACTCCAATCCAGCGCCGCGTGGCAGTCGTAATTACGGCATGCCGACTTCTTACGACGAGATTCTGCGCACTGCCTACGCCACCTTCGCCAACGGCGACCTCGAAGGCTACCTCTCCTTCTGCACCCCCGACATCGAGTTCGTCATCCCCGGAAAGAACAGGCTGTCGAAGACCTACAGCCGCTCCGAATTCGTCTCCGGGCTGATCACCGATGTCATGCGTCTGACGAATGGCTCGTTCAAAGAAACTGTGCTCGATGTCTTCACGAGCGATCGCGGCGGAGTCGTCCGCGCACATCACGAGCTGACGCGCGAGGACGGCAAGCGCCACACGTACCGCACGCTGCACGTGTACGACATCGAAGACGGCCGCCTCGCCAGCTTCCGTGAAGTGCCGGAGGATCTCGAGGTCTTCAATCAGGCGTGGGGATAGTTCTCCCCATCTCTTACGATGAGATCGCGGCGAGAATCGCGTTCGCCGAGCGCTCCACGTCTTCCTCCGATGTCGACCAGTTGCTCACCGAGATCCGCATCGCGGCCATGCCGTGCCACGTCGTGCCGGCGAGCCAGCAGGTACCTTCGCGCTGCACGCGCGTGATCACGTCGCGCGTCGCCACATCATCGTCGTCGAACCGCACGAGCACCTGATTGAGCACCACATCGTTGAGAATCTTCGCGCGCGGATTGCGCGAGAGGATCTCCGCGAACTGGCGCGCGCGCGTGCAAAGCCGCTCCACGAGATCCTCGACGCCCTTCCTCCCCAGCGTGCGCAGCGCCGCATAGACCGTGATGCCGCGCGCGCGCCGCGAGAACTCAGGCACCCACTCGAAGTTGTCGCGCTCCATGCCGGCGGAATGTTCGATGTATTCGGCCGTGACGATCATCGCCGAGCGATGCGCTGCCGGATTGCGCGTGATCGCGACGCCGCAGTCGTACGGCACATTCAGCCACTTGTGCGCGTCGGTCGCCCACGAGTCGGCGAGCTCGACACCATCGATCAGGCTGCGGCGGCCGGCGCACGCCGCGGCCCAGAGTCCAAACGCGCCATCGACGTGCATCCATGCCTCGCGCTCCCGCGCGATCGCCGCGATCTCGCGCAGAGGATCGATGGCGCCGGTGTTCACGTTGCCGGCCTGCGCGCAGATGATCGTCGGTCCGGAGAGATGTTCGGTCAGGCGCGCCAGCTCGCCCGCGATCATCCTCCCCTGCCCATCCGACGGCACGGCGATCATCGAGTTGGTGCCGAAGCCCAGCATCCGCAGCGACGTGTGAATCGTCACGTGCGCTTCGGCGCTGACGACGACATTGACGCGCGGGGCGCCGGCCAGCCCGTCTTCTTCCACGTTCCAGCCCGCCTTGCGCAGCACCGCATGGCGCGCCGCGGCGAGACAGGTGAAGTTCGCCATCTGGCAGCCGGTGACGAATCCGAGGCTGGCATCGATGGGGAGGCCGAAGAGCTCGAGCAGCCAGCCGCGCGCGACCTCCTCGACGACTGACGCGATCGGCGACGTCACGAAGATGCCCGCGTTCTGATCCCATGTGCTGGTCATCCAGTCGGCGGCAAGCGCGACAGGCAACGAGCCGCCGATGACGAAGCCGAAGTAGCGGGGGCCGGGCATTGCGACGGCGCCCCGTTCAGCCTGCGCTGCCAGCGCGTGCAGGACGGCGCTCGGATCGTCGCCGTCGTCGGACAGCGGCATGGCGAGCCCGTCGAGCAGTTCCTGCCGAGTAGCGCGCGCGCCGACGTACCGTTCCGGCAAGCCGGCGAGGAACGATGCGGCGTGACGGTGCGCGATGTCGAGCAGTCCTTCGTCCATCAGTTTCATGAGCCGCACAATAGGCAGGACAATCGTCATGCGTCAAATCCGCGGTCTCTGAAGGGAAAACGCGATGCCCTGGGTCACAACCGACAAGTCGAAGCTCGACGTGGAGATGATCCACGCCTTTCTCTCTCGCGACGCCTACTGGTCGCTCGGCATTCCCCGAGAGCTCGTCGAAAAAGCAATCGCCGGCTCACTCTGCTTCGCCGTCTTCGACGATGAGAACCGGCAGGCAGGCTTCGCCCGCGTCATCACCGACTACGCATCGTTCGCCTATCTCGCCGATGTATTCGTCCTCCCCTCGCGCCGCGGCCAAGGACTCTCGAAGCTGCTGATGAAAGCGATCCGCGAACACGAGGAACTGCAGGTGGTCCGCCGCTGGATGCTCGTCACACGTGATGCGCACCGGCTATACGAACAGTTCGGATTCCAGACCGTGGCGCGGCCGGAGCGAATGATGGAGATCGTGCGCGTGAACGCCTACGGGCAGGAAATGCAGTAAAGGAATCTTTGCCCGCCCGGTGCGTTGAAGAATCGCGAAATGCACACACGTTCCACCCGTGAGATCCGCATCGGAAACATCCGCATCGGCGGCTCCAATCCGATCGCCGTTCAATCCATGGCCGCCACCCGTACGCAGGATGTGGCCGCCACCATCCGCCAGGTCGAGTTGCTCGAGCTTGCCGGTGCCGACGTCATCCGCATCGCCGTCGACAATCCGAAGGATGTCGTCGCGCTCGCCGAGATCCGCGCGGCGCGTCCCAACGCGAACCTCGTCATCGATCTGCAGGAGAACTACCGGCTCGCCGAAAAGGTCGCGCCGTTCGTGCAGAAACTCCGCTACAACCCCGGCCATCTCTACCACATCGAGCGCGACAAGCCGGTGAAGGAGAAGGTCCGCTACCTCGTCGAGATCGCCCGTTCGTACAACTGCGCGATGCGCATCGGCGTCAACGCCGGCTCCGTCGATCCCGAAAAGCTCTCGCAGTATTCGAAGGAAGACTCGATCTCTCCGATGCTCGACTCCGCTCTCGAGCATTGCGCGATGCTCGACGACCTCGGTTTCGACCAGTACTGCGTCTCGCTCAAGGACTCCGATCCGAACAAGGTCATCGACGCGAACCTCCGCTTCGCCGAAGCCCGGCCTGACGTTCCGCTGCACCTCGGCGTCACCGAAGCGGGCATGCCGCCCGATGGCGTGATCAAGACGCGCATTGCCTTCGAGCAGCTCATCACGCGCGGCATCGGCGATACGATCCGCGTCTCACTCACTCTCCCCTTCGAGAACAAGGGCGACGAAGTGACCGTCGGGCGCCAGATTCTCGACGACATCGAGCACGGCCGCTTCCGCTCCGTTCCGCGCTTCGAACAGAAGGGGATGAACATCATCAGTTGTCCCTCCTGCTCGCGCGTCGAGAACGAGGCGTTCATCGATCTCGCGCACAAGGTCAAGGAGATGACCGAGTACGCGAAGGATCATGCGATCACGATCGCGGTGATGGGCTGCCGTGTGAACGGGCCCGGCGAAACGGACGATGCGGACCTCGGTATGTGGTGCGCGCCGAGCTTCGTGAATCTGAAGCGCGGCCCGGAATCGATCGGATCGTTCACCTACGACGAGATCCTCGGCCGCCTGCGGCAGGAGCTCGACAAGCTGATCGAGGAAAAGGCGTCCGTCACCTCCGCATGAAGCGCATTCACTACATCGCGATCTCCGCCGTCATCATCGTTCTCGACGCGATCACGAAATGGCTCGTCAGCGCGCGCATCGCGCTGCACGACTCCGTCACGGTGATCCCCGACTTCTTCTCGATCGTGCACGTCCGCAATACCGGCGCGGCGTTCGGCATCGGCGCGAATGCGGAATCGCATTTCGTGCCGCTGCTGCTGAACAGCGGCGCCATTCTCGTGTTCCTGATCGTCGTGGCCTACGCGCTCCGCACACCGCTGGCCGATCGCACCCTGCAGATCGGACTGCATCTCATCGTCGGCGGAGCGATCGGAAATCTCGTCGACCGTTTCCGCTTCGGCTACGTCGTCGATTTTCTCGACGTCTACGTGCGCGATCACCACTGGCCCGCATTCAACGTGGCCGATTCGGCGATCTGCATCGGCATCGCCCTCCTCTTCCTCGACATGAAGAAGAAGCCCGAGCCGGTCACCGCGTAGACCTTCGAACGCCGACTTCGTTCCGTAACAACGTTGACCGTCTCGACACCGGGCGGCTTCAGCTTTCCGAATCGCATTCACGGTTTCGCGAACCGGCCGCACGGCCCTGCTCTGACAAGGACGTGTGGCACATCCGCTGCGGCCTCTGGAAGGCAGAAGGAGGCCGTCATGCGTTTCGTAACAATGCTCGCCGCAATCGCGCTCTCCCTGGCAGCAGTCGCAGCTCCGCAACACGCTTCACTCCCTTCCCTCACCATCAATGACGAAAACGGCGGTACCGCGTTATCCATCCAGTCGCTGCACGTCGATGTGATTCTTCGCGGCCATCTCGCACGAACGACGTACGAGATCACCTACGCCAACCAGCTCGATCGCGATCTCGATGGCGATTTTTCGTTTCCGCTTCCGGCGGAGGCCGAGGTGAGCGATATCGCGCTCTACTTCGGCACGGTGCTTCGCCACGGTGTCGCGGTGCAGCGCGAACAGGCTCGCACGGCGTATGACGAAACGATCCACCGGCGGCGCGTCGATCCCGCGCTCGCCGAATGGTCGTCGTCATCGCGCGCCTTTCACTTCCGCGTCTACCCGATTCCCGCGCGCAGCACGAAGGTCGTGCACATCGCCTACGATCAGGAGATCGCCGGCTCGCCGTACGAGCTCGATCTGCGCTACGGCGAGGTGATTCCCGAGTTCCGGCTTTCGATCGATGGCAGAGCGATCGTCGACGCGACAGGCATCGATCTTCGCCGCAGCGGCGACGTCCGCACGGCGAAAAGCAACGGCAGCAAGGTCGACGCCTTCGTACGCGCGACGACGCCCGACGAAGAATCGGGCTATGTCGTCTTCTCTCCTTCGGACAAGACGTTCTACGCAACCGCGGCCGTCGCGATTCACAGCGCAAGGCGAAGCGTCACTCCGGCCCATCACGTCACGGTTCTGTACGACGCATCAGCGAGCGCCGTCCAGCGCGATGCGGCGAGGCTCCGCGAATTTCTCGCGGCGTTTCTCGCCAGGCAGGATCCGTTCGTTCGCGTGGCCGTCGTGCCATTCCACGTGGCGGTGGAAAATGGGCGCGAGACCACGCCGCAGGGACTCGATGCACTCCTCGCCGATATCCCGCTGGCCGGCGCGACCGATCTCGCCGGCGCCATCGACGTCCTCGGCACCGTGCGCGGCGACTCGCGACTGCTGCTCGTGACCGACGGCATCAGCAACATCGGCGACTCCACGCGCCTCGGTCACTCCATCGCGGCGCTCACGAAACTGCGTCGCAACGTCACGGTCGTGAACGCGTCGCGCTCCGCCGACGACAACGTGCTCAACGACCTGGCGCGTGCGTCGGGCGGCTGGCTCGTCGATCTCACGCGCAGCGACCCCGATGCCGCGGCGGAGTCGGCGATGCAGTTGTCGTCGCGACTCGCGTTTCTGAGCACATCGCCGCTCATCCGCGATGTCGTGCCGCAGGCGATCCTCGCGGCGGCGGATCAACGGGCGATCGTCAATGCGCGATCGCGGGAGGAATTCACGACGCTGCCGGTCAACGCCGGCACGGCACATCACGAAGTCCTGCTGCAACGGCTGGTTAGCGACGACGAAGTGGATCTCGTGCGGCGGGCCTGGGCGCGCGCGCGGCTGCGCGAGCTGATCGAACAGGGGGCTTCCCCCGAGGAGGTGCTCGACCATGGGCGCCGCTTCAATGAGCTGACGCCGCGCACGTCGCTGCTGATTCTCGAGACATGGCACGACTATGAGATGTGGAACATCCCGCTGCCGAAGGATCTCGCCGATCAGCGAGCCGCGGAACTGGCTGCGTTCGAGCGGCAGCGCCCGAAGGAGGGACCGGCGGGAACCGTCACGGTCGTCGGGCGCACGAACGAGGCCCCGCCGGCCAACAACGCGTGGTTCATTCGCGGCACGGTAACGACGAGCGGTTCGCCGCTGCCGGGAGCCACGGTCACGCTGCAATCCACGGATGGGCAGTCGAGGACAGCGGTGACGGACGGCAATGGTCGCTTCTGGATCGCACTGCCCACGGCTCCTTCGGGCTTCACTCTTCGATCCGAGCTGGAAGGCCTCATGCCGGTGACACACAGCTTCCCGGCAAGAACGCCGACGGGATCGATGGTCGAGATCGCGATGCGTCTCTCGGCCATCGCGGAAGCCATTACGGTCACCGCGAGTGCACCGATCCTTCCTTCGACGGCGTCGATTGCCACGAACATCGACCGATCCCTCGCGAACCGCGATCCGCGCGCGCTGGCCGATCGACTCCTCGGGTCGCTCGACACGAACGACGCGATCGAGATCGAGGACGAGGCGACGATGAAGACGACGATCGCCGAGCGCTCCCGGAAGATTGCGGACGTCATCGCGAAGCTGCGCGGGCTGAATTCGACCGGCGATCGCTATCGCTACTACGCGGCCGCACGCTCCGTGCTCGGCGGCGAGAAGCTGTTCCAGGCGCAGGCGGCACTCGCTCTGCGCAGCGACTCGCAGGAGATGGCCGTCCGCGTGCTCACGGATCTCGTCGAAGCGTGGCCCGATGACGCCGCGACGCTGCGGCTCATCGGACGCGTGCTCGCCGGCTGGCACCGGCCGGACCTCGCGCAGTTGCTCTTCGAGCGCGCGATCGAGCTCGATCCGGATCGCACCCAGAGCTGGCGCGAGCTCATGCTCCTCCTCGCTTCTCAGGGAAGAGAACAGGCGCTCGAGAAGGTGCAGCAGCGTTATGCGTCGCTGACGCATGATCCGCGCATGCGCCAGGTCGAGAACGTCCTCAACCAGGAGCTGCAGCAGCGCCATGCCGGAACGGATCCGCGGATCGATCTGTCAGCCGACATTCAGATCGAGGGGATGTGGGACTCGAACTACACCGACGTCGATCTGCACGTCATCGAGCCCGATGGCGAGGAGGTCTTCTACAGCCACATGCAGAGCAAGCATGGCGGGCGCCTGCACGAAGACATCACGACCGGATTCGGCCCGGAGATCTACACGATCGCACACCGCGAAAAGGGACCGTACCGGATCGTTCTGCAGACGTACGCGCCGGACAACACGCGCGTCATGCGCGAAACGCTCGCGCACGTGATCGTCTGGGTGGGCGGCGAGCGCCGCGATTACGTCGTGGCGCTGCCGAACACGAATGAGCAGCGACTCGTCGCTGTCATCGAGTAAGCAACGGCGCGATCCGCGCCAGGAGTCGCCGGGCAGGACGCCCGGCGGCTCCCCAGGTGCAGCGAATGGTCAGGGATCCTGCCGGCTGGCGCTTGAAGAGCGGTGAAGCGAGAGATGACGAATGACTTCTCCGCCGGGCAGCAGCTTCGCCGTTCCCGTCAGCGCCGCTTCCTTCAGCGTGAACGTCCAACGAGACTTCAGCCGGCCGCCATCGTAATCACCGGTAAGTGTTTCGCCCTCGACGCGCATCTCGAGCGTACCCATTGTCTCCTCGTTTCCATCGACGATCTTGTTCATCGTCACGGTGAGGGTCGACTCGCTCTTCTCCGCGATGTGATAGACGACGATTTCGTCGCGGCACGCAGCCCGAGCGCCGGTGCACTTCGATGTTCCCGTCCACGTCCCGATGAATAGCGAGACCGGCAGCAGCAGCGCGGCAAGGAACGGCATCAGACCTCCATCACGGGCACGTCACCCTTCACGATGACGCGCGGCTCGGTGAGCTCCTGCACCTGCTCCGGCGTCACGCCGGGCGCCACTTCGATCAACTGCAGCCCATCTTCGGTCACGTCGAGCACGCAGTAATCGGTGATGATGCGATTCACGCAGCGCACGCCGGTCAACGGCAGCGCGCACTTGCGGAGAATCTTCTTCTCCCCCTTCTTCGTGACGTGCTCCATCGTCACGATGAGCCGCCGCGCGCCGGCCACGAGGTCCATCGCGCCGCCCATCCCTTTCACCATCGCGCCGGGCACCATCCAGTTGGCGATGTCGCCATGCTCGGATACCTGCATGGCGCCGAGAATCGAGAGATCGATCTTTCCGCCGCGGATCATCGAGAACGAATCGGCGCTGGAGAAAAACGAGGCGCCGGGCAGCGTCGTCACCGTCTGCTTGCCGGCGTTGATGAGATCGGCATCGACTTCGTCATCCTTCGGAAACGGTCCGAGGCCGAGAATGCCGTTCTCCGACTGGAGGATGACTTCCATTCCCTCCGGAATGCAGTTGGCGACGAGCGTCGGCATGCCGATGCCGAGGTTGACGTAGTAGCCGTCGCGCAGTTCCTGCGCGGCACGGCGGACGATCTGTTCGCGATTGAGTGGCATCGTCTATCCCTTCCTCACCGTACGCTGCTCGATTCGTTTCTTCCGCGGCGCAACGATGAGCCGGTGCACGAAGACGCCGGGCGTGTGAACGTGATCGGGATCGAGCTCGCCCACTTCCACCAGCTCCTCGACTTCCGCGATGCAGATCTTTCCCGCGGTCGCCGCCATCGGATTGAAGTTCCGCGCGCTCTTGCGATAGACGAGGTTGCCGTAGCGATCGCCCTTCCATGCGGCGACGAGCGAGAAGTCGCCGACGATGCCGCGCTCCATCACGTACATCCGGCCGTCGAAGTCGCGCGACTCTTTCCCGTCGGCGACGATCGTTCCGTAACCGGCTGGGGTGAAGAACGCCGGGATGCCTGCGCCACCGGCGCGCATCCGTTCGGCGAGTGTGCCCTGCGGGCAGAATTCGACTTCGAGCTCTCCCGCCAGATACTGGCGCTCGAACTCCGCATTCTCACCGACGTACGACGACACCATCTTGCGGATCTGTTTCGTCTGCAGGAGGAGACCGAGTCCCCAGTCGTCGACGCCGGCGTTGTTGGAGACGCAGGTGAGATTCTTCACGCCGCTCTCCACGAGGGCATTGATGAGATTCTCGGGAATGCCGCAGAGACCGAAGCCGCCGACGACGAGCGTCGATCCGTCGTTGATGTCCTTGACCGCCTCTGCAGCGGAGGCGACGAGTTTGTTGATCATGGCGGCAGGAAGATATCAAAAGCGCGCAGCGATTCGCGGCGCTCCTGCCGCGCGTTTCGTCAGCCCTCGCACGCGAGGCGGAGGAAGTCCTGCTCCGCCGGTGTCGCCGGCGCGAGCAGCGAGCGCCCTGCGAGCTCGCGCGAGAGGAGCACGATGTTCTCCATCTTCCGGCGCGCTCGCGAGACCGCTCCGAAACGATCGAGACGCCGGGCGCTGTCGTAGACCGGCTGAAACGCGCTTTGATCACGCAGCAGCTGGATGAAGTGAATCGCCGGCTGCTCGACGACGGCGAGATCCCCGATCACCGACAGCGCAGGAAGAATCGGTCTTCTGCGGTCGAACAGCACGAACAGCATGAGCGTCCGCTCCCACTGCGCGATGTCAGCGCCCAGCGGCCGGAGACAGCCAAGAGTGAGCGCCTGCGCGAAGTAGTGCTCGCACGCCGCTTCACCGCGGATGGTGAGAAAACTGCCGAGCTGTGCCACTGCGCTGGCAAATTGCAGATTGAGGCTCGGCATCGCCGGATGCGGCGCGGCACCGCGTGCAATCCGCGCGAACGACGTCAGCGGCTCGATGGTGGTCAGCGGCGTGTGCATGGGAACGGTGGGCACAGCCAGAGCATTGGACATGCTGCACAATCGGGCCTGCTTTCCTCACGCGCAAGAGAGGTAGACGAACCGCTATCGGTTCGTTGCTTCGCGGTGACATTGTTACGCCCTCACCTCTGGCCCCTCTCCCGCGGAGCGGGGCGAGGGGGACGGCGGACGCGCAAAGCGCCACATCTAATGCGCGTGGGCGTGATCGTGATCGTGATCGTGATGATGATGCTCATCGGGGCCGTGCGTGTGTCCCAGCATCCCGCTCTCGATCTGCTTCACGATCGACTGCGCGAGATCGCGGAATGACGCCGCGGCGGCAGACGACGGATCGAGCACCACGATCGGCTCGCCGCTGTCTCCTCCCACCACGACCTTCGGATCGAGCGGCACTTCGCCGAGGAAGGGGACGCCGAGGAGCTCGGCAGTCTTGCGGCCGCCGCCGTGCCCGAAGATCTCTTCCCGCTCGCCGCAATGCCTGCAGATGTAGAAGCTCATGTTCTCGACGATGCCGATCACCGGCACGTTGACCTTGCGGAACATCGCCAGGCCTTTGCGCGCGTCGATGAGCGCCACGTCCTGCGGCGTTGTCACGATGACCGCCCCTGTCAGCGGCACCTTCTGCGTCATCGTGAGCTGCGCATCGCCGGTGCCCGGCGGCAGATCGATGATCATGAAGTCGAGCACGCCCCATTTCACATCGGTGAGGAACTGATCGAGCGCCTTCATCACCATCGGGCCGCGCCAGATGACCGGCGTATCCGGATCGGTGATGAGTCCCAGCGACATGGTCTTCACGCCATGGTTTTCCATCGGCATGATCTTCTCGTCCGACTCATCGATCTGCGGCCGCCCTTCGATGCCGAGCATCATCTGCTGCGATGGACCGTAGATGTCCGCATCGAGCAGCCCGACCGTGTAGCCGAGCGAGCGGAGCGCGAGCGCGAGATTCGTCGACACCGTCGACTTCCCGACGCCTCCCTTGCCGGAGGCGACGGCGATCTTGTACTTCACATCGCCCAGGATTCCGCCTTGTGCCGCCGGTGCGGATGCAGCAGGCTGACGCGCGCCGATGTCGAGCGACACATGCACGTTCGTCACGCCGGGCAGCGCCTTCACCGCTTCTTCCGCATCGTGCGCGATCTGCTCGCCGACCTTCGGATTCTCCGTCTGGAAGCGGATGGTGAAGATCACGCTGCCGCCTTCGACGCGGAGATCGTGAACGAATCCGAACGAGACGATGTCGCGCGAGAGTCCGGGGAAGCGAACCTTCTTCAGCGCCTCAAGTACGTCTTCCTGTGTTGCCATTTCGATTCTTCTCCTCTTTGAAGCGCTCGTACGAGGCACGAATGATCGGAATCGCCTCTTCAGAGGAGGAGACGACGGACACCACGTCGAGATCGCCGGGGCTGACCAGACCACGCTCGACCATCGTCTGCTGGATCCAGTCGATCAAACCGGGCCACATTGTACCGACGAGGATGAGCGGATGCTCTGTGACGTGCTTCACCTGCAGAAGCTGCCAGACCATGAACAGCTCGAGCGCGGTTCCTATGCCGCCGGGAAAGACGATGAACGCCGACGACAGCCGGACGAAGTGGTGCAGCCGCGAGAAGAACGTTCGGTGGCGGAAGACCTTGTTGACGAATGGGTTGGCGCCTTCTTCCTTCGGAAGATGGATGGCGAGGCCGAACGAGCGCGCGTGGCTCTCGACCTGCCCTTCGACCGCGCCGGCGTTCGCCGCCTCCATGAGTCCGGGTCCGCCGCCGGTGACGATGTCCACGCCCATCCTCGCCAGCTCGTAGCTGAGCTTCTTCACCTCGGCGTAGATCGGATCGCCCGGCTGGATGCGCGAGCTGCCGAAGATCGACACGCGATAGTGCTCGACCCGCTCCGGCTGGATCTGATCGAGATCGTTGATCGTGTCCCAGAGGTGATAGATCGCGCGATCGAGAATGTGACTCGGATCGATCGATGAACGTTTCTTTGCTGTCGCCTTGCGGAGCTCTTCGAGCTGAGGAGTGGTCGTCCGATCTTTTTCGCTGGCCATCTATTTCACGATCCAGACATCCTTCGCATATTCGCGAAGCTTCGGCTCCGCAGCGCGCGCTTCCACCTCGGTGGCGAACTTCACGCGGACGCGAAAGATCGGGCCCTTCTCGTTCGACCCACGATCGACATAGGCACCTGTGAAGCCTGCGCCGATGACTTTGGCGGCGAGTGCTTCAGCGGTTTTCTGATCGGAGCTCGAGAGGAGCTGCGCGTAGACGGAGGGACCCGCTTGCGGAGCCGGCGCCTTGTGAATCACAGGCGCTTCGGCTGTCGTGGTGGAAGGCGCGGCCGGCGTCGGAGCAGGCAGAGGCGCGGGCGCCTGTCCTGCACTTGTTTCCGTGATCGTCGGCGCAGCAGCCGAGTCTGTGACAGGCGCAGTGGAGGTCGCGGTGGACGTCGATTTGAAATCGTCCGCATTGACGCCGAGCTCGACGATGCGTCCATCATCTTTCTTCTTCGGCATCACGCTCGCCTCGGTGATCACCGCAGGCTCCTTGCGCACGATCAGCCGCTCGTCGTTCTGACCCTTGCCGATCATCAGGCCGAAGGCGAACGACGCAGCCAGAGAGAGCAGCAGGAGGACGAAGGCGAGAAAGGCCTGCCCTGCCGTCAGCGAGATTTCATAGTGGGATTGATCGTCGTTGAGCTCGTCGGACATCACACCCTCCCTCCCTTTGGGGATCGAAATTGAAAATGGAAAATTGAAAATTGAAAATTTCCCGAAATCTCGATCGCGTCATTCATTTTCAATTTTCAATTTTCAATTTTTCAATTTGCCGAGCGTGGAGCGGCAGGCCCAGCCGCGTTCCAGTTTGTGTGATAGACGACGCCATTGTCAAAGTAGATGGCAGAGGCGCCGCCGTCGGATTTCGGATAGATCCAGACCGAGTAAACGCGGCTGTTCTGAACGACCTGCTTGATCCAGTCCTCGCGCGGAAGACCGACGAGCTTGCGGACCTCGTCTTCCTTCATTCCCTGCTTCACACCGGCGAAGGCATTCATCGAGACGAAGCGCCGTTGCTCGGCCTCGCCGGCTTTCCTCAGTGCTTCCGCATTCTGCGGTTCGTACTTCAGCGCCTCGCGATAGAGCTCGATCGCCCGGTCGTACCGCGAGAGGATGTTCATGTACTCATCGCCGAGCATGATCTTCTCTTTCGCAAACAGCGTTGCGGCGCGCGGATCGGCGGTGCGCTTGTAATACTCGTCGAGCTTGTCGATGAACGACACGTACAGTTGCTCGATCTTCTGATGATTGGCGAGAAGAAGCTCGATCTGCTGCTTGCGCGATGCATCGGCGGGGGGCTTCGGCTGCGCGTTGCGCATGGTCTGAAGCCACTGGTAGTCGGCCTCGATCAGGCTCCACTCATGGTCATTGGGAGCCTTGGCCGGGGCGGATGAGACACAAGCCGACAGAAGCAGTGAGAGAAGGATCAGGGATTTCCGCATCGAACCGTGGTTATTGTAACTGAGGAGCGCGTTCACTTCTTCAACGCGTTCGCCAGCTTCACGACTTCCGCTTCCATCCCCGCGCCGAACTCTGCCTTGATCTCCAGAATCCAGCCGTAGAGCAGCTCGCTGAGGACATCCTGCACGAGCGCCATGTGATTCTGCGTTCCGCTGGCGATGACGTTGTTGTAGAGCTGATCGAAGTCGACGCGCGCTTCGTTCACGAAGTTCATGCCCGACAGATACGGCATGGTGTCCGGCGAGAGATGCAGGAGCACGCGATCGACGAAGTCGTAGACGTGATCGCCGATCCGTTGAAACACGAGGGAGAAGATCTGCTGGAAGAGGCCGTTGTAGCGCTCGACCAGACCCTCGAGCTCGTACTCCGATTCGATGGCCGCACGCTTTTCGGATGTGGCCTCGCCGCCCGCATCCTGGACGAAATTCACCGCCAGCAATCCCCACAGCGTGCGGCACGTGACGAAGTTCGAGAGGTAGCTGCGCGCGCAGATCTGCTCGATGGTCTGCGGTTCCGTCAGCAGCGAGAGGATGAGCGAGTCTTCGTCGCCGAGCTCGAGGCTGTAGGCCTTCATGTCGGCGCCGGGAACCGCTTCCAGCATGCGGTCGAGCCGCGCGAGTCCGCGCCAGATCAGCGACCAGTGCTCGATCTGCCGCACTCCGTCGATCATCAACCGTTCCGTCGGGAGATTCAGCTTGATGATCTCCGCCGGGAACTCCGCGTTGAACTCGATCGTGTAGGAACCGGATCTGCGTGCGAGAGCAGTGACGATGATGCCGCGGACCTGCTTCTCGATCGCGCGGCTCAGTTCCTCCGGCCGAAGATAACCAAGCTCACACAGCAGCGCCCCGATGCGATGCGAGACGACGAGGCGCGACATCGCCGTTTCGTACTCATGCAGATTCAGATCGCCAGAGCGCAGCAGCGTCTCCGCGAGGCCCATGTCGGGATCGCTGCTCGCCGCGTAGACGATCCGTCCCTCCTCGAAGTAGATCGAGTCGTTGCGGCTTCCCGCCTGCAGCGAGACGATCCCTGTCTCCCCGCTCCGCACGAACGATCGGAAGAGATCCGGCACCGTCGTTTCCTCGAGGGCGCCGTCGATAGTGAGATGGTCTTCGGACATGAGGAAACGATAACAGAAGGAGCGCGGGCGTCTCGCCCGGCCGCTCACCTCCTACATCGCTGCGGGCCGCGTTGCGTCTTCGATCGTCGCGACGCCGACTGCGTTCTTCGTCGTCGACTTGACGCGATACATCGCGGCGTCGGCCTGGCGGATGAGGCCGTCCTTGGTGATGCCGTGCGTCGGATACGTCGCGATGCCGAAGCTCGCCGTGATCGAGATCTCCACCGTCGGCTCGAGCCGGAACGCGCTCGCCGTCATCGACTTCTTCACGCGGTTTGCGACGAGCATCGCCTGATCCGAATCCGTCTGCGGGAGGATGATGCAGAACTCGTCGCCGCCGAAGCGGACGACTTTGTCGATGCCGCGCACCGCGCTGAGAATCCGCTTCGCGACTTCCTGCAACGTGCGTGAGCCGCTGAGATGCCCGTAGAAGTTGTTCACCATCTTCAGATCGTCGAGGTCGAGGAAGATGATGCTGAACAGCGACCCGTAGCGGCGCGCGCGCTCGATCTCCTCGTCGAGGTAAGACTCGAAGAAGCGGCGGTTGTAGGCCTTCGTCAGGTCATCGCGCATCGCAAGATCGCGGCTGCGCGTCAACTGGTAGATGTTGCCGAGCACACCCGTCACCGCGGTCAGATAGCGCGTGACGCTGTTGCTCGTCTCCTGATCGAGCTCGTCGTTCGCCGTGATCGGAACTTTGATCACGCCGATGAGATCCTGCTCGAACTGCAACGGCATGACGATCATCCCGGCCTGCCGGTCGAATTCGATGAACTTGCCCGAGGCCAGGGCGCGCTGGAGGACGTCGGGAGGAATGCCGGGTAGAAATTCGCCGGTCTCCTGATAGCTCAGGTCATTGCTGAAGCTGACGACGTAGCGCTCCATCCGCGGATCGTGCAGGAACAACGTGCCGCGCGCGAGCCCGAGAATGTTGAGCACCGTCCGAGTGATGCGCTCGGAGACTTCCTTCGCCTCCACCATCGACATCAGCTCGTGAATCTGCGTCAGGTATCCGACCTCCGCCTCGAGCTGCGCCGCGTGCACCGCGGCGTCGGCGAGATCGGTTGCGAATGCGAGGTAGTGCTCCGGTGACGCGAGGAACGTCTGCCGGTCGATCACGAGCTCGCCCTGGCGGCGATTTTCGTGCGGCCCCAGGATGATGCGGACCAGACTCTTGCGGGGAGGATCGGTGAACAGCGGCGCCTGGTCTTCATCCAGGATCACGACGCGCGAAAGATCGCGCTCGCTGTCCAATGCGAAGTCTCTTCCCGGGCACTTCTCGCGAAGTGCAGCGACGAGATCATCGCGATCGCTGAACACGCCGACGAACTGACTCATTTGACCGTAGCGCTCCATTCTACAATGCGCAACTTCTGATGCGCATCGCGCAACTCGTTCTCCCCGATTCCTCCTCCTACGAGCGGAAGTGCCAGCGCCTCGATGCCGCCGCACTCGCGCCGCGCCACGAGGTCGTGCTGATCGCCGATCCCAGGGAAGCCGCCGGCTTCGATCTGGCGCATGTCTATGGCCCGAGAGAACTTCCGCCTGCGATGTTCGCCGGCTTTCCGGTTGCCTATGTGGCAAGCGGCGACGTCCACAAGCCGCGATTTTCCTTCCGTGCACCCGTCGAACCGGACTACGTGCTTTCGCCGGTCGAAGGCGATGACCTCACGCTCCTGCCGGAAGCGGTGGCGGATGAATATTTCCCGTCGTCTCCACTCCGCGCGCCGGGCGAGAAGGGCGCGCCGCACGTCATCGCATCGATCGACCGTCCTTCGACCCGCAACATCGTCGAGCAGACGCTCGCGCGCATCCGCCGCTTTCGCGAAGACATCGAATGGCAGCTCTTCACTCACGATCCGCGGCCGGACGAGCTCTCGCCGCTTGGCGCCTGGATCGATCCCGCGATCGATGCCTACGACTACGACGGCTGCACGGCGGAAGCGCTCGTCGCAGGCCTCCCCGTCATCGCCTCACGCACTCCGATCAACGTGCATCGCTGCGAAGAGGGACGCACCGGACTGCTGGTTCCCCCTCGCGATCCCAACGAGCTCGTTCATGCGATACTAGCCGCCCTGTTCAAGCCTGAGGTGGCCGAACCGAGAGTCAACGCGGCCCGACAGACCGCGTCGAAGTTTCGTATCAGACAGCGCCTTCGTGTGCTTGGCCAGATCTACGAGAACGTGACCACATGACTTCGATCTCCGAGCTTCCCAACCCGCAGCGTCGCGCTCTCGAGCTCGTGAAACAGGTGGCCACGGAAAAGGGACTCAAACCTTTCCTCGTCGGCGGTCCTGTCCGCGATCTCCTCCTCGGCCGTCCCGCGATCGACATCGATCTCACGCTGGAGGAAGGGAGTGCGGAGCTCGCGCGCGGCGTCGCGAAAGCAGTCAACGGGCGTGTCCGCTCGTTCCCGCAGTTCCTCACCTACAAAGTCGAAGGCGATGGTCTGCCGGAGATCGACATCGCGACGGCGCGCAAGGAGAAGTACCGCGCGCCCGGCGCACTGCCGACGGTGAGTGAAGGAAAGCTGCGCGACGATCTTCAGCGCCGCGATTTTTCGATCAATGCGATCGCGATGAGTCTCGGCGACGAGTCGCTGCAGGATCCTCTGCATGGCGAGAGCGACCTGCGCCAGCGGCTCATTCGCGTGCTGCACGAGAAGAGCTTCATCGATGATCCGACGCGCGTCTTCCGCGCGATCCGCCTCGCGACGCGCCTCGACTTCGCACTCGATGACAAGACGTTCGAGCTGATGAGCGAAGCGATCGCCACCGGCGCATTCGCCACCATCTCGAAGGAGCGCGTCTGGCACGAGACGTTCCTCGCGATGGACGAGCAGGCGGCACCGCAGGTGCTGGCCGAACTGCGCCACAGCGGCGCACTCGACATCGTGTTCGGGCCGCCGCGTGACGACGTGCGTCCGCAGCTCGACGAAGTCGCACGCGTGCTGGCCAACGAGCCTGATCTCGACCGCTACGTGCTCTACACGGGCGTGCTGCTGCGCGGCGACGCCGATGCAACCTCGCGGCTCGAAGGCTCGGGGTTTTCACAGAAGCGTGCGAGGAACGCGCTGCATATCGCCTACGACCTCACGCGCTTCGAAGATGCGCTGGCCTCTGCTCACAATGACCGGCAGCGCTTCCGCCTCTACAAGAATGCGACGCCGGAGATGCGCGCCCTCATCGGAGCTCATGACCCGGACGAAGCGGCGCGGCTCGTGCGCTTCCGGGAGTTTCTCGATTTCAAGCTGCCGCTCCGCGGCAACGAGCTCGAAGTCCCCGGCGGTCCGCACGTGGCGAAGGCGCTGGAACGAACGCGCGAGGCCGTGTTCAACGGTGAGATCACCGTTGACGAAGCCCGCGAGTTTGCGCGCGAAATCGCGCTGAAGTACCTTAATGAAACCAGAATTGAAAATTGAAAATTGAACACTGACAATAGAGCCGTGCACACCAGCCGCAGGCCAGGGAGCCTGGCCGTCCTGCTCTTTTCAATTTTCAATTTTCAATTTGCCATCTGCGCCAGCGCGCAAACCCAGCCTCACGACATCACGCAGGTCGACACGGCGCCGTCCGGCGGCGCGATCGCAGTTCCACTCCCGGAGTCGCAGGCGCGACGGCTGAGAAAGTACGAGATCCCCGAGCTCGTCGGAACACGCCAGGCGCTCGGCCCGCAGTTGATCGACGGCCGGCTCCCCCGCCCTCTGGTCGATTTCCGCGCCTTCGCCGGCCCTGTCGAGCAGCGTATCTCGCTGTTCGAAGGCGGCCTCGTCGCGATTTCGATGAACGGCGCGGGGGGCACGATCCGCAAGAAGATGATCATTCCGCAGGATGCGCTCACTGCGTATCTGAAGATGATCAACGCGACGAATCTCGCCGCGGTGCAGGAGCGCTCGCTGCCGAATGCCACGGGCAGCGCCAGCGCTCAACTGCGCGCGTACGATGATCGCGGTGCGTTCGTCGAGCGCCGCTTCGACCCGACTGCAGCACTTCCAAAGCCGCTGCAGGATCAGGTGCTCCCGCTGCAGGATCTTCTTCGTGCGATGTCCGAGGACCGCACCGTCACGAATACCGTCGCCGGCTACGATCCGCAGATCGGCGATCAGCTCGTCGGCGACGACAAGAAGACGTGGAAGGTCGTGCGCGTCATCGCCGACTCGAACATCGTCGTGCTGCATTGCACGACCGATCCGACCACGATCTACGTGCAGAAAAAGGATCTGTACAACTACTTCATCGGCGCGGCGCCAAAGGCTCCTCAACAACCCTGATGCCCACGGTGCGCGTGACAGCAGGAACGCTGCGCGGACGGCGCATTCCAGTGCCGCCGGCTGATGTCCGCCCCACCTCCGAGCGCGCGCGCCAGGCATTCTTCAACATCCTCGGCGATCGCATCGCCGGCGCGCGCTTCCTCGACCTCTTCTCCGGCAGCGGCGTCTTTTCATTCGAAGCGCTCTCGCGGGGCGCTGCATCCACACTCGCCATCGACAGCTCGCGGCGCAACATCGAGACGATCACGCGGCTGGCCAAAGAGCTCCAGGTCGCGGTCGCGACGATGACTTCTGATGTCCTGAAAGCGCTTGCGATGCTCGGCGATCAGACATTCGACGTCGCCTACGCCGATCCGCCGTACGACTATGCGCACTACGATGAGCTGGCCGCGGCGCTCGCCGGAAAGGCCGGGCTCTTTGCCATCGAGCACCGGAAAGGGACGCATCCTTTCACCGGTCAGGCGGCCATCGCGCGGCGTGCGGAGTACGGCGAGGTATGGATTACGCTATTTGAATCACAAGGAGAATCATGGAACTGACTCTCGACGAACAAGGAACGCACACACTCTTCGGCCATCACGACGAGAACCTCCGCATGCTCGAGGACGAGTTCGCGGTCAAGATCTCGTCGCGCGGCAACGAGATCTTCGTGCAGGGCTCGCCCGAGGGGGTGGCGACCGTCGAGAAGCTGCTCGACGAGATGCAGCAGCTCATCCGCCAGGGATATCCGCTCAAGCGCTCCGATATTTCGACCGGCATGCGCGTGCTGCGCGACAAGCCGGAAGTGAACATCGTCGACTTCTTCACCGACGATTCGCTCGGCGCATCGCTCAAGCGCGTCGTCACGCCGCGCAATCTCGCGCAGAAGCTCTACCTGCAGGCCGTGCAGGAGCATGACATCGTGTTCGCGATCGGTCCGGCGGGAACTGGCAAGACGTTTCTCGCGGTCGCGGCGGCGGCGGCGGCGCTCGCCGAGAAGTCGATCAAGCGCATCATCCTTTGCCGTCCCGCGGTCGAAGCAGGCGAGCGCCTCGGCTTTCTGCCGGGCGACATCGCCGAAAAAGTGAATCCGTATCTCCGCCCGCTCTACGACTCGCTGTACGACATCATCGGCTTCGAGAAAGTCGAGAAGATGATGGAGCGCAGCGTGATCGAGATCGCGCCGCTGGCCTTCATGCGCGGCCGGACGCTCAACGACTCGTTCATCATCCTCGACGAAGCGCAGAACACGACTCCCGAGCAGATGAAGATGTTCCTCACCCGCCTCGGCTTCGGATCGAAGTGTGTCGTCACCGGCGACGTGACGCAGGTCGATCTGCCGACCGGCAAGAAGTCGGGACTGCGCGAGGCGCGCAACATCCTCGGCGCGGTGGAAGGGATCCGCTTCTTCGACTTCAACGAGCGCGATGTCGTCCGCCATCCGCTCGTCGCGAAGATCGTCGTCGCCTACGACAAGATCGACCGCGAGCGCAAAGTGGAAGAGGGCCACGCGGAATGACCACGATCGACATCAGCGGCAGCGTGCCTCGATTCGCGCGGCGCGACATCGCGACATTCACCCGCCGCGTGCTGCGGATTCTCGATGTCTACGCCGATGATCTGGCGATCGCGTTCGTGAGCGACGCCGAGATGAAGAAGCTCAATCGCGACTTCCGCCACAAGAACAAGACGACCGACGTCCTCACGTTCCCCGGCGATGAGCCCGCACACCTCGGCGACATCGTGATCTCGGTCGATCAGGCAAAACGCCAGGCCGCGGACGAGAAGCACTCGCTCGCCACAGAGATCCGCTACCTCCTCGTGCACGGAGTCCTGCACGCCCTCGGCTACAACCACGAAACGGACAACGGCGAAATGAACGCCCTCGAGCTCGAAGTCCGAGCCAAAGCCGGCCTCCGTTAAGTTGGTTTTCGGGGGTCACACCTGGAAAATCAACTTAACGGCGGTTCGGTTGCGACGGTCTGACGCCCGTTAAGTTGATTTTCCAGGTGTGACCCCCGAAACTCAACTTAACGCGATGATGCCGTCTTTCCAGAGCTTGTGGAAGATGAGCAGTGCGTCGGTCTCGCGGATGGGGCTGATCTTGATCAGGGAGCCGATGTCCCACTGGCCGTTGATGCGCGAGAGGATGAAGCCTTCGTTCGGTGTGAAGTTCATCTGCGTGATCTCCTCGAACGTGCGCGACACGCGCGGAACCTTCGAGTCGAGCAGACCATCGCGGCGCAGCTCGTTGATGATCAGCGTCTCGGCGGACTTGATCGCCGTCCTGACCTTCGGGTGATTCGGATCGAGGTTCTGCGCGGCGCGCAACAGCCGCTGCGCCTTCTCGAAATCACCCGTGCGGATCGCTGCCTGCGCGCGCCCCAGCATCCCCGCGATCTCGTCCTCTTCCGTCATCGGCGCCGGAGCCGCCGGCGCCGGCGCGGCCTGCGTCTCCGCCTCGACCACCGCCGCGCGCTGCGCTCCCGGATCCTCGAACCGCACGAGCCCCTGCCGCGCGAGTGCGCACAGCGTCTCCTCCACGCGGAACGCCGACGATCGGCTCTCGACGATGATGTCGGCAATCGTGCGCCGCCCATCGATCGCGCGCACGACCGATTCCTGCACTTCCTCGAGGTCGAAGTCGGGCGGAAGCTCATGCTCGAGGATGGGGATCACGACCTGGCTCGGAATCACCTCGCGGATGCGCGACCATTCGTCGACGCGACGCGTTCCTTCCATGATGATGCCGGTCACATCGACCTGCAGCGGCACGAGTTCCTGCTTCGGCAGTTCTCCGTCGAGAAACTGAAAATCCCCCTCGGTCCAGAGGAAGATGTCGTAGATCTCCTCCTCCGCCTTGAGCCGCATCAGCCGGATCAGCTCCTGCTCGCTGATCACCTCGATCTTCACCAGGATCTTGCCGAGGAGCATGCCGGATTGGCGCTGCACATCCATGGCCTTGGTGAGCTCCGGCTCGGTCAGATATCCGTACGACATCAGGAACTGGCCGAGGTATTCGCGCGGGTCGTTGGACGCGGAGGAAATAACGCGGCCACCCTTGAAGAAGATCTTCTTCTCCACGGCTTTGTTCGTCAGCACGAGGGTACCGGTCTTCTGTCCAAGGCTGAGCCACTGGAGCAGATCGCCGGGCTGCATCGTCTTGAGGTTTCCGGATACGCCCATTCGAAAGGGTCAAAATTATACGTGTTCGATAAACTGCGCCCGATGAAGACTTCCTCCGATCTCGAAATTCCGATCGCTTTCGACGAATCGTCACTGCTTGAACGCGGCTTCGAGCCCTCGCGCGATCTCGGCCATCCCGGCGAGTTCCCGTACACCCGCGGGCCGCAGGCGTCGATGTATCGCGGCAAGCTCTGGACGATGCGGCAGTACGCCGGTTTCTCGACGGCAAGCGAGTCGAACAAGCGCTATCGCTATCTGCTGGAGCGCGGCACGACGGGACTGTCGGTCGCCTTCGACCTCCCGACGCAGATCGGCATGGACTCGGACGACGCGCTGGCGCGCGGGGAAGTCGGCAAGGTCGGCGTCGCGATCGACTCGATCGAAGACATGGAATTGCTGCTCGATCAGATTCCGCTCGACAAGGTATCGATCTCGATGACGATCAACGCACCGGCGTCGATTCTGCTCTCCCTGCTGCTCATCGTCGCGGAACGGCGTGGCGTGCCGTGGTCGAAGCTCAACGGCACGATTCAGAACGACATCCTCAAGGAGTATGCGGCGCGCGGGACCTACATCTTTCCACCCGCACCTTCGATGCGCATCGTGACGGACATCTTCGAATTCTGCGCGAAGGAAGTGCCGCGCTGGAACACGATCTCCGTCTCCGGCTATCACATCCGCGAGGCAGGATCGACGGCGGTGCAGGAAGTCGCGTTCACGCTCGCGAATGGTCTGCAGTACGTGCAGGCGGCGGTCGATCGCGGCCTCGATGTCGACACGTTCGCGCCGCGCATCTCGTTCTTCTTCAACGCGCACAACGACTTCATCGAAGAAATCGCAAAGTTCCGCGCGGCGCGCAAGCTGTGGGCGATGATGATGAATGAGCGCTACAACCCGAAGGACGCGCGATCGCTCGCGCTGCGCTTCCATGCGCAAACCGCAGGTTCGACCCTCACCGCCCAGCAGCCGGAGAACAACGTGATCCGCGTCGCGTATCAGGCGATGGCCGCGGTGCTCGGCGGCTGCCAGTCGCTGCACACGAATGGCCGCGATGAGGCGCTCGCGCTGCCGACGGAAGAAGCGGCGAAGATCGCGCTGCGAACGCAGCAGATCCTCGCCTGGGAGACCGGCGTCACGAGCTCTGCGGATCCGCTCGCCGGATCGTATGCGGTCGAGTCGCTCACGCTCGACATCGAGCGGAAAGCGCGCGAGCTCATCGCAAAGATCGAGTCGATGGGCGGCGCGATGGCGTCGATCGAATCAGGCTTCATGCAGCACGAGATCGGCGACTCCGCCTATCAGGCGCAGCGGGCGCTCGAGGAAAAGCGCGCGATCGTCGTCGGCGTGAACGAATTCACCGAGACGGAATCGTCGACGCTGCCGACGCTCGTGATCGACGAAAGCGTCGAGCGCGATCAGGTCGCGCGCCTCGAAGCCTTCCGCGCGCGCCGCAGCGGCGAGTGGAAACAGGCCCTGACCTCGCTCGACGACGGCGCGCGCAGCGGCGCGAACCTCATGCCGCTCATCGCGAATGCTGTCCGCAGCGACTGCACGATCGGCGAGATCGTCGGAACGTTGAAGCAAACGTTCGGCGAGCATCGCGATCAGGGCTTCTAATGTAGGACAGCCGCCACAGCCTGTCCTACATTCCCGCCGAGTAGGACAGGCGAGGGCGCCTGTCCTACACCCTATCTCACTGCGCGGCTGCGGTTCGCCTGCGTGACTTTCACTTCGACCGATTTGCGCGAGACGTTTCCGCTGAAGTCGGACGCTTCGACCACGATCGTGTACTTGCGATCCTTGTTGCCCGCGCGCTCGGCGCGCAGGTTCAACGTCATCGATCCCGTGATTTCCCAATCGGGCGCCGTATCTCCGTCGCCTGTGCCATTGACCGGCTGATCGGATGACACCGACGCGATGTGAACCGCGGGATTCGTATCGGCCGCATCGAAGGTGACGGCTTCGATCTTCACCGCGACCATCTTGTGATCCGGCGGCCAGAGAGTGTCGGGCGTCGCCGTGAGCCGCAGGAACTCGGGCGGCGTCGTGTCCTGCACCGTGACCGTGAACGAGCCCGTGCTTCGATTTCCATGCGCATCCGTTGCCGCACACTGCACCGTCGCCGTGCCGAGCGCGAACGTAGCGCCGGACGCCGGCGTGCAACTCACGGCGACGTTTCCATCCACGAGATCGGTGGCCTTCGCCACCCACGTCACGACTGCGCCCGAAGGTGACGTCGCTTCCGCAGTGATGTTCGCCGGGAGCGTCATGGCCGGCGGCGTCGTATCGACCACCGTGACCTTGAAGCTGCCGCTGGAGGAGCCTGCGCCATTCGTCGCCGTGCAGTTGACGGTCGTCGCTCCCAGAGCGAAGGTCGATCCTGATGGCGGTGTACAGGCGACGACTCCGTTTTCCGTCGCGGTGACGACATACGCCACCGCCGCGCCGCTGGCGCTCGTTGCCTCGGCGACGATGTCCGCGGGGAGATTCAGAACGGGCGGACCGCCGTTGACTGTGACCGTGAACGAGCCCGTGGCGAAGTTCGCGAACGAGTCCTTCGCAACGCAATTCACGATCGTCATTCCAACCGGAAACGTCGATCCCGATGATGGCGTGCAGGTCACCGGCACAGACCCCGCGATCGCGTCCGTGGCGCTGGCCGTGTACGTGACGACGGGATCGCCGGTCACGATCGGAGCAGGAAGGCTCAGGACCGGCGGAGCGGTGTCGGTCACGAACACGGTGAACGCTCCGCTCGCCGAGCCGAAGCTGTCGCTGGCCGTGCAATTCACGATCGTGGGACCGAGAGGAAACTGCGTGCCTGTCTGGTGATCGCACGTGACAGAGAGGCCGGAGCCGCCCTGGCTGACGCCCGTGGCGTTGAAGAAAACCACCGCTCCGCTCGCGCTCGCCGCTTCCGCAACGACGACCTCGGGGATGCTGAGCAGCGGCGGAGCCTGAATCACTTCCACGACGACATCGAAGAACGCGGGCCCGAGGTGGCGAGTCGTGCCGTCGAGATCAGTGGCATAGACATCGATCGAGTACCGCCCTTCGGTGAGGGTCACCTCGACGGGCACCCAGACATCGAGCCGCGTGTCGGAAGCGACATTGGGGATGATTCGGAACGTTCCGGCAGGTCCCGCGAAGACGACGGCCGTCGAATCCGAGCCCGCCAATCCGGTGCCGAAGATCGCGATGAACTGCTCGGGATTCCCGGCGAAGAACGACGCCGGCGAAACACGATCGATCGACCCGGCCGCCGCCGTCAGCGAGAAAAGAGCGGTGAAAAGAAATGCTGCCACAAAAGCGCGCATCGGGAGAGTATGCACTCCACTGTTCCCGCAGTAAATCCCGGAGGCACGCCGTTCGTGTTCGGCCCCTTCCGCCATGGATATAATCCGCGCCCAATGCCTCCCGCACTTCTCGTTCTCGAAGATGGAACCGTCTACCGCGGCACATCCTTTGGCGCCACTGCCGATACGATCGGCGAAGTCGTCTTCAACACTTCGCTGACCGGCTATCAGGAAATCGCGACCGATCCTTCCTACCGCTTTCAGATCGTCGTGATGACCTACCCGCACATCGGCAACTACGGGGTCGAGAACATCGTGCAGCAGAGCGATGCTCCGCAGGTCGCAGGCTTCGTCGTGCGGGACGCGATCGAAGAGCCGTCGAACCTGCACGCGGAAGCGTCGCTCTCCGCCTACTTCGCCGCCACGAACATCAGCGCGATTCAGGGCATCGACACGCGCGCTCTCACGCGGCGCATCCGCAACGAAGGGGCGATGCGCGGCATGATCACGACGCGCGCCGATCGTCCGATCGACGACATCGTCGCCGAGATCCGCAATGCGCCCTCGATGTCGGGCCTCGATCTCGTGCAGCGCGTGAGCACATCGTCGAAGTACGACTTCAATGAAAACGCGGCCGGTGCGAAGCGCCGCATCGCGGTGTACGACTTCGGCGTGAAGCGCGACATCCTCCGCCAGCTCACGCGGCAGAATTGCGACGTCACCGTCTTCCCCGCGCAAACCGATCCGCGCACGATTCTCGACGCGAAGTTCGACGGCGTCCTGCTCTCCAACGGACCGGGCGATCCGGAACCGGTCACCTACGCGCAGGAGAACATCCGCAAGCTCATCGGCCAGATTCCTCTCTTCGGCATCTGCCTCGGCCATCAACTGCTCGGACTCGCGCTCGGCGGCCGGACGTACAAGCTGAAGTTCGGACATCGCGGCGGCAATCATCCGGTCAAGGATCTGCGCAGCGGCCGCGTCGAGATCACCGCGCAGAATCATGGCTTCTCCGTCGATCCCGACTCGCTGAGCGAGAACGATGTCGAATACACGCACATCAATCTGAATGATCAGACGCTGGAAGGCTTCCGGCACCGGCGCGAGCCCGTGGTCGCCGTGCAGTACCACCCCGAGGCGGCACCAGGGCCGCACGACTCGTTCTATCTCTTCGATGACTTCATGAGAATGATCGAGGAGTGGCGTGTATCTCGCGATTGAGATCGCCGCGGTTCTCATCACTGCGCTCAGCGTCTATCTGAGTGTGAAGGAGAACATCTGGTCGTGGCCGACGGCCATCGCCGGCGTGCTGCTGTTCGTCGCCGTCTTCTTTCATTCGAAGTTATATGCCGATATGTCACTGCAGTTCATCTATGCCGTGATCTCCATCTACGGCTGGTATGAATGGCTCCACGGCGGCAGCAACAGGACGCAGCTCAAGGTCTCGAGCGCGCCGGTGGCGACGCTGGTCATCGGCTCGATCATCACGGCCATTGCGATTCTGCCCATCGGGTACATGTTCCAGCGATACACCGATGCCTCGCTCCCCTTCGCCGACTCGTCGCTCGTCGCCTTCAGCCTTTTCGCGCAGTTCCTGATGGCGAAGAAGTACATCGAGAACTGGTATTTCTGGATTCTCGTCGATGTCTTCTACGTGCCGCTCTATTCGTACAAGCAGCTCTATCCGACGGCCGCGCTCTATCTCGCGTTCATCCCGCTCTGTGTGGCGGGGCTGATGGAGTGGCGCAAGTCGATGGCTGCCGCGACGGTCATCGCGTGATCCGGAAGTCGACTCGCAGGATCGTATCGAGCGGCACGGGCACGCCTCCCTGCGTCGCAGGCTGCCAGTGCGATTCCAGCGCGGCCGCGCGCGCGGCTTCATCGAATCCATAGCCGCGTGAGGGACCGACGATCTCGGCGCGCGTGACGCGGCCTTTTTCGTCGACGGTGACGCGCAGCTCGACCGTCGCTTCGATGCGCCGGTCGCGCGCCATCTGCGGATAGCGGGGCACGACGGGAATCAGCAGTTGCGGAGGAACGATCGGCGCAGGCTCGGCTGGGCGCGGTGCAGGAGTCTCCGGCGGCGCAGCCGGCGGAGGGACCACGGCAGCCTGCTGGGGCGGCACGACGATCGGAGCCGGCTTGGCATCGAGTTGCGATGTGAGATTGCTGATCTGCGCCTGCAGCTTCTGAATCTCCGCGGCACTCTGATCGGGATGAGGATCGCTGCGGCGTATCTGCTCGCGCGTGAGCTCATTGATCTTCGTCTGCAGCGTCGCAATCTGCAGCCGCAATTGCTCGTCATTCACCGCCGGCTGCCGGATCGCAGACCGCGGTGCCCGTGCGGGCGCCACGACGATCGGCCGGTCGTTCAACGTCATCACCACACCGGAGAGCACCACGGCTGCAGCGAATCCGGCAGCGAACCACCAGACGATGCGCCGCTTGAGACGTGCGCGCGCCGCTGTCGCTTTCTTTTCCGCATAGAGCCGTTCGTCGGCGCGCGCGAGCAGCGAACGGCGGACCATCCCCTCCGAGGGCCACGAGGCGACACCGACGGAAAAGGAAAGCGGCACGCGGATGCGCTCGCGCTCCGCCGGCGTGAAGAACTCATGCGATCGCATCGCGTCGCGGGCGCGCTCTCCGAGTTGCCGCGCTTCCTCCGCATCGACTCCCGGAAGCAGCACGATGAACTCGTCGCCGCCGTAGCGGAAGAGCATGTCACCGCTGCGAAAATGCGTCCGCAGCAGGGTCGCGGTCGTGCGCAGCACATCATCGCCGGAGAGATGCCCGTAGCGGTCGTTCACCTGCTTGAAGAGATCGAGATCGATCAGCACCAGCGAGAGCTTGCCGCAGAGGCTCACCATCTCCTCCCAGCGCTCGTCGAGCAAAGACGTCAGCAGGCGAGCGTTGTAGAGGCCCGTCAGATCATCGCGGAACGCCAGATCCGACTCCGCTGGCTGGAGCGGTGCCAGGACGTTTCGCTCGCCGTTCCCGATCATTGGACTGCTTGACGGTACTACTCGTGCCGCAGCGCTTCAACCGGATTCAGCTTCGCGGCGCGCAGCGACGGCACGATCGTCGCCGCGAACGAGACGAGCAGCGAGAACGCGGCGATGATCGCCAGGTCCATCCACCTCGTCACGAACGGGATCGACGACACGTAATACACCTCGGCGATCTCCGGCGGGAACGACAGCAGCTTGAAGCGAGTCATCACCCAGCAGATCAGCGTGCCGAGTCCGATGCCGGCGGCGGTGCCTGCGAAGCCGACCATCGATCCGTACCAGACGAAGATGCGCGCCACGAGGTGCTGCTCCGCTCCCATCGACGTCAGAATGCCGATCTCCTTCCGCTTCTCGTGCACGGTCATGATGAGCGTCGAAACGATGTTGAACGTCGAGACGAAGACGATCAGGCCGATGACGATGAAGAGCACGATCTGCTGCAGCTTCAGCATCGAGAAGAGCTGGCGGTTGAGATCGCGCCAGTCGCTCACCGCGTAGTGATGGGAGGTCCTGTTGTCGATGTCGCGCACCGCGTCGTCGATCGCGGTGCCGGGCAGGAGCTTCACTTCGATCAGATTCGCCGAGCCTTCCATGCCGGTCAGGCGCTCCGCTTCGCGAAGGTCGATGAAGAGCCAGCGCGCGTCGTATTCGTAGAAGCCGGTGTCGAACACGTTCGTCACGACGAATGATGACGATTGCGGCATGAAGCTGCCTTGGCGGTCGCTCGGCACCGTGACGCTGATCGACGAGCCCTGCGTAACGCCGAGGCGCTTCGCCATGTACTTGCCGAGAGCGACGCCATGCAGCGTGCCCGCCGGTCCGACGACTCGGGCCAGCATCGGAGATGTTTTCGCGCGCGCGGGATCGATCCCCTTCAGCGTGACTTCCGCGCCGGTCGCGTTGGCCTCGGTCGTCACCAGCGCGATCTTGAAGACGACTGGCGAAGCCTCGGCGACGCCCGGAGTTTCTCTCAGGATTTTCAGCACGGAGGAGGTGTTGGTGATCGGCCCCCCGACCGAGTAGACATAGACCTCGGCATTCCCGCCGAGAAGCTTGCGCTGAAGATCGCCGCGATACCCCGTCATGAGCGCCATCGAGATGACGAGCGCCATGACGCCGATGACAAGTCCGAAGATCGAGACGAGCCCCACCGCGGACACGAGCGCATCCGTGGGCCGCCGCAGATACCGCCAGGCAATGAGCCGAGCCAGATTCACGCGCCGCGTAGTTTAAGTTGGTCCGCGGGGGTCACACCTGGAAAATCAACTTAACGCCGCACGTTAAGTTGGTTTTCGGGGGTCACACCTGGAAAATCAACTTAACGGCGTGCCAGACCGGGCGCGTTAAGTTGATTTTCCAGGTGTGACCCCCAAAACCCCCAAAAACCAACTTAACGGGTGATGCGGCCTTCGATGGATGTTGTGATCGTGTGGTTGGGGAGGGCGGCGATCGTTGCCTCGGTTGCTTTGCGGAAGTCGAGCGTCGGGCGGTCGGGCGGCGGCAGCAGCTTCGGCTTCGCCGGGTTCGCCGGATCGAACAGCGTGTAGCCGTCTTCCGCTCCCCTCTCGTATTCGAACGAGATCGTCCCGACCGTGTACGTCGCCGCGAGATCCAGCGGCTTGTCCCCGACCGTCACGCTCGTCACGACACCCTTGCCGTCGACGACCTTGTACGTCAGCTTCAGCCCCGACACCTGCAGGAAGCGCCCATCTCCCGCTTCGACGAGCGACACGCTGTTGTTGAGGATGTCGAGCAACTGCTGTCCTGTCACGGCAAAGCGAACGAGTGGATTCGAGTAGTAGAAGATCCCCTCGATGTCATGCGTGCGCACCGGACCGGCTGGAATGTTGTCGTTGATGCGGATTCCTCCGCCGTTCACGAACGCGACGTCAGTCTCCATCCAGCTCCGAATGACATCGGCGAGAAAGTTGCCCAGCGCGGATTCCCGCTGGCGCACCGCCGTCTCGACACCTTCCAGCAGATTCTTCGTCGTCCCGATCTCCACATTCGGACCGAGTTTCTCGTCGAGCGCCTTCAGCCACTTCTGCACCTCGGCATCGACCGCCGGATCTTTTTCGATCGCCGAGTCGAGCATCACGCGGCGCGTCGTGATCTTCGCCTCGCCTTCATCGGGAATGGCCACGTCCCACACGACCACGCTCACGGCATCGGCATCGCCCTTGGCGATCTTCGTCTTCCCCGCGGTTCGCTCCAGGTATTGATGATCGTGTCCGCCGGCGATGAGGGAGATCTCCGGAAACTTCTTCGCGAGCTCGACATCGTCGCCGAGGTCTTCATGCGTCAGACCGATGATGAGCTTCGCACCTTTGCGCTGGAGGTGATCAATCGCCGCACGCACATCCGCGAAGCGCGCCTCCTGATCGCGAAAATCGACGCGGAAGTAGTCGGACTGGCCGCTGTCCGTCGTCACGCCGAAGATGCCGACCGGAACTCCGCCCACGCGCACGACGACCTCGTTGTTCATCGGCGTGAGCCGAGAGGCGAACGTCTGCGTACACTTCCCGCCGCGGCAGTAGCGGACATTCGACGAGACCCAGTGGAAATCCGATTCCGCGACGCGCCCGAGCACATACATCGGATCAGAGCGCTCCAGCTCGTGATTGCCGAGCGTGACGTACATCGCGTTGTCGATCTTCGCGCCGTCGCCGTCGAGCATGTTGAGCACGCGGATCATCGGCTCGCCGTTGAGGTACTTGCTCATGACCGACGGAAAGAGCAGATCCCCCGCATGCAGCACGAGCAGCGGCGTACCGTCGGCCTCGAGCTGTTTGCGCAGCGTCCGCACCCGCGCCAGTCCGCCGCGCGCTCCGTTCTCGATTCCCTCGATCTTGTAGACGTCGTTGAGTTGGAGAATCCGAAAGTGTTTCTCGGCGGCGAGCGCGTTGAAGGCGAAGCCCGCCGCGAGAATGATGGACAGAACCTTTATAACTTCACCCCCGCGCGAAACAGAATCCTGCGTCCCTGCATGCGATAGTCGAATGGAAAGTCATTCGTCTTCACCAGCATGCGGTCATTCTTGCCCAGAAGATTCGTTCCCTGCACACCCAGCTCCAGTTTTTCGCTGATGCGATAGTTGAACACGCCGTCGAGCGACAGCCAGGAACCGACCGTGCTCCCGCGATACGGCAGGAACTGAGGATCGAGCCGGTCGCTGTCGCGGCGGTTCACCTCGCCCTGGTAATGCGCCGAGATCGACCCCTGCCACTTCCGCGCGTCATGCATGTAGCCCGCGTTGGCGATGTGCTCGGGATACCAGGTCATCTCGTGCCGGCTGACGGCGATCGTCGGATCGATGATCGTCTCGTCGAGCCGTCTCGCGAACGACACGTTGGCGAATGCGTAATCCTGCGGCGTGCCGAATAGCGACTCGAGCTCCAGACCCGCCGTCTTCAGCGAGAACACATTCGTGCTCAGATTCGCATTCGCGACGCTGTACGCGATCTCGTTCTTGAAATTGTTGCGAAATGCGTTCGCCCGCAACAGCAGATCGTTCGTCGCGCGCCACTCGGTGATGAACTCGAGGCTCGTCACGTTCTCCGGCTGCAACTGCCGCGGATTCGATGCGAGCGAATAGGTGTTCGCACCGAACATCTCGGTCGGCGCAGGCGCGCGGAACGCCCTGCCGATCAGTGCCTTCATCGTCACCTTGCCGCCCGGCTTGAAGATGAGCCCGAGGCGCGGGCTCGTCTGCGAAAACGACTTGCTCTCCTTCGGCGTACCGGCCACATCGAGCGCGTTCAGCTTGAACGACTGCCGGTCGTAGCGCATGCCGGCCGTCAGCGCGATCTTCTCGCCGAACTTCGTTCCGCTCGAGTACTGCGCGTAGGCCCCGAGGTTGTACACGGGATTGCCTTTCACCCAGGCGAGCCAGGGCCCGAGCGGCTGCATCCGATTCTGATCGAACGGCTGATAGTCGCCGCCGTAGTTGATGTTGACGTTCGAGAAGTGCTCGTTGTCGCCGCGATAGTCGAAGCGGTCCGTCTCGATACCGGTGACGACCGACGCATTGGCGCTCATCGGAATCGAAACCTGCGCGCGTCCGAACACGTCGCTCGCCGATGTATCCAGGAACTCCCACAATCCCGCGGGATAGAAGTCGCCGTAGGGATCCGTCGCGTCATTCGGGTAATAGCGCTGATTCCAGTTGATCGAATGGCGCTGATAGCGGACGACGTACTCTTCCTGCCACTTCCGCGCGTTCGTACGCCGGTACGAGAGCGATGCGAGCTGCCGCGTCTCGTGCATCGCTTCCTTGAAATCAGGGATGTAGAAGATCCATCCGTGGCCCGTGCCGAAATCCCATCCCTGCCAGTGCACCTGCAGCGAAAGACCGCTCAGCGCGCCGCGGCCATCGACCTTCGTGAAGACGTAGTCGTTCCGCCGGTGATCGTGCGTGCGAAACTGAAGCAGCTTGCCGGCGCTGTCCGCGCGGCGCGAGCCGTCGTAGGAGAAGTACTCATTGCCGTTCGTCTCCGAGCCGCTGTAGCCGGCCACGAACGAGACGAGGTCCGAGCTCGAGCCGCCGATCACGTCGACGTTGCGCGTTCCGAAGTTGCCATAGCGCAATGTGCCGCTGACCGTTCCTCCCAGATCTTCCGGCTTCAGCGTCGTGATGCTGACCGCCCCGTTCATCGCATTCGATCCATACAGCGCCGACCCGGGGCCGCGCAGGACCTCGACCGACTTTGCCATGAACAGCGGCGTGATCTCCGACGTGTATGCGCTGCCGTACAGGTTGTCGTTCACCGGCACGCCGTCGACGAGCAGCAGCAGATGGTTGTTGTTCCACCCTTCGAACACGCCGCGCGATGAAACCGTACGCCGATCGTAGTCCATCGACGGAGCAAAGCCCGGCTGTGCGTAGAGCAGCGCGTTGATACTGTTCCAGCCGAAGCCCTGAAACTGATAGTCGGGAATCACGGAGATCGACGCCGGCGCATCGCTCACGAGCTGCGAGAGTTTCGACGCGAGTGTGACGAACGTCGACATCAGCTCGTCGAGGCTCATGTCCTCGACTTTCTTCGGCGGCGGTGGCGGAGTCTGAGCGAAGAGAGGGAGCGCGATACAGATCACAAGGAGAGAGCCGACGAAACGGGTCATGACGTCCTCCGTATGCTGCGGCTGCGAGTGGTGCCGAAATTATATGTCCGCCCTGTACGACAGGCGCCCTCGCCTGTCGGGATGGGTGGTGGACAGACGGCGATTGGACAGGCGAGGGCGCCTGTCCTACAGGCTCACGAGCTCGAGGCTCTCGATGTCGCGCGAGAGAAACTCCGCCGCGATCTTGCGGAAGCGCTCCTCCGCGTCGGTCACGAGAAAATGATGCTCGGCCTCGCCGCGCGCGGAGTCACCGACGATCGACTTCACCCACGCGGCGGTCGTCTCCGCGCTGTCGACGATCGCCATCGAATCGCCGACGACCTTCTCGATGGTTCCGCGGAGGATCGGATAGTGCGTGCAGCCGAGGACGAGCGTATCGACGCCGGCGTCGATGAGAGGCTCGAGATAGACCTCGGCGACCTCGCGCGCGACATGCGTATTCGCCCACCCTTCTTCGGCCAGCGGCACGAAGAGCGGCGCCGCGCATTCCAGCACTTCGACATTCGGATCGAGGGTATGGATGGCCTTCCGGTAGGCGTGCGACTTCACCGTCCCCTCGGTCGCGATCACGCCGACGCGCCCCCGCGTCTTCGCGATTGCCGCGCGCGCTCCCGGCTCGACGACGCCGATGACCGGAATCGGCAGCGTTTCCTGCAGCGTCGGCAGCGCGGCCGCGGTCGCGGTGTTGCAGGCGACGACGAGCATCTTGATTCCGCGCTGCATCAGATGGTTAGCCGCCTCGAGCGAGTAGCGAACGACGGTCTGCGGCGACTTCGTTCCGTACGGTACGCGCGCCGAGTCGCCGAGATAGATCAGCGATTCGCCGGGGAGCGCGCGGTGGATCTCGCGGAACACCGTGAGTCCGCCCACGCCCGAGTCGAACACGCCGATGGGTGCCTCAGCCGGCAGGCTCGCCATCCCCTGCCACTCCCGCGCCCGCCTCGCGCCTGATGTTGTACTGCTCGATCTTCTTGTAGAGATTCGAGCGCGGCGTGTCGATCGCTTCCGCCGTCTTGGAGACGTTCCATCCATGCTCGCGCAGCTTGGCGAGGATGAACGCCTTCTCCGCCTCGTCCTTGAACTCCTGCAGCGTGTTGAGACGCATCGCGCCGGCGATGATGTCGGCAGGCGCGCGGAAAAATTCGGACGGGAGATCGGTCACATCGATCTCTTCGTGCGGCACCATGATGACCAGCCGCTCGATGAGATTGCGCAGCTCACGCACGTTGCCGCGCCACGACGCGTCGGAGAGAGCTTTCAGCGCGGCCGGCTTGAACTTCTTCGGGTGGAAGTTGTGCTCCTCGCTGAAGAGCTGTGCGAAGTGCTGCGCCAGGATGGCGATGTCATCGCGCCGCTCGCGCAACGGCGGCGTGCGAATCGGAATCACGTTCAGCCGTAGTAGAGATCCTCGCGGAATCGCCCGCTCCTGATCTCTTCCTCCAGATCCTTGTTGGTCGCGGCGATCACGCGCACGTCGACTTTCACCACCGTCGCCGAGCCGACCGGCTCGACCTCCCCCTCCTGCAGCACGCGCAGAACCTTCGCCTGCGTGCGCAGCGACATGTCGCCGATCTCATCAAGGAAGATCGTGCCGCCATCCGCGGCCACGAATTTCCCCGTCTGCTTGCGCACCGCGCCGGTGAAGGAGCCCTTCTCATGTCCGAACAGCTCGGCCTCGATCAGCTCCTCGGGAATCGCCGCGCAGTTCACCTGCACAAAACTCTGTGCAGCGCGCGAAGAGCGGCGATGGATCTCGCGCGCGACGAGCTCCTTGCCGGTGCCCGATTCGCCGGTGATCAGCACCGTAGCCTTGGTCGGCGCAGCGCGATCGATCAGCGTCTTGAGCTCGGCCATCGGAGCCGACTCCCCGACGAGCTGATAGACCTTCTCGCTCTTCTCGCGCAGCTCGCCGACCTGCTCCTCGAGCTTCTGCGTACGAACGGCGTTGCGGACGGCGAGCAGCAGCTTCTCGCGGTTCAGCGGCTTCTCCAGGAAGTCGAACGCGCCGCGCTTCGTACACTCGACGGCAGTCGAGATGTCGCCGTGACCGGAGACCATGACCACCGGCGTCATGATCTTCATCTCTTTCAGATTCTCGAGGACTTCGATGCCGTCGAGGACGGGCATCTTGATGTCGAGCAGGATCGCGTCGAAGGGCGTCTTCTGCGCCTTCTCGAGGCCATCCTGTCCCGAGCGCGCCTCGTCGACGCGGTAGCCCTCGTACTCCAATGTCATCCGGATGGCTTCCCGGATGGCGGTTTCATCATCGACTACAAGAACGCGATACGGCATAGGTGCGAATGACCTCAGTGCATGAGCTTGGCCAATTGTATGTTGGGGAGTGCGTGCGCCGCGGGCCGGCGGGGTTCCGAGGTAAGCTGAAGCGGATGGAGTTCGAACGCGTTCTGACGACGTTCCTCGAATTCTTCGATCGAGAGAACATCCGTTACGCGATCGTCGGAGGATTGGCCGTTCACGCCTACGGACGGCTCCGCTCGACGAAGGAAGTGGACTTCGCCGTCGATCTCGCAAATCGGCAGCGAGTCATCGCGTTTGCCGAATCATTGGGGTATGACACGCTCCTCACCAGCCGCGCTTTTTCCAATCACGCTCACGCAGACGCAGCATGGGGCCGTGTCGACTTCATGTATTTCGATCCGGCAACCGCGGCAAAGGTATTCGCCGGCTCGCGGCCGCAGCAGATCATGGCGAACATCACGGCAACCGTCGCCTCACCGGAACATGTAGCCATGATGAAGGCGCTCTCCATGAAAAATCATCCCCATCGGGTTCTCTATGAAGGACACGACGTCCAGGTACTCATGAGCGCCCCTGGCGTCGATATTGAGAGCGTAAGGGACTACTATCGGACGCACGGGTTGTTGGAGCTATTCGATGCCATCGTCAAGAAAAGTTGAGCCGCTCGATGAGCTGGCCGATTGGCTGACGCTCACTCCGGAAGACAACCAGAAGCTCTGGGATGTGAAACAGCTCGACTGGCTGCCCTGGGATGAGTATCTCGCCTGGTGCTCGTATCTCACGAAAGACGAGCCCCCTTCGCGCGAGATCACCCCTCCCGACATCGAGCCCTTCACGCTCTGACCGCGTTGGCGCGCAACCGGATACAATCCGCCCTCGCATGAAAGTCGAACTCGTTCGCGAATTAAAGCTGTCTAAAACAGATCATCTCTTTGTCGTCCTCGCGGAAGGCGTGAAGCCCGAGACGACTCCGGTCAACGACCTCATCACCAAGACCATCTTCGATTCGGGATTCAGCGGCCGCAGCGGCGAGAGCATCACCGTGCTGTCGCGCTTCCCGCGCAAGATCTCGCTGATCGGCATCGGCAAAAAGCTCACCGTGCGCGCCGTCCGCGGCGCTCTCTATCAGATCGGCAAGATCGCGCAGCGCCAGCGCGACACGCACATCGCCGTCGCGGTCCCGATCAGCATTCCGGGCTTCGAGGCCGAAGCCGCGGCGCGCCTGCTCGCCGATGCACTCGCGGCCGCCGACTACAAGTACGACCGCTTCATCACGACGAACAAGGACGAACAGAAGCGCGTGGCGATCGACGCCAAGCTGCTCGTCTCGCTCGACGGCCGCCGCATCAAAGTCATCAACAAGGAAGCGAACGCCATCATCGACGGCGTCCGCACCGTGCGCGACCTCGGCAACGCTCCCGCGAATCTGATGACTGCCACGCGCATCGCGGAGCGCGCCGTGGAAGTCGCGAAAGAAACGGGCGTGAAGTGCACGGTCTACGGCAAGCGCGAGATCGAGCGGATGAAGATGGGCGGCCTCCTCGCCGTCAACCGCGGCTCGGCTGAAGAACCGCGCTTCATCACACTCGAATACACGCCGAAGAAATACTCGAAGCACGTCGCGCTCGTCGGCAAAGGCATCACGTTCGATTCCGGCGGCATCTCCATCAAGCCCGCCGAGCGAATGGAGGAGATGAAGTTCGACATGTGCGGCGCCGCGGCCGTGATCGGCACGATCGAAGCCGCCGCCAAGCTCGGCCTCCCGGTCAAGATCACCGGCGCGATCCCCTCGACGGACAACCTGCCGAGCGGCAGCGCCTACAAGCCGGGCGAGATCATCACGATGATGAACGGCAAGACCGTCGAGATCGTGAATACCGATGCCGAAGGCCGCATGATCCTCGCCGATGCACTGCATTGGGCCTCGCAGAAGAAGCCCGATCACATGCTCGACTACGCCACCCTCACCGGCGCCTGCGTCGTCGCCCTCGGCAACGAAGCCGCCGGCCTCTTCACCAGTGATGATGAGCTGGCTCGGAAGTTGATTGAGTGCGGTGAGCGGGTTGGCGAGCGACTGTGGAGACTCCCCGAGTGGGACGACTACAAAGACCTCGTCCGCAGTGAGTGGGCCGATATCAAGAACTCCGGCGGACGCTGGGGCGGCGCCATCACCGCCGCGATTTTCCTGAAGGAGTTCGTGACTTGTCCCTCCTGGGCACATCTCGATATCGCCGGCACGGCCTACACGGAACACGAGACACCGCGCGAGGCCAGAGGCGCGACCGGCGCGGGCGTCCGCGTCACGATCGAGTTCCTCGAGTCGCTCGTGCGATGACGGAGGCGCGGCGCATTGCCGCCGCCCTCCTTCTGCTTCCTCTTCTCCTCTCCTGCGACCGCGACCGCGATCGCAATGCGGCGCCGCGCCCCGCGGTGCCGCACGAGGAAGTGAACTTCACCTCGCTCGATTCCCCCAGCCTGCAGTTCCTTCCGCGAGGACAGGAGGCGCCGCGCTGGCAACTGCAGGAAGATCCGCTCGTCATTCCTGCACAGCAACTCGTCAGCTATCTCGATCGCGAAGGCGCACGCTTCGCGCACTACGACGCGCTCGACGTCACCTCGGGCAAGTACCAGTCACTCGACGCGCAGGATGGCTTCGCGCTCGTCGAGATCTTTCGCTTCCCCGACTTCGTGAAGGCGTTCGGCGCCTGGTCGACGAGCAAGACAGACAGCAGCAAGCCGTTCGATCTGGCGAATGGCGCGTTCGAGAATCAACACTCGCTGCACCTCTGGCGCGGCCCGTTCTACGTTCGCGTGACGGGAGGCGGAACGCCGGATGGCCACGAGGCGCTCAAGCGTCTTCTGCTCACGGTGTCGGAGAAGATGCCGGCGGCGCCCGGCCTGCCCGCGGTCTTCGCCTTCTTCCCCACCGCGAATCGGATTCCGAGCAGCGAGCGCTACGCGGCGGAGTCCGCGTTCGGCCAGCGCTTCCTCGCCAACTCGTTCATGGCAAGCTTCACACTTGCGGATGGACAGAAGGCCGACGGCCTCATCATCCCCGCGGCCGACAAGACTGCGGCAGCGAAGATCCTCGACGCCTATCGCACGCTCTTCGTCCACAACGGCAAGCTGCTCGATCCGGTGCCGAACCTCGGCGAAGAAAACTTCACGGCCGAGGATCGCTACATGGGCCGCGCGGTGGCGTTCCGCCTCGATCGCTTCGTCATCGCGTTCAACGGCTTCGACGACCGCCAGCCGATCGTCGACATCGCGGGCGCGACGGAACAGCGGATCATCGGCTCCATCCGCAAGCAACTCGTGAACGCCGACAAGCAGGCAGACAACAGCGATCGCGCGACGAACGACGGAACGCCGGGCTGGGTGACGAAGAGGCAGTAGTGCAGTTCATCCCGACTGAGCGAAGCGAATGGAGCCTTTCGCTCGGCGCCGTCGTTGATCCCTCCGCTCCGCTTCGCTCCGGTCGGGATAAACGGAACCCTCACCTCTCCCAGGTCCCGCTCTTCCCTCCCGTCTTCCGCACGAGCTGCAGGCCTTCGATCACGATCCCTTTTTCTGCGCTCTTGCACATGTCGTAGATCGTGAGGGCTGCGACGGCGCAGCCGGTCATGGCTTCCATTTCGACACCGGTCTTCGCTTCGCAGCGGACGATGGCCCGGATCTCGATCGTGCCGGCTTTGGGATCGAGATCGAAGGTAACGTCGACGGAGTCGAGAGCGATCGGGTGTGCGAGAGGAATGAGCGACGGCGTCTGTTTCGCCGCCATCACGCCGGCCACCTTCGCGGTCGTGAGCACATCGCCTTTCGGCAGCGCGCGCTCGACCAGTTTCTTCAGGGTCGCAGGCTGCATCCTGACGGTCGCCACGGCGACCGCCTCACGCACCGACGCGCGTTTGGCGCCGACGTGCACCATGGAGATGCCGCCGGTCTCATCGAGATGGGAAAAGTCGTTCATCGATCCGCCTCGCTAGTTCGAGATCTTCCGCAGTATTCACGTTCAGCAGCGGCTCGCCTGCAAATCGCGCACGCAGTTCCGCCTCCTCGATCATCGTCACATGCGCCTCGGCGATCAAGCCTCGAAGATCGAAACGGCTCTCCGCGATTCGCGCCTCGATGCGCGCCAGCATCGCGGGGCCATATCCCGCACAAAGCATCTGCGGGATTCCGCTCCACACCGGGATGAGCATCTCCTCGTGAAAGGAGTCGCGCAGAAACGCCAGCACGCCGCTGGTGATCAACGGGTAATCCACGGCGAGCACGAAGCAGGGTGCAGCGGAGTGTTGGAGCGCGCGGGCCACGCCGAAGATGGCGGCTTCGCCGTCGTGCGGCGGCTCATGAATCGTCTCGATCGCCAGAGCCTCGCCGCCGGGGCGCTGCACCGCGATCACGCGATCGAACACGGCACGCGCGGACGCCGCAACGCGATCGAGAAACATCGCGGTCTTCGACTCTCCCATCCTCCGCGATCGACCGCCGGTCAGCACGTAGCAGTTCATGCCGGGCGTTACGTTACCATCGGGCCGATGAAGGTCGCCGCGGTCATTCCCGCGCTCAACGAAGAGAAATGGATCGCCGCGTCGATCCGTGCCGCGCGCGCCGCGGGAATCGATGAGGTGATCGTCTCCGACGGCGGGAGCAGCGATCAGACGCTGGCCATCGCCCGGGAGTGCGCAGCACGCGTTCTCACCGGCGAGACGATGCGCGCACGGCAACTGAATCGGGGAGCCGAAGCAGCGACCAGCGACGCCGTCGTCTTCGTCCACGCCGACACGCTTCTGCCTCTCGGCGCCGCGCGCGCGATCGCCGATGCACTACAGAGCCATGGCTTCGGCGGATTCCGTCTCCGCTTCGCCGAATCGGATCCGAAGCTCCTCATCGCTGCGATGATGATCAACGCGCGCACGGCGTTGACGAAGTCACCCTGGGGCGATCAGTCGCAGTTCATCCTGCGCCGGCAGTTTCTCGATGACGGAGGCTTTCGCGAGATCCCGATCATGGAGGACTACGAGCTCGCCATCCGAATGAAGCGCAGAGGCTCGACGACGCTCCTGCCACTGCACGTCATCACCTCGGGCCGCCGCTTTCTCGAGAAGGGATTGTGGAAGACCGCCGCGATCAACTGGCGGATGATCGCCGCCTACCGGCTCGGCGCCGATCCTGAGGAACTGGCGAAGATGTATCGGGCGCGCATCCCGACCGAGCGAAGCGAGCGGAGGGATCAACGCTGACACCGGCAGGCGTGCTTCGGTGACGTCGCAACCCTGCCGGTGCCGTCGCTGGTCCCTCCGCTCGCTTCGCTCGGTCGGGATGTTTGCGCCGCGCTCACTCCCTGCGCCGCGGCTTCCGCTTCTCTTCCTCTTCCACCTTCTTCGCATGCCGGGCCTGGCCGAGGCTTACGTTGATGGGGTGGCTGCGGTCGAGGAAGGGAACCGTCGGCCGCGCGCGGACGCCGAGCATCCTCTGTACAGCGAGCAGTCCGTCGTGATGCTCGTTCAGCTTCAAGCCTGCCTCGACCATCTCCAGCGCCTTCCGCCGATGCCCGGCGGCAAGGTAGACGCGAGCGAGATTCGCGTAGTGATCGGGGTTGTAGAACTCGAGATCGATCGCGCGACGGCAGAGATCGATCGCGCTCTTGTATTGCTTCCTCACGAGCGCCAGACAGACGCCGAAGTACGAGAGGCCCTGCGCGAGCTTGACCGACTGCAGCGAGGGGACATCTTCCGATCCATAGGCATCATCGAAGATCAACAACGCGCGGAGATAATCCTCGGCCTTGGTGTAGAGGATGCCTTCCGCGATCTGCTTCACCAGTTTGCTCATTCAGATCAACTCCCTCGATCGTAGACGATGAACGTAGCGCTCGATGCGTTCCTTCTGCTCTTCCGTGAGGTCGATGAAACGCATGCCGTACTTGGCCATCGTTCCGCAGAACTCCGCGCGCAGCACCTGAGCCTCGACCTGCAGCGGGCGGGGATCGCCGGGCAGGTAGAAGTGCAATCGTACCGACCCGTCGCCGGGCAGCATGCGATCGACTTCGAGCAGCATGCCGCTGGCAGAGATGTTGAGGCTGCGGCCGAGAACGAAGCGGCCGTTCTTTTCGAGCGAGACTTCGATCTTCGTGATCGTACGGAGCTGGCGGCGAACGGGAATCGTCGTCAGCTTCTCGACCTTGGAATCGAGCTCGCGCCGCTGGATCGGACGGAAGATCACGTCATTGCAGCCGGCGGAGAGACAGAGGTCGCCATGATCGGGATTCTCGCGATCGGCGATGAGCAGGAGCGACGCGGAGCGCGTCAGGTCATGGCCGCGGATCTCGCGGCAGAACTCCGGCGCGGTCATGTCGAAGAGATCGAACCCGAAGATGATGAGATGCGGGACCTCCTCGCGCGCCTTCTGCAGCCCTTCGGTGCCGGCGAGCGCCGTGAGAATGATCGTGTCGCGGCGCCGCAGAATCGTCTCCTGAAAGGTCAGCGCGCCACGGGAGTGGTCGACGAGAAGAATGCGGCCGGTCTCCGTGCTCATGGCGTAATCTGCCTGAGCCGCGCCACGGCTCGCTCGAGATCGTCGACGAGCATCGCCGCATGCTCGGGTGTGTTCGCCGTTCCCAGACCAACGCGGATGGATCCCATCGCCGCAGCCTCACCCACTCCGATTGCTGTCAGCACACGCGAAGGACCGCGTTCGCCGGTGCTGCATGCGGAACCTGTGGACAGAGAGAAACGCCGCATGCCCAGGATCAGCGATTCGGCCTCGACTCGCTCGAAACTGACGTTCAGGTTACCCGGCAATCTTAAATCCCTTGGGCCGTGAACGGAAACACCGGCGATTTCCGCAGCGATCGAATCCCACAGCGAGTTGCGCAGCGCGGTCAGACGGCGCGCCTCTTCCTCCATCTCCGCAGCGCGAAGCTCGAGCGCGGCGGCCATGCCGATCACGCCCGGCACGTTCACCGTTCCGGAGCGCAGATTGCGCTCCTGTCCCCCACCCACGATCAGCGGCGGCACCCTGATGCCGCGCCGCACCATCAGACCTCCGATCCCTTTCGGACCGTAGACCTTGTGCGCGGAAAACGACGCGAGGTCGACGTTGGTCAGATCGAGGGGGACCTTGCCGGCGGCCTGCGTGATGTCGCTGTGAAAGAGGATGCCGCGCTCGCGCGCGATCGCGCCGATCGCAGCGATGTTCTGCAACGTGCCGATCTCGCCGTTCGCGGCTTCGATCGAGATCAGTTTCGTATTCGACCGGATCGCGGCACTCACCGCCTCCGGCGCGATGAAGCCCTCGCGGTCAGGCCGCAGAATCGTCAGCTCCGCGCCGCTTTCGTGGAGAGGAGCGAGCACGGACTTGTGCTCGATCGCGCTGGTGATTGCATGATCCTTGCGCCCCACGATCCGCAGCGCGATGTTGTTCGACTCGGTCGCGCCCGCGGTAAAGCAGATCTCGGCGGAGACGACACCGAAGAACCGCGCAATCGCAATCCGCGCGTCTTCGACCGCGCGCGACGCAGCGCGCCCATGCTCATGAACGATCGCCGCCGGATTGCCGAAGACCGACGTAAAGAAAGGCAGCATCTTCTCGACGACACGCGGATCGCAGGGAGTCGTGGCGTGATGGTCGAGGTAGATCATGAGTTGTGATGGGAAATTGAAAATTGAATTTGAAAATTGAAAATTGGACGACCAGGAGAGCCGGCCCAGGCATTTTCAATTTTCAATTTTCAATTCCCCCTCACCTCCGCCGTCTTCGCCGTCTAACCGGCTGCTGCGCCACCTCGCCTTCCCTTCTCGCCCGTTGCGCGAAGTGGTGCCACTGCTTGTATTGCTCGACGTACCTGCCGGAGGAGAGTGCATAGAGCTCGAGCAGGGCGAGCGCGTCGTTGAACGGCTCGCGATGCACGGCGCGGAATTGCGCGCGCCGGTCGCTTGGCGGCTCGAGCAGACGCCACAGAGTCTCGAGTGCCTGCTCGATCTGATGGCGTGTCCCCGCTGCCAGCGCCATGCGCGCGCAAAGCGGCTGCACGAGGTCGCGGATGAACGTCAGCACCTCGGCGATCCGCATCCGCGATTCCCGGCGATGCTCTTCACGCTCGAGCTCCGCGACCACCCATGGGAGCATCAGCACGCTGAGCAGCACGGCATCGGTGATCTTCCGCCCCGCCTGCACGGTGCGATCGAGCACTTCCAGCATCTTCCAGAAATACGGTGCCCGCTCCCCGGCGATCGCTCCATACACTTCCGGCAGCAGCGGCTCGAGGAGCCCGGAGTCCACCATCCTGCGGATCGCCTCGCGCGACCAGCCGCGGCGGAGCAGCTCCAGGATCTCTTCCGACACACGCGGCGGCGACGCCTTCAGGATCTCGTTGCGATGCCGCAGGACGGCGTCATACGTCGCCTGCTCGATCTCGAAACCGAGACGCGATGCGAACTCGATCGCGCGCATCATCCGCACGGGGTCCTCGCGGAAACGGACATCGGGATCGCCGATCATCCGCACGCGTTTCTGCCGCATGTCCTCGAGGCCGCCGACGTAGTCGATCACCGAGAAATCGGCGATGTTGTAGAAGAGCGCGTTGATCGTGAAGTCGCGCCGCTTCGCATCCTGAAGCGGCGAGCCGAACGTGTTGTCATCCGTGATCAGGAAATCTTCGTTCTCTTCATCCGTCGAGCTTCGCTCCGGCTCGCGCCGGAAGGTCGCGACCTCGACGATCTGATCCTGAAAGATGATGTGCACCAGCCGGAAGCGCCGGCCGATGATGCGGCTGTTGCGGAAGAGACGGCGGATGTCGCCCGGATGCGCATCCGTCGCGATGTCGAAGTCCTTCGGCTGCCGGTTCATCAGCAGATCGCGCACGCTGCCTCCGCACAAATACGCGCGATAGCCGCTGCGATGCAGCCGGTAGAGAACCTTCAGAACGTTTTCCGGAATGCGGCGGCGCGAGATCGAGTGATCGCTGCGATCGATTACCGTCGCACCGGCGTTGTCATTCACCGGTGTCGAATCGTCCGTCTCCGGACCTGTAGGCAACTCCGTCATTGGAGCTCGTTCACTCCTTCGATCGGTTCTTCAGCGTGATAGTGGTACTTCCTGTCGACGATCATGAACATGCGATCCCAGCGCGTGCGCGTGCCGAAGTAACGCACGACGCCCCACAATTCCTTCGCGCGATCACGCCACGTTGCATCCGCCATCGTCGGCTGCCCGTGAAAGGACCAGTAGACCATGAATGCACGCCCCTTGATCATCGAGCGGGGCACCGGACCCCAATATCGCGAGTCCTTCGAATTGTCCCGATTGTCTCCCATCGCGAAGTACTCCCCCTGGGGAACCGTGTACGGCGCCAGTTGATCGCGAAATGGATAGATCGCCTGATCGATGTGAATGACGTACGGCTCGTCCAGCTTCTTCCCGTTGATGAACACTTCCTTGTTCTGAATCATCACGGTCTCGCCCGGCAAGCCGATCACGCGCTTCACGAAGTCGGTCTCCGGTTGCAGCGGATAGCGGAAGACGATGATGTCGCCGCGGCGGATGTCGCGGATCGGCAGGAGAAACTGCGCGCCGGGGCCATAGATGAACTTGTTGACGATGAGGTGATCGCCGACTTTCAGATTGTCTTCCATCGAGCCCGACGGAATCTTGAACGCCTGAAAGACGAAGACCGAGGCGAAGCGGACGAAGATGACGGCGATGAGCAACGCCTCGAGGTACTCCCGCAGCGTCGACTTGCCCTCCCCATCCTCGTGCGGAACCATGCGGGACGGGATTGTACTTCGCTCCGGCAGCGGGCACCACGAACAGACGGGTAGTTCTGGCTCAACTTATTGAAAAACAAAGTCAAATTGACTGGCCGCCCGATTGCAAATAACTGCTCCATGGACCTCCAAGAAAATCTCATCGAATCGAGTGACCGGACGGGCCGCAAACGCAAATGGAAACCGTACCTCGGCTCGCTTGTCATGCATGCGCTGTTGATCGCACTGATTCTCTTTCTATCGATGACCTCGGTGAAGAACGTCAAGGCGGAGCAGAAACCGATCCGAGCCTATCTGACGCAGGGCGCCGCACCTCCGCCGCCTCCCCCGCCGCCGCCCCCGGCGCCGGCGAAGTCGTCCGGAGGAGGGCCGAAGCCGGTGAAGCTCGTGACGCAGTTGCAACTGCCGAGCACGCCCAAATTCATTACGCCGGTGGAGACGCCCAAAGAAGTGCCGCAGCCGGTGCAGACGCCGTCGCCTCAGACTTTGAAGATCGACGACGAGTCGTCCCTTCCGCAGCCGATGATGTCGTCATCGTCGAGCAGCGAAGGCAGCGGCTCCGGTGACTCGACTTCCACCGCGGGTGTTGCGGGTGGGGTGCCGGGCGGCGTTGCAGGCGGCGTCGTTGGCGGCGTCGTCGGCGGTCAGATCGGTGGCGAAAAGGGTGGAGTCGTCGGCGGACAACTCGGCGGCCAGCTCGGAGGCACGGGCTCAGGCACCGCGGGGAACGGCAGCGAAGGGACCGATGGTCCGCTGCGCGTCGGCGGCGACGTGAAGGCTCCGACTGCGATTTCGAAACCGGAACCGAAATACACCGAGGCGGCGCGCCATGCGCACATCACCGGCGTCGTCGTCGTGGAAGCCGTGATCAACCGGCAGGGAACGGTCGAAGAAGTCCACGTACTGAAGGGACTGCCGATGGGTCTGTCCGAAGAGGCCGTGCAGGCGGTGAAGCAGTGGCGCTTCCACCCGGGCACGCTCAATGGTCAACCTGTTGACGTTATCTTCTCCCTGACCGTCAACTTCAAGATGGACTAGTGGCGCGCGGCCGTTCGGCCGCTCACTTTTCCACGCACGCGATGGTCGCCGGGCGAGTCGCCCGGCGACTGCGGGCGGGGACGCCCGCGCTCCTACTCCCCTACTCCCGCCGGCTGCGCGGCGGCCTTCTTTTTTCGCGACATGGCTTTAGCCTGCAGGAAGAGGCCGAGGTAGTCGCGGCCGCCGGCCTTCGAATCGGTGCCCGACATGTTGAAGCCGCCGAAGGGGTGCACACCGACTAACGCTCCGGTGCACTTGCGGTTGATGTAGAGATTGCCGACGAAGAATTCCTCCTCCGCGCGGCGGATCTTCTCTTCGTTGTCGGTGAAGACGGCGCCCGTCAATCCGAACTCCGTGCCGTTCGCGATGCGCAGCGCGTCATCGAAGTCTTTCGCCTTGATGATCGCCAGCACCGGCCCGAAGATCTCTTCCTGCGAGATCGTCGCGTCTTCCGCGACATCGGCGATGACCGTCGGCTCGATGAAGAACCCCTCGTCCGGACGGACATTGCCGCCGGCGACGAGCCGTCCTTCCTTCGACCCCTTGTCGATGTACTCCTTGATCTTCTTCATCGCCTTCTCGTTGACGACGGGTCCGATCTGCGAGTCCGCCGCTTCGGCCGCGCCGATCTTCAGCGCCTTCGTCTTCTCCGCGACGAGCGGCACGATCTTGTCGTACACCGCCTCGTCGACGATCAGCCGCGAGCAGGCGGAGCACTTCTGTCCCTGGAATCCGAACGCCGACGCCACCGCCGCAGCGGCAGCCTCGTCGAGGTTCTTCGTCTCGCGATCGATGATGATCGCGTCCTTGCCGCCCATCTCGGCGACGACGCGCTTGATCCAGATCTGTCCCTTGCGCGGCTTCGCGGCCTCTTCGTTGATGTGCAGTCCGACTTCCTTCGATCCGGTGAAGGAGATGAAGCGAATCCGCGGATGCTGAATCAGCGGATCGCCGACCTCGCCGCCCGAGCCGCTGACGAAGTTGACGACGCCGGCGGGCATGCCGGCCTCTTCGAGCAGCGCGAAGAATCGCCACGCGATCCACGGTGCATCCGAGGACGGCTTGAGAATCACGCAGTTGCCGGTGACCGCGGCCGCGGTCGTCATGCCGGCCATGATGGCCAGCGGGAAGTTCCAGGGCGGAATCACGGCTCCCACGCCGAGAGGAAGGTAGACGAGCTCGTTGTCTTCGCCGGCGATCTTCGTGATCGGCTGCTCGCCACCCCAGCGATACGCTTCGCGCGCATAGAACTCGCAGAAGTCGATCGCCTCGGCGGTGTCCGCATCGGCTTCGGCCCAGGTCTTGCCGACCTCGAGCACCATCGTCGCAGAGAACTCATGCTTCCGTTCCCGCAGCAGCGCCGCCGTTTTCACGAGCAGTCCGGCTCGCGTGTCGACGCTCGCCTTCTTCCAGCTCTCGAAGGCGTTCCACGCGGCGTCGATCGCCTGCTCGACGTGCGGCGTCGTCCCCTTCTGGAATTTCCCGAGCACCTGCGACTTGTGCGAGGGGTTGATGGAGTCGAAGGTCTTGAGTCCGGTGATGTGCTGGCCGCCGATGACCAGCGGATATTCGCGCCCGATTTCGGACTGCACTTTCCCGAGAGCGGCCTCCATCGCGGCTTTGTTGTCAGGTTTGTTAAAGTCGGTCAGGGGCTCGTTTTTGAATTCGCTGAGCATTTGCTTGCAATCCTCCGGGTGAAACAAGGGTGGGTATGTACTCGAAATTGAAGGCGATCGCAACCGCCGCCGTCGCACTGTCGTGGATCGGTTGCGCGCCGGTCCTGCCGTGGCACGACGAGCCTGTGGCGAGCGAGGTGAACATCGCGTTCACCATTCACAACAATCTTCTCTTCCTCTCGACGCCCACGATCGAGAATCATCGCGGGCGTTTCTTTCTTTCGACGGCGAGCGCGCGCTCCGCGATCGACCCGCAATTCGCCGCGACGCTGCAGGCACGGCCGCCGTTCACCTTCGCGATCAGCGAGAAGGAATCGCTGCGAGTCGAGCCCGTCGTCGTCAGCCTCGGCGGAACGGGTGACGCGATGTTCGGCGCCGACGTCTGGGGACGCCACTCCATCACGATCGACTATCACGCGGGACTCGTCACGTATCAGAAGCAGCGGATGGAGCCAGCGGCCATGACGCTCCATCGTTTTTCCGGTGCCCCTGCCGTGCTGATCGACGTCGATGGGAAGAAGGTGGAAGCGATCGTCGACACCGCTCTGCCCGACACGCTCGTCCTTCCCGCGGCGAAGCCGTCACGGGGAACGGCGCATGTGCAGATGGGCGGCACAGACTTCGGCACGATCGATGTGCAATACGCCAGCGTGGCGCAGCCGCGCGCCGGCAATCGCCTGCTCTCGCGCTTTCTCGTTTCGATCGACTACGGCCAGCGCGTGACAGGCCTGTGGCGCGATCCGCGAATCCCGCTCTAGAGCAAGGTCGAGTGCGGACGCCTCGTCCGCACAGTCCTGAGAGTGACCCTGCTAACATGCCCGGATGCAGCGGGTGGTTGGGATCGTTGCCGTCGCTCTGTTTCTCTGCAATTCCGCGAGCGCGCAGACGGTCCGGTTGTCGGGCTTCCTTTCCGGAGGCGGCGTTTACGCGACCGGACCGCGCAGCTGGCTGGATGGAGGATTCGGACGCCTCGATCAGAGCCGCAACGCTCCCTTCGCTCAGGCGCAGCTCGGACTCGACTGGACTCCGAGCTCCTGGTTCGACGTCCATCTGCATGGAATCGCGCGGCATGATCACGATCGCGATCACGCCGGAGTCGCCGAGGCGTACGCCGAAGTCCGGAAGACGTTCGCGCACGATCAGATTCAACTGAAGGCTGGGGAGTTCTTCCTCCCGACCTCGCGCGAGAATCGCGACAACCTCTGGACGTCGCCGTACGCGATCACCTTCTCCGCGGTGAACAGTTGGATGGCGCACGAGGTGCGGCCGATCGGAGCGGAGGTCGAGTGGCGACACGAGCTCCCGTCGCTGTCGGCTCTCACGGTGGCAGGCACCGCGTTCCGCGGCAATGACACGATGGGGACGCTGCTGGGCTGGCGCGGCTGGGCGATCTCGAGCCGCGTCACGACGTACGGAGAGGAGCTGCCGCTGCCGCCGCTCTTCTCGTTCAATGACCCGAGAATGTTTCTCGATCAAAAGCGCGGCACGACCCCGTTTGATCGTGACCTCGACGGCCGCACAGGCTTCGCGGGCCGTGTGCGATTCAGCCTTCCCGAGCGCGGGATGATTCAGTTCGTCCGTCTCGACAACCGCGGAGACCGCGCTCTCTATCGGAATCAGTACTCGTGGCGAACGCGCTTCAATCTCATCGGCGGCGAGGTCGGATCGCGCGAGGCGACCGTGCTCGCTGCGGAGCTCATCAGCGGCGACACGGGCATGGGCTTTCGCGGCCGCGGACGCGGCTGGGTGCAGGCGGACTTTCACGCGTGGTACGCGCTCGTCTCTCACAAGTACGGCCGCTCGCGCGTGACCGCGCGTCTGGATCAGTTCGCTACGTTCGACCGCGACCACTCCATCGCGGAGAGCAACGATGAACATGGCCGCGCGTGGACGCTCGCGTGGCTGTACGAGTTCACGCAGCACTGGCGCGTCGGTATGGACTTCACGAACGCCACCGGGGCGCGCCCTGCCGCGGCGCAGTCCGGCGCCGGCCCGAACATGGACGGCCGCACGTTCATCGCCGAAACGCGCTACGGCTGGTAGTCGCAGACTTGCCTGTTGGTGTTATCTACATCAATATTCACGGGTCCCATGTTGCTCGCCGGCATAGTCACGCTCCTGACGCTGTTCACCTGGAATCCGCATGGAAAGGCGATCGTGAACCAGTACCCCCGAATCGTGCACGCCGGCCGCAATGACCGCGTGCTCATCGTGGCTCCGCACATCGACGATGAAGCCATCGGCGCGGCGGGCTATGCGTTCGACGCGGTTGCGAATGGCGCCGAGGTGTATGTCGTCTTCCTGACGGCGGGCGACTGCAACCGGTTCTCCGCGCGAATCATGCACAAGACGCTCGAGCCGAGCGCGGCGAACTTCCTCGCCGTCGGCCACGCGCGCATCGCCGAGGCACACACGGCGATGCAGCTTCTCGGCGTCCCGAACGACCACTACTTCGTCCTCGGGTATCCCGATCGGGGACTTCAGGCGATCCTCGACGACAAGACGGCGATCGTCCGCTCGCGCGGCACTGCGCAGAAAGCGGTTCCGTATCAGGAGGCGCTGTCGCCGGGGTCACCATACCGGTTCGATCACCTGATGGCGGACATGGAGCGCGTGATCGAGATCGCGAAGCCGACGATGGTGATCGCGCCGGTCGACTTCGACGAACATTCGGATCATGCAGCGACGGCTGCGTTCACGGAGCTCGCACTGCAGGCGGTTCACAGCGACGCGCATCGTCTCGGATATCTGGTGCATGCGGGCCGCATCGCGCGATCGCTGGTCCGGACGCCGCAGCGGGCGCTGCTGCCGCCGGCGAGTATGCGCTCCTACGCGTGGGCGACCTATCCGCTGACGCCGGAAGTGAAGAAGCAGAAGGACGCGCTGCTGCAGACCTACAAGAGCCAGCGCCCGTACATCTCGCTGCTGCGCAATGCGTTCGTAAGGACGAACGAGCTTTTCTATGTCTACCGATAGCACGCCCGGCGGAATGCGGCTATCCGTCAGACACTGAAAGGAATTTCGCAGCGACGATTTCCGGCGGGTATCGAAGTTAAGCCCGAAGCAAAGGCACGTTCGTGGATGACGCTGTTCTCAAAGAGAGGCCGAACTCGCTGACGCAAAGACACTAACGGTACCTAACTCTGCGCTGCACCTGGCTTCGAACCGCTAGCCGCACCCTTCTTGAGCGCTATACTTTCCCGCGTACGGGTCTGAGCCGGGCGAGCGCCGAACCGTTGGGCGGACCGTGGGCAACACATGGCGATCTCACTCGTGTGAAGCACGGCGCCAGTGACCGGCAAACGTTAGACGACGAAATGAAAAGTCTCGACGCACAGATCGACGACTTTGTGTCGCGAATCAATTCCTCAGCACGCCCCGCCAAACTGAAAGACGAAGTCGCCCCATCGGTTGCCGAACCGACCGCCGATCCTGGTCTCTGGAGCTGGAGCATTCGTCTATACGACGTCTCCTGGATCGACCACGTCGAAGCGAAGCTTCCGAAGAGGTTTCCCGAGATCTTCCGGTCGTTCGCGGGACGGTACATCTACCCTGAGTTCGCCTGGCACAAGGTTCTGTTCTTCGCGAACACTCCTGAGGGGATTGGTTACGCCGCTCACGAGCTGCGATTCGGAATCTTTCGTGACGAGGCGATCTTCAATGCGCTCGCGAAGAACGGCTTCGTCCAAATCGGCCAGCCGAGCGACGGGAGTTACGATCCTGTCTGTTTCGCACCTGGCAATCGCGCCCATGATGCCGCCGTCGTGAGGATCGATCACGAAGACATCCTCATTCGCGGCGAAGTGCGAGTCATCGAACACATCGCACCGTCGTTCAGCGCACTCATCGCGGCGCCGGTCGTCTAACTCTGCGCTGCACCCGGCACCAACCGCCGCGCAATTTTCGCGAGAGCAATACTTCAGCGCGTGCGGTTAGCAGGGAGAGCGTTGGCCCGTTACGCATCGGAAGCCGGCGAGCTTCGGATACGGTTAAGGTCCACCGAGGCGAATCGAACGCTGGCCGAGGAAGCCCTCGCCGGGAAGGGCGTCATTCGCGAGCAGCTTCCGATCGCTGGATGACATCTCGGACAGTGAATAGGGCGCGCCAATGCAAACAGTCGCAGGACAGCGAGCTTTCGTCTGTCACTCCACTTGCATGAGGATCGCGGCGCTTTTTCTCGCTCTCGCCTGTACCCATGCCCCCTCACCCCCTTCCCTGCCGCGGACGGCACCCGATTTCGATCTCATCATCCGCAACGGAGAGGTGATCGACGGCAGCGGGGCACCGCGCATCCGTGCTGACGTCGGGATTCGCGGCGACACGATCGCGGCGATCGGCGATCTCTCGCACCACACCGCAGCGCAGACGATCGACGCCCGCAATCAGGCCGTCGCGCCCGGCTTCATCGACCTCCTCGGCGATTCCGAGCGCTCTGTCCTCATCGACCCGCACCTCGAGGGAAAGATCCGCCAGGGAGTGACGACCGAGGTGACGGGTGAAGGGCATTCGCCGGGGCCGATCGACGAGGCGATGGCCGCAGAGATCAACCGCACGCGTCTGCCCGGATTTCCCGACGCCACCTGGCGAACGCTCGCCGATTTCATGCGGACGGTCGAGAAACGCGGTTCGGCGATCAACTTCGCCTTCTACGTCGGCGCCGCCAATCCCCGCGAGATCGTGCTCGGCACCGCCAGCGTCTCCCCCACTCCGGCGCAGCTCGCCGAGATGCAGCGGATGGTTAGCCAGGCGATGGATGAGGGAGCCACCGGCCTGTCGAGCGCACTGATCTATCCGCCGGGACGCTTCGCCGGCACCGAGGAGCTGATCGCGCTCGCCACGGCCGCCGGGCGGAAAGGGGGCGCGTACTGGACGCACATGCGGAGCGAATCGGCCGGCATCATGGATGCCCTCGACGAGGCGTTCCGCATCGGACGCGAAGCGCACGCGCCGGTGAACATCTTTCACCTGAAAGCGGGCGGCTCCATGCGCGGACACATGCCGGAGATCGTCGCGAAGATCGAGGCCGCGCGGAAAAGCGGGCTCGATGTCGCGGCGAACATCTATCCATACACCGCCACATCGACGGAGCTCACGTCGATCGTGCCCGCGTGGGCGCTGGAGAAGGGCTATCTCGCGTTCACCGCGTCGCTGAAGGATCCCGCGACGCGCGCGAAGATCGCCGAGAGCCTGCGCATCACGGAGCCGCACGACATCCTCGTCCGCAATCTGCCGGATGCACCCGCCGCGATGAAGACGCAACTCGAGCGGAAGCGTCTCGATGAGATCGCCGGCGCGCTCGGCACGACGGCGCCGGAAGCCGTGCTGCGCCTCTTCGAGATGTGCAGCGCCTCCCCCATCGCGATCTATTTCGGATTGCGCGAGGACGACATGCAGTACGCGCTCCGGCAGCCCTGGGTCGCCGTCGGCTCCGACAGCGGCGCCGTCGTCGGCGCGATGCGCGACGTCGGTGCGCATCCCCGCGCCTACGGCACGTTCCCGCGCATCCTCGGCCACTACGTTCGCGACGAGCATCTCTTCCCGCTGGAAGAAGCCGTGCGGAAGATGACATCACTCGCCGCGTCGCGCGCCGGCATCAGCGATCGCGGGCTGCTGCGCGCCGGGATGAAAGCCGACATCGCCGTCTTCGATCCGAAGACGATCCGGGACGTCTCGACGTACGAAGATCCGCATCACTTCAGCGAAGGCATCAGCAACGTGATCGTCAACGGCACCGCGGTGCTCAGGGACGGCGCGATGACGCCTGCGCTGCCGGGACGGGTGCTGCGCCACCGGGCAGGTCCCTGAACTCCAGCGCGATCGACGGCGTGCCGATCTCTTCCCCATTCGCCTCGGCGTGCGGATAGATGAAGTAGTTCAGCGGCTGCGCCGTACGCGGCTCCAGAACGAGGTCGCGCCCCATCGTGAACTGCACGCGATCGGGATCGAGATTGCCGAAGAGATACGAGCGCACCGCCGGATCGGAGGACTTCGACGCCTCGGAAGGATCGACGGGAATCCAACCCTTCCCTTTCACATAGAACTCCGCCCAGCAGTGATAGCCCTTCACCTGTCCATCCTTCGCAGTCATCGGGAAGCCGATGACGAAGCGCGACGGGATGCCTTTCGCGCGCGCGAGCGACATGAAGAGCGAATGAAAATCGGTGCAGTTGCCGGCGCGGATGTCGCACGCGCGCTCGCTGTCGCCCTTGCCCCAGCCGGGCGTCGTCTTGTCGTACTTCATCGTGGCGAGGAGATGATCGTAGATGGCGTGCGCCTGATCGATGGGCGTGGTCTTTCCTGCCGTGACTTCCGCAGCGAGCTTGCGCAGACGCGGCGAGAGCGTCACCAGCCTGTCGGCGCGAAGCGCGCGGTCGAGCTCGCGCTTCGAGGCGTTCCTCTCGGCAATCGTCGACATCGTGATCTCGCGCCGCTCCGCCGTGAAGCGGATGCGCACGGTGAAGTCGCCGGCGGGCGGATGCTCGATCGCCGCGAACGCATATTCATCGCCGAATTCCTTTTCGCGATAACGCCTCAGCTCGACCGGCGAATCGATCGTCACGTTGCTGATCTGCTGAGGTCCGCGCGACACCGGCAGCGGAATCCAGACGTTGAGCCTGTCGAGTCCGGCAGGGATATTGGCGACGGTCGCGGTGTAGGTCGCTTCCACTTTTCGGGCGGGTGCAGCGGATAGTTGGGCTGCGACGAGTGCGAGGAGCAGAAGTGATTTTTTCAATGTAGGTCTCCGTCAGGGCGAGCCAGCGGCCCGCTCTCCCTTACAATCCGCAATCGTGTCGAATTTCGATCTGGTTCTCAAACTGTTTTTGCAGTTGACGGTGATCCTCGCCGTTTGCCGCGCCGTCGGCTGGCTCGGCCGTTTCGCCGGACAGACGCAGGTGGTCAGCGAAATGATCGCCGGCGTCCTCCTCGGACCGTCGCTCTTCGGCGCACTCGCTCCCTCCGCGCAGCACTGGCTCTTTCCGAAAGCCAGCATGCCGATTCTCTACGCGATCAGCCAGGTCGGCCTCGTGCTCTACATGTTCATGGTCGGTCTCGAATTCGACGCCGGACTGATTCGCGGACGCGTCCGGAGCGCCGCGGCCATCTCCGCCTCGGGGATCATCGTGCCGTTCGCGCTGGGCGCAACGCTCGCGCTCAATCTGAAGAAGGACGCGGGTCTGTTCACCGCCAGCATCTCTCCGCTGATGGGAGCGCTGTACATGGGCGCCGCGATGTCGATCACGGCGTTTCCGATGCTGGCGCGGATTCTCGATGAGCGAGGAATCGCCCGAACGCGCATCGGCACGATCTCGCTCGCCGCGGGCTCTCTCGACGACGCGATGGCATGGTGTCTTCTCGCCTTCATCCTCGCCGCCGTGAAAGCGGACTCCTCGATCGCCATGACCGCGATCTTCGGCGGCGCGGTGTATGTCCTCGCGATGATCTACCTCTTCAAGCCGCTGCTGGCGCGCTTCGAGCGCCGCGTCGATGCGAGTGGAAACATCGATGCCACGACAGCCACGCTGATGCTGATGATCGTCATGCTCTGCGCCTGGGCGACCGATGCGATCGGGATCTACGCGGTCTTCGGAGCGTTCATCTGCGGCACCTCGATGCCGCGCGGCCGCTTCGCGGAGGTGGTGCATGAGAAGTTCGGGCTGGTGACAGGGACACTTCTCGTCCCCGTGTTCTTCGTCTACTCGGGCCTCAACACGCAGGTCGGTCTTCTCGACTCGCGCGCGATCTGGAATCTGGCCGGCATCGTCTTCATTCTCGCGATCGCCGGGAAAGGCGTGGCGTGCGCGCTCGCGGCACGCGCGACGGGCGAGCCGTGGCGTGAGTCATGGACCATCGGCACGCTGATGAATGCGCGCGGACTGATGGAGCTGATCATTCTCAACATCGGCCTCGAGCGCGGCCTCATCACGCCAGCGCTCTTCACGATCATGGTGTTGATGGCGATCATCACCACGGTCATGACGTCGCCGATCTTCTCGCTGATCTACGGGCGCCGCGCCGCGGAGCTCAATGCTTCACCGTCCGGCGTCGCGGCGGCGTGTCCTCGAACGTAAAGGCCGACCGCGCGGTCACGGTCTGACCGCCCATCGTCACGGCAACATCGACGGTGCCGTTGGCGTGCGCGGGGACTTTCACGGTAAGCGTGGCCGCATCGAGAACGGCCAGGCTCGTGCCTGCAACGCCGCCGAACGTGACCGACGCGCCGGCGAGCGCCGACGTGAAGCCGGTGCCGCTGATCGAGACGAGGCTCCCGCCCTGGTTCGAGCCGCTCGCCGGCGACACGCTCGCGACGGAGAGCGGCACGGCCGTGTAGCGGAATGCCTGCGCCGCGGTCGCCGACTGCCCGTCAGGATTCCTGACGACGACATCGGCGGCGAGCGATTGCTGCTCCGTCGCGACGGCGACCGGCGTCACGATCGTGATCGCCGACGAAGTTGCGCTGAGCACCAGCGCCGCCTTTCCACCGACGGTGACCGTGGCCCCGCTCTGAAAGTTGTTCCCGCTGATCTGCACGGATGTGCCGCCGTTGCTCGGGCCTGACGCCGGCGAGACGGAGGCGATCGACGGCGCTGGAACGACATACGTGAAGCCGTTGAACGTCGCGCTCTGGCCGTCGGGATTCGTCACCGAGACACTCACCGTTCCCGCATCCTGCGGAGGCGCCGTCGCCACGATCGAGGTCGCGCTCTGCACCGTGACGCTCGACGCGGCGACCGTTCCGAACTTCACCGTCGCTCCGCTCACGAAATTCGTGCCGGTGATCGTCACTGTCGTTCCCTGCGAGCCGGATGAGGGCTGCACGCTGGAGATCGAGGGCGCAGCCGCGGCCGTCACGACGAAGTTGCCCGACATCGTCGAATGTCCCGCGCCGCACGACGACTGGTTGCAGAGGAAGAGGAACGTGCCTGCCTGATCGGCGGTAAACGTCACGGTCCGCGTCGTCCCCTTGTCGAGCTTGAGCCCGGCTCCGAGCACGTAGCGCTCCATCAGCAGGATGTGCTGCACATCGCTCGACGTCCCGTTGATCACGACGGTATCGCCGACATTCGCCACGAACGGCGACGGGGAGAACGTGAACGCCCACTGCTTCGCGGTCAGCGTGTAGGTGCGCGTCACGCCGGTCGGCGCGACGGGAATCGGCTCCGGCGTCTCCAGCGAGAACGCAACGTGATGGTGATGTTCTTCGGCGATTGCGACCGGGACGAGGAGACTGACGATGAGCAGGCAGACGAGCGAGCGCATGAGCACCATGATAGGGAATCGACGGGCGAGGGTGTGCTTTGGTTTACAGGGTTCACTTCAAGTTTTTCCCGGCCGCAGCGACGATCCATTGCAGCGAGCTCACACCCGCAGCACGATCTTGCGCCGGTAGAGAATCGTCAGAATCCCCAGCCAGAGCGCGACGAAGCAGAGGCCCCACAGCAGCGACGCGAACTTCTCCGGGAAGAACGGCTCGAAGAAAAGCGCGAACGTCGCCTGATGCAGCGACGTCTTCTGTCCCGTCCACGTGACCTTGATCAGCGAGTCGATCGTGCGCGCCATGACGCCGGAGCCAACGAACGCCACCAGCGGATTGAGGCCGTAGATCACGAACGGTTTCGACCAGCGCGTCGCGCCGAGGTAGTCGATGAGCCACATGCAGGTGGCGAGAACGAGCGAAGCGAAACCGGCGGTGAAGACGACGTAGGAGCTCGTCCAGAGATTCTTGTTGATCGGAAAGAGCCAGCCCCACAGCGAGCCGGCGAACATCGCGATCGCACCCGCGCCGAACATCGCGGCGATGCGCTCGATGAGCGGCTTCTCTTTTCTCGAGATCCACTCACCGGCGAGAATGCCGAACAGCGCGGTCGCAATCGCGGGCAGCGTCGACAGCGGCCCTTCGGGATCCCACGTTTTGGTGATCGACCAGATGTGATTCGCGCCGAGCAGCGCGCGGTCGGCGCGGGCGGCCATCGTCACGTCCGGCGGCTCGAGCGGCGCGAACAGCATCACGCCCCAGTAGCCGACGAGAATCGCCGCGATGATGGCGAGGCGCGAGCGCCACGCCGTGACATAGCGCGCGATGAGCGCGGAGATCGCGTAGACGATCCCGATCCGCTGCAGCACGCCCATGAAGCGGAGATGCGCGAAGCGATAGACGACGCGCTGCAGAAACGACGGATCGGCAACGCCGGCGATCTTCCCCCACCAGAAGAATGGATACGCATTCAACAGAAGTCCGAAGAGAACGATGAGCGCGCCGCGGCGCAGGATCGCCTTCGGCTCCTTGCGCGAGAGATGCGTCGTGATGCCGACGATGAAGAGGAAGAAGGGAAAGACGAGATCGGTCGGCGTCCACCCGTGCCACTCGGCATGTTCGAGCGGCGCATAGATGGCGCTCCAGCTTCCGGGATCGTTGACGAGCAGCATGCCGGCGATCGTGAGCCCGCGGAACGCATCGAGGGAAACGAGGCGCTCTTTGGGAGCCGCCGGTGCGGGGACTTGCGGGCTCGCCGTGCCGCTCATTCGCGAAGCCTCCGGTACGCCGCGAGATGCCGCAGCGCGCCAGGCTTGTCGCCGCGCCGCTCGAGAATGCCGGCGAGGTTGTAGTGCGCGTCGGCGTTCAGCTCATCGAGCCCGATTGCCTTTTCGTACGCTTCCTCCGCCTCCTGAGAGCGGCCGAGGTCTTCCAGCGCGACGCCGAGATTGAACCAGGCCACGCCATGCTCCGGATCGGCATCGAGCGCCGCGCGATACTGCTTCGCTGCCGCGGCCGCGGCGCGCGCCTCGTGCAGGAGGCGGCCGAGGTTCACGTGCGCGTCGGCATGCTGAGGATCGATCGCGATCGCTTTCTCGTAGGCCTCGCGCGCTTTCTCCACGGAAGTCATCTCCAGCTCACATCCGAGAAAGTACCAGTCGTCGGCATCGTCGGCCGTCTCCGCGGCCTGCAGCAGAACCGGCGCGGTTTTCTCCGCGATCTCCGACACGGCGAAATCGAAGAGCGCCTGGCCCGACTCCGGATTCCAGACTGCATCACCGTCGCTGACGACGACGCGCTCGCCATCGGCTGCGATGCGCACGGCGGTGATCGAGCGTCCGGCAGGAAGCTGCTCGCGCAGCAGCGAGAGGACGCGCCGCACTTTTTTCGGAGGAATCCTCGCCGCCGTCAGCTCGCCGGCTGTCCGCAGCACGATGAGATCGCGAAAGCCGAAGAGGAGCTCGCCGCGCGCACCGCGCTCCGGATGGAGAAAGCCCTGATTCGCGAACGAGCGAATCTGCGCCGGCGTCAGGCCGAGCATCGCCGCGACCTCGCGGACGGAGTAGGACATACGGCGATGCTATCGCGCTTTCGACTTCGCCGCGGGAGCAGCCTTGCGCGCTGCCGGCTTCGCAGGTTTGCGCTTCTCTTCCGTGCGGACCGGCATCTTCGCCGGCGCACTCTTCGCCGCGCGCGAAGATGACGGCGAGGATGCCGCGCGGGAGCCGCCGCCGAGGCTGGCGCGCAGTGCTTCCATGAGGTCGATGACCTGCGCGCGCGGCTCTTCGCTCGCGAGCGAGGTGATCTCTTCTCCTTCGATCTTGCGCTGGATCAGTGCGCGCGTGCGCTCCGCCTGCTCGTCGCGATAGTTCTCGGGATGGAACTCTTCGGTCGCGCCCATCTCGGCGAGCTGAATCGCCATCTTCAGCTCGTTGTCCTTCACCGGCGCGTCGGACAGATCGAGCTCATCGATCGAGCGGATCTCGCTCGGATAGTAGAGCTGCTGCATCACGAGCCCTTTGCCGAGCGGCCGGAGAATCGTCAGGTACTGCTTGCCGCGCGCAGCGTACTTGGCGAGCGCCCAGCGTCCCGTTTCCTGCAGCGCTTTCGACAGCAGCGTGTACGCGCGATCGCCGCCGCGGTCGGGGCCGAGGTAGTAAGCCTTCGAGAAAAAGATCGGATCGATCTCGGTCGACGGGAGGAACTCGGTGATCTCGATCGTCTGCGTCGCCTTCTCTTCCAGCGACTTGATCTCTTCTTCACTGAAGAGGACGTATTGTCCCTTCGAGAACTCGTAGCCCTTCACGACTTCGGAGCGATCGATCGTCCGCTCGTCTTTGGGGCAGAAGAGCTGCTGCTGGATGCGGCTGCCGCAATCCTTGTGCAGCATGTTGAAGCTGATCCGCTCCGACGACTCGGCCGCAGAAAAGAGCTTGACGGGAATGGCAACGAGACCGAAGGCGATCTGTGCGGAGGCTATGGCTCTGGGCATGATGGAACCTCGAAAACACTCACATTCACACGCTTGTTCCGAACCGGGCACTGCCCAAGGGAGTGTGCAATCCTAGCACGATGAGCTCGCACTACGAACGGATCTGGTCGGTGGTGAAGAGGATCCCGCGAGGGAAAGTCGCGACGTATGGACAGGTGGCGGAGCTCGCCGGACTGGAAGGGCACGCGCGGCAGGCCGGCTACGCGATGCACGCGCTGCCGGCGGACAGCGATGTGCCGTGGCATCGCGTCATCAATGCGCGCGGCGAAATCTCCGCGCGGACGAGCGGCGACTCGCACGAGTTGCAGCGCATGTTGCTCGAGGCCGAAGGAATCGCGTTCGACGCCAAAGGCCGCTGCGATCTGAAACGGTATCGCTGGAGCGCGGGCGTCTCGCCCGCAGTCGCCGGGCGTCCCGCCCGGCGACTCAGAACGACGAAGAGAACGTGATCGGGCGGGTCCCCCGCGACCGTGAAAAAAGTGATCGGGCGGGAACGCCCGCGACCATAAAAAAAAGTGATCGGGCGGGTCCCCCGATCACTGCGGGCGGGGACGCCCGCGCTCCTTGAGCTCCTGCATCAGGACTTCGACTGCTTTTTCCAGGGTCGGGTCGTGGCCGGCGGCGACGAGATCGGGACGATCGACGACTTCGATGTCGGGCGCCGTGCCCACACCTTCCACCGCCCACATGCCGTGCGTATCTTTGAAGCGGAACGTCGGCACCGTGACACCGCCGCCATCCATCAGATCGGGACTGCCGCTCAATCCGATCAGCCCTCCCCACGTCCGCGTTCCGATGACGGGACCGAGCTTGCGCTCGCGGAAGTAGTACGGCAGCGCGTCGCCGCCTGAGCCCGCGAGTCCGTTCGTCAGAATCGCTTTCGGGCCTTCATGTGCGTAGGCCGGCGTCATCGCCGGCTCGAGATTGCGGCGCACCCAGTAGTTGAGCAGCGGACGGTCGAGCAGCTCGATCATCCGGTCGGGGATGAAGCCGCCGCCGTTGAAGCGATCGTCGATGATCAGCGCGTCCTTGCCGATCTGCGGATAGAAATAGCGGAATAGCTCCCGATTGCCCTCCCCTGCGGTATCGGGCAGATGGATGTATCCGATGCGTCCGCCCGAGACCTTGTCGACGTAGGCGCGGCGCGATGCCACCCAGTCGAGATAGCGCACGTTCGTCTCGTTCGTGATCGTGCGCACCTTCTCCTCATGCGATCCAGTTCCATCGGCGCTCGCCGCGAGCGTGAGCGTCACGACGCGCCTTCCCTTGTTCTCCAGCAGCCGGTAGAAGTTGTCGACGCCGCGCGCCGATACGCCGTCGACTGCGAGGATGTACTCCCCTTCCTTCGCTTTCACTCCCGGTTCGGTGAGCGGCGAGCGGCGCGACTCGTGCCAGTTCTCGCCGGGATAGATCTTCGCGATGCGGAACACGCCGTCCGCCGCCACGATCTCGGCGCCGAGGAGGCCGCTCTCCATGCGGGGAGCAGGATCGAGGTCGGATGGCGATTGCACGTAGACGTGACCCGCGCCCACCTCGCCGGCGAGCTCGCCGAGCACGTAGTCGAGATCGAAGCGGTGAGCGACCCAGGGAACGAGCGGCGCATATTGCGCGCGCACGGCATTCCAGTCGTTGCCGTGCATCTTCGGGTCGTAGAACCAGTCGCGCAGAATCCGCCACGCGTCGGTGAACTCCTGCGCCCATTCCGCGCGCGGGTCGATCTTCATCTCCAGATGATCGAGATTGAGCGCGTCGCTGATCTTCTGGCCGGGCTTCGCGGCGACGATCGCATACGTCTCTCCGCTGCGCACGAGGACTTTCTCGTGATCGGCCGAGAGGTCGTAGCCGCGAACGTTTCCGTCGACGACGGTCTCTTCCTTGCGGTCATCGATGTCGTAGAGATTGAGCTGCGTCTTCGCCCCGGTGCCGCTGAGATAGAGCACGCCATTGGCGACGGCATCGAGCTGGCGGTAGTTGCCGGACGAGACCGGGATCGCGCGCACGCGCGACTCGAAGCCGGCGAAGTCGATGTTCACTTTGACCGCGTCGGCTTTCTTCGCTTCCTTCTTCTCGTCCTTCTTCTCTTCAGGCGCAGGAGCCGCTGCGGCCTTCTCCTCATCGCTCTGCGGCAGGAAGAGCGCCGGACCATCGGCGGCGAGCACGCCGGCATAGACGCGGGTCGGATCGGTGTAGACGTAGTTGAATTCGAACGCGCTGAACGTCAGATTGAAATCGCGATTCGACGTGAAATAGAGGTAGCGCCCCTTCGGATCGAAGGCAGGATCGCTGTCGCTCGTCATGCCTCCGGTGAGCCGCGCGCTCTTCGCGTCGGGGACGGAGTAGACCCAGATCTCGTTGAAGCGCGCGCGGTTCGCTTTCACGTAGGCGATCCAGCGGCTGTCGGGCGACCAGACGTAGGTGGTGATGTCCTCGAACTTTCCCTTGTCCACGTCGGTGATCTTTCCCGTCGCGACGTCGATCACATGCAGCGTGTGCTCCTTGTCGGCGTATGCGATCAGCTTGGAATCGGGCGACCACTTCGGCGCGAGGTTCCAGGCCTTGCTGCCCTTCGTCAACTGGCGCTCGCTGCCGGTGCCGTCGGCGGGACGGAGATAGAGCTCGTACTCGTCGCCGTTGCGATCGCTCAGATACGCGATGGTCTTGCCGTCGGGCGACCATGCGGCGTCGCGCTCGCGCACGCCGGGCGACTGCGTGAGATTGCGGATCTCTCCATTCTTCGCCGGGACGGTGAAGAGCTCGCCGCGTGCAACGAGCAGCGCGCGCGCGCCGGTTGGCGACACGAACGCATCTTCGATGTTGCCGCGCACGTTCTTGAAATACGGCAGCGCTCCGCGAAAATCGCCGACGACGCGGATCGGGATCCGCTCCTCTTTCCCGCTGCGCGTGTCGTAGCGCCAGAGATAACCGCCGCACTCGTAGACGACCTGCGCGTCATCGGAGCTCGGCCAGAGGACATCGAAGTCGGTGTGATTCGTGACCTTCTTCGTCTGTTTCGTCTTCAGATCGTAGGACCAGAGATTGAGCTTGCCGCCTTCGCGATCGGAGGTGAAGTAGATCGCATCGCCGATCCAGACCGGCTGGTTGTCCGTCATCGGATCGTTGGTGATCTGCTCCGCCGTGTTCTTCACGAGGTCGTAGATCCAGACATCCTGAGCGCGTCCGCCGCGATAGCGTTTCCAGGTGCGGAACTCGCGGTCCCACGGCGTGTAGACGAGCTTCGTGCCGTCGGGAGAGAACGCGCCTCCGCCGCCCATCGGCATCGGCAGCGGCTGCTCCATCCCGCCGCCTGCCGGCACGATGTAGGGCCGCGCGAGGCGATCGCTCTGCGCGACGCGATGCGAGAGAAACAGAATCGACTTTCCATCAGGCGTCCAGTCGAGCACGCGGTTGTCGATGCCGCCGCGCGGAGGCAGCGGGCCGGCGTCGTTGTAGAACGTGAGCTGCCGGGGAGTGCCTCCCTCTGCGCTGATGACGTACACCTGCCGCGTGCCGCTGTACTCGCCGCAGAACGCGATCCACTTTCCGTCGGGGGAGAATTTCGGGAAGAGCTCGATCCCATCATCCGCCGTCAGCCGGCGCGCCTCGCCGCCGCTCGTGGATGCGAGCCAGAGATCGCCCGCATAAACGAAGACGACTTTGTCGCCGTGGATGTCCGGCTGGCGAAGAAGTCTGGTGAGAGTTTCCTGAGAGAAAGCAGTGAGCGAGAGCGCGAGCAGAAGCGCGAGGCGTTTCATATCGCGTGACGTGATAGCACGATTGGGAACGGGCGCGTGTAACGGACGAGTGTTTTTTGGGGGGGGCATCGCACTGCTGCCTCGACGGCAGCAGCTCGCGGACGAGGACGTCCGCGCCCCAATTCCCGTCTTAGGTGGAGTGCGGACGCCTCGTCCGCACATCGCGTGTGCTTCAACGGAGCACTGCTGCCTCGACGGCAGCAGCTCGCGGACGAGGGCGTCCGCGCTCCAATTCCCGTCTCAGGTGGGGTGCGGACGTCTCGTCCGCACATCGTGTGTTTCAACGGAGCACTGCTGCCTCGACGGCCGCAGCTCGCGGACGAGGACGTCCGCGCCCACCATCACAGCCACTTCACTGCGAAATCGATCAGCTTCTGCTTCCATGCCGTGTACGGCGGATACATCAACTGGATCAGGCTGAACCTGAATGGTTGCTCGAGGACTCCTCGCGCGTTCGAGAACGTTTCGAAGCCGTAGCGGCCGTGCGCTTTTCCCATTCCGCTGTAGCCGATGCCGCCGAATGGGAGATGCAGTTGATAGAAGTGGATCAACGTGTCGTTCACCACCGTGCCGCCGGCGCTCGTCTCGCGCAACACGCGCTGCTGCACCGCGCGATCGCGGCTGAACAGATAGAGCACGAGCGGCTTCTCGCGCGCGGCGATCGACTGCAGCGCCTCATCCAGATCGCGATACGCGACCATCGGCAGGAGCGGACCGAAGATCTCCTGCTGCATCACCGGCTGGGACTCGGGCACATCCTCGAGCACCGTCGGGGCGACATCGCGTTCGTTGAATGCGCCGCCGGCGACGACGTTCGCGCCACTCTTCACCGCCTCGTCGAACAGATGCCGGATCCGTCCCGCGTGATTCGCATTCACGAGCCAGCCGCGCTCACCCTCGACCGAGATCCTCTCGAGCTCCGCACGCAACTTCCCGATGAACGCGCCGCGCACCGTCTCATCGACCAGCAGATAGTCGGGCGCGATGCACACCTGGCCCGAATTGAAGCTCTTGCCCCACGCGATTTTCTTCGCGGCTTCGTCGAGATCGGCAGTGCGGTCGACGATCGCCGGCGACTTGCCGCCCAGCTCCAGCGTCACCGGCGTCAGATGTTCGGCGGCTGCCTTCATCACGAGTTGTCCGATGCGGGGGCTGCCGGTGAAGAAGATGTGATCCCATCGTTTGCGAAGCAGCGCCTGCGCCACGGCTGCATCCCCTTCGATCACCGCCACCTCATCCTCGTCGAACACCTCGGCGAGAATGCGTTTCATGCAGGCCGCGGCATGCGGCGTCAACTCACTCGGCTTCAAAACCGCGCGATTGCCCGCGGCGATCGCCGAGGCGAGCGGGCCGAGCGTGAGATTGAAGGGGAAGTTCCAGGGCGAGATGATGAGCACCACACCCTTCGGCTCATAGACGATTTTCGATCGCGAGCCGAGCAATCCGATCGGCGTCGAAACGCGCTGCGGCCTCATCCACCGCTTCACGCGCCGCGCGGCATGTCTCGCCTCCTGCACGGACGGAAGGAGCTCGGAGAGATCGACTTCGGCGGCCGGTTTGCGGAAATCAGCCCAGAGCGCTGCGCGGATCTCCTCGCGCCGCGCGAGCAGCGTGTCGTGCAGCCGCCGCAGCTTCGCGCTGCGCATGCGCGCGCCGGGAGGACCCGCGCGCGCACGCGCCTGTTGTTGCGCTTCGTAGATTCGATCGATTTCGTCCGCGGCTACATCGCGGACGAGCGGTTCGATGGTCACCGCGCGATGTTACGGCAGATTCACTTCCGCGACGTTCGTCAGATTGAAATAAACGAATTGCCCGCTGAAGTGATCCCGCGCCAGCACATCGACTTCGTTGCCGATGCACGAGTCGCTCAGGAAGGCCGTCGCCGTGTGGCCGTCCTTGTACGCCACCTGAACGGCGAGCACCTGAGTGCTGCAGCACTTCGCATTCGACTGCGGTGCCGCGGGACCGATGATCTTCGCGATCTCGGAACGATCGGGATGCGACACCGTGCCGTCGGCGAGGCAGAAGTTCGCCGTGTCGCTCGAGGCATAGCCGCTGAACGGAATCAGGTAGGCGAACTTGAAGCTGTCGGCATCGATCGCCACGGTGTTGCCGGCAACATCCTTGACGCTTCCCGTCGGCTTCGACTGCAGCGAAAAGTTGAGCGTGGTGCCTGTGGGTGCGGATGCAGTCACGGTCTGCGTCGAGGGCGAGTAGCCGCTGCGCGCCGCGGTCAGCCGCACGGGCAGGCCGCCGACGCGCGCGGAGATCGAGTACTTCCCTTCCGCGTTCGTCGTCGCTTTCGTCTTGAAATTCTCGACCGTGATCTCAACGCTGGCGACGGGGCGCAGTGTCGTCGCATCGGAAACGATTCCGGTGATGGTCACATCGTACGGCGGAGCAGCCGCATGACGGCGCGCCGGTGCGGCGAACAGAGGCATGGCGATGATGGCAGCCGAACAGGCAAGCCAAACGAGCTTCTTCAACTGGGGAACCTGAGTCATCGAGTCTCCTCGGGCATTTTTGAATGCGACGCGGCACGAGCGCGCGAAGTTCCGCGATCCTACCAAACCAGACCGCACGCAGCAGGGCTGCCAGTGCCGTGCCGGAATTGGTACGTGTCTGCCTGACCTGCCGTTTAGCACGTTCTGTCTGATTTCGTGACCCGCGCCACATTCTTTCCTTTTTTTCGACATTACGCTGTCGAAACAGAACGAAATCATCTTCTCGTCCGTAGTTGGATGAGAGAGCGCAACGATGTTCGCCATCAGAATCGAAACCGACCTCCCGCCGGATCAGGTACGCAGCCGCCTCAGCCGGGTCGTGGGACCGCGCGTCCGAAGCACCTCGGAGACGGCGATCCTCCGCCCGCTCGTTGGCCGCGTCGACGCCGAATCGTTCCTGATCCGCCGCCGCACTGCGCGCCGCGCGATGTGGCAGTCGAGGATCAACGGCCGCTACAGCGCCGCCGAGGCGGGCACGAGAATCGAGCTCGACATGCCGGCGGCGGTTCCGCTGCTGATGATCACCGTGCTGACCGTCGCCGCGATTGCGAACGGCGATGCGGCGATCGCCGGTCTGCTGGCGATGGTCGTCGCGATCTGCTCGGCCGCGGTGGCCTACGACGCCGGACGCGCCGTTGCCATCGTCCGCGGTGCGGTGAATGCGCATCGCGATCGCGATCACGATCAGCCTCTCGCAGCCATCCAGTCGGAGCGCAAGATCGCGTAGTGGTCGACGTCGACGAGCTCGTCCCATTTCCTGACTGACTCGCGGAAGCGCCCTTCGAACGTCATCCCCACCTTCTGCATCACGCGGCCCGATCCCGGGTTCCTCGTGAAGTGCTCCGCCTCGATGCGATGCAGGCCGAGCTCGCGAAAGCCGTAGTCGATGAGCGCAGCCGCGGCTTCCGTGGCATAGCCGCGATTCCAGTACGGGACGCCGATCCAGTAACCGAGCTCGCCGCGATCGTGCTCGCGGTGAATCGTGAGGCCGATCGCCCCCGCCAGCGCACCATCCTCACGAAGAAAGATCCCGAGGTTGACCATCTTGCCTTCCTCGAACTTCTGCACATTCGACGCAATCCAATCGGCTGCTGCACCTTCCGGATAGGGATGAGGGATCGCGAGCGTGTTCAGCGCGATCTCGTACGCGGAGACGAGGCGGTGCAGGGCCGCGGCGTCCTCCAGGTTCAGCGCGCGAAGCGTCAGGCGCTCGGTCTCGAGTGTCGGCAACGTCACGGACGCGATTGTAGGAAATCACGCACGCGTACTTCGATCTCTTTCTGGACGTCGTCGACCTCGATGCGTTCATGCTCGACGGAGTCGAGCAGAGAGACGACGGCTCGATACGCATCGCCGCGATCGCTCGCCTCGCGGAGAAGTGCGGCTTCGTCGAGGTCTTTCGCCGCGAGGAACGCTTGCAGCTTCGCGCGCGCCTCTTCCAGCGGATGCGTAAGCGCGCGAACGCGCGAGCGGAGAGAGAGCGCGCGGCGAATCGGAACAGCGCTCAGTCCCAGGACGGCGAGCGCGAGAACGGCGAGCGCAATGCGGCGGAGTGCGGGCGACTCCTCAACACTGTGCGGACGAGGCGTCCGCACTCCGACCTGCTGGGCAGCGGTCACGGTCAGCGTCTTCGCCCCGCATCGGAGATCCTGGCGTCCGTTCGCAGGAGAGAAGGCGTGCGTGATCAGCGGCGGCAGGGTGAATGCGCCGTCGTGCGATGGAAAGACGAGCAGCTTCCAGTGCCGCGTCATCGTCGCGCCATCCGCGCTGCGAATGACGTTGACCTTCCCCTCTTCGATCTGCGTGCTGCCTTCAACGGGGCCTGCCCATTGCGGCGCCGGTGCATTGCGAAGATTCGCGCGGCCGCTCAATGCGACGTCGATCGTGACCGGCCCGCCGTTCGCCTGCACCGGATTGCCGCAGTTCATCGCCACATCGCCAACGACATCGACCTGCGGTCCGGGCGGAATCGGCTGCACGTCGATGGAGAGCGGCGTGCTGTGCCGCGAGATATCGACGACGCTTCCTTCGAATTCTCCGAACGGCGTGCCGAGGTCGATCTGCCGCACGATGCGCGCGGCCACCTCGAGCGGATCGATCGTGAGCGTGCCCGTCTGCAGCGGGAACACCGCGATCCGCTTGATGACGAGCTTCTGCGCCGTCAGCCCATCGAGCGTCACCTGCTGCGCCTGCTCGTTCGCGACACCCAGCTCTTCCGTCCAGAAGTTCTGAAGTTTCGGCGCATTCGTGATGTCCCACTGATCGACGCTCGCCGCGTTGTAGACGGTCCAGGTCACGACGATCTGTTCGCCGGCGTACGCCTTCGTTCGATCCGCTTCGACGACGACGAAGAACGGATCGCGTTTCGTGGCGAGCAGCTCGCGGAGAATGCTCGACGGGTCGTTCGTCTGACCGGCGAGATCCGCGGCGACCTGAATCGTGACCTGCGGCAGCGTCTCGTGCGCCCCTTCCTTCGACTCGAGCGCGATCGGACCGACCGCCGCCGTGCCCGCCGCCAGCGGCCGCGCGAGATAGCGCAGCGCCTTCCGCTGCGTCAACGTGCCATTCACCCACGTGATCTCCGACGACGTCGAAGGTCCACTGACGATCTTCAGATTCGTCAGCGGCAGCTCGACGGAATCGATCGAGGTGAAGCCGCCCTCCAGCGAGACGGTGATCGTGATCGTGTCATCGACCATGATCGAGTTGCGATCGACGGTGAGGGTATCGGCGACGGTCGTGCCGGCGAACAGCAGGAACAACGCAAGAATGGTCACGCGGGCTCGTGGGCTCGTGAAACCGCGCATCCTCATCACCACCCTACTCCCGCGTTCTCCGCCTTCCCCCTGCGCATGCGCGACAACTCTTCCTGTTCCTGTTGCTGCACGGCGCGCAGCAGCGCTTCGGCGCTCGTCTGGCCGTTCTGCTGATTCGACGGTTTTTCGCCCGGCGCGGGAGCGCGATTCTGCTGCTGGTTCTGCTGCGGCCCTTTCGGATTCGGCTGCCGGCCGCCGCCGTTCTGCTGTTGCTGGGACTCGGCTTTCTTTCGCAGCGCGATCTCGAGATTGCGCTTCGCCTGCGCATCTTCCGGCCGCATCCGCAGCACGTCCTTCAGATCGCGGATCGCGGCATCGAACGCATTCGCGGCGAGCGCGCTGGTGCCGCGGTTGTAGAGCGCGTCGGCGCGCAGCTTCGGATCGCGCATCGCATTCGACAACGTCTTCGATCCCTTTTCCAGCTCACCGGCCGCGACCTGCGCGGTGCCGAGGTTGAATTGCGCCGGCGGGGTGTGGCGGATCGCTTCCGCATCGGCGAAGGATTTCGCCGCCTTTCTGTACTCCTGCTTCGCGTATTCGGCGATTCCGCGCGACGTCGCCGCGTAGGAGCTCGTGGCCTGCGTCAGCTTCTGCCACAACCCCGTCCACGTGATGAGCAGCAGAATCGCGATCATTCCGCACCTCGATGCGCGAGCGATCCGAGCATCAGCGCGATGAACGCGCAGGCCAGCGGCCACTGATAGCGATCGACCGGCACGCGAACCTGCTTCTGCCGCGCCGTGCCGCTGCCGCTCGACGCCAGTGCATCGAGCGCATGCTCCGCGAAGGGATTGAAGAAGAAGAGGCCTCCGCTCTGGCTGGCGATCGACTGCATCACGTCCGGATGCGCGACCGTGTGCACCGCATTCCCTTCGTTGTCGATCAGCGACTTCCCTCCGCCGATCGGAATCGACGCACCGTTCTCGCTGCCGACGAGAACCGTGGAGACGGCGATGCCACGCGACTTCAGTTTCGCCAGCGCTTCGTTGAGACGCCGCCCCTGCTCTTCGCCGTCGCTGATGAGAATGATGTCGGCCTTCTGCGTCGGATCGGCGTCGATGAGCTTCTCCGCCGCGAGCAGCGCCTTGCCGATATCGGATCCGGGATCGCCGACCTCGCCCGCCGCGATCGAGTCGACGAGCTCCGCCACCGCCTCGCTGTCATTCGTCAGCGGCGACACCACCTCGGCATCGGCCTCGAAGATCACCATGCCGATGCGGCCGGGATGCGCGGCGATGATGCGCTTCGCCACCGACTTCGCCGCATCGAGCCGCGAGGTTCCCACATCCTCCGCAAGCATGCTGTTGGAAACATCGAGCACGATGACGCGATTCGCCTCGCGCGCCTCGACGATCTGAAGCCGCGATCCGAATTGCGGGCCGGCGAGCGCGAAGAACCCGAGCGCAATCCCTGGCGTGAGGAACCACGGCCGCAGCCAGCGGATCGTGTTGGACGCGCCGCGCAGACGCTCGGAGACGAACTGCCGCGCAAGGCGATCGCGCATGCGCTCGCGCGCCACGAAAAAGATCGCCGCAAACGGAACCGCCGCGAGCAACCAGAGAAAGCGCGCATCACGAAAGGTCAAGCGAACCCCCCGGGGTGCGCGGTCACGCGGGTTCGCGGGCTCGGAGGTGAAGCATGGTTTCCACCGCACCCCAACTGGAGTGCGGACGCCTCGTCCGCACATCTGTCCGTCCGCGCCCCACTTCGCCTCGTCATGCGCTCACCTTCATCCACACCGTCTCTCCCGCGAGCAGCGCCACGAGCAGCAGAGCGATGCCGTACATCAACGGCTGGACATACAACTCCTCCACCTTCTCGTTGCGCGGCGCGTTGAGCCTCGTCTTCTCGAGCTGATCGATGCGCTGCAGGACTTCGCCCATCGAACGCGCGTCCGTTGCGCGGAAGTACGCGCCGCCGGTGCGCCGCGCGATCTCGGACAGCGACTCCTCGTCGAGGTCGGCGCGGACGAGCTGGTAGGTCGTCTCGATCTCGCCGGTGAACGCGTTCTGACGCTTGATCGGCATCGGCACGGCGCCGCGGCTGCCGACTCCGATCGTGTAGATCCTGATCCCATATTGAGCCGCGAGCGACGCCGCAGTGAGCGGATCGATCGAGCCCGCGTTGTTCACGCCATCGGTCAGAAGAATGATCACGCGGCTGCGCGACTTCGACGTCCGCAGCCGGTTCACGCATGTCGCGATCGCGTGGCCGATCGCCGTGCCGTCGCCGTTGTCGCCGACCTGCGCCTTGTTGAGGATCGCCTGCGCGACATCGCGATCGAATGTGATCGGCACCCGCGTCGCGGCGCGCACGCCGAAGGTCACGATGCCGATGCGGTCGTCCTGTCTCCGCGAGATGAAATCGCCGATGAGCTCTTTCGCGACTCCGAAGCGATTGCGCGGCCGGAAATCCTCGGCCGCCATGCTGCCCGAGGCGTCGAGAGCGATCACGATGTCGATGCCGTAGCGGTCGTTCGCCGCCATGCGGACGACGCGCTGCGGACGCGCCAGCGCGTAGATCAGCAACAGCAGCGCCGCGATCTCGAGCGCGAAGGGAATCCATGCGAGCGACGATCGGAACGTCATCCGGTCGCGAACCAGCGAGAGCGACGAGAACGAGAACATGCCGCGTCCCGCACGCCGGTCGCGCAGAAGCAGAACGGCTCGTGCGATCACGAGCAGCAGCAGCGCGAAGAACCACGGCGCGGCGAAGCGCGTCACTCCGCACCTCCCACGACAGGCTTCGGCCGGATCAGTGCAATCGCGCTCTTCGCGGCCTCGTCGAAGTCTCCCGGCTGCGCGCCCCATGGCGCGAACTTCTCGAGATCGCCCTGCCGCAGAATCGTCTGGAGCGGCGGAGGCATCGCATGGAGACGCAACAGCTCCTCCGTCGTCAGCTCGAGCCCGAGGCCGGGATACTCCGCGGCGAGATAGGTGCGCGTCGCATCGGCAAGAGCTGCCCAGCGGAGCCGGTGGCGTGCGGCTGCCTGCACCGCAAGGCGGAAGCGCTCGTCGGGCGGAACGCGCGACTCGATCTCCGCTGCGGTGGTCCGTCTCGATCGCCGCCAGGCGAGCATCCAGACGGCCGCTGCGATCAGGGCCGCAATCGCGATCGCGATCCATGGCGTGCGCGATGCGGCCAGCGCACGCGGAGGCTGCAGCGGCGCAGGCTTCAGCGCGTCGTTCGGCGCGAGCACGGAACGAATCCCGATCACCACATCGCCCGCGGGCTCACCATTCGCTGCACTCGCGTGCACGGTGATCGGATGCGTGTCGAACGTGCGGATCACGACCTGCGCCGGTTTCCGCGAGACGATCTCGAAGTCGGGCGAGGGCTGCACGGTCACCGGCGCGGAGTAATTGATCGTCACGCGATCGCCGATCGCCGGAGAGGCCGGCGTGTACGTCGCCGTCACGAAGAGCACGAGGATCGGGATCATCATCTGCGCAGACTGCGTTGGCGGAAGAATCGGAGAAGGTCGCGGTCGTAGGGAATCGCCGTGCTGATCGCGAGCCAGTCGGTGCCTGTGCTTCTGAAGCGGCGCTCGAGCTGCTGGTGGCGCTGGACTGCGCGGCGGCTGACTTCGCCCGCCGGAAGGTCGACGAGGCGCTGCTCGCCGCTCTCCGCATCGCGCAGCCGCGCCAGTCCTTTCGATGGGAACCGCTCCTCGCGCGGATCGAAGAGCGCCATCGCGACGACATCATGGCGCCGCCCGAGGCGCTGCAGCGCGCGCTCGAAGTGGAGATCGAGGAAGTCGGAGATCACGATCAGCACGGCGCGGTGCACATTCACGCGATCGAGAAACGTCGCGGCGAAATCGATGTCGGCATTCCCTTCACACTCTTCCATCGCAGCATCGGCGGCCGTGCGCACGATCAACTGCGCATGCGGGTGGCCGCGCCGCGGCGGAATGAACGTGCGCACGCCGTCGGAAAAGAGCAGCAGTCCCGCGCGGTCCGCGTTCTGCACGGCGGAGAACGCGAAGATCGCCGTCAGCTCCGCCGCCAGATCCGCCTTGCGCCAGTCGGCGGAACCGAATGCCATCGAGGCCGAGACATCGACGACGACGATGATCGTGAGGTCTCGCTCCTCCACGAACTCCTTGACGAAGGGAGTGCCGTGCCGCGCGGTGACATTCCAGTCGATCGTGCGGATGTCGTCGCCCGGCTGATACTCGCGCACCTGGGAGAACTCGATGCCGCGGCCATGAAAGGCCGATTGATAATCGCCCGCGAAGCCGGCGCGCAGCAGTCGTGCCGACGCGATCTCAAGATCGCGCACGCGCCGCGTGACTGGACGGCGAGGCGTCGGCGGCTTCGAGAACCACATCATCAGGGGACGGGAACGGCGCCGAGAATCTGGTCGATCACGCGATCGGCAGTCATCTGCTCGGCAGCGGCTTCGTAACTCAGCACGAGCCTGTGGCGGAGGACATCGTGCGCGACGTTCTTCACATCCTCCGGGATGACGAACGGGCGGCCCTGGATGAACGCATGCGCCTTCGCGACGTGCGCGAGCGCCAGCGTCGCGCGAGGCGAGGCACCGTACGAAACGTACTGCACGAGCGCCGGAAGCCGGACGTCGAGCGGACGCCGTGTCGCGGCGACGAGCTGCACGATGTAGCGGCTGATCTTCTCGTCGACATGGACGCCGGCCGCGAGTTGCGCGACACCGTGGATATCGGCGAGCGAGAGGACGGGAAAGACGCCGGCAACCGCCGCCGTCGGATCGAGATAGAGATTGAGGATGCGGAGCTCCTCCTCCGCGCTCGGGTAGTCGACCTTCAGCTTCATCACGAAGCGGTCCACCTGCGCCTCGGGCAGCGTGTAGGTGCCTTCGTGCTCGATCGGATTCTGCGTGGCGATGACGAGAAAGGGATCGGGAAGCGTGTACGAGGAGTCGCCGATCGTGACCTGCCGCTCCTGCATCGCCTCGAGCAGCGCGCTCTGCACTTTCGCCGGAGCGCGATTGATCTCGTCCGCGAGCACGAGGTTCGCGAAGATCGGGCCGAAGCGCGGATTGAAGGTGCGCGCGGCCGGATCGAAGATCAGCGTGCCGGTGATGTCGGCCGGAAGCAGATCGGGCGTGAACTGGACGCGCTTGAACGTCGCGTCGATCGCGCCGGCGAGCGTCTTCACGAGCAGCGTTTTCGCGAGACCGGGCAGACCTTCGACGAGAACATGGCCGCGGATCAACAGCGCGGCGATCAGCCGGTCGACGATCTGCTGCTGGCCGACGACGGCGCGTGAGACTTCGGTGCGGAGTCGGGAGATGACTTCATGTGCGGCAGCGATATTCGCTTGTGAAGTGGCCTGATCCATGTTGCATCAGTCTATAGGACGACGATTGCGGCCTTGGAGATCACGACGTATATTTTTTACCTTCAGCAAGCATTGACGGAAAGAGGGGTTCCCATGATTCGAAGCCGTCTATCGTTCGTTTCGATGTTGCTGCTCTTCATCGCTCTGCCGGCCGCCGGCCAGACGTTCGCCGGCACCTGGACGGGAACCATTACCGAACAACTGCCCTGTCATACCGGAGGCAGCGTGCCGGCGAGTTTTTCCATCGTCTGGACGGTGCAGCAGTCAGGAACGCAAGTGTCAGGCCCGATGACCTTCAATGGTCCCGCCGACGCGTGCATCTCCAACGCTCCTGAGACCGTCCAGGCGGAGGTCATTGGAACCGCGAATGGATCCACGTTTACCGGGACTGCGTTCACGCAGGGACAACAGTCGGCAGTGAGCGCAACCGTGACCGGCACGAGCATGAACTTCACGCTGACGTTCCCCGACGGGGTTCCGGCGACCGGCATCCTGACCAGGCAAGGCAGCTCTTCGACGTCCTGCAACCTCGGCATCAGCGTGATCTGCAATCAGAACGGCAACTGCACTGGCGTCACGACGAACAACGGCGGCACGGCGTGCAGCGGTCTGATCTTCACAGGCTTCGAGACTCCCGGCGCTTCGAGCGGCTCGCTGGCGAACTTCAATTCGGGACTCTCCGGTGCGCAATGCTTCGACTCCGGCTCCATTCCGGGGTCGACGGTGCCGTTCGTCTTCTGCTTCGCACAATCGTCACTCGCTCCCGGCGCTTCATTCACGAGTACCGTGCACGTGAACGGAACTGCCGATCAGCCGATCATCGCCTTCTCGGGATCGACCGATCCAAACAACACGAGTGCGTCTCCGGCGATCGTCTACGCCTATGCCAACGCGCAGGCGCCGACGTGCACGCCGAGCCTCAGCGCGCCGACGATTGCGCAGTCGGGATCGAGCTATCGCGTTTACTGGACCTCCGTCAGCAATCCGAACACGCAATTCCAGATCGACGAGTCGACGGCGTCAGACTTCTCCGCGAACGTCAATTCGCAAACGATCAGCGGGTTCTCGACCACGTTCACGCACAGCGTGACCGCCAACACGAGCTACTACTACCGCGTGCGCGCCACGAATTGCGGCGGCGGTCCCGGCCCGTACTCGGCGACGGCGACCACGGTCGTGCAGGCCCAGGCGACGTTCGCCGCGAACTCGAAGACGGGAGCGGATGTTGCCGTGCCCGTCGGCTCGACCGATCCGATCATGCTGAAGCTCTTCATCCCGTCGCCAACCGGTAAGACCGGCACGAATGACACCGGCTACTCGGTCACGACCGACAAGCCCTATCTGTCCGTGACGCCTTCATCGGGAACGATTCCGCCGGGCGGCACGACGGTCACGGTCACTGCGAACCCGACGCTCCTCCCCACCGGTGCGAACACGGGAACGATCAGCGTGACCACGCCGTCGAGCACGAGCAACGTTCCTCTCTCGGTCAGCGTCGTCACACCGGTCGCTTCGGGCAGCAAGTCGCTGCCTCCCGGAAATGCGCTGATCATCCCCGTCGTCACGCACGTGAACGGCGCGAGCAGCCAGTTCTTCTCGGATCTGCGGCTGACCAACGCTTCGGCATCCACGATCACATATCAGTTGACCTTTACGCCGACGAGAAGCAACGGCACGACGGCGAGCAAAGTCACGAACGTGACCGTCAATGGGACGCAGACCGTGGCGTTGAACGACGTCGTGAAGGATTTCTTCGGATACGGCGCGACGGGTGCGGCAAGCGACGTCGGATTCGGCGCGCTGGAAATCCGCCCGCTCAGCACCTCGAGCAATCTCACGTACGCATCGAGCCGCACGTATGCGAGCACGGCCTCGGGAACGTTCGGGCAATTCATCGCGGCAGTCCCATTCGCGAAGTTCATCGGATCTTCGGGTGCGCCCGCGTTGCCCGGGATTCCGGCCACGGCATCGCCGAAGACGCTCAGCCTTCAGCAGATCGCTCAGTCCACGAAATTCCGTACGAACCTTGGCATCGCGGAAGGGTCCGGATCGCCAGCAAGCGGCTCGATCCGCGTCTACGACGACAACGGCACCGTTCTGAAGACCGTCCCCTTCAGTCTCATGCCGGGCGAGCATCAGCAGCTCAACGCATTTCTCGCCGTGAACGGCATCACGACGCTCGAAGACGGCCGGATCGAGATCACGGTCGAATCGTCGACGGGCGCCGTGACTGCGTACGCATCCGTGCTCGACAATCTCACCACTGATCCGCTGGCCGTGATGCCGGCGATCCCGCCGCAGATCAACGCGACCCGCTACGTGCTGCCGGGAATCGCGGATCTGAACAACGGCGCCGCGAACTTCCACTCCGACATCCGCATCTACAACGGCGGTACGTCCTCCGTCACTCTGACGCCGACGTACTACCCGCAGGCGAATCCGGCCGGCGCGAAGAGCGGCACGGCGTTCACGGTTGCACCGGGACAGGTGAAGACGTTCGACAACGCGCTGCCGGCGATGTTCGGAGTGACGAACAGCGGCGGCTCGATTCTCTTCATCGCCAATGCGCCCTCGTCGGTCGTCGTGACGGGACGCACGTACAGCATCGACGTGAGCGAGAGTCCGACGAAGGGCGGGACGTTCGGGCAGTTCATTCCGGGCGTCACACCGGCCGATGGGATCGGCACAGGCGACAAGGCGCTGCAGATCCTGCAACTCGAGCAGTCGGCGAACTTCCGCTCGAACCTCGGTCTTGCGGAGCTGACGGGCAACCCGGCGCATGTGCGCATCTCGCTCTATCTGCCAGACTCGAAAGTCACGCCGACGACCGAGCTCGATCTGGCGCCGAACGAGTTCCGCCAGCTCGGAAGCGTGATCGCCGGAATGAATCCCGGCAATACGTACAACGCGCGTATCTCCGTGGAGGTGACGAGCGGAACGGGGCGTGTGTCGGCCTACGGATCTGTGATCGATAATGCGACGCAGGATCCGACGTACGTGCCGGCGCAGTAGATGGCGCATCCGAAAAAAAAGTGGGGCCAGAACTTTCTTCGCAACCGCGGCGCGGTTGCGAAGATCGTCGAGGCCATCGATGCGCAACCCGGCGAGCTCGTGCTGGAGATCGGACCCGGCGAAGGGGTGCTGACCGAGAAGCTGGTCGAGCTGCCGAATGAAATCGCCGCCATCGAGATCGATCCGGATCTCGCCGCGAATCTCGAGGTACGATTCGGCGACCGCCTCGCGCTGCGTCACGAAGACGCAGTCGAGGCGGAGTTGCCGCAAAGGCCGTATCGCGCCGTGGGCAATCTCCCCTACAACGTCGGGACGCCGATCCTGCGGCGCGTGATCGCCGATCCGAACTGCAGGCGCGCGGTCTTCATGCTGCAGAAGGAAGTCGCCGACCGCGTGATCGCGAAGCCGGGCTCTGATCCCTACGGATTCCTCACGCTCTATGTCGCGCTCTTCGCCGCGGCGAGGACGGTCATGACGCTCGATCCGCGATCGTTCTATCCGCCGCCCAAGGTGCGCAGCGCGGTCGTCGTGCTCGATCCCGTTCCGCCGGCATACACCGCGAACCGCGAGCTGCTGCTGGAGCTCATCAGCACGTCGTTCCGGATGCGCCGTAAGACGTTAGTCAACAACTTGACCGGTTGGCGGAACCTCACGCGCGGCGCGGCCGAGGAGGCGTTGAAGGAGGCGGGGCTGCAGCCGGCGGTGCGGGCGGAGACGCTCTCCCTCGCCGACTTCGACCGGCTGGCGCACGCGCTCACACGCTGACGAGCGGCTCTATGGCACGCGAGCCTCTGCCGCCACACGCCGGCACCGATGGCTTCAACATTCTCGACTCGCGTTTTGGTGATCCAGCTCACGTTCGCGGCGGAAAACGGATTTACCTTGCTCGAAGGAAACACGATGGAGGGCCTGTGGACACCGGTCATGCCCGTAGAAGGGCGGATCGCGCGAACCATGATGCTGCGCATGGTTTACGCGTGCTGGTCGTCGATGACGACAGTTCGTACTCGAGGCTGCTTCAGGCGCTGCTGACACGCGCCGGTTTCTCCGTCGAGACCGCGGCTGATGGCCCGGCCGCTCTCACGCTGCTCCATACGGATGAGTTCGCAGTTGCGCTGATCGATCTTGCGATGCCGGGCCTGGACGGAGTCGAGACCGCGCGGCAGTTTCTGGCAAAGGAAACCGGCGTTCAGCGTCCCTATCTGATCCTGCACACGGCATTCGACGAGATCTCGAACAAGCTCCTCGCACTCGACGCCGGCTTCGACGACTTCGTGCCGAAGAGCGCGACCACGAGCGAGTTGATCGCCCGGCTGCGGAGCGCCGCGCGGCGCCACGAGATGGAGCAGCGGCTTCACATCGAGAATCAGGAACTGCAGACCCTCGCGCTCACCGACGAACTGACGGGCATCCTCAATCGCCGCGCTCTCTTTCGCGCGGCTGCCGAGATCCTCGGCCGGAATCGCACGCTGAGCGTGGTGATGTTCGACCTCGATCACTTCAAGGAAATCAACGACAGGCGGGGACACCTCGAAGGCGACCGGATCCTCGCCGAAGTCGCAGGTCTGCTGCAGGCGAATACGAGAGCCGGCGATCTCGTCGGGCGCTATGGTGGAGACGAGTTCCTGCTGCTGCTGCCGGACACCGGCGCCAGGGAGGCGCGAGCGATCGAGCAGCGGCTGCGGCAGTTGGAAGGGCTCCCCGTCCGGATGAGCAGCGGCGTCGCGACGTCGGCTTCGTCGCGCGACACGCTGACGGATCTGATCCTCGCCTGCGACCGGAGGCTCTACCGGCACAAGCGAGGCAGGAGCGACGAAGGCCTACGGGCACGCCCCTGAGGCGCGCTCGTCCTCGGATTCTCGGGCCTCTTCTCTGCGCTCTTCCTCGTCGCGCTTCTGCAGCAGTTCCAGCACTCTTCCCGGGAGGGGAAGGGTCGCATCCGGATCAGGATCGTGGTCTCTCATGCCTCTTACAAGAGCACGACCAATGCCGCACTTGACACGATCCCGTTTTAGACATAGTCTAATCGCCGTGAAGCGCGACACAGCCGGACTGCTCCGCGAGCATGGCATCCAGCCTTCCGCCCAGCGCGTGGCGGTCGGCGAGTACGTCCTCTTCACCGATGAGCACCCTTCAGCCGATCTCGTCTGGAGCCGCGTGCGGGACAACTTCCCCTGGATCTCCCGCGCCACCGTCTACAACACGCTCAATCTGTTCGTAGAGAAGGGCCTGCTGAAGACGCTCGATCTCGCCGACAACGCGGTGGTGTTCGACCCTCGCGTCGAGCGGCATCACCACTTCGTCGATGACGAAGACGGCTCGATTCACGACGTGCCGTGGGAGAAGGTGCAGGTCTGCAACATCGAGGGGCTGCGCGGATATCAGATCCGCGATTACCAGGTCGTGATGCACGGCGTGAAGAAGAAACGTTAAAAAAATTTGGATGGTGTTTAGACATCATCCAGTATTGAAAGGAGTCGAAAGACAATATGTTGACCGTTGGTGACAAGTTCCCCCAGTTCAAGGCGCAGGCCTGCGTCAGCCGCGAAAAGGGCAAAGAGTTCGCGACGCTGAGCAATGACAACTTCTCCGGCCAGTGGCTGGTCTTCTACTCGTATCCGAAGGACTTCACCTTCATCTGCCCGACAGAGATCGTCGAGCTCGACAAGGCGGCGAAGGACTTCGCGGAGCGCGACGCCGTCGTCGTCGGCGGCTCCACCGACAACGAGTTCTCGCACCTCGCCTGGCGTAATTCGCACGACGATCTGCAGAAGATCAACACCCCGCTGATCCACATCTCGGCCTCGTTCGGCCAGGAGCTCGGCATCATCCGCAAGGATGCCGGCGTCGCTCTTCGCGCCACGTTCATCGTCGATCCGGAAGGGACGATCCGCTGGGTGAACGTGAACGATCTCTCCGTCGGCCGCAGCGTCGCCGAAACGCTTCGCGTGCTCGATGCACTGCAGACCGATGAGCTCTGCCCCTGCAACTGGAGCAAGGGACAGGAAACGATCAAGGTCGGATGACATGAATGCGGTCGAAGAGCTGCGCGCGTCCATCTCCGAGCCGGCGCGCGACATCAAGCTGAATCTGCAGGCAGTGCTTGCACCCGGCCTGCTCACGCCCGCACAGCGCTACGGTGTGGCGATCGCTTCGGCGGTCGCCACCCGCAATCACGCGCTGCGCGACGCGCTGATCGCCGACGGGCGCGAGCTCGCCGGCGACGCCGTGATCGACGACGCGCTCGCCGCGGCGTCCCTCATGGCGATGAACAACGTCTTCTATCGATTCCGCCACATGGTTGGAAAGCCCTCCTACGGTGAACGCCCGGCTCGACTCCGGATGCAGCGCATCGCAAAGCCGGCGACGAACAAGCCCGACTTCGAGCTCTTCTGCCTCGCCGTCAGCGCGATCAACGGCTGCGAGGTCTGCATCCGCTCACACGAAGAAGCCGTGCTCAACGGCGGCCTCACCGAAGAACATGTGCACGACGCCGTGCGCATCGCCGCCGTGGTGAATGCGGCTGCCGTAGCAATCGCGTGAGTGTCGCAAAGAACACCGCTGACTCGACGGCAGCAGCTCGCGGACGAGGACCAAGTGGGGTGCGGACGTCTCGTCCGCACTTCGCGCCACGGAGCTCGCGGACGAGGACGTCCGCGCTCCACCCCAGGCAAGTGGGGTGCGGACGCCTCGTCCGCACTTTGTTCTCGAGGGCAATCGCTGCCTCGACGGCAGCGGCCCGCGGACGAGGACGTCCGCGCTCCACCCCTCAGCGGCTGACTTGCACCTTCACATATCGCGCGGCAAGAACAACGTCGGGATGCCGATCCTGCGGCGGGTGATCGCCGATACGAACTGCCGGCGCGCCGGTCTTCATGCTGCAAAAGAAGTCGCCGATCGCGAAACCGGGCTCGGATCCCCACGACTTCCTGACGTCCGCCGCCACACGCGATCAACCGTTGAGGAGCGACTCCTAGGGCACGCGAGCCTCTGCCGTGACGACACTCGGGCGGAATCCGGGAGCAAGCGACGAAGAGGCAGCGAGGTAACGGAAAATCGGACGAGACGATCACGTCGGCACCGAGGGCTTCAAAGCGCTCGCTACTGATTCCAAAGAAATTCCCTCCCTGGTTCCCGCCCGCGCCTCCCGGTAACTCCGTGATCGAAGTCGCCCCGGGGGCTACGGTCACCAAGCCCGATCGATCGCCGTAACGGTATCGAATCGCAATCGGAAATTCGTTCGGATTGACGAAGTACAGACGGAAGGTGCTGTCCTGTATGAGCGGTGCACCTCGTGCAATCACGCTCGTGCCTGGGGGAAGCCAGCCGTGCGCAATCGAAACGGTCTGCGCCACGAGTGCTGCCGGATATCGGTAGATCTCGCTTTCGATATGGATCGGCACATCGCACTCGAGCGAGAACGATCCAAACCGAAGTACGCGCTGGCCAAAGACAATCGCGGATTCCGAGTCGATGGTCAGAGTCTGGCGGGGCTGAAGAGAGAGACGCGTGTTCTCGCAGCTGCTCACGCATGGATCGGCAACGGCGGGAAAGATCCCGGCAACAGTGACGTTGGCGACAACGTCGGACAAGTTGGTGAGTGACAACACCGAGGAGTAAGTGCCTGTCGCCCCACGCACAGACGCTCCCCACACAGGAACGACATACATGTTCGCCGAAAAAAGCGGCGTGCAACAGGCAAAGATCAGAATCGCGAGGAGCGTACGCAAGGTGGCCCGTTTCCGCATAGTAGAGGCCTCTAGAATGTGCAGCACGCGCGTCTTCTGGGAACGAACGTGAAGAGTAGTAGATTGGGCGTTCCCAGCCCGAGATTTGTGATCTTGTTCGGCGTCGCGCAGTCTTTTAACAAACCTTGGATTGTGCTGGGCGCGTTCGTAAACCCATATCGTTCATAGTGCAAAGCCGCCACACCGGAAACATATGGCGTTGCCGCCGAGCAACCCGAAAATGTGTTCACAAAATTCGATGCGGACATCGTGGCCACACCTACCCCGGGAGCCAAAATGTCGATGCAGTTGCCATAGTCGGAATCATTCGAGAAGCTGTGATACCTATCGGTCGCACCGACCGTGCTTGTGCTTCTGCCATTTTGATCGGAGTAAATCGTTGAGCTACCAACTCTTGCTGGAGAGTTTCCGCAAGCGTTAAAGCGAGCGAGTCACCTCGTTCGTTATTGGATCGTGAAAAGCATTTCCAGCGCATGCCACGAACGTTATACCAGCTTCTACCGTGTGCAAGGCAGCTAGGTCTAGATCCTGTACGACGCTGTGATCTCTCACTACCCAGTCGATACCGGCAAGAATGTCGGCTGTTGAGCCCCTGTTGTCACATCCAAGAACTCGAACGCTAACGATCGTTGCTTGTTTGGCAACCCCCAACGTCCGGCCAGCAGCAATTGAAGCGACTTGGGTGCCGTGGCCGAAGTTGATGTTGTTATAGATAACGCAATCATCAACAGCGTTGGGATCAACTATCCCGTTGCTGTCTGAGACAAAGTTTACGCGTTGCCTAACACGACTAAAAATGTCGTCAACCAGATATACGCCCGGACGCCTCGTCCGCACTTTGTTCTCGAGGGCAATCGCTGCCTCGACGGCAGCGGCTCGCGGACGAGGACGTCCGCGCTCCACCTCGGCGTTTGAATTGCACCTTCCCTGAGTGATGTTCGTGCGTCGTCGTGCCGCCGGCGCGGAAGTGACCGCCGGCGGCGCTCATTTCCGCGTCTGGGCGCCGGGGCGCCGCTCGGTCTCTGTCGTCTTCGACGACGGCGACGAGATACCGCTCGATCCCGAGGAGAACGGTTACTTCGCAGGATTTGCGAAGAGCGGGCTCTACAAGTTCCGCATCGACGATCAGAACGAGACCTACCCTGATCCCGCTTCGCGATTCCAGCCCGATGGCCCGCATGGATTCTCTGCGGTCATCGACCCCACGGCGTATCGCTGGAACGACGCGCACTGGCGCGGCATCACTCGCGAGAACCTCGTCTACTCCGAGATCCACATCGGCACGTTCACTCCGGCGGGCACGTACGCCGCGGCCGCTGAGAAACTGCCGCTGCTGAAAGACGTTGGGATCAACGTCATCGAGCTGATGCCGCTGCACGAATTCGCCGGAACCTTCGGCTGGGGCTACGACGGCGTCGATCTCTGGGCTCCCTACCATCACTACGGCACTCCGGATGATCTCCGCGCGTTCGTCGATCGCGCCCACGCCCTCGGCCTCGCGGTCGTTCTCGATGTCGTCTACAACCACTTCGGTCCCGACGGCTGCTACCTCCGCCAGTTCACCCCCTCGTACTTCACGCACGAGAAGAACGAATGGGGGGATGCGCTCGACTTCACGCAGAAGGGTGTCCGCGAGTTTCTCGCCGACAACGCCGCGTATTGGATTGAAGAGTTTCACTTCGACGGGCTGCGGCTCGACGCTACGCAATCGATCACCGATCGCTCGGTGATCGGAGAGATCGTGGCGCGGGCGCGCGCGGCGGCAGGCGATCGCGGAATCGTCATCAGCGCGGAGAACGAGCCGCAGGAAGCGGCTCTGATCGATCGCTGGGGAGTCGACGTGCTCTGGAACGACGACTGTCATCACGCCGCGCAAGTCGCGCTCACCGGCAACCGGGAGGCCTACTACACCGACTACGCAGGCACTCCGCACGAATTCACGGCGATGGCGCTGCACGGCTTTCTCTACCAGGGACAGTGGTATCGCTGGCAGAAGCAGCGGCGCGGCACGCCATCGCTGCACCTCGATCCCGATCGCTTCGTCTGCTATCTGCAGAATCACGATCAGATCGCGAATTCGGTGGCCGGCGCGCGCATCCATCAACTCACGAGCCCCGGCCGATCTCGCGCGATGACGGCGCTCCTGCTGCTGCAGCCTCAGACTCCGCTGCTCTTTCAGGGAGAGGAGTTCGCCGCTTCCACTCCCTTTCTCTACTTTGCCGATCATCAGCCGGAGCTGGCGAAGGCGGTGGCAGCCGGGCGCCGCGAATTTCTCCAGCAATTCCCCAGCATCGCCACCGGCGAGCATCCGCTCGCGCCGCCGCATGCGCGCGAGACGTTCGAGCGCTGCAAGCTCGACTTCGGCGAGCGCGAGCGAAATCGCGTCGTCGTCGAGCTGCATCGCGATCTCCTTCGCCTGCGATGCAGCGAATCGTTAGCCGGCACTGCGGTCCTCGGTCCCGATGCACTTCTCCTCCGCTGGCCCGAGCGTCTCCTCATCGTGAACCTCGGGCGCGACCTGCGCCTCGACACGGTGCCCGAACCGCTGCTCGCGCCTCCTGCCGGCAGGCAATGGAAGCTCGTCCTCTCGACGAATGCGCCGGCTTACGGCGGTGCGGGGACTCCCCCGCCGGAGTCCGAAGGCGGCTGGCGGATTCCGGCCGAGTGCGCGCTGCTCATGACTTCAGGCGAGGACGATCGGGATCGCTCAGATCGAGATCATTCCACTTGACGCGTTGCGCGCTGGGGCTCGCGCCCTTGGCGCCGAGGCGGCGAAGGATCGTGCTGCCGAAATGATGGATGGAAAAGCGCTCCATCACTCCGAACGTTCCGATCAGAAACTCCTTCACGATCCATTCTCCGTTGCGCTGCTCCGCAACAACTTCTTCGATGCGTCCGGCCTTTTCGCCATCCGCCTTGAATACTTCGCGGCCGAGCAGGAGCTCGAGATGGAGTTGCCGTTTCATCCTGGCGGAATCCTGCGGATGATGTGATCGCGAAACCAGCGCTCCCATGCGAACGCCGGTGACGTTCTCGTGTCGATGTCGACCTTCACATCGACCTCGTAGGCGAGGACGCGATCGAACGCGATGCGATAACGCGGCCTCCGTACGCCGAGCTTTCGGTTCAGCACGATCGCCCATCGCTCCAGGCGCCGGCTGATGCGGCGCGCCATCGTCGCCGATCCGAGCTCGAGATACGCGACGCGCGGCGGCTCCCCTTCGCGCAGCTCCAGAATGATGCCGTCGACCTTCCCCAGCTTCTCGCCGTCGCGGCCGCGGATCTGCTTGTCGAGAACGTCGCGCACCAGCTTCATCTCAACTCCCTCCCGCCAGCTCGAGCGGGATGGCCACGAGCGCGATGACGGACGCGACGAGCACCACGATCACCACGACTGTGTTTCCGATCCAGCCACTGACGTGTTTGCCGACATAGTGCTCATCGTTGACGAGCAGAAGAAACGGCACGATGACCGCCGGAAGAATCACCGCGGTCAGCGCCATCGAGAACAGCGTGAGCTTCAACGGATCGAGACCAGTCGTCATGATCACCGCGGCCAGCACGATCACGATCGAGTACGTCGCCGAAAATCGCGCTTCCTCCAGCGGCCTGCGGTCCTCGCCCCAGTTCCATCCGAAGGTCTGCGCGATGAGATAGCCGGTCGACAGTGCGAGCTCCGCTGCGGCGCCGAAACAGCAGACGCCGAGTGAGCCGGCGAACAGCGGGAATCCCCAGCGGCCGAGCACGGGCGAGAGCACCACCGCGAGTTGCTCGTACGAATCGACCTGAATGTGCAGCGGAAGAAATACGCGCGCGCTGACGATCAGCACTCCGATCGACATCAGGCATCCGAAACCCATTCCGCCGATCGCCGTCAGCCGGTTCGACGTCAGGCTCTCCTCATCCCATTTCTCCTCGACGGCGCCGGACGAGTAGAAGTGAAACATGTAAGGCGAGATCGTCGAGCCGGCGATGCTCACGGCAAGAAACCAGTACTTCGCGGCTCCCTCCGACGGCCGCGACGGGACGAAACCTCTCAGCAGTTCGTGCGGATCGGGATGCAGCTTCCACGCGGCGACGACGAATGCGATCGTCATGAGACCGAGAATCGCGGTGGAGTTCTCGATCCAGGAGAGCGTGCCGAACCAGATCACGAGCCAGAGCAGGAGCGCGATGGGAATCGCGAGTGCAACGATCGGCCAGCCTGTCACCAGCTTGATGGCGAGGCAGACGCCGCCGATCTCCGCCGCGAGAACGAGCAGATTGACGAGCACTTCCAGCAGGCGGGGAACGATGGTGAAGACGAAGCCGAAGCGCTCGCGGACGGCATCGGCGAGCGCGCGCTTCGACACCGCGGCGAACCGGCCCGACATCTCGATCAGAAAGATCAGGCCGAGAGTCGAGAAGAAGATCGCCCAGAGCAGCTTGTAGCCGAAGAGCGCTCCCGCGGTCGCGGCAGTCGCCATCGATCCGACCTCGAGAAAGCCGCCGATGCTCGTGATGATTCCGAGCGTCAGGTTCATGAGGTCTTTCTTCTTCATCGCTGTTTTGCGGCGAGCGCCAGAACACGCTCCCCTTCCTCACGCGTCGCGCGCTCGTGTGGCTTCTTAAATTCCTTCGAGACGTCGTCGATCGCCTGATCAACGACCTGCTTCGCATACACGGCGGGAACGTTGTGCTGCTCACGCTGCAGGCGCACCAGCTCGAGGGTGCTTCGCCATGAGCGCAGCTTGTCCCGCGTGTCCTTCTCTTCGTCTCTGTGACACGCAGAGAGAATGAGCAGCAAGCCTGCCGCGACTCCATGCCTGAATGTCATCAGGCGAGTTGTTCAGCAACTCCCGGACCACGCCGGCCCATGCTCTCCCATCCCCGCTCGAAGAAGCGAATGCCGTCGGCGCCCGCCGTGATCACGGTCGACGACCGCGTCCCATAGCGCTCTCCGGTCACGAAGATGCTCCGCTCGAGCGGCTCGCCCGGCGAAGGCGTCGCGAGAAACGTGAGGAGCGGCGTCACGATCTCCTCCCGCTCCATCGCGGCGCGCATCGCCTGCACGCCCTTCTCGACTTTCACCCATTGCGCTCCGGGGCTGCCGTTGCTGACACCGTGAATGCCGGGCGGCAACTCGCGCGCGGCATCCATGCCGCTGGCGAAATGCGCGAGCGATTCGCCCGCGACGCCGGCGAGCAGATGGAAGCCGGCATAGAGCTCTGCCTCCTGCGCGACCGACGACGCGTAGTCGATCGGCGAGCGATTTCCGAGGACGAAGGTGGAGACGAGCGCACCGCGCGAACGATGGTCCGCGCTCTTCGCAGAGCCGCGCATGTTCGTGACCGCGGCCCATCTGCCGTTCTTCCGAATCGCGAGCCAGCTCCCGCCGGCAAGAAGATCGCGCCCGCCGAAGACATCCGGCGCTTCGTCCCATGCATGGGCCGCACGCGAGGGACGCAGATGGTCTTCGTCGCGATTGGCGGCGATGACCAGCGGGAAGCTCCTGTGCACGAGGTGCGCGACGATGATGAGGCACATGGGACGGCCTGGATCGGGGCCCATCGTCGCACGGAGGCGTACAATCATGGAACGGTCCTCCCGTGCTTCACCACGTGACGCAGCATGACGATTCGACGCAGGGCATTCGTGTCCCGCTTGTGCGTCTCGGTGCGTGCATCATGGGCGCGCTGGCTATCGCGGCGCACAACATCTACGTGTTGCGCAGCTTCGCGATCGCGCCGTTCGCGGTCGTGACCGCATTTCTCCTCGGCTACGGCGCTCTCTCCGTTCTCCTGCTCCGCCGTCACCCCGGAGCGGCCTGGGCCTTTCACGTCGGCGACCTCGCGGTCTGCACGGTAGTCGTCTACGCATCAGGCGCGGAGCACAGCTGGCTCTTTGCCTTCCTGCTCATTCCCGTCTGGAATCAGACGCACACGAACGCGAAGCGGGCAGCGGTCTCCGGCGTGCTCGCGACGCTTTTCTATCTGGCGATGCTGTTGTTCGTCCGCGTCGTGGAAGAGCGGCCGCTGGCGACCTCACTCATCATCTTCCGCACGATCATGATTGCGATCGTCACGACGTACTGCGTGACGTCCGCGATCATCGTGCAGCGCAGCCGGCGACGCTTCACAGTCGCGCTCACCGATGCACAGCGTGACGCGCTGGAGAACGCGGCCACTCTCACCGCGCTGAACCGGCTGACGCAGGCCGTCACCATGACGCCGGAAGTGGCGCCGATGCTCGACACGGCCGCCGGCGAGATGCTCACGCTCTTCAACGCATCGGGCTGCATGATCGCGCTCATCGACGAGAAGCAGGATGCGCTGGAGATCGTCGCCTGCCGTGCGACGCGTCCCGTTCCCTCCGCCGTCTTCGGCCTCCGGATTCCGTTCACCGAGGGTGCGGCGTGCGCGATCGTGACACGCACGAGGCGCCCGCTGATCGTGCCTGAGGCGCAGACCAGTCCGATGCTGGAGGCGACGCGAGACGCACTGCGCGCTCTTTCGGCGCAGAGCGTTCTGGTCGCGCCGATCATCACCCACTCCGACGTGATCGGCACGATCAACATTCACACCGACGATCCGCGGCGCAGGTTCACCGACGAAGAGGCGATGCTTGCCACGACGGCCGCGGCGCAGGTCGCAGCGCCGATCCGCAATGCGCGTCTCTACGACGCCGAGCGCCGCGCGCGCCTGCTCAACGAGCGGCTGCAGCAGGCGGGCCGGGAGATCACCGAGAGTCTCGACCTCAACGAAACACTGGAACGCATCATGGTGAACCTTCGCGGCGTTCTCGACTTCGACGCCGGCAGCATCCAGCTCCTCGAAGGCGATGCGATGCGGGTCCTCGCAGTCCACGGCCACTCGCAGGATGAAGTCGGACGCGTTCGCGATCTCGCTACTCACGGCTACAACCGCCGGCTGGCAACCTCTCCCGAGCCGGTGATTCTTCACCTGCCGGAGGCGGATGACATCTGGCCCTACGACATCGATTTCGCCGCCGTTCGCACAGTCCTCGGCCTCCCTCTCATCGTGCACAACAAGATCATCGGCGCGATGAGCATCGACAGCCACAAGCAGGATGCGTACGACCAGAAGGACGCCGAAGCCGCGATGGCATTCGCGCGCGTGGCGGCGGTCGCCGTCGATCATGCGCGCCTCTACACCTCGGTGCGCGAGATGTCGATGCTCGATCCGCTGACGGGCATCCCCAACCGGCGCTACTTCGATGACCGTCTCGATAACGAATGGCGCCGCGCAGCGCGCAACCGGACGCCGTTCTCCGTGATGATGATCGATGTCGATCACTTCAAGGCGTACAACGATCATCACGGTCATGCCGCCGGCGACGTCGTTCTGCAGCGGGTCGCAGCCGCGCTGCAGGGAGCGCTGCAGCGCGCAACGGATTTCGTCGCGCGATACGGCGGCGAGGAGTTCGTGGCGGTGCTGCCGGCCACGAATCTCGCGATCGCGACGACGCATGCCGAACGGCTGCGGCGCCGCATCGAGAATCTCGCGATCCAGCACGGACACTCATCGGCGTCGACCGTAGTCACCGTGAGCATCGGCGTGGCCACCGCAGTCGCCGGCTCTGCCGACGCCGCATCGCTGATGATCGCCGCCGATCAACAGCTCTACTCGGCGAAACGCGCAGGCCGCAACGGCGTCGCCGCCGCCGCAGTCGTCTCGCAGGAATCGACGTCGTCGAGGCCGGCGCTGGAGGCGTGATTACCGGGGTCGCGCGGGCTCGCGGTTACGCGGGCTCGCGGTGTCGGTTCTTCCTCGACCGCGTGCCCGCGAGCCCGCGCATCCGCGTGACCCTCTACTGCACCTTCAACGTCTCCCCGTCATACAGCACGCCGTTCTTCACCACCCATCGCACGGTGTTCGTGTTGTGGATGTCGTCGAGCGGGTTCGCGTCGAGCACGATGAAGTCGGCGAGCTTGCCGGCTTCGATCGATCCGAGATCCGTGGCGAAGCCGATCTTTCCGGCGGCCGCGATCGTCGCCGCGCGGATCGCTTCCATCGGCGTCATCGCGAATCCTTTCGGCGCGTTCTCGCCGGCGTGCGCCCAGATCTCCCAGTGCGGCCCGAGCCCCTGCACCTGTCCGTGTGCACCCATGGAGACGTTGCCGCCGGCGCGTGCGACGAGCATCGCGCCATGCGCGACCGTCGGGAACTGATACTCCGACGGCTCGATCCACGCGTGACGGCGATACTTCGCATCGATCACGAAGTGCGGCGTGAAGCGGCGCAGCTTCGGATCGTCGTGCAGATTCAGGAGCGACTGCCAGAGATACTCCTCGCCCCATGGCCCGCCGTACGAGACGATCAGCGTCGGCGTGTAATACGTCTGCGACTTCGCAACCAGCTGCACGACGTCGTTGCCCAGTTCCACCGGCAGCGAGTGCTCGAACGAGGTGAAGCCATCGAGCGCCATCGTGAGATCCGTCGCGAGCTCGCCCGCTCCTTCCGCGGTCAGCAGCATGTGCTCTCCGCGCGAGGCCTCCGCGAAGTAGATGCGCTGCGAGCGCCCCGGCTGCTGGTAGACCTTGATCATGCGCGCGCCGTACGCCTTCATGCGCCGCACCTGCCGCTTCGCATCATCGAGATCGTTCACCTCGGCGAAGATGTCCGTCTGCGCGCCGCCAAACAGCACGTCGCCCGACGAATAGACGCGCGGTCCCGTCATCAGTCCGGCATCCACCATCTCCGCCTGCGAGAAGACATCGAGCGACGGCGCGGAAGGGTCGTACACGGTGGTCACGCCGTACGCGAGATTCGCGAGGTACTCCCATTTCGCTTCGGGATAGAGCTCGTAGTTCGCGTAGTGCATGTGCGCATGCGTGTCGATGATGCCGGGCATGATCGTCCTGCCCGCGCCGTCGATCACCTTCGCACCATCCGGCGCCTTGAGATTCGCTCCGACCGCGGTGATGCGATCGTTCGTCACGATCACATCGGCGTGCTCGAGAACTTCGTCGCCTTTCATCGTGATCACGCGCGCGTTGCGGATGATCGTCGTGCCGGAAGGAGCGGGGCGCGGCATCGAGAGATCGATGACGATCGACTCCGACTTCGGCACCTTCAGCTTCGGCTCTTCGTCCGGCTTCTTGTCGTCCTTCTTCGCATCATCTTTCTTCTCGGCCTTCTTCCGCTGCTCTTCGACGAACGCCAGCGCGTTGGCGAGCGGCAGGCGATGGAACTGATTGCCGAGGTTCCAGGTGATCGTCTTGCCGCCGTCGGCCCAGTCGACGTAGCCGCCCGCCTCTTCCGAAAGACGCCACACCGGCACTGCGCCTTCCTTTAACGAGACTGCAGGCGGCTCCTTCATCAGCACGTTCGGAAACGGCGTGACGTAGACGTTGTCGCGCGAGGTGAAGGCGATCCACTTCTCGTCGGGTGACGGGTTGAGATCACCGATCGCGGGGAAGCGGAGCAGCGCCTTCCGGTCGGTGCCGTCGAGGCGGATCGAGATCAGATCGTTCTTCGGATCGTCGTTGGGTTTCGCCGGCTTGATGAAATCGCGATAGAAGAGACGCGTGCCGTCCGCGTTGAACCACGCCTGAGGATGGAAGCGGAAGGTATCGGCGATGTTCACCGTCGTTACGTACTGGAGATCGCCGCCTCCCGACGGCATCCAGGTGATGTCGAACGTCTCCTCTTCCTCGGGCTGGCGCTCGCGCAACTCGAGTCCGCTGCCGCGAATGATCGCGAGCTTGTCGCCGGCGCGCGACCACTCGGGGTTCGCGTAGTGGCCGGAGATCTTTGTCAGCTTCTGCGGTGCGCCGCCGTTGAACGGCACGCGCCAGACGTCGCCGAAGTTCCTGTCCGACCAGGTGACGTAGGCGACCCACTTGCCGTCCGGCGAGACTGCCGGCGAATACTCGCGCGCCGGCAGCGAGGCATCGTCCGGCGTCAGGCGGCGCGGAGAACCAACCGCTTTCCCGTTCTCGATCGCCTGCGCCCAGATCCGGCCGAATGCATCGAACACGACAGCCTTGCCGTCCGGCGTCTGCGAGGTCCAGCGGAGGATGCGCGCATGAACTGCGGGACCGCTCTCCACGCGATCCTGAAACGCGACGCGCTGCGCCAGCCACTGCTCGACGTCCGCGGTGAACGGAATGTTCGTGACGTTGCCGCTCGCGATGTCGAGCCGCGCAAGCTTGCCGTGATTCGAGAAGTAGATCGTCTTTCCGTCGCGCGCGACCGCGTAGTTCGGCCAGACGTCCATCGCCGTGAAGCCTTCCTGCTCATCGCGCGTCGTCTTCGCGACGAGAATCCGCTCGGCGCCGCTGTCGAGGTTGCGCGCGATGAGATCCGTATCGGCATCGCGCCGGCTGACGAAGAACAACGTGTGCCCATCGGGCGAGAGCGCCGGGCGGGCTGCGCCGCCGATGCCCGACGTCAACTGCTTCGTGTCGCCGTTCTGCCGGTCGTAGCGCATGATCGCCCAGAGCCCGTTGCTGAGATCGGGCGTGTAGCTGAAGCGCCGCTGGCGCGCGGCGAAATAGATGAAGCGGCCGTCCGGCGAAAAGACAGGCCCGGCCGCGTTGTTGATCTCATCGCTCGAGGTGAGCTTCACGCCGGAGCCGCCGTAGATGCTCCACATCCACAGCTCCTGCGGAGGAATGCCGCCGCGCCGCGCATCCTCTTTCCGCGCGACGATGAATGCGCCATCGGGCGACCACGCCGCGGAGCGGATGTAGAAGCCCTTCTCCTGCGTCAGCGCCCGCGGATTCGAGCCATCGGCATCCATCAGCCAGACGTTCTCGATGCCGCTGCGATCCGTGGTGAACGCGATCGTCCTGCCGTCCGGCGAGTAGCGCGGGTGGTAATCCCACGCCGGCCCCTTCGTAATGGCCTTCGCCTTCCCGCCTGCGACCGGCACCGTATAGATGTCGCCGAGGAGGTCGAAGAGGAGCGTCTGGCCGTCGGGGGAAAGATCGACGGAAGACCATGTGGCCTCGTCAGTCGTAAACATCACATGCCGCGCATCGGCACGCGGTTTATTGATGTCTTCGGCGGGATCGAATGGCTTCGGCTTCGGAGCGTCCTTCGCGATGGCGGTGAACGCGAGCAGAGTGATGATGAGAGCTTTCTTCAATCGGCACCCCTTTTTCAGGCAGCGGGCAATAGGCCCGGGCAGTCTACTCAAGCGCCCGGCGAGAACGTTGCAACAAATCCGCATCATGATTCTCAGCCTGCTCCTCATCCTCGCCCTCGCCGCGCCGCTCACGGCGCGCGAAGTCGCAGTCACATTCGACGATGTGCCCGATGTCGATGACGACCTGCACTCCCTCGCCCGGCAAACCGAGATCACTCGCGAGCTCCTGAGTCGATTGCAGAAGGCGCATGTGCCGGCAACCGGATTCGTGAACGAGGTCAAGGTCGCCGATGATCCTCGCCGCGCTGCCCTGCTCGAGCAGTGGCACGCGATGGGATTCGATCTCGGAAATCACACCTGGTCGCACATGGAGCTCGATGAAGATGGCGCCGAGGATTTCACGTGCGATATCGCGCGGGGGGATGCGATCACCACGCGCGTTCTCGGCCGCGCGCCGGTCTGGTTCCGCCATCCCTACCTCGAGACAGGCAAGACGCGCGAATCGCGCGACGAGGTGGATCGCTTCCTCGCGCGGAGCGGCTACCTCGTCGCTCCGGTGACGATCGACGATTCCGACTGGATCTTCGACGCAGCGTACGACATCGCTTCGTGGTGGCAGCGTCCCGCAATCCGCCGCGCCTACATCGATTACATGCGGCAGCGTTTCGACTGGGCCGAGCATGAGTCGCGCCTCGTATTCGGCCGCGACATCCCGCAGATCCTGCTGCTCCACGCTTCGAAATTGAACGCCGACACGTTCGACGAGCTCGCTTCGATGATGCGCGCACGCGGCTACGACTTCGTCACGCTCGAGAACGCGATGAGCGACTCCGCCTACGCGTCGCCCGACGAATGGCTCGGCGGCGGCGTCGGCTGGATCGAGCGCTGGGGCGTGACGAAAGGAATGGACGAGGCCGTTTTCGAAACCGATCCCCAGGTCCCCGAGTGGGTGCAGCGAATCGCCAAGGAACGGGAGGAGTGAGTGTAGGACAGGCGCCCTCGCCTGTCCCTCCCATCTCCGACAGGCGAGGGCGCCTGTCGTACACACTCGACAGGCGAGGGCGCCTGTCCTACATGCAACCCAATCCCTAACTTTGCGTATCTCCCAGCGTCAGAGGAGATATGCGCAAGCTAGGGATCGTTCTCGTTGCACTCGTTCTCATTGCAGGTGGCAGTGCAGGCGTCTACGCCTGGGCGCGCAACGGCCGGAAAGCGGATGACGGTCTGAAGGAAGTTTCCGTCACGAGCGGCTCGATCGTGGAGAAGGCGGTCGCGGTCGGGCAGATTCAGCCGCGGCAGAAATTTCAGGTGAAGTCGAAGATCTCCGGCATCGTGCGCCGCGCGCTGGTGCAGGTCGGCGACACGGTGCATGCCGGCGATCCGCTGTTCGAGATCGCGCCGGATCCCACGCCGCTCGAGGTCACGGAAGTCGATCGCCGCGTCGACTCCGCTGCCGCTTCCTTCCGGAAAGCGGAGGCGGATTACCAGCGCGCCGTCGAGCTGTCGAAGTCGGGCGTGATGCCGAAGTCCGACGTCGACGCGCGCAAGGAATCGTACGAGCTGGCGAGAGTCGCGCTGACCAAGGCGGAACAGGATCGCGATCTCACGCGCAAGGGCCGTCTAACCAGCGCCGGCACCGAGTCGATCATCCGTGCGCCGGCGGCAGGCACGATCCTCACCCGCTCCGTGAATCCCGGCGATCCGATCGTGCCGCTCACGTCGTATCAGCCCGGCACCGAGATGGCGACCGTCGCCGACATGAGCGATCTCATTTTCAAAGGCACCGTCGACGAGATCGATGTCGGCAAGCTCGCCGTCGGGATGACGACGCGGATCAAAGTCGGCGCATTGCCGACGGACGTCGTGACCGGCAGAGTCTCGCGCATCGCACCGCAGGCGCAGCAGAAGGAAGGCGCCACGCTCTTCGATGTCGAAGTCGAGCTCGACAAGTCGAATCAAATCACGCTGCGCGCCGGCTACTCGGCGAACGCCGACGTGATCATCCGAGAAAAGAAAGATGTGCTGACGATCCCCGAGCGCCTCGTCACGTTCGAAGACGGAGGGAAGAAAGCCACCGTCGAAGTGCGGAGCGACGACCCGAAGGGAACGCCAAAGAAGCTCGAGATCAAGACCGGCATCAGCGACGGCCTGAACGTCGAAGTCGTGTCGGGACTGACGAAGGGTCAGAAGGTCGTCGAGCGGCCGCCGAAGGAGATTTCGTAACTGGTTGCGCGGGCACGCGGGAGCGCAGGCTCGGGGTAGACCTGAAGCAGCGCAGCACCGCGAGCCCGCGTACCCGCGAGCCCGCGTGACCACATCATGATCACCATCCACGACGTCCTCGCCCAGCTCCTCCGCGATGTTCGCGCAGAGAAGCTCCGTACGTTTCTGACGATCTTCGGAATCGTCTGGGGGACCGTGGCGATCAGCCTCATGCTCGCTTTCGGCAACGGGCTGCATCAGCACCTCATCGTGCAGACCGCGGGCCTCGGCGACCGCATCGTCATCGCCTGGCCGGGCGCAACGTCCATCCCCTTCCAGGGCCTCGGAAAGGGACGCAAGCTCCGGATGACCGACGAAGACGTCGCCTACATCCAGGCGCAGGTGCGCGAGCTGAAAGGCATCTGCGGCGAATACGAGAACAACCTGCGCGTCGAGTACAACGCGAAGACGATCAGCGTCGACACCGCGGGCGTGAACGATGTCTACGGCAGCATGCGCAATCAGGTCCCTTCGCCCGGCGGCCGTTTCATCGACGCTCTCGACGTCCGCGACCAGCGCCGCGTCGCTTTCCTCGGCGACAAGCTCGCGGCCGACATCTTCGGCACGATCGATCCCGTCGGAAAGACGATCCTCGTCAACCAGTCGCCCTTCCTCGTCATCGGCGTGCTGAAGAAGAAGGCGCAGGACTCCAACTACAACGGCCCCGACAACCAGAAGATGTTCATCCCGGTGACGACGTATCGCGCGCTCACCGGCGAGAAGTACATCGACGATCTCATCTTCCAGCCGCCGTCCGCGGCGGACACGAAGAAGACGATCGACGCGGTGCGCACCGCACTCGCGCACAAGCTGCGCTTCGATCCTTCCGACAAGGAAGCGCTGGCGGCGTGGGACACGACGGATCAGTTCAAGTTCTTCGACAACTTCATGCTCGCGTTCAACACCTTCCTCGGAATCATCGGCGTGCTGACGCTGATCGTGGGCGGCATCGGCGTATCGAACATCATGAACGTGGTGGTGGAAGAGCGCACGCGCGAGATCGGCATCAAGATGGCCCTCGGTGCGAAGCAGCGCTGGATCCTGATGCAGTTCCTGGTTGAGACGATGCTCGTCACGGCGATCGGCGGTGCCTTCGGATTCGCGATCTCGATCGGCATCTGCTCGATCTTCCCGAAAGCGGCAGAGGAATTCGTAGGCCATCCCGAAGTGTCGCCGGCCGTGGCATTGCTGACGGCCGCCGCGCTCGGCCTGGTCGGATTGATCGCCGGCTATTTCCCCGCGCGCGACGCCGCGCGGCTCGATCCTGTGGTGGCAATGAAACTATGACTGGTTACGCGGATACGCGGGCTCGCGGGCTCGCGGGAAAGGCCGAAGGAGCGAACCACCGCGAGCCCGCGAGCCCGCGCAACCACGAGACCGGATCATGAGCGACCTCACCATCATCTCCACCCTCTTCGCCAGTTCGGCGCGTCTGCAGAAGAAGCGGGCGTATCTCACGATCGCGGCGATCGCGTGGGGCACCGTCGCGATCCTGATGCTGCTGGCGTTCGGCGAAGGATTGAAGCGGCAGCTCGACAGGAACCGCCGCTCGACGGGCGAGAACCTCGCCGTGATCTGGCCGGGCGAGACGTCGAAGACTTACAAAGGCCTCCCCGCCGGCCGCGCGATTCACGTTCGAGCCGGCGACATCGACTGGATCCGCGAGCGCATGCCGGAGCTGCGCGCCGTGCACGGCGAGATGCAGACGTGGCGGCCGGCAACGTACGGGCGCACCGTGAAAAACCTCCGCATCATCGGCACGAATCCATCGTATGGCGAGTCGCGCAAACACTACCCGGTCGCGGGCGGACGCTTCTTCAACGACGAGGACGAAGCGCAGCGCCGTCGCGTCATCTTCCTCGGCGACGAAGTCGCGAAGGATCTCTTCGGCCATGAAGATCCCGTCGGCAAGACGCTGCTCATCGCCAACTCGCCATATCTCGTGATCGGTGTCATGCAGCACAAGACGCAGATGGGGATGTACGGCGGGCCCGATTCGAATCATGCCGTCATTCCGATGTCGACGTTCCGCGCGCAGTTCAGCCGCGAGGTCCTGCAGGAGCTCGTGATCGAAGTCCAGGATCCCGCACAGATGAAGGCCGAGCTGCGAAAGCTGAACGAAGTGCTCGGACCGAAGTACGGCTATGACCCCGGCGACGACCACGCGATGCACACCTGGGACATGGTGAAGAGCTCCCAGGTGACGAAGAACATCCTCACCGGCATTCAGCTCTTTCTCGGCATCGTCGGCGCGCTCACGCTGATCATCGGCGGCGTCGGCGTGGCGAACATCATGTACGCGGTGGTGAAGGAGCGGACGCGCGAGATCGGCGTGAAGATGGCGCTCGGCGCGAAGCGGCGCTGGATCATCGTACCCTTCGTGCTCGAAGGGCTCACCTACACGCTCGTCGGCGGCGCGCTGGGGATGACCATCGCCACGCTGCTCGTCGCCTCGATGAGCTTCATCGACATCGAGCACAACAAAGTGCTCTCGTTCCTCGGGCGGCCGACGCTGTCGCTGCAGATCGGCATGTTCACGTCCTGCATCCTCGGGCTGATCGGCGTGCTGGCGGGCTACTTCCCTGCTCGCCGCGCAGCCTCGATCGATCCCGCGGCAACGCTGCGCTATGAATAGGAGACTCGCATGAACCGCAACGGATCGATCATTCACATGTCGGGCATCCGCAAGGTGTACGACACCGGCAAGGTGAAGGTCGAAGCGCTCAAAGGCGTCGATCTCGAGATCAGGAAGGGCGAGATGGTCGCGATCGTCGGCCCGTCGGGCTCCGGCAAATCGACGCTCATGAATCTTCTCGGCTGTCTCGATACGCCGACGGCAGGCTCGTATGAGCTGGGAGGTGACGACGTCGCCGGAGTGACGCGCGATGAACTGGCGGAGATCCGCAACCGGCGCGTCGGCTTCGTCTTTCAGAACTTCAATCTCCTTCCGCACATCAGCTCTCAGGAAAACGTCGAGATGCCGATGCTGTTCGGAGGCGTTCCCGTGCGCGAGCGGCGGGAACGTGCGAGGGATCTGCTGACGAAAGTCGGGCTCGGCGACCGTGTCGATCACAAGCCTACGGAGCTCTCCGGCGGCCAGATGCAGCGCGTCGCCATCGCACGCGCGCTGGCGATGGATCCGGCGATCATCCTCGCCGACGAGCCGACGGGAAATCTCGACACGAGCTCCGGCAGCGACATCATGTCGATCTTCAACGAGCTGTGGAAGCAGGGGCGCACGCTCGTGATCATCACGCACGATCCGGCGCTGGCGAAGCGCGCGTCACGAGTAGTGGAGATCCGGGATGGCGTCGTGATGAACGATCATATGAATTAGGGAATCCCGAGCATCGCCTTCAGGTGCGCGACGTCAGGCGACTCCGGCGCGAGATCGGCGGCGCTGCGCGTGGCTTCCACTGCGGTCCGCCGATCGTTCTGCCCCAGCGCGGCACGCGCGAGGAGCACGTATGCCGCGGGATTACGATCGGTGAGCCGCAACACCTCGGCAACCGTCGCGCGGGCCGCATCGAAACGATTCTCCAGCAGATAGAGACTCGCGAGGTTCATCAACGGCTCGGTGTCAGGCCGGATGGAGATCGCCTGGATGAACGCACGCTCCGCGGCGTTGTAGTCGTGGCGTTCCACGGCCGCGAGCCCGAGGTGGGCCCAGGCGGCGGACGTCATCGGATCGGCGAGCAATGCGCGCCGCCACGCGGTCTCCGCTGCCGCTGCGTCTCTGCGCGAAAACTCGATGTCTCCCAGCGCCAGCCACGTGAGCGATGACGACGCGTCGAGCCGCACCGCGCGAAGCGCCGTCGCGCGCGCCGCGTCGAGATGACCCTCCCGCCGTTCGGACAACCCGGTCATCGCGTACTCCTCCGCAAGCACGTGACTCGGTTCATGAATCCAGAGATGCGCAACCGCAAAGGCAAGAAGTGCGACGACTGTCGCCTGACGCCACCATCGCGCGCTCATCGCGAGACCTGCAAAGATCATCAGCGGCGGTACGACCGGAAGCCGATAGCGCATGCCGATGATCAGACCGATCGACGTCGCAGCGAAGATCGCGATCCAGCCGGCGAGCAGCCACGAGATCCTCTTCTCGCGAAAGGCGACGAACACTCCGGCGGCCGCGAGTGCGAACGTCACTCCGAAGCCGGGGCCGTAGCGCAGCACGGGAGAGCCCAGCGCGAAGAAGTGGATGTTCGCGCTGTCCCGCACTTCATCCGCCTGAAAAAACCAGATCGTCTTCGCCGCCATCAGACGGACGAACGCCAGCGGATGACTCCTGATCTCGTCCAGCGTCTTCTGCACGAAGAAATGCTCTTCTTTCGCGGAGTCGCGGATGCCGGCGCGCCACGCCTCGCCATGAAAGCGGTCGAACGAACCGCCCGGCATCACGCCGCCGTGCAACGCCTCGCGAAGCCGGCCCGACGGATGCGGCCATCGATATCCGGCCAGCATCGGCGAGTCTCCTACGTAGAGGTTCGCACCACCACGCGACTGCACCAACACGACATGGCCCGTCACGAGCCATGACTGCAGGAGCACCGGCGCGATGGGATACGCGGCGCTGAGCGCGAACAGCGCGACCCACTTGCGAGGCCGGATGAAGAGCGCGAGCAGCGGCAGAAATAGGAGCGCAGTCGGACGTGTGATCACCGCGAACCCGATCGCGACGCCGCAAAGGAAGATGCGGAATTTCGTCTGCGGCAGCACGACGAGCCACACCGCGACGGTGATCAGCGTGATGAGCAGGCCTTCGGCCAGCAATGAGGTCTCGACGAGGAGCAGCGGAGCGTACGTCGCGTAGAGAACGCCGGCGACGGTGCCGCATCGCAGCCCGTACATGCGCCGGCCGATATCGAAGAGGACCACGGCGGTCAGCGCGCCGGCGACGCTCTGCACGATTTGCAGAATCAGCACCGACTCCTGCGTCAGCCACAGCACGAGCCCTGCGAACAGCGGATATCCGGGACCATGAATCGGCGCGGCGCCGTGCCAGAAGTGCCCTCGCGCGATCGCGAGAGCCCAATCGAGATACTCGAGCGCGTCGAGTTGCGGAGTGCGGAACAACGGCATCGCCCGCAACTGGAACAGCACGATGAGGCGCAGCAGCAGCCCCGCAGCAAAGATCAACGTGGCGCGGAGCGCGGCCGGACGCATCGAGGGCATCGTAGCAATATCGCGACGCCGCGGGAACGCCGGGAACGATTACGATTCGCGGCATGAAGCGAATCGCGCTGCTCCTCCTCCTCGCTCTTCCCGCCTTCGCGCAGCTCACCCCTGCGGACTTCGCCGGGATCAAAGACGTCGGCTCGCCGAGCCTCTCGCCGGACGGCAACTGGATCGCTTACACGGTCCGCGAAATCTCGCTCGAGGATGACAAGAGCCGGACGCACATCTGGCTCTCGAGCTGGGATGGCCAGCAGAACCGGCAGCTCACGTTCGGCAAGGAGAGCGAGGGGTCGCCGCAGTGGAGCCACGACGGAACGCGGCTCGCCTTTCTCTCCAGCCGCGGCTCGGAGGACGAGCTCGATCAGCTCTGGATCCTCGATCTGCGCGGCGGCGAGCCTGAGAAAGTCACGGGTTTCAAAGGGAGCGCCACGGCTTACGACTGGTCTCCCGATGGAAGGCATGTCGCGCTGATCGTGGAAGACGCGGAAGAAAAGGGCGGCAAGGAAAAGACGAAGCCTCCCATCGTCGTGACGCGATTCCAGTTCAAGCAGGACAAAGAGGGCTACCTCACGACCAAACGTCAACATCTTTACCTTCTCGATCTGGAGACGAAGAAAAGCGACGTGCTGACGCCGGGGGACTACAACGAAGCACTCCCCTCCTTCTCGCCGGACGGCTCGAAGATCGCCTTCGTCAGCAAGCGCCACGACGACATCGACCGGACGAACGACTGGGATGTGTATGTCATCGATGCGAAGCCGGGCGCGGCAGCCCGGCAACTGACCGGTGCGCCGTACGAAGACAACGATCCGGAGAGCGAGAGCCCGCTGGCGTGGAGTCCCGATGGAAAACAGATCGCCTTCATCCAGGGGGGCGATCCGCACTTGATCTATTACGCGCCGCATCACCTCGCGACTGTCGATCTGGAAGGTCACGTCAGCACGATCAGGACCGATGGAGCTCCCGCCCATCCGAAGTGGATCGACGGCCACCTCACCTCGCTCGTCGAGCGCGACCGGCTCGTATCGTTCGGCGAGCCCCGCAAAGCGACGGTCCTCGACTACGACCATGCCGCCGGACATACGGTCGTCCTAACCACCGACAGCACCCACCCTGCCGAGCTCTATTCCGACGGCGGGCGCCAGATCACGCACCACAACGACGCATGGCTTGCTGCGCACAAGCTGGGCGAAACGCGCGAGCTCGACTTCAAGAGCAAGGACGGAACCGCCATTCACGGATTCGTCGTCCTCCCTCCGGGCTATGACGCGGCGAAGAAATATCCGGCGATCCTCCGCATCCACGGCGGCCCCGTGGCGCAGTTCACCCACCGCTTCTACTTCGAGTGGCAGCTCTTCGCGACGAATGGCTACGTCGTCATCGGCGCGAATCCGCGCGGATCCTCCGGCCGCGGCGAGGCCTTCGCCAAAGCGATCTGGGCCGACTGGGGCAACCTCGACGCGCAGGACGTTCTCGCCGCCGTCGACGCCGCCGTCGCCAAGGGTCTTGCCGATCCCGATCGCCTCGGCGTCGGCGGCTGGAGCTACGGCGGAATCCTGACGAACTACGTGATCGCGCAGGATCATCGCTTCAAGGCGGCGACGAGCGGCGCATCGATCTCCAACATCCTCGCCGGCTACGGCACCGATCAATACATCCGCGAATACGAATATGAGCTCGGCAAGCCGTGGGAGCATCCCGAGGTCTGGATGAAGATCTCGAGTCCGTTCCTGCACGCCGATCGCATCAAGACGCCGGCGCTCTTCCTCTGCGGAGAGAAGGATTTCAACGTTCCCCTTCTCAACAGCGAGCAGATGTACCAGGCCCTCCGCTCACTCGGTGTCCCCACCCAACTGGTGATCTATCCCGGCCAGTTCCACGGCATCACGAAGCCAAGCTACGTGCGCGACCGCTATCAGCGGTATCTCGACTGGTACGCGAAATACCTGAAGTGAAGGGATGGGGTTTCTGGGGCTCAGGCTTTTCAGTGTGGGTGATTCTTTCGCGTGCTTTGAAAAGCGAAATGCAGAACGCAGAACGCAGAATGAAGAATTTAGAAAGAGCGACGCGCGAAGCGCCACATCAATTCTCAGTTCTCAATTCTGCGTTCTGC
>JAJPHC010000005.1 GCA_021325515.1 Acidobacteriota bacterium
CATCAATTCTCAATTCTCAATTCTGCGTTCTGCGTTCTGCGTTCTGCTTTTTCGTAGCTCGAGCGGCACCCGACGAGAGATTGAATGAAGAAGGCAGAAGGCAGAATAGAGAATGAAGAATCCCTTTCACCAATGGCGACGAAAGGGGCGCTTCACCGAGCACGGATAGCCAAAGCAGCTACCCACTGAAAAGTGTGAAGCCCCTGAATTCTGCATTTCGCTTTTGCCCCCGTTTGAGGCCTCCAATCTCCACCCGCCGTGCTACCTTGTTGTTTCCCCCATGATCGGCAGCCGGCTGGCGGATCGGTATGAGCTTCTTCGAGAGCTAGGCCGCGGTGGCATGGGCGCTGTGTATCTCGCACACGACCCGCGGCTGGATCGCAACGTCGCCGTCAAGGTCATTCCGCAGGAGATGCTCACCGGCGATGCGGAAGACCGCTTCCGCCGCGAAGCGCGGCTCATCGCCAAGCTCGATCATCCCGGCATCGTCGTCGCGTATGACGTCGGCATCGATCCCGGCGCTCTCTTCCTCGTCATGCCGTACATCGAGGGGAAGCATCTTCGCGATTTCGTGCGCGAGGGGGCGACGTTCGCGGAGATCGTCGAGATCGCGCGCCAGGTCGCGGAGGCGCTCGACTACAGCCACACGCGCGGCATCGTTCACCGCGACGTGAAGCCGGAGAACATTCTCGTCACGCGCGAAGGCGATTCGATACGGGTGCGGCTCACCGACTTCGGCATCGCGCTCGCGTCGTTCGAGCGGCGCGTCACCAATCCCGGTTCGCTCGTCGGCACGATCGCTTATCTCAGTCCCGAGCAACTGCGCGGCGGTGTGGTCACGACGCAGTCCGACGTCTTCGCGTTCGGCGCGGTGCTCTACGAATGCATCGCCGGCGAGCCTCCCTTCGGCTCCGAGATGCCGGTCGCGCTCTACCGCATCGGCAACGAGCGCCCCGATCCGCTGCGCTTTCGTTCGCCGCACGTCGACGAAGTGCTCGACAGCATCGTCATGCGTTGTCTCGAGAAGGATCCGGCGAACCGGCCGCGCATGATGAGCGAGGTCGCGGGGACGCTTTCCGCCTACGCCCACACCTTGCGCGCGGAAGGCCGCGGCAGCGCCGTCGTCACCGCGCCGAAGCTCGGCCGCAGCATCCGCGTGACGCATGCGCCGCTCGTCGGCCGCGCGCACGAGATGGCCCAACTGGAGACTGCACTCAGCGCGGCGGTGAACGGCGAGGCCCAGTTCGTGGCGATCGCCGGCGAAGAGGGCGCCGGCAAATCGCGGCTGATTCAGGAGCTCGAGCAGCGCGTTCACCAGCGCGGCATCGCGATCTTCCACGCGCGCATGCACGGCTTCGACGCGGCGTTCCCCTATCAGGGCTTCGGCAACATCATCCAGGAGTACCTCCGCTCGCCGTCCAACACGCACTCGACCGGCGGCAGCGATTTCTCCGACCTCGCCGCCGATCTGGTCGACATCCTCCCGCCGCTCACCGAACTGCTGGAGATGCGCTATCCGCAGATCGCGCAGCGGCGCCTCGAGCGGAGGCGCGTCGACGAGCGCACCTACATCTTCGAAGTGCTGGCCAAGGCGCTGATCCGCATCGCGAACGGCAAGCCGATGGTGCTGGCGTTCGACGATCTGCACAGCGTCGACGCCACGATCGACGCGCTGCAGTACGTGATCCGCCGGCTCGACCACACGCCGACGCTGTTCGTCGCGGCGTACCGCACGACCGCGATCGACCGCGGGCATCCGCTGAGCGCGATGCTGGCCTCGTTCCGCGCCGATCCGCGCTTCAAGCCGCTGCACGTCGCGCCGCTTCCCGCCTCCGATCACCGCGCGCTCATCACGCAGATCCTCGGCGGCCAGCCGGTGGACGATCGCCTCGCCGACAAGCTCTTTCAGGCCACCGAAGGGAATCCGCATTTCGCGATCGAGCTGATTCGCTCGCTCATCGACAGCGATGCGATCGCGCGCGGCAACACCGGCGGCTGGCGCTTCACGACCGATCGCGGCATCGTGGCCGATGTACTTCCCGCCACGATCAAGGAAGCGATCGAAGAGCGCATCGAGCGGCTTCCGGAGAACCTGCGCGAGTTCCTTCTCACCGCCTCGATCCTCGGCAAGACGTTCGACTCGCGCGAGCTCGAGCTGCTCGTCGAGAGCACGGACGACTTCGACGACACGATCGATCGTCTGACGTCGCTGCGGATGATCGACGAATTGCCCGACAGCCGCGGAGAGCGCTTCACCTTTTCCAGCGGCCTGCTGCGCGACGTTCTCTATTCGCGGCTCTCTCCGCGCCGGCGCCGCATTCTTCACCGCCGCTTCGCGGAGCGGCTGGAGAAGCAGGGCGCCGCGAAAGCGGAATCGGTCGCCAAGCTGCTGCATCACTATTACGAAGCCGACGAGGCGGAGAAGGTCGTGCACTACGGCCTCGCGATGGCGAAGTCCGCGCTCACGGCATTCAGCGCGGACGACGCGGTGAAGGCGACGCGTATGGTGCTCACCGCGTTGCAGGACACCGGCTACACGGCCGAGACGAGCACGGCCGAGGTGCATCTGCTGGCGGCGGAGGCGCATCGGATCGCGGGCAATCCGTCGGCGGCGCTGCGCTCGCTGGAGACCGCGGCGGAAGAGTTCACGGCGTCGCGCTTGAACGAACGCCTGCTGGCGGCCTCGGTCATCGCGGCGCAGATCGCGTGGGAGAACCGGCACTTCGACGAGGCTCGCAAGTGGGTGCATCGCGGGCTGATGGCGGCGGGGCCGGAGTCGCTGGCGAATGAGACGCTCGATCTGCTCGGCATCGGCGCGACGCTCGCGAATCTGCGCGCCGACTACGCGACGGCGAAGGACTATCTCGATCGCGCGGCGCGCATTCGCGGGCAGCGGGCGCGTCCCACGGCGGCGCGCACGAAGGGCGGCACGATCAACGTCGCGATGCTCTCGCCGGTCATGCCGCGCCATCCGATCGATCTCGAGATCGAGGAGATGTCGGAGATCTACACGACCGTCTTCGAGACGCTGACGACCGTCGACCGCGAGGGCAACGTGGTGCCGCTCGCGTGCGATCGGTGGGATCTGCTCGACGACGGGCGGCGCTTCCGCTTCACGCTGCATCCGCGGCTGCAGACTTCCGACGGCTCGCGCGTCACCGCCTCGGATGTGAAGCGTGCCTTCGAGTTCGCGATGCGGCAGTGCAGCGCCGAGCTGCCGGCGGCGCTGGCGAAGACGCGCGCGATCGTCGCGGAGTCGGAGCATGTGCTCGTCTTCGAGCTCGACGAGCCTCTGCCGATCCTTCCCGTCCTCCTCGGCACGCCGCGCACGGCGATCGCGTTTCCGCAGGAAGACGGGCGGCTGCTCGGCACCGGCCCCTTTCAGATTCTGGAGATCGCGCCCGACTATGTGCTGGTCGAGCGCAACCCGAACTACTGGCGCGGTTCGCCGGCGCTCGCCGACCGCCTCCGTTTCCACACCGGCGTGAATGCGGCTGACATGGCGGCCGGGCTGCGCTCGGGACAGTTCGACATCGTGCGCGATCTGCTGCCGCAGGATTTCGATGCGATCACGCGCGATCGCCGGCTCAATGTGACCGTCGCGGAAAATGCGAAGAAGAACATCTACGGTATCGCGTTCAATCTCAACGGACCGCTCGCGCGCGATCCCGAGCTGCGCCGCCTGCTCGCCGATTCGGTCAACGCGCGCGATCTCGTGCAGCGCACGATCGGGCGTTTCGCGCAGCCGGCGGAAGGCATCTTCCCGCCGGGCATCCTCGGTCACGACCCGGGAAGGCGCGGAGTGCGGACGCCTCGCCCGCATCCGCTCGAGGGACCGTCCGTGGTTCTCACGGCGTCGGTGCATCCCGTTCTGCAGGACCGCTATCGCGCGTTTCTGAACCGCCTGTTCGAAACGTGGCAGTCGATCGGCGTCGACGTGCGGATCGGGACGCCGGGGATGGCGGAGTACGTCGGCAGTTGGAAGGACAGCCATTCCTTCGACCTGATCATCGGCCGGTGGAATGCCGACTACGACGACCCCGACACGTTCGCGTCGGGGCTGCTGCACTCGCGCTTCGGAGCGTGGCGGAACTACTGCTGCAGCGCAGAGTTAGACATCCTGATCGAGCGCGGCGCGTCGGAGCGCTCGCCCGTGGCCCGCTCCCGCGCGTACGACGCGTTCGAGCAGAAGCTGGCGGCCGATGCGCTCTTCGTTCCGCTGTTTCATGAGATCGACTATCGCGTCGCAGCGCCGCACATCCGCGATCTCCGTCTCCGTTCCGCGCGGCCGTATGTGAACTATGCGGAGCTGTCGAAGGATGCGATTGCGGCGCCGGGCGACGCGGCGGCGCCGTCGCGCGAGGGGGGAACGCTCCTGATTCCGATGACGGCGGAGCTGTGGAGTCTCGATCCCTCGCTCGTGTCGACCGTCACGCAGCTCGAAGTCATTCCGAACATCTTCGAGACGCTGACGAAGCATTCCGAGGGAGCGGGGATCACGCCGTGGCTGGCGGAGGAGTTTCATCCGGACGATCAGGGGACGCGGTTCTATTTCCGGCTTCGCGACAACGTCCGTTTTCATGACGGGCGCAAGCTGACGTCGCGCGACGTGCGGTTCACGTTCGAGCGGCTGCTGCGAAATCAGGAGAGCTCGAGCCGCTGGCTGCTGGCGCCGATCCGCGGCGCGAAGGAGCTGATCGAGGGCACGGCGCGCGAGCTCAGCGGATTCCGGATTCGAAGTGCGACGGAGTTCTACGTCGAGCTCGATCAGCCGCTTTCGTTTTTTCCGGCGCTCGTCGCGTACGAAGCGGCGTCGATCGTGCCCGAGGGGACGGAGTTCCATGCGGATCCGCGGATGCTTTCGGGGACGGGGCCGTTCCGGGTTGCGGCGTTCGATCCGGGAAAGCATGTCGAGCTCGAGGCGAATCGCGCGTACTGGCTGCCCGGAGCTCCGAAGACGAGCGGCCTGACGTTTCTCTTCGGCATTTCGCCGGCGCAGATCGCGGCGGGCTTCCGCGGCGGCAAGTACTCGCTGGTGTGGGATCTGCTGCCGGACGATGTCGAGAGTCTGCGCCGCGATCATCGATTTGCGGCGACGTATCGGCAGACGCCACTGCTCTCCACGGGGTTGTTGATGTTCAACCTCCACAAGCCGCCGTTCGACGACGAGGTGCTGCGGAGGAGGCTGGCGCGATCGATCGATGTCGAGTCGCTCATCCCGCGCCACCTCGGCCGCCTCGGCGTCCCGGCGCACGGTCTCATTCCGCCCGGCCTGCTCGGCTACGAGACGCAGGCGAAGGAAACCGCGGAGACGACGCAGGTCGTCGACCGGACGATTCGTGCGTCGGTGATGCTGCACACGTTGTACGAGGGAACGTATTCGGGGCTCGCGAAGGATGTGTTGAACACATTTGCGATGTCGGGCCTGCAGGTGGAGATCGCGGCGGGGCGCGCGGAATTCTTGAGGACGAATGCGACGGAGACGGCGGACATGTTCTTCGGCCGCTGGGTGGCCGACTATCCGGACACGGACGGATTCGTCTATACGCTGTTGCACACGCACTCGCAGTACGGCCGTATTTCCGGAACGGCAGAAACGGATGCGTTGATGGAGCGGGCGCGGATCGAAACGGACCCGCGAGTGCGCCACAAGATCTACCGGGAACTGGAAGCCGTCATCGCGCGCCGCGCGCTGGTCCTGCCCCTGTTCCACGAACAGGCCTACCGCTTCGCCCAACCAAATCTCGGCGGCATCGAGGTCCATCTGTCACCACCAATCGTGCCGTACGAGAAGCTGTTCGCGAGGTGATGGCGGGGGGGCTTGAGATTGCGCTTGTAGATATCTACGGGTAGATGTAGATATCTACGGGTAGATGCAAGCATCTGTCTGTGGATAGAATCGAATCAGCTTAGGACCGAGTTAGCCGCCTGTGCACAAATTCGCTATCCCCCTCACGCTGCTGTTCGTCGGATGCACGGTCGCACCACCACATCCGAATCTCTCGGCTTATGAGAAGGATCTGCGTCTATCGATACGGCCAGCAGCAGTCACGGCGAGCGCCGGTAGTCAGATGCAGCTCGATTTCGCATTGGAGAATACGGGGAGCCGTCGACTCGTCGCGTGTCGCTACCATGACTCATGGGTGACTTTCTGGGGCCTCAAGGCGCGGTATGCGAAAACGAGGATGGGGGATTTAGTCGACCACCAATACTGCGAAGTACGGATGAACATTGCTCCAGGCCAAGTAGTTCAGTGGAGCGAGACGGTTCGTGTTCCAGATGTCGAGGTGGGTCCAAGCAAAGTAATCGCATCGGTTCGTCTCGTAGACCCCACCGACTGCGACGAGTACGGCTGCTACGATACAATTACATCTGCCACCGCCGAGCCGCTCATCGTCTCACCAGGCGGCTAACTCTGCGCTGCACCGGACTCCGACCCGCTCGCTGCTGCGTCCCAAGCCCTATACTTCACGGCGTGCGGGTCGGAGCCGGTGAGCGCCGAACCGTTAGACGCACGATGCTTTCGAGCGACGCAATGAAAGTCTTTCGCGAGATCCTCAAGAGCAAGCTGCCCTTGTCACTACGCTCAGGACTGTCATCGATGCTGTCGTTCTACACAGAGTCGCGCGTCGAGGACTGTAACGTTGACGATGACGGGGACATGTTGCTCGTCCAGTGGGGGACATACGACTGGGGCGCCGGCGAGCATTTCGAATTCAACGTCACTCGCCAACTCATCAGGAACCCTAGTGAGGACGAAGACATCTGGCAGCTCGCGTTAACATTTCGCTATCGGCCGGACACCTTCCTTCGATCACTCGGGGAGGGAAACCGCTGGTGTCATCACCCGAGAGACATCGAGGTTTTCCGCGCCACCACAGAGCAAAATCCGCCATTTCTCGCCGTCGCTGACCGCGACGATTCGACAGCGGAGCTGACATACGAATGTGCTGGGTAGTGGTTCCGGCACCTGAGCTCCAAGAAATGAACCGGCAAGTGGCCGGCGTCTAACTCACGGCTGCAGCGGACTTCGACCCGCTCGCCTGTTAGACTATCCTGCACGGTCATCGCGGCGGGTCGAAGCCGCTGAGCCGCAAAACGTTGGGCCGACGGAGAGACGGGCTGCTATGAAGCAACCAGCAGCATTCAACGCGCGAGCAATCTACGCTCTTAAGATGGACGTTCACTACCGTATCTATCCCCGCGCATCAGATATCTACTTCATCCGTATCGGCGGTCAGGGCGTTCTCGGCGGTGTAAGCAGTGGCCTCAGGGCACAGCTGGGAATTGTCGGTGCGCTGATCGGCGCACTGTTTCAGAAGCGGGCCGCACAGAGCCTTGAAAACAAGATATCTCAGCTAGACGCGAAAGATCCCGCTGCTTTACTCCAAGCAAACCAGGGAAGTTTCATTCAGAAGGGCTTCGACATTACTTCGACATCGATCGACCCTCCTGGTATTTTTGGTGGTCACGGGGAGCAGTTTGGGAGATGGGTCATCAAGCTTCAGGATGGCCGAACAGAGACACTCCAATTTGAAACCAATGACGATGTCGCCGCTGCAATTCAGCTTCTTCCACCCGTGCTCGGCGCCAAGCTTGCCGTTAACGTTCAGTGGGACCCAAAGACCAAGTTTTACGAGAAGCGAAAAGACCTTTCGCGTCGGTAGGCCGCGGCCCAACTCAACGCTGCAGCCGACGCCGTGCCGTTCGCTGCCATCTTCGGCGTATCATGCTTGCGTTTCGCTCTTGCTACGTGAAGCACGGCGCGGCTGAGCGTTACGACGTTGGGCCGACGGAAAATCACGTGACTACGGATCGCACGACATCTAGGACGTGGGACCCTGGCTGGGAAGAGCGTCTCCTTCTCGAAATCTCACGGCGTGGCTACAGCTCTCCCTCGGAGTTCTTCGCGGGTCATCCGGGTGTCTCGTACGGACACCTGGCACTGATGCTGGGTGAACATGTGGCGCCCGTTCAGCTTGAGACCATTCATGCGGGAATCAGCGATGGTAGCGATTCTGTCGCGCGGGATAGCCTCGCTCGAATGCTCGCGTCAGTTCTTAGGAAGGGTTGGGGCGCTAGCAAGTATTGGCAAAGCAACGCCATCGGCGCCTTCGCTCAGTGGAGCGTCGTCTGGGAACGAGAGGCTCCGAAACCAGCAAATGTGAGATCGTTCATCTTTGGTAATCCGCCGTCGTTGGGTTGGCTGCCCGCGTCAGGCGACGATCCCTATCTCATCTCCGCATTTCACGCGGCATGGAAATAGGCAAAACGCATGACCTCGCGGCCCAACTCAACGCTACCTTTAGGCACTCGTCAATAGAAAATCCTTATTGAGGTGTTCGACGCGAGTCGAAAGCTCCGCTTTCGACTCATAGGCGCAGCTCCGCCGGAGCC
>JAJPHC010000002.1 GCA_021325515.1 Acidobacteriota bacterium
CCACCGGTGGAATGAATGCCAGCTCGTCGCCGTCACGGAGCTCGACATCGGGCGGCTCGTACGACTCGTTCACCGCGGTCATCGGCGGCTGCTCGTAATCGCGGAGTCGTCCGTGCTCGGCGCGCAGCCGCTGCCAGATATCGAGCGGCCGGGTGCCGGCCTCGACTTCGAGCTCGGCTTCATCCTGCCCGGTGATGTCGCGCAGGACGGCGAAAAAAAGGAGGCGCACTTTCACGCGCGGCATTTTATCCTGCGGGAACCGCCATGCCCTTTCATTCGCAGATGACGGTCGACGAGGCGTTCGCAACCCACCCGCACGCGCGGTGGGTCTTCGCCGCATACCGCCTGAGCGGCTGCAACGGATGCTCGCGGTCGAGCGGCGAAACGCTCGCGGAACTGTGTGAAGGCTACAAGCTGCCGCTGGAGAAGTTCCTCGCGGACTTGAATGCGTTGTGCAGGACGACCTCACAGGTGGTCCCTCCGCAGACCGGCTGAGAGCTTGTCCTACACGCCGATCTGATCCGCGATCTCGAGCAGCGCGTCGCGCACGAATGCGATGTGCTCTTCGAGATCGACGCCCAGCTCGGCGACGCCGTTGTAGATGTCCTCACGGCTGACGCTGCGCGCGAACGCCTTGTCCTTCAGCTTCTTCTTCACCGACGAAGGCTTCACATCCGCGAGTTTCTTCGACGGCTGGACGAGCGCGCAGGCGACGAGAAATCCGCAGAGCTCGTCGCAGGCGAAGAGCGCTTTCGCCATCGGTGTCGTGCGGGGGACATTCGTGTAGGGCGCGTGGCCGAGGATCGCGGTGCGGAAGTCCTCGTCGAAGCCGTGCTCTTCGAGGATCTTCGAGCCGACATAGGGATGCTGTTCGGCCGTGGGATAGGCCTCGTAGTCGAAATCGTGGAGCATGCCGCAGAGGCCCCAGCGCACCGGATCTTCGCCGGGCGCGAAACGGAGAGCGCACGCTTTCATCGCCTGCTCGACGGCCAGCGCGTGCTTTCGGAGAGAGTCGGTCTTCGTGTACTCGTGAAGGAGAGCGAGAGCTTCGTCGCGTGTCTTCATGAAGCGCGCATTCTAGTGCCTCCATCGGATGCCGAGCGTCGTGTGTACGTTGTGCGGCTTCGCGATCTCGAGACCGGTGGTATTCGCCGGGAAGTCGCCGCGCTCGAACGGAGAGGCCGTGACGATGTCCTGCGCCTTCGCTTCGATGGCGAGCGAGCGATTCATCCACCATTGCACGCCGGCCCCGGCCATTGCGCCGCCGCGGCCGCGCGAGCCGTTGAACGGCTGCAGCGAACCGTTAGACGCCGCATGGATGTGATACTGCGCGAACGCCGGACCGCCGAAGATCTGGAGGTTGATGCTTCCGTGAGGATTGACCGTGAAGACGACCGGAAGCGCCCAGGAGGTGACGTTCATCCGCCCGGCGTCGAGGTGGACGCCGGAGCCGGATCCACGCACGGAGAGCTTCGACTCCGTGAACGTGCCTTCCAGCCGCGCGGCCCAACGCTCGCTGAAGCTGCGCTCGAGGTCGACAGCGAGCCCGGGCCGTGTTGCCGCGGTCAGGCGGAGTGTGGTGGTGCTGACGGACGTCTCGGTCGCGATGCGCGACGTGCGGGAGACGAACTTGCCGAACACGAACGGCCCGGTTCCGGCGCCCACGCTCCAGCCATCGGCGAGCACGGCAGGTGCAATCAGGATGAGACAGAGCGGCAGGAGGCACGAGGTTACCTTCATGGGGTGGACAGAATTGCAACGAGGAAGCCAGAGTCGGCAAATCTTGCCGACCTCAACAGGCGGGACTGGGAGGTACGTGCCGTGGCAGAGGCCAGGTTAAGTTCTGAAGTATGTATGGTTTGCGAGAACAAATCGATCCGGATGGAGCGAAAAAGTACAGTCGAGAATGGCAACTCGGTAAGTTGGCGCAAATCCCGCAATGGGAGGTAGCACGATGAATATGGTTCTGACCAGAGATTCGGAACCGCGACGCGAGTCCAACCTTACTAGCTCGCGTCTAGTGGCCGCTGCGGGCTCCTTCCTAAACTATTGGACCGATTTTGGACGATTAATCACTTAGCTTCCTTGAACCCTGCCACGATGGCCGCAGCGGTCCAACCCCCTTCTCAGTAGTAGCACGCGCGGAGCCGAAAGGCTCCGCAAGTGTTTTAAGGGGATGGGAGAATGGGACCTATAGGACCTATGGGACCCATAGGTGGAATTCAAGCGTTCCTCGCATAGGTCCCATAGGTCCTATAGGTCCCATTCGTCCCATACAATCCCCACCCGTGCCGACCAAACGCCCGAAGCTGTTCCTCATCGACGGCTCCAACAACGTCTATCGCTCCTACTTCGCGATCCGCAATCTGACGAACTCCTCCGGAATGGCGACGAACGCCGTGTACGGGTTCACCACCACGCTGCGCAAGCTCCTCAAGGACCATCAGCCCGATTACATCGCAGTTGCGTTCGACATCGGTTCGGCCAAGGCGCGGCATGAAGCGTTCGAGGATTACAAGAAGGATCGCCGGCCGATGCCCGACGATCTTTCCATTCAGCTTCCCTTCGTCAACGAAGTGCTCGAGGGCTTCCGCATTCCGACCATCGGCGTCGAGGATTGGGAAGCGGACGACCTGATCGGCTCGATCGCCTGCACCGCGCGCGATCGCGGTTACGACGTGGTCATCGCCACATCGGACAAAGACTTTTTTCAGCTCGTCGGAGATGGCATCAGCCTCTACCACACAGGCCGCGAACTGCTCTACGACGCGAAGGGAGTGGAAGAAACGTTCGGACTTCCGCCAGAGAAGGTCGTCGATGTCATGGCCATCTGGGGCGACGCGATCGACAACATCCCGGGCGTTCCGGGCATCGGCGAGAAAGGTGCGAAGGCGCTGATCGCCGAATACGGTTCGCTCGACGGCGTCTACGAGAATCTCGACAAGCTGAAACCTGCGCAGCGCAAGAAGCTCGAGGAGAACAGAGAGAAGGCGTATCTTTCGCGCGAGCTCGCGCGCATCAAGTGCGACCTCGAGTACGAGCTCGATTTCGACACTCTCCGCCTCGGCGAGCCGGATCGCGCGAAGCTGCACGACGTCTTCTCGCGCCTGGAGTTCGCGTCGCTCATGCAGGAGTATCTGCCCGAGGCGCCGCCGGTCGAACGCGAGTTTCGCATCGCGGAACGCGGTGAGGATGTCCGCGGATTCGCACGCGACGCGGAGGCGATCGCAATCTGGATCGAGCCTGATCTCGGCGCGGCGCTCTCGGTGAAGCGCGGCGAGGCGCTCCTCGTCGCCTTCAACAACGCGGACGCCGCCGCCGCGCTTCGCGAGCTCTTCGAGTCCGGCCGCCTCTTCGTCGCGCATGATGCGAAGAGCCAGTTGCGGCGTCTGCATGCGGCAGGGTGGCCCGCACCCGAGAGATGGGCCGACACGATGCTGATGTCGTACGTCATCAACCCCGGCCTTCCGTCGCACGAGCTCGGAAACGTCGCGCGCGACCGCCTGAAGCTGGACGTGCTGACGCGCAAGGATCTCGCGAAGACCGCGCCGCTGTTCGCCGCCGATCACGAAGTCGCCCCCTACACCCAGTACCTCGGCGAGAAATCCGACATCGCGCTCGCGCTGCGCGAGGTCTTCGAGCCGGAGCTGAAGAACGAGCTGCGAACGATCTACGACACGATCGAGATGCCGCTGATGCCGGTGCTCGCGGCGATGGAAGAACGCGGCATCCGTATCGATGTGGCGCTGCTGCGCACGATGTCCGCGACGATGGGCGTGCAGCTCGCCGAACTCGAGAAGAAGATCTATGCCGAGGCGGGGATGGAGTTCAACATCAACTCGCCGCAGCAGCTCGGACACATCCTGTTCGAGAAGCTGAACTATCCCGTCATCAAGAAGACGAAGGGGACGAAGGCCTTCTCGACGTCGGTCGAAGTGCTGCAGGAGCTCGCGTCGCATGGCTTTGCGGTTCCGCAGCTCATCCTGCAGCATCGCGAGCTGCACAAGCTGAAGTCGACGTACATCGATGCGCTTCCGCAGCTCGTCGCGAGCGACGGGAGGGTGCACACGTCGTTCAATCAGGCAGTCGCGGCGACGGGACGCCTCTCATCGTCGGATCCGAATCTGCAGAACATTCCGATCCGCACAGAGCTCGGCCGCGAGATCCGCAAGGCGTTCGTCGCCGACGATGGCCACGTGCTCGTCTCTGCCGACTACTCGCAGGTCGAGCTGCGCATCCTCGCGCACATCTCCGGAGACGAGTCGCTCATCGAGACATTCCGGCGCGGCGCCGATATCCATCGCGCGACCGCGGCGAAGATGTTCGGCGTCACCGAAGAGGAGCTGACGCACGATCAGCGGCGTGCGGCGAAGACGATCAACTTCGGCGTGCTGTACGGCATGTCGGCCTTCCGTCTGTCGAACGAGCTGAACATCTCCACGGCGCAGGCGAAGGAGTGGATCGAGGCGTACTTCGCGCGCTATCCGAAGATCCAGGGCTATCTGGACAGGACGCTGGAAGAGGCGCGCGCCACGGGCAAGGTGACGACGCTGTTCGGCCGTGTGCGCTACATCCCCGAGATTCACAACCGCTCGTTCACGGTGCGCGGCAATGCGGAACGGATGGCGACGAATGCACCGATTCAGGGGACGGCGGCGGATCTGTTGAAGCTGGCGATGATCGCGCTCGAGCAGCGCCTGCAGCGCGAGACCGGCGGCAGGTCGCGCATGTTGCTCACGGTCCATGACGAAATCGTGATCGAGACGCCGGAGGCAGGCGCAGCCGACGTGGCGGGGATCGTGAAAGAGACGATGGAGAAGATCCATCCGCTGGCCGTGCCGCTCGCGGTGGACGTGCGGTGGGGTAGAAGTTGGTACGACGCCAAGGATTGATACTCACCATCGTCGCGATCGCGATCTCCTGTCAGCGAGCGGCTCCGGCTTCGAAGAAAACGGGCGAGCCGCAGGTGCGGGCGACGGTCGTCACGATTCGCACCACCATTCAGCCGGAGAACAGGAGTTACGTCCACGCGCTCATGATCGCGAACAACCTCGCGCGCAGCGGTGACGAGGTCGATTCGTGGCGCCTGTTCGATCTGAAGAAGGAAGAGGTCACGTTCGTCGACGACATCACGCGCAGCTATCGCACCGCCACGATTGCCGCGCTGCGGAAAGAGCATCGCGACGCGTACGCGAAGCCGGCTGCACCCGAGCTCCCGTCCGCGCAATGGGCGGCGACGAATGAATCGCGCAGCGTGACCGGATATCAGACGAGAAGGGCGGTCGTGCGCATGGGCGGCTACATGCGCGAGCTGTGGATTGCAGAGAAGTGCCCGATCCCTGCGCAGCTCTTTGCGTTCATGCGCGCCAGCGAGCCTGCACCATCGCCGGCCGCCGGCGTGGCGCGGAGCGTCGATGAAGCTCTGCTCAAATTGCAGGGCTATCCGCTCGCGGAGCATGCGGAGCTGCCGTTCAGCGAGAGGAAGATGGTCGTCGATCGCGTGGTGGAGAAGATCGAACAGAAGGATGTGCCGGCGTCGTGGTTCCAGGTGCCGGCGGGATATCGGAAGCAGTGATGTGTCCTACATCACCTTGCGCGAATCGCCGATCCTCTTCGTGATCCCTTCGCGATCGAATTGCTCGAGAAGCGGGATCGCAATCTTCCGCGACAATCCGAAGAACTCCTTGAATTGCCCGACGTCGATCGTCTCTCCCTTTTTCTCGCCGATCCGCGCGCGCGCTGCGGCGAGAGCGTCGCGATGCAGATACACGCCATCCGCGATGCGCACGAGGACGCCCTGCTTCACGAGATAGCTGATGACTCCCTCGATCACCTTCGGCTTCGAATGAATGGTTTTGATCAGTTCGGACACGGGCGGCGGCGCGAGCGCGGCATCGCCGAATCTCTTTTCGATCGTCTTCGCGAGCTCGCCCTCTTCGCCGCTCAGGCGCTTGGCGCGTCCGGGGATGTCGAGCGCATCGCCGGCGACGAGCACGATCTTCTCGCGCTGCAGATCCATCAGCAGATGGTTGATGATCGCCGGATCGGTGCCGCGCGGAATCAGCTTCTGGACGAACTCCGACTTGGGCACATTGAGCGCGAGCTTGTTCGTCTTGAAGTAGTGATCGAGAAACTCGATCGCGCGGCGCCGGAAGTCGGCGACAACATCGTTGTGAATCCACTTCCCCTCGCCTGCGACGGCGAGGGAGGGCATGTTGCGCAGTTCCTTCCTGAGGGTGGCGAGGCGGATGCCGGTTCGCGCCTGCACTTCCGCGATGTCGAGTCCGCGCAGGCCGTCGAGCTTCGCCATCAGCGCGACGCGCTCGATCAGCGAGCCGCCCGCCAGCGCATCGAGCAGTTCCGTGCGCGTTCCGCGGCTCAGCTTCGGCAGGTGCGCGTCGAGGATCGTGCCGCCGCCAATCGTCAACGCCGGTGAATAGCGGCGGATGACGAAGCGATCACCGGCGACCGCGACGACCGGAGACTCCAGGCGGATCTGCACGTAGGCGCGCTGTCCCGGCTTCAGCTCCGCCGTTTCGTCGACGAAGCGGATCGTGCCGAGCAGTTCCGACGCGAGATGGTGGAAGCGGATGCGCGTCTGGTCCCGCAGCGGTTTTGAATCTTCGAGCAGATCGAGTTGCGCGGTGATCACCGAGGAGGTTCGCAGCGTGTCGGGAAGCACGATCTGCTGTCCGCGCTCGATGTCTTCATGCGCGATGTCGGGAAGATTGACGGACGTGCGCTCGCCGGCCGAGGCGTGATCGCGCGGCTCGCCGTGCACTTGAATGGCGCGTGCGCGGCTGCGGCGGCCGCCGGGAAGCAGCTCGATCTCGGTTTCGACCGCGAGCTGTCCTGAGTACGACGTGCCGGTGATGACCGAGCCGAAGCCCTTCATCGTGAAGACGCGATCGATCGGAAGGCGGAACACGCGCGTCGAGGCATCGCGGTCGCCGACGCTCGCCACCGATGCGAGCAGCGCCGCACGCAGCTCGTCGAGGCCGTCACCGCGCGTGCTGCTCACGGGGATGATTGGTTTGCCGGCGAGGAAACTGCCGGCGACGAGCTCCTCGATCTCGAGGCGCACGAGCTCGATGATGTCTCGGTCGGCGAGATCGCATTTCGTGATCGCGACCACGCCGGACGGAATGCCGAGCAGCTTGCAGATCGCGAAGTGCTCGCGGGTCTGCGGCTTGATCGATTCATCCGCGGCGACGACGAGCAGCGCGCTGTCGATGCCGCCGACGCCGGCCAGCATGTTCTTCACGAAGCGCTCGTGTCCCGGCACGTCGATGAAGCCGATCTGGTACTCGTCCGTGAACCAGCTCGCGAACCCGAGGTCGATCGTGATGCCGCGCTTCTTCTCCTCGGGAAGACGATCGGTGTCGACGCCCGTGAGTGCTTTCACGAGCGATGTCTTGCCGTGATCGATGTGTCCCGCGGTTCCGACGATGCGGCGCTTTCGTTCCATGCTCGTTCGCTATCGTATCGAAAGCGCGCACCCGTTCCCGGTCAGGCGTGCGGGGTGTCAGCTCCAAGACTCCCCGGAAGTTTCGCCTCCTGCCCGAGCGATCGCTTGAGGTCGACCGCGTTGATGATCGCCTGTCCGCGGAAGTGGTTGTTGGTGATGACGTACGTCTCGCGCTGCTGCGACATCTCATCGATGCGCTCGACCCATGGCGCGAGCTCTTCCTTCGAATAGAGATAGTTGTAGCGCTCCCACGACTCGGCGTGGGAGAACCACTTCTCATAGTTGCGGCCATGCAGACGCGCATAGGCGACCGGTCCCGTCACGGTGGCCGCGGGCTTGACCGAATCGTGGAAGAGCGGCTGGTCGACGTTCACCCACGACACGTTGTGCTCGCGCAGGAACGAGAAGAAGGCGTCGTTCTGAAATGTGGAGTGGCGCACTTCGAGCGCCTGCGGATAGTCAACAAATTGACGAAAGAGCGCTGCGAGCTTGTCGCGCGATTCTGGCGAGTCCTTGAAGCTCCAGGGAAACTGCAGAAGGATTGCCCCGAGGCAGCCGGCGCCGGCGAGTGGATCGAGGTAGCTGCGGAACGCGTCGAAGTCGGCGGGCTTCACTTCGGCTGTGTCATGCGTGAAGCCGCGAAAAATCTTCGTGGTGAACTTGAAGCCGCGATGAAACGCGACACGCCGCGCCCAGCTCTTCGCGTGTGCCGGCGGAGGGATGCGGTAGAAGGGCGAGTTGATCTCGATCGTGTCGAAGAACGAGGCGAGATACGCGAGCTCATCGAAGCGCCCGCGGCGCGGCGGATAGACGATTCCCTCCCAGTCCTTGTAGCTCCAGCCGGCAGGTCCGATGCGGATCGGAAGACGCTCAGACAATGGTCAATACCTTGACTTTGTTATTTGTGAATTGCACAACGTTCGTTGCGTACTTGCAGCGACTATGCTAAAAACGACGCACGATTCCAACTGAATAGCAACTCCCGGACAGCAGGTGCGTCGCTGGCGGAACTGTATCGGTTGGATGGAAGGGGGTCGATCGGCAGAGTCCTTTTCGTCGTTAACCCGAATGGCGGGGGCGAGGTCGCGGCACCCCGCACGTGCACAGCGCTGCGGCATCCATTACCCAAGGTTTTTCAGATCGTAGGAGATCAAAGGTTTCAATCATGGACACTTTCAACGACAAATCCCTTACCTGCGCGGACTGCGGTGGGCAGTTCATTTTCACGAAGAACGAGCAGGCGTTTTATGCCGAGCGCGGATTCACCAACGAGCCGAAGCGCTGCAAGAATTGCCGTGATAAGCGGAAGATGGCCCGCGATGGAAACGGCGGAGGCCGTGACCGTCAGATGGTCAGCGTGACGTGTGATAGCTGCGGTGTCGCGACCGAAGTACCGTTCACGCCAGTCAGTGGAAAGCCCGTCTATTGCCGCGATTGCTACAACCAGAGACGGTCGAACTCCAGACCGTCGAGCTGGGCGTAAACAGCCGAAGTTCCATCCCGAGCACAGCGAGGGGTGACCGCCGACACCGCGCGAAAGCGGGGTGACGGCAGGCTGTGAACAGCACGACATACGACGAAATGAAAGCGGGTCCTGAGCAGGCCCGCTTTTTTGTTTTCAGTTTTTCCCGCGGGATGAACTTCAAGTAGAATCCGCGCGCTTTGAGCCGCCCTCTTACAAAACCTGCCGAATCCATCCTCGACCTCGTCTGCAATACGCCGATGCTTCGCCTTCACTCGATCGGCGGCGGAAGCGCCGCTGACATCTACGTGAAGATGGAGTTCCTCAATCCCGGAGGCTCGGTCAAAGACCGCATCGGGATCGGAATGATCAAGCGTGCAGAAGCCGCGGGCCTGCTGAAACCGGGCGGCACGATCATCGAGCCGACCGCCGGCAACACCGGCATCGGTCTCGCGCTGGCCGGCGTGCGCATGGGCTATCGCGTCATCCTCTGCGTCCCCGAGAATTTCTCGGTCGAAAAACGCGAAGTGATGAAGGCTCTCGGCGGAGAAGTCGTCCTCACTCCGAAAGACGACGGGATGAAAGCAGCGATTGCGAAGGCGCAGGAGCTCGCCGCGGACATTCCCGGCGCCTATGTGCCGCAGCAGTTCGCGAATCCGTTCAACACCGAGTCGCATTACGAGACGACAGCGCCCGAGATCTGGGAACAAATGGACGGCAACATCGACGCATGGGTTGCCGGTGCGGGCACCGGCGGGACTTTCACCGGCGTCGCGAAGTATCTCAAGGAGCGCAAGCCCGGCGTCTGGTGCGTGGTCGTCGAGCCGCAGGGCTCGATCCTGAAGGGTGGCGAAGCAGGACCGCACGAAGTGGAAGGCATCGGCGCCTCCTCCTTCATTCCGCCCGTGCTCGACATGTCGCTCGCGGATGAAGTGATCCAGGTGTACGACGATCCGGCGTTCGCGATGGTGCGCCGCATGGCGACGGAAGAAGGTGTGCTCGGCGGCTCTAGCGCAGGCGCAAATCTCCATGCTGCACTCGAAGTCGCACAGCGGCTCGGACCCGGCAAGCGCGTCGTCACCCTCATCCCCGATGGCGCCGAGCGCTACATGTCGAAAGGCATCTACACGAAGTGGGCGGTGGAGAAGCGGAATTGAAAATTGAAAATTGAAAATTGAAAATGGCGTTTCGAATTTTCAATTTTCAATTTTCCAATTTTCAATTTCGCGAGCAAAGCGAGCCACTATGGGTTTCTCCACCGATTGCATCCACGCAGGCCAGGAGCCTGAGCCGACTACCGGCGCCGTATCCGTTCCCATCTTCCAGACCTCGACCTACGTGCAGCCGGAGCTCGGCCGGCACAAGGGATTCGAGTACGCACGCACGCAGAATCCGACGCGTTTCGCGACGGAGGCGGCACTCGCGGCATTGGAGAGAGGAAAGCACGGGCACTGCTTCGCATCCGGGATGTCGGCGATCGATACCGTCTTCCGCCTGCTGAAATCGGGCGATCACGTCATCGCCGGCGAGAACATGTACGGCGGCTCGTACCGCCTCTTCAGCAAGGTCCTCGAGAAGTTCGGATTGCAGTTCACGTACGTCGACACCTCGAAGATCGAAGAGGTGAAGAAGGCGTTTCGCCCTGAGACGAAGATCCTCTATCTCGAGACGCCGACGAATCCGATGATGACCATTACCGACATCGCGATGTGCGCGGAGCTCGCGCACGCGAAGGGGGCGATGGTCGTCGTCGACAACACGTTCTGCTCGCCCTATCTGCAGCGGCCGATCGAGCTCGGTGCGGATATCGTGCTGCACTCCACGACGAAGTTTCTCAACGGACATTCCGATTCGGTCGGCGGTGTCGTCATCACGACCACCGACGAGCTCGGGCAGCAGATTGGATTTCTGCAGAACGCGGTCGGTGCGATCCTCTCGCCGTTCGATTCCTGGCTCGTCATGCGCGGCATCAAGACGCTCGCGGTGCGCATGAAGCGCCACGAGGAGAACGGCCAGGCCATGGCCAACTACCTCGCGCATCACGCGAAAGTGAAGAAGGTCTACTACCCCGGATTGCCGGATCACCCGCAGCACGAGCTGGCGAAGCGGCAGATGAACGGCTTCGGCGCGGTGATCTCGTTCGAGCTCGGCTCGTACGAGAATGCGAAGAAGTTTCTCGATCGCGTGAAGCTCTGCTCGCTCGGCGAGTCGCTGGGGGGAGTCGAGACGCTGATCTCGCATCCGGAGTCGATGACTCATGCCTCCGTTCCTCTCGACACGCGCACGCGTCTCGGCATCACCCCCGGCCTCGTGCGCATCTCGGTCGGAATCGAGGACATCGAAGACCTGATCGCCGATCTCGAGAACGCCTTCGAAGCGTAGCGGAGAGAACCTGGCGATTCAGCCGCGCCAGTAGATACACTTCCCTCCGCTCATGAACTTCGCACTCCCTGCGACGCTCGTCGTCGCGACGTATCTGATCGGCTCACTGCCGTTCAGTTTTCTCGTCCCGTTTTTCATGACGGGGAAGGACATTCGCCAGCACGGCAGCCGCAACGTCGGAGCGACGAATGTGGCGCGCACCTTCGGCAAACTGCCGGGCATCATCGCGCTGCTGCTCGATATCGCGAAGGGCTGGGGCGCGGTGTGGCTCGGGCAGTGGCTGGTTTCGCTTCCCGGCTGGCCGCTGATTGCCCACAATCCTGCTGCACCGTTCTACGACTCGCGCGATCTCTGGATCTCGCTCGGCGCACTCATCGCGATGCTCGGTCACATGTTTCCCGTGTGGCTGCGCTTTCACGGCGGCAAGGGCGTTGCGACGGCGGCCGGCGCCTTTCTGGCGCTCGACCCGAAGGTGGTGCTGGCCGGCATGATCATTTTCGCGATCGTGATTCTGATCACGCGAATCGTCTCGCTTGCGTCGATTCTCAGCGCCGCGTCGATCCCCCTCTTTTTTCAGTTTCTCGCCGGCGCGTCGTTCTGGCGCGTCGTCATCAGTATCCTGATCTCGATCTCCATCATCGCGAAGCATCACTCCAACATCCGCAGACTCGTGCATGGCGAGGAGAGACGCATGGGTGAGCGCAAATGAAGATCTCGGTGATCGGTGCCGGATCGTTCGGCACGGCGATGGCGCTCGTCGCCGCACGCTGCGGCAATGACGTGATGCTCTGGGCTCATGATCCTCGCGTCGCCGAAGGAATGCGCGCGGCGAAGATGAACGCGGTGTATCTGCCGGACGTGGCGCTGAGCGAGAAGATCACGCCGACGAGCGATCTCGCCGAGGCTGCGGCATTCAGCGAGACGATCTTCATGGTCGTGCCGAGCCATCATTTCCGCGGTGTCCTGACGCAGTTGCGGGCGCACCTCAGGAATCGTGTGCTCATCATCTCCGGGACGAAGGGGATCGAGAACGAGACGCTGGAGCGGATGTCGGAGGTCTCGGCGGCCGTGCTCGGAGAACAGATGCAGTCGTTTGCGGTGCTCTCCGGACCGACGTTCGCCGTCGAAGCGGCGCGCGGCGAGCCCTCCGCGGCCGTGATCGCATCGACCGATGTCGAGTTCGCAATCATGATCCAGAAAGCGATGTCCGGTTCGACGTTCCGGCTGTACCACTCGGAAGATGTGGTCGGTGTCGAGCTCGGAGGCTCCCTCAAGAACGTGATCGCGATCGCGGCCGGCGTGCTGGAAGGACTCGGTCTCGGATACAACACCAACGCGGCGCTCGTCACCCGCGGCCTGCGCGAGATCACCCGCCTCGGCATGGCCCTCGGCGGCAGGCTCGAGTCGTTCGCCGGACTCGCCGGCATGGGCGACCTCGTGCTCACCTGCACCGGAGGGCTGTCGCGCAACCGGCGGGTCGGCGTGCAACTCGGCCGCGGCAAACGGCTGCCCGACATCCTCTCCGAGACGCGCGAAGTCGCCGAAGGAGTGAAGACCTCGAAGTCGGCGAAAGACCTCGCGGACCGTCACGGCATCGAGATGCCGATCACCACCGAGATGTATCGCGTCCTCTATGAAAACGAAACCGCGAAAGAAGCAGTGCAGCGGCTGATGACGAGAACGCTCAAAGCAGAATCGGTCTGAGGATGGCGGCCTCAGCCGCGGGGCGCAGAGGCGAGGAATGGCGGTTCCCTTGCACTATTGGAGGGCAAGGAGGGAATGCACATGCTTCGCTTCCTGAAGAGACTTTTCATGTTCCGCGTTGGCCAGAAGGCCTCGCGAGGATTTGCCCGGTCGATCGGTCTGCACAGCATCGCTGGTGCGGTGGGACTGGTCGGCGGACTCAAGTACATGCGCCGTCATTCGTAACACGCCGGGGCGGGCGCTGCGCCCGCCCCGGACTTACACTTGCCTCGTGCACAAACACAACCTCGGCGACATGCTTCTCGCCGCGAACCTGATCGATGAGGTTCAGATGCAGGTTGCGCTCGCGGAGCAGAAGCAGACCGGCCATCGGTTCGGTTCCACGCTCGTCGAGCTGAAGTTCATCGACGAGAACGTGCTCGCTGCATTTCTCTCGAAGCAGATCGACATTCCCTGCATCAGCCTTCTCAACATCGACATCCCGAAGAAGGTCGTGCGCAAGCTCAATCGAGCGCTCGCAACCGAATGCCAGGCGATTCCGGTTCGGATGGAAAACGGCCGCCTCGACGTCGCGATGGTCGATCCGACCGACGTCGATCTCCTGGCCAGGCTCGAAGAGGAAACGGGGATGACGGTCTCGCCGCTGATCGCGCCGGAAAGCTCGATCGCGATGATGATCGAGAAGTTCTATCCGGAAGAGACGGATGCCGATTCGACGATCGTGCAGCACGCTGCCCAGCACGCGATCACGACCGATCCGATCTTCAAGGACCTCATCGAGGACCTCGATCGCCCCGACATCGATCAGAGGCTGACGCGCATCGAACAGAGCCTCGAGCGCATCTGGACATTGCTCGAGCGCCTGTTACGCGAAGTCGAGGTCAAGCACCACTAGAAGCGATTTAAGGCTTCTTGTCGCCCGGAGCCGGAGGAGCCTGGAGCGTCTTCATCTGCTGCTCCTGCTGCGCTGGATCATGGTCGACATCCGCGGCGTCGCCCTCGTATTGGGCCGCCACCTGCTGCATGGTTTTCTGCCGTTGCTGCTCGTTCTGCTTTTCCTTCGCAGCATTCGCGGGAGCCGTGTGCGCGGGCGCAGCGGGAGCTGCGGCCTGCTGTCCCACTGGTTGCGATGGGGCTGTGTAGGAGGGCGCGATTGCCGGCTGCTGCTGCGTCGTCGTCACGTGTCCGCCGGACTTCGCCAGCGATTCGTTCGTGATGACATTCGTTGGCTTCTTCCCGAGCCGCCCCGCCTTTTTCGCCGCGGCAACGAGAGGGGAATCCGCCGCCGGTGCCGCATCCGTCGTGGTGGAAATGGGTTTGGAAGTGGTGGCGGCAACCAGTGGCGTCGCGATGACCGCGGCGGTAACGAACGCTAGAACTCGGTTCATGTTGGACTCCTTGCACACTAGTGAATGCGATGATTGTCGCGTAGATTTCCGCCGACGTGTCTGCTCTCGTCCCGAATCTTGCATTTTTAGCTGCCGGCATGACTCCGGAACTTCTGGTACAGAAGTGGGGATACCTCGCTGTTTTCATCGGGACCTTTCTCGAGGGAGAGACGATTCTGGTGATGGCAGGCTTCGCCGCCGAGCGAGGTCATCTGCAGATTCTGCTCGTCGCCCTCGTGGCGTTTGCGGGCGCATATGTCGGCCACGTCTTCTGGTTCTGGCTCGGACGCGCAAAGGGCGTCAAGCTGCTGGATCGCTTCCCGCGGATGAAGAAGCACTTCGGAAAAGGCATCCGCATGTTCGAGCGCTATGGAGCTCCCGCCATCTTCATCACGCAATGGTTGTACGGCTTGCGCATCACCTGCGCCATGATCATCGGCATATCGCGCATCTCGACGATCAAGTTTCTGATTTATGAAGCGGTGAGCTGCGCGGTATGGGCTCTTGCGATTTCGTTCGCCGGATTCTTTTTCGGAAAAGCAGTCGAGCGTGTGCTCGGCCGCGCTGCGCACATCGAGAAGTGGGGACTGCTGGTGCTGGTCGTGGTCGGGCTCAGCGTGTGGATGTACCACCGGTGGAAGGAACGGCAGGAAGAGTCGTAGCTCGCGCGCGCGCATGACTCACGACACGCCTGCGCGTGACGGTGGAGACCCGACCGGGCCGGAGCGCCTCTCAAAATGAACACGAGGTGCCGTCGTGTTCCTTTCGCGCAAGTACGTCCCTCTTCTGGTCCTCCCACCGCTGTTGACACTACTGCCTCTGTCATTCGCGTTTCTCCATGAGGCGCTGCCGGGAGCCGCGTCGTGGCGCTGGATTGTGATTCCGCCGGTCCTCGCGTACGGCCTCGGCGCGGTGCTCTTCCACCTCGCCGTGCAGCCCGCGGTCCGCGATGCGGAACGCTCGATCCTGCAGAGCCTCGATGTGAGCGAGGCGGTCACCCATTGCCTTGCGCGAACCACCGCCGCTTCTTTCATCCTCTGGGCGGCAACCGGAGCGTTGCTCGCGATCGCAGGGACTGCACTCCTGCTCAACACGTTCAAAGGTCTGCAATGCTTCGGAATCGCAGCGATGATCGTTGCGGTGCCGGCGATGGCGTGGTCGTACTGGTGCGGGAAGAGCATGCTCCTCGGCGCCTCCAGCGGTGCAGGAGCGGTGACGTATCGCGGCCGCATCTATTCGATCGGAGTGAAGATCGCGATGGTCTTCCTCGGATTCTTCGCGACGTCGATTGGCGCGCTCGTGCAGCTCACGGCGTCGCATCGCGGGGATGCGACGAGCTACGCGCTCTTCATCGCGCTCGTAACGATGATCGCGTTCAGCCTGGCGATCTACTTTCTCGCGCGTGACGTGACGCGTCCGATCGTTCAACTGATGCGCATCGCAGCCGATCTCGCCGAGGGACGCTTCGACTCTGATCCGCATCTCTTTTCCGATGACGAGATCGGGCAGCTCGCGCGGAGCTTCGCCGTCACCCATGGCAATCTGCGAACGCTCATCGGAAGTGTCGGCCGGAGCGGCGGTGCAATCAGCGAAGGAGTGCGTCTGATCTCGGCCGGAACGGAGACGCTGGTCACCGGCGCCCGCGAACAGAGCGGATCGGCCGAGCAGTCGGCGAGCGCAGTGAATGAGGTGAAGAAGGAAGCGCAGTCGGTGCAGCAGGCAGTGGGCAAGGTCGCCGAGCTCACGGACGATTCTGCGGAACGGGCAACGGAGCTTCGCGCCTCTTCGGAGGAAGTCGCGCGCCGGATGGAAGAGCTCTTCCTCTCGGTCGACAAGAGCAGTTCGGGGACGACGGAGATCGATGCGGCTGCCGTTGAGATGACGAGCCGGACGGCAACACTGTCCGGGATCGCATCCGACGTGCTGGTGTTCGTCGCGCAGATGGATGCAACGACGACACAGATACATCGGACGGCGAGTGAGACCGCGGATCTGTCGCAGCAGGTGCAGCAGAACGCCGATGAAGGAAGGAAAGCTGTGCGCGACACGGTGGAAGGCATCCGTCACGCGCAGAGCTCGACGCGGAAGACGTCGGAGGCATTCGAGTCGCTCCAGCAGTCGCTGGGACAGATCGATCAGATTCTTCTGTTCATCGATGAGGTGACGAACCGGACGAACCTGCTCTCGTTCAACGCGGCGATCATCGCGGCGCAGGCAGGGCAGAACGACTTCGGATTTTCGGTGATCGCGGACGAAGTGCGCCAGCTCGCCGAGCGCACGCGCAGTGCGACGAAAGAGATCTCCACGATCCTTCGCGGCCTGCAGCCGGTGACGCGGCAGGCGATGGACGCGATGAACGAAGGTGTGACCCGCGTCGATGACACGGTCGCACTCGCCAATAACGCCGTTGCAGCTCTGGAGACGATTCTCGGCAGCGCATCGAAATCGCTGGAGATGTCGCAGTCGATCTCCGCGGCACTGCAGGAACAGACGCGCGCAACGCGGCATCTGCATGCAGTGACCGCGAAGATGTCCGACACGATCAGCGAGATCGACCGTGGAACGCAGGGGCAGGCCGAAGCGACACGCCTCCTTGCCGGTGAAGCGGAACGGGTGCGCGACATCGCGAGCCTGGTGCAGGAGGCATCGCGCGAACAACTGGCGTCAGCGGGCGGGATCGCGAGAGCCATGGAGGAAATCGCCGCCGGCGTCAAACTGATCGGCGAACGCCTCGTCCGCCAGATCACCCACACCGATCAGGTTGCCGGCGCTTCGAAAGTGACCCTGACGATCGCCCGCAAAAACGACGACATCGCGAACCAGTTCAGCGCAGCGCTGATGGCACTCGTGGAGAGCGGAAGAGCGTTCGATGCCCAGGTGGCGAGGTTCAGGGTGTGATGATGGGACGGATGGGACGGATAGGCCTATGGGACCTATAGGACCTATGGGCGGAGACCATTCCGCCGTTCCGCCTATAGGTCCCATAGGTCCTATAGGTCCCATTAGTCCCATCACACCCTCAGAAGTTTGCCGAGGTCGTCACAAACCCCTGCTGGGCTTCGTAGGTGTTCGAGCCGTACCTCGCCATCATGAGGACGCGCGTCATTACCTTGCGTGCCTTTGCCGGTCCGGCGATTTTCACTTCGAAGCCTGAGGGGAAATCGGGCAGTGTGTTGTCGGGCTTTGCAAACTTCGCGATGCTCACCGGCAGCGGAAAGGAACCGAACGCAACGGAGTAATCCATGCGTCCTGAGATGCGGCCGCCCTTGAGCTCGGGGAAGAGTGAGCTCGTCGAGGCAATGGAGATCGTCGGTCTGTTGATGGCCGAGCCCCAGTTTCCATTCGATGGAATCGTGTAGAACGCGCTGGCGAGGGGCTGGCCCGGATTCCACGCGGTCGTGATGCCCGCTGTGCTCAACGCGGCTCCGATCGCCTGGACCTGGGCCCGCGTCAGAGCGCTCAACTGGAAGTAATCGGCGTACTCGACGCTCGTGCTCTGGAGAAGATCGAGAGTGTAGGCGCTCGTCGAGAACTTGCGATCCGTCGTCGGCGATAGAAAGAAGTATTCGAAGCGATAGCGATCGGCGAGGAACTCCACGTCGGGCGTCGTGCGGTCGCCGTCATCGTCATACATGATCGACATCGGCTCCAGCTGCCGCACGATGAGCAGCGAGTTGCCGGTATAGCGGGTCGCGCCGTCGGGAGAGATCGTCGAGTCAGCCTGAAGAATCGGCAGCAGCGTAGTGGTCCATGACGTATAGCGGGCGGGAATCTGAAGGGCACTGCGATAGGCCGCTCCGTCCGCGTCTTCCTGAAAGACCTGACGCGCCTGGACGATCTCCGTCTGCAGCGTGTTGGTGGCGCGCTGCGTCATGGTGGTCAGATCGTTGTGGCTCTCGTTGAACATCGTGACGCGCAGCGTCTGATCCATGATCGAGTAGACGACGAGCATCAATGCGGAGATCACGGCCAACGCGACCGAGACTTCGACGAGTGAGAAGCCTTTAGCGGATGATGTACGCGCGCTGCTGATCGGAACCATAGTGCAGTGACTCCCCGTCTCGAAATGCTTCGACACGAACTTCGTAATTGGCGCTGGGAAAGCGATCGGCGGGAACGGCCCAGGCAAACGTCATCATCGGTGTCAGATTGGCTGCGTCCCTTGGTCTGACGCCAGGCTCCGCCTCCGAGTCGTCGCGCATGTTGAACCACGTGCGGCCGCCGTCGCGGCTGTACTGCGTCGCATACAGCACCGGCAGATCGTCCTCAGGCGGACATTGGCTTCTCTCGCCGTTCGCCACCCACGACCACTCGACCTGCACGCTCTCCGGATTCGTTACGCTGAAATTCGTCGTCGGATTGATCACCACCAGATGCGGCAACGCGCTGTGCAGGCGGTTCTCGGTCACCTTCATGACGCGAGTCGCCTGCTCGGCCGTCCAGCAGACGCCGACCGTCAGCACGGAGATGATGCCGAGGACGACGGTGACTTCCGTCAGCGAGAATCCTCTATCTCTTGATGAATGCGCGGTACTGGTGAAATGCATAGTGCAGCGGGACCTCATCGCGATACGCCTCAATGCGGATCACGTAGTTGCCTTTCGGGAAACGGTCGGCGGGAACGGACCACGTGTAAGACGTCGCGGTGATCAGATTCCTCGAGTCGGTGGGACGCACGCCGGCCTGCGCCGGTGAGTCGTCCCGCATGTTGAGCCATGTGCGGCCGTTGTCGCGGCTGTAGAGCGTCGCGTAGCGAACGGTGACGTCCTCGGCAAAGGTCGCGGAGTAGTCCGGCGTGTATTTCAGGCCGTCCCACCGCGTCCATTGCGAGCTCCACGTGACGTTGATCGTCGACGGATTGCGAAGGTCGATGTCGTCGTTCGGTGCGGTGATTGCGATGCGGGGCAGCTCGCGCACGCGTGACGCGTCGAGACTTCCATTGGTGCTGTACAAGCCGCCGGCGAGGAAGCTCTGCACGAGACTGAGGAACGACCAGCGCGAGATGAACGAAACTCCCGACGTGCCGGTCGGCGAGAGGCCGTTGACGACCACGAACGCCGCGTCGCTGCCGCTGCGCATCGAGAGCAGCGAGCTTCCCTGAATGTTCGTCGAGTGTTTGTAGTAGCGGGCGAGTGGCGTGAGCGTCGTCGCCGCGCCATACACCGGCTGGAGGAAATGATCGGGATTCATGCTCGTGTCGTTGATATTGATGTCGAACGGACGCGCATTCGCGATCGAAGCCGGCAGCGGAACATCGTAGGTGTTCGCGATGTCCGTTCCGTCGTTGTCGAGAGTTCCTGTGGTGTTGTCCTGATACCGGTGGTGGAAGGTCGAGGACGCCGTGCCGCTCCAGAAGAATGTCGTGCTGCCTTCTTCCTGCGGACGGCGCGTCGCGTTGAAGAACGCTGTTCCGGTGGGAAGATTCGTACCGATCGAGCCGCGGAGCACGCGCGAGAATGTGCCGGCACCGCTGCCTGTCGGAAGATTGCCGTTCGACACCCACGTGTTCCACTGCGAATCGGGAGCGAGCTCGCCGAGCCAGGACATCGACCACCAGTAGCTGCCGCTGGAGTTCTCGCGGATGTACTTCACGCCGCCGCTCTGCGCGTCGGTGATCGACTGCTCGTTGCGCGTGCCGCTGGTGCCGTCGAATGGTTTCGAAGAGACGGAGATGCTGTTCGGGAATCCGTTCGCGGAGTCGTACCCGATCTCGTTGCCGAGGCCGACGTAGTAGTAGGAGAAGCCGGTCATCGTCGTGTAGACGGCGTGCGAGCGAACGACGGCGGAGCGGAGCACCTGATAGATGCGCGGGACGTCGATCTCGAGCATTCCGCTGCGCGTGTCCCACCCATCGTTGTTCGGATCGGTGTCGGAAGTGTTGTTCTTGATGCCGTACCAGTTGCCGCTCAGGGCCGGCGCGTCGTATGACCAGCCGGGCCATGAGGAAGCGGCGTTCGCGGCCGACGAATGGAAATCGTCGAAGTAGCGGTTGTAGCCCATGCCGAGCGAATTGGCGCGGGCGCGGCCCGATGAAGCGTGTGGCGACTTGAGGTCCGCGTAGGGACAATGGCGGGGATCGCCGAGAAACTGAAAGCGCTCGGTGATGGGCAGATTCGGGTCAGTCGTCGCGTCGCCAAAGATCCAGGAGTCGGTGCCGCGCCACGCATACGTTCGAGAGATATTCGTGGGCGCCGGGTTCGGGGAATTGCCGATCTGGGTGTCGATCTCGATCATCGAGTTCGACGGAAGTGCCGACGCCGGAATCGTGATCACCCAGCGCGCGGTGTTCTTCTCGATGTTGCTGCGGTTGTCGAGCGTCGTCGTGAATGCGTTCGGCGCAGTGCCGTCCGGCAGATTCTCGACCGGCGCAGGGATGTATTCGAGGCCGTACAGACGCGCGGCCGGTGAGAGCCCGCCGCGATCGCAGGGAGTCGATACGGTCACGCACGGAGACTTCAGCGGAGAGTTGTAGAGCGAATAGACGGTGTCGCTCGCTGTGTTCGTCGACGACCAGTACATCGTTCCCGGCGTGTTGATCATCGACGCCGTCTGCGTCGAGTACGGCACGTTGCTGATCCCTCCGCTGATCGATGAGACATCGAGCGGAGATGGGCTGTAGCGGAGATTCTTCACCGTCACGGTGATCGGGACGTTGAGCGTGTCCGGCACCGAGCCCGGGCTGTTGATGTTCGTGTGATACGAGTAGACGCGAAGGTTGATGTTCTCGCTGTTCGTGTAGCGCAGCTTTTCGGGATGCGTCACGACGCGAACGTTCGGCCACGTCGCCGGATCTTTCGCGGCATCGGCGAAGTTGCGCACGGGAGGGAAGGGGAACAGCTCGCCGTGCAGGTTGATGATGATCGCGTTCTTGTACTGCGAGGGATGCATGTACATGTCGTCGAACAGGAGCCGCAGCGTCGGCGTGTCGGCAGACTCGAGTCCGGCGGCGACGCGTGCATCGAAGAGAGCGCGCTCTTCGGGATAGCGCATCGCGTTGTTGTACTGATCGGCGAGAGAGTACGGCAGGCGGTTCGCCGCAGCGTCGTAGCCGTTCACCACGGTGCTGTCGACGCGGACGCGGCCTGAGAAGAAGTCGGGCGGGTAGTAGTAGTTCACCGCCGAGCCGCTCGGCATCAGGCCCGGATAGAAGTAGACGGAGTCGATCGCCGCGTTCGAATCGTTCGTGCGATTGACGTAAGGCGTGTAGTAGGGATCGCGGCCATAGGAGAGCTTGCGGACCCAGTGACGGCGGAACTGCAATCCCGGCTGGCGCGCCTCGAGGTCAGCCATCGCGCTGTCGACGAACGGCACGACGTCCTGCATGTACACCCACCAGCCGGGGATGTTCTCGATGGCGATGAGATAGATGTCGTAGACCTGCGTCGGCGGCGAGTTCTGTCCGATCGTGCTGAGCACGCTCGCCACCTCGGCGAGCAGACGCTGTCCTCCCTGCTCATTCACGAACACCTTCACGTTCACGATGCGCAGATCGTTCGCGCCGGTGATCTTTTGCACGGAGATGCGGCGCTCGAACAGCCACTTTCCTGCTCCCGTGGATGTGTTTCCGCTCGCAGCGCTCGCCGGATCGGTGATCGACGTCTGCGTCGTCAACACCGTCTTGTTGGTGACGCCGTCGTCGAACTGGTCGAGCACGACCGCGTTCGCGCCGGTGTTCGACTGCACGAGTGAGCGCAGCTCCTCGAGCATGGAGATCGCCTTCTGCGTAGCGAACTGTTTGTTGAGATTGTCCTGAGTGCCGCGGTAGGCAGTGGTGAGCATGCCCGAAGAGGCGACGATCAGCGTCCCCGTCAGCACCACTGCGATCAGTGCCTCGGCCAGCGTCATGCCTCGTTCGTAGTAGCGATGTTTCATCTCAGTTGTCCTTCGTCACGATCCACGGCGTTCTGCTGAAGAGGTAGTTGCCCTTCTGCAGCCGGATCTGGTCGAGAATCGAGGGGTCGTAGTCGATCTCCGCGACTTCGGCACCGCTGGAGAGCTGGACGGGACCGTTGGCGATGACCGAACCGGTGATGCTCGAAGGGGGAGAGATGTTCAGCGTTCCACCGACCCAGACGAGTCCGTTGAAGAACGCATTCGACTGCGGATTCAGAATGAGATTGCCGAGGACGACGAGGATGCCGCTGCCGGTTAGACGCTTGGTAGGACCGAAGGTGGCATTTCCGCGAATCACGATGAGCGACATCGTCGGCATCGGATCGGGAAGATCGCGTTCGTCGTCCACGACGATGTCCGCCATGCCGACCAGTTCCTGTTGCGTGACGCCGAAAACGCTGCTCAGCGCAAACGCGCCATTCGTCGTGTTCTGCGCCGGATTGCCGCTGACAGTGCCGCTGACGCGCGGCGTGCCCGTCGCGGGGGGGTAGGCGATGCCGATTCCGTTGGTGCCTCCGAGGATGCGGCCGCTGCTGGTGACGTTGACGTTCGTTCCGCGATTCGCGCTCAGAGCAGCGTTGGCGGGCAGCGTCAGTGCGAGGCGCTGAATCTCGGTGCGCATCGTCTTCTTCGCCAGAATCGTGTTGCCGTTTACGCCCGGGCCGCTGCCGGGGCTGTTCTGCACATAGACGTAGCCGGCCGAATCGATCTGCCACACGGTGCCGGCACTGCGGCCGCGCCGCGCACTCACGTCCGTGACTTTCGTCTTCCGCACTTCATAGCGCCCGGTGACGCGGCCGGGGTCGGAGATCGCGTACGTGCGTACGATTCCGATCGAGGAGTCCTCGGTGTCGGTTCCTGTCGGAGTGAACGCGGTGACAGGCTGAACGCGCTGATGAACGAACCAGGAGAGCGCGTTGGTGAGCCCGGCCGAGGCGGCGTTGTAGGCCTGCCCCTGAGAGGTCAGCTGCCGTGCAACCATGCGGCCCGAGTTGCGCGAGATCGTCAGTGCCGTGGCCAGCAGCAACAGAATGATCGTGCTCGCGAACAGCACGAGAGCGAGTGCGGCTCCTCGTTCGCCCGATCGGTTCCTTCTAGACACAGGACTTCTCCTTCGGTCTTGCGACCGTCATTTTTCTTAGTTCGGTTGTTATGGGGCCCTGGGGGAAAGGAAAACGGGGCTTACGCCCCTGCTTACATCACTGCTGCCATTATTACTGAGGAGGATCGATTACGGCTTTACTGCTTCGATCTTCCGGAAACAAAAAAAGGGGCGTTACGCCCCTTTGTTGGTATTCGCTACCGCGATGTTGTGTTTCCGCGCATTGTCCGGTATCCGCGTAATCAGGGCGTGAGCGCGAGCGTCAAAAGTTCGTAAAAGAAAAACCGGCGTGATTCGGATCACAAACGGGATGTCGCGCTCAGCCGTCAGGGAAGGCTGAGGAGATGTTCGGCGAAGACCTGATTGAATAGAGCGCCGGCGCGGCGTTCGCGAAGCCGCTGCACGACGTTCGGTCCGGGCATTCCGAGGCGATGGAGGATTCGTCCTGCAACGAGCGCGGAGCGGTTGAAGCCCATGCCGCAATGCGAGAGGACGCGATGTCCCCCTTCGACGAGATGCGCACCGAGCGCACTCACCGCTTCGAGCTTGCGCAGATCGGGCAACTCCTCGTCATAGATCGGGAAGTAGACGTAGAGACAACGGCCGGGAGCGGTCGGGATACAGTCATCGAATCCCCCTTCGAGATCGATGATCGTATCGATTCCATGCGCCTCGAGGATCGACCAGTCGTGAATCGCGGGTGAGATGTAGAGGGAACCCTGGTCGTCCACCTGATACAGCTTCGAGAGATCGATCGCGCTCATGGATCGCGCCATTTTGCCAGAAGAGGACGAAGCCCGCGCCGGCCGCGGGCTAACCCTCGTAATGCTTGAACTCGAGCTCGGCCTGTGCCGCCGCGAGCCGCGCAACGGGAACGCGATAGGGTGAGCACGACACGTAATTCAGTCCACAGGTGCGGAAGAAGCGAATGGAATCGGGATCGCCGCCGTGCTCGCCGCACACCCCGACCTTGAGATTCGCATTCGCTCCGCGGCCGCGCTCCGTGCCGAGCTTCACCAGTTGCCCGACTCCCTCCTGGTCGATCGATTCGAACGGATCCTTCGGCAGGATCTTCTTGTCGACATACTCGGGAAGGAACGTACCGGCGTCATCGCGGGAGTAGCCGAAGGTCATCTGTGTCAGGTCATTCGTTCCGAAGGAGAAGAACTCCGCGACTTCGCCGAGCTTGTCTGCGACGAGCGCGGCGCGCGGGATCTCGATCATCGTGCCGACGATCACCGGCAGCTCGACGCCGTTCGCCTTCAGCGTTTCTGAGCCGACGCGCCGCACCATCTCGGTGAGAATCGTCAGCTCCCGAACCGTTCCCACCAGCGGGATCATCACCTCGGGCCGTGCGTCGATCCCTTCCTTCTTCACGACGCAGGCAGCCTGATAGATCGCACGCACCTGCATCTCGTAGATCTCGGGATACGTGACCGCGAGGCGGCAGCCGCGATGACCGAGCATCGGATTCGATTCGTGCAGCTGATTCACTTTCGCGCGCAGCTCGACGAATCCCCAGCCCATGTCGCGTGCGACCGCGGAGATCTGCTGTTCGCTCTGCGGAAGGAACTCGTGCAGCGGTGGATCGAGCAGGCGGATCGTCACCGGGAGTCCGGCGAGCTCGCGGAAGATGCCTTCGAAGTCGGCCTGCTGGAACGGCAGGAGCTGCTCGAGTGCATGCCGCCGTCCCTTTTCGTCGCGCGCGAGGATCATCTCGCGCACGCGCAGAATGCGCTCTTCCGCGAAGAACATGTGCTCCGTCCGGCAGAGACCGATGCCGGCCGCGCCGAAGAGCCGCGCGACGCGCGCATCGTTCGGCGTGTCGGCGTTCGTGCGGACGCCGAGCGAACGGATCTCATCCGCCCATTTGAGCAGGCGGTCGAAATTGCGGAACACCTCCGACTCGCTCTCCTGCATCGTGTTGTCGATGAGGACCTGGATGACTTCCGACGGCTTCGTGGCGAGCTTGCCGCCGATGATCTCGCCTGACGTGCCGTCGATCGAGAGCCAGTCGCCTTCTTCCAGCGGCTCATGCCCTTCCGAGCGGAGCTCGCCTTTCGAGTAATCGACGCGCAGATTGCCCGCGCCGACGACGCATGGACGTCCCATGCCGCGCGCGACGACCGCCGCATGCGAGGTGAGACCGCCGCGCGTGGTCAGGATGCCCGCCGCGCTGTGCATGCCGGCGATGTCTTCCGGCGAAGTCTCGACGCGCACGAGAATGACAGGATCGTCCTTCGCCATCGACACCGCGCGCTCCGCGCTGAAGGCGATGCGTCCCGTCGCCGCGCCCGGTCCGGCCGGGAGACCGCGTCCCAGCAGCCTTCCACCCTGCACGGCCTTCGACTTCTCTTTCACGTCGAACATCGGCGCGAGCAGTTGAACGATCTGTCCCGCCTCGACGCGCGCCACCGCCTCGGTATGGCTGATGAGACCTTCATCGACCATGTCGCACGCGATCTTCACCGCTGCGAAGCCGGTGCGCTTTCCGGTCCGCGTCTGCAGCAGATAGAGCTTGTGCGCCTGGATCGTGAACTCGATGTCCTGCATGTCGCGGTAGTGCGACTCGAGCTTCTTGTACACATCCTCGAGCTGCGCGTAGACATCGGGCATCGTTTCTTCGAGCGACTTCTCGCCTCCGACGACCTGGGACTTCGAGATGGGAAGCGGAGTGCGAATGCCGGCGACGACGTCCTCGCCCTGCGCGTTCGCAAGGTATTCGCCGAAGAACTTTCGCTCGCCCGTCGACGGATTGCGCGTGAATGCCACGCCCGTCGCGCAATCGTCACCCATGTTGCCGAACACCATCGACTGCACGTTGACGGCAGTGCCCCAGTCGTCGGGAATCTGGTTCAGCTTGCGATAGGTGATCGCGCGCTGGTTGTTCCATGAGTTGAACACCGCGCCGATCGCGCCCCACAACTGTTCGTGAACGTCCTGCGGAAACTCCCGGCCGCCTTTTTCGCGGACGATGTTCTTGTAGGTCCCGACGAGCTCCCGGAGGCTCTCGGCAGGGATCTTCGCATCGCTGTCGGCGCCCACGCGGTCGCGCAGCGCGAAGAGCTCGTGCTCGAAGTGCTCGCGATCGATTTCCAGCACGACGTCCGAATACATCTGAATGAAGCGCCGGTAGGAGTCGAACGCAAAGCGCTCGTCGTGTCTGGCGAGGCCCTGCACCGTCTCGTCATTGAGACCGAGATTGAGGATCGTGTCCATCATGCCGGGCATCGAAGCGCGTGCGCCGGAGCGGACCGAGACGAGCAGAGGCTTTTCCTTGTCGCCGAACTTCCGGCCGACGGATTGCTCGACGCGCGCGAGATTCTCCGCGACTGCATCCTTCAACTCCGGCGGATACGTCTTGCCGTGCGCATAGAAGTACGTGCAGACCTCCGTGGAGATGGTGAATCCGGGCGGCACGGGAACGCCGATGTTCGTCATTTCGGCGAGGCCTGCGCCTTTGCCGCCGAGGACTTCTTTCATCTTCGCGTTTCCCTCAGCGTGGCCATCGCCGAAGAAGTAGACGTATTTCATTGGAGGACCTCGACGCGATTATCTAAAAAACGAAGCTCAGCGAGGAAGCGGAATCTCGATCTCGATTCCGCTTTGCAGCGTTCGCTCCATTTCGGACCAGACCGCGGTGCGGAAATCATCACGCCCCCTGGCGGTGAATCGCACGCGTGACAGGTCCGCCTTGCGCCGCGTGAGCTCGGCCTTCAGCGAGTCGAGACGCTGCTGCGCCGTCGAGCGATCGGCTGCGGCATCTGCACCGCGCAGTTCCCTCGAGATGAGCGTCACCGGACGCGGCGTCGTGGCGGCGATCAGCCGCAGGATCTCGCTCAGCGCGAAGTCGCTGGCAGCGGCGTCGAGCGCATTGCTCGCGTCGAAATGCAGGCCGTAGATGGGGACGTAACCGTGACGGTCGAGATACGTGCGAAGGACGTCGGCACGCGGAGCCGTATCGGGTGCACCACATGGACGCCGCTCGCCGAAGAGATTTTCGGCCTGGTTGTACGGGTCGCCGTCGATGTACCACTTCTGCGCGCTGAGACGCTCGCTTCCGGGAGGCATGGTCACCGCGAGAAGTCCGTACTGCGGCCCGCGGATCCAGACGAATCGCCAGACGCGTCCGTCGAATCCCCCTTCGATCCACATGCGCTCGCCCTGATCGAACCAGCCGGATGCCGTTCCACCATGTTCGTCGAACGCTGCGGGGAAGGTGTTGACCGCCCAGCAGCCGGAGATGTTCCGCGGCGCGACAGGCTCGAGCTCTTTGCCTCGCGCGATGATCGACAACAGGTTGGCGGTTCCTGCGTAGGTGTCATCGACGGTGACGCGGAGATAGAGCGCGTCGGCGGGAGTGACGTCGAAGAGCTGCTCGCCCTTGCGGCGCTCGAACACATGTTGTGCAGCGCGCGTGAAGTGAGTGCCGTCGAGCGAAGTCTCGAACGTCACTGTCTTCACGCCATAAATCGGAGGCGAGGAGATGCCGAGCTTCTCGATGCGGCTCTTCGCCGCGAACGAGAACGTCAGCGTCTGGAGCGGATCGCCGAGCGGCGAGATCCAGTCGCTGCTCGGATCACCATCGATGGCGCGCACCGCTCCGTTGTCGAGCATGTACTCCGCGGTGCGGTCGACGACGGCGGCGCCCCGCGCGGTGTTGAGAAGGTTCTGGCGCTCGGAAGAATCGTCGGCTCCCTGGTCGATGTGCGCCTGACGCACCTGTGCCGGAGTCGGCTTCGGCGGAGCCTTCGGAACCCACGGCTCGCGCTTGCACGCAGCAGCCAGCAGGCAGAAGAGGATGCACCAGACCTGCGGTCTGTCTGCTGCCTGCTGCGTGCTGCGTGCTGCCTGCTGCCTGTTCACTTGTAGTCGCGGCGATCGACGACGATCCTGGTGACATCGGCGATCTTCATCACAGCGTTTCCGATCTTGCGAAGCAGCGACATGCGATTGCGCCGGACTGCGTCGTCTTCGACCATCACCATCACATCGACGAAGAACTTCTCGAGCTCGGGAGCCATGGCCGCGAACGATTCGAGCGCGGGACGATAGCGGCGATCGGTGATCAATTCGTCGATCTGCGACCCGACCACCGTGGTCAGCTCGTTCAGACGCTTCTCCGTTTCATGCTGGAGCTGCGACGCGTCGACGGTCGTCCCATCGTGGCCTTCCGTGATGTTCGCGATGCGCTTCGCCGAATCGAGGATCGAGAGGAAGTTCGCATCCTCGCGAACGCTCTTCAGAGCCTCGACGCGATCGGAAAGGTCGGTGAGCGAAGCCGCCCATCCCGCTTCCATGGCCGCGGCGACTTCGTCGTAGGCGAAGCGCTGCTCGAGAATCGTTTTCACGCGCTCCGCGAAGAAGGCGAAGAGATCCGCCTTCACCTGCGGGTCGCTGGTGGCGAGATCGATGAGACGGTCGATGCCGACCTTCACTTCGCGCTTGTCGCGATTGAGAAGGATGAGGACGATGCCCTGCGCGGCGCGGCGCAGCGCGAAGGGATCCTTCGAGCCGGTCGGTTTCGCGCCGATCGAGAAGAAACCGGCGAGCGTATCGATGCGGTCGGCGAGAGACACGAGCGCACCGCTGAGCGTGCGCGGAAGCGAGTCGTCGAGGCTCGCAGGCTTGTACTGATCGTAGATCGCCTGCCAGACGGGCTCGGGATATCCCTCTTCCCGCGCGTAGATGCCGCCGATCTGGCCCTGCAGATCCGTGAACTCCTTCACCATTTCGGTGACGAGGTCGGTCTTGCAGAGGCGCGCGGCGGTCAGCGCATCTTCGTCGCCGCCAAGGTCGCGGACGATGCGCTCGATGCGCTTCGACTTCTCCGCATAGTTGCCGAGCTTCTCCTGGAACTGGAGATGCTCGAGCTGTTCGAAGCGATCGGAGAGCTTCCGCTTGCGATCCGTCTCGTAGAAGAACTTGGCGTCCGCAAAGCGCGCATTCGTGACGAACGAGTTTCCGTACGCGGCGTTCCCTGCAGGGTCGCCTTCGTTGTCGAGCACGGCGAGGAAATACGGTGTCAGCTTTCCCTGCGCGTCACGAATCGGAAGCTGCTTCTGATGCACGCGCATCACCGTGACGAGGACTTCGTCGGGCAGCGCGAGATAGTCGCGGCGGAACTCGGCGCGTACGACGCCGGGATACTCCGTGAGGTACTGCCACTGCGACCAGATCGACGCGTCGATGCTCGGCGTTCCGCCGACTTCGTTGCCGAGAACGCGGGCGCGCTCGGCCATGACGTGGCGGCGGCGCATCGGGTCGGCGACGACTCGTGCGAGCTCGAGCCTGGAGACATAGTCATTCCACGACGTGACCTCGATCTTCTGCGGCGCGAGGATGCGGTGACCGGCAGTCGTCGTGCCCGATGCGACTCCGAAGATCGTGATGGGGACGTGCTTTCCGTCGAAGAGCGAGACGACGCTGTGGATCGGGCGGATGTACGAGTGCTCTCCCTTGCCCCAGCGCATCATCTTCGGCCAGCGGATCGACTCGATGATCTGCGGGATCTGCGCGGCGAGAATCTCGCCGATGCCGCGGCCCGCGATCTGCCGGCGGATCGTGATGTAGTCGCCGGCATCGACGACGTGCTCGATCGATGCGTTGTTCTTCTTCAGAAAACCGTTGAGTGCCTGCGTCGGTTTGCCATCGGCGTCATAGGCCGCCTTCTTCGGCGGGCCTTTGACTTCGATCTCGCGATCCTCTTCGCGCTCTTTGAGTTTTCCGAGCATGAAGGCGATGCGGCGCGGCGTGGTGTTGACGATCACGGAAGAAGGATCGCCGCCCGTCTCTTCGACGAGTTTCGCCAGGCGTTGCGTGAGAGTCGCCGCTGCGGTGTCGTGCATCCACGCCGGGATCTCTTCGGTGAGCAGCTCGAAGACATACTCAGCCATTCGTCGATCCTCCCTGCAGCAGCGGGAAGCCGAGCGCTTCGCGAGCGGCGTAGTAACCCTGCGCGCAGCGCACCGCGAGATCGCGGACGCGCTTGATGACGCCGACGCGCTCGGTGACCGAGATCGCGCCGCGCGCATCGAGCGTGTTGAAAACGTGCGAGCACTTCAGCGTGAAGTCGTACGCGGGAAGGACCAGGTTCGCGTCGAGGCAGCGGCGTGCTTCCCCTTCGTATGCGTCGAGCAGCTTCCAGTGCAGATCGATGTCCGCCGTCTCGAAGTAGTACTTCGAGAACTCGTACTCCTCCTGATGCCGCACGGGACCGTAGCCGACGCCGGCAGTCCATTCGATGTCGAACACCGAGTCCTTGCGCGAGAGGAACATCGTCAGGCGCTCGAGGCCATAGGTGATTTCCGCGGAGATGGGCGCCAGGTCGATGCCGCCCGCCTGCTGGAAGTAGGTGAACTGCGTGATCTCCATGCCGTCGAGCAGGATCTGCCAGCCGACGCCCCATGCGCCGAGCGTCGGCGATTCCCAGTTGTCTTCCTCGAAGCGGATGTCGTGCTTGGTCAGGTCGAGCCCGATTGCGCGCAACGAATCGAGATAGAGCTCCTGCACCTCGAGCGGCGACGGCTTCAGGATGACCTGAAACTGATAGTGCTTGCCGAGGCGGAAAGGGTTGTCGCCGTAGCGGCCATCGGCCGGGCGGCGTGAGGGTTGAACGTATGCGACATTCCACGGCTCGGGGCCGAGGACGCGGAGGTAGGTGGCGGGATGCATCGTTCCCGCACCGACCTCGAGGTCGAGCGGCGTCTCGATGAGGCAGCCGCGCTCAGCCCAGAAATTCTGGAGCGTCAGGATCAGTGATTGAAAGGTGACCCGCGCCATGAGGCGCGCATTCTAGCTCACCCGCCGCTGGTATCGGTTTGCGTGGCCGGCGGCTGTTCCTGCTGCTGTTCGTCGGCCGGCGGCTGCTGCTGGTCCTGCTGTCTGTCCTTCTCTTTGTCCTTCTTCTTCGAAGGCGGCGGAGCAGTCGAAGTCGCAGTCGTGTCGGTGGGAGGCAGCGTGCTCGTGTTGCCGATCGTATCGGTTGCGCTCGGCGGCGGAATTTCGCGGCGAGGTTGCGGAGGAGTGACCACGATGCGTCGCGGCTGTGGTGGAAGCGGCGCCGGCGGTACGGCGGATGTCATCGGCGGAGGGACGGGCATCGCCGTCGTTGCGGTTCCGCTCGTGTCGACGTTGGGCGCGATCGTGAAGTTGCTCGTGGTGTCCGCGTTCGTGTTCGTGAGTGGCGGAGGTGTTTCTCCGGGCGCGTTGATCCCCGGCGAAACACCGCTCGCCTGCCCTTCCTGAACGACGTCGTAGTTCTTCTGTTCGCGCTGGATCGACGCCGCGCCGCGATGACAGGCGACCGCGGCCGTCACGATGAAGAGCGCGACTGTGAGATGACTTTTCATACGACCTGACCCGAATCACGTCGCATCTCGCGTGCCAGTTAAGTTGGTTTTCGGGGGTCACACCTGGAAAATCAACTTAACGCGTGCCCGCAGAGATCCCGCGGAGACCGCAGGAAACAAACGCTGAGAGCAGGCGGTTGTAGAAACCGTACCAAGGTGGTACTGTTTGCGGCCCGCGAGGTCCGCGGATCTTCAGCCGATGCTCAAAATCTCACGACTCACCGACTACGGTCTTCTCGCCACCGTCTATCTCGCCCGCAAGCCGGGTGAGGTGATTGCTGCGCGCGAGATCGCGGCGTTCTATCACCTGCCGCTGCCCATGATCACGAAGGTATTGAAGACGCTGCACGCCGGCGGGATCGTGCATTCGTATCGAGGCTCGGGCGGCGGCTATTCATTCGACGGCGATCCCGACGTCGTGACGCTCGGTCAGATCATCGAAACGCTCGAGGGTCCATGGGATCTCGTCGAGTGCGAGTCGGTGGACGACGCCGGTCACGCGCTCTGCTCGATCCGCGTCGCATGTCCGTCGCGCCGGATGATGTTCGGCATCAATCGCGCGATCAAGGGAGCATTCGAACAGGTGACACTCGCGGAGCTCGCGCGCGGCGCGATGCCGTCGGCCGTCATCGACAAACACGAGCTCTCATCACCTCGCGTGGCGGAGAGGGTGTAAGGCATGTCTGAAACCATCGAACAGATTGCGAATCAGGAATACAAGTGGGGCTTCGTCACCGACATCGAAGCGGATGTCGCGCCGCCGGGCCTCAATGAAGAGATCGTCCGACTGATCTCATTCAAGAAGCAGGAGCCGGAGTGGCTGCTCGAGTGGCGGCTCAAGGCGTTCCGCCACTGGCTCACGATGAAGGAGCCGACCTGGGCGAACGTCAACTTCGGGCCGATCGACTACCAGTCGATCTCGTACTACTCCGCGCCGAAGCAGAAGAAGAAACTGAACTCGCTGGATGAAGTCGATCCCGAGCTGCGTGCGACGTTCGAGAAGCTGGGCATTTCGCTCGAAGAGCAGAAGCGATTGAGCGGTGTGGCCGTCGACGCCGTGTTCGATTCCGTCTCCGTCGCCACGACATTCCGCACCGAGCTCGCGAAGGTCGGCATCATCTTCTGCTCGTTCTCCGAAGCCGTTCGCGAGCATCCCGATCTCGTCCGGAAGTATCTCGGTTCCGTCGTTCCCTACACCGACAATTTCTTCGCGACGCTCAACAGCGCCGTCTTCAGCGACGGCTCCTTCTGCTACATCCCGAAGGGTGTGAAGTGCCCGATGGAGCTGTCGACGTACTTCCGCATCAACTCGGCGAACACCGGACAGTTCGAGCGCACGCTGATCGTCGCCGATGAAGGCGCGAGCGTCAGCTATCTCGAGGGCTGCACCGCGCCGATGCGCGACGAGAATCAGTTGCACGCCGCGGTGGTCGAGCTGGTCGCGCTGGACAACGCATCGATCAAATACTCGACGGTGCAGAACTGGTATCCGGGCGACAAGGAAGGGAAGGGCGGGATCTACAACTTCGTCACGAAGCGCGGCAAGGCCTTCACGAACGCGAAGATCTCCTGGACGCAGGTCGAGACCGGCTCGGCGATCACCTGGAAATATCCGAGCTGCATCCTGCAGGGCGACAACTCCGTCGGCGAGTTCTACTCCGTCGCCGTGACCGCCAACTATCAGCAGGCAGACACCGGCACGAAGATGATTCACATCGGAAAGAACACCCGTTCGACGATCGTGTCGAAGGGGATCTCGGCGGGTCACGGCCAGCAGACGTATCGCGGTGCCGTGACGATCATGAAGGGCGCCACGAATGCCCGCAATTACTCGCAATGCGACTCCCTCCTCCTCGGCGACAAGTGCGGCGCGCACACGTTTCCCTACATCGAAGTGCGCAACTCGTCGGCGACGATGGAGCATGAGGCCTCGACGTCGAAGATCGGCGAGGACCAGCTCTTCTACTGCCAGCAGCGCGGGATCAGCGCCGAGGATGCGGTGTCGATGATCGTGAGCGGCTTCTGCCGCGAGGTGTTCCGCGAGCTGCCGATGGAGTTCGCGGTGGAAGCGCAGAAGTTGCTGGGAGTTTCTTTGGAAGGAAGCGTCGGTTAGCGACACATGGAACGAACATGCTAGAAATCAAGAACCTACACGCCGGAATCGAAGGGAAGGAAATCCTCAAGGGGCTGACGCTCAGCGTCGGCACCGGCGAAGTGCACGCGATCATGGGGCCGAACGGCTCCGGTAAATCGACTCTGGCGAATGTCCTCTCCGGACGTCCGCGCTACGAAGTCACGCAGGGAAGCGTTACGTTCGAAGGAAAAGATCTTCTGGCGATGGCGACCGAAGAGCGCGCAAGGGAAGGCGTCTTCCTGGCGATGCAGTATCCGGTCGAGATCCCCGGCGTGAACAACATCTACTTCCTCAAGGCCGCCGTCAACGCGGTGCGCAAGCATCGCGGCGAGGAAGAGCTCGATGCGATGGAGTTTCTGCAGCTCGCGCGGGAGAAGATGAAGGTCGTCGATCTGGACGAAGCATTCATGAACCGCGCGGTGAACGAGGGCTTCTCGGGTGGAGAGAAGAAGCGGAACGAGATCTTCCAGATGGCGGTGCTCGATCCGAAGCTGGCGATTCTCGATGAGACGGACTCCGGGCTGGACATCGACGCGCTGCGGATCGTCGCGCAAGGCGTGAACGCTTTGCGTAGCGAAAAACACTCAGTCCTTTGCATTACCCATTATCAGCGCCTATTAACGTATCTCGTTCCTGACTTCGTCCACGTGCTGGCCGGCGGCCGCATCGTGAAGTCGGGCGGCAAGGAGCTCGCCCTCGAGCTCGAACAGAAGGGTTACGAGTGGATCGAGCAGGAGGCGGTTGCCGCGCGATGACCTCCGCACTCTTCCCCTTGACGATTCGCGAGCAGGCTGCGCAGCGGTTCGAGCAGCTCGGCTGGCCCACTCCTCGGCAGGAGGAGTGGAAGTACACGAACGTCGCCCCGATCTCGAAGATCCAATGGAAGAGTGCAGGACAGGCGGCTTCCATCGGTCAGGCGGGGGCGCCTGACCTGAACATGGCGGGGCGTGCGCTCGTCGAGCTCACGTTCGTGAACGGTGTCTTCGTTTCGAAAACCGGCGGCGGTGCGAAGGGTCTTAAGGTTTCCCGACTCGCCGAGGAGCAGAGCGAGAAGCTCGCGAAGTACGCGGACTATCAGGATCATCCGTTCACCGCGCTCAACACGGCGAACGCGAACGACGGCGCCTTGATCGTCACCGAAGCCGGCGCCGCGATCGAGGGCTTCATCCACATTCTCTATTTCGGCAGCGGCGACGAAGTCTGGTCGCATCCCCGCAACCTCATTCTCGCGGGGAGAAACAGCCAGCTAACGGTCGTCGAGACGTATGCAGGCGAGGGGCGCTACTTCACGAACGCGGTGACGGAGATCGTCGCCGAAGAAGGTGCCGTCGTCGATCACTACAAGATCGAGTGCGAGTCGTCGAGCGCGTATCACGTCGGCACGATCCAGATTCACCAGGAGCGCTCGAGCAATGTGACCGCGCGCAGTGTCGCGGTTGGTGGTGCGCTGGTGCGCAATGAAGTGAATGCGGCGCTGAAAGGCGAGGGCTGCTCGCTGGCGCTGGAAGGTCTCTTCATCGGCGCGGGCTCGCAGCACATCGACAACAAGACGGTCATCGATCACGCGCGGCCGCATTGTGAATCGATGGAGCTCTACAAGGGGATCCTCGACGGCAACGCGCGCGGCGTGTTCGACGGCCGCGTCATCGTCGGCGTCGGCGCGCAGAAAACGGTCGCGCGGCAGACGAACAAGAATCTGCTGCTGTCCGAGACCGCGATCATCGACTCGAAGCCGACGCTCGAGATCCACAACGACGACGTGAAGTGCAATCACGGCTCGACCATCGGCCAGTTGGCGGAAGAGCCGCTGTTTTACCTGCGGTCGCGCGGAATCGGTGAGGAAGAGGCGCGCGGACTGCTGATCTATGCGTTCGCGAGCGAGATCGTCGACCGGATGAAGGTCGAGCCTGTGCGCGAGCTGATCCGCCGCGCGATGTTCCAGCAGATGCCAGACCGGCTGCCGGAGCGGAGAGGAGCCTCGCGATGAGTCTCGCGATTTCACATTCCGTGACGTACGACGTCGATCGCGTCCGCCGCGATTTTCCGATTCTTCAGCGCAGCGTCCGCGGCCGCCAGCTCGTCTATCTCGACAACGCCGCTACGACGCAGAAGCCGCAGCAGGTGATCGATCGTCTGACGCGCTACTACCGCGAAGAGAACTCGAATGTGCATCGCGGCGTGCACTACCTCAGCGAGGTCGCCACTGCCGCCTATGAAGGCGCGCGCACGACGATCCAGCGCTTCCTGAACGCGAAGAGCGAGAAGGAAATCGTCTTCACGCGGGGGACGACGGAAGGCATCAACCTCGTCGCGCAGTCCTGGGGCCGGAAGAATCTCCGCGGGGGTGATGAGGTCCTCATCACCGCGATTGAGCATCACTCGAACATCGTTCCCTGGCAGCTCCTCTGTGCGGAGAAGGGTGCGACGCTGCGCGTGGCGCCGGTGAACGACGCCGGCGAAGTCATCGTCGAAGAGTTCGCAAAGCTGCTGACGGATCGGACGAAAATCGCCGCCTTCGGCCATGCATCGAATGCCCTCGGCACGATCAATCCCGTTCGTCAGATGACCGAGCTGGCGCATGCGGCCGGTGCGATCGTCGTGATCGACGGCGCGCAGGGTGTGCCGCATCTTCCGATCGACGTGCAGGAGATCGGCTGCGACTTCTACACGTTCTCGGGACACAAGGTGTACGGGCCGACGGGGATCGGCGCGCTGTACGGCCGCGAGGCCCTGCTCGACGCGATGCCGCCCTGGATGGGCGGCGGCGACATGATCCTCTCGGTCTCATTCGAGAAGACGACGTACAACGCTCTGCCGTACAAGTTCGAGGCAGGGACGCCGAACATCGCCGATGCCATCGGTCTGGCGACGGCCCTCGACTACATCGGCTCGCTGGGACTGGAGAAGATCGCCGCGCACGAGCATGATCTGCTGCTCTACGCCACGGAGCGGCTGCAGGAGATCAAGGGTCTGCGCATCATCGGCACGTCGCGGCAGAAGGCGAGTGTCATCTCCTTTACGCTGGAGACGGTGCATCCGCACGACATCGGAACGATTCTCGATCAGGAAGGAATCGCCATTCGCACCGGCCATCATTGCGCGCAGCCGCTGATGATGCGGTTCAATGTGCCGGCGACGGGGCGCGCCTCGTTCGGGTTGTACAACACGCGGGCCGAGGCCGATGCGCTGGTCGAAGGATTGAAGAAGGTACTCGAGGTGTTTGGGTAATTCATTCTGAGCGCAGCGAAGAATCAGCCAGGGCGCCGCGCCGCGAGATCCAGCAGGAAACGCCTCGCCGGCGATCATCGCGGCGCCGTCGCTGATCCTTCGCTGCGCTCAGGATAAACTGAACCGCAATGTCCGATCTCCGCGAGCTCTACCAGCAGGTCATCCTCGACCACAACAAGAATCCTCGGAACTTTCACGAGATGGCGGGCGCCACGTCGAAAGTCGATGGCTACAACCCGCTGTGCGGCGATCACTACACGATTTTTCTGCAGGTCGACGGCGACACCGTGAAGGATGTCAGCTTCACCGGCAGCGGTTGCGCGATCTCCAAGGCTTCGGCCTCGGTGATGAGCGCGACGGTGAAGGGAAAATCGCGGGACGAAATCGCGAAGCTGTTCGATACGTTCCACTCCCTCGTCACTGGTGAGGGAGGAAGTGCCAATGCGGCCGAGCTCGGACGTCTTGCGGCGTTCTCGGGCGTGTCGGAGTTCCCCGCGCGCGTGAAATGTGCAACGCTCGCATGGCATACGCTGAACGCCGCGCTCAAGGGCGACAGCCAGTCAGTCACGACGGAGTGAATGGATGAGAGAAGAAGTCGTCGTCAGCCGTAGCTGTGAAGCCGTCATGATCCCGAGTGGCGAGAAAGTGCTCGTGCCGCAGGGAGCGCACGCTACGATCACGCAGGCGTTGGGCGGGACCTATACGCTGATCACCGATCGCGGACTCATGGTCCGCATTTCAGGCAGAGACGTCGAGGCGATCGGAAAGACGCCCGTCGAAAGCGCGCAGGCGAGCGAGAGTGAACCGCTCACTCCGCAAAAGCTCGAAGAGCTCGTGTGGGATCAGCTCAAGACCTGCTACGACCCCGAGATCCCGGTGAACATCGTCGACCTCGGCCTCGTCTATCTGTGCGACGTGAAGCAGCGTGAAGAAGGCGCCGGCTACGACGTGAAGATCAAGATGACGCTGACTGCGCCGGGCTGCGGCATGGGCCCCGTGCTCGCGGCTGACGTGAAGCACAAGGTCGAGACGCTGCCCGATGTGAAGGACGCGGATGTCGAAGTCGTGTTCGATCCCGTCTGGGATCGCAGCATGATGTCGGATGCCGCGAAACTTCAGCTCGGCATGATGTGGTGAGCGCTACAATCGCCGCACATGTTCTGCGCATGGTGCGGTAACGAAGTCGCGACGGTGTCGTACGCGCCGTGCCCGCGTTGCGGGAAGCCGTCGAACGGTGCGCAGACGGTGCTCACCAGCGGCGGAGGGAGCAACCCCGCAGTCGTGGTCGTGCTGGTGGTCTTCGGCGGCCTGTTCGTCGTAGCGATCATCGGGATCCTCGCGGCGATCGCGATCCCGAATCTTCTGACGGCCACGCAACGCTCGAAGCAGAAACGGACGATGGCCGACCTGCGCATGATCGGAGTCGCCGTCGACAGCTTCGCCTCCGACAATGCCAACGCGTATCCGAAGGTCTCTTCGCTCGACGAGTTGAAGCCGCTTCTGACGCCGAAGTATCTGCCGGCGCTTCCTGCAGTGGACGGCTGGGGCCGTCCGCTGCGCTATGAGTGCATGACGATGGAAGAGGAGCGCTGCACGGCGTATGTGATCTCCAGCGGCGGAAAAAATGGTGTGTTCGAGGAGCCGCCGGAGCAGGTCGTGCAGACAGGATCGAGGGCGACCACGAACTTCGATTGTGATCTGATCTACTCAAACGGCCAATTCATCCAGTATCCGGAAGGAGTACAGCACTGAATGTTCTGCACCTCATGCGGTTACCAGCTTTCTGCCGGAATGAACCTCTGTCCGAATTGCGGCGCGCAGGTGGCGCAGCCCGCAGCGGCGGTGCAGGCGCCGTCGATTCCTAACTATCTGGTGCAGTCGATTCTGGTGACGCTCTGCTGCTGCATGCCGTTCGGCGTGGTCGCCATCGTCTACGCGGCGCAGGTGAGCACGAAGCTCGCCGCGGGGGACATGGCCGGCGCGCAGCAGTCGTCGAAGAACGCGAAGATGTGGTGCTGGCTGGGCGTGGCCGGCGGACTCGTGGCGTCCGTGATCTGGTTTGCCCTGGTGGGCATCGGCATCATCAACCAGCACGGATTGCGATGATCGAACCGGTGGAGTGGGGACGCCCGCGTCTGCACATGATGCTCATGGCTGCGGCTTCGGCCGCAGTGGTCCTCTTTTTCTTCGATCCCACGCGCTACCACTTCTACCCGCCCTGCATGTTCCATCAACTGACGGGACTGCAGTGCCCGGGCTGCGGCGCGACGCGCGCGATCTTCCACCTGCTGCACGGCGATGTTGCCGGCGCATTCCGGCTGAACCAGATTCTCTTCGTGATCGCGCCGTTCGTGGCCGTCGCTGCGCGATGGCCACGAATCCTGACGCGCCCCTCCGTGGCCTGGACTGCGGTGATCGTCACGACGGCCTACGGCATCGTGCGCAATCTGCCGTTCTGGCCCTATCCGTTGTAAGCGTCGCGAATCGCCGCGGTGTCTTCATACGCGCGGAAGCGTGCGACCTTTCCATCGCGGAACGTGAACTGGTGAATCGCTGACGTCTCCGGCGCGGAGTTGCCGTTCTTCGTGAACTGGTAGATGTAGTCGACGCGCGCGAACACATCGTCACCAGCGGCAGCGAACTGCGCCGGATCGAACTTCTTGAAGTTCACTTCCGTTCCGAGCGTCTGAAAGAAGTCGGCGACGCCGGCGCGTCCGCTTCGAATGCGATACCAGGGGATTTCCTGCGCCGTGGTGGCGGTGCCCCAGTCGCAGTCGTCGGTCACGTTGTCGAGAATCGTATTGATGTCGCCGCGGCCGAATGCGGCATAGAGTTGCTGCAGCTTCGAGATGTTGTCGCTCATGTGCAAGTGCCTCCGAGCGACAACTACGCGTCTGCGCCGCGGACGGATTGCGAAAGCGCCGCCGGAGTGGCGGCGCTTTCTTTCACATCAGCGATGGTCGTTGAAGAACGTCCACTGTCCGACAGGGTTGCCGGCCTGAAGCTGCATGGCCTGCAGATAGCCGTCGATGGCGCCCAGGATGCAGACGATCATCGATGGAATGCCGCACATGATCAGACCGACGGCCCAGATCGCAATCGCGACGATGCCCTTCGTCTTCTGGCCCATGATGATGTAGCCGACGCCGCCGAGCACGAGCAGATTGAGGATCAGTACGAGAACAGGATTCTGCGGCGGCTGGGTTGGGTAGACCAGGTCGCCCCCCTGCTGCTGCGGCGGAGGAGTCGTGCCTCCCGGTGGAGGAGGTGGCGGTGTGTAAGTACCGCCGGGTGTGTTTTCCATCGGCATGTCGTTTTCCTTCTGCTAGAGCTTCTCGGCGATATCGGTGAGAACCGGTATGCGGAAGCGCTGGCCCTGTGTTGCCTTCACGATGCAGAGAATCATGATGATGAGGAAGCCGATCCAGACGACGCACGAGACCGCGGTCATGCCACAGCCGAGGAACGGGACGTGGACGAAGATGAGCATGATCCGGAGGATGATCCAGACCATCTCCGCACCGAAGAGAACCACGCCGTTCTTCGCGTGCCACTGCACTTCGGGATCATCTTTTTTCGTCAGAAGCGGGATCAGAGAAAGGATGCCCAGATACGAAAGCACCAGCATGATGGTGCGGTCCGAGCTCTGTCCGGCTCCTGGTGGTGCAGGTGGCGGGGGCGGGGGCGGGGTGTACGACGTGGACGGAGGAATCTCGCTCATTCCATCTCCTTGTTCCGCAATCGTTGAGACGCGGCGATTCTAACAGAGCTATGAACGCCGACCGGCGAGTCTCCGTTCGGCGACCCGAAGAGGAAATACCGAGAGCGCGATCGACGCAGTGACCCCGGTCACGACGGGAACCACAACGGCGAGGTCGCTGTCGATGCCCAGCACGCGCCAGAAGAGATAGCGCATGATCGGCTGCGCCATCAGCAGCATGATCCCTCCGACATAGAGCAGCGACACGGCCATGTAGGCGAAGCCTCCGAGCGAGAGGCCGACCTGCAGCGGATTTTCCGCGGCGAAGTCGGGCGCGTACGCACCCATCCCGACGCCCAGGCTCACGAGCGTCACGGCGAGGATCGACGCTCCGATCAGCGTGAAGATCCAGACAGCAGCGCTCGCCTCGAGCATCCAGTTCGCCACCGCGGTGAGCACGAGCGCGAGCAGCGTGAGCGGCAGCGAGTAGACGAACACCTTCACGCGGAGGAAATCGCGATAGGAGACCGGCGCCGTCTGCACCAGCCAGAACGCTTTCCCTTCGGACGATACCGACGGATACGCGAAGCGCATGCAGATCGCGGAGATGACGAAGCCGGCCATGCCGAGATTCGCGTAGGCGACGATCGTCGCGCGCGCATCGCCGCCGAGCGGGAGCATCTTCACGTTGTAGAGGTAGATGAACATCAGCGCGGCCATGAGGAAGAGCTGCGACCACTGCGCGACGTCTCGCGAAACGGTGCGCACTTCCTTCGCGATCATCGCGCGCAGCGGCGCGTTGAGACGCGCCAGCAGCCGGTCGGTGATGCGCGTCGCGGTGCTGGAGCCGATCGCCGGCGGCGCCATCGTTTCGCGCGCGCGGACGAACGCATGGAAATAGGAGCGGCTGGCGATGATGACGAAGAGCGCGAAGAGCGCGATCGCCTCCACCGCGATGCGCATCAGCGGGCCGGCGACATTCTCCGGCTGCACCATCAGCTCCGCGAGTGCCGTTCCCGGGTAGACCTCCATCGACGGCAGCTCGATCTGTCTGAGAACGCGTGCGACGTCATCGGTCGTGATGCTGGTGAAGAAGCGTTCCGGCCGCGACATGCGGAATCCGACGACCGCGATCGTGAAGACGAGAATCGCGATCGTCGCCACGATCTGATGAACGCGGCGGACGGGGAACCAGCGGACGAGCAGCACGATGAGCGTCGAGGCAAGGCTCACCGGAATCGTGAGCAGCAGCGCCAGCGCGCCGATGACGAGCGGATAGAACGAGAGCGGCGCCGCGTACTGCAGCCCGAACGCGATGATGATCGGAATCAGAAACGAGAAGACGATCGCCGCGCTCTGCGCGAGCGTCTTTCCCCAGCGCGCAATCGCGATGCGCGTGCGCGAGCGTGGCGCCGCGTGATACGTGTCGAGATCGAGGTCGATGAAGAACGAACCGATCGCCGCGGTCATCGCCGACGAGAAGAGGACGACCGTCGACACGAGAAAGACCATCGCCAGCAGATTGCGCAGCAGGCCGATGGCGAGCAGCGGCGTCATCGTCTGCAGTTGAGTGACCGCGCGGAAGAGCCGGCGGAAGAGGACGTAGTCGCCCGCGAGAAACGCGAAGAAAACCGCGGCCACGATCAGCGTGCGCGTGATCGAGGACGCGTTGAAAGGCCGGAGCCTGGCGAAGGTGATTCTCAGGGACCACATGCTGAGTCGAAGTCCCCCCCAGCGAGTTACGTCAACGATTTCACTTCATCAAAGAACTTCATCATCGTCTCGCTGCGCGCCGCTCGCGACTTCGCGCGCTCGATTCCGAGCTCGATGATTTTCTCGACGAGGCGGGCATATTTCAGTTCGGTTGCCTCCCACAGCTTCGGATACATCGAGATGCGAGTAAAGCCGGGGATGGTGTTGATCTCGTTGAGGTAGATCCGAGTCGTGCCGCGCTCGACGAAGAAGTCGACACGCGAGTAGCCGCGCGCGCCGACGGCGCGAAACGCGGCGATCGCCAGCCGGCGGATCTCCTCGGACTTCTCCTGCGTCAGTTTCGCCGGGATGACGAGCGAAGAGCGGTCGTCGATGTACTTGTCTGCGTAGTCGTAGAACTCGCTGCCGATGACGATCTCGCCCGCGACGCTGGCCTGCGGATCGTCGTTGCCGAGGACCGAGACCTCGATCTCGCGCGCGTCGATGCCGCGCTCGATGAGGATCTTCTCGTCGAAGCGGAAGGCGTTCTCGATCGCGGCGGCGAGATTCGCGTCGTCTTTCACCTTCGTCACGCCGATCGATGAACCGCTGTTCGCCGGCTTGACGAAGTAAGGAAGCCGGAGCGCGTTGCCTGCCGCGCGAAGCACGCGATCCTTTTCCGCCCGCCACTCGCTCTCGAGCACCTGCACCCACTCGACCATCGGCAGCTTCGCCGATGCGAAGGCGAATTTCATGTGCGCCTTGTCCATCGAGACGGCCGACGCGGTGACGCCGCTGCCTGCATAAGGAATGTTGAGCGCGTCGAGGTAACCCTGCAGCACGCCATCTTCGCCGCCGATCCCATGAATCAGCGGAAAGGCGATGTCCGCATTTGTGGTGCGCACCCACGCTTCGAACGAGAAATCACGATCGCCGTTGCGGCTCGAATCAGAGCCTTCGAGGATCTTCGCGCTGCGCTCCGGTCCGATGAAGACGCCGTCTTTTGCGATGCAGATCGGAATCATCTCGATGCGCGGCTTCGGCGCCGCGGCGGCGACCGAACGGGCGGAGAGAATGGAAACGTCGTGTTCGGGGCTGCGGCCGCCGAACAGCAGAATGACGCGGATGGTGTCGTTCATAGTTTGTTTGAGGGTACTGCCTCAGCGCCCCGCTACTTTCCAATCGGGATACTCGAGAGCAGGTATTTCAGATCGTCATCGCGCCAGCGGATGCCGCCGCCGAAGATGAACGCAGTGTCGTTGAAGACGTTGTCCACACCGCTGCTGACGAAGATGAGCGGCGTGCGCGGCTTCTCCTTCCGCACGACGTATTCGCCATACAGCCGGAGATGCGGATTCTGATCGCGGCGCTTGCCGAAATCGAATGCCTCTCCGGTGACGGTGAGACGGTTGTTGACGCGGTAATCGATGCCTGCGCCGCCGGTGGAGTCGAAGAGACCGAGGCGCACCGCCATCGGGTTGAGCGTCCAGCCGGCCTGCGCGGAGATGACGAAGTTGCGGTCGAACTTCGTCTCTTTCGTGATCGTGGTGGTGGTCATTCCCGTCGCCGGATTGGTGACGCTCGTCTCGGTCACCTTGTCGCGGCGGCGTCCGCGCGGATCGTCGGCGAGCTCGATGTTGTAGAAGCGGTTGCGCTCCGGATTCGGAATCAGGCGCAGCGTCACGGCCGAGCGTGAGTTGCTGGAGTTGAGACTCGTCGCGTCGCTGCTGTCGTTGTTGAGGCCCGCGTAGTAATCGGCTTTCATTCCGAGATCGAGTCCGATCCGATTGGCGCGGCCGAGCGCGGTCTTCAATTCGTTCACGCCGCTTTCGACGGATGACAGCGCCGCGGTGAGCTTGTCGTGAGTCTCGTTGCTGTAGACGAGTTTTCCGACCGTGCCTTCTCCCGACTTCACCTGACCCGTGATCGAGTTCAGGTTGTCGGCCGTCGTGCGGAGATCGCGCGAGAGATCACGCAGATTGCCGACGACCTGGTGGACGTCGGAGCGGTTCTCGCCGATCGTGCCGTTGAGTTGATTCGCCACCTTCTCGATCGAGTCGGCGAGGCGCGGAATGTCGGTCTTGAGCTGCGCGGTGATGTCGCGCGCGTTGGCCAGCGTCGCATCGACGTTCGTCCGGTTGGCGGCGATCAGTTCGCGCACCTGCGCCGTGATCTGCCGGACGTTCTCCACGATGTCGACGAGACGCTGCTGCCCGTCCGGCCCGCCCATCGCGGTGCGCAGGGACGCGGTGATGGCCTTGACGTCCGTCGCGATCGCGGAGACCTGATTCGTCACGTCGTCGATCGTTGCAGGTTGCGAGCCGCGGAGAGTGACCTGCTGTTCGTCAGGAACGAGTGGTGCGCTCGCGGTTCCCGGCTCCAGCTCGATGTACTTCTCGCCGAGGAGTCCCAGGTTTGCGACGTGAGCAGACGCGTTCTGATGCAGCTTGACGTCGCGATCGAGCTCCATCGTCACTTCGGCCTTGCCGTCGTCGCGCAGTTTGATGTTGGCAACTTTGCCGACGCGCACGCCGGCGACGCGTACTGCGGACTTGTTGTCCAGCCCGGCGACCGAGTCGAACACCGCGGTCACTTTTTTCGTGCCGCCGCCGCGGCGGATGTTCACATCCTCGATCTTCAGCACGAAGTAGCCGAGGATGGCCAGGATGATCAGCATGAAAGCGCCGACTTTTGCTGCGGATGACATGTGTGAATTCCTCAACCGTTAGCTTGTCGTTTCAGGGCGCAACGGGTCAATGCCGGCTCGGCGAAGCATCCGGAACAGCAGAGCAAGAGGCAAGCCGACCACATTCGTATAACTGCCGTGAATCGAGTCGATGAACATCGCGCCGATTCCCTGCACTGCATACGCTCCGGCTTTGTCCATCGGCTCACCCGTCTCTACGTACCACGCGATGTCCTCGGACTCGAGCGGCAGCATCCGGACTTCGGATTCCGCGACGCGCGTGTCGTGATGATTCTGCGATGCGTTCATGACGGTCACGCCGGTGTAGACGATGTGCGTCCGCCCGGCGATCGTGGCCAGCATGCGGCGCGCATCGGCGGCATCGGCCGGTTTTTCCAGCAGCTCTTCGCCGAGGAGAACCGTGGTGTCTGCGGCGATGACCCAGCGATCGGGATGCGCGTGGGCGATCGCCGCCGCCTTCTCGCGCGAGAGCCGTGCGACGTATTCCTCCGGCGCTTCTCCTTCGCCGCGCACTTCGGGGATGTGACTCGGCACGACGTCGAAGTCGAGGCCGATCGAAGCGAGCAGCTCGCGCCGCCGGGGTGATGAAGAGGCGAGAATCAGTTTCACGAAGTCTCCGCCACGCGTGTGATGGTCTGAATGAGGATGAAGCGCGCCTCCGGCATGATCCGGTAGACGATGCGCAGGTGCTCGCGGCGATGGCTCCAGAGTCCGCGCAGCGGATCGAAGAGCGGTGCGCCGGCGATCGGATCTTCATCGAGAAGTGCGAGCGCGCCCGCGACCACATCGCGTTCGTGGGCAGCGAGTGTGGCCCACTGCCGCGTGGCGATCTCGCTGATCCGAATGCGATCGTTGTTCAGCCGCCTGCCGAAGAGGTCCTCGGGAAGGGAGAGCTCGCCGGGCTCAGCCTCAACGGCAAGCTCGCGCAGTTCCGCATCGTTGTTGATGTCGATGGTTTCCCGCAGCGCCATGTATTCGTCATACGAGATGAGGATGGCGACCGGTTGCTCCTGCCGCTCGAAAAGCGTCTTGCGCCCGGTCAGCTCGCATTCGGCGATGAGTGCGCGCACATCGTCCGGCTGCTCGAGAATGTCGATATGTTTCATAGAAAGACGGCAGGCAGCAGGAGGAAAACGTTTGCCTGCTGTCCGCCGCCTTAATCTTGTCACGCCGCTTGCTTGGGTGCGACTGTGGTAAATATCTTGTCTTCGGAACCCAATGCGTAAGTCTTTGATTCTTTTCGCGATCCTTCTGACGCTTCCGGCGGCTGCGCAATGGCGCCGCGGCGGGTTGTACGGCGCTGATGTTCGTGCGCTGATCGTCGATCCCTCCAACCCTGACCGATATTACGTCGGCACGAGCGGTGGTGAGGTCTACGTTTCGAACGACGGCGCGAGAACGTGGACGAGTCCGCGCGTCGGAGTTCCGTTCCCCGGCTACGTCGTCGACAACCTCGTCATCGATCGCAGCGGCCGCCTCTGGGCCGCGTGCTGGGGACTGTGGGATGGCGGCGTGATCGCCGTGTCCGACGATGGCGGAAAGAACTGGTCGCGGCGCGATGTGGGGCTCGAGGATTTCTCCGTGCGCGCGATCGCCGTCGATCCGCATGACGAGAACTTCATCGTCGCCGGCGGGCTGACCGGCGTTTATCGCAGCACCGACAGCGGCGCGACATGGACGAAGATCTCCAATCAGATCAACGTGGAGTCTCTGGCGATCGATCCCCGCACGCACGATCGGATCTACGTCGGCACGTGGCGTCAGGGTTGGCGCACCGATGACGGCGGCGCGAACTGGAAGCTGATCAACAACGGGATGGTGCTCGACACCGACATGTTCTCGATCACGATGGAGCCGTCGAATCCCGACAGCATCTGGGTGTCGACGTGCGGCTGGGTCTACAACACGGCCGATCGCGGCGACAACTGGCTCCGCTACCGCAACGGGTTCGACAACCGGCGCATTCACGACATCGAGCTCGATCCCTGCGATCCCGACGTGCTCTACGCCGGCTCGGTCGCGGGTCTCTATCGCACGGATGATCATGGCCGGAGCTGGTACGCGGTGTCCGACGAGGGGCTCGTCGTGAACTCCATCGCCATCACTCCCGAGCGTCCCGATCGCATCGTCCTCGGCGTCGAAGGAGACGGGATCTACATTTCCGAAGATCGCGCGAAGACGTTCGTTCGCGCGTCCGACGGTTTGCGCAACGTCCGCGTGACGACGGTGATCGCCGATCCGATGCTGCACGACCGCGTCTATGCGGCCGTTGCGTTTGGCGGCGCGGCGTCGGGCATCTATTCGTCGGACGATGCGGGAAAGACGTGGGCGAAGCTGAGTGCGACGAAGCTTCCCGAAGTGCTTTCGCTCGTCATCAATGACGACAAGGAATCCGACGCCCGCTTTCTCGCGGGAACCGACAAGGGATTCTTCTGGAGCGCGGACGGAAAGGAATGGACGCAGAGCGCGCCGGCGAATACGCCGATTCGCGTCGATCGCATCGTCCGCTTCAACCACACACGCGCGTTCGCGGCGACCTCGGAAGGCGTGTTCACGACGCGCGACGGCGGGAAATCGTGGTACGTCCTCGCCGGCGAGGATCAGCGGACGGTGGATCTCGCTCTCGGCCAGATCGGTGAGCGGCGCGCGCTCTATGCGCTGACGAGCAACGGTCTCGCGGTGTTCGACGGCGAGCGCTGGACGCATGTCGCCGGTGCGCCGGCCCGTGGACGCACGCTGGCAGTGAGAACGCTCGGGACGGCGCAGGTCGTCTTCATCGCCGGCGCGCAGGGCGTGAAGGCAGGACAGCTCGATGACGAGAAGCGCTGGCACGATGTCCAGGCGCCGGACGCGCAGTACGCTTCTGTTTTTGCCGGCAATGACCTGCTGTTCCTGGCGTCACGCCAGCAGCGCGAGCTGCTGGTCGGCGACCCGCATCAGAGCGACTGGCTCTCGGTGGAGATGCCGTCGCGCAGTGCGGAAGTGACGGCCGTCGCGCTCGACGCGTTCAATCACGACCGCCTGTACGTGGGAACGCTCGGCGAGGGCATCTACGTGCACGAAGGCAAGCCGCAGAAGTGGACGGCGGCGACACCGACGGCGGCGCTGGGCTCGCAGTGACGCGCCGGGCTCGGGATCACGACAGCGGGTCGTAGTACCGCACGACGAGCAGACCCAGCCCCTTCTGCCCGTTCTCCGACCTGGGATCGTCCGACAGTACGACCATCACGTTCGGCAGGATGCGGTCGTAGAGCACGACGGATTTCGTCTTGACCGCCTTCGGAGCGCCGAACGTTTCGTGGAGGTAAGTCACCTCCTCGGTGAACGCGCTGCGCGCATCCTGAAGGAATGCGAAATGTTCGAAGCGGACAGCCTTCAGGCGATCTTTGCGGAACTCGAGCGTGACGGAGTCGGCGTCGGTGTACTCGATGACGAGATGCGCGGCGTCTTTTCCGGCCTTCGTTTTCCATCCGGCGTCGGCGAGCTTCTTCAGCGTGTCGGCGCGCGACATGCCGATCGAGAGATGGAACGACTCCGGCCGCATCCACGCGGTCCTGCTGGCGGAGGGAAAGGGCGTTGCGAGGAAGAGCGAGAGTAGGAGCGCCAGCATCGTCGTTAGTTCATCGGCATCAAGTCTCAGTGGACGTAATGCGTCTCTTCGGTCGCGTCGCGTCGCGACTGGATGATCGAAGTCGCGAGCACGGCGCGGCGGCCGATCTCGTCCCAGTCCGCATTGCGCACGAGATCCGGAACCGCGAGCGAGGGGCCGAGGTTGACGGCGACGCAACCGGCGTCGAGGTAGGGCTCGATCATGTCGAGAGGCACCGGTCCTCCCGCCAGCATGGGGACATCGCGGATCGGTCCGCGAATGGTCTTGATGTAGTCCGGCCCGCCGAGGAAATGGGCGGGATAGATCTTGACGATGTCGCAGCCGGCGTTCCACGCGGTGAGGATCTCCGTCGGCGTCGCTGCACCGGCGATCGACAGCATGTCGTTGTCGTTCGCGTACTCGATGACGCGCACGTCGGTGTGCGGCGAAACGATGATCTGTGCGCCCGCGCGCCGCGCAGCCGCGGCGTCGTTCGAGCTGCGCACCGTTCCCGCGGCGATGACGATCTGCTCGCCGAATCGCTTCGCCAGTGAGGCCATGAGGTCGAACGCGTCCGGCGTCGTCAGCGTGACCTCGACGATGTGAATGCCGTTCTGCGCATAGGCCGACGCGACGTGCTGCGCCACGGCGGAGTCGTCTTCGCGAACGACGCCGATGATCTGTTCTTCGTAGACGCGGGAGAAGAGCTGCTTTCGGGACATGGGGGAATTGTAGCCGGGGTACCGGACAAGCGCTCAGCTTGTCCGCGCCCCGGCGACCTGCCGCACCAGCTCGCGAAACTCCGGCAGCTCTTTCAGTGCATCGAGGCGCGGATCGACGCCGGCGAACACCATCCATGACGAGCGATCGTCGAACGCAACCCGCAACGTCCTCATCGCCTCCGTCTGATTCCCGAGTGCAGCATGAATGACCGCCAGATCGTACGGCGAGACATAGCGCTGTTTCGCTTCCTCGCGGAGTGAGTCGAGAGCCTCGAGGGCTTTGTCGCGATCTCCGGCGACAGCCCACGCGTGACCGATCATCGCCAGCAGAATCGGCGTCCGTTCTACTTCGAGCGCCCTCTTGAACGTGTCGATCGCCTCCGCATAGCGCCGCTGCTGCTCGAGCGCCATGCCGAGCCAGCCATGTGCGGGGACGAACTTGTCGTCGAGATCGAGTGCCTTGCGGAAGCGGCGCACCGCGCCTTCGTAATCGCGCGCGAAGTAGTACGGCCAGCCTGAATGCACGGCGATGATCAGCGACAGCGGATCGAGATCGTTCGCTTTCGTGATCTGCGCCGTCGCTTCGTCGAATCGTCCGCGCGCGGAGAGCAGCATCGAATAGCCCTCGTGCGCATTCGCGTAATTCGGATTGAGCTCGATGGCTCGCCGGTAGGCGTCTTCCGCGCCGCTCCAATCCCACTCGTAGAGCCAGCGGATGCCGGCCAGCGACGCCCACGCCTGCGCGAGACCCTCATCGATCTCCACCGCGCGCATGGCCGCGGCTTTCGCTTTCGGCATCGCCTCACGCGGCGGCAGCGGGACGTTCGTTGCGAGCGAGATGAAACTGTCGGCGAGGCCTGTGTACGCGCTCGCGAACGACGGATCCGCTTCGATTGCATCGCGAAAGAACGAGATCCCTTTCCGCAGGCTGTCTTCGGTTCTCTTGTTCCAGTGATAGCGGCCCTTGAGATAGAGCTGATAAGCCTCGCTGTTCTCCGTCGACTTCTTGCGCAGCCGCTTCTTCTCCGCTCCGGTCAGCCGGATGCGCAGCTTCTCCGTGATCTCGCGCGACATCTGCTCCTGCATCTCCAGGAGATCGGAGAGCGGATTGTTGTAGGTCTCTCCCCACAACTGCGATCCGTCGTTGGCGTCGACCAGCTCGACGTTCACGAGGAGGCGATCGCGCACGTGCTGCACGCGTCCCGACAACACGGCGCGCACGCGCAGCTCGCGGCCGACGGCTTGCGCATCGGCGTCGTGTCCGCGGTAGCGGAACATCGTGCTGCGCGCCATGACCTTCAGTTTCGGGAGCTGCGAGAGTTTGTTGATGATGCCTTCGGTGATGCCGTCGCTCAGGTAGTCGGCGTCGGCGTCGCCGGTTGCGTTCTTCAGCGGCAGCACCGCGATCGAATCGATGACCTTCGACACTCGGCGCGGCTTCGTGCCGGTTGAGGACAATGTGAGAGTGCCGCTGCCGATCGCGCGCAGCGTCAGGGCGAGGTCGCGTGCGGACTGAAATCGCGCGCCCGGCTTCTTCTCCACGCATCCCTCAATCACGCGCTGCACCTCGGACGGAACGCTCTGCGTGAGCGGTTCGTGCGGGATCTCGTCGTGCAGCACGGCGGCGATCGTCGCCGCTCCGGAGTTTCGCTGGAACGGGCGCTTGGCCGTCACCATCTCGTAGAGCACGCAGCCGAGGGAGAAGATGTCGGCGGTGACATCGACGTTCTCTCCGCGGAGCTGCTCCGGCGCCATGTAGCCAAGCGTTCCGACGACGGCACCGGGATCCGTCTGGAACCACTTGGTGGTGGGAATCGAGGTCTCGTCCTGTTGCGAGAGAATCGGATCGGTTTGCGCGAGTCCGAAGTCGAGGATCTTCACGTGACCATCTTTCGTGAGGAAGATGTTCTCGGGCTTCAGATCGCGATGGACCACCGAGCGTGAGTGCGCGCCGGCCAGTCCCTCCGCGATCTCCGCTCCGATCTCGACGGCGCGCCGCCAGTTGATCGGAGTCTGCATCTCATCGCGCAGCGTCCGGCCGTGCAGCAGTTCGGTGACGACGTAGAAGATGCCCTTGTCGCTGCCGAAATCGTGAACCGCGAGGATGTTCGGATGCGAAAGCGAGGCAACCGCACGGGCTTCGCGCTCGAATCGCGCGATCGCGTCGTCGTTGTCGCGCGACTCGGCCGTCAGCACTTTGATGGCGATGTCGCGCCCCAGGCGCGGATCACGGGCACGGTACACCTGCCCCATTCCACCTTCACCCAGGAGCTCGACGATCTCGTAAGGACCGATGCGGCTTCCCGTCGCCAACGACATTGGATCGCTATTCTATGCGGTCGGGGAACGGGGACACGGGCGCGAGGCGCGGGGCGCGGGGCGCGGGGCGCGGGGCGCATGGGACAACCGCGGGGCGCTGGGCGCTGGGCGCTGGGCGCATGGGACAACCGCTGGGCGCGAGGCGCTGGGCGCGGGGCGCATGGGACAACCGCGGGGCGCTGGGCGCTGGGCGCATGGGACAACCGACTGCTCTCTATTGTGGCCTCGCGCCCTGCGCCCCGCGCCTCGCGCCTCGCGCCCTGCGCCTCGCGCCCTGCGCCTCGCGCCCCGCGCCTCCACCGCGTAGCGTTGGTTTCTCATACCGCCTGCTGCCTGGCCGGGCAGTGCTAAGCTTTTCGCGCGGTCCGACGGAGGACACACCCATGGTGTTGATCAACAAGGCCATCAACGAGGTCACGGTCAAGCTCGTTTATTACGGGCCCGGTCTCTGCGGAAAGACGACCAACCTCGAGAAGATCTATGGCAATCCGAAGCTCGACAACAAAGGCAAGATGATCTCGATGTCGACGGAGACCGATCGCACGCTCTTCTTCGACTTCATGCCGATGGAGCTCGGAACGATCGGTGGGCAGAAAGTCCGCGTGCAGTTGTACACGGTGCCCGGACAGGTCTTCTACGACGCGACGCGCAAGCTCGTCCTGCGGGGAGCGGATGGCGTCGTCTTCGTCGCCGACTCGCAGCAGTCGATGCGCGAGTCGAACCTCACGAGCCTCGACAACCTCAGGACGAATCTCCGCATCAATCGCATCGATCCCGACAAAGTCGCGCTCGTGTTCCAGTACAACAAGCGCGATCTTCCGAACGTCGACACGGTGGAAGACATGAACGCCTACATGCAGCCGGGCGATCATCCCGTCGTCGAGGCCGCGGCGCTGCAGGGTGTCGGAGTGACGGCGACTCTGCGCGCGGCGATCGGCGCGATCCTCGACAATCTCAAGAAGAACGTCGACACGACCTTGTACGACGCGCCGGAGCTCGGCAAGCCCGACATGAGCGCCCGCTCGGGAGTGACGCAGGGATCCGCCGGCACGCCGAAGCTCTCGATGAAGCACGAGCCGGTACCGACGCAATCGCGGCCGATGCCGAAACCCGAGCCGGAGCCGATGCCGGAGCCTATTGCGGTCCCGGAGCCGGTTGCCGAAACGGCCGTCATCGATGAAGAAGATCCGTTCGGCACGTACGCGGCAGTCGACGAAGGTGAATCGGCAGAGATGGCCGCCGATCCGTTCGAGAGCACGGTCGCGGTCGCGCCGGAGCCGATCGCGATCCCGGAGCCGGAAGTCGCCGACAATCCGTTCGCGGCCACGGCAGGCATTCACGACGAGTCACACGACCGCGACGAGATCGAGATGCTGCTCACCTCGACGCGCCGCGTGATCGCTTCGCTGGAAGCAGCGCTGCAGGAGGCGAAGAAGAGCGAGTCGACGTTGATGGAGAGGCTGGCGCGGCCGTGAGCAGGCGAATCTCCACCCGGTGCCCCGGCGTCCCAGTGCCCGCGTAACCCCGAATCATGGCCTGGTACCAGGAATGGTTCGGCGAGGAATACCTCGAGATCTACTCGCATCGCGATGAGAACGAAGCGAAGCTGCAGGTCTTGTTCTTCGCGCAGCAGATCGGTCCGGTGAACGGCGAGGTTCTCGATCTCGCCTGCGGGATGGGGCGGCACATGAAGGAACTGCAGACAGCCGGCTATCACGCGGTGGGCTGCGATCTCTCCTACACGCTGCTGCGGACGGGAATCGCCGAATACGGCCTCATGCCCGCCGCTCGCGCCGACATGCGCAGCCTGCCGTTCCGCTCCGGGAGCTTCGGCGCTTTGGTCAACTTCTTTACCAGTTTCGGCTACTTCTCGACCGAGGAGGAAAACGCGGAAGTGGTGCGCGAGATGTCGCGTGTGCTCGAGCCGGGAGCGCCGTTCCTCTTCGACTATCTGAACGTGCATCGCGAATTGCAGAAGCTCGTGCAGCGCGAGAAGCGGGAGACGCCGATGGGAGAAGTTCTCATCGAGCGGTGGTTCGACGTCAACGACCGCTCCTTCAACAAACGGATAACGATCGGTCAACGCCGCTATCTGGAACGCGTTCGCGGTTACGATCTCGCCGAGATTTCGATGATGTTCTCTTCCTGTGACCTGACCATCCGAAACGCCTTCGGCGATTTCGATGGCAATTCCTTTCACGATGCTTCACCGCGGCTGATTCTGGTCGGGAGCAAGCGATGACCGCCGCGGCCGAACCGGGCTGTATCGAGCTCGCGCTTTCCGGCTATCCGGGGATGAACCGCTTCGTCCTCGACTGGCTCGAGGGGAAGGCAGATGCGTTCCTCCCGCGTGTACGACAGATGCCCTCGCCTGCCGGTCCCTCTGGTCAGGCGTGGGCGGCTGACCTGCAAGCCGCTCTCATCGAGTCGAACAAGCGGTGGGGCCTCTTCGTGCGCGACGAGGTCGAAGCGTGGGCGCGTGGAGACTCCGTCGCGTTGATTGCGGGCCAGCAGGTCGGCTTCGCCGGCGGTCCGCTCTACACACTCGCGAAGATCGCCTCGCTGGTGAAGATGAAGCGGCGTCTGCGCGCCGAGGGAAAGCGGGCGACGGTCTTTTTCTGGCTGGCGACGGAAGATCACGACTTCGATGAGGCCGCGGAGCTCTCCATCCCGGTGAGCAGCCTCGGTGCCTCGAAGGATGTGAATCGCCAGCTCGACCTGGTGCAGCTCGCGGTTAGACGGGGGATCGAGTCGAAGGCGATGGTCGGCCCGCAGCCCGTGCCGGAGCCGTTGATTGCGGAGTTCCTCGCGCTGTGCGATCTGCCGCGGCCGGCGTGGCTCCGTGAGGGCATCACGTTTCGCGATTCGTTCGCGCAGCTTCTCGCGGCGGCGTTCGATGAGCCAATCGTGCTCGTCGATGCGCTCTTGCCCGAGTTGCGGCGCGCAGGCGGTTCGCTTCTGCGGCAGATCGCGCAGCGGGCGGATGAAGTGCAGGCCGCGCTCGCGGAGCGCTCGGCCGCTCTCGCCGCTGCCGGCTATACGCCGCAGGTCGTCGCCCGCGAAGGCGATCCCTACACGCTCTTCTTCAGGATCGACAGCGACGGCAATCGCGAGTTGATGTCGGCTCCGTTCGACATCGACGACCCCGCGTGCATCTCGACATCCGCGCTGACGCGCCCGCTTCTGCAGGACTTCGTGTTCCGCCCGGCGGTTTTCGTCGGCGGCCCTGCCGAGGTCTCCTACTACGCGCAGATCGCACCTCTGCACGACCTCCTCGGCGTGCCCATGCCGAAGATCGCCCTGCGCGGCCATGCGCTGGTCGCACCGAAGCGGCTGGTGCGCGCCTTCAGCCGCTACGCGATCGAACCGCGCGAGATTTTTCAGAGCGCGGACGCGATCATCGCCGATCGCGAACCGGAGGCCGTGAAGCGTGTGCAGGCGCTCGCCGCCGATGCGAAGCGCGATCTCCTCGCCCGCATCGAGCAGATCGGCGAGCTCGCACTGCCCGCGGACCATGCGCTCGCGCGCGCCATCAACCGCTCGATCGGCCACATCGAGTATCACTTCGGAAAACTCACCGAGCGCGCAGTCAAAGGGCTCGCGCGCAAGGATCGCGAGCGATGGACCGCGGTGCGCGAGCTCGTGGCGACGCTCTATCCCGACCGCCACGTGCAGGATCGCGTCGTCGGGTGGATTCCCTTCTTCCTGCAACAGGACAAGCTGCTCGTGGAGCGGATGATCGAAGAGATCGAGCCCGACTCCCCGGTCTGCAGAGTGATCGCACTATGAACGAACAAGTGGATCTGCTTTTCTTCGCTGCTCACGCCGACGATATCGAGTTGTCGTGTGGCGGCACGATCGCCAAGTCGGTGAAGGATGGTCTCAAGGTCGGACTCGTCGAGCTGACGCGCGGCGAGATGGGAACGCGCGGCACGCCGCAGATCCGCTATCGCGAATCGCAGCGCGCCGCGAAGATCCTCGGCGTCGAGTTCCGATATCAGCTCGATCTCGGCGATGGCGGCCTGCGCACCGGCAGAGACGAGGAGCTGGAGGTGATCGAAGTCATTCGCCGCCATCGTCCGCGCGTTGCCTTCGCTCCCTGGCCTGACGAGCGCCATCCGGATCATGTGCGCACGGGGCGCATCTGCACCGACGCGGGCTTCTACGCCGGGCTGCGCTCGCTGCAGACGTCGCGTGCCGCATACCGGCCGCAGGTCACGGCGTACTACATGCAGAATTACGTGCTGCATCCGACGTTCGTGGTCGATGTCACCGCGGCGTGGAAGACGAAGATGAAGGCGATCGCCGCGTTCAAGTCGCAGTTTCACGATCCCAAGTCGAAGGATCCGATGATCTTCATCTCCGACCCGAAATTTCTCGGCATGATCGAGGCGCGAGGGAAGCACTTCGGCGCGATGATCGGCGTCGAGTACGGCGAGGCATTCCTGACGAAGCAGCCGCCGAAGCTGGACGACATCATCGGCGCGTACGAGGGCCGCGAGCATTGAAGATCGGCATCACCTGCTATCCCACCTTCGGCGGATCCGGCGTCGTCGCCACGGAGTTGGGCCTCGCGCTCGCGAAGGGCGGCGACGACGTGCACTTCATCAGCTACGCGCTTCCGTCGCGGCTGAACCTGACGCATGACCGCGTGCATTTTCACGAGGTGACCGTCACGACGTACCCGCTGTTCGATCCGTATCCGCCGTATGCGCTCGCGCTGGCGACGAAGATGGCCGAGGTCGCGGCATACGAAAAGCTCGAAGTGCTGCACGTGCACTATGCGATTCCGCACGCGATCAGCGCCTTCCTCGCGAAGCAGATCCTGCACGGCGAGCTGAAGGTCGTCACGACGCTGCATGGCACCGACATCACGCTCGTCGGCCGCGACGAAAGCTACCTGCCGATCACACGCTTCGGCATCGAGGCATCCGATGGTGTGACCGCTGTTTCGCAGTGGCTGAAGGACGAGACGACTGCGAATTTCGGGACGGACAAGGCGATCGAAGTGATCCCGAACTTCGTCGATCTGGAGCGCTTCCATCATGAGCGCGGCAACATCTTTCATCTGTTCGACATCGTCGACGAGAAGCTGATCTGCCATGTCTCGAACTTCCGTCCGGTGAAGCGGATCATGGATGTGCTCGAAGTATTCGAGCGCGTCGCGCGGCGGATCCCCAGCAGGCTGATGATGGTGGGCGATGGCCCCGATCGCTCGCGCGCCGAAGCGTGGTGCCGCGAGCATCATCTTCGCGAGCGCGTCTTTTTCCTCGGCAACGTCCCGAATCTGGAAGAGGTGGTCGGATCGGCGGATCTCTTCCTCCTTCCTTCGGAGGCGGAGTCGTTCGGTATGGCGGCACTCGAAGCGATGGCGTCCGAGGTGCCGGTGATCGGCACGAAGACGGGCGGGATGCCGGAGGTCGTGGTCGACGGAGAGAGCGGATATCTCCTGCCGGTGGGCGACGTCGAGGCGATGGCCGACTGCGCGATCGAGATCCTGTCTAACGATGCGCTGCAGCGGAAGCTCGGGAAGGGGGGGCGCCAGGCGGCCGTGGAGCGGTTCGATGAGAAGAAGATCGTGCCGCGCTATCGCGAGTTCTACGCGCGGACGACCTAACTAAGAGCCGTACAACCTCACGTACTCCCGATACGACTTCATCACCTTCTTGACGTAATCCCGCGTCTCATCGAAGGTGATCGACTCGTCGAAGTAGTCGTCACCCGGCGCCGGCGCCATCCGCTGCCACAGCCGGACCTGCGCCGGTCCCGCATTGTAGGCAGCGACGATCGCATGTCTGTTGCCGGCGAATTCCTTCGACAGTGTCGAGAGGTACTTCGCACCGATGCGGATCACGACGCGCGGATCGTAAAGATCTTCCGCTGAGACATCGACCAGTCCGATATCGCGACCGATATCGCGGGCAGTGGTGATGATCAACTGCAGCAGGCCGCGCGCCGCGACCTGCGACTTCGCGCGCGGATTGAAGCGCGATTCCTCGCGCATGATCGCCAGGATGAGATTCGGATCGACGCCGAACGTCTTCGCATCCTCCTCCACGTACTCGTAGAAATCGCGCGGATAGAGCTGCTCTCGCGCGATCTTCGGCAAGTCTGTATTCGCAGGCAGCCCCTTCACCATCACCTCGATCGCGTAGATCGATTCGCGCGATGCGCCGGCGCGGCTGAAGGCGATCGACTGGGTGAGCGCACTGTTCGCGGGCCGCAGCGGCCAGCGTTTCGGGATCTCGTCCGTCACCTCGTCGAAGAGACCCATCGCCATGAGCTGCGTGGCGCGGTCGGCGCTCTTTAGTGGGAATTGAGGGAAGGGTTCAGGTTTCAGTTCGATGGTGCGATGTGCGGATGCGGCGTCCGCACTCCGCTTTGGCTTCTGCAGATACAGCGCGTAGGCGCGCTCGGCATCCTGCCGTGCCGGATCCTTCGGCGCGATCTTGCGCATGAGGGTCAGGTCGGCCGTTGCCTCTGCGACGCGTTTCTGTTTCATCCGCAGCCGGATGCGCTGCGTGAGCGCCGCGAGTGTCGATGGCGTGCGCACCGGCAGCGCGATCGCCGCCGTCATGAATCGTTCGCCGGCCGCATCGTCTCCCATCAACTGCGCCGCGCGCGCGGCATGCCAGAGAAAGACGCTCTTCTGCGGAAGATCGCGCGTCGTGTTCGCGCCGCGCAGATACCACTCCTGCGCCGCGGCGAACTTCTCGTCGCCGAAATAGCTGCGGCCGATCTGAAAGATCATCGCATCCGTTTTCGGCACGGCAGGCATCGTCAGCAGCGCTTCCGCGCGGTCGAAGTGACGATGGTTGTGCATCGCCTCCCCGAGGGTAGCGAGTTGCTGTGCGTTGAGACGGGAGATCAGATCGGGATGATCGAGTGCGCGTGCCGCGCGGTCGGCGGGGTCGTCGTTCGTGCCGCCGCGCAGCACCTCGAGCGCTTTCTGCATTCCGGCGTCCGTCTTGCCGAGGCGGATCATCATCTCCGCGAGATGCGCGTCGAGATCGCGGCGGCGCGCCGTGCTCGCCGTCGCGTAGAGGCGCGAGGCGAAGGTTGCGAGCGCGTTCACGTCGTTGCCGCGGGCGAGATCTTCTGTCTCGTCGTCGATTGCCTCTTCGCGATGGATCGATGCCGGATAGGTGAAGATCAACTGCTGCCGAAGTGCGCTTGAATGGTCGAGCGTCGCCAGGCGATAGAGCGCGAGATCGCGAAACGGATTGCCGTTCGCGAGAAACGGCTGCAGCCTCCGGCGCGCGTCGTCCGCCTCGTCCGCATGGATCTCCGCTCGTGCGTGCAGAAAACCGAGGTTGAACTGCGCGTAGTGCGCGGGGTCGTGTTGCTCGATCGCGTCGAGCAGCGCCGCGAGCTGCTTCCACTCTCCCGCGTCTTCGAGTTGGGAGAAGCGGGCCGTCCACTGTTCGACCGGCGGCGGCGGAGCCGTGGTGGCCGGCGCGATCACGGCGGTGTGCTTGGGGCTGGAACGCGGGACCGGTTTGCGATGCCAGAGTGCGATCGCCAGCACGAGGAGTGCTGCGGCGGCGATCGATGTGCAGGTGATGAGGAGTGCGCGGCGATTCAAGCGTCATCTCGGGCCAGCGTCCCCGAGACGATGGCCTGAGGAGCGCGCCTGAGAATCTCCGCTCGTGCAATCGCGTAGCCAAGAATCGCGTCGACGAGCATGCGCCTTCCGTCCCGCGACAGCAGGATCAGGACCTTCTGCTTCACCTCGCGCACTTCGACGATGTCCTCCCACCGCATCCACCGCCCGCGCTTTCCGGCCCACTTGAGGAACCGGTTCTCATACATCACCCCCGATTCGCTGACGTAGATGTGATCGCCGTACTGCATCAGCATCGCGGCGAAAGTGCCGAGGAAGAGAAGGATGAGGCCGGCGAAGCTGAGGACGTCGATGTCGTCCGCACTCTCCGACAGGTAATAAAAGACGAGTGCAGCCGAGCCGAAAACCGCGGCGCAGGAGATGAGACGCGATACAGGCGGCCGGTCGAATTTGAGAATGGTCTCTTGCATGGAGAGTGAATAGTGACGAGTGAATAGTGAATAGTGACGAGTGAATAGTGACGAGTGAATAGTGACGAGTGAATAGTGACGAGTGAATAGTGACGAGTGAATAGTGAATAGTGACGAGTGGCTAGTTGACGAGTGACTAGTGACGAGAGAGAAGTGCACTGATCACTAGTCACTAGTCACTCGTCACTGATCACTAGTCACTCATCACTCGTCACTCCTACAGTACAATCGCCCTCTTTTATGCGCTGGACCAGGTATTTTCTAAACACGTTACGTGAAGTTCCCGCCGACGCGGATGTCATCAGCCAGAAGCTGATGATGCGCGCCGGAATGATCCGGAAAGTCGCCGCCGGCATCTACACCTATCTGCCGCTCGGCCTCCGGTCAATCAAGAAGCTCGAGCACATCGTACGCGAGGAGATGAATCGCGCCGGTGCCGTCGAGCTTTCCATGCCGGCCATCCAGCCGGCGGAGCTCTGGATGGAGTCCGGCCGCTGGCAGAAGTACGGAAAAGAGCTGCTGCGAATCAAGGATCGCCACGAACGCGATTTCGTCTTCGGGCCGACGCACGAGGAAGTCATCACCGACACCGTGCGCGACGCGATCAATTCGTATCGCCAGCTCCCGGTCAACCTCTATCAGATCCAGACGAAGTTCCGCGATGAAGTCCGCCCCCGCTTCGGTCTGATGCGCGGCCGCGAGTTCATCATGAAGGATTCGTATTCCTTCCACACGTCGCGCGAATCTCTCGACGAGACGTATGAGGCAATGCGCCAGGCCTACACGGCAATCTTTCATCGCTGCGGGTTAGACCACGTAGCAGTCGAAGCCGATACCGGAAACATCGGCGGGTCTGCTTCTCACGAATTCATGGTCCTGGCCCAATCGGGCGAGGACGCGGTCGTGAGTTGTCCGAAATGCCGTTACGGCGCCAACATCGAGAAGGCGACGTCGAAATTCTTCGACGATGAGCCGGAGCCGGCGCCGATGCAGGAGCTGGCGCCGATCCATACCCCGGGAACGCAGTCCATCGAGGACGTCGGCCGGTTCCTCGGCAAACCGACGTCGCAGCTCGTGAAGACGCTCGTGTTCGACACCGATGAAGGTCCGGTGATGGTGCTCGTGCGCGGCGACCGCGAAGGCAACGAGATCAAGATCAAGAATCACCTCGGCGTGACGTGGATGGAGATGCTCGCCGATTCGCGTTTCGAAGAGGCGACAGGTGGACCGGTCGGCTATTGCGGTCCTGTCGGCACGAAGTGCAGGAGAGTGTTAGCCGACGTGTCGCTGAAGGGACGGGCGAACTGGATCGTCGGCGGCAACAAGCGCGATACGCACATCAGCGGCGCGAACGTCGCACGCGATTTTCCGGAGCCGGAGTGGGGCGATTTCACGACGGTGTTCGCAGGCGATCCCTGCCCGCGCTGCGGCACGGCGCTGGAGATCTACCGCGGCATCGAAGTCGGCCACATCTTCAAGCTCGGCACGAAATACTCCGACTCGATGCACTGCACCTATCTCGACGAGAAGGGCGAGCGGCAGAGCATGATCATGGGCTGCTACGGCCTCGGCGTCGGCCGCACGGTGGCGTCGGCGATCGAGCAGAGCCACGACGCGGACGGCATCATCTGGCCGATGCCGATCGCGCCGTTCGAAGTCGTCGTGACGTCGGTCGGCAAGGAAGAGAGCGTCGTGAACATGGCGACGGAGCTCTACGAGAAACTGCTGGCGGCCGGCGTCGATGTGCTCTTCGACGATCGCGATGAGCGTCCCGGCGTGAAGTTCAAGGACGCCGATCTGGTCGGCTTCCCGCTGCGCATCGCGGTGGGGGCGAAGAGCCTCGCGAACGGACAGGTCGAGTGGAGCTTCCGCAAAGATCGCGCAAAGCAGCTCGGCGCGCCGGAGGAAGTGCTGGCCAGAGTGATCGACGAAGTGAAAAAAGCGCGGGTGTAATTTGAAACGGCGCGAGGCGCCGGGCGCTGGGCGCGGATGAAGCCGTCCCATGCGCCTTGCGCCCAGCGCCTCGCGCCTCTTCCGCCTCTGCTATCCTTCCGAACAGTTCGTCATCGGAGGATTGCATGCGCAAGTCGCTACTATTCATCGCGTTATGCCTGCTGATCGCGATTCCTGCGACGGCACAGAACACGGATATCGAATCTCTCTCCGGTCTTCAGTTCAACTTCGGGAACCCCGGCGCACGTTCGCTCGGCATGGGGGGCGCGTTCATCGGTCTGGCCGATGATGCGTCGGCGGCCGAAGCGAATCCCGCGGGCCTGACGATTCTCCGCAAACCGGAGATTTCGATCGAAGGCCGCAATTACCTCGAACAGCAGTTGCTCACGACGAGCGGCACGTTCCCCGACGTACAGCGCACGGCATTCACGCATTACAGCGACCGCGTGCAGTTCGCGTTTGCCAGCGTGGTCATGCCGCTGCCGCACAACTTCACGATCGGCGCTTACTTCCACGAGCCGCTGCGCAATTCGGGGGCGGGTCAGGTCGTCCCAGTGCGCGATCCGTTCACCGGCCAGTTGAAGACGAACGTTCCGAACTTCTATCTGCCGTCGAGTGGTGGTAATCCGATCAGCAAGGCGGAATGCGATTCACTGCGCAACTCGACGAAGAATCCGTTCGCGTGTCTCGAGTATCGCGTCAACCCGTTCATCACCGCGCTCGACGTGAAGGAACAGACGTATGGTCTGGCGGGCGCGTGGCAGGTCGGCAAGTTCTCGTTCGGCGCGACCGCGCGCTGGCAGAAGTTCGACGAAGGCGCGTTCACGTTCCGTTTCACGCAGGACTTCGATGTCGACAGCGTGTCGGTGCAGGCGACCGCGAAAGCGAACGGCGCCGATGTCGCGATCAAGTCGCAGCATGACCTGACGTTCGGCGCCGGCATGAAGTGGGCGCCCAGCGACAAGTTCAGCCTCGGCGCCGTCTACAAGAAGGGTGCGACGTTCGATACGCCGACCTTCATCGCCAACGGTCAGACCGGCTTCGACTTCGTGAAGCTCGCCGACACGACGTTCCACATTCCCGATGTCGCCGGCATCGGCGTTTCAGTCCGTCCGATTCCTGTGCTGACCATCAATGCGGATGCGGTGCATGTGACGTACTCCAACCTCACCGACAACTTCGTCTCCACCGCGACGGGCATTCAGGATGCGAGCGGCTATCAGGCGAAGGACGTCACCGAACTGCACCTCGGCGGCGAATACTTCTTCCCGACGAAGGTCCCGTTCGCACTGCGCGCCGGTGTCTGGCGCGATCCCGCGCATTCGATCGAATGGCGCGGACCGATCAATCAATTCGAAGGAGTCGCCGCGGCGCTGCTCTATCCGAAGGGCGAATCGCAGATGCACTATTCGGTCGGCGCCGGCGTGGCGTGGCCCAGGTTCCAGATCGACGCCGCATACGACTCCTCGAAGCACTACAAGGTCGGGTCGCTCTCGGTGGTCACGAGGTTCTGAAAACGCGAGGCGCGAGTCGCGAGTCGCGGGGCGCGGAAGAACCCGTCCCATGCGCCCCGCGCCCAGCGCCTCGCGCCCTGAAAACATGGAATACGACATCTTTTTTTCCATCTGCCAGACGGAGGTACATGGGTACCTCCCGTCTGAGCGGGTGATGCTCGAGAACTTCTTCGAGCAGGTGGAGCTCGCGGACGAGCTCGGATTTGGCACTGCCTGGGTCGCCGAGTCGCATTTGTCGACCGAAGTGCAGAAGACGAATCCGGGAGCGGTGATCCCGCATTTCACGGGCGAGATCGGTCTCAACACCGACATCCTTCAGCTTGCGCATCGCGTGTTCGGGCGGACGAAACGGCTCGGCGTCGGGTCAGCGATTCTGAATATTCTCTGCAACGGCGGGCCGATCGCGCACGCGGAGCGGATCAAGACCTTTCTCGCGCTGCACGGCCTCGATCCGAAGGAGTCGCGCACGCTGACGATCGGCTTCGCGTCGGGACGATTTCCGTTCATCAACGTGCCGTACGGGATCGTGCCGCGGAATCCCGTCGAAGCCGCGGCGTGGCCTATCGTGAAGAACAAGATCTTCGAGGAGGCGACGGAGATCTTCCTCCGCCTGCTGAAAGGGGAGACGCTGAACTCCGGAATGATCGGGACGCGCACGTTGAAGCGCTCCGATTTCCGCAGCGACGCCGACTGGCAGCGGGTGCAGGATGCAGTTGGTCAATACGTTGACGAAGTGCCTCTCGAGCCGCGCTGGCGCTTCCCGAACCTGAAGATCGTCCCGCAGGAATCGCGGATGGACCTGCTGCGGCTCTCGATCGGATCCCACGATCCGGCGACGCAGCTCTTCGCCAATACGATCATGCCGGTCGGCGTCTTCAATCTGTCGATCACGCCGGGAGACGAGATCGAGAAGACGAATGAGCGGATGCTCACCGCGTATCACGCAGATGGCGGCGGGTGGCATCGCCGTCTGATGCCGCGCACCGTCCTCGTGTTCATCAACGACGACGCGCAGAAGGCGAAAGAAGAAGCGCACGACGCGCTGTCGAACTATTGGAAGGCGCTCGAAGGAACGCTGGACCAAGCGAAGGTGCAGCGTGCGACCAACAACGCGCTGGTCGGCGATGCGCCGGCGATCATCGAGCAGATGAAGCAGCGATTCCATCCCGAGGACCGGCTGATGTTGTGGTTCGATTTCAACAATCACGACTCGAAGCGGGTGATGAAGAACATGCGCGATTTCATGACCGCCGCCGCTGCCTTGGGCGCCGGGCGCTAGGCGCTGGGCGCATGGGACATGACGCGCGCAGAACGATTCGAGGACCTCATCGCCTGGCAACTGGCGCGCGAACTGACAAGGGATGTCTATGACGTTACCCGGTCACGTGAATTCGGTCGGGATTGGGCCCTCGCCTCGCAGATGCAGCGAGCAGCAGTATCGATCATGGCAAACCTTGCCGAAGGTTTCGATCGAGAAGGCTCTACCGAGTTCCACCGGTTTGTGACCATTGCGCGGGCGTCCTGCTCTGAACTGAAATCTCACATGTATGTCGCGCTCGATGCAGGTCATATTTCGCAGAGCGATTTCGAGCGAATGCGAATCGCAGTCGATGAAGTCGGCCGGAAGCTAGGGGCACTTCGTCGAAGTTTGAAGAAGGACTAACAGTCCCATGCGCCCAGCGCCCAGCGCCCAGCGCCCAGCGCCTCGTGCCACTGGCGCCGCCATCGCACTCCACGCGTAACGTTAGAATTGAGAAAGAATGTTCGACGAGTCCGCTGCTCCTAACTTCGCGCGCCCGATGCCCAACTGGCAGCCGCTCGTCGAATACCGGCGCAACGGCGTCGCGGAGAACACGGTGCATGGCGCGGTCTCCTGGGTGTCGGGCCGCAACGTCATCTACTCCTTCGGCGGCAACGTCGAGGTCTACGGACGCTCGATGGTCAAGCCGATCATGATGAAGGTCTTCGCGCGCGATTTCGCGCGTGAGCTCACCGGCGAGCAGCAGGCGATCTCCGTCGCATCGCACAACGGCGATACGGAGCATGTGCGCGTCGCCCGCTCGATTCTGCGCGAATCCGAATGGGGTCTGATGCAGGCGCCCCACGACGTCCCGCTCGTGCAGTTCGGCCGTCAGGTGCGCAGACCTCGCCGCTGGTATCACTGCTGTTCCGGCGAGCACGCTGCGATCCTGCGTGGCTGCCGCGTGCGCGGCTGGTCGCGCGTCGGCTACGTCTGGCCCCACCATCCATTCTTTCGGGAATACCTCGGCTACATCCGCGGCGTGCTGGGGCCGGATTGGAAGATGGGAACGATCGCCAAGGATGGCTGCGGCCTGCCGACGGTCTCGATGACCGTCACCGATCTCGCGCGCCTGTTTGCCAATCTCGTCACCGAGCGGCAGCAGGATTGGATCTGGGACTCGATGGTCGCGCATCCCGATCTCATCGGCGGTTTCAACCGGCTCGACTCGACGATCCTCAAAGCGTGTCACGGCCGCGTCATCGCGAAGGAGGGAGCTGATGGATTGCTCGGCCTCGCGATCGAGCATCCCGAGTTTCCTGACGGTCTCGGCGTCGTCGTGAAGATCGCGCACGGCTGGAATCCGCAGGCCACCTGGTACATCGCCCGTTACATCCTCGGCGTGCTCGGCTTCGAGTTCCGCAATCCTTACAAGCTGCGAAGGCAGAAGGCGTTCATCGTCCCCGAGGTGATTCCGCCAGAGTTGCGCGAGCGGATGGCGGCCATCGTGCCGTGGGATTCGTGGGATCCCGACATCGATCGCTGGGAGTTCGATCCGGAGGAATTCCTTGCAGCTCGGTAACTTCATCGGCGGTAAGTTTTGTCCACCGCATTCCGGCGCCTACATCGATGACCTCAATCCGGCGACGGAAGAAGTCATCGTCCGGATCCCCGACAGCGATGGTCAAGATGTTGACGACGCTGTCGCTGCGGCGAAAGCCGCGTTTCCGGCGTGGTCGCGGACACCGGCCGCGGAGCGGAGCCGGCTGCTGCTCAAGCTTGCCGATCTCATCGAGCAGAATCTCGAGGAGCTCGCGCAACTGGAGTCTCGCGACAACGGGAAGACGATCTCGCTCGCGCGGCGGCTCGACATTCCGCGCGCCGTCGCGAATTTTCGCTTCTTCGGAACCGCGATCCTGCATCACGGCAGCGAAGCGCATCCGATGGACGGCGTTGCGCTCAACTACACGCTGCGCCAGCCGCTCGGCGTGGCGGGCCTCATCTCGCCGTGGAATCTGCCGCTCTACCTCCTCTCGTGGAAGATCGCGCCGGCGGTTGCCAGCGGGAACACCTGTGTCGCGAAGCCGAGCGAGCTCACGCCGTTGACGGCGAACCGTCTGGCCGAACTGTCGCTCGAAGCGGGGATTCCGGCCGGAGTGATCAACATCGTGCACGGCTACGGCGCGAAGGCCGGCCGCGCGCTCACTGTGCACGACGACGTGCCGGTGATCTCTTTCACGGGAGGCACCGTCACGGGCGCCGCGGTGGCGACGAATGCCTCGCCGCGATTCAAGAAGATCTCGCTGGAGCTCGGCGGAAAAAATCCGAACGTGATCTTCGCCGATGCCGATCTCGACGACGCGGTCGCGACGACGATTCGCTCCAGCTTCTGGAATCAGGGCGAGATCTGTCTCTGCGGCTCGCGCATCTTCGTCGAGCGCGCCAGATACGACGAGTTCCTCGAGCGCTTCATCGCTGCCACGAAGAAGCTGAAGATCGGCGATCCGCTCGACGAGACAAGCGATGTCGGCGCGCTGATCAGCGCCGATCATCTGAGGAAAGTCACCGGCTACATCGAGCTCGCGAAACGGGAAGGCGGGTCTGTCGTCTGCGGCGGGAATCGCGTCGACCGCCGCGGCTACTTCGTCGAGCCGGCGATCATCACCGGGCTCGGCGTGAATTGCCGCGTGCTGCAGGAAGAGATCTTCGGGCCGGTCGTGACGGTGACTCCGTTCGACGGCGAGGAAGAGGCGATCGCGTTTGCGAACTCCACGCGCTATGGGCTGGCGGCGACGGTGTGGACGCGCGATCTGCAGCGCGCCCACCGTGTCGCTGCCGCCATCGACAGCGGCACGGTCTGGATCAACTGCTGGCTGCTGCGCGATCTGCGCGTCCCCTTCGGCGGCATGCGCGAGAGCGGCGTCGGCCGCGAAGGCGGCTTCGAGTCCCTCGAGTTCTTCACCGAGACGAAAAACATCTGCGTAAAGCTGTAGGGTGGAGTGCGGACGCCTCGTCCGCACACCTGTCGGATGAAGTACTGGTACGAAAAGTTCGAGGTAAGAAAACGCGCAGGAATTCCCCACTGGCACGTTCCGAACGGCGTCTACTTCGTGACGTTTCGCCTGGCGGATTCCATGCCGCGCAGCGTCGTTTTTCGTCTCGCAGAAATGCGCACCCTCTTGAGAAAGGAGGGTGCGAAGCAGTTCGACAGCGAAGAGGCAAGGAGAATTGAACGCGAGATCTTCAGGATCACCGAGATGGATCTCGATCGTCATCGCGGCAAGTGTTGGCTACGCAATTTCGATGTCGCAACCGCCGTGCAGTCCGCGATCGAGCTGAAAAATGGTGACACTCATCAGTTGGTTGCGTCGGCGCTGATGCCAAACCACGTCCATGTTGTGTTCGTCTTGCGCGAGGCGGAGTTGGACGAGTTGTTGAGGGAATGGAAGTCAGTCAGCGCTCACAACGTGAACAGGCTGTTGTGCCGATCAGGTGGCTTCTGGCAGAGCGACTATTTCGATGTCTTGATTCGGGATTCCGATCAATTGCAGCGGACAGTCGCGTATGTGCTGAACAATCCGATAAAGGCTGGTCTTGTGGACTGGCCTCACGTCCACTCCTGGCCTGAGCAGATCGCGAAATTGTTGTGAAAGTGCGGACGAGGCGTCCGCACTCCACCTACAATCCCGTTCCATGGCCAAGGGTGAAATCGTTGGGGGGCTTCTGGCCCCGCATCCTCCTCATATCGTCTATGGCGAGAATCACTGGCGGAACGAGCCGAAGTCCGAATGTGGATGGGAAGTTCTGCGCTGGGGTTACGAGCGCGCGCGCAAGCACTTTCTCGCAAAGAAGCCGGATGTGATCCTCGTCCACTCGCCGCACTGGCAGACCGTGATCGGCCATCACTTCCTCGGCATCGAAGAGTTCCACGGGCTCTCGGTCGATCCGATCTTTCCCAATCTCTTCCGCTTCAACTACGACATCAAGGTCGACGTCGAGCTCGCGGAGATGATCGCGGACGAAGGGCGGCAGGCGGGGCTCATCACGAAGATGATGCGCAACCCGCACTTCCGCGTCGACTACGGCACGATCGTCTCCTGCCACATGATGAATCCCGAGTGGGACATCCCGATCGTCGGCATCTCGTCGAACAACTCGCCCTACTACTTCTCGAACGAGATGGGGCAGAACGAGATGATCAAGCTGGGGCAGGCGACGAAGCGCGCGATCGAAAAGAGCGGTCGCCGCGCGATCCTCCTGGCGTCGAACACGCTTTCGCATCGGCACTTCACCACCGAGCCGGAAATCCCCGAGGACATGTCGCGCGAGCACGTGTACGAGCACTCGGGATATCTGTGGGACATGAAGGTCATCGATCTGATGCGGCGGGGAAAGACTCGCGAGCTCATCGCGATTCTTCCGGAGTTCATGGATCACGCCGTGAGCGAAGTGAAGGCCGGCTCGTTCGCCTGGATGCTCTCCGCGCTCGACTTCCCCGACTACCCCGGTGAGCTGTACGGCTACTGGACCGTGATCGGAACCGGAAACGCGGTCGTCGGCTGGGATCCGGTGTTGCGAGAGCGCGCTACGACGCAAGGGGCGGTGGGTCGAAATTGAAAATTGAAAATTGAAAATTGAAAATGAAGGGACCGGCGCGGAGTTGCGCGAGCGCGTGTTTGCGTTTGCTTGTCGCACCGTCGAAATGCATCGGGCTCTGTATCACTCCGCTGCCGAGCTTCGATCGCTCTCTACCCAGGCAACTCGAGCGGCGACGTCGATCGGAGCCAATCTCGAAGAAGCGGATGCTGCACAGAGTCGTGCCGACTTCATTTCGAAGTGTACGATCTCGCTGAAAGAAGCTCGCGAGACCCGCTACTGGTTGCGTATCCTTCGCGAGACACTGAAGGACTCCCGTCTCGACCAACTGATCAACGAATCAACGGAAATCATCGCGATCCTGACAACCATCGTGCGAAAGACAAAAGAACGTCAGTGAAAACAATTTTCAATTTTCAATTTTCAATTTTCAATTTGGCCCCCAAGGCAAAATGATCCAAAAAGCGTTTATCGTGCCGGGCCAACCCCACCCGCTACTCGCTCCGGACCGCAACGCCGGCTGGATGCGGCTTCGCCAGGCGTACGAAGCGGTTGGCCGCGAGATCGAGCGCTCCGGCGCGGAGCTGATGCTCGTCTACTCGACGCAGTGGTTCTCGGTCATCGGCCACCTGTTTCAGGTCGATCCCAAACCGTCGTGGACGCTCGTCGATCCGAACTGGTACGAGTTCGGCGAGATCCCTTACGAGTTCCGCATCGATCCGAAGTTCGGCGAGCTGTATGCGCGGCTTTGCAAGGAGCACGGCATGCAGGCTGCGACGGTGAACTATCGCGGGTTTCCAATCGACACCGGCACGGTCGTCGCGCTGAAACTGCTCAATCCGAACAACGCGATCCCGGCGAGCATCGTCTCCTGCAACATCTACGCGGAGCGTGAAGAGACTCGTGCTCTCGGCTTCGCGGGGCGCGCGGCGATCGACCGTTACGGGAAGAAGACGATCGTCGTCGTCGTGACGAATCTCTCCAACCGGTACGAAGTCGCGGAGATCGATCCGGCGAACGACCGCATCTCGTCGCAGAAAGATGACGAGTGGAACCGCAAGATCCTCGAGATGCTCGGCGAAGGCCGCCTCGAGGATGTCGCGCAGGTCGCGCGCGAGTTCGGCCGCGAAGCGAATGCCGACATGGGCTTCAAGGCGATCTGGTGGCTCGGTGCCGTGATGGGTGAGCACAATCGCTACGACGGCAAGGTGTGGGAGTACGCTCCGGTGTGGGGCACGGGCAACGCGATCGCCGAGCTGACGCCGAACGATCGAAAGGAAATCGAGTTCGAAAAGGAATTCGACGAAGGTCCCATCCCGAACTTCGAAGACCTCGGCACCGGCCTCGAGACGCACAACGTACTCGCCGAAAGCCCGCGCACCCACACGCAAAGTGAAATGTCCGAGCAGGACGACATCGGCGGCCCGCCGCCCGAAGCGCACAACGTCGTCATTACGCCGAAGGCAGCGAAGCCGGTCGGTCCTTATCCCCATGCGCGGCGCGTCGGAGACCTGCTGTTTCTCTCCGGCATCGGTCCGCGCCGCGCGGGAACGAACGAGATCCCCGAAGGGATCGAAGCGCAGACGCGCTCGGTGGTCGACAACCTCCGCGCGATCCTCGAGGAAGCAGGGAGCTCGCTCGACAAGATCCTCGACGTGACGGTCTACCTCACCGACATGAAGCGCGACTTCAACACATTCAACAAGGTGTATGCCGAGTACTTCGGCGCGATTCAGCCGACGCGTACGACCGTCGGCGTTGATTCGCTGCCGACTCCGATTTCCGTCGAGATGAAAGTGATCGCCGCGATATGAAGACGCTTCTCGCAGCCGTGACAGCAGCACTGCTCGCCGCATGCGCGAGCACTCCTTCCGGTTCTCCCGCAGAGCGCATCGCCGCGGCAGAGAAAGAGCTGCTCGCTGCGAAGCAGGTCACGCTCCGGTTCTCGACGCGGACCACAGGCGCCGTCGAGTCGCATTTCAGCGGTGCGATGAACGTGTTGCAGGGCAACATCGCATCGATCGACGCCGACGGCGAGATGGCGAAGAAGAGCGCCACGATCCGCTACAGCGCGAACGGCAAGCCGGCGCACGTGAGCGATGCGCTCGTCATCACGCTCGTACGGATGGGGCTTACTCACGATCTCTACGAGCTCTCGAACGGACAACCGCCTTCGTTCATCGAGAGCGGCGCGGAACAAAGCCTGAAGCTGTCGCAAGTGCAGTGGGACGCGAAGGAGAAGAAGTTCACCTATCACCTCGTCGTCGAAGGTGCAGACGCGGGTGAAGGGGAGCTCTGGGTGGGGCGGCACGACTATCCGGTGCGGCGCAAGCTGACCGTACACTTTCCCAACGGCGACATGAAAGTCGATGAACGTTACGAATGGCGCTGATCGACATCTCGCCGGCGATTGATGCCGGCATCGGCGTCTGGCCCGGTGATACGCCGTATGTGAAAACCACGAATCTCGAGATCGCGGCCGGCGCGAACATCACGCTGTCGGATATCAGGACGACCGTGCACGTCGGCGCTCACACGGATGCGCCGAATCACTACATCGCGCATGGACAGGACGTCGCCTCCCGCAGCCTCGATTACTACCTCGGCCGCTGCAACGTCATTCACGTTTTCGTCGAGCGGGGCAAGCGCATCATGCCTGCGGATCTTGCCGGAAAGCAGATCACCGCGGCGCGCGTCCTGCTGCAGACGCTGACCTTTCCCGATCATCGCAACTGGAACACGGACTTCGCGAGCCTCTCACCGGAGATCGTCGAATTTCTTCACAACCGCAACGTGATCACGATCGGCATCGATACTCCGTCGGTCGATCCGTTCGATTCGAAGGCGCTGGAGGCGCATCACGCGTTCGCGCAGCACGACATGGCGGTGCTCGAGGGACTCCTGCTCGATGGTGTCGCGGAAGGGGAGTACGAGTTGATCGCGCTGCCGCTGCGGCTCGTCGGTGCGGATGCGAGTCCGGTGCGCGCCGTGCTGCGCACGCTGTAGGTGTAGGTCAGGCGCCCCGCCTGTCCCCTCGGTCCTGTCCATAGGACGGACAGGCGAGGGCGCCTGTCCTACACGGCGGTGCGTTTTCCCAGCAGGTATTTTTCCAGCTGTTCCGCGGCGAGCGGCGCGCTGTAGAGAAACCCCTGAATGCGATCGCAGCCCTGGCTGCGCAGAAACTCGAACTGCGCTTCGGTCTCCACACCTTCGGCCACGACGACGAGGTCGAGACTGTGCGACATCGCGATGACCGCGCTCACGATCGCGGCATCGCTCTGCTCCGTGAGTACTTCGCGCACGAACATCTGATCGAGCTTGAGAGTGTCGATCGGAAAGCGCTTCAGATAGTTGAGCGATGAATAGCCGGTGCCAAAGTCGTCCATCGCGATGCGGACGCCGAGGCCCTTCAGCTCGCGCAGCGTGTAGATGGTGTTGTCGGAGTTCTGCATCGCGCTGCTCTCGGTGATCTCGAGCTCGAGGCATTCGGGAGGCAGCCCGCTCTCATCGAGCGCGCGGCGGACCTGCCCCACGAGATCCGGCGCCTGAAACTGCCGCGCGGAGAGATTGACGGCGATCGTGATCGGATGATCGAGCCTGCGGTGCCACGCCCTGACCTGCTTGCAGGCGGTCCGCAGCACCCACTCGCCAATCGGAATGATGAGTCCCGACATCTCGGCGACGCTGATGAAATTCGCGGGCGAAAGAAGGCCGAGCTCCGGATGCCGCCAGCGGATCAGTGCCTCCAGCCCGTCGATGGAGCGAGTCGCGACATTGACCAGCGGCTGATAGTAGAGGACGAGCTCCTTCTGACTCAGCGCCTTGCGCAGCATGGTCTCCAGCGCGAGCCGTTCGAGTGCGCGGGCGTTCATCGCCGGCGCGTAGAGCTGATAGTTGTCGCGTCCCTGATCCTTGGCTCGATACATCGCTGTATCGGCATTGCGCACCAGCGTCTCCGGGTCGGCGCCGTCGTTCGGATAGATGCTGACGCCAACGCTGGTGGTGACGAACAGCTCGCGATCGTTGATGAAGAAGGGAATCTTCAGCGTCTCGATGATCTTCTGCGCGATCTTCGCCGCGTCGTCGACGTTGTCGATGTTCGGGACGAGCAGCGTGAACTCGTCTCCGCCGAAGCGTGCGACCGTGTCGCCTTCGCGCACGCAGTGACGGATGCGGTCGGCGGCCTCCTTCAGGAGCTGGTCGCCGGTCGAGTGGCCGAGCGAATCGTTGATGTCCTTGAAGCGGTCGAGATCGAGGAAGAAGACCGCGAGGTGGCGTTCATTGCGCGCCGCCTGCGCGAGGCCGACGATCAGCCGGTCGATGAAGAGCGGACGGTTCGGCAGCCCCGTGAGCGCATCGTGATAGGCGAGGTGCTCGATCTCGACCGTCGCCAGCTCCGCCGCCTCGCGCTCATCTTCGAGCAGGCAGGCGATCATGCCGACGCCCATCACCGTCTGCAGGAGAAAGTCGAGATAGCCGATGTAGGGCGAGACGCGAACCAGCGCGAGCGGAGCGATCGCCCCCGACATGAAGAAGGCGGCGCCGAGGACGAGGAAGCCGACGCCTTCGCGTTGCTTGCGCTTCTGCCAGAGGACGAGCGCCGTCAGCACGAACACGATCGCCGAGATCGCTTCGCGGACGCCGGGCGCGAGCCATGCGACCGCACCGGCCACTCCCAGCGCGATGAGAATGTTGCGCGCGTCGAGGAGGCGGACAGGGCGGCGCCGTACGAGCTCGAACACTCCGAAGCCGAACCACGCGATCAGCAGGCAGCCGGCCTCGCTGGAGATCACCATCAGCGGGATGCGCGCGGGGTGCGATTCCCCCAGCAGCATGGCGATTCCGCGCGCGAAGTGAAAGACCGCCGATGCCGCCCATCCCAGCGTCCAGTGGAAGAGATATTCCTTCCGGTACTGGCGATTGAAGGCGAGCAGGAGCACGGACATGACGACCGCGCCGACCGTCTGGGCGGAGAATGTTGCGGCGACCGACAGGTCGGGTGCGCTCATCACTTAGGCGTCTGCGTAGACCGAAAGCAGACGCGCTGCAGCACGAGCATAGCCAAATTCGAGCGAACGGTGTGAGACGGAGTTACGGAGATCGCTTTTTCGGAGCAGCTCCGCCGCCTTCGCGGCGAGGGCTTCCGGAGTCGCGGCGGAGGCGATGTGATCGGCGCCGGTGAGCGCGGCGACGCCATCGATCGGATAGCTGGCGGCCGGAACGCCGCACGCCATCGCCTCCAGAATGGCGCGATGTCCTTCGTCCGATCCCTTCTCCGTGAACAGCAGCAGATCCGCCGCGCGATAGTGCTCCGCAAGGTCATCCTCGTGATAGCCGGCCCACGTCACGCGTGGTGCAACGCTTAGTTGGGATGCGAGCGCCTCCAGCGCGGGGCGATGAGGCCCGTGGCCGATGATCATCAGGCGCATGTTCCGATCGCAGGCCGCCAGCGTGCGCAGAATCTGCTCGAACCCGCGGTCCGCCGTCAGCTTGCCGATCGCCACGAGCAGGGTCGCCTCCGGCGGGATTCCATACGAAGCGCGGACGTTCTCTCCCTCGGGGTGGAACTGACGGTGATCGACCGGCGGCGGAGTGAATCGCGCGCCGGGAAGATCGAACGTGTCGTTGATCACGCAGCGGATCGGGGTCTTCGCCAGCAACGCGCGCGAGAATGGATCGGAGCGAAGCACACGGCGCGAGTGAAACGTGCGCGCGATGCGGACGCCCTTCGGCGCGGCGAAGCGCGCCAGCCAGTGGTCGTACGTGAGATGCGCGTGCACGATGGTGATGCCGCGCTCGGTGACGAAGCGGCGAATCGCGCGGACGGTGCGGTGGAACGAGAGTGGGTTCTGCGCCTTCTCGATGAGCGCATGGGCGAAGTCGAGATGTCCGATCTTCTGCTCGAGCTTGTAGCCGCCGACGTAGGCGTAGTGCGCGTCGACTCCCGCCCCGCGCAGAGCTTCCACTTCGGCGAATGCAGGCGCAGCAGCGCCCGTCCAGCGATTCCCCGCTGCAAGATGGAGAACGTTCATCGCGGTGCAGCTTATCAAGCCAGGCAACGCCGGTTGCCTGTTGCCTGGTCTGTTATCATCCGCGCCCGATGGCCATTGACACCGAACTGCTCGAGATCCTCGCCTGTCCGCTGTGCAAGCAGGAAGTGAAGCTCGTGCCGCTATCCGCGGCAAAGCAGACGCTCGTTCGCGACAAGTACCGCGAGAAGTTCCGCGGTGAGGAACCGGTCGTCGAGCAGGGGCTGCAGTGCGTGAAGTGCCACCGCGTTTATCCGGTCGTCAGCGATATCCCGGTCATGCTCGTCGAAGAAGCGTTCGACGAGGCGTGACGTGTCGCTTGCCGATCGCATCGGGTTTCCTCGCGGACTTCCCTTCGCACTCCGCCTCGCGCTCGGCTGCTATCTCCTCCACGTCTTCTGCCAGGGAAAGATCGCGCTCGCCGAGAGCTTTGCCGGCCTGACGATCGTCTTTCTCTGGTGGGCGCTGCTGCTGAAGAAGCAGATCCGGCCCTCCTTCCACATCCTTCTGTACCCGCTCGCGCTGTACGGAATCGCTTCCACCGCCTCGGCGATCGCCGCGTCGCGATCGATCCACATCTACTTCGAGGGAATGGTCTGGGTGAAGATGCTGACCTTTCCCATCGGGCTGATGTTCTTCCGCACGTTCCCGCGCGTGCGGAACATCGCGCTCTGGCTGCACATCCTGATGGGAACGATCAGCGCGATCATCGGGCTCGTTCAATATTTCGGACTCGGCCGCCACGACCTCGAGCATCGCATCACCGGGCCGTCAACGCACGTGATGACGTTCTCCGGCCTGCTGCTTCCGGTGTCGCTGCTGCTCATCGTTCTGGCCTTTCACATCCGCAAGTGGTGGCTGATTCTCCCAGCGTCGATCGTGACCGTGACGCTGCTGCTCACGTTCACGCGCAGCATCTGGCTCGGCTGGATCTTCGGGCTTCTCGCCGTGCTGCTCTTCACGCGGCCGCGGATGATCGCCTGGGCCGTACCCGCGTTCATCCTCTTCGTGACGTTCATGCCCCTGCCGCTCTTCAGCCGGCTGATCTCGATCTTCGACGCGAAGCAGGAGTCGAATCTCGATCGGATTCGCATGGCCGAGGCGGGCGTCGAGATCATCCGCGACTACCCGTTGCTGGGGGTCGGACCTGCGAATGTCAAGGAGATCTATCCGCTCTACCGGCGGCATGACGCGCCGCGCTTCCGGATCCCGCATCTCCACAACACGGTGCTGCAGCTATGGGCCGAGCGCGGGATCGTCGCGGTCATCGCCTACTTCCTGCTGCTGGGGCTGTTTCTTCGCGAGTGTTGGCGCGGATGGAACGGTCCTGCGCGCGCATTTGCGAGAGCGGGGGCGGCGATCGCGGTCGGGCTCGCCGTCGCCGGGCTCTTCGAGTTCAACTTCGGCGACACCGAAGTGTTTTACATCATGCTGGATCTGTTCGCCTTAACGGTGGCTGTGCTCGAGCGAGGCACGCCTGCTGACGAGGTCGTCCGGCTCGGTGCAGAACAGCATCTCGGGTTGTCCCCCGCCTGACCGCCCGCGAAGGACGAGCGGAGAGCTTGTCCTACACGCAATTCCGGTGATTGTCGTATGGTTCCCACAAACCGGGCCCGTAACCTTTTCGACATGCCGCCGTCCAAACAGCGAGAAACAGGGGAGATGAACCACCTGAGCGATCAGGAGCTGATGCGTATCGTTCAGGCGGGCGATCTCTCTCCCGCTTCGGAGATCTACGACCGCTACAGCGGCAGGATCTACAACTTCGCGTTCCGATTCCTCAAGAACGCCGAGGCGGCTGAGGATGCGGTGCAGGAAGTCTTCGTCAAGATGATCAAGTACGCGAACCAGTTCCATGGCGACGCAAAGTTGTCGACGTGGCTGTTCTCCATCACGGCGAACTGGTGCCGCGACTACCTGCGTAAAGCGGACAACAAGTCGAAAGAAACAGAAGACGTTCTCATCTCGCTGCCGGCCCCGCTGGAACATGGTCCGGATCGGGCGCTCGAGCAGCGTGAGGACGAGTTGCGGGTGCAGCGGGCACTCCAGGCGCTGACGCCTGAGCAACGCGAGGCGATTCTCCTCTCGCGTTACCAGGGGCTGTCCTACGCCGAGATCGCGCAGATTGCCGGATGCAGCGAAGGCGCGGTGAAGACGCGAGTCTTCCGCGCGATGGAAACGCTGAAGAAGGCGCTGACGACCGAAACCCGCGGAGGTGACCGATGGCTGAATGCAGTGCAATGAGAGAGAGCTTTCCGCTGCTGCTGACCGAGTCGCTCGATGCGCGTTCGCGCGAGCTGACGCATCAGCACATCGAGAGTTGCAGCGAATGCGGCGCCGAGTGGCTGGCGACGAAAGAGACGTGGCGCCTGATGGAGGCGCTGCCCGAGCTCACGCCGCCCCCGCGGATGCGCCAGCGTTTCCTCGCGGAGATCGGCGTCGAAGAGAAGCCGGTTGAATCGAACATCCTCTCCTTTCCGAAGCGAACCTGGGCCCGCTGGCTTTCGCAGGCCGCCGCCGTAGTGATCGTGGCGGGCGGCTCGTATCTCTACGGCCATCGCACGCAGCCGGTGAGGCTCGCCCCGCAGCAGGCGACGCTGAACAGCATTCAGCCGGTCTCGATCGCCGAGTCGCGCGTCGTGAAGTCGTCGGCGCTCAGCCCGAACATCGAAGGGCGTCCCGACATCGAGAACGTACAGTTCATCGACACGAACCCCAATGACGACGAAGTGTCGTTGTCCTTCGACATCACGCAGCACATGACGGTGACCGGCAATCGTTCCGACAAGAGCATGGTGCAGTTGATGGCGTACGTGATGCAGAACGAGGACAAGGCTCAGCCGTCGACCACGCGCGCCATCGACATCGTCAAGCAGACCTACGCGAACTCGCATCAGCCGGAGCCGGAGATCGCCGGCGCCGTCGCCCGGGTGCTTCGCAACGACGAGCACGAAGGTGTGCGCATCAAGGCGGTCGACACGCTGAAGACGCTGCCGACGGCGACGAGCGAAACGCGCGAGGCGCTGATCGCCGCGCTGAAGAACGATCCGAATCCTGCGGTGCGCATCAAGGCAGTGGACGCACTCGCAAAGATCGCCGCCAGCGGTCAGCTCGACCAGGCAGCAGTCGACACGCTCCGGCAGAAAGCGATGCAGGACGACGAGAACCTCTACGTTCGTACGAAGGCAGCGGAAGCTCTGAAAAAACTCAATCCTTGATCAGTCGATGATGAATTCCTTTCTACGAACCGGCGGTCTGGCGGTCGCGCTCTTCGCGTGCGCGTCGCTGTTCGCCGCTACGCACACGGAGCGCTTCACGCGCGATTTCCCGCTGGGAATCGGCGGATCGCTCTGGATCGAGAATCCTGTCGGCGACGTCGAAGTGATCGGCGTCGAAGGCTCGACGCTATCCGTGTCCGTTACGAAGAATGTCAACGCACCCGATGCAACCTCTCTCGGCGAAGGCCGCGAGCAGACGCAGGTCTACATGGGCGGCGACGGCAAAGCCTTCGTCGTGCGCACCGTCGTCGGCGCCCCGCCGGGAGCGAAGTGGAAGAGCAACGTCAGCTACTCCATCCGCGTGCCGCGCGTCGCGCAGGTGCACATCGTCGCCGCGGTCGGCGAGCGCATTCGCGTGGCCGGCATTTCGAGCGCCGTCACCGTCAAGAATTTCTCCGCCGACATCACGCTCGAGAACATCGCCGGTGCCGTGACCGTCGATACGACGAACGGGGACATTCACTTCATCACCGATGCGCGCCCCGCGGCCGCCGTTCAGCTCTCGACGATCAACGGCGGTATCGAAGTGCAGGTGAATCCCGATTCGAATCTCGACTGGATCGCGCAGTCGATCTCCGGCGACGTCCGGACGAACTTTCCGGTGAAGGGCCGCTTCTCCGGCAACGGATTCCGCGGCCTCGTCAACGGCATCGGCGGTCCGACGATCGCCACGACGGCCGTGATGGGCAACATCTTCATGCTCAAGCGCGGCGGGCGCCAGGATGAGATCAAGTCGCTGCGCGCCGTCATCGAGAACAGCGGCGGTCCGACGATCTTCAAGAAGACCGCGATCGAAACGCCGCTGGTGCAGGGCAATTTCATCTATCCCGCCTCGGCCGACATCGTCAGCTTCAACATCGGTGAGATCCGCGGCTTTGCCAACATCGCCACTGCTGCCGGTCAGGTGAATCTCGGCACGGTCATGGGCGACGTCACCGTACGCTCAGGCGGCGGCCCGTTTGACTTCGGCGCGGTCTTCGGCGTCATCAACGCGCACACCGACGCCGGTGAAGTGAATGTCGGCAACGCGTACAAGGGCGGCGAGATCTCCACGAGCGGCGGCACGCTGCAGGTCACGTTCTCCGGCGGGCCGCTCACGCTGCAGAACGGCGGAGGAGACATCGTCGTCCGGCATGCGGCGTCGTCCGTTTCGGCCGAGACGCGCTCCGGCGATCTGTCGATCACTCTCGACCCGAACTCGCGCAGCCAGCGCATCACCGCGAAGACGACGAAAGGAAACGTGTTTCTGGCGGTCGGGCAGCGCTTCGGTGCAGATGTCGAGGCGACCGTGCTGACGTCGAACGACGAAGCGAACCCGATCCATGCGGACTTCAACGGCCTGACGATCAAGCGCGATCAGTTCAACGGCAAGACCCGCATCCGCGCGACGGGAAAGATCGGCGGCGGCGGCGAGAAGGTCGAGCTCTACTCCGAAGAAGGGGAGATCCGGATCACGCAACGGTAGACCTGCTTCTTGGGTGGCGCCCGGTGTTGGCAGATAGGATTCGCCCTGCGCCTTGGTTGATCCTTCGCTTCGCTCAGGATGACGTGGGGCTACCAACCCTTCGCTTTCATCCACGACGCGATCGCTTCATTGAGCGCCTGCGGTTTTTCCAGCATCAGGAAGTGGTCTGCATCGTCGACGGTGACGTAGCGCAGATCGCGCGCCATGGCGCGTACCGCTTCGACGTATTTCGCGCTCCAGAACGGCGAGGCCGCGTTCACCACGAGCAGCGGAATCGTGATCCTGTCGCTCTTCCAGATCGCAGGGTCGTACATCCCTTCCATCGAGCTGACGATCACCTGTTGCGGCGTGCGTGTCGCGGCGTTGCGGAGGTCTTCACGCAGCGCGGGACTCGCCTTCTCCATCATCGCGTCGAACATCGCGGCGAGGTTTTTCTGATACTCGTTGCCGCGCATCGGCGCGATGACTTTCTCGACGGCCTCCGGCGGCATGTTCATGACCAGCGCACCTTCGACGGCGACCAGTCCCCGGACGCGTGTCGGATAGAGACGATCGAGCTCGCGGATCACCGGCGTTCCCATGCTGTGCCCGACGAGAATCGCGCGATTCACTCCGGCGTCGTCCATCGCCGCGCGGACTGCGCGCGCGAAGAACTTCATCGTGTATTTCACGTTGTCCGGTTTGTCGCTTCCGCCGTAGCCGGGAAGATCGACGACCAGCAGACGCGCGCGCGGCGCGAAGTAGGAGACCTGTTCGCGCCAGACGCCCATCTCGCCGCCGAGGCCGTGAACGAACACGAGAGTATTGCGGCCGCGGCCGAGGAGCTTGTAGTGGACGCGGATGCCATTGAAGCTTGCGTAGCGCGAAGGAGCGGCGGCGAGCTCGGGACCCGCGTCGATTGCCTGGAGAGGGAGGGCGAAAAGAAGGAGGACCGCGACAAGGAGGAGATGCTTTTCTCTTGTCAGCATTGCGCGAGTGTAGCGGAAGCAACTACGATTCGCGCCCGCGACATCAGGAGGATCCATGAAGAAGCTGATCACGATCGCCATCCTTGCCGCAGCGATCGGCTGCGCACCGAAGGAGAGCACCACCACCACATCGGAAACCACGTCCACCACCGCAACGGCCGCGACGCAAACGGTCGGTACGGCACCGCAGAGCGACACCGCCGCAACCGCGGCTACCGCCACGACGGCGACCACCGCCACGACAGCCACGACAACGACCGGAACCGCGACCACCACGGCGCCGCCGGCCTCTGACAAGAAAGCCGTGGAGAAGGAGAAAAAAGTGTCCAGCAATCCCTACGAAGGAAAGATCGCCGAGATCCACACGGAGAAGGGTGAGATCGACATCCGCTTCTTCCCCGACGTCGCTCCGAATCACGTCAAGAACTTCATCGATCTCGCGAACAAGGGTTTCTACAACGGGATCCGCTTCCATCGCGTCATCGCCGGCTTCATGATCCAGGGCGGCGATCCGAACACGATCTCCGGTCCTCCGTCGACCTGGGGCACGGGCGGTTCTCCGAACAAGCTGAAGGCCGAGTTCAACAGCGTGCACCACGCGCGCGGCATCGTCTCCGCGGCGCGGACGAATGATCCGAACAGCGCCTCCTCCCAGTTCTTCATCTGTGTGGCCGACGCCGGCTTCCTCGATCGCCAGTACACCGTCTTCGGCGCGGTGACGAAAGGCATGGACGTTGCGGACAAGATCGTCGAGGCGGCGAAGGGGCAGGAGCTCCCGTCGAATCCGGTGAGGATCGAGAAAGTCGTGATTCGCGACGCGAAGACGCCGGAGGAGAAGGCGCCGACACCGAAATGACGAATTCGCCGTCCGTTCTCCCCGCTGAAGCCGCCGCATTTCTGCGCGAAAGCGAAGGGGATGACTGGACGGTCGAGCCGCTGGCGGGCGATGCGTCGGTGCGGGCTTACTACCGCATCCGCCGCCGCGACGGCTCGACGTTGATGCTGGCCTGGTATCCGGCCGAGGTGCGAGGGCAACTCGGCCGGTTTCTCCGCTCGTACGAGGCCGTCTCTCCGCATGCTCCGGTGCCGCGTCTGCTGCGCGCGGACGGGACGACGGTGCTGCAGAGCGATGCCGGCGACCGGACGCTCTTCGATGTCCTGCATGAGAACCGTGAGCTCGGCATCGAGCTGTACCGCCGCGCGATCGGCGTGCTGCGCGATTTTCAGAAGGCTGCGCCGCAGGAGGAGATCAATCCGCCGTTCACCGCGGAGCTCTTCTTCAACGAGCTGGAGATGACGCGCGAGTACTACGTGGAGAAGCTGAAGGGAGCGGACGGCGCGCCGCTGGTTTCATGGTTCAAAAGGATTGCCGACAATGTTGCAGCGCATCCCTACGTTCTATGTCACCGTGATTATCACGGCCAGAATATTCACGTCGTAAATGATGATCTATTTGTGATCGATTATCAGGATCTGAGAATGGGGCCTGACACCTACGACCTCGCCTCGCTTCTCCGCGACCGCGGCGTGGCCCGCATCCTCGGCGAGCAAACGGAGCTGGAGCTCATCGCCGAGTATGGCCGCCCCCGCGCGCGGTACTTCGAGACGCTTCTGCAGCGCTCGATCAAGATTCTCGGTACATTTGCGAAGCAGGCGATCGTCCGCGGCCGCCGCCACTACCTCGAGTTCATCCCGCCGGCGCTGGAGAGCGTGCGGCGCTGCATCCTGGAACTGCCCCAATACAGCGAATTAGGAGACCTGTTGCCATGAGTCACGTGATCACCCTCCTTCCCGGCGACGGCATCGGCCCGGAAGTCACCGCCTCGGTCGTGGCCATCATCGAGTGCGCCGGCGTCGACATCGAGTGGGAAAAGTACTTCGTCGGTTCCGAAGCGATCTCGCGTTACGGCGATCCTCTGCCGCCGGAAGTGCTGGAGTCGATTCTGCGCAACAAGGTCGCGTTGAAGGGACCGGTGACGACGCCGGTCGGAACCGGCTTCGCATCCATCAACGTGCGGCTGCGCAAGGCGCTCGATCTCTACGCGAACCTCCGTCCGGTCAAGTCGATGCCGAACATCATCACGCGCTACGAGAACGTCGACGTGATCGTGGTGCGCGAGAACACCGAGGATTTGTACTCGGGGCTGGAGCACGAGGTGGTGCCGGGGGTGGTGGAGTCGCTGAAGATCATCACCGAGCGCGCCTCGACGCGCATCGCGCGCTTCGCGTTCGAGTACGCGCGCACGCATGGGCGAAAGAAAGTCACCGCCGTGCACAAGGCCAACATCATGAAGATGTCCGACGGACTCTTCCTGCAGTGCTTCCGCAACGTGGCGAAGGAGTATCCGAACATCGAGGCCGACGACAAGATCATCGACAACCTCTGCATGCAGCTCGTCGTGAACCCGAATCAGTTCGACGTGCTGCTGCTCGAGAATCTGTATGGCGACATCGTCTCCGATCTCGTCGCGGGCCTCGTCGGCGGCCTCGGCGTGGTTGCCGGCGCGAACATCGGCGAGAACGGCGCGGTCTTCGAAGCGGTGCACGGCAGCGCGCCCGACATCGCCGGCCAGAACAAGGCGAACCCGCTGGCGCTGCTGCAATCGGCAGTGCTGATGCTCCATCACATCGGCGAGGGCCGCGCCGCGCAACGCGTGCAGGATGCGATCGTGAAAGTGCTCGCATCAGGCCCGGAGCAGCGCACGCGCGACATCGGCGGAACAGGAACGACCGCCGATTTCACAGCAGCGATGTGCGAGGCGCTGAGAAAAGGAACGAGAGCAGGAGATTGATGGGATGGGAGAATGGGACGGATGGGACGGATAGGACGGATGGGACGGATGGGACGGATAGGACCTATGGGACCTATGGGACCTATGGGACCTATAGGCGGAGCCCGATGCTACCCATAGGTCCCATAGGTCCTATAGGTCCCATTCGTCCCATCCCATGTTCAAAGAAAAACTGCTCGAAGGCCTTGCGCACTTCAATCACCAGGAGTTCTGGGAAGCCCATGAGAGCTGGGAAGTTCTCTGGCTCGAGTCGGAGACGGACCTTCACCAGTATCTTCAGGGGCTCATCCAGCTTGCGGCGGCGTATCACCATGTGAAGCGCGGAACGACGCGCGGCGCGATCCGTCTTTTCGATGCGGCGCTTGCGAAACTCGGTGCGTTTCCTACGGTGCACTGCGGCATTGATCGTGCTTCGGCAGTCGCCGCGGCAGGACGCGATCGCGAGCGCCTAGTCCGCGGCGAAGAGGCGGGTGAATTTCCGTCGCTCGAAATCGCCAGCGAAGTGCCGCAGCTTGAATCGTGGTGAGATACAATTCCCGTTGTCTCCACCACGTCACCTCACGTACACGCGAGGATCCGTATGCAGGACATCGATCAACGGGACCGGGAGCTGCTGGGAGCCCTGCAAGGTGAAATCCCCCTGGTGTCCACTCCTTTCGCTGTCGTCGGTCAGATGATCGACATGTCGGAGAAAGAAGTGATCAAGCGCACCGAGCGTCTGAAGCGCGACGGGATCGTGAAGCAGATCTCCGCGCAGTTCGACACGCGGGCGCTGGGCTATCGCTCCTGTCTCGTCGCGGCGCGCGTTCACCCCGATCACATCGATGAGCGTGCGAATGTCATCAGCGCGCATCCGGGCGTGACGCAGAACTACCGGCGCAATCACGATCTGAATCTCTGGTTCACGATCGCGGTCGGCCCGACCTCGCGCGCAGGTCTCGACAGAACGATCGAGCTCCTCGGCGAAGAAGCGGAGTGCGATACGATCCGCCGTCTGCCGACGCTGAAGACCTACAAAGGCAGCGGCTACGACGCCGAGCATGAAGTGCATGGCGAGTTCGTGATGCCGAGTGCTGCGGAGATCGAGACCGTGCGGCTGCTGCAGCGCGACATCCCTCTGCAGCCGCGGCCGTTCGATGTGATGGCGCGTGCGGCGAGCATCGCCGCGGAAGATCTGCTCGCCGCTGCCCGCGCCCTGCAGGCGCGCGGCCAGATGCGGAAGTTCACGGCGTCGATCGCGACGCGCAAGCCGGGCTTCTCCGCGAGCGCGATGGGTGTCTGGATCGTCCCGCAGGAGAAGGCCGACGATTTCGGCGCGCAGATGTCGCAGAACCGCTCCGTGTCGCACTGCTATCTGCGGCCGACCTACGACGACTGGCCGTACAACCTCTACACGATCGTGCACGGCCGTTCGGTCGATGAGTGCGAGTCGATCATCAACGATCTCGCGATCGACACCGGCCTCTCCGACAAGCAGGCGCTCTATCCGACACGCGAATACAAGAAGGCGAAGCTGTCCTTCTTCGCGCGCGAGGCGGAGGAGTGGGAAGCTGCGCACCTGCCGGCACGCGCCGCCGCTTCCTGATTTCGAAACACGACCGTGTTGCACTCTCCGCCGTAGTTCCCCACATGCGGCTGCTGCGGCTCCTGGTCATATCCGCGATCGCTGTTCCGGCGTTCGGCCTCACCGGACGAGTGCTCGACTCGACCGGCGCGGCGCTCCCGGGTGTGACCATCGTGGCGACGAGTGCCGGGCGGGCATTCGTCGTTACGACGGAGCGCAGCGGCCGCTACTCTCTCGATCTCGTGGCGGGAACGTACGATGTCGCGTTCAGCCTCGCGAATTTCGCGACCGTGAGCATGTCCGGCGTCGACGCGAATGCGACGAAGGACGTGACGCTCGCGCTCACGAGTGGAGCGGAGGTCGTCGTTGCCGCCGACGAAGAAAAGGACCTGCTGGGCGTCGCAACGTCGGCCAGCGAGGGCGTCGTCACGGAAAAGCGGATCGAAAGCCGTCCCTATCAACGCGCGGGCGAGATTCTCGAGACCGTGCCGGGGGTCGTGATCAGCCAGCACAGCGGCGAAGGGAAGGCGAATCAGTACTACCTTCGCGGATTCAATCTCGATCACGGCACCGACATCGCGATCAGCGTTGCCGGTGTGCCCGTCAACATGCCGACGCACGCGCATGGTCAGGGCTACGCCGATACGAACTTCGTGATCCCCGAGCTTCTCAGCGATGTGCAGTACCGGAAGGGACCGTACTTTGCGGAGGAAGGAGACTTTGCGAGCGCGGGCGCGGTGAGCATCGATTACCGCAGCATGCTCGAGAAGCCTGTCACGCTGCTCGAACGCGGGATGTTCGGCTACGACCGTGCACTCGCCGCCGCCTCGTCGGAGGCCGGCGAGGGCGTGCTGCTCTTCGCATTCGAAGCGGCGCGCAATCGCGGTCCGTGGAAAACGCCCGACGACTATCGCCGTTTGAACGGCGTCCTGCGCTACTCCACGAAGACGTTCAGCGTGACCGGCATGGCCTACGACGGCCGCTGGAACGCGACGGACCAGATTCCTGAGCGATCGGTCGCCGCCGGCGCACTCTCACGCTACGGTGCGGTCGATCCGACCGACGGCGGCTCGTCGTCGCGGTATTCACTCGCGGCCTCCTGGCAGCGCGATGAGGAGGGACACCATACGCAGATCACCGCCTATGGCCTGCGTTACCGCCTCGATCTCTTCTCCAACTTCACCTACTTTCTCGACGATCCCGTCCATGGCGATCAGTTCGAGCAGAGCGACGATCGCCTGGTCATGGGCATGAGTGCAGCGCATCGTTGGGCTGCGATGGGCAGCGAGAACTCCGTCGGCGTTCAAGTGCGGGAAGACGACATTCATCGCGTCGGGCTCTTTCACACCGTTGCACGGCAGAGGCTCGGCACGGAGAGGAACGATTCGATTCGGGAGCTGACTGCAGGTGTGTTCGCGCAGTCGGCGACGCAATGGCGTTCTCATCTTCGGACGACCATCGGCATTCGTGCCGATCACAACGTCACTTCGATCGTGAATCCGAAGTTGAGCGTGATCGCAGGACCCTGGCGGCAGACCGAGGTTTATCTGAATGCGGGAGGAGGCTTTCATAGCAACGACGCGCGATCGCCGGACCGCACGCTCGTGCGGACGAGAGGTGAGGAGATCGGCGTCCGCACCACACCGCTGCCGCGCCTCCATGTCACGGCGACGCTCTGGCGTCTCGGCATTGCCTCCGAGCTCGTGTTTGCGGGGGATTCGGGAACGACGCAGCCGAGCCTCGCGAGCCGCCGCACCGGCGTGGAGCTCTGGTCGTCCTGCGATCTCGCGAAGCATCTCGTGCTCGATGCCGAGTACGCGCGCTCGCATGCGCGTTTCGTGAACGGCGATCACATCCCCGGTGCCGTGGAAGGGGTCGCGACGGCGGGACTCGCGCTGGCGGATGCGGGGCGCTTCTCCGGAGAATTGCGTTACCGCTACTTTGGCCCGCGGCCGCTCATCGAAGACAACAGCGTGCGTTCGAGCTCATCGCATCTCGTGAGTGCGCGCACCGGATACAGCCTCGGGCGCGGTGTGCAGTTGAACATCGACGTCTTCAATCTACTCAACGCGAAGGCTTCGGATGTCGACTACTTCTACGTTTCGCGATTGCGCAACGAACCAGCCGGCGGCGTCCCGGACGTGCATTTTCATCCTGTGGAGAAGCGCGCGATTCGAGCCGGCGTGAGGTGGGAGCTATAGGGAGCGCGGACGTCCCGTCCGCAGTCGACGGACGTCCCGTCCGGGGGCAAGCGATCACGTCACGCAATCAGCTTCAGTAGACAAGCCTGCAGCTCCGCGGCGAAGTCGATCTTCATGGCCGAGAGGCGCGAATCGGAATCGAGGACTGCGGCGATTGCCGGCGACGGCTCCGCCATCTGCGAGAGGCCGACGACCAGCGCATGCGCGCGAAGAAAGAAGCGAAGACCCTCGCCGCGCTGCATCGCGAGCACGGTTTCCGTTTTCGCGGCGGGAGCGGCGAGGAGCTCGGCGAGTCTCAGCTTGAATGCGAGCGCCGCTTCTTCGCCGACGTTGCGCTCGAGGACGGCGTGCAGGAGCGAGAGCAGCTTGCGCAGACGCGGCCGCGCGCCGAGTTGCAACGCGATCGCCTGGCAGAGCCGTGATGCGCGGCGCGACGGAGCCGCGTGCTCGAGCCGGTCCAGCTCCGCGCCGATCTCGGCGAGCCACGATTCGAGCTCTGCGATGAGCAGGTCGAGAAACAACGCCTCCTTCGTCGTGTAGTAGCGATACGCCGTTCCCTTCGCGAGACCGGCACGCTGGGCCAGCAGCGACATCGTGAAGCCGTCCCACCCCTTCTCGTCGAACGCGGAGCGCGCAACGTCCATGATCTGATCGCGGCGCTGGTCCTTCTGCTCGGGCTGCCGCGCGCGTACGAATGCGATCTTTCTGCGAGGCATCAGCGCCCCGCGCCCGGTTGTGGGTAGCTGCCGCGCAGCATCCGATCCCATCCGCGATCGCCCAGCAGACGGCGGAGGTTCATGAAGAGCCGCGCAGAAGCCGTGACGCGGTAACGCGGCTTCGGCCTCGCCGTCTCGAGCGCGTGACGAATCGCGCGGGCGACATCCGCGGGCTCGCCTCCCAGTTTCGAAAGCCATCCCTTCACGTACACCTCGTTCGTGGAGCGCGCGACTTCCTTTTCGAACTGCTCGTACGGTCCGCTGGCGATGTTCATGTGCTCCATGACGGCGTCGCTGAAGCCCGAGCGGATGAGCCCCGGCTGGATCAGCACGACGTCGATGCCGAAGCCGTGAACCTCGAAGCGAAGCGCGTCGGAGATGGCTTCCAGCGCGTACTTCGTCGCGTGATAGATCCCGCCGCCGGGGAACGTCAGCTGCCCGCCCATCGAACCGAGGTTGATGATGCGGCCGCGGCGGCGGGCGCGCATCGCGGGGAGGACGAGCTGCGTGAGGCGGACGAGCCCGAAGACATTCGTCTCGAACTGTTTTCGCACCGCGGCGATCGGGATCGTCTCGATGGCGCCCGACTGGCTGTAGCCGGCGTTGTTCACCAGCGCATCGACGCCGCCCTCGGCCTCGACCGCGGCGACGGCGGCCGCCATCGATGCTTCGTCTGTGACGTCGAGTGGGAGCGTGCGGCAGCCGGCGGCACGGAGATCCTCGAGCGTCTCGATGCGGCGTGCGGTGGCCCAGACGGTCCAGCCCTGCCGTTGCAGTTCGAGCGCTGTTGCGTGGCCGATCCCGGAGGAGCAGCCGGTGATGAGAACGTTGCGATTCATAAGTGACCCTCGGTCATTACTATAAGTGACCGCTGGTCACATGTCAAGTCCATGGAGTGGGCCCGGCTCATTTACATCGACATCACATCCCCGTAGAATTCGCGCGCTTCGGACAGGAGGCAGCACAAGTGGCTTTCCGTCTCATCCCCCGTGAGGAACGATTCTTCGCCGATTTCATCGCTCTCGCGGACGAGATTCGCGCGGGTGCGCGGCTGCTCGATCAGATGCTCGCGGTCGACCCGCCACTGGCGGATCGCGCGCACGAGGTGAAGGAAGTCGAGCACAAGTGCGACTTCCTCACGCACGACATCATCCAGCGCCTCAACCAGACGTTCGTCACACCGATCGACCGCGAGGACATCCATCTGCTCGCGCGATCGCTGGACGACATCATGGATGCGATCGACGATGCGGCGGCGCTGATTCCTCTCTACCATCTCGAGCGTGTCCGTCCCGGCGCGCGCGAGCTGGCGAGTGTGATTTCCAGATCGGTCGATTCCGTGCGGGCGGCTCTGGCCACGCTGGAGAGCCGCAAGGGCGTGCTCGATCACGTCGTGGAAGTGAACCGGCTGGAGAACGAGGCCGACCGCATTCATCAGCGTTCCGTCGGACAGCTCTTCGATGAAGAGAAGGACGCGATCGAAGTGATGAAGTGGAAGGAATTCTTCGATCTTCTGGAGGACGCGACCGATCGTTGCGAGGATGTCGCCAACCTCGTCGAAAACGTGGTCGTGAAACACGGCTGATGTCGACCTCGCTCGTCATCGTCGTCGGCCTCGTCATCGTTGCGCTGTCGTTCGATTTCATCAACGGCTTCCACGATGCTGCGAACTCGATCGCGACCGTCGTTTCGACGCGCGTTTTGTCGCCGGGCCAGGCCGTGATCTGGGCCGCGTTCTTCAATTTCATCGCCGCCTTTCTCTTCAAGAAAGGGGTGGCGAATACGATCGGATCGAAGATGATCGATCTGCACGCCGTGACGTTCGCCGTCATTTTCGGCGGGCTGGCCGGCGCGATCATCTGGGATCTCATCACCTGGTACTTCGGCCTGCCGACGAGCTCTTCGCATGCGCTCATCGGCGGCTATGCCGGCGCGGCGATCGCGCGCGCCTTCTCGTTCGACGTGATCATTCCCAGCGGCTGGACGAAGACGCTGATCTTCATCGTCGTTTCGCCGCTGATCGGAATGCTGGCCGGCCTCATGCTGATGACCGCGACGTTCTGGCTTTTCCGCCGCGTCGCGCCGTCGCTCGTCGACCAGTGGTTCCGCCGCCTGCAGCTCGTCTCCGCCGCGCTGTTCAGTCTCAGTCACGGCACGAATGACGCGCAGAAGACGATGGGCATCATCGCCGGGGTGCTCTTTACCGCCGGCATGATTCCGACCTTCACCGTGCCGTTGTGGGTCGTGCTGTCCGCGCATGCGGCGATCGGCCTCGGAACGCTGTTCGGCGGCTGGCGCATCATTCACACGATGGGCTCGAAGATCACGAAGCTGCAGCCGGTCGGCGGATTCGCCGCCGAGACCGGCGCCGCCATCGCGATCTTCACCGCGACCGGCTTCGGCATTCCGGTGTCGACGACGCACGCCATCACCGGTTCGATCGTCGGCGTCGGCGCGACGCGCCGTCTGTCAGCCGTTCGCTGGGGCATCGCCAGCCAGATCGTCTGGGCCTGGGTCCTGACGATCCCCGCTGCCGGCATCATCGGCGCCTGCTCGTACTGGTTCGTCCACGCGTTCGGCGCCAAGTAGCCGCCGCCGGAGTCCCTTGAGCCCCTTCGTGGCTAACGCTTCGCTGCAGAAGCGGTCATCGCTCGTGACTTCGATCGCGCCCGCGGCCCATGGCGGCAGCGTGAATTTGTCGCGCGCCGCCGCGCTCCGGAATGCACACGCGAGCATGATCAGCCCCTCGAGCTTTCCCTCGAAGATGTCGAGGTGCAGATCGTGACGCCCTTCGCGCAGCGCGTAACGCTTCTTGCGAAGGCGATGGCCGCGCGTCGAAGGCCAGATCGCGTCGAACGCCCACTCGGGCATCGCGCTCGCCCACTCCTGTCCGTCCCGCGTCACCGCGAGCGTGCACGCCGTGCCCGCGCGGCGGACGACCATCTCCGCCTCCCCCGACACGAGGTAGCCCTGACGCACTTCGATCGACGGTTTGTCGTCGTGACGGGGAGGAGCGGCGAGCACCCATCTGCGCTCGATCGGTTTCTTCGGCATGCGGCCGATCATACAATCGCGGCGCGATGAGTTCCGAGTTCGTGCTGCATCGCGGTGAGCCGCTGGACGATGCGTTCCGCCGGATCGCAGACGAGCAGCTCACGCGTGCCGCCGCGGCGCTGACGTCGCCGAAGCTCTCGCGCGACGCGCGCGTGCACGAGGCGCGCAAGCGATTCAAGGAGAGCCGCGCGCTGATGCGGCTCTACGGCCTCGACGAGCGCTGCGGCTGGTATCGCGATGCCGGCCGCGCGCTGTCGAAGTATCGCGATGCGACCGCGGTCGTCGAGGCGCTCGAGGCGGCGGACGCCGCGGAAGAATTGCGCGCGCAGATGCGCGAGCGCTGCGAGCAGCTCTACGCGGATGTCGAGGAAGCGCAGCGCGACCTGCTCCAGCGCTTCGCCGCGGAGCGGCTGGCGCTGCACGGCGTGGAGCTCGACGATGCCGAGCGTGCCGTCGAGCGCGGACTCGCGGCGGCGATCCGGCGCGGCCGCCGGGCCATGCGCCTCGCGCGCGAGACGCGAACCGAATCGGCATTTCACGAGTGGCGCAAGCGCGTCAAGAATCAGTGGTATCACGCCCGCCTCTTTCGCAATGTCTCGCCCCGCCTCATGCGCCTGCACGAATCCGCGCTTCACGAGCTCTCCGACGTTCTCGGTCACCATCATGATCTGACGGTGGTGCGCGGCGTCGTCGAAGACGGCGCCCGTTTCATCGAGAAGCAGAGGGATCTCGAAGAGAAGGCGTGGCCCGTTGCACAGCGGGTTTACGCGGGGAAAGCCAGGGGCCGCGCGAAGGAGATCATGGATTTGTGGAGGGCGTTCTTCTCGCCGTCCTGAGCCGGCGAACGCCAGCCGTTCTCCGCGGCTGTATGCTTAAGGCGCCATGTCCGTACTGCCTGAACAGCCGCGGCCGGCTCCCGCGGTGGCGATCGCAGAGACCGTCCGCTCGACGACCGAGGCGATCGTTCCGACGACGCAGCCGCTGCCGCTCTTCGATCGCGAGCTGAGCTGGCTCGAATTCAATCACCGCGTCCTCGCCGAGGCGCTCGATCCCGGCGTGCCGCTGCTGGAGCGGGTGAAGTTCCTGAGCATCGCCGCCAGCAATCTCGACGAGTTCGTGATGATTCGCCTCGGTGAGATGCGCGACGTCATCGCCGCGAAGGCCGCCTCGGATATCGACAAAGCCACCGACCGATTCGCAAAGGTTCGCAAGAGCTCGCACAAATTCGCGCAGGCGATGTATCGCTGCCTCAACGACGACCTGCTGCCCGCGCTGAAAAAAGAGAACATCCGCATCGAGCGCGTGAGCGATCTCGGCAAGAAGGACCGCGCCGCCGTCGAGGAGTATTTCTGCGCGCATCTGGAGCCGATCCTCACGCCGCTGGCCATCGATCCCGGACATCCGTTCCCCTTCATCGCGAATCTCAACCTCAACCTGGCGCTGCAGCTCGAGTCGCCGCGCGGCGAGCTGCACACCGTCGTGCTGAAGATCCCCGAAACGCTTCCCCGTCTCTTCGCGCTCGAGAAGAAGCGCTTCGTCCTGCTCGAAGAGATCATCTCCTCGCACGCCGGCCGCTTCTTTCCGGGACTCAAGCTGCGCACGTCCGTCGCCTTTCGCCTCATCCGGAACTCCGACGTCTCGATCAAGGAAGAAGACGTTCAGGACCTGCTCAAGACGATGGAGAGCGAGTTGCGGCGGCGCGACCGGCGCGAGGTCGTCTGGCTGGAGATCGCGGAAGGTGCGTCCGAAGACGTGCTGCGCCTTCTGATCGAATCAACCGGCTCGAATGAGCACGACGTGTTCATCGCCGGAGGTGCTCTGCGCCTCCGCGATCTGATGCAGATCTACGGCAGCCTCGATGACGCGAAGCTGAAGGATCCGCCGTTCAATCCGCGGATCCCGGCGCAGCTCGCATCGACCGAGGACATCTTCTCGATCATCCGGCGCAGCGATGTGCTGCTGCATCGTCCCTACGATTCCTTCACGGCGGTCGTCGAGTTCGTGCAGGCCGCGGCCGAGGATCCGGATGTCGTGGCGATCAAGCAGACGCTCTATCGCACTGATCCGGGCTCGCCGATCGTCGAAGCTCTCGTGAACGCGGCAAGCCGCGGCAAGCAGGTCACCGCCGTCGTCGAACTGCAGGCCCGCTTCGACGAGCGCAAGAACATCGACTGGGCGCGCCATCTCGAGAACGCCGGCGTGCAGGTCGTCTACGGCCTCGTCGGCATCAAGACGCACTGCAAGCTCTGTCTCGTCGTGCGGCGTGAAGACGGCACGCTGCGGCGCTACCTCCATCTCTCGACCGGCAACTACAACGCGAGCACAAGCCGCACGTATACCGACATCGATCTCTTCACCTGCGACCCGGAGTTCGGCTCCGACGCCGCACAACTGCTCAATCTGCTCACAGGCTTCAGCGTGGCCGGCGTGCAGGAGCTGATCGAGCGCGGCGATGCGCCGCTCTCATGGAAGCAGTTCGTCGTCGCGCCGATGGACTATCTGCGCTGGGTCCTTCGCATGATCGAGCGCGAGGCGCAGCAGGCGGCCGCGGGGCGGCCGGCGTCGATCACGGCAAAGATGAACGCGCTCGTCGAGCCGGCGGTCATCGATGCGCTCTATCGCGCGAGCCGTGCCGGTGTGCGCATCGATCTGATGATTCGCGGCATCTGCTGCCTGGTGCCCGGTCTGCCCGGCTTCAGCGAAAACATCCGTGTGGTCAGCGTCGTCGATCGTTTTCTCGAGCATGCGCGTGTGTTCCGTTTCGAGAATGGCGGCGCGCCGGAGGTCTACATCTCGAGCGGCGACTGGATGCCGCGCAATCTGCTGCGGCGCATCGAGACGACGTTTCCCATTCGCGACCTCGCGCTCCTCCGCCGAGTCGAGAAGCAGATCCTTCCCATCTCGCTCGGCGACAACGTGAAGGCGTGGGTGCTCGACAGCGAGGGCAACTATCGGCGGCGCACGCCGGGCGAGAACGAGCTTCCGTTGCGAAGCCAGGAGCAGTTCATCGCGATCGCGCGCGCCGAGGCGGTACATCTCGGCCCGTACGAGGAGATCATCCGGAAGCCGGGATCATTCCGCCGCAAGGCGAAGAAGAAAAAGAAGCACTGAAGGCCACTAGCTCCGGATGCGCCGCAGCGCCCGCGGCGGCAGCATCCACTCGAGTGTGAGTCCCTCCCGCGAGACGCGCACTCCGTAGCAGCCGCCCTTCTTCAACTCCGATTCCATCGCGATCGCTTCGCTGAGATACGGCTCGTGGCCGACGAGAATGATGCGGCGCGAGCGCGTCGCGTCGATCAGTTTGCGCAGAGACGAGCGGTCGCCATCGGGGCGGAGATCGTCGCTCGTCTCCAGCTCCAGCCGGCCGCCATACGCCTTCTCGACCCATTCCGCGGTTTGCGTGCAGCGAATGAGCGGACTCGAGATCAGCCGTGTCGCCTTCGGAAAGAGGTTCGCAAGACCGCGCGCCACTTCCTTCATCCGGCGATGTCCAGCCTCGGTGAGATCGCGCTCCTCTTCCGGCTTCGTTCCGCGTGGGTGCGCGATTCCATGCCGCAACAGCACGACGAACTTTTCGGCCTGTTCCATCAGATCACCTCGGAGCGCGGACGTCTCGTCCGCACTGCTCGGGCGTCTCGCCCGGGCAGCAATGATAAGTCGTCAGATCACCTCGAACTTCACGCGTGTATCGAACACCTTCGAGAAATACTTCGCGCGCTTCTCCGCGCTTTCGATTTCGATCGATGCATCCGATCGCGTGCGCGCCACGACGCGAACGCCTTTCGATCCGTTGTTCACGGCGACATCGCGCACGCGCTGGCGATGACCGCGATCGAGTCCTTCCGCCACGCGCAGAATCGCGGCGAGGCGCGCCACCGTCTCCTGCTGCTCTTCGCTCAACTCCGCGAAGTTCGGATCCTCGAGATCCGGCACCGACTTGCGGTAGTAGCGCGCGACATTGGCGACGATCATCAGTTGCTCGTCGGTGAAGCCGCGCAGATCTCCGTGGCGAATCAGGTAGTACGTGTGCTTGTGAATGCCGCGGTCGCTGATGTGTGCACCGCTCTCGTGCAGCAGAGCGGCGTACTCGAGGAGCTCGCGCGTATCGCCGTCGAGCCGATGCAGCTTCTGTGTCTGATCGAAGATGCGCGTCGCGAGCCGCGCCACGTGAAGAGCGTGGCGCATGTCGCAATCGGTGCGCTCGGCGAGATGCATGACGGACTTGCGGCGCACGCCGCCGCCGGCCGTCGATTCCGTGCGTGATTTCGCGATGCGGCTCTCGATGATCCCTTCGCGAATTGCGACGGGGCAGGCGAGCAGCGTCTGCACTCCGAGCGAGGTCATGATGGCCTCGAGCGCGACGGCACCTCCGAGAATCGTGGCGGCGCGCTTTTCATCGATGTTGAATTTCGCTTTCCGCTCGTCGGAGGTCATCGCAGCGAGGGCCGGGATGATGGCGGCGAGACGGGCGCGCTCGAGGGTGAGCAGTCCGCTCGCCGGCTCGCGCTCGGAACAGATCGCCGCCAGCGCGAGAATCGTTCCCGAGGTGCCGATCGTCTGGTCGAAGCCGATGCGGCGAATGCGCTTTCGGATCTTCGCCGTGCGCTCGATCACCAGCTCGCGGCAGTGAACGACGGAGCTGACGTGTGGCCGCTCCTTCAAATCGAAGCGCTGCGAGAGACGGAGCGATCCGAGTGGCTCGCTCGCCGTGAAGTAGATCTCGTCGGCCGTCCCGACGATCATCTCCGCGCTGCCGCCGCCGATGTCGATACAGAGCGCCGTGCTCGATCCGATGTCGACGGCGGAGCGCACTGCGCGAAAGATGTAGTCGGCCTCTTCCTCGCCGGAGATCACGCGGACTTTGATGCCGGCGTAGTCGCGGACGCGCTTCAGGAAATCGCGGCGGTTCGGCGCTTCACGCACCGCGCTCGTCGCGACGGCGATGATCTCGTCCGCTTCCCAGCGCCGCGCGATCTCCGCCATCTTCGTGATCGTGTTGACGCCGCGGTCGATGGCATCTTCGGTCAGCGGCTGGCCGTCGAGACTGGAGAGGCCGAGCTGCACCATCTCCTTTTCCCTGTCCACCACTCGATAGCCGCGGCTCCGCGCCTCGGCCACGATCATGTGAATCGAGTTCGTGCCGATGTCGATTGCGGCAATTCGTTTCGGCTTCGCGGGCATTGTGGGCCATTATCGCGAAGTGTTGGAGAATTCGTGCGCAGCAAGCGGGGTTCGCCATCCGCGTGAATGAGGAAAGGGGTTTTTCGGAGATGAGAAAGTTTTGCTTTGCCGCGGTGCTGACCGCGATGTTCGCGGCCGCAGCCGCGGCGCAGGTGACGCCCGCGCCAGCTTCCACGCCGCCTGACGACACGCCGAAGTACAACATCGGCGCGACGCTGTTTGCGGACTACACGTACAACCAGTCGCCGGAAACGAAAGACGCGGATGGCAACCTGGTTCACAACAGCTCGTTCAACGTCACGCGCGCCTACATCAACGTCACGGGAAACCTGAACCATTGGATCGCGTTCCGCATCACGCCCGACGTGGCGCGCGAGACGGGCAGCGGCACTTCGCTCAACGGCAGCCAGGAGTTCCGCCTCAAGTTCGCCTACGCGCAGTTCAATCTCGACGACTGGTGGACGAAAGGTTCGTGGGTGCGTTTCGGCGTGCAGCAGACGCCGTACATCGACTTCAACGAAACCGCCTATCGCTATCGCTTTCAGGGATCGGTGTTCCCGGAGCGTGTCGGGCTGCTGTCGGGCGGCGATGCCGGCGTGACGGTGCATTACAACCTGCCGAACAACTACGGCGACATCCATGGCGGTTTTTACAACGGTGAGAATTACTTCAAGTCCGAAGTGAACAACGAGAAGGGCCTCGAGATTCGCGGTACCGTGCGTCCGCTGCCGCAGGGCGGCCCGCTGTGGAAAGGGCTGCGCGTCAGCGCGTTTCTCGTCGAGGATCACTATGTCGAGAACGCGAAGCGCGAGCGCATCATCGGCACCGTGCTCTACGAGCATCCGCGCGTGAACTTCGGCATCGACGTGCTGCGCGCGAAGGACCGCACGTCGGTGACGAAAGCCGAGACCGACTCGAAGGGCTGGGCGTTCTGGGTGACGCCGAAGTTCGGCAAGAGCGGATTCGAAGCGCTCATCCGCCATGACAACTACACGCCGAACGACAAGGCGAGCTCACAGAAGCAGAAGCGCGACATCGACGGCATCGCCTACTGGTTTCCGAAGGTGGGAAACAAGGCGGTGGCGGTGCTCCTCGATCGCGATTCGCTCAAGCGCACGAACGTCACGCCGTCCGTTCCGAACACCACGAACTATGAAGTGAAAATGCTCGTGAGCTTCTAGGACGCTTCCATGTGCAGGACAAGCTGAGAGCTTGTCCTGCACGCAACTCCTCCTCGGCTCCTTCACGTCGAAATTACATCGTTGGCAATCGCGCTTCATCGCCGATCGCCGAAGATGCGCGCCAACACGAAGGGGGCCTTGGAATGAAAACGTTTCTTCTTGCCGCGGCGCTGACCGCGATGTTCGCAGTCGCTGCCCGGGCGCAGGTGACGCCGGCTGCCGGCTATACACCGCCTGACGACACGCCGAAGTTCAACGTCGGCGCGACAATCTTCGCCGACTACACCTGGAACCAGTCGCCGGAAATCAAAGACGCCGACGGCAATCAGGTTCACAACAGTTCCTTCAATGTCACTCGCGCCTACATCAACATCACCGGCAACCTCAATCACTGGGTCTCGTATCGCATCACGCCCGACATCTCCCGTGAAACCGGCACGTCGTCATCGCTGAGCGGCAGCCAGATCTTCCGCCTCAAGTACGCCTACGCGCAGTTCGGACTCGACGACTGGGCGACGAAAGGCTCGTGGGTTCGATTCGGCGTGCAGCAGACGCCGTACGTCGACTACACCGAAAGCATCTATCGCTACCGCTTCCAGGGGACGGTATTCGGCGAGCGCACCGGCCTGCTCTCGTCTGCGGACGCGGGTGTCAGCGGCCGCTACAACTTCGCCGGCAACTACGGCGATCTGCACGCCGGCTTCTACAACGGCGAGAACTACAACAAGGCGGAAGTGAACAACGAGAAAGCGTTCGACATCCGCGGGACGGTTCGTCCTTTCCCGCTGGGCGGCACGTTTCTCAAAGGCCTCCGCCTGACAGGGTTCATCGTCGATGACCACTACGTAGGCAGCGCGAAGCGCCAGCGCACATTCGGTCAGATCACGTATGAGCATCCGCTGGTGAACGCGGGACTCGAGCTCGTGAAGGCGAAGGACCGCACGTCGGCGAGCAAGCCTCAGGTGGATTCGAAGGGCTGGAGCTTCTGGATCACGCCGAAGTTCGGCAACAGCGGCTGGGAAGCGCTGATCCGTCACGACAACTTCGTACCCAACGAGAGCGTGAGCGCGCAGAAGCAGAAGCGCGACATCGATGGCATCGCCTACTGGCTGCCGAATGCCGGCGGCAAGACCGTGGCCGTGCTTCTCGATCGCGATTCGCTCCAGCGCACGAACGTGACGCCGTCCGCGCCGAACACCACGAATTACGAAATCAAGCTGCTCGTGAACTTCTAAGGGGAAGAAATGAAAACAGTCATGGCCTTTCTGGCCGTCCTCGTGACGGCATGCTCGATCTCTGTCTCCGCGCAGACGCTGCAGATCAACGGTGCAGGCGCGACGTTCCCGTACCCGATCTATTCGAAGTGGTTCGACGAGTATCACAAGGCTCATCCCGGCATTGAGATCAACTACCAGTCGATCGGTTCCGGCGGCGGCATTCGCCAGCTCAGCGCCGGCACGGTGTTCTTCGGCGCGAGCGATGGTCCCATGACGAACGAGCAGATCACTGCTGCGGGGTTTCGCGTGATGCATCTGCCGGCGGTTCTGGGCGGCGTCGTTCCCGTCTACAACGTGCCGGGTGCCGGCGAGCTGAAGTTCACCGGCCCGACGCTGGCGAACATCTTCCTCGGCAAGATCACGAAGTGGAATGATCCGGCGATCCGCGCCACGAATCCCGGCATGAATCTGCCGGGCGATGAGATCACCGTCGTTCATCGTTCCGATGGCTCGGGGACGAGTTACATCTGGTGCGATTACCTCTCGAAAGTCTCGCCGGAATATCGCCAGAAGGTCGGTGTCGCGACCGCGGTCAACTGGCCGGCCGGCGTCGGAGGCAAGGGCAATGAAGGGGTCGCCGGGCTCGTGAAGCAGACTCCGGGCTCGATCGGTTACGTCGAGCTGATTTATGCGCTGCAGAACAGGATCAGCTATGGCGCAGTGCAGAACATGGCGGGCGAGTTCGTGACTGCATCGACGGAGACGGTGTCGAACGCTGCATCCAGCGCGGCGAAGAACATGCCGAAGGACTTCCGCGTCTCGATTACCAATGCGCCGGGGAAGAATGTGTATCCGATCTCGTCGTTCACCTGGCTGCTGCTTCAGGAGTCGCCGCGCGATCTGCAGCGCTCGCGCGCGATGGTCGAGTTCGTGAAGTGGGCGATCACCGACGGTCAGAAGTACACGGCGCAACTCGGCTACGCGCCGCTGCCGAAGGAAGTGGTCGCGCTCGAGTTGGAAGCGATCAAGAGGATCAGGCAGTAGACGTCATCCGTACTTCACGAGATGGCTCGCCGCGAAGTACCAGACGACAGCCGTTGCCGCGAGAGCAGCAATTCTCGCGGCTCTTCCGCTGCTGAGAATCACGACGGTGCTGATCAGAAAGAAATCGGCGAGCACTCGCACGAAGCTCACCTCGGCCCACATGTTGTGCGGCAGCGTTGACGCGAGTCCGAGATACGCAAGCCACGTCGCGCGCCATGTGACCTTCGTCGAAGCGAACCTCCAGGCTCCGATGACGATCGCCACGATCGCGCCGAGGAACGCGGCCTCGGTGAAGTAGAGGCGGGAGATCCCTCGAAGCGAAGAGTTGGCGATGAGAAAGCGAACGTACTCGGCGAACGGCACGCTGAACTTCGGTGCGATCGAACCGAGCGGCGTGTCCGTTCCGAATCTCCACGCGATCAGCGCCTGCCATGCGGCATATGCAGCAAGCGGGATCGCGAACGTTTCCGCGCCGTAGTCCTGAGCGCGTTTGCGGATGAAGCGGTAGGCGTAGATCACCAGCAGAGCCGCGGCGAGCACGATCGAAGTCTCGCGCGTCAGAACCGCGCAGGTCAGTAGCGCGGCGGCGATGAAGGACCTCCGCTTCTGCACCGCGTGAATCGCGGAGAGGAGGAACATGCACTGAACGATCTCGCTGAGATCGCCGGAGATCGTCGTCACGAAGCCCGGGTAGAGCGGCGCGATCACTCCCCACAAGGCATGGGCTCCGAAGTGCCGGCTCAGTTGCGCAGCGACGAAGGCGAGGACGAGCAGTGCGGCGACGTTCACCGCGACGAGCATCGCCGGAACCCATTCGACGCGGCCGAGCGAGGCGATGTGAACGAGCAGCGGATAGAGAATCCGCTGGCGCCGATACGCGGGATTGTCGAACTGGATTCCGTAGGTCTTTGTTGCCGTGGAGAATGGATCGGAGGCGAGGCGATAGAACCAGACGCCGTCGTATCCCGGCACATCGCTGCGCACGGTGAGTCCTCGCGGAGCCTGGCGCGCGTCGACGTTCGTTCCCGCCGTGACGAGCAGCGAGACATCGCCGCCTTCCCGCCGGATGTACGCCGTCAGCAGAATGCCGTAGCAGGCCGCAACGAACAGAACGGCGGCGAGGGGCGAATCGAGCAGAGATCTCCAGCGCGGCACTTCACACCGAATTTACATCGAGTGGCATCGCACTTCATCCGCAGTCCCGAGAATGCGGGCATGAAGAAACTGATGACATGCATCGCGATGGCGATCGCGATTTCAGCCTGCAAGCCGGCGGAGACAACCGGAACGGCACCGGCCGCCGCTGCTTCGATTCAAATCAATGGCGCAGGGGCCACCTTCCCGTACCCGATCTACTCCAAGTGGTTCGAGGAATACGGCAAGACGCATCCGAACGTGAAGATCAACTATCAGTCGATCGGCTCCGGCGGCGGCATCAAGCAGCTCACCGCGCAGACGGTGTTCTTCGGCGCGACCGACGGCCCGATGTCCGATGAGCAGCTCAAATCGGCACCCGGTCCGATCCTTCATTTTCCGACCGTGCTCGGCGGCGTCGTTCCGATCTACAACCTTCCCGGCGTGACGTCGCAGCTCCGCTTCAGCGGTCCCGTGCTCGCCGGCATCTACCTCGGCCAGATCACGAAGTGGAACGACGCGCGGATCGCGAAGGAGAATCCGGGCGTCAATCTCCCCGCGACGGACATCGCGGTCGTGCATCGCTCCGACGGCTCCGGCACCACCTACATCTTCTGCGACTTTCTCTCGAAGGTCTCGCCCGAGTACAAGTCGAAGGTCGGCGTGAACACTTCGGTGAGCTGGCCGGCGGGTGTCGGCGCGAAGGGCAACGAAGGCGTCAGCGGCCTCGTGCAGCAGACACCGGGCGCGATCGGCTACGTCGAATTGATCTTCGCGCTGCAGAACAAGATTCCGTTCGCCGCCGTGCAGAACAAGGCCGGCGCGTTCGTCACCGCATCCCTCGAGAGCGTCACCGCGGCCGCGGCGAACGTAAAGATGCCGGATGACTTCCGCATCTCGATCACGAACGCCGAAGGGAACGACGCGTATCCGATCGCGTCGTTCACCTGGATGCTCCTCTATCAGAACCCGCAGGACACAGAGCGGGCGAAGATCATGGCGGACTTCCTCAAGTGGGCGCTCAGCGATGGTCAGAAGGATGCGGCTGCGCTGCACTATGCGCCGCTCCCGAAGAGCGTGATCGATCTGGAGATGGCGGCGCTGGCGCGCCTCGCATCCTGATCGACGCGAAGGACACGACGAACAACGCCGGCAGGCTTGCTTGAACACCACATTCAAATCGAGGGACGATCGAGGTTTCCGCATCGGGACCGGCGCGATTGCCGCGCTGGTCCTGCTCGTGGTGCTCGGCATCGGCTTCGAGCTGACGCGCCAGTCGCTTCTCTCGATCGCGAAATTCGGCTTCGGATTCTGGAAGGGAACGACGTGGGATCCGGTATCCGGCGAGTTCGGTGCGTTGCCCTTCATCTGGGGCACGCTCTATTCCGCGCTCCTGGCGCTGCTGCTCTCGACGCCGATCGCGATCGGCATCGCGGTGTTCATCTCCGAGCTCTCGCCGCGCGCGCTGCGCCAGCCGCTCACGTATCTGACGGAGCTGCTCGCCGCGATTCCCTCGATCGTTTACGGACTCTGGGGAGTCTTCGTGCTCGTGCCGGCGGTGCGCAAGCTCGAGCTGATGACGCCTGAGTCGTGGAAGAAGATCCCGCTGTTCAAAGGTCCGCCCCTCGGCGTCGGCATGCTCGCGGCGGCGTTGATCCTCGCCGTGATGGTGATTCCGCTGACGTCGTCAGTCGCGCGCGAAGTGCTGAAGAATGTTCCGTCGACACAGCGCGAAGCGGCGTATGCGCTTGGTGCGACGCGATGGGAGGCGATCAGGATTGCGCTCGGCTTCGGCCGTACCGGCATCATCGGCGCGATCATGCTCGGCTTCGGCCGCGCACTCGGCGAAACGATGGCCGTCACGATGGTCATCGGCAACAACCCGCAGTTGTCCGCTTCGCTCTTCGCGCCGCAATACACGATGGCCGCGGTCATCGCGAACGAGTTCAGCGAGGCGGCGGACGAGTTGTATCTGCACGCGCTGATCGAGATCGGCCTGCTGCTCTTCATCATCACCATCATCGTGAATCTGATCTCGCGCGTCATGGTGCGTTCGCGGAGGACGGCATGACATCGACCTCGCTTCGCAGGCGGCTCGTGTCGCGCGCGGCGGAAGCGTTCTGCGCAGTGTCGGTCGTCATCGCGCTGCTGCCGCTTGCGCTCATCCTCTTCTACGTCGTGAAGGAAGGGATCGGCGCACTCAATGCCGACTTCTTCACGAAGATGCCGAAGCCTGTCGGCGAAGCGGGTGGCGGCATGGCGAACGCGATTGCCGGCACGCTCATCCTGATCGCGATCGCCGCCGGCTTCGCCGTTCCTGCCGGCGTGATCTGCGGCATCCATCTGTCGGAGTATCCGAAGTCGGCGTTCTCGACGATCGTCCGCTTCGCTGCGGATGTGCTCAACGGCGTGCCGAGCATCGTCGTCGGCATCTTCGTCTACGGCATTCTCGTGCTGCCGGTGAAGCGCTTCAGCGCGCTGTCGGGCGGCGTTGCCCTCGGGATTCTGATGCTCCCCATCGTGATACGCACGACCGAGGAGTTGTTGCGGCTCGTGCCTGCGGGCTTGCGCGAAGGTGCGCTGGCACTTGGTGCGACGCGCTCGCGTGCGATCTTCACCGTCATTCTTCCGGCGGCTCTGCCGGGCATCCTCACCGGTATTCTCGTCGCGCTGGCGCGCGTTGCCGGCGAAACGGCGCCGCTGCTCTTCACCGCATTCAACAACCGCTACTGGTCGACGAGCCTGACGCAGCCGATTGCGTCGCTCACCGTCCAGGTCTTCACCTACGCGATCTCGCCGTACGAAGACTGGCACCGGCAGGCGTGGGCGGGAGCGTTCCTGCTCGTGATGATGATTCTCGTCCTGTCGATCGCCGCCCGTCTCGCTGTTCGCCGTCTCGAGAGGATGAACCGCCCGTGAACGAACCCAAGATCCACGTCAAAGACTTCGACTTCTTCTACGGCGCATCGAAGGTGCTGCACGGCATCTCGATGGACATTCCTGACCGGCAGGTGACCGCGCTGATCGGACCGTCGGGCTGCGGGAAGTCGACCTTCGTCCGTTCCATCAATCGGATGAACGACATCATCCCCGACGCCCGCGGCACGGGGACGATTCTCATCGACGGAAAGAACGTGTATGGACGCGACACCGACGTCGTCGCGCTGCGCCGCCGCGTGGGGATGGTGTTCCAGAAGTCGAATCCGTTTCCGAAGTCGATCTTCGAGAACGTCGCGTACGGCCTCCGGATCAACGGCGGGGGGAGCAAGCGCGAAATGGCGGAGATCGTGGAGCGCTCGCTGCGCCGCGCCGCGTTGTGGGAAGAGGTGAAGGATCGCCTGCACAGCAGCGCCTTCGCGCTTTCGGGCGGACAGCAGCAGCGTCTCTGCATCGCGCGCGCACTCGCCGTCGATCCCGAGATTCTTCTGATGGATGAGCCGGCGTCGGCCCTCGATCCGATCGCGACCACGAAAATCGAAGAGCTGATTTACGAGCTGAAGAGCAACTACACGATCGTCATCGTCACGCACAACATGCAGCAGGCGGCCCGCGTCTCGGACAAAACCGCGTTCTTCATGATGGGCAGGCTGGTCGAGCTCGGCGACACGAAAACCATGTTCATGACGCCGAAGGAAAAGATGACCGAGGATTATGTGACGGGAAGATTTGGATAGGACGTATGGGACCGATGGGACGGATGGGACGGATGGGTGGACGTCTCCCATCCGTCCCATCCGTCCCATCCGTCCCATCCGTCCCATTGGAGTTTTTATGCAACGACACTTCGACCGCGACATTGAAGAAATCAAGCAGCTTCTGCTCCGCATGGGCGGGCTCGTCGAGCAGCAGATGATGGACTCCGTCCGTGCGCTGCTCGACCGCAACAGCGATCTTGCGCAGCTCGTCATCGAGCGCGACAGCGAGATCGATCAGATGGAGCTTTTGATCGATCAGAAGACGATCGAGCTGATGGCCGTCATGCAGCCTGCGGCGAGCGACCTCCGCTTCGTCGCCACGATCATGAAGATCACGCCGGAGCTGGAGCGCATCGCCGACCTTGCGCAGGACGTCTGCGAGCGCGCGATCGAGCTCAATCGCGAGCCGCAGCTCAAGCCGCTGTCGCAACTGCCGCTTCTCGCGGACAACGCGCAGAAGATGGTGCGCGAGTCGCTCGACTCGTTCGTGCGCGGCGATGTCGAGCTCGCGCGCAGCGTGATCCGCCACGACGACGTCGTCGATCAACTGACGGAAGACTCGTTCCGCTCGCTTCTCACCTACATGCTCGAGAACCCGCGTAACATCTCATCGGCGATCCGCCTGACGTTCATCGGCAAGTACTTCGAGCGAATGGCCGACGGTGCGACGAACATCTGCGAGATGGTCGTCTATCTCGTCGAAGGAAAGATGATCAAGCACACGCACATGCAATGAAACGCATCGCGCTGATCGAAGACGACCACGACATCGCCTTCACCGTGAAGCTCAATCTGGAGCGGGAAGGCTATGCGGTGACTCACTATGGGCGGGGGCAGGACGGCCTGCTGGCCGTGCAGCGCGGCACGGCCGACTTCGTGGTGCTCGATCTCAATCTGCCCGATCTCGATGGCCTGACGATCTGCCGGGAGTTGCGCCGCGATCCGCGCACGCAGGCGATTCCGATCCTGATGCTCACGGCGCGCGGCTCGGAGCGCGATCGCATCACCGGCCTCGAGCTCGGAGCCGATGACTACCTCTCGAAGCCCTTCAGCGTGCGCGAGCTCGTCGCGCGTGTGGCCGCGGTGTGGCGGCGCGCGCGCGGCGGCGCGGACGAAGCCGCGGTCTATGACGACGGCGAGCTGCGGATCGATGAGAAGGCGTTCCGCGTCTACCGCCACGGCCAGGAAGTGAAGCTGGCGAAGAAGGAGTTCGAGCTCTTGTCGCTCCTCGTGCGCAATCGCGGCTCGGTCGTTTCGCGCGACCGGATTCTGTCGGAGGTGTGGCACATGTCGGACGAGATCGAGACGAGGACGGTGGATGCGCACATCCGCAACCTCCGGAAGAAAATCGGCGCGGAGCGGATCTCGACGATCGTCGGCTTCGGATACCGCTACGATGTGTAGAAGAGGCGCCTTCGCCTGTTCTCCCTTGATTCGACAGGCGAGGGCGTCTGTCCTGCACCTGACATGCTGCCGATCGCGCTAACGCTCGTCATCGTGATCCTCGTGATCGTGCTGACGCGCGTCTTTGCCTCGACGCGCGCCTCGCTCGAAGAGCGTGATCGCGCGTTCAATGTGCTGCGCGGCCGTTTCGAGCTGATCTCGAGGCAGCGCGACACGATCATCCGCATTCTCGAGGGGCTTGGTGAAGGCGTGATCGCCGTCGATCACGAGCGGAAGATCGTGCTTGCGAATCAGCGGTTCGCGGAGATGTTCGGCGTGAGCGGAGAGCTCGTCGGCCGGCCGCTCGCCGAGGTGACGCGGGTTGCGCCGCTCTTCTCGGCGTTCGATACGGCGCTGCGCGGCGCCGAGGCGGCGCAGCGGTTCGGAATCGCGCTGGGAGTGGCGGAACGCCGCGTCGAGATGCGCGCCTTCGCACTCCCCTCGGCGGACATCGCCGCGGTCGCGCTCTTCATCGACGTCACCCAGATCGAGAAGCTCGAAGAGATCCGGCGCAACTTCGTCTCCGACTTCTCTCACGAGGTGCGCACGCCTCTCACCGGCCTGCGTTCGGCCGTCGAGTCGTTCGAGCTCGCCGGCGAGCATATGACCGCCGATGAGGATCAGCAGTTGCGCCGCATCATGTCGCGGCAGCTTCGCAGAATCGAGCGGCTCGTCGATGATCTGTCGGAGCTGAGCCGCATCGAGTCAGGCGCGCTCCGCCTCGACATCACGCGCGTCGATCTCTTCGAGCTGATGCGCGATCTCGCGGAGGACTTTCACGATCGTGCCGCCGAGAAAGGGCTGCGATTTCAGATTGCCGGCCAGCGATGCGAAGTCGCCGGTGACAACGACCGCCTTCAGCAGGCGTTCTCCAATCTCATCGACAACGCGATCAAGTACGGCGGCGAGCAGAGCACGATCGACATCGAAGTGTGCGGCGATCCGGACAACGGTGTCGTCCGGATCACGGACCATGGCGAAGGCATCTCGCCGGACGAGAAGGAACGAATCTTCCGGCGCTTCCACCGCATCGACAAGAGCCGTTCGCAGGAGATTGCCGGCACGGGCCTCGGGCTCGCCATCACGAAGCACCTCGTGCTGCTGCATCAGGGATCGATCGATGTGGAGAGCGAAGCCGGCAGGGGGACGACCTTCATCGTCAGGCTGCGCCGATGGATGTCGTCCTGAGCGGAGGATCTCCCGGAATCAGGAGATCCTCCGCGGTTCGGGATGGCGTCTAGAAGATCGGGTTTTCCGCGTGATGGTGGAAGTGCCAAACGTACTTATAGCCGGGGAAATCGACCGGCACGTCATATTCGACGTCCACCTTCATGCTGCTGTTGGTCCGTTCCAGTTTGATGTTGTCGGCTGTGATGGGAAGGCCGTTGTCCCGCGCCTTGCGGAGGATCGCGTCCGTGATCTGTTCATCGCGATGCTGGCCGGCGGCTTTGGATTCATCTTCGACCACCTGCCGGATCTCGGCGGCCTTCACCTTGATCGGAATCAACTTGTAGGCAACGAAGAGACCGATCAGCAGAAAGATGAGACCGATCAGACATCCCAGTTGACCCTCACCGAGCTCGCGGCGGATTCGACGCATGTAACGACCTCCGCCGGGGATTTTACTCGATCGGATGGAAGACGCGCGTCACGCGCAGCGATTCGGTGAGCGCCGGACCCGCGGCGTGGCTCGTCGACGCGCTCGCTGCCGGTTGCGAGAGTCCGGAAGGGGAAGACCAGAGCACCATCCGGACGCGGCCGACGATGAGATCCGCCGGCAGCGGCCCCCAGCTGCGGCTGTCGAAGGAGTTCGCGCGGTTGTCGCCCATCACGAAGTAGCAGTTCGCGGGGACGATCTGCGGTGCGATGGAGCCGCTCGCGGCGGGGTCGTGCAGGTAGGTCTCCGCGAGCGCATGGGTACCGATCGTGACGCGTCCTTCGCGCGAGGCGACGAGGTCGCCGGCGGTGGCGATCACGCGCTTCACCATCAGCTCATCCGACGTCCGGGAACGAAAGACGATGACATCGCCGCGCGACGGCGGATCGTTGAAGAAGTGATACGGAGTGACGAGGATGTGATCGCCGATCTGCAGCGTCGGCTCCATCGAGGCCGAGGGAATCGAGTAGAGGCGGAAGAAGGAATGGCGGACGAGCAGCGCCAGCGCGATGGCGATCGCCAGAGGCTGGAGGATGGTCCGCAGCATCGACTTCTTCATCAGCACGTTAAACGATACAGCCCGGATGAAAGTTCCGTCCACGGCTGTTCGATGGCAGCGATGCCTCACGTGTTCCTTCTCTCGCCGGCCAGCCTGTCCGGCAAACGGGCGAAGCAGTTGACCTCGCCACGCGCGGACTTTTCTGCGGCGCGGCAGTATCGAAGCGAAGAGGGTGTGGCGATCGGCGAAGCCTTCGCGTTCATGAGCTCTCTCTATTTCCGCGGCAAGATCGCGTACGCGATGCACTTCGGCGGCGCCGCGAACACGTTCGTGATCACCTCCGGCTTCGGCCTCGTTTCTCCCGACTGGCGGATGACGCCGGAGAGGCTGAAGAGGATGCAGCGGATCGACATCGATGTGAGGGCCCGCAGTTACGTGAAGCCGCTGCAGGAGACCGCGGCCGAGCTGCGCGCGCGCATCGCGGACGACGCGCACGTGGTTCTCCTCGGCAGCGTGGCAACTGGTAAATATATTGACGTGTTGCATCCGGTGTTCGGCGGCCGCCTGCACTTTCCAGCCCTCTTCGCCGGTCTCGGCGACATGTCGCGCGGCGGTCTGATGCTGCGCGCCGTAAGGGAAGAAAGCGAGCTCGAATACTCCCCGGTCCCCTCGTCATCCTGAGCGAAGCGAAGGATCAACGAAGGCGCCGGCAGGATAAAGCAAGGAGTGGGATCCTGAAGCACGCGCAGCGCCGATACGATGAAGCCTGAAGCACACGCCCCGCGGATACGATGAAGCCTGAAGCACGCGCCCCGCGGGTAGGATAGACGCATGAAGCACGTGCCCCGCGGCGCCTTGGTTGATCCTTCGCTGCGCTCAGGATGACCGGGGGATGGAGGACGCACCTGCCCGCTCGTAAGTTCACCATTCCGGACGACACCAACGAAGTCCTGGCGCGCTTCGGTGATCGCGAAGTCCGCCTCACGAATCTCCGGAAGATCTTCTGGAAAAATCTCGAGCTGACGAAGCGCGATCTTCTCCAGTACTACGCCGACATCTCCCCCTGGCTGCTCCCTCATATCGAAGGCCGCGCGATGGTCATGAAGCGCTACCCGAACGGCGCGGAGGGCGACTTCTTCTACATGAAGCGCGCGCCGGAGCCGCGGCCGGAGTGGATCGACATCTGCGGCATTCCTCACGACAAAGACATCGTCCGCTTTCCGATCGTGCAGGATCTTCCATCGCTCCTCTGGCTCATCAACCTCGGCTGCATCGATCTCAACCCCTGGTATGCGCGCTGCGATGACTGGGACCGTCCCGATTTTCTCCACTTCGATCTCGACCCCGGTCCCGGTGCGGATTTCGCGAAGGTGCGCAGCGTCGCGCTGCACGTGCGCGACATCCTCGCCGCCCTGAAGGCGCCGGCGTACGCCAAGACCACGGGCTCGAAAGGGATACACGTCTACGTGCCGATCGTGCGCGGACCACTGCAGAAGGACGTCTGGTCGCTGGCGAAGGCGATCGCGATCGAGCTCGAGTCGCGCCATCCGCAGCTCATCACCGCCGAGTATCGCAAGGTGAAGAGGCCCTACGGCCGAGTGCTCGTCGACTACAACCAGAATGCGTGGGGCCGGACCCTTGCATCGATCTATTCCGTCCGCCCCACGCCGGTGGCCAGCGTCTCGGTGCCGGTGACGTGGGAAGAAGTGGAGGAGGGAGTGCGCATCGAAGACTTCCGCATCGACAACGCCGTCGCCCGCGTGCGCGAGCTCGGCGATCTCTGGAAGCCGGTGATCGCAGCGAAGAAGCGATTCGATCTGCGAAAGGTGTTCGGAGGATAGGCGCAGCCTGAAATGATCCAACCTCCCTATCCACCGATGGAAGCGAAGCGCGCCGATGCGATTCCTTCCGGCGATCGCTGGCAGTTCGAGCCGAAGTGGGACGGCTTCCGCGCCGTGATCTTTCGCGATGGTGCGGACGTTTACGTTCAATCGAAGGCGGGGCAGCCGCTGGCTCGTTACTTTCCGGAGATCGTGGAGGCGATCCGCTCGATTCGCGCAAAGCAGTTCGTGCTGGATGGCGAAGTCGTGATCCCGGCCGGAGGGCGGCTGTCGTTCGATGATCTTCTGCTGCGGATCCATCCCGCCGAGTCGCGCGTCAGGAAGCTCGCCACGGAGCATCCCGCGCACTATTTCGCCTTCGATCTCCTGCATTGGAAGCGCGATCTGACGAAGAAGCCGATCGAGGAGCGGCGCGCGAAGCTCGAAGAATTCTTCGCCGCGATGTCTAACGATCTGCTGCACCTGTCGCCGGCGACGACGGACCGCCGAGTCGCGCGCGACTGGTTCGAGCATTTCGGCGCGCTCGGCCTCGACGGCATCATGGCCAAGCGCCTCGGCGAGCCCTATCACTCCGGCGATCGCGAGGGGATGGTCAAGGTCAAGCACATGAAGACGGCCGACTGCGTCGTCGGCGGCTTCCGCTATGGAGAAGGGACGAAGACAGCCGGCTCGCTCCTCCTCGGCCTTTACAACGAGGAGAAGAAGCTGGTGCACGTCGGGCACACCTCTTCGATCCGCGCCGCCGACCGGGCGGCCCTGACGAAAACGCTGGAGGCGATGCGCGGCGAGAATCCGTTCGAAGTGCGCATGCCCGGCGGTCCGTCGCGATGGTCCGGCCGCAGCGGAGAGTGGGTGCCGGTGCGCCCCGAGCTCGTCTGCGAAGTCGAGTTCGATTACTTCTCCCAGGGCCGCTTCCGCCACGGCTCGAAGTTCCTCCGCTGGCGTCCGGACAAGAAGCCGAAGCAGTGCACGATGGATCAGGTCGTACAGGAAGGAACGGCGGGCGGCGGGACGCTGTTCAAGGTGCTGTGATCACAGCACGGCGACTCTTTCTCGTTTCTGCTCTCTGGTTTCTGGCCGGCGCCGCGAGCGCGCAGACGGTCCGCATCACCGACAAGCCGGCGACGCTCGTGCACGGCAAGTTCGTCGTGCCGATCGTCGCAGGCGATCCCGTGCAGCGCATCGAGCTCCTGATCAACGGCGTTCGCTACGCGCAGGCGATCGGGCAGCGCGCGAACTTCCAGGTGCACGTCGGCGAGTACATCCGCCGTCTTCGCCTGCGCGCCGTCGGCTACGACGCGCAAGGTGCCGTCGCCGGCGACGACGAGATGGTGATCAACGATCCGCATCCGCCGTTCCGCGTCCGGCTGACCGCGCCCGCCGTTCTGCCATCGACCGGCATGGTCACCCTCGGCGCCAGCGTGATTCATCCCGAGGAGATGAGGGTGACGGGAGTGGATTTCTTTGTCGGGGAGACGAAGCTCGGAACCGCGGCGAGCGAGCCGTTTGCCGCGTCTTTCGACGCCTCGAAGTTTCCCGGTGCGGTCTACGCCCGCGTCGTGGCGCGGACCGCGGATGGCGAAGAGACCAACGATGTCGCCTTCTTCGGCTCGCAGCCGCGCGATCAGATCGACGTCACGCTGCAGCAGATCCCGTTGTCGGTCGCGAGCGGCACGACGCCGCTGCGCATCGAAGATCTCACGCTGTACGACGACGGCCAGCCGCGGAGGATCGAGGCGCTCTCCCCGGCGAGCGACCAGCCGCTGCACGTGATCCTGCTGATCGACTACTCGGAGTCGATGCTGGACGAGCTGCCGGTGGTGAAAGCCGCCGCGCGCCAGTTTGCGCAGGCGCTGCTGCGGCCGCAGGACCGCATCGCGATCGTCGGTTTCAATCAGCGCATCTTCTGGCTGACGCCATTCACGAATGACTGGAAGAGCGCGGCGGAAGCGGTCGATCGCGTGAAGCCGATCGGCGAGACGCATCTGTACGACAGCGCCATCGAGATGCTGTTCGAGCTGCAGAAGACTCCGGGCCGGCACGCGCTGGTCGTGCTGACCGACGGCGTCGATCAGGGATCGGTCTTCAATCTCGACCATCTCGTCCACTACGCGCGCTACGCGGGCGTGCCGGTCTATCCGATCGTGAAGAACAAGATGCTGTCGCGCCTGATGCGCTTCGGCATCGGCCATCTCGAGGCGCGCAGGCTGGCCACGATTGCGAAGGACACTGGAGCGACGTACTTCATCATCAACAAGGAGCGCGAGCTGCCGAACGTCTACGCACGCCTCGCGCAGGAGCTGCGCCAGCAGTACCAGTTGATGTTCTACTCGCCTCCCTCCGCGACAGACCAGTGGCACGCGCTGAAGGTGGAGTCGCGAGGCGGCCAGGAGCTGAGGGTGCCGCGGGGATATTTTCCGTAGAGGATTCTGGGGCTCTGGGGCTGGCGGGTGCAACGACTGGTTAGCCCGCCGATGACCCACCCAGTACCCCAGCCCCAGTACCCCCGCACCCCCGCCCGGCACGTCTCGTGAACAACGGAACGCTGTGATCGCGGCGGACTCACCGCTCTTCCCGCGCCCTGTAAAGCGGCACCGTGTTTTCGGCGGGCTGACCGAACGGCAGGAGCATGTCTTCACCTGGATCGCGGTCGTCGTCGTCCTTCTGATGATGACGGGCTGGGTCGGCGCGATTCAGGAGACGCTTCGGGAGCGCCGCCAGGCGATCGCCGAGGCGAGACGCGCGGGGATGCCGGCGCCGCCGCCTGTCGTTCCTACGCAGCACATCACGACCTCACTGCTCGGTCCGGCGAATCCGCCGGCGGCGGCCTTCATCAACGATGCGATGCTCGGCTTTCTGGCGCCGCTTCGTGGCCGCAGCGGCAAGCTGCGGTTCACGACGAAGCTCCCCGGCGCGCCGATCGCGCCGGCTCCGCCCAACGCGACGGCCGTCCTGTCCCAGGGCTCGGAGGAAGTCAGCTCATCCTTTACCGCTCCGGATCATCCCGGTGTCTACGACCTCGCGGTGAAGATCGATCAGGCCACGCGCGAGATCAGCGACTTCCGCGTCGTCACGCTGGTTCCCTTCGGCGAAAAGCAAGGCGGGCGAATCGGCCTCTACTATCTCGGCAACTGGCCCTTCGAGCGCGGCCAGCCGGCGAAGGCGGCGTATGCGAATCCAGCCGGATTCATCGAAGTGACGCAGGAGAACGCGGACACGCACGTTTCCGAGCACTTCAAGCTTCGCGACTTTCTCACGAAGGATCAGCCGAACGTCTGGCCGAAGTATCTCCTGCTCAACCCCGCACTGCTCGACAAGCTCGAGCTGACGATTCAGGAGCTCGAGGCAACCGGTCATCCCGTGCGCAACATGCACGTGATGAGCGGCTTTCGCACGCCGAACTACAACGTGCACGGCGGCAATACGCAGGGACGCGCGAACCTCAGCAGACACATGTACGGCGACGCGTCGGATGTGTTCGTCGACAACGATGGGGACGGTGTGATGGACGACCTCAACCACGACGGCCGCATCGACGTCGGCGATGCCGATGTCATTGCTCAGGCCGTGGAGCGCGTCGAGCGAAAGAATCCCGGGCTCGTCGGCGGCGTCGGCGTCTATTCACCCTGCTGCGGGCATGGTCCCTTTACGCATATCGATGTACGCGGATTCCGCGCGAGATGGCGTGGATTCGGCAATGGCTGATCGCGGAGGATCAGGTGGCTGAACAAGTGAAATGTCCGGACTGCAACGGATTGCGTTCCGATGCCTCGCATACGTGCCCCGCTTGTGGCGCGCCGCCGATGCATGAAGGCGAGCTGCGCGCGCATGAGGAAGAAGTGCGCGGCGAGGATCTCGAACCGTATGTGACGCTGCGCTACATCGCGCGGCTCTTCAAGGTTCTTGCGGCGCTGATGGTCGTGATGCTCGTCGGCGAGATCGTCAGCGGCCTCGTGGCCGCCGGCCAGGCAGCGCTGACCACGCTCCTCGGCGAAGCAACGCGGCTGCTCGTGCTGGCCGGCCTCATGTGGGGCGGCGGCGACATCACGCTGCTCCTCGTCGACGCCGGCCACGACCTGCGCGTCGCGCGCATTCTGCTGGGCCGCATCAACAACGAGCTGCACCGCCAGGACGAAAGCGGAAAACGAGCGGCCTGATGATGGGAGTATGGGACGGATGGGACGGATAGGACCGATGGGACGGATGGGAAGAACCGCGTTCTCCCCATAGGTCCCATAGGTCCTATAGGTCCCATAGTCCCATGCGACTCACAGCAAGAACCGCGTTCCCACCCATCCGTCCCATCAGTCTCATAGTCCCATCAGTGCAGCCCGGTGAAGAACCGGTTGAAGCGCGGCACGTAGTAGTGATTCCGATCGAGGGAAAACGCGACCGCTAGCGCCTTGCCGACGATCTGCGTTCTCGGGATCAGGCCGATGTACCGGCTGTCCTTGCTGTTGTCGCGGTTGTCGCCCATCACGAAGTACATCCCCGACGGGACTTTCACCGGACCGTACGTGCTCTTCTCCGACATCGCATAAGGGCTGAGCATCACCTTGTGCTCGTGGCCGTCGAGATCTTCGTTCATCACATACGTGCGGCCCTGCAGCGGATCATCGACCGGATAGCCGGTGTCGGAGTGCGGCTGCTGCTTGCCGTTGATGAAGAGGACGTTGTCTTTCAACTCGACCGTGTCGCCCGGAATGGCGATGACGCGCTTGACCAGCCGCACACCATCTTCCGGCGAGAACAGCACGACGATGTCGCCGCGATGCGGATCGCCCCACTTCACGATCTCGTAGGTCGTGAACGGGATCTTGAGGTCATAGGCGAGCTTGTTGACGACGACTCGATCGCCTTCCTGAATGGTCGGCTTCATCGATCCGGTCGGCACGTCGTTCCAGTCGGCAAGTGCCGAGCGGAGAGACGTGACGACGAGCAGCATCAAAGCAAAAACACGGATTTCGTTGATGATCTTTTTCTTGTCCATCGCTTACCGGATTCGTCCAACGCAGTGCAGGAGCAGCCCATTCCGAGCACTAGGGAACTCCCACCACCACCATCGTGACATCGTCTTCGAACATGCCGCGGCTGAATGCCGAGACGGCATCGATGACTGCCTGCTGCAGCGCCGCGGCGCATAGCTGCCGGTTCTTCACGATCAGATCGACGAGGCGTTCTTCGCCAAGATCCTCGCCCGCTGCGTTGCGTGCTTCGGTGACGCCGTCGGTGAAGAGCACGATGCGATCGCCGCTCTCGAGCGGCAGCGTCCCCTCGCTGTACGCGGTCTCGCGGAACAGGCGCGAAATGACCGGCCCGCCGGTCTCGAGCTGTTCGACCGCGCCGTGGCCGCGGACGACGATCGGCGGATTGTGTCCCGCATTGCAGTAGCGCAGCGCGCGGCTCTTCTGATCGACGATGCCGAAGAAGAACGTGACGAACTTCCCTCCCGTGAGGCTGGAGACGACGACGCGCCGCACGCGCTCGCACAGCGCGGCGGGTGAGACATCCGCTTCCGCCGACGCGCGCACGGCAGCCTGCAGGGTGGCCATCAGCAGCGCAGCGGGCATCCCCTTGCCGGCAACGTCGCCGATGCAGATCGCGAGCGAGCCGTCGCCGAGGTCGAGGCAGTCGTAGTAGTCGCCGCCGACGGTGCGCGCGGGCTCCCAGCGGCCGGCCACATCGAGTCCCGCGACGCGCGGCAGCTCGCGCGGCAGAAGCGTGCGCTGCATGTCGCGCGCTTGCTCGAACTCCACTTCTTCGCGCTGCAGGCGGATGCGGTCCGCGGTCATCGCGACGTGATCGGAGGCAGAGGAGAGAAAGTCGACGTCGTCGAGATCGAACTCGCGGTCGGAAAGCTTCGCCGCGAGCGCGATGAATCCCTGCACGCCCGCCGGCGTGCGCACCGGCACGATCAGCTGGGCATCGACTCGCCGCAGCGCCTGCGTGTCTGCGTCTCCCATCGGCCGCCGCTGCGGTGCGAAGGGACGGTCGAGCATCGCCGTGAGCTCCGGCGAAGCCGCGAGCTGCAGCGTGCCGAGAATCGAATCGGGGAAGCCGACCTTCGCCGTGGCGACGAAGTCATTCTGTCTGCGGATGAAGATCGCGATGCCGCGCGTCTGCAGCGCCTGTTGCAGCGACTCCGAGACGAACTGCAGGAACTGCGGCAGGTCCTTCGCGGTGACCGACTCCGCGGAGATGTTGCGCAGCGCCTGCGGGTAGTCGTAACGGCTGCGGAAGAAGTTGCGGTCGATGAGCTGCTGCAGGCGATTGCGCAACGGCACGAAGATCAGCGCGAGGATCAGCGTCGCCGCCACGACCATCGTCTGGTTCTCGACGCCCGCGATGCGGATGAGAAGGCTGCCGATGCCGCCGACCAGAATCAGATAGAGGAGGATGAGCGCGCCGCTGAGCACTCCGTAGACGACGGTCTTCTTGATGATGATGTCGATGTTCATCAACCGGTATTTGAGAATCGCGGCTGCGAACGACAGCGGAATGAGCAGCGACAGCGCACGCGGCACGAGCGTCACGACGGACATGAAGCTCGCCGATCCGCTCATCGCGGCGGGATGGAACGACACCCAGATGATCCAGAACATCATCGCGACCGTGCAGATGATTTTCGTCACGATAGCGGTGAACGTTCCCCACAGCGGCCAGCGCACCTGCCGCTTCTCTTCGAGCGAGGCTTCTTTGTAGCTCCGAGCGAGCGAATAGCAGGCGATGACCGGATAGAGCGCCAGTGCGCCTGCCGGAAGGAGGAACGCGATGCCGAGGATGACGGTGGCGATGATCGGCAGGTTGTGCGAGGTGGCGTCGAAGATCGCGAAGTCGATCGTCGCCGGCACGAACAGCGCGATGAACGGGCGATTCGCCACCGCCGGCCGGAAGCCTTCGATCCGGATCTTTCGCGCCAGAAAGATCGCGGCTCCGATGCCGGCCGCGAGCAGCGCCGCCGCCACGCGATCGAGAACGAACGACGCCTTCGTCGCGGTGGCGGTGCAGAGGAGAATCGCGCTGGCGATGAACACCGCGCATGCGGGAGCAGCGTAGATCCAGCGGATGATGTGCGGCCGCCTGCGCACGATCGGCCGGTCGTGCGGAAAGATCAGCGCGAGGTGGAGTGTGATCGGCAGGAACGCGATGCCGCAGAAGAGAACGATGATCTCCGGCACGTTCGCCGAGGGTCTGAATGCGATGCCCCGCGCCTCGGACGTCGCAGTCGCTGCGCCGATCGCCACGATCATCGACGTCACCGACGCGACGACCATCGCGTAGAAAACGACGGCGCGGTTGTCGTCGCTTCGCCGGAGAAAGATCAGCAGCCCGACGATGAGAAAACATGCGGCGATGCCGAGCGTGGCGATCGATTCGCGAAGGAGGCGCGGCTCGCGCGCCGGCGAAGAGAGCGTGACGCGCAGCGGAAAGACCCGGCCGTCGCGCTCGACCGTGTAGACGATCGAGTTCCCGGTGCGCACGCTCGCGTCGAGGCGCAGCAGGCCGGCGGTATCCGTCAACGGGATGTTGTTGATGGCGAGGATGCGGTCGCCGCCGCGGATGCCGGCGCGCATCGACGGGCTGTCGGGAAACGTCATCAGCACGCGGCCCGTGCCGAGCTTCGCCGCGCGCCGCGACGCGCTGCGGATGAAGAGCGCACCGGTCCAGCCGCGCGAGTCCCACTCGCTCATCACGCCGGCAGTCCACCCCAGCGCCGTCGCAAGAAGGACGGCCGTCAGAGTCAAACCGATACCGATCCGGCGAGCCGGGCTCATCTCACGATAGTACGTCGATGAAGGTCTGCGGTTTCGGCTTCATGGGATAAATCCTGAGCGCAGCGAAGGATCAGCCGCGGCGCTTGGTCGACGCTTCGCTTCGCTCAGCGTGAACGGGGATCAATCGCGCTGCCCGCGGCGATTCACGATCGACATGAATTCCTGCCGCGTCCGCTCATCCTCGAGGAACTCGCCGCGCAGCACGTTGGTCTCCATGAAGGACGATTCCTGCTCCACGCCGCGCATGACCATGCAGAGATGGATGCCGCCCATCCAGACGGCGATGCCGCGCGGCTCGAGGATCTTCTCGATCGTGTCGGCGATGTCGTGCGCGAGATGCTCCTGCGACTGCAGCCGCCGCATGTGGACGTCGACCACGCGCGGGATCTTCGATGCGCCGATGATCGTCTTCTCCGGAATGTAGCCGACGATGAAGCGGCCGAAGAAGGGGAGGATGTGATGCGCGCAGAGCGTCTTGTACGTGCCGCCGATGACCACGAGGTTGTTGCACTTCTCGTCGGCCTGCGAGCAGGTCTTGCGGAACAAAGTGGTCAACGTCTTGACGTCTGTGAAGTCGTAGCCGCTCGTCATCGTGACGAGCGACTCCGCCCACCGCCGCGGCGTGTCGCGAACATTCTCATCCTCGAGATCCACATGCAGCAGCCGCAGCACCTCCGTCAGATGTTCGGAGATCTTTTCGCGATCGACAGTAGGACGCGCCGGCGCAAGCAAGGCATCGAGCTCGAGGTCACTCATGGGCGGTAGTGTATGGGATGGATGGGAGGATGGGACCTATGGGACCTATGAGACCTATGGGCGGAACCCACACCTCATTTTTCGGTTTTCTACGATCGGTCTCCCCCCATAGGTCCCATAGGTCCTATAGGTCCCATAGTCCCATCCCTTGGTCTCCCCCTTGCTAACATGTGTGACCGTTGACACTGAATGAGCATTCATTCATAATCCCTGAATCCCCGAAGCCATTCTTTGAAGGAGCATCACCATGGCCGAAATCAAGTCCAAAGAAGCAATTGAAGCGATGGACGTCGCCGAGGCGTCGCGCGAGACGGAATGGGAAAAGCCTTCGTTCGTCGGCGGCCTCTTCCTCGGCAATCTCAATGTCGATCTCATTCATCCCTTCCCGGAACAGCCTGCTGCGGACAAGGCCGAGGCTGATGACTTCCTGAAACGGCTCGAGCGGTTCATGGCGGAGAACGTCGACGCCGAGAAGATCGACGCGCAGGGCGAGTACGACTACGAGCTCTTCAAGGGATTCAACGAGCTCGGCGCGTGGGGCATGAAGATCCCGAAGGAGTATGGCGGGCTTGGTTTCAGCGCGACCAACTACAACCGTGCGATCGGCCTCGTCGCCACCTGGTGCGGCTCGAGCGTCGCATGGCTCTCCGCGCATCAGTCGATCGGCGTGCCGCAGCCCCTGAAGCTCTTCGGCACCGAGGAGCAGAAGAAGAAATACCTCCCGCGTCTCGCGAAGGGAGCGATCTCCGCATTCGCACTCACGGAACCGGGCGTCGGCTCGGATCCCGCGAAGATGCAGACGACCGCGACGCCGGCGCCCGACGGCAAGGGCTGGATCATCAACGGCGAAAAGCTCTGGTGCACCAACGGCACGAAGGCCGAGATCATCGTCGTGATGTGTCAGACGCCGCCGAAGGTGGTGAAGGGGAAAGAGAAGAAGCAGATCACGGCCTTCATCGTCGAGACGAACACGAAGGGCTTCTCCGTCGAGCATCGCTGCCAGTTCATGGGGCTGCGCGGCATCGGCAACGCGCTTCTGAAATTCGACAACGTCTACGTTCCGAACGAGAACCTTCTCTGGGGCGAAGGCAAAGGCCTCAAGCTCGCGCTCATCACGCTCAACACGGGACGTCTGACCATTCCCGCCGGTTGTGCCGCCGGCGCGCGCCGGATGCTCGAGATCGCGAAGGAGTGGGCTAACGATCGAGTGCAGTGGGGCGCGCCGATCGGCAAGCACGAAGCGGTGGCGCAGAAGATCGCCTGGATGGCATCGCACACCTTCGCGATGGAAGCGATCGTCTGGCTGACGTCGGGACTCGCCGATCGCGGCGATGTCGACCTTCGTCTCGAAGCGGCGATGGCCAAGCTGTTCAACACCGAAGTCGCCTGGCAGTGCATCGACCATCTCGTGCAGATCCGCGGTGGACGCGGGTACGAGACTTCGGAGTCGCTGCGCGCGCGCGGCGAGAAGGGCTATCCGGTCGAGCGGATCATGCGCGACATGCGCATCAACCGCATCTTCGAAGGAACGAGCGAGATTCAGCATCTCTTCATCGCGCGCGAGGCCGTCGATCCGCACATGAAGCGCGGCTTCAAGATCCTGCAGCCGGAAACGCCGATGGGCGAAAAGGTGAGCGCAGCGGCCAAGGCAGGCGTCTACTACGCCGGCTGGTACCCGTCGCGTTACCTCGGCTGGAGCCGCAAGCCGAAGTACAACGAGTTCGGAAAACTCGGCGGGCACATGGCGTATGTCGACCGCACGTCGCGCCGTCTCTCCCGCTCGATCTTCCACGCGATGATGCGCTATCAGGCGAAGCTGGAACGGAAGCAGGCCGTGCTCTTCCGCATCGTCGACATCGGAACCGATCTCTTCGCAATGTCCGCGGCGATCAGCTACGCCGCGATGCTGGCGAAGAAGGGACAGAAGAACGCGATGGAGCTCGCCGATGTCTTCTGCCGCGAGGCTCGGATGCGCATCGAGAACACGTTCAACTGCCTCTTCACCGACTACGATGACGCCGCCTACAAGCTCGTACAGGAACTGATGAAGGGCCAGTACGACTGGTTCGAAGGCCAGCTTGTGCAGCCGGTGATGCCGACGGCCGAAGAGCTCGAGACCGTCGTCGCAAAGATGGCGCGCTAAGAAGAGGAGTCACGCGGGCTCGCGGTTGCGTATCCGCGAGCCCGCGCTCCCCTCACTTCTCCCCGGCCGCCGGGAACACCGGCGTGATGTCGACCGGGATGTCGGCGAGCTTCCTGTTCACCGACTTCATCTCGTCCGTCTCGACCGCGTACTTTTTCAGCAGCGCATCCGCGCGATTGAAGTCGCCGGTGGCTTCGATCGTCAGCAACTCTGTGGCGAGCGCTTTGACGGCGTCGCGGAACTTCGCGAAGTCGACCGTGTAGCGGCCGTTGCTGTTCGGATTGATTCCGCCCTTCTCGCGCAGCCAGTTCCACTGCAATGCCGAGCCGCGGCCGTGCGCCTCGCCGATGCCGAACCGCAGGGAGCGGAACAGCAGCCCCGCGTACGTTGCGTACAGTTGATTCTCATCGTAGCCCGACAGCAGGTTGTGCTTCTGCGCGTAGACGATGTTCCACAGACCGAGTACGTCGGCCTTCGACTCTTCGATCGTGGAGTAGAGATTCTTCAGCGGAATGCGCGCTTCGATGCGCTTGCCGTCCGGTCCCGCGATCAGCCCCGGCCCGAGGCCGTGCGAGAGCTCGTGGAAGAGAATCTGATCGAAGAAGGCGTCGAACGACAGCATCGAAAGCTGCGAATCATCGAGCACGCGATGCGCGATCGGCTCTCCGCTCTGGCGATACTTCGCATTGATCACATTCTTCAGCAGAACCTTCTTCGAGCCCTTCTTCTCGCGCACCACTTCGTCGTTCGGCAGATTGAATGCCGCGGTCTGCACGCCGCGGCGCGCGTCGCCCGCGGTGTAGAGCTCCTGCACGACTTTGATCGGCGAATCGCTTCCGCGATTCGGATTGCGATACTCCTCCGGCTCCGGAAGATTGCGCTCCATGTCGGGCAGCGCCTTCGCGTAGCGCGCGAGCTTCTGCGACTCGGGCGCGTCGACTGCGCAGATGAAGGCCTCGTACGAAGCCTTGTAGTTGAAGAGATTGTCCTCGTACACCTCGTACGGACCGATCACGACTTCCAGCGAACCGTTGAGGTCCATCCACGCCATGTCGCTGTCGCGATAGTCATCGCTGAGGAATGCGTCGGCGCGCTTGATGAGGAAGGTCTTCAGCGACTCGTCACTCGTCAGCTCCGCCGCCTCCTTCAGCCGCTGCGCGGCCGGCAGGAGAAAGTCGCGGTAGTACGCCGAATAGGGAACGCCGGTGAAATTCACGCCGTCGCGCCGCACCACGGTGAAGAGTCCGGTCAGCTCATCCTTCTGATTCGGATGCGCGGCGAGGTACTTCTCGAACTCCTCCTTCGTCATGTCGGTGGGATAGAACCCCGCCCCTTCCGGCTTCTTCATCGAACCGATGAACGGCTCGTCCGACTTGAGACGGTCCCACGGCCCTTTGTTGGCGATGAAGTAATCGAAGCCCGCCTGATCGAGCGGCGACAGCAGCGACTGTTTCGCGAGTGCCGCTTTCCACTTCGGATTCTCTTCCGAGACCTGGCGCCAGTAGATCTCGTCGATCTGCTTCGAAGCCTCGATGAGTTTCGCGACGACTGCGCGGTCCTTTTCGCTGAGCAGTGCGTGGTCGTAGTCGACGGTCGTGCGCGGGAGCTGCGCAAGGCGCTGCGGCGTGTCGGGCGCGACCGTCAGTCTGGCAGCCGCGGCAGGCGCCGCAGCAGGCGCGGCCGCAGGTGGTGGCGCCGGAGCGGTTGTCTGACACGCTGCGGCAAGAGCGAGGAGCGGCAGAAGAAGGCGTTTCATGGCCGCGAATTCTACGCCTGCCGGAGCTATGCTATCGTCCCCGCCGGAGCTGCCTGCTTGATCATCATCGAGTGCACGAGTTGCCATTCGAAGTACCAGTACGACGAAGATCGCTTCGACAGAAAACCGTCGAAGAAGATCAAGTGCGCGAAGTGTCAGACGGTGTTCGAGATCTTCAACCCGGCCTTTGCCAGCGCGCCGGCGAAACCGAAGATCGACGGCGACTCGACGATGTCGCGCGACGAGACGCAGCATCGGAAGCTCGAGAAGAAGAAGGAAGAGACGACCGAGCAGTCGCCGCTTCCGGACAGCGCGCGAGGCACCGGCAAAGTCGTCGCTGCGCAACTGCCCACCGGCAAGCGTCTCTCGCTGGCGATCATCGATGGTCCCGATGCGGGCAGCGTCTATCGCATCGAGAAGCCGCGCGTGACGATCGGCCGCGCGAATGCGGACTTCACACTGAACGATACCGAGTCGTCGCGCCAGCACGCCGCGGTCGAGATCCGCGACACCCTCTATCTGCTCGAGGATCTCGGCTCGACGAATGGCACGCTGCTCGACGGCCGCCGCATCACCGAACCGGCCGAGATTCAGGACAAGACGGAGTTCGTGGTCGGCGGAACGACGCTGATGTTCATCGTCACGGATGAGAGTTGAGTTCGCGGTTTCGCGGTCACGAGGGCTCGCGGTAGTGACAACCTCGTACCCGCGTGACCACGTGCCCGCGTAACCAGATGAACGAGCTCCAGTCACTCTTCCGCCACCGGCAGCTCATCGCTGCGCTGACCGCGCGCGATCTCAAGGCTCGTTACCGCGGCTCCATCCTCGGCTTCTTCTGGTCGCTCGCGAATCCGCTGCTGCTGCTCGGCGTCTACACGCTCGTCTTCACGCGCTTCTTCCCGCAGCAGGTCGTGAAGCCGTACCCGCTGTTTCTGTTCGCCGGCATTCTGCCCTGGACGTTTTTCTCCGCAGCCGTCCTCGAGTCGACCTCCTCGATCTCCAGCAATGCGGGGCTGATCAAGAAGGTGATGTTCCCGGCGGAGGCCCTGCCGCTCGTCGTGGTGATGTCGCATCTCGTCCACTTCGCGCTGGCCATTCCGATTCTCCTCGTGGCGACCGCGATCTTCATGCTGCTCGGCCAGGCGACGATCAGCGCGACGATCCTTCTCGTTCCGCTCGTGATGCTCGTGCAGACGCTCTTCGTCGCCGGCGTCGCACTCACCGTCTCGTCGGCGTCCGTCCTCTTCCGCGACCTGCGCGACATCATCACGAATCTGATGCAGCTCGGCTTCTTCATCACGCCGATCATCTATTTGATCGACAAGGTCGATTCACGCCCGCTGCGCGCGCTGCTGCGCGCGAATCCGATGACGCCGTTCGTGATCGGCTATCAGCACATTCTCTTCTTCGGCTCGCTCCCGTCGCTCTCCGACACCCTGCTGATGCTGGCCTACGCATTCGTCTCGATCGCAACCGGCTTCTTCGTGTTCGACCGGCTGAGGGATACGCTGGCGGAGGCGATATGAAAGGGGCTCGCGGACACGCGGGCTCGCGGGCTCGTGGTGCTTCGCTCCTTCGGCATTCGTCTTTCACCGCGCGCCCGCGTACCCGCGTGCCCGCGAAACCATCACCATGAGCGACCCCGCCATTGCGATCCGCAACCTGAGCAAGAGCTACCGCCTCCTCGGTACACGCTCCCAGTTTGCGACGCTGAAGAGCGCGCTGCTCAAGCGCGATCTGAAGATCGATGCGGAGAAGAGTGTGCCCGCGCTGCAGGACATCTCCTTCGTCGTCGATCGCGGCGAGGCCTTCGGCATCATCGGCCGCAACGGCTCCGGCAAGTCGACGATGCTGAAGATCATCTCCGGCATCCTCAAGCCGACGGCGGGAACGGTCGCGGTGAATGGCCGTGTCGCTGCGCTGATCGAGCTCGGCGCCGGTTTTCATCCGGAGATCACCGGACGCGAGAACATCTACATCAACGGCATCATGCTCGGTCTCTCGCGGAAGGAGATCGACGCGCGCTTCGCCCGGATCGTGGAGTTCGCCGGCATCGGCGAGTTTCTCGATCAGCCGGTGAAAACGTACTCCTCCGGCATGTACGTCCGCCTCGGGTTCGCCGTCGCCGTGCATGTCGATCCCGACATTCTGCTCATCGATGAAGTGCTCTCCGTCGGCGACGAGGAGTTCTCGCAGAAGTGCATCGCGAAGATTCAGGAGATGAAGTATCGCGGCGTCACTCTCGTCTTCGTGACGCATCAGCTCGACCAGGTGCGGAATCTCTGCGACCGCGCGCTGTGGCTCGATCGCGGACATGCGGAGGCGATCGGCGATCCGGTGCGCATCGTCGATGCATATCTGCAGAAGGTCAGTGGAACGCAGACGGCCGCTGCGCCTCCGGCATCGGAAGCCGATGAAGAGAAGAAGGAGGAGCCGGCGAAGTCCGATGAGGCGCCGGAGGAGGAGCGCTGGGGCTCAGGCGAAGTGATTCTGCGCCGCGTCGCGCTGAGCGACGACCACGGACGCGAGCTCGTCGCGCTCGGTGCCGGAACGGCGGTCACGATCGAGATGGATGTCGAAGTGCGCACGCCGCAGGACGATTTCGTATTCGGCATCGGGATCTTTCACGCGGACGGCAGTTGCGTCTACGGAACCAACACCGATCTCGAAGGGCTCGTGCCGCGGAGGCTGGAGAAGAGCGGCCGCGTGAAATTCATCATGCCCTCGCTCGATCTCGTCGCGGGTGCTTATCGCATCGATGCCGCGGTGCACACGCGCAACGGCCGCGCGTTCGACTACCGGCGTGGCTGCATCCGCTTCGTCGTCGGCTCACGCGTGCACGACACCGGCGTCTATCGCCCTCAGCACACGTGGGAGTTCGAAGGCGGCATCGAAGTCAGCGCGACGGATCCGCTGAAGAAGAATGTTCCGGCGCCGATCGCCGAAGCGATCCGCGAGACGCAATCGAAGAAACCGGGACGGCGCTGAGCAAAACGGGAAGCGCGTATACAATTTCCCAATGCCGTTAGCATTCATCGCCCTTGTCATCTTCGGTCTTTATCTGCTCAGCTCGATCAAGATCCTGCCGGAGTACGAACGCGGAGTCATCTTTCGTCTCGGCCGGCTGCTGCCGGAGGCGAAGGGGCCGGGCATCTTTCTCGTTTTCGCGCCGATCGACAAGATCGTGCGCGTCTCGCTGCGGCAGGAAGCGTTCGAAGTTCCTCCCCAGGACATCATCACGCGCGACAACGTGACGCTGAAGGTGAACGCGGTCGTCTTTCTGCGTGTCATCGAGCCGCGGCGCGCCGTCGTCGAAGTGTTCGACTACCGCTATCAGACGTCGCAGTTCGCGCAGACGACGCTTCGCTCCGTCCTCGGCGAAGTGGAGCTCGACGACGTGCTCGCGCATCGCGATGCGCTGAACGCGCGCATCCAGTCGATTCTCGATCAGCACACCGAGCCGTGGGGTGTGAAGGTCGTGAACGTCGAGGTCAAGCAGGTGGATCTGCCGGAGTCGATGCTGCGCGCGATGGCGAAGCAGGCCGAGGCCGAGCGCGAGAAGCGCGCGAAACTGATCCATGCCGAAGGCGAGTTCGCGGCCTCCGCGCGGTTGGCGGATGCGGCGAAAGTGCTCTCCGGCGAAGCGAGCGCGCTGCAGCTTCGCTATCTGCAGACGCTCACCGAGATCGGCGTGGAGAAGAACACCACCATCGTCTTCCCGCTGCCGATCGACATCATCAAAGGGATGATCGACTCGGCCGCGCAGAAGAAATGAATGATCTGGTGATGATGCGCGCTGCGCTGTTCAACCTCAGCGCGGCGATCGAAGCCATCGAGGATTCCTTTCTCCAGTCTCAGATCCGCCTCGCCGCGACCGTGTTGAGCGGCGCGGTCGACAACGCCGAGAACGGGCTCAATCCGGCGATCGTGAGCGACATCGAGTTCGCGCTCAACGATCTGATCGGCACCGCGGGCGAGTTGAGCGCTCCCGACGCCATGAAGATCGAGCCGTACATCGATCAGCTCCGTCATGACGTGGAGCAGATGAAAGCCGCCGGAACGTTGTCGCGCGATGTCGTCGCCGCGATTCAGTCCCTGCAGGCAAAGCTGCGGACGCGGCGCAAGGCGATCGAGCGGCAGACGTATGTCGAAGGCGCATCCGATGCCGATCTGCCGCATCCGCCCGAGGTGCTGCGCGCCGAGGCACTCCCGCTACGCGATCATCTCGCGGCCAACGGATTCACAACGCCCGCCCTCGACGCACTGATCGCCGATCCCCACTCGCTGCGCATGCACGGAATCATCGCGATCGTCGACGAACTGGAAGTGATCGCCGGTTAAGTTGGTTTTCGGGGGTCACACCTGAAAATCAACTTAACGGTTCGGCGCCCCAGGAATTCAATTCCGAATCTCCAGCGACAACACGAACTGCCTTCCCGGCTGCGGCAGCAGCGAGTTGAAGTAGCCGGCTGAGCCGATCCACCTGCCGCGCGCGTCGAAGTAGCCGGGAGTCACACCCGCGTTGGCATCGCGCACACCCGGATCGAAGTAGGACTTGTCGGTGAGATTCGTTGCCGACAACGCGACGCTGATTCCCTTTGCCAGCACATCATCCACGCGCAGCATCGCATCGAACGACGCGTAGGACGGCACGCGCGGCACCGGGTTCGTCGTCACGGTGTCGCGGTGATCGAACCAGCGGCCGCGCAGCGTACCGGTCCATCGCGCGCCGGACGACGTGACGCCGATGTGAATCTTGTTCATCGCGAGGTCGCCCACGGGCCCGGTCCCAATCGCGACGCCGTTCTCGTCGAGCTTCTTCTCGTTGGCCTGGAAGATGTGCGAGTACGACGCCCAGGCGCGCAGCTCGCGGCTCCGCGTCGACGACAGCAGCCATTGCGCCGAGGCATCGAGGCCCGTGACGTGGCGATCGCCGAGATTCTTCGCGGAGTGAATCGTGTTGACGAAGGTGCTGCGGTTCACGATGTGGTAGACGCTCAACATCGATTCGTACGACGCACGGGTGTACGAGCCGTTGACCTCCATCGTCGTGGAGCGTTCGGGCCGCAGCCGCGGATCGCTTCCCGAGCCGTCCCATCCGCCGTACAGCAGCCGGTTGTTCGGCTCCTGAAACGCCTGGCCGAAGAGCGTCTTCAGTCCCCACGGTCCTTCCGTTCCGACATAGCCCATCCGCACCGTGGTCGCGCCGCCGTGGCGCGAGTCGTGATCGTGGCGTATCCCGAAGTTGAATCGATCGCGTTTCGAGAGCCGCCACCAGCTCTGCAGATATCCCCCGATGCTTTCGGTGGTTAGACGATTCGGTGCGCCTGTCGAGTCGCCGGGCTGCGGCGGATAGGGATAGAGCGACCCGTCGATCGACGATGGCGGCAGCCGCGGACCATAGTGAACGTCGTATTCCTTCTGCAGATCCTTCTGCTCGTAGCGCGCGCCGGCTCGCAGCACGAGTGACTCGCTCATCTTGATGTCGAAGTCCTGCGTGACGGTGGTGCTGTTGCTGTTCACGGTCCAGAACGAGAATGCAGCCGTCTGTTGGGGATTCGACTCCGTGCCGGCGAAGCTCTCCACGAAATACGAATCGTCGTCCACACCGCTCGTGCGATAACGAACGAACGACGCCGATGTCACGCGCGGCGAGAGCGCATGCTGATAGCGGAGATACGCGCTGAAGTCGGGACGGGACCAGACGGTGTGATTGAGCGATCGGTCGCCTGCGTATTCGACGCCGTAGCCGGCGTTGAGCCGCAGATACTGCACGGCTGCCTCGAGCTCGCCGGCCCACGCGCGGATGTCGGCCGCGCGATTCCGCCGCGGCGACGCGAAGCCGTCGCCGATCGACGGATTGTCGAGGAACCCGCCCCACAGACGCCGGTCCTCGAAGTAGTGATGCTTCGTGTATTCGTACGCATCGGCGTGCGCGTCGTCGAGATTGCCGTCGTCGACGCGCGCCGAAACGCGCAGACGGAAGTCGCCGCTCTTGTACATCACCGTCGCATCGGCGAGCCTCGCCTGCGACGAGCCGGCGGCGATCCGAACGTTCGCCGACGATCCATCCTTCAGCGCGTCGTTGTTCGTGATCACGTTCACGACGCCCATGAACGCGTTCGCGCCGTAGACGGAGGATGCCGGGCCATACACGATCTCGACGCGATCGATGTCGGAGAGCGGAAACGTGGCCAGTACGTCCGCGGTGTTGAAGTAGAGATGGTTGAAGATCACACCGTCGATCATCACGAGGAACGGATCGCCGATCGTGTTCCGATAGCCGCGCCAGTAGTTCTTGAACCACGTGTCGCCCCACGGCCGCACGATGTCCATGCCCGGCAGATCGTCGAAGATCTGCGAGAGCTCGGTGTAACCGCGGTCGCGCAGCGTCTTCGCCGTGAGCACCACGACCGTTGCCGGCGCCTCGGACAGCTTCTCGCTGATGTTCGATGCAGAAATGATGTGAACGTTCATCAGCTCTTCGAGCGAGAGCTTCTGCAGGTCATCCGGCTGCTGCGCGAACAGGGCCGCCGCGCAGAACAAGAGACCGAGGAGCGCGGACGCCCTCGCCATCCGCGAACAGCCGCCGGCGAGGCAGCGGTGCTTCATACCTCCGCCTGCGACCGCACCAGATCGCGGATGACGCTCACCAGTTGATTGCCGTTCAATTCGCCGCGCCGGACGTGCGCGTTGATCTTCCCGATCAGTCTCTGGCGATCGCCGCCCGAGAGCTCCTGCTCCGTGACGACGACGATCGGCAGCCGGGACGTGCGCGGGTCGTTCTTCAACTGCGTGGCGAGATCGAACCCGTTCATCTCCTGCATCATCAGATCGAGAATCACGAGCGACGGCGACTCGGTGCTCGCGCGCGTGAACCCTTCCTTCGCGCCGTACGCGTGAACGAGCGAGTAGCCGTGCTGGCGCAGGCGTCCGTCGAGCAGATCGTGCAGCTCGCGATCGTCGTCCACGACGAGCAGCTTCGCGTTCGGCGATCCGGTCATGTTGCGGCGCAGCGAGTCGAGGAGCTGGTCGTAGTCGACCGGTTTGATGAAGTAGTCGCTCGCTCCGAATGCGACCGCGAGCTCGCGGTTGTTCGTCACGGAGACGATGATCACCGGCGTGTTCCGCGTCCGCGGATCCGCCTTCAACCGCTTCAGCACCTCGATGCCGTCGATGCCCGGCAGCACGAGATCGAGCGTAATCGCCGCCGGTGCGAGCTCGCGCGCGAGCGCGATTCCCTCTTCGCCCGATCGCGCCGAGCGCGGCATGAAGCCCGCCGCGCGCAGTTGCTGTTCGATGGATCGATAGGCATCGATCTCATCCTCGATCACGAGCACGAGCGGCTTCGTCGAGCCATCCGCATTCACCAGCTTCGGCTTGAAGACGTCGGGATTGTGAAAGCGCAGCGGCAGCGACACCGTGAACGTGCTGCCCTCGCCGAGCGCACTCTGCAGGTCGATGACGCCGCCGTGCATGTCGACGAACTTCTTCACGAGCGTGAGGCCGAGGCCGGTGCCGCCGAACGTGCGGGAGATGCGGCTGTCGACCTGCTGGAATTCGAGGAAGATGCGCGAATGATCCTTCGGGTCGATGCCGATTCCCTGATCGCGCACGCTGATCCGGATCGACTCTTCGTACAGCGGCGGTTGTCCCGCATGTCTCGACTCCACCCGGATCCCCACCGTCGAACCCTCGGGTGAAAACTTCACGGCATTCGAGACGAGGTTGTAGAGGACCTGCTTGATCTTCACCGCATCGGCTTCGATCTCCGGCAGTCCCGGTTCGAGGTCGACATCGATGTTGATGCGGCGCTGCGCGGAGACGCCGCGCATCAGATTCGTGACGCCGTCGATGGCCACTTCGATCGGGAAGCGTTCCGGCGTGATCTCCATCCGGCCTGCTTCGATCTTCGACAGATCGAGGATGTCGTTGACGATGCCGAGCAGGTGCTGGCCGGAGGAGTTGATGTTGTCGAGGAACTTCATCTCGCGCTCGCCGGCGCGGCCGGCCATGCGAGTCTTGAGAATCTCGGAGAAACCGATGATCGCGTTGAGCGGAGTGCGCAGCTCGTGGCTCATGTTCGCCAGGAACTGGCTCTTCTCTTTCGTACGCTGATCGGCTTCATCGCGTTCGCGCTGGCGGCGCTCGATCTGCGTCAGCATCTCGTTGAAGCCGTCGGCGAGGACGCCGATTTCGTCGTCGCTCAGCGTGCGCGCGCGGATCGAGTAATCGTGTTTCTCGGAGATCTCGCGCGCCAGCGCCGCGAGATCGAGGATCGGATTGGAGACGATCTTCTCCAGGCGCACGCCGAGGAGGAGCGCTGCGCCGACGACGAGCGTCGTGAGGATGAGCAGCGTGATCAGGTGATCGCGCAGCTTCGTCTGCAGACTCGCCGTCGTCATCTCCAGCGCGATCGTCCCGTAGTGCTCTCCGTTGAAGGTCACCGGTTCCGAAACGACGAGGCGGTTGCCGACCCAGGCCCGCGACGAGCCCGAGGTGGAAGGCGGCGCGGCTGTGCCCGAGCCGCGCGTCCACGTTGCGAAGAGGCGGCCGTCGTTGTCGAAGAGGAACGCGCGATTCACGCTCTCGATCAACGCGAGTTTCGAGAGTGTCTTCCCCGCCGCATCGCGATCGCCGAACGCGAGATCGGCGACCGAGTTCTCCGCCGTCACGCGCGCGATGACCACCGCGTTGTCCATCATCTCCTTCCGGAACGCTCGTCGCTCGTTGAAGACGACGAACGTGAAGCCGGAGACGAGAGGGACGACCGTCGCCAGCAGCACGATGCCGATCAGCTTGTTGCGGATCGAGAGGCGGCTGAGCGAAATCATGGCTTCGCCTCCACCACCCGCGCGAGCTTCAGCAGCTTCGAGCTGAACTTGAGACCGGCGTGATCGGCCGCCGTCTCGTTGATCTCGAAGTGCACCGTCTCGCCCGCGTTGTAGAAGTTGATCAGCACTCCGTCCGCGGCGTAGCCCGCGGTGTCACCGACGGTGAGAATCGGTTTCGAGCCCGTGTGCGAGAGGATCGTGCGGAGGCGCGGCTTCTCGGATCCGGCGATGAAGACGATGTCGCAGCCTTCGACCTGCGCCGGTTCGGTGATGTAGCGGATGCTGACCGGACGTCCTTTGATCCGGCGCGCGGCGATCTTTTCGAGATAGCCGTTGAAGGGACTCGTCCCGATGACGCCGATGGTGAAGTTCGGCGCATTGCTCTGCGGCCACTCGATGAACGCGGCGAAGCGCGAGAGAAACTCGGCCTTCAGCTCGTACTCCGGTACCTGCTCACCCCGAGCGGCGGAGCCGCCCAGAGAGAGTACGAGTGCGAGGACGACGAAGTACCTGAACGACACGATTGATTTGGCCGAACGCGGAGAATTCGCCGGAGATAGCTGGCTTTCAGCGAGTGTAGCACGCGCGTGGCGACAGGCGGGGGCGCCTGTCCTACACTGTGTGCGAGACCCGAATCGTGCGCAGAACCGCTCTCGCCGCGCTCTGCATCCTTGCCGCTGCCTTCCGGCTGCAGGCGCAGGAAGATCTTTCACACCTTTCGCTCGAAGATCTCCTCAACGTCAAAGTCACCACGGCGACGCGGATCGCGGAAGCGGCGAGCACTGCTCCGGCCACGGTCTACGTCATCACGGCGGACGAGATCGAGCACCTCGGTCTCCGCGATTTGAAAGACATCCTTGCGCTCGTTCCGGGCGTCGACACCATCGATCCGCACTTTTTTCTCCTCGGCGGGCAGCGCGGATTCGTCGGCTCGTTCGCGAACACGCTGCTGCTCGTGAACGGACGCGAGATGAACAATCTGATCGCCGGCGAGACGTTCATCTCGAATCAGTTCCGCGCCGGCAATATCGCGCAGGTCGAGGTGATCAACGGTCCCGGCTCGGCGATCTACGGCGCGAATGCTCTCGGCGGTGTGATCAACATCATCACGAAGTCGGCTGAAGCATTCGAAGGCGCGGACGTGCGCGTGTCCGGCGGCTCGTTCGACACGCGTGAGGCCAGCGGCGTCTTCGGCGTGCGCCGCGGCGAGCTGTCGATTCGCGGCGCGGCGTCGTTCTATCGCTCGCATGGCGACGACTTCTCGTCCTTCCTGTCCGACACGGCGAAGGCTTCGCCGGCCGCGGAGAACAACGCCTACAGGCGTCTGCCCGATGTCTACGGCTACAGCAATCCGGCGGACGCCTGGTGGATCAGCAGCGAAGCTTCGTGGCGCGGGCTGTATGCGGGAACGGAGATGTATCGCAACGTCACCGGACGCGGGACCTCCGGCATTCAATGGGACTACCTGCGCGGTTCCGATCATCGCGATCTCCGCCTCGGATATGGCGGCTATCGATTCGCGTCGGCGGATCAGCGCTGGCAGGGGTGCGCGGAGCTGCGGACGTATCGCGACATCTTCTGGGGCAATCACACCGAGGATGAAGGTCCGATCATCAACCCGCAGACGGGCGCGACGATCACGAGCGGCGCGACGGACAGCGACGTGGAGACGTATCGCGGCTACTACAGCAATCACAACGCAGGCGGCTCACGCCGCAGCGCGGGCATCGTGCAGACGACGTTCGCGCTCAGCCCGATGGTGACGCTCGCCGGCGGCGTGACGTACGAGCGCTCGAACATCGTGACCGCCGCGTTTTCGCGGACGGAGGGAAGCGATCCTGCCGTGGAGCCGGAGAATCGACGACCGGAGTATCGCAGTTGGAAATGGGGCGCATACGGCGAGTCGCAACTGAAGCTGCGCGAGGGCCGCATCATCGCGACGCTCGGCGCGCGCTACGACGAGCACGAGTGGTACGGCAGCTCCTTCAACCCGCGCCTCGGCGTGGTGTTCAAGGCGCCCGGCGATTCGACGTTCAAGGTGCTCTACGGCGAGGCGTTCCGCGAGCCGACGGTGTTCGAGATCTCGAACAGCAACGGCGCGATCCGCCCCTCGTCGGAGACGACGTTCGAGGTCGGCTGGAGCCGCTACTTCGGCAGCTCGCTGAACAATCAGATCGTCTTCTTTCGCAACCGTGTGGACGACGTGATCGTCACGGATGTGATCGCGGTTGGCGGCATCTCGAACAAGGGCGAGCTGCGCTCGCACGGGATCGAGGATCAGCTCCGTTTTCACCGGGGACGCTTCAGCGGTTTCGCGAACTACACCTGGATCCGGTCGGGAAAGAATCTAGATCTGCCGGAGCAGAAGGCGAATGCGGCGGTGCAATACGGCGGCGATGCCGCGAGCGTCGCGCTCATCGGCCGCTATCACGCCGCGTCGAAGACCGAATATCACTCCGCCCTGTACAGCGTGCCGTCGTACGCGGTCTTCGACGCAGCGCTCACGCGCAGGTTGTCTAACGTTTCATTGCAGTTGGCGGTCAGGAACATCTTCGACCGCACGTACTACCAGCCCGAGCCGCGCGCGCCCTCGGTCGTGATGCACCCGCAGGACGGCCGCGATGTGCAGCTCACCGTGCGGTTCAGCATCCGCTGAGCCATCCCTCACGCTCGAAAGATGAAGAACACCGCGCCCGCCAGACAGAGCGCCGCCCAGAGAAAGTTCAGGCGGATCGGCTGGTGCATGTAGAAGATCGAGAACGGCACGAAGACGCTCAGCGTGATGACTTCCTGGATCAGCTTGAGCTGATCGAGCCGCAGCACGTTCGATCCGATGCGGTTCGCCGGGACCTGCAGCAGGTATTCGAAGAGGGCGATTCCCCAACTCGCGATTGCAGCAATGAACCACGGCTTGTCGCGCAGATTGCGCAGGTGCGCATACCAGGCGAAGGTCATGAAGATGTTGCTGGCGGTGAGTAGTGCGACGGTGACGGCCTGCGGTTTCATGGCTTCCTAACTCGCATATCGATCGTTGAACCACGGCTCCGCCGTGTTCGAGTACCCTCTCTTTTCCCAGAACCCTTTCCGGTTCCGGTCGAGAAACTCGATCCCGCGGATCCACTTCGTTCCCTTCCATGCGTAAAGGCGAGGAGTGATCATCCGGCACGGCCCGCCGTGCTCGCGCGGCAGCGGCGCTCCTTCCCACGTGTGTACGAGCAGCACGTCTTCGTCGATCGCGCGCGCCAGCGCGAGGTTCGTCGTGTACGGCTCGCCGGAGCGGAAGTCCTTGTCATAACCAGTGCAGAGAATGTGCGTCGCGTTTTCCTTCGGGATCACGAGCTCTGCGAGCGTGCGGAAGCGAACTCCGCGCCAGCGGTTGTCGAGGCGGCTCCAGCCGGTCACGCAGTGGAAGTCGCTCGTGTCGTCAACCTGCGGCAGCGCCATGAAGTCGGCCCACGAGAGCGAGACGGGATTCTCGACGAGACCTCCGATGTCCAGCCGCCACGCGCTCGTCGCGACATTCGGGACGTCGCCGAGGTCGAGGACGGGCCAGTTGGTGACGAGGCGTTGATCGACGGGAAGCGCCGGCATGCCATGCCGGTTCGGCTTCCCCGAGCCCTCCGGCTTCAACCCTTCGGTCCGGACATCGACCCCATGCCCCAGCTTCTTCTGGCGCTCGATGTACCGCATCCGCCGCTCGACGAGGGAGTCTTCTTCGCTCATGATGGGTCAAAGCATAAACTGACAGGGAAGTGACGAGTGATGAGTGAAGAGTGATGAGTGATGAGTGACGAGTGAAGAGTGATGAGTGAAGAGTGAAGAGTGATGAGTGAAGAGTGAAGAGTGATGAGTGAAGAGAGAAGAGTGATGAGTGATGAGTGACGAGTGATGAGTGATGAGTGACGAGTGAAGAGTGATGAGTGATGAGTGAAGAGTGACGAGTGAAGAGTGATGAGTGACGAGTGAAGAGTGATGAGTGACGAGTGAAGAGTGATGAGTGACGAGTGAAGAGTGATGAGTGAAGAGTTGTCATTTAGGCAACACCCCACTCTTCACTGGTCACTCGTCACTCGTCACTAATCACTAATCATCACTGCTGATTATGTTGGAGCGAGCGCACCGGGCCCTGTACGCCGCCTTCGATCGCTTTCCTTCGCGGAAAGGTGCGGCGATCCACATCGACCGCTTTTCGCGTGCCCTCTTCGATTTCTACGGCGGCGGCGCGCTCTTCGTCCTCGGTGCGCCTAACCTGCCGTTGCACCAGCGCGACGGGAACGTGGAGATCGTCCGGTTCCTCTCCTCCATCGAGAACTTTCTCGAGCGGGCGATGACGTACGGCGCCGCGCTGAGCCGCGCCGTCGACGAGCTCGAGCCGTCGCTGGAGATGGCGCACTTCCGCGATCCCTGGAGCGGCGCGCCGATCGCGCTGCGCCCGCATCGCTACGCCTGCGTGTATGAGGTCAACGCCCTGCCGTCGATCGAGCTGCCGGTGGTCTTCGACGCCATCGCGCCGCGCACGCTGGAGAAGATCCGCACGCTCGAGCGCGCATGCTGCGATGCCGCGGACGCGATCGTGACGCCGTCGCACACGACGGCGAAGTGCCTCGAGTCGATCGGCGTGGAGGCGCAGAAGATCCGCGTCATCCCCAACGGCTCGGACGTCGATGCGCCGCAGCCCCGCCCCCCCGATGCACCCGAACGCTATCTGCTCTATTTCGGAGCGCCCCAGCCGTGGCAGGGGATCGACACTCTGCTGCGCGCCTTCGCGCGGCTGGGCGACTATCCCGAGCTGCGCCTCGTCATCATCGGCTCGCAGGAGTCGCGCGCCTGGCGTCCCTTCGAGCGCCTGATCGATCGCCTCGCCATTCGCGATCGCGTCGTCTGGCGCTTCGCCATGGATGAGCCGGAGCTCGCCGCATGGCGCCAGCACGCCTGGCTCTCCGTTGCACCACTCACCGATTGCCCGCGCAACACGCTGCAGGGATGCGCGCCGCTCAAGATCGTCGAGTCGATGGGTTCGGGCGTCGCAGTCGTCGCCTCCGATCTGCCACCCGTGCGCGAGATCATCCGCCATCGCGACAACGGCTGGCTCGTCCATCCCGAGCGTCCCGACGAGCTGGCCCGCGCACTGCGCATCCTGCTCGATCATCCGGCGCTCGTGCGCGAGATGGGCGCGCGCGCCCGCGCCACCGTCATGGAGAAGTTCACATGGAGCGCAGCGCTCGCCGCGCTGCAGAAAGTGTACGAGGAGTGCGATGCTGAAAGCCTGGAAGATCTCCCGCTCGCTCAACAGTGAGCAGCGATCGATCATCGAGCAGAAACAGGTGAAGCTCAATCGGCCGATCGGGGAACTGATCGAGCTGCTGCAGCCGATCGCCAACATGGATACGAACATGAGCAACGCCGGCTGCAGCACCGGCTGCTCGATGTTCGTCGTGGTCGCGGTCGCGATCGGCGGCAATGTCGCCGGAACGGCCATGAATCTTTCCAGATCGGTTCTGTCTGCGTGGTTTCTGTTCTGCGTCGTTCTTTTCTTCGCGCCGCTCGTGATCTACCTGAAGACCCGCAACCTCAATGTCTCGGACAACCTCCGCGTCACGGGGCTGCCGCTGCTGCACCTTCTGCGTGAGGATGCTGATCTGACCGAGGCGATGCATCTCGAGCTCGATCTGCGGGAGCCGATGGCGAAGGAAAAACTCGTCCGGACGGAATCGCCCCGCCAGCGCATGTCGGAGAAGTACTACCGCGATCCCTGGATGCGCGCGGAGCTCGTGCTGGCCGACGGCAGCCGCCTGCGCTGGAGCATCGACGACATGCTGCGCCATCGCACCGTGACGAAAAAGGCGAGCAGCGGAAAGTGGAAGACCAAGACCAAGGACTCGCGCAAGTGCACCGTCGATGTCGAGCTGACCGTGCGCAACAAGTTCTACGAAGTGGCAGGCGCGAGCGAGACGGGCGAGAAGAAGAGCACGCTCACCGCGAGCAAAACGATGAAGATCGCCGGTTCGGAGCCGGCGAATCCGAAGCTGATCGTGGAAGTGATCAGCGACGTCTTCCAGCAACTGCGTCCGGCGAAGTGAGGAGATGCGCGATGAATGAATGTGCAGCGCAGCGCGGCTTTCTGATGTTTCGCAACTGCGGCAATCCCGCGACCAGCGAGTGCTCCAACTGCGGCCGCCCGATGTGCAGCGAACATCTGTCGGCGGCATCCGGATTCACGACGTGTCTCGACTGCATGGCGCACAAGCCGGAGAAGGAGTGGACGCCGGCCGATGGGCACGAGTGGGCCTACGGCTTCCGCCATCAGTTCTATGCGGGCGGTCTCTATCATCCGCTCGGACTCGATCGCAGCGATCCGTACTACGACGAGTACGACGTTCGCTCATTCGACTCGCGCGCGAGGCATGCCGCGGCGCCCGATCTCGACGAGCGCGAGCCGGGCTTCGGAGACAGTTGATGCACCGCCTGCTCTGGTTGACGGAGAACTATCCGCCTGATCGCGGCGGGATGGCGGTCTCCTGCGACCGCATCGTGCGCGGGCTGCGGCGCGCGGGCGTCGAGGTCGATGTCGTCTATCTCGACCGCCGCGAGCCTGACGGCGCGCACACGATCAACACGGCCTGGAATCGCGTTCGAAGCGACGCGCCGCGCGCGACGGCCGTCGTCGCGTTCGGCGGCATGCTGCCGATGCTCGCGGCGCCGGCCTTCGCGGCGTGGCTCGACCGGCCGCTGATCACGCTCATCCGCGGCAACGAGCTCGACGCCGGCCTCTTCGATCCGCGGCGCCGGCCGGTGCTCGAAGACGCGCTGCGCCGCGCCGAAGCGGTGTGCACCGTGACGAGCGAGCATGCGGAGAAGATCGCCGCGATGTTCGATGTCGAAGCGACGGTGATTCCCAACGGAATCGATTTCGATCTCTGGCAGGCGACGGAAGGAGACCGCAAGCGCGCCGCCGGCCTCGCCGCGCGCGATGCGAGAACGCTCGGCTTCTTCGGCCACCTCAAAGCCAAGAAAGGCGTCCCCTTCTTTCTCGAAGCGCTCCGGAAGAGCGGGCAGGAGTTTCATCTCATCGTCGTCGGCGAGACCACTCTTTCGTTCGACGGCTTCACGCACACTCGCGTCGACGCGGTCGATCGCTTCGCACTCATTCCGTATTACCTCGCGAGCGATTTCGTCGTCATCCCTTCGCATTACGACGGCTTTCCGAACGTGCTCCTCGAATCGGCGGCGCTCGGCGTGCCGGTGATCGCGTCGCGAACGGGCGGCATGCGCGATTTCGGCGAAGGGCTGCTCTTCGAGGCGGGAGATCTTCACAGTTGCCGCGCGGCCATCGATCGCGCGGCCGCGATGTCCGCGGACGAGGTGCAGGCGATGGGCGCGCGCGCGTTGCGGCTCGCGCACGAACGTTACGATGCCGGCGAGGAGACGCGCCGCTACCTCTCGCTGTTCGATGCACTGGCGAGCCGCGGCGGCGCTCTCCGCTTCTCACGATGATCCTCTACTACGCCGTCGGCGGCGGTCTCGGCCACCTCGCGCGCGCGCGCCGCGTCCTGACGAAGCTCGGTCTGTCCGGCCGCGCGGCGATTCTCACCACGGCCGGCGCTCCCGAGCTCGCCGGCGGCATCCCCACGCTGCATCCTTCGGATGGCATCGACTACGCGTCGTTCGAGCGCCTCATCGTCGACGCCTTCCCCTCCGGCCTCCTCGGCGAATTGAAAGATGTCGACATGCCGATGGACTACGTCGCGCGCCTCCTGAAATGGAGCGACTACGCGGCGGCGACCGGCGCCGTGATGCGGCGGTTCGAGACGACGTATGTCGTCGAGCCGGTGACGCACGCGATCGATTCGGAGTCGTTCGTCGATCTCGATCTTCGCGAGAGCCCGGTCGAGGCGGAGCCGGAGGACTTCTGGCTGGTGGCGCACAGCGGCGAAGAGGCCGAGGTGCAGCAGCTGGTTAGGTATGCCAGGGAGCTGCAGGAGGTGGAAGGCATCGTTGCGCCGATCGAAGTCGCGAGACGGACGTTCCCGCTCGCTCCGCTGCTGGCGCGCGCGGCGCGCATCGTCTCCGCCGCAGGCTTCAATCTGATGCTCGAGACCGAGCCCTTCCGCGAGAAACATCATCCCCTCCCGCTCCCGCGCCGCTTCGACGACCAGTTCACCCGCGCCGCCCGAAGAAGAGGAGCCAGCGCACAAGCGGCGGTACACTTGCCTCCTGCCTGACTATGTCCAGTGGAAACGTCGTCGTAGTCGATGACAACGGCGTCAACCGGATGCTCCTGACGGGAATCCTGGAGCAGGCCGGCTACGTCGTTCGCTCCGCGTCCAACGGGCGCGATGCGCTGCAGATCATCGAGCTCGATCCGCCGGAGATCATCCTCCTCGACATCCAGATGCCGAAGATGAGCGGCTACGAAGTCTGCGAATCGCTCAAGTCGATGCAGCGCACGCGCGAGGTGCCGGTCATCTTCATCTCCGCGGTCGAAGATGTCGCGGAGAAGGTGAAGGCGTTCGAGGCCGGCGGCGTCGACTACATCATGAAGCCGTTCGAGGCGGCCGAGGTTCTGGCGCGCGTCGGAACGCAGGTGAAGCTGTTCCGGCTGCAGCGCGAGTTGCGGCAGCGCAACTTCGATCTGCAGCGCCGCAACGAACAACTCCTCGTGGCGCAGGATCAGACGCAGCGGATGTTCGGCGCGCTCTCCGACGCGCTCACCGGCACGATTCTCGACGAGACGTACCGGCTCGAGGAGAAGATCGGCGAGGGAGGTTTCGGCGCCGTCTTCCGCGGGATGCATGTCGAGCTGCGCCGCCCCGTCGCCATCAAAGTGATGCGGCCCTCGCCCGATGCGCACTCGCGCGAACAGATCCTGCGCTTCCGCCGGGAAGGCGTCGCCGCCTGCCGCATCAATCATCCGAATGCGGTGGAGGTGCTCGACTTCGCGATCTCGTCGAGCGGCATGCCGTATCTCGTGATGGAGCTTCTGACGGGACGGACGATGGGCTCATTGCTGCGCGAGACGCCGCGGCTTCCGCTGCCGCGCTGCGCGGCGATCGCCGTGCCGGTGTGCGAGGCGCTCGGTGCCGCGCATGGAGCCGGCATCGTGCATCGCGACATCAAGCCGGACAACGTCTTTCTTCACGAGAGCGCGGGGAGCGAGATCGTCAAGGTCGTCGACTTCGGCATCGCGCGGCTGATGGACGCCGAGCGCCCTGCCGATCTCGATGGCATCACCGAAGCGGGCACGCTCCTCGGCACGCCGCAGTTCATGGCGCCGGAGCGTCTCATCGGAAGACCCTATGACGAGCGGTCCGATGTCTACAGCGTCGGCGTGCTGTTCTATCAGGCGCTCACCGGCGAATATCCCTTCGCGAATTGCGCGCGCGCCTCGATGACGGAGATGATCAATCTGCATCTCACGTCGAAGCCGCGGCCGCTGCGCGATCTCAATGAAACCGTCCCCGAGTCCGTGGCATCTACGTTGATGCAGGCGCTCGAGTTCGATCCTGCGAACCGGCCTCCGGTCTCCGCAGTCCGCGCCGCATTCGCATAGGAGCGCGGGCGTCCCGCCCGCCGGTGCGAGTCCATTCCATGAAACCGTTCCCGATTGCAGGTGCTCGCTGTCCCCGTCGCAAAGGAGCGCGGGCGTCCCGCCCGCAGCCGTCAGCCGTCCACGGCTGGCGGCCGGTGTGAGTCCATTCCATGGCCGCCGAGCGGGACGCTCGCCGGCTGCGGGCGAGGACGCCCGCGCTCCGATTAGGCGTACCATCTCTTGAAGAATCGCAACCCAATGGTCCTCGTTGCGCAACCGCATCGTTCTCCTTCGCGGCGAGACATGCTCGCCGTGTTTGCGTCCCAGGGGACGCTCGGTCTCCTTCTGCTCATCGTCATGACGCTGCGGCGTGCCGGCGAGCCGGCGGCCATCGCCGCCTCGCTCGGCAGCGCGTTCGTGCCGCTGCTTCTCATCCTCTTCTTCTTCACGCTCAGCATCGCGCTGCTGAAGTTCTCGCTGACCGATGTCGTCTTCGTGACCTTCGCGCTCACCGCGCTGGCGATGGCGATTCCGCTCCTCGGCCTCGTCATCTCCGCGTGGCTGGGCGTCGCCGCCGTGATCATCGCGCGCATCTACGTCGCCGTGCAGGCGCTCCGGCGCAAGGGCGCCGATCCCGCCGTCGAGTACGCGAAGGTGTGGGGACTCTTCGGCACCTACGGCATTCCGATCACCATCGCGTCGCTCGCCTATGAGTGGATGGGAGGGCGCCCGCCCGTTCTCGAGGCGAGCTTCGCGGCGGCCGGCCGCGTCGCGCTCTGCGGAATCGTCCTGCAGCTCACGAACGGCCTCGTGATGGCGAACGTCGAGCGCGCCTACGGCTACGCGGCGCGCACGATTCCGATTCTCTTCCTCGTCGATCTTCTCGTCTTCCTCCCGACGCTCCCCTTTGCGGTGCTCGTCACGATCTCCTATCCGTCGCTTCGCTGGCCGGGGCTTCTCGGCTGGTGTCTCGTCGGCGTGCTGATCAACGTGATGGCTCGCAAGCTCGCCGGCGAGCGAAGCGCCAGCCACAATCTCGTGAGGCGCCTCTCGTCGCTGACGAACGTCGGCCGCACCATCGCGCTCAACGTGTCGACCTCCGATCTGATGCTCGCCGTCTACGACGCCTGCAAGGAAGTCGTCGACGTCTCGTTCTTCACGATCGCGCTGCTCGACGAGACCGCGAACGAGCTGCGGCTCGAGTACGACGTGCGCGACGGCGTCGTGCAGCCGAAGACGAAGATCCCGATCGGCGCGGGCCTCACGTCGTATGTCGTGCTGCAGCGCCAGCCGCTCCTGCTGCGCACGGCGGCCGAAGAGCGGCGCATGGGTCTCACCGCGGTGATGGCCGAGGAGGAGCCGACGGAGTCGTGGCTGGGCGTGCCGATGATCGCGCGCAATCACGTCGTCGGCGCGATCATCGTGCAGAGCTATCAGAAGAACCAGTTCACGCGCGATGACGTCGTGCTGCTGACGGCCATCGCGAATCAGGCGGCGATCGCGCTCGCCAATGCGCGCCTCTATCAGGATCTCGAAGGGCTCACGCTGGCCCTCGAGCAGCGCGTCGCCGACCGCACCTCGGAACTGCGCGAGACGAACGTGCGCCTCGTGGCCGCCGATCGCTCGAAGAGCCAGTTCCTCGCCAACATGTCGCACGAGCTGCGCACGCCGCTCAACTCGATCATCGGCTTCTCGGCGATTCTCCTCAGGACGGCGAAGGGCTCGCTCGAGCCGCGCTTCTACCGCTTCCTCGAGAACATCAACACCGCCGGCTCCTATCTGCTGAACCTGATCAACGACATCCTCGATCTCTCGAAGATCGAGGCCGGAAAGCTGCGCGTCAACTTCGAGACGTTCGATCTGCGCGAGACGGTCACGTCCGTCGAGCGGGTGATGAAAGGGGCGGCCGCGGAATCGCAGATCACGATCGTGACGTCCATCGATCCGCAGATCTCCACCGCATGCCTCGACGAGTCGCGGCTCAAGCAGATCCTCTTCAACCTGCTCTCCAATGCGGTGAAGTTTTCTCCCGCCGGCTCGATCGTGACGCTGACCGTCCATCGCGAGGCCGCCTCCGTCTCGCCGCTGAAACGGGAGTCGGTGAGCTTCGTCGTGAGCGACAAGGGAATCGGGATCAGCGAGTCCGAGATCAACAAGATCTTCGATCACTTCCATCAGACCGACGAAGGGCGGAAGTTCGGCAAGCAGGGCACCGGCCTCGGCCTCTCGCTCGCGAAGAGCTTCGTCGAGATTCTCGGCGGCCGCATCGAAGTGGTCTCGCAGCGCGGCGCCGGCTCGACGTTCACGGTGCATCTGCCGCTCGACGGCTCGCCCGACAGCGAGCGGCGCACGGAGCTCGTCGAGCGCGTTCGCGGTTCGCTGCGGTCCTAACGACCATACAATGCACCGCGATGGTCCCGCTGATCGTTGCGCTCCTCTTCGCCGTCGATTCGCCGAAGAGTCCCCTCGCGACCTGCCTCGGTCCCTTCTGTGTCGACGGGCCGGCGATCACCGCGCATGAATTGCAGCAGACCTATGGAAATGCGCCGGTGCGGAAAGGCATGCTCTGCTATCAGGATGGAGAGCTGTATGTCCGCTTCAGGCTCGATCCTCATGAGGGAAGCGATCCGGTCATGAAGGGCATCTATGTGGGCGAGCGGCCGCCGGCGCCGTGCGAGGAGCCGGCGAAGGCCGCGAAGCCCTTCCCGAAACTGATGACGCCCTCCGGAATCGCGATCGGCGATCCGCTCGGCAAGGTGCAGGTGCTGTACGGTGACCGCCCGCAGTTCGGAGTGGAGACGTTCGACGGCGGATCGCAGCGCGTGTCGTGGGACGTCTGCGGTTGCGAGACCACGACGATCGATGTGCGGCTCGAGCAGGGCCGCATCGTCTCGATCGAGGTCGGCGAGTCCGAGTAGATGAAAGAACACCGGCTGCTGATTCTCGCGACGATCGTTGCCGGCCTTTCCCGCTTCGTCGCGCGCGCCGCCACGGTGTGGGAGTGGGACGAAACGCTGTTCTGTCATGCGCTGCGGCACTACGATGTCGCTTCGCACCAGCCGCATCCTCTCGGCTTCCCGGCGTTCATCCTCCTCGGCAAGCTCTTCCGGCTGTTCGCGAGCAGCGACTTCCGCGCGCTGCAGGATGTGAATCTCGTTGCAGGATTTCTCGTCGTCCCCGCGGCGTACGTCGTGGCGAGAGCGTTCGGAATCGAACCGCTGCAGGCGACGATGAGCGGTGTCGTGATGGCCTTTCTGCCGAACATCTGGTTCTACGGCGGAACGGCCTTCAGCGACGTGCCCGCCGTCGTGTCCGTGATGTTCGCGGTCGCGCTGCTGCTCGATGGCCGCCGCTCGAGCTCCTCGTGGTGGTGGGGCTGCGTGCTCCTCGGCGTCGCCGTCGCCTTTCGTCCGCAGAATGCGCTGATGGGTGTGTTCCCCTGGACGGCGGCTGTGTGGGTGCTGTTGCGCGACACGAGCCGTCCGCTGCCGCGGCGCATCGCGATCGTGTGCGGCGGCACGCTGCTCGCGCTGGCGATCGGGTGCGGTGCGTATGTGGGCGCAGCGCTCGCCAGTTCCTCCTGGCAGGACTACCTCGCCGCGGCGCGCAGCCAGAGCGAGTGGGTGATGAAGTACGACTCCTATCGCAATCCGATGCGGCCGCATCTGCCGCGGATGTTCATCATCTACTTTCTGATTCCGTCGTACGCGGGCAAGCCGGCGGCTGCGCTGTCGGTGCTCGCGGGCATCGCCGTGCTGAGGCTGCGCCGCGCGACGCTCGGCATTCTGCTGACGTTCGGCCCCTTTCTCCTGTTCGCTCTCTTCATGCTCGGCTTCGAAGGCGCGTCGCGGCTTTCGATCGGCGTGATGCCGCTCGTGGCGCTGCTCTCGACCGAAGGGGCGTTCCAGATCGGACGATGGCTCGAGGGGTGGAGTGCGCGCGCGGCGATCGCCGTCCCCGCCGCGCTGCTCCTCGCCATCATGCTGCGGCTCGTCATCTGGATCTGGCCTGCGCTGCGTGTGGTTCGCACGACGCCGGCGCCGACCTATGCCGCCGTGCAGTGGATTCGCGGTCATCTCGATCGGAGGAAGACGACGCTGTACGTGCACGGCAGCATGTGGCCGTACGCGCGCTACTTTCTCTCCGACTATCAGATCGTGTGGATTCCCGACGACTGGACGCCGCTCTCGGTCGCCGACCGGCGCAACGGATGGTTAGTGCAGGCCGAGGGGGGGCAGGGTGAGGGGATTCACTTCCGGCGAACGCGCGAGCGCGTCTGGAATCTGAGCTCGTTGCGCTACTTCGAAGTGTTCGTGGCGCCGATCGAGAGCCGCGCGACGTTCGAGCGCGGGTGGTACGGCGAGGAGATCAACGCGCAGGGGGAGACGTGGCGCTGGGCGGCGGGCGACTCGCAGCTCGAGCTGCCGGGACTGGCGGGAGATGCGGAGCTGACGCTGCATCTCGGAATGCTCGATCTGCCGAAGCAGTCGGTGACGATCGCGCTGGACGGAAAGCCGCTGGAGACGTTCGAAGCCGCCGCACAGCACGTCGACCGCCGCTATCGCGTGCAGTCACGCAGCGATCGCGACGAGCTGACGATCACCGTCAAGCCGGTGGAGAACGTCGAGAACCGCGCGCTCGGTCTGGAACTGCTGGATTACGAGTGGCACCGCGCGGCGCAGCGATAGCTGGAAGAGCATGAGCAGACATCGGGCGAAGAACGCCGCTTCGAAGGGACGAGGCGGCTGCACCGGAAAGTTAGCTCGGAGCCGCATTCCACACGATTGCCTTGGCCCGAACCCTCATGGAAGTTCCGCTCCCGCCGGAGGCGCCGAATCGGCCTGCACTGAAGTGCCAGCCCTCTTTCTCGTCTTGCGATTCGATGAATATGGCGTCGGCCCCGTGCCGTGCCGCTTCTTCTCTTACCGCTTTCACCATCTCGGCTTCGGTGTCGTATTCGCTCTCGGGCGGCGTGATGATCCCGATTTCCGTGTATGGCCGCTCGGGAGCCGTCTGCAGAAATTGCACGTGCTCGTACGCAACTGCCGGACGCGGGCCGGCCTGCAACGGAATCCACATGTCGGCCGGGCATGCGGTCAAGGTGAACGCAATCATGCAGAGCAGCACTCGTTTCATTCTTTCTCCCACAGATGTGTTGGCGCAAAGCTTAACACCATCATTATGGGGCTGTGGCTGTGGTTGAAAAGGGAATGGTGGCCACGTCGGGACATTCGACGAGGAAACATGGAAACGCTTCACATTTCCAAAGCTCCCGCCATCACCGTATGGAAAGCATCAACCCGGACACAAGCGGAAAGGAAACTCAGTCGTACACTGCGACTGCCTAACGTTTGGTCGCTCGGGTGAGTTAGACGGCGTTGAGGTCTTCGCGCAGTGCCTCTTCCAGATCTTTTGAGCGTAGATACAGAGCGGTTACGTCACGTTTGGCTCGTTCGAACATGAGAACGACCTTGGCGTTACGAAGGGTGGCGTAGGCAATGTCTTCGCCTTGCGCCCACACCTGCGGAAGAATTTGACCTTCGAGCGCTGAAGCCATTCGCACGATTGCCTCTTCGTCACCAACGAGGCTCTTGGCGAGACTGCAATGGGCCAACTCGGTGGAATCCCCGGCACGAGTTAGGCGTCCGGTTCATCTGCGTAGGGTTCTTCCGCGTTCGGATCTATGACCCAACTACCGTCATAAAGGTCGACCCCACACCTTTCCGCGAAATCCGTCATCTCAAGGTTGCGCGCTGCGAGCGAATCTGGGGTATGCGTTTCCCTTTTCGAAAACACGATGCGATGCTCCACGAATTCGTTTTCTGGCTCAGTCATCTCTTCGGCTTCCACGATGGTGTAGCCCCGATCCCGCAGAAGTTTGGCCAGACTTGCGAGTGGTGCGTATTCACGATGCATGAATACGTACTTCCACTCAAGTGGTCCCTTCGTATCGTACCCACTGTTTTCGAGATCCTCGAAGAGGTCCGCAATCCGGAGCTCGCGATAGGTGGGTTCGGGAGGTCCTGACGAGGCCCGATCGCCCAGGACTAGCCATCCCGCTACTAAGGTGACTACGAGAACGGCCACGACTACAAATGCCATCGAGGGGACGCCTAACGTCCCTGCCGCTCACCGGCGCCGTGCTTCACACGGCCGAAGCGACGCTCGCCGATGATACCGCACAGAAGATGGCAGCGAACGGGACGGCGTGCGGTGCACACGGCGAGTTAGGCGTCGGGTCAGCCGTACCCTGCAAGCCACGGTTCTTGTTCGATTCTTGCGATCTCACCTTCTGCCAGGAGAGTCCAAAGATCGATGATCTTGCCGTCGGAGACACCACGCATGTGGCGCTCTCCACCATTCTCAAGGTGCTCGAAAATGACGTAGCCGCCTCGCGAGACGGAGATACACCACTCCGATTCATGAGAAACGGATACCGAGGCGTGCTCTGTATCCTCCAAGTCTTGATCCAATTCGCTAAGCAGTTCGACGAATGCCGCGAGGGACTCAGGGCGCTCCATATCGCCGTAGCGATGAGTGATGTGAAAAGCCATCGTCGTTCCGACGCCTAACGGGTCTGGCGTTCACCGGCTCCGACCCGCCACGAAGAAGTATAGCTCTGGAAAGGCTGCGGCGAGCGGGTGGGAGGCCGGTGCAGCGCCAAGTTAGCCATCTTGGAACCGGACTCGGGACCGACGGGTTATGCTAACGTGGGTCCTCTGAATTGGCTCGTTCGCGGCCGACCTCCTTCGAGTAGTCGGCCTTCGTTCCTACGAACAACCGCACGAAGCCTCCTTTCGGAGAAGAGGTTTCTCTGGCGTAATAGTCCCCGTTCCAAATCATTCGGGGCTCCGAGATGGAGTGGTGGAAGATATCTGGCAGCCGCGCCCGTTTGCCATTTCCGACGTAGTAATACTCCTCTTTGTGCATCTTGAATTGCATTTGTGAACTCGTACACAGCTTTCCGGTGGGAGAAATGACGAGCGTACGTGGTTCTCCTCGCGGCAAGGACGCGCAAGTGGGGTCGTCATATCGAATCTCTACCCAACCACGGTAGTCATAAGGTAGCTCGTAGATTTCCAGTGTGCCTTGCGGCGCGCAACCTACGAGGAAGGTTACGGCGAATACGACGACGGTATTGCGCATGGCGGCTAACGTCCCTGGAGCTCAGCCGCGCCGAGTTGGGCGTCGGTTTTGTACGCTTCCTGGAGTCGTTCTCAGTCTCGGCCCACTTGGCGAGAATGTGATGATCGGAGTTGGTCATAGCAAGTGACACATACAACCGCGAAGTCGTTGTACTTGCGAAACTCTTCGGTTCTGTCCTGCTCTTGGTCAAACATTCTCTCGCAGCCGTCACACCATGCTTGAAGGTCATCAGGGTCGTCAGAATTCTGTATGAATCCCACTGCCCGGTCGTGCACCTTGATGTGGTGTCGACAGACGACGGCGGCGGTTTGCTCGCCGTGCCGTTCGCAGAAAATCAGCATTTGTAAGCGGTGACTTTCGCCTTCTACTTGTCTGACGGGAGATCGTCTTGCCTGCGACGAAGTTCTTCCGAATACGGTTTGTGATCGTCCGGATGGTCGGAGTCGTAGGCACCCCGACCAAGCATCTGATAGTACTTGGACATCGCTTCGTACCGTGTGGACGCTTCGATCACCGCAACCAATGTGGCACCCTCGCCCAGAAGTTTCCGAAAGCCATCTCCATCTGGCCCAGCGTGGCAGAGGCCCGGAAGTCCTTCGGAATCGAGCCAGTACTCATGTTTCAAAGTCGCCATGTTTCCGTACGCCCAACGGCTTAACGCTCAGCCGTGCCGTGCTTCACGCGGCAGGAGCGAGTGAAGTGATGATACGCCGACCACGGCAGCGAACGGCACGGCATCGGCTGCACCGTTGAGTTGGACGGCGTTCGGTCTCGATTCAATTCACCCGCTTCTTCAAGTCTTCGTAAATCACGTGCTGCCGAACCAGCCGAACGATATGTGGCAAGAAGTCGACGGGAACAAGTGCCATCGATATCGAGCCGTCTTCCTTCAGGGGCGTTGGGCGAGCGCTCGGATGGTTGGAGACACCGACTCTCCAAAGGCAACCTGCATACACGCCGACGTAGCTCTTGGCTCCTGATTGCTCGCGCGCAGTCTGCGGGGTAACAAGGAAGTCCTTCATCACCTTTCGAGTCTGGGGTTGGATAACAACCGCAGCGGAGAGCGGATACTCAATTGAGGTTCCCGCGGAGCCAGATAGAAGCATTTCACGCAACCGCGGTTCATGAGGACCGAGCTTGACGTTTCCAAACTCAGGCATCTGCGCGACGCCGCATCTCCAAATGATTGACAAATGGAACAGCTTGAACTTGATGTAGTCCAATCCTGAGAGATGCACAGCATTTGCGTCAGGCGATACTTGGGTAGGTAACACCGGCGGGTTCAGCCAGACGCCGGCGAAATAATGTTCGTATCGCCCGATAAGCGCCTCACATTCGGAGCACAACAGCGGTTCACGAAGACCCTTGCGCAATTTCCGGGCGAACTTCATTCCTTGTTGGGACGTCATCGCAACATGATTGGCGTCGTAGACCGTCTGCCAAAGAAGCTCTGGGAAAATATGAGACCTCATCAAAGGGCGGTCGGCATGACAGAGCTTGCAGTGCATGAAGTTACGTCCGTCCAACGTATTTCGGCTCAGCGGCTTCGACCCGCCACGCCGTCAGTGCGGAATGAGTTTACCAGCGAGCGGGTCGAAGTCCGCTGCAGCCGCGAGTTGGGCGCTGGCCACTTGCCTGATGTTTCTCGGGTGGTTTGGCAAAGAGCCGCCGCATCGAACCAGATGGGGAGCGCCGTACTAAGGTCTTGGAACGTCGCGGAGCGTCGGAGAGGTCGTTGGGGGTTGGCGCGACCGCTCAGAAGGTGGTGTGCTCGCCAAGGCAGCCATCAATGCCACGATTCAAGAAACGCCGTAGGAGCTCGTCAGTGAGCACGCTTTCCGATTGAAATTCGATTGGACAATGATGATCACCATCGCCCACAGCGACGCTCCATCTATTAATGCCGTCCAGTCTCTGGACCCATGTGACAACCCACCCTTCGAGCCCTCGGGCGTGCAAAACCGACCTTGCGATTTCTTGAATCTGATCTTTGTCCATAAACATCTCATCTACTGCCGCTTGAATTCCTGAATCGGCAGCCAGCCGCCGTGATCGAAGGCAACATTGGCTCCTTGAATGTAAACCCAGGTCTGTCCGGTTTGCGTATCGATCTTCATGATCACGCCAGTTGCCTCTCCAGATCCCCATGGTATCGAACCCTGAAACAGTTGATACCGGCCACATGGATTCGTTGCGTGTGTCGTCTGACTCTCAAGTGGACGCCCGTCGATGATGGCGATGAGGACCGCCAGACAAATCGCGCGGATAGCAAATCGCATAGGCTAGCCCCTTCGTTGCTACGATTATCTCATGCGAGAGCACGCATCGGAAATCGAGTAGAGCAAAAGAAAGGTCGCAGGAAACCCTCGCGCTGTCACGCGGCGCCCAACGTTCGGTCGCTCACCGGCGCCGTGCTTCACACAGCAAGAGCGATTCCCGACCATGATACGCCAAAGATGGCAGCGAACGGCACGGCGTCCGGTGCACCGATGAGTTAGCCGCCGCCGTTGCCACTGGCCTCTGCTCCGAGGTGTTCGACTGGTTCTTCTGGGGTTCCATCCTCGTTCCAGAATCGCCAAATGCCGACTTCCTTGCCATGGTCGTAGCAACCTTCCGCGGCGAGTTGACCGTTCTCGTAGTAGTCCCGCCAGAAGCCGTGCTCTGTGTCGTTCTCGTATTCACCCTCGGAAAGAACTTGACCGGATGGTGAGTACTCCACGAAACGGCCCTCGCGAATCCACTTCGTTCCGTCGTCAGACAAGCGACGAGCAAACCGAAAACGCAGCTCGCCGGACTCGTAGGGGATTTCGGCGATGTGGAGGATTCCGTCATCCATTCTTGCCTCGGCGGCTAACGTTTGGCCGCTCACCGGCGCCGTGCTTCACACGGCAAGAGCGACACCGGATAATGATACACCGAGCATGGCAGCGAACGGCACGGCGTCCGGTGCACCGTACTCTTAGGTTGAGCGAGTCAATAGGGACTCCTCCTCGCCGCCAGCGTCACAAGCACCGCGGCGATGCCGAACAA
>JAJPHC010000039.1 GCA_021325515.1 Acidobacteriota bacterium
GTCGCCCCTCCTCGACGATGTCCCGCATCGCCTGCGTCGGGGCTTCGCGCGTTCGGCCCGTCAGAACCGCAACGGTATTGCGCCGAATTCGAGGACAGAGCACTAGCGGTATAGCCAGACGCGGAGCAGCGATACCAACTGCTGGGCGTCGATCGGTTTGGTGATGTAGTCCGAGGCGCCGGCCTCCATGCACTTCTCGCGATCGCCCTTCATCGCCTTCGCGGTCAGCGCGATGATCGGCAGGCTCTTGTACTCCTCCATCTCCCGAATCCTGCGCATCGCCTCATAGCCATCCATCTCCGGCATCATCACGTCCATCAGCACGACGTCGATGCCCGGCGTCCGCTTGAGCACGTCGATGCCTTCGGCGCCTGACTCCGCGTAACGCACCTTCATCTTGTGGCGCTCCAGCAGCGACGTCAGCGCGTAGATGTTGCGCATGTCGTCGTCGACCACGAGCGCCGTGCGGCCTGCGAGCACGGGATCCGACTCGTGCAACTGCTCGAGGATCTGCCGCTTGTTGGGCGGCAGATTCGCCTCGACGCGGTGCAGGAAGAGCGCGGTCTCGTCGAGGAGCCGCTCCGGCGAGCGCACGTCTTTCACGATGATCGCGTCGGCGATCTGATTGAGATCGGACTCTTCCTTCCTCGTCAGCTCGCGGCCGGTGTAGACGACGATCGGGATGTCGTGGATCTCCAGGTCGTTCTTGAGCCGGTCGATGAACTCGAAGCCGCTCATGTCGGGGAGGCCGAGGTCGAGGACCATACAGTCGAAGCGCCGGTTGCGCAGAGCATCGAGCGCTTCCTGGCCCGAGCCCACTGCCGTGATCTCGACATCCGGATCGCCGATGAGATCAACGATCGCGCCGCGCTGCTGCTCATTGTCCTCGACGACGAGCAGCGTCTTGTTAGGCCGCTCGACGAATCCCTTGATCCGCGCGAATGCCTCGTCGAGCTTCTCCTTCGTCACCGGCTTCTCGAGATGGGCGAACGCACCGAGCTTCATGCCGCGGCTCGATTCCTCATCCGCAGAAATGATGTGTACCGGGATGTGCCGCGTCGCCTTCTCATGCTTGAGGCGATCGAGGACGGTCCACCCTTCCATGTCGGGGAGCTCGATGTCGAGCGTGATCGCATCGGGTGCGTAGCGCCGCGCGAGATCGAGGCCGCTCTCGCCGCGCGTGGCCACGACCGCCTTGAAGCCTTTGTCGTGCGCCATGTCGATGAGGATCTTCGCGAACTTCACGTCGTCCTCGATGATCAGCACGATGCGGTCGCCGCGCACGATCGACTCGCGATCATCGGGCACGTGCTCCTCGATCTGTGTGAAGGGCGAGCTCTCCGCCGGCCCCTCTGTCTTCGCTCTCATCGCCGCGGGCTCGGCGGCGGACAGGCTGAGGGCCGGTCCCATGCTCTCCTTACGCTGCGGCGCGATGTAGCTCTGCGGCACATAGAGTGTGAACGTCGATCCCTCGTCCGGCACGCTCTCCACGCGGATCTCGCCTCCGAGCAGGCGCGCGATCTCGCGCGAGATCGAGAGCCCGAGGCCGGTGCCGCCGTATTTGCGCGTCGTCGATGCGTCTGCCTGCTGGAACGCCTCGAAGATGATCTTCTGCTTGTCCTCCGCGATCCCGACTCCGGTATCCGTCACGCGAAACGCGATCACGGTGTCGGCGCGATCGAGTGTGTCGTGGCCCTGCGACCAGCCGGACTTGACCGGCTCGATCTTCAGCGTCACGCCGCCGTGCTCCGTGAACTTGAACGCGTTGCCGAGAAGATTCTTGAGGATCTGCTGCAGCCGCATCGGATCGGTGCGCAGCGTGGGCGGCAGACTCTGTGCGAGGTCGATATCGAAGCCGAGCCCCTTGTCCTGCGCGACCTGCCGGAAGTTGCGCTCCATCAGATCGCGCACTTCGCCGAACGCCATCTCGCTCAGGTTCAGCGTCATCATTCCCGACTCGATCTTCGACAGGTCGAGGATGTCGTTGATGAGCGTCAGCAGATCGACGCCCGACGCATGAATCGTCTTGGCGAAATCGACCTGACGGTCGTTGAGATTGCCATCCGGATTGTCGGCCAGCAGCTTGGCCAGAATCAGCAGCGAGTTGAGCGGAGTGCGCAACTCGTGCGACATGTTCGCCAGGAACTCGCTCTTGTACTTCGACGTCAGCGCGAGCTGCCGCGCCTTTTCTTCGAGCTGTCCCTTCGCCTCTTCGACTTCCTGATTCTTCCGCTCGACCTCGGCGTTCTGCGCCTGCAGCAGCCTCGCCTTTTCTTCGAGCTCCTCGTTCGACTGCTGCAGCTCTTCCTGCTGCTGCTTGAGCAGTTCTTCCGAGGCCTGCAGCGACTTCGCCTGCTGTTCGAGGCGCTTGTTCGTTTCGGTGAGCTCCTCCTGCTGCGCCTGCAGCTCTTCGGCGAGCGACTGCGACTGCGAGAGCAGCTCCTCCGTTCTCATGTTCGCCTGGATCGTGTTGAGGACGACGCCGATCGACTCGGTAAGCTGATCGAGCAGCGACTGGTTGATCTCGGAGAACGGCGTGAACGACGCCAGCTCCATCACCGCCAGCACCTGCCCTTCGAACACGATCGGCAGAATGATGATCTGCAGCGGCTTCGCTTCACCGAGGCCGGAGTTGATCTGGACGTAGTCGTCGGGCGCGTTCGTCAGCAGGATGCGCTGCTTCTCGAACGCGGCCTGACCGATCAGCCCCTCGCCGATGCGGAACTCCTTGTTGAGATGCTTCCGCTCGCGATACGCGTAGGTCGCAGCGAGGCGCAGGAGCGGCGCTTCTCCGGTCGGATTGTCGGAGATGTAGAAGACACCATGCTTCGCACCCACCAGCGGCGCGAGCTCGCTCAGGATCATCTGCGACACGGTGCTGAGGTTCTTCTGACCCTGCATCATGCGTGTGAACTTCGCGAGGTTCGTCTTCAGCCAGTCCTGCTCCGAGTTCCGCAGCGTCGTCTCGCGCAGGTTGCGGATCATCTCGTTGATGTTGCCCTTGAGTGCGGCGAGCTCTCCCTCCGCCTGCACGGTGATGCTGCGCGTGAGGTCGCCCTTGGTCACGGCGGTCGCAACGTCGGCGATCGCGCGCACCTGCGTCGTCAGATTCGCAGCGAGCTGGTTGACGTTGTCCGTCAGATCGCGCCACGTGCCGGCAGCGCCCGGCACGTTCGCCTGGCCGCCGAGCTTCCCTTCCACACCGACTTCGCGCGCCACGCCGGTAACCTGATCGGCGAAGGTCGCCAGCGTGTCGATCATCTCGTTGATCGTATCGCCGAGCTCCGCGATCTCTCCCCGCGCTTCGACCATCAGCTTCTGCTTCAGATTTCCTCGGGCGATCGCCGTCACGACCTTGGCGATGCCGCGCACCTGATTCGTCAGGTTCGACGCCATCATGTTGACGTTGTCGGTCAGATCCTTCCACGTGCCGGCCACGCCCTTCACCTGCGCCTGGCCGCCGAGGCGCCCTTCCGTGCCGACTTCGCGGGCAACGCGCGTGACTTCCGACGCGAACGAGTTGAGCTGATCGACCATCGTGTTGATCGTGTTCTTCAACTCGAGAATCTCGCCGCGTACATCGACCGTGATCTTCTTCGACAGATCGCCCATGGCGACGGCGGTGGTGACATCCGCGATGTTGCGCACCTGCCCGGTGAGATTCGCGGCCATCGAGTTGACCGAGTCGGTCAAATCCTTCCATGTGCCGGCCACGCCCTTCACCTGCGCCTGGCCGCCGAGCTTCCCCTCCGTGCCGACCTCCCGGGCGACACGCGTGACTTCCGCTGCGAAGGAGTTGAGCTGATCGACCATCGTGTTGATGGTGTTCTTCAATTCGAGGATCTCGCCGCGCACATCGACCGTGATCTTCTTCGACAGATCGCCGTTCGCGACCGCGGTCGTCACCTGCGCGATGTTGCGCACCTGCGCCGTCAGATTCGACGCCATCATGTTGACGTTGTCGGTGAGGTCCTTCCACGTGCCGGCCACGCCCTTCACTTCGGCCTGGCCGCCGAGCTTTCCTTCGCTGCCGACTTCGCGCGCCACGCGCGTGACTTCCGAGGCGAACGAGTTGAGCTGGTCGACCATCGAGTTGATCGTGTTCTTCAACTCGAGGATCTCCCCTTTCACATCGACGGTGATCTTCTTGGAGAGATCGCCGTTGGCGACGGCCGTCGTCACCTGCGCGATGTTGCGCACCTGCGCGGTGAGGTTGCCGGCCATCGAGTTCACCGAATCGGTAAGGTCTTTCCACGTGCCAGCCACCCCCTGCACGTCCGCCTGACCGCCCAGCTTCCCTTCCTTGCCGACTTCACGCGCGACGCGCGTGACCTCCGACGCGAACGAGCGGAGCTGATCGACCATCGTGTTGATCGTGTTCTTCAGCTCGAGGATCTCGCCTTTCACATCGACCGTGATCTTCTTCGAGAGGTCGCCCATCGCGACCGCGGTCGTGACGTCCGCGATGTTGCGCACCTGCGAAGTGAGGTTGCCGGCCATGGCGTTGACCGAGTCGGTGAGGTCCTTCCACGTGCCCGCGACTCCCGGCACGTCCGCCTGGCCGCCCAGTTTTCCTTCGCTGCCGACTTCCCGCGCGACACGCGTGACTTCCGAAGCGAACGCGCGGAGCTGATCGACCATCGTGTTGATCGTGTTCTTCAGCTCGAGGATCTCGCCCTTCACATCGACGGTGATCTTCTTGGAGAGATCGCCCATGGCGACCGCGGTCGTAACGTCGGCGATGTTGCGCACCTGGCCGGTGAGATTGCCGGCCATCGAGTTGACCGAATCGGTCAGGTCCTTCCACGTGCCGGCGACGCCGCGCACTTCCGCCTGGCCGCCGAGTTTCCCTTCCGTACCGACTTCACGCGCCACGCGCGTGACTTCCGCCGCGAACGAGTTGAGCTGATCGACCATCGTGTTGATCGTGTTCTTCAGCTCGAGAATCTCGCCGCGCACCGAGACGGTGATCTTCTTCGAGAGGTCGCCCATCGCGACCGCAGTCGTGACGTCCGCGATGTTGCGCACCTGCGCGGTGAGGTTCGACGCCATCGCGTTGACGGAGTCTGTGAGGTCCTTCCACGTACCGGCGACGCCCGGCACTTCCGCCTGGCCGCCGAGCTGTCCTTCCGTACCGACTTCGCGCGCCACGCGCGTGACTTCCGAGGCGAACGCGCGCAACTGATCGACCATCGTGTTGATCGTGCTCTTCAACTCGAGGATCTCTCCCTGCGCCTCGGCAGTGATCTTCTTGGAGAGGTCGCCGTTCGCGACCGCGGTCGTGACGTCGGCGATGTTGCGCACCTGGCTCGTCAGGTTCGCCGCCATGTAGTTCACGGAGTCCGTCAGATCGCGCCACGTGCCGCTGACACCCTGCACGTCGGCCTGGCCGCCGAGCTTTCCTTCGCTGCCGACTTCACGCGCCACGCGCGTGACTTCCGAAGCGAACGACCGCAACTGGTCGACCATCGTGTTGATCGTGTTCTTCAGCTCGAGGATCTCGCCGCGTGCATCGACGGTGATCTGTTTGGAGAGGTCGCCCCTTGCAACGGCGGTGGTGACGCCGGCGATGTTGCGCACCTGATTCGTCAGGTTCGCCGCCATGTAATTCACGGAGTCCGTCAGATCGCGCCACGTGCCGCTGACACCCTGCACATCGGCCTGGCCGCCGAGTTTTCCTTCGCTGCCGACTTCGCGCGCCACGCGCGTGACTTCCGAGGCGAATGAGCGGAGCTGATCGACCATGACGTTGATCGTGTTCTTCAGCTCCTGAATCTCGCCGCGCACTTCGACGGTGATCTTCTTCGAGAGGTCGCCGTTGGCGACGGCGGTCGTGACTTCGGCGATGTTGCGGACCTGGCCCGTGAGATTGCCGGCCATCGTGTTGACGGAGTCGGTGAGATCGCGCCATGTGCCGCTCACCCCTTTGACATCCGCCTGTCCGCCGAGCTTGCCTTCGGTTCCGACTTCGCGCGCGACGCGAAGCACTTCCGATGCGAATGAGCCGAGCTGGCTCACCATCGTGTTCACCGTCTTCGCCGTCCGAATGAACTCCCCTTTCAGGGCGCGGCCGTCGAATTCGGTGGCCATCGTCAGCGAGAGATCGCCGCGAGCGACGGCGCCGATGACGCGGGAGATCTCATTCGTTGGCTGGACGAGATCGCCGATGAGCGTGTTGACGGACTCGGTGATGACGAGCCAGTCGCCGCCCGCGCTCGGTACCTGCGCGCGCTGATTCAGCTTTCCTTCTTTGCCGACGACATTCGAGATCCGCTCGACCTCTTTCGAGGTGCGCTCGCTGAGGTCGAGGATGTCGTTGAGCGCGTCGGCAATTTTTCCTTGCGTGCCGGTGAACTCCACCGGCATCCGCACACCGAAGTCGCCCTTTTTCATCGCGGTGAGCGTTCGCAAAAGCAGGCGTTCAAAATCTTTGGGAGAGAGCTCGGTCGCTTTGTCGATCCCGATTCCGGTCGTCATGGCCGCGCCTGTTGCAAAGGCTGAGCCCGGAGGAACGGGTGCGCGGGTACGCGGGTTCGCGGGCTCGCGGTGGAATGGGCCCACCGTCGAGGTCAGACAAATTGCATGAATTTCGAAACGGAGGTTTCGCCATGCAAAAACGCCTGCTCTCCCTTCCTCAATTAGTGTTCGTCGTCGGCACGCGTGCGGTGTTTGGCGCAGGAGTCGCGCTCCTCGCAGGCCGTCACCTCAGCTCGAAAGCCCGCCTCGGCACCGGCGTCGCGCTCACGCTGCTCGGCGCAGCCTCGACGATTCCCGCAGCGCGTCTCGTGAAGCGCTCACGGTTCACGCTGCTGCAGCGACTCGCGGCGTAACAGCACCGCGCGCCCGCGCAACGACAATCAACTCGCGCTCTTCGCCATCGACGCATACGACACCAGATTGAACGTGTACTGCGCGTCGCCGAATCGAACCCGGTCGCTGTGATGAAGGACCGTCGCCTGCTCGATCGGCTCGTCATTCACGCAGGTGCCGTTGCGGCTGTTCAGATCCTCGACCATCCATCCATCAGCCGAGCGGAAGATGCGCGCGTGATGCGCGGAGACGCTCAGATCGATGATGTGCACCTCGTTGTCGGGACGTCGCCCGATCCGGTACTCCTGTTCCGTCAGAGTGTGCGGCCGCCCGTCGGCGAAAGGGACGAGGAATCCGACCGTCTCATCCGATCGTCTGCGGAACGAGAGCGTTGCCTCGCGCGAGATGAGGAGGTTGGTATCGTCGCGTCGCGGCGGCACATCGATGACCGCTTCATCTTCGCCCTCCGGCGCGGCACCGGCTTCGATCAGACGATTCGCGAGCAGGCCGTACAACAGCCGGTACGTGTCGAGCGGATCGGAGCCGGCCGGCGCGAGCTCGCGCAGCGGCGTGTGCCCATCGACACGCGACAACAGCTCCCACTCTTCGCGCGACAGCGTGAAGTCGCTCGGCATCTCGGGATGCGGGGCGCGCCGCAGCACGACCGCGTCGTCGGGAAAGAGCTGGATGCACTCCTGCCACTCGTCGATCCGCCGCGCGCCTTCCATGATCAGATTGCAGATCTCGCACGCGATCGTCACCGCATGCTCCGGCAACCGCAGCGAGTCGTTGAAGGCGAACGATCCTTCGCTCCATGGATAGCAGTCGAAGACGATCTCCGCGACCTGAAGCTTGAGCGCGTCCTGCAATGCGTCGTCGGTCAGCACGCCCTCTTCCACCGCCGCCGCGCCGAACTTCATCCCATCGCGCAGCAGCATCACCGACTCGACGCGCGCGTATTGCTCGCGGCTGATCTGCCGCGTGCGCAGAAGGAGCGCACCGAGCCGCAATCGCGCATCGTTGGTGCGCGCCCATACGACTTCTCCCGTATCGAAGAAAATGCCGGCCGTATGCGTTCCATTGCTGACTTCGAGCACGCCGCTCTTCCGGTTGAGATTCAGGAACCCGAGAAGCTCGGGCACATGAAAACCGGCGAGCTGGCCGTGCAGTTGGATCGCCATGGGAGGGGATGAACATACACCTGAATGGGGCGCGGGGGGCGGGGGGCGGGGCGCTGGGGCGCTGGGGCACTGGGGCACTGGGGCACTGGGGCACTGGGGCACTCACGGAGAACCAGAAACTCAGAGAACCAGAAACTCAAACACCCAGCGACCTAGCGCCCAAGAAACCCAGCACCCCAGAAACCCCGAAAACAAAAAGAGCCACGACTCGTTCACCACATCATTCCGCAAACTCGACCAGAATGTTCTCGTACTCCATCAAGCTACGGAGATCCATGAAATACGTTTCCCTTGTTCTGCTGACGATTCTTTGTGTGCCTGCCGCACTTGCGGCGAACTGGCCGGAGCGGCCGGTGCTGCGCGCGGTGCGCGCGACCTCACCCATCACCATCGACGGCGATCTCTCCGAGGCGGCGTGGCAAGCCGCGCCGGAGTTCACCGACTTCACGCAGCATGATCCCGACGATGGCAAGCCTTCGACGCTGCCGACCAGCGTCCGCATCGTCTACGACGACAACGCGATCTACTTCGGCGCCAAGATGACGGACGATCATCGCCCGACGGCGCTTCTGGCGCGCCGCGACAACTTCGTCAACGCCGACTTCCTCTCGATCAACATCGACTCGCAGCACGACCGCCTCTCCGGCAACGCATTCACTGTCACCCCCGCCGGCCAGCAGCTCGACACCGTTCTCTACAACGACATCGGTGAAGACGCGAGCTGGGACGGTGTGTGGGAAGCAGAGATGAAGATCGTTCCCGATGGCTGGATCGCCGAAGTGCGAATCCCCTTTTCGCAGCTTCGCTTCCCCGATCTGCCGAGCCATGTGTGGGGCATCAACATCACGCGCAAGATCACGCGCCTCAACGAGACGGTCCGCATCGTGAACACGCCGAAGGGCGGCACCGGCTTCGTCTCGCACTTCGCCGATCTCACCGGCATCGAAGGCATTCATCGCGGACGCTCGCTCGAGATTTCGCCGTACACGGTCGCACGCACCGACGTCCGCTCGCGCTTCGACCGCACGAATCCGTTCCTCCAGCAGTCGAAGCAGAAGATCGACGGCGGCGTCGACGTGAAGTACGCGCTGACGTCGACGCTCACGCTGACCGGCACGGTGAATCCCGATTTCGGTCAGGTCGAAGTCGATCCCGCGGTCGTGAACCTCAGCCAGTTCGAAACGTTCTATCCGGAGAAGCGGCCCTTCTTCACCGAGGGAGTGAACATCTTCCGCTTCGGCGATTCACCGGCGCCGAGTCATTTCAGTTTCTTCTTCGCGCCGAGTCTCTTCTACTCGCGGCGCATCGGCCGCGCACCGCAGGGAAGTGTCGATGCCGACTTCGTCGACTCGCCGACCGACACCACGATCCTCGGCGCCGCGAAGCTGACGGGGAAGGCAGGCAAGTGGACGATCGGTGTGCTCGACGCGCTGACCGATACGGAGCATGCGCGCTTCGAGCTCGGCCCGCTGCAGTCGCGGCAGGCGGTCGAGCCGATGACCAACTACTTCGTCACGCGCGACACGCGCGAGATCGGCGAGAGCTCGCGCGTCGGCATCATGGTCACTTCCGTGGACCGGAGTCTGCCGAAGGAGTTGTCCGGCATGCGCGATCGCGCGGAGACGATCGGCGTGGATGGCTACACCTCGTTCGACAGGAAGAGCTGGGTATTCGAATGGTTCGGCGCCGGCTCGCGGATTTCCGGCAGCCCCGAGGCGATCCTGAACGCGCAGCGATCGCCGTCGCGGTATTTCAGCCGCCCCGACGCGACCTCGTTTCACGAGGATCCCACGCGCACCTCGCTCGATGGCTGGGCAGGCAAGGCGATGATCTCGAAGACCACGGGACTCTGGCGCCCGCTCGCCGAGATCCACGCCTACTCGCCGGGATTCGAGACCAACGACACCGGCTTCATGCAGCGCACCGACATGGTCTCTTCCCACTTCGTCATGCAGTACGTGAACGAAGAGCCGACGGAGCGATTCCGCTCGAAGACGCTGTGGCTCGGCACGTGGATGAACCGGAATTTCGACGGAGACACGCTGGAGCGCGGGATCTTCGCCGATCATTTCGCGACGCTCGCCAACTACTGGAACTATCGCGCGTCGCTCTTTCTGTCGCCCGGCGCGATCAACGACCGCGGAACGCGCGGCGGTCCGGTCATGCGCACGCGCGCTTCGTGGAGCTCCGATCAAAGCTTCGGCAGCGACACCCGCAAGCACTTCTACTTCACGCTCAACGGGCATGCCGACCATGTGGACGACGGCTCGTACTCGCGCTCTCTCGGCGTCACGCTGACGGCACAGCCGTCATCGAACCTGCTGCTGAGCATCGCGCCGACGGTCTCGCGGTCGCACGATCACACGCAGTACGTCGCAACCATCGGCGATCCGCAGGCGATCGCGACATTCGGCAAGCGCTACGTCTTCGCCGATCTCGAGCAGCGGACGTTCGAACTCGGCACCCGCCTGGACTGGACCGTCACGCCGAAGCTCTCGCTTCAGCTCTATGTCCAACCATTCATTGCATCAGGCGATTACCACGATGATCATGCGCTCGCCGCGGCGCGCACGGCCGACTTCATCCCCTACACGGGCACCGTGCCGAATCCCGATTTCGACTTCCGCAGCGTGCGCGCGAGTGCAGTGACGCGTTGGGAGTTCCGGCCGGGCTCGGCGCTGTACATCGTCTGGAACGAGAACCGCGCAGACACGCTGGGCGCCGGCGACTTCCGGCTCCGCCGCGATCTGCACGGCGTCGCGAATGCGCCGTCGCATGACGTGTTTCTGGTGAAGCTGTCGTACTGGCTGCCGATGTAGGAGGGGCGCGGACGCGGCGTCCGCGCTCCTCACTTCACACGCGAGATCGCATCGCGCCACTGCTCAACGAGATCGGTGCGCAGGCTCCCCGGCTCGAACACGCGGTCCGCTTTCCACTGCAGGTCATCGGATTTCCAGAATCCGGTCGCGAGTCCGGCGAGGTATGCGGCGCCCAGCGCCGTCGTCTCCGCGACGCGCGAGCGGATCACGCGGAGTCCGGTCACATCCGCCTGAAGCTGCATCAGGAGATCATTGCGGCAAGCACCGCCGTCGACCCGCAACTCCCGCATCGCGATTCCTGAATCCGCCCGCATCGCCTCGATCACTTCGGCATTCTGCAGCGCGATCGCTTCCAGCGCCGCGCGCGCGATGTGCGCCGCCGTCGTGCCGCGCGTGATCCCGAGAATCGCGCCGCGCGCATGCGGATCCCAGTGAGGCGCGCCGAGTCCGGTGAACGCAGGTACGAACGTCACACCGCCGTTGTCGGGCACCGAGGCCGCGAGCGCTTCGACATCCGCCGCATGCCGGATGATGCCGAGATTGTCGCGCAGCCATTGAATGGCGGCGCCGGCGACGAACACGCTCCCCTCCAGCGCGAACTCAGACGCGCCCGCCGCGCGCGTCGTCAGCAGTCCATGGCGCGACTGCACCGCGGAGCCGCCCGTGTGCATCACGAGAAAGCAGCCGGTGCCGTACGTGTTCTTCGCCATGCCGGGTGCAACGCAGCGTTGGCCGAAGAGCGCGGCCTGCTGATCGCCGGCGATTCCCGCGATCGGAATTCCGTCGCTGGTCACTCCCGCGACTTCGCCCGAGGCGATCACGCGCGGCAGCATCGAGCGGGGGATGTTCATGATCTGCAGCAGCTCGTCATCCCACTCGCCGCGGTGGATGTCGAACAGCAGCGTGCGCGACGCGTTCGTGACATCGGTGACATGCACGCGGCCTTGCGTGAGCTGCCAGATCAGCCACGTGTCGACCGTGCCGAATGCGAGCCGTTCCGGATCGATGCGTGTGCGATCGAGCAGCCAGCGGATCTTCGTCGCCGAGAAATACGGATCGAGCACCAGTCCGGTCCGCGCGCGAAAGAGCGGCTCATGTTCGCGAAGCGCATCGCACATCTCCGCGGTGCGGCGGTCCTGCCAGACGATCGCATTCGCGACCGGCTCACCGGTGCCGCGATCCCAGACGATCGTCGTTTCGCGCTGATTCGTGATCCCGATCGCCGCGATGTCGAAGCCTCGGGACGCTTCGGCGGCGACGGCGAGCTGCGTCGCCGCGATCTCGCGCGGATCGTGCTCGACCCATCCCGGCTGCGGATAGATCTGCCGCAGCTCGCGCTGCGCCACAGCGAGGATGTCGCCGGCCGCATCGAAGACGATCGCGCGCGAGCTCGTCGTTCCCTGATCGAGCGCGAGAATCGCCTTCACTTCACCGCATTCCGCAATTCCGTGAGATGAGCTCCTTTGACCTTGATCGCTGTCGACAACGTGGGATCAGTATAAGAAATCGGAGTCAGACTCATGGCCGTGAACGCGGCACTCAGCGCGGTGCGCAGCTCGCTGACATGAGTCGCGCGCACCTTCGTGCTCAGCGGCGTCAGCGTGTCGGTAAACGTCGTCGTCCCGATTCCCGCCAGGACGCGCACGGCGTTGATCGCAGTGCGCAGCTCAGTGATGTGCGCCGCCTTCACCGGCGTCGTACCCGCCACGATCGGATCGTCGGTGAACGTCATCGCCGTCGCGATATCCGGTGCCGTGTCGGGACCGATGCCGCCCAGCGCGTCGATCGCATGGACTTTGTAGAGATAGGCCGTTCCGGATGTCGCCCCGTCGGACAAGGCCAGGGAAGCGGTGACGCCCCTGCTCGTGTAGTTCAGATGATCGCTCGAGCGGAAGACTTCATACGTCGAAGCTCCGTTCACGGCGGCCCATGTGACGGAGATCGAGGTGTTCGAAGTACCGGTGGCACTGAATGAGCCCGGTGCGACGAGACTCTCGCTGCGGATCGAGAGGAGTGTCTCCGTGCTCGGGACGCCCTTCGACACGATCGATGCGCGGTAGTAACCATCGGCAAGACCGCTCAGGATCGTCGAGGTAAAGGCCGTTGCAGTCCGGCTCGATGGCCTCACGAAAATCATCTGATCGTTGTCGGCGCGCTGCAGCCGCAACAGAGGCACATCGGCCGCCGAGTTGTTTCCGCCGCCCGATGACGCTTCCGAGTCTCCGCGGAAACCCGTTCCTGAAAACGTGAGTGCAGCCGGCAGATAGCTCGCCGCGGGAGCGGAGGTGACGGAAGGCTGGGGCGTGCCGAACACTGTGGCGCTCCTCGCCAGACGGAAGAACTCCGCCGATTTCAGCTTGGTGCCGCCGGTGCTGATCCCTCCCGTAATGAGCACAGTGCCATCAGGGAGCAGCGTCGCGGTGTGCGACTGGCGCGCCGCCAGCAGCGTGCTGCTGTTCGCTGTGTCGTGATCGGCGACGGGCAGTGACATGTCCATCGCAGGGTCATAGACCTCAGCCGTGGTCAGCCGGCCGTTTTCATTCAATCCGCCGATGATCAGCACACGGCCGTCAGGCAGCAGTGTGGACGTGGCACCGATGCGTCCCCCGTTGTTTTGAGGATTGCAGCACCCCACGAGCTGATAATCGTCCGTTGGAGGGTCATACAGCAGAGCGCTGAAGATCGAGCTGTAGGTATTGTTGGCGTAGTTCTCGCCCTCCGCGACCAGGACTTTCCCGTTCGGCAACAGCGTCGCGATATGCGAATCGCGCGCTGTCTTGTAATACGTCGTGGCATTGCTCGCCGTAAACGTTCCGCTGTTCGGGTCATACAGTTCCGCCGTATAGGTGCTTGCAATCGTGCTCGTGTCGTCGATTCCTCCCGCAATCAGCACCTTGCCATTGGGAAGAAGCGTCGCGGTGTGGCCATAACGGGCGGTCACCATGCTTCCCGTCGCCGTAAATACGCCTGTGCTGGGATCGTATAGCTCCGCGGTTTTCGTCGAGCCCGAGATGATGTTTCCGCCCGCAATGAGCACTTTGCCATTGGCAAGCAGCGTCGCTGTGTGACGCATCCGTCCCGTTCCCATATCACCGGTCGGCGTAAACGCATTGGTCGCAGGATCGTAGAGATCGGCGGACTTGAGGTGCTCCGAGTTGCAATCCCAGAAACCGCCGGCAATCAGAACCTTTCCATTGGGCAATAGCGTCGCCGTGTGCTCCGCGCGATGCTTGCTCATGCTGTTGGTCGTCGCCGTGAACGACCCGTCATAAACCTCGGCCGTGTCGTACTCATAAGAGCAGCCGTCGCCATTGACGTTCGTATCGGAGTAGCCGCCAGCCACCAGCACTTTGCCATTCGGCAACAGCGTCGCTGTATGCGAATAGCGCGGAACCGACATGTCTGCGATGTTGAAGAAGTTCCCGGGAACCGAGATCGGATAGTTGAGAACGTTCAAATTGGTGTCATACACCTCGGCCGATGCGAGCGGGTTGCCGGACGTATCACTGCCGCCTGCGATGAGAATGCGTCCGCTGGCGAGCACGGTCGCCGTATGGCCGAATCGCGGCTCGGAGAGATGGAGGTTGTTGTAGTCGGCGGCAACATTATCGAGAGCATTGCCATTCGTCGCGCGGCCGCCCGTGGTCAGCACGATACCGATCGGCAGGAGCGTCGACTGATGCCGGGCCGCCGCATAGGGCCCGGCCGTGCTGGCAGTGAACGAGTTGCTGCTCGTGTCGTACGTCTCAGTCGAGTTCAGCGAATTGCCCGCGGTGTCCGTCCCTCCGATGAGGCTCACGAGCCCGGAGTTTCCGGACGTGAGCGCGGTCGCGGTGTGGTACTTGCGGGCGTTCGTGAGGTTGTTCGTCGTCGCCGTAAATGTACTTCCGGATGGATTGAAGACTTCCGCTGTCGCGAGCGCAGTGCCGCCCGCAGTCGCCGAACCTCCCGCAAGCAGCACTTTGCCGTTCGTGAGCAGGGTCGCCGTGTGATTGAAGCGCGCCGTGCTCATGTTCAGCGTCGGGGTGAAGGTCCCATTCGACGGGTCGTACAAGTCCGCGGTCAGCACGCTCGCTGTGCCGCCCGCCACCAGGACTTTCCCATTCGTCAGCAGAGTCGCGGTATGCCCGGTTCTCGCCGCCGACATCGTCCCCGTATTGCTGAAGGTTCCTGTGTAGGGATCGTACAACTCGGCTTGCGTACTGGAGGCATGACCTCCTGTAATGAGTACTTTCCCATTGAGTAAGACCGTTGCTGTATGGCCGGAGCGCGCAAGGGACATACTCCCTGTGCTTGTGAACGTGCCGGTCGCGGGATCATAGAGCTCCGCAGATTGATAAGGAGTCGTCGCGTTCTGTCCGCCGGCGATCAGCACTTTGCCGGTCGGCAGGAGCGTTGACGTGTGGCCGAAACGGGCGGTAGCCATCTCGCCGGTCCGAATGAATGGGAACGTATTGACCGGTACGTCCTGTGTGGTGCCGCTGACCTGCGCATTGTTCGACGAAAAGAGGGTGGTGCCCGGATCGCTCCCCGCTGGAAGCTCGGACATCCCCCAGACCTTGAAGTAATACGTGGTCAGAGGACTGAGCCCGGTGATCTCCTTTACATTGGCACCCAGGACGGTTTTCTTATAGCCGTCACTCGTCAATAGCGGATAAGAGCCGGTCTGGTAGTTGATCTGATACGCCGCGGCAGTTCCACCGCTCCAGCTCAGCGTAATACTGCTCGATGAGTTTGCAGTGACGATGACGCTCGAGGGACCGCTCGCACCGAGCGGTACGACGACATTGAAATTCGGCGAGAAGTTCCAGCCGAATCCGAAGCCCACTGCCGAGGCACCGTAGAGCGTGCGGGCGCTGCCCGGAGCGAGACCGGCAGGCATCTGATACGAAAACGAGTAGCCGGTTGCCGTGGCGTCCGACAGCGCTTTGGCCGGCGCCTTGTGCGTGATCTCGTTCCCAACGAGTTGCGCATTGACATCCGACGTCGTCAGACCCGCGAAGTTCGATGACGCGACATCAATGCCTGTGAATTTCGACTGAGGATCGGTGGACGGGGATACGGTCTTGATCGTATAGGCACCGGTGTTTCCGGCGGCGAGTGTATTCGGACCGGAGATGGTGACGGTGGGAGCAGGATTGCCGCCGTAACTGGCGGAGCCGTGACAGGCACCGCAGCCCTGTGAATTGTCGCGTATCGTTCGCCCGGGGATGTTGCCCCCGCCGCCGGAAGGAATGTTTGCGCCGTCGCTTCGATCGCTGCCGACACGCGCCGGATTGGATCCAGCGAAAACACACCACGCAACGAGTGAAAGGATGCAGCCGACACCAGTGGCAACCCGACCGTTCGTCATGACAACCTCCCTCAGGGGAAACGAGAGACGAGAACTCGTGCTGCGAGGGGCGAGTCCTCAGTGATTGCCGGGTTTTGCGATTAGGCGAATTGTAGCGCCAATTCGTCTTGGGGGACACTGCCGTTTCTATTGAGAGAAGGTCGCCGCCGGATGCCGCGCGGTGCCGTTGCTCTATCATGCGCGCATGACGCAACCCAACGTTCGCCACTACGAGGTCGAAGCGCGATCGACGGAGACGTTCGGCCGCGTGCTCTGCAGCGCCCGCAATCACCACGTCATCGTCGACGGCCCCGTGCAGAACGGCTGTCCCGGCGAGGCGCTCACGCCGCCCGAGGCGTTCCTCTCAGGCGTGGCAGCGTGCGGAATCGAGCTGGTGGAAGTCATTGCGCGCGAGCTCTCCCTCCCCGTTCCTAAAGTCCATCTCAGGATGCAGGGCGTCGTCGACCGCGATCATCCCGTGCGCCCCGACGTCACGCTGTTCAACAGCGTGCGGCTGCAGTTCGAGATCGACGGAGTCACGCAGGAGCAGGCGGCCGATCTCGTCGACCGCTTCAGGAAGCGTTGACCGCTCTACGGCACCGTCGCAGTTGCGACGCCGTCTGTGGAAGTCGAAGTGAATGGTCAAGCTGCCGATGGTCAGAAATGATCGGCGCTCTCTGAACCCGATGCGATGAGCAGCGTCGAGCTCCGCAGCGGCGATCTCCTCGAACAGCGCGATGCGGATGCGATCGTCAATGCGTGGAATCGCAACTTCATCCCCTGGTGGCTGCTCCTTCCGAGCGGCGTATCGGGTGCGATCAAGAAACGCGGCGGCTATGCGCCGTTTCGCGAGCTGCGGCGTTTCGGCGTGCTTGCGCCCGGTGACGCCGTGACCACGGCCGCCGGACGGCTGCCCTTCCGCGCCATCGTCCACGTCGCCGCGTTGAATGCGCTCTGGATCTCATCGGAAGCGATCATCCGGCGCTGCACGGTGAGCGCATTGAATGAGGCGGCGCGACACGGATTCCACAGCATCGCCTTTCCGTTGATCGGCGCCGGTACCGGTGGCGTCGAGCCCGCCATCTCGCTTGCGGCGATCCGCTCCGAAGCGGAGACGCATCCCTTCGCAGGCCGCGTCGTGATCGTTTCGCGAGAGTGAACTTCGAGCCCCGGCGATCGTATGAACCTCCCGATGGATGAGAACGCCGTCTCGCTGCCGCGCGTGAACCGCGCCGGCCTCCTGCTCCTCTGCTCCGCGAAGCTCCTGCTGCATCTGGTCACGAGCGTGCGCAACTACGGCTACTTCCGCGACGAGCTTTATTACATGGACATGGCGCGGCATCTCGACTTCGGCTACGTCGATGCAGCACCGCTGATCGCCGTCTACACGCGATTCGCGATGCTGCTGGGCGGATCGCTCGCGGCGGTGCGAATCCTTCCCGCCTTCGCCGGCGCCGCGCTGATCGCACTCACGATGCTGATCGCGCGCGAGCTTGGCGGCGGCCGGTACGCGCAGTTCCTCGCCGGCTTCGCGGTTCTCATCGCGCCTGCGTTTCTGCTGATCGACAGCCTTCTCACGATGAACGCGTTCGAGCCGCTCTATTGGATGAGCGCAGTACTCGTTCTGATTCGCATCGTGCGCAGCGGGGACTCGCGGCTCTGGCTCCTCTTCGGACTGTTCACAGGACTCGGGCTCGAGAACAAGCACTCCACGCTGTCGTTCGGCTTCGCCGTCTTCGTCGCGTTGCTCCTCTCACCGCAACGGCGCGAACTGCTGAAGCCCTGGGTGTGGCTGGGTGGGCTCGTCGTCGTGCTGCTGTTCCTCCCCAATCTCGTCTGGCAGATTCAGCACCACTTCCCCACGATCGAAGATCTGCAGAACGTGAAACGCGAGGGCAAGAACGTCGTGCTGCCGCCGCTCGCGTTCCTCAAACAGCAGATTCTCGATCTGCACCCGCTGCTCTTCCCCGTCTGGCTGTCGGGACTCGTCTGGTTTCTCCGCGACCGCTCCTGGCGCATCCTCGGCTACATTTTCGCCGCCTTCTTCGCGCTGATGGTCGCGGCGCATGCGAAGGATTACTACGTCTTCCCGATCTATCCGATGATGTTCGCCGGCGGCGCTGCTGCAATCGAGAGTTGGGCTTCGAAGAAGTGGCTGCGGGTGGCGATCGTTGCAGTGCTGATCGCCGGAGCGATTCCGACGACGCCGCTCGCCACCTGGATGCTCCCGCCGCAGTCGTACCTCCGCTATGCGCGAGCGCTCGGTTTCGTACCGCAAAAGGCGGAAGTGCATCACGCCGGACTGCTGCCGCAACCGATGGGCGACCAGTTCGGATGGCCGGAGCTCGTCCGCGACGTCGCCCGCGTCTACAACTCCCTGCCGCCGGCCGAGCGGGCGAAGACCGGCATCTTCACGGGCAACTACGGAGAGGCCGGCGCCGTGAATCTCTTTGGCCCCGCCTGGGGATTGCCGCGCGCCTATTCACGGCATCAGAACCATTGGTACTGGGGTCCGCCTGACGTCGAATACACGAATCTCATCGTGCTGCAATGGGGCGAGGACGACGTGAAGGACAACTGCACGTCGTACCAGGCGTTCCCGCACGAACATCCGTATGGGATGGCCGAGGAGAACATGCCGATTTATCTCTGCCGGGGCGCGACGTTCGATCTGCGAAAGATCTGGTGGCACTCGCACCACTGGAATTGAGCGCGATCCTTCCGGATTTGCGCCATAATCTCCGACACATCCAATGCAACTCAGAGCTGGGGCACTCGTTGGCTCCTATGAGATTCTCGGTCCGCTCGGGGGCGGGGGCATGGGTGAGGTTTACCGCGCCCGTGATCCGCGCCTCGGCCGCGAAGTCGCGATCAAGATCCTTCCTTCATCCTTCGCGGACAACAGCGATCGTCTTCGCCGCTTCCAGCAGGAAGCTCGCGCCGCCGGCGTGCTGAATCATCCGAATCTCCTCACCGTCTTCGAACTCGGCACGCACGAAGGCTCTCCCTTCATCGTCTCCGAGCTCCTCGAGGGATGGACGCTGCGCGATGTGATGAACGGCAACTCCTCGATCTCGCACTCCTCGTCCGATGTGACTCCAAAAGGTGCCGTCACGCCGAAGCGGGCCATCGACTTCGCCGTCCAGCTCGCGCACGGCCTCGCCGCCGCGCATGACAAGCAGATCGTCCATCGCGACCTAAAGCCTGAGAACGTGCTCGTGATGACGGACTCGCGGATCAAGCTCCTCGACTTCGGGCTCGCCAAACTGCTCGACGAGATGCCGCTCGGCGAAGACAACACGATCAACCGTGGCACGCACCCCGGCGTGATCCTCGGCACGGTCGCTTACATGTCGCCCGAACAGGTGCGCGGCGACGGCGTCGATCACCGCTCCGACATCTTCACGCTCGGCTCCGTGCTGTACGAGATGCTGGCCGGGACGCATCCGTTCCGGAGGGACAGCGGCGTCGAGACGATGAACGCGATCCTGAAGGATGAGCCGAAGACGATCGGCGCCATCCCTCCCGCTCTCGACCGCATCGTTCATCACGCGCTGGAGAAAAACGCGGCGCATCGCTTCGCATCGATGCGCGATTTCGCATTCGCACTCGAGACGCTCTCCGGCAGCGGCGAGTCGTCGGTCATCGACTCGAAGAAGAAGACGAGCGCGAAGAAGCCGCTCGAGAAAACGAATGCGGTCTTCCATCGCCTCACGTTCCGGCGCGGCTTTCTGATGAACGCACGCTTCGCGCCGGATGGCTCGATCGTCTACGGCGCGGCCTGGGACGATCAGCCGATCGAGATCTACTCGACCGTCGCCGGCACGCGGCACTCGCGCAGTGTCGGGCTGCCCGGCGCAGACATCCTCTCCATCTCCAGCACCGGCGAGATGGCTGTCTCCCTCGGCCGCCGCTACACGCACGGCTGGGTCTCCTCCGGCACGCTTGCGCGCATCCCCCTCTTCGGCGGTGCGCCGCGCGAAATCTGCGAGAACGTGCAGGAAGCGGAGTGGGGACCCGACGGCAAGACCTTTCTCGTCCTCCGCCAGCTCGGTGAGAGCTTCCGCATCGAGTACCCGATCGGCAACGTCATTCACAAGTCGATGATGTGGATCAGCCACCCGCGCTTCTCGCCCAAAGGCAACATGATCGCGTTCTTCGAGCATCCGTTCTACGGCGATGACCGCGGATCGCTCGTCGTGATCAACCTCGAAGGAAATGAAGTCTTTCGCTCCGATGCATTCCCCAGCACGGGCGGGATCGCGTGGAGCGCGAAAGGCGACGAGATCTGGATCGCGCGCGAACGCGCCGAGACTGGACGCGACATCGTTGCCTTCACGCTGAACGGAAAAGAGCGGACGCTGCTCGCCGCGCCCGGACGCTATTCACTCTTCGACATTTCCAAAGACGGCACGGTCCTGCTCTCGTTCGATTACTGCCGGCGGGAGATCATGGCCGGCCGGATCGGCAATCAGCACGATCAGAACCTCTCGTGGTTCGACTGGTCATTCCTGACGTCGATCACGCGCGACGGATCGAAGATCGTGTTCGAGGAGCAGGGAGCGTTCTCGCGCGCGGATGGCGAGTATCAGATCTACGTTCGCGCGCTCGATGGCTCGCCCAGCGTCAGCATCGGTGAGGGATATGGACGGGCGATCTCGGCGGATGGCAAGTGGGTCGCCGCGAGCTCGGGCAATCCCGCGCGTCTTCAACTGCTGCCCACCGGCGCCGGAGATCCGCGCACGATCCCGTTGCGCGGGCTCGAGTCGTTCTACAAGTGGGAGTTCGCCAAGGACATGGAGACTCTCTTCATCCTCGGCAACGAGCCGGGACATGGCATTCGCGTGTTCCTGCTCGAGATCAACGGCGACGGCACGCCGCGTCCGATCTCCGATGAAGGAGCGAGCGCTCCGATGTGCGTGTCACCCGACGGAACGCGCGTCGTGCTCAACGGTCCCGATCACCGGCTGACGATCTATTCGACGGACGGTGCGGCACCGCAGGTGGTGAAGGGCGGGCTTCCCGGCGAGCGCGTGCTCGCATGGAGCGATGACGGGAACGGCATCTACGTCACCGGTCAGGGACGGACGATGCTCGAAGTCGTACGGATCGAGATCGCGAGCGGCGAACGGACGTTGCATCACACGATCCGTCCCGCCGATCCAGGCGGCGTGATGGACCTCTCCCCCGCCTGCATGACCCCCGACGGCCAGACCTACGCCTACGGCTACCGCCGCTACCTCTCCGACCTCTTCGTAGTAACCGGCCTCAAATAGTTAAGTTGGTTTTCGGGGGTCACACCTGGAAAATCAACTTAACGGGCGCCAAACCTCCCGCGTTAAGTTGGTTTTCGGGGGTCACACCTGGAAAATCAACTTAACGGGGCGCCAAACCTCACGCGTTAAGTTGATTTTCCAGGTGTGACCCCCGCGAACCAACTTAACTACACTGGGGGGATGGATTGGGGGACCGTCGTTCTTGCGGCGCTGCTCGGGCTCGGCCTTGCTGCATCGACGGGTCTGAATACGTGGCTGCCGCTGCTCCTGCTGTCGGCTGCTGCGCGGCTGCATCTCGGCGGTGTGCAGCTCAACGGCTCGTTCGTCTGGCTGCAGTCGAACGTCGCGCTCGCGGTGCTCCTCATCGCGACATTCATCGAAGTGATCGCCGACAAAGTGCCGGCCGTCGATCACTTTCTGCACGGCATCGCGACCTTCGTGCGGCCGCTCGCCGCCGCGATCGCGGTCGCCGCCGCGTTCACGAAACTCGATCCCGTCCTCGCCGCCATCATCGGACTGATGATCGGCGCTCCCGCCGCCCTCGGCATGCACAGCATCAAAGCGGCGACGCGCGCCGGCTCGACCGTCACCACCCTCGGCTGCGCGAATCCAATTCTCTCCATCATCGAAGATGCGATCTCGTTCTCGCTCTCCGCGATCTCCATCCTGATGCCGCTCCTCGTCCCGGTGGCAATCGCGATCGTGATCGCCGCCGGGCTTTACTTCCTGAAAGCTCGCTCAACAGCGCACTGATCGCCCATTACAATCGTTCGCGGCCCCCATGCTCCAACCCGGCACAACCCACGGGCGTTACGAGATCCGCTCTCTCCTCGGCCAGGGCGGCATGGGTGAGGTGTACCTCGCGCACGACACGCAGCTCCAGCGCCCGGTCGCTCTGAAGGTTCTCCCCGCGGAGCTGCGCGACGACCCGGAGCTGCGCGACCGGCTCGAGCAGGAAGCGCGCGCCGCATCCGCGCTGAATCACCCGAACATCCTAACCGTCTACGACACCGGCCTGCTCGGCAGCGACCACTACATCGCGACCGAATACGTCGACGGCATCTCGCTCCGCCAGCGCCTGCAGCGCGGCGAGATCCCGCTGCGCGATGTCGTCAGTATCGGCGTTCAGATCGCCTCCGCACTCGCGGCGGCGGAGGCCGTGGGCCTCGTGCATCGCGACATCAAGCCGGACAACATCATGGTCCGCACCGACGGCTTCGTGAAGCTGCTCGACTTCGGCCTGGCGCGCATGGCAAACCGCAAGCGGACGTCGCAGGCCGGCACGATCCGCGGAACGATCGCCTACATGTCGCCGGAACAATTCCGCCGCGCGGGGCAGATCGACTCGCGCAGCGACATCTGGAGTCTCGGCGTCGTTCTCTACGAGCTGATCAGCGGCCGTCTGCCGTTCGAGGGCGGCAGCGTGCCGGAGATCATGAACTCGATTCTGAAGAGCGAGCCGCAGCCATTGACGCGCCCAGGCGGCTCGATCGTTCCCGTCGAGCTCTCGACGATCGTCTTCCGCGCCATCCTGAAGGACCGCGAGCGGCGCCCGCGCACTGCACGCGAGGTCTTCGACGAGCTGCGCCAGCTCCGCATCGATCACGAGACTGCGATCACGGGAGTGATCACGCCGGACATGACGCAGACGGCGTCGACGGACCAGATCCAGATCGCCGCGCCGACGAATCTGCCGGCGCCGCTCACGCCCCTCCTCGGCCGCGACGCCGAACGCGATGATGTGCTCAGCCTTCTGCGGCGCGATCACGTCCGCATGCTGACGCTCACCGGCCCGGGCGGCACCGGCAAGACGCGTCTGAGCCTCGCCGTCGCGCACGAGCTCCTGCACGAATACGAAGACGGCGTCTGGTGGGTGTCACTCGGCCCGATCCTCGATCCCCGTCTCGTGCTCTCCGAGATCGCATCGGTCCTCGGCGTTCCGGAAGGGGGCGCGCTGCTGGATGCGGTGAAGAGCGCGCTGCGCGACCGCTCGATGCTGCTCGTGCTCGACAATTTCGAACAGCTCCTCGATGCCGCGCCGGTGATCGCCCAACTATTGACTGCAGCACCGAATGTGAAGGCGCTCGCCACGAGCCGCTCTCCGCTGCACATCCGCGGCGAGCACGAATACGCGGTGCCGTCGCTCACGCTGCCGCCGCTCGATCTCCCTCTCGCACCGGAAGCGCTGACGCAGTACTCGTCCGTCGCGCTGTTCGTGGAACGGGCGACGGCCGTGAAGCCGGATCTGGCGATGACGCCGGAGAACCTGCGCGCGATCGCCGGAATCTGCGTACGGCTCGACGGCCTGCCGCTGGCGATCGAGCTCGCCGCAGCGCGCGTGAAGATGCTCGCGCCCGATGCGATGCTCGCGCGCATGGGCGAGCGCTTCAAGCTGCTCTCCAGCGGTGCGCGCGATCTTCCCGAGCGTCACCAGACGATGCGCGCCGCCATCTCCTGGGGCTACAACCTCCTCAGCGAGGAAGAGAAGGATCTCTTCGCCACGCTGTCGATCTTCCGCGGAGGCTTCTCCCTCGCCGCGGCAGAGCGCCTCGCCGGCAACGATGTCATGGATGGCGTTTCGTCACTGCTCGACAAGGCATTCCTGCGGCGCGACCCGGCGGCGCGCAGCGGCATGCCGCGCTTCTCGATGCTGGAGACGATCCGCGAGTACGGGCTCGATTGCCTCACCGGCAACGGCCGCCGCTCGCTCGTGCAGCTCGCGCACGCCGGGCTCATGGCGCGCATCGCCGAAGAGAACGAGCTCGAAACCGAGCTCCTCGCACAGGATGAGGACAACTTCCGCACGGCACTCGAGTCGGCGATCGCGGAGCGCGATGCCGAGCTCGCGCTGACGCTCGGCGCGTCGCTGTGGTGGTTCTGGTATCTGCGCGGCCTCTACAGCGAAGGGCGTGCGTGGCTGAATCAGATCCTCGCGCTGCCGGGCGGTGAAGACGTCGCTGTGCGTGCGAAGGCGATGACCGGCGCCGGCGCGCTGGCGTTCCTGCAATGCGATTACGACGCGGCGACCTCGTTTCTCGACAAGGCGATCGATCTGGCGCGGGCGCTCGGCGACATGACCAGCCTCGCACAGTCGCTGCAGTTTCGCGGCGGCATCGCGCGCGAGCGCGGTGAGTACGATCTCGCCGTCGATCTCCTGCATCTCGCGCGCAATCTCTGGATCGATCTCGAGGACACGGCGAACGCGGGCCGCGCGCTGAACTACATCGCGTTCGCGTCGTGGCTGCGGGGCGATCTCCAGCCGGCGCTCGACCTCTCGCACGAGACGCTGGCGCTGTTCCGCCAGCGCAAGGATGTGGAGGGGGTCGCCTGGTCGCTGCTGAATATCGCGGCGGCCTCGTTCTACGGCGGCGCGCTGCCGCAGGCGGAGGAGCGGCTGGAGGAGTGTCTCGCCTGGTCGCGCACCGGAAGTTTCAAGGAAGGTGTCGCCTGGTCGCTGAATCTGCTCGGGCTCGTCATGCGCGCGCGCGGCGATGCGAACGCGGCGCAACTGCTGCGCGACAGCCTGCGGATGCAGTGGGAGCTCGGCGACCGCTGGCGCAGCGCGAGTCTGCTCGAAGCTCTCGGCGGCGTCTGCCGCGATCCGCGCTTCCTCGGCGCGGCGGCGGCACTCCGGCACGAGCTGGGAACACCCGTCCCGCCGGTGGAGCGGGCCCGGCTCGATGCGGACATCGATCAGATCGGAATCGCCGAGTGTGCGATCGAAACGGCGATCGCGGTGGCACTGGAATGAAGTTCCTCCGTCTTCCGCCGATCCTGTTCGTGCTCTGGCTAACCATCGGCTGCATCCTGCAGGCGCGCTGGCCTCTGCCGCTCCACCTGCCGCGGATCGCAGGGATCGTCATCCTCGCTCTCGCGGCGGCCCTGGCCGCATCGGCACTGCTGGCGCTGCACCGGCGGCAAACGGCGATCGAGCCGTGGCACCGGCCGTCGGCGCTGGTCACCAGCGGTGCCTTCGCGATCTCGCGCAATCCGATCTACGTGTCGCTCATCCTGATCGTCTTCGGCCTCGCGGTGGCGGCCGATGCACTCTGGCTCGCAATCGCAGCGGTGATGCTCTGGCTCACGCTGGATGTCGTCATCGTCCGCGGCGAAGAACGCCTAGTGCTCGACGCCTTTGGCGAGGAGTACGACGCGTACAGGCGGCGCGTCAGGCGCTGGCTCTGAGCCTGCCCGCCTACCTGAAATTCAGCGGCGTGATCGCCGCGCCGCAAACGCCGCCGACTAACGCAATGATGCACCCGCCGATCAGGAAGCCGGCCGCCAGCCCACGGCTCTTCGGCAATCGTGAGAGGCCTACGAAGAGCAGACCAGGAACGAGTCCGATGAAGAACGCGAGGACCTTCGAGTTGGTGCTCGCCCCCATCAAGCCCGCGACGACATTCGCCACCGCACCGCAGCCGAGGGAGAGAAACAGGCCGCCGATCAGCGCCGCAGGATTGAACGCGGCCGGCGCCGCAGGGACAGGCTCATTCGTACTCATGACTACCTTTCCGCCCACGCCCGCAGCGGCGCGAGACGCTTCTCCTCGAGATCATCGCGATAAAACAGATTGTACGTGTCGAATGGAATCAGCCGCCCGTCGGGATGGACGATGTGCACGCAGGTCTTCTTCACCGATCGCAGATCGAACGACTGCGCGTCGATGAACTCCACGATCAGCAGCCGGAAGATGTCGCCGTAGCGAAGATCGCCGGAGACCCGCGGGAGACAACAGAGCAGATCCTTGAGCTTTTCCGGCTGGGACTCGGCGCCGAGGGCCGTCGAGAACAGTTGCACGAAGGCGTTGCGCACGCCGGGCTCGTTCTCGAACACGATCGTGTTGCGGCTTCCGTCCAGCAACGCGTTGCGCCCGATCATCGACGTCAGCGGAATCGCACCATCGCCGCTCTTGAGCGCGTAGCCCATGCACAACGAATCGGGATGACAAGGGACCGGCACCAGATCCTCGGGTGCAAAGAGCGGCGACTGCTCGAGGATCCTGCGGCGAACTTCCGACAGCGTGAGGCGATGCGCTCCGTCGTCGTAGCCGTCGAGCCGTCCTGCCGACTGCACCGGTTGCAGCGTGATCCCGCGCACGCAGCGCTGCTTCAATGCGAAGTCGATGATCGCGCCGATCTCCCCGTCATTCACACCCCGCTGCAGCGTGACGACGAGCGTCGTGGAGATGTCGAGCTCATTGAGGCGCTCGATCGCTTTCATTCGGATGTCGCGCAGATCTCCGCCGCGCAGCAGCTCGAGCGGCTGGGCCTGCAGCGAATCGAACTGCAGATAGATCTCGAAGAGCGGCTTGTACGATGCGAGCCGCTGCGCGAACGCTTCATCGCGCGCGATCCGAATTCCGTTCGTATTCACCATCAGATGCCGGATCGGCCGCTTCTTCGCGGCATCGAGAATCGCGAAGAACTCCGGATGAATCGTCGGCTCGCCGCCGGAGATCTGGACGACATCCGCTTCCCCTTCGTTGGCGATGATCGCGTCGAGCATCGACTCGATCATCGACATCGAGCGGTGATGCTGCCGCTCCGGCCCGCTCTCCGCGTAGCAGATCGGGCAGCGCAGATTGCACGCGTCCGTCACTTCGACGAGCGACACGCAACTGTGCTGCTCATGATCGGGACAGAGGCCGCAGTCGTAAGGACACGACCAGCGGATCGGCGTGTTGCGGCGCAGCGGCATCTCCGGAGGCTTCAGATAGTTCTCGCGGCACTGCCGGTAGTACGCGACATCGTCCGCCATCAGCACGCGCTCCGAACCATGCTGCGGGCAGTGCTTCAACATCCAGACGCAGCCATCCTCGAAGACGATCTTCCCGTCAATCCTCCGGTAACACGTCGTGCAGATGGAGACGACGGAGTCGTAATACAGATACGGCCGCGCTGCGCTGGTCATTCGTGAATACAGCTCCATAGTAGAGCAGTCCCGCGACGCACGCCCACTGGAGCGACGTGAGGCCGCCGAAGATCGGCGCCGGATCAGGCTTCAGAAAATCGACGAACAGGCGGAAGAGCAGATACGAAGAGAGAAAGACGCGAAACGCGTCGCCTTCGTGCCGTGACCGTGCGCGCACGAAGCGCGTGAGCGGCAGAAGCATCAGGAGAAAGGCGATCTCGTACAACGCGACAGGATGGCGGCGCACGCCGTCGCCGATCGCGATGCCCCAGGGCAGCGACGTCGGCAGGCCCGCGGTGTGATCCGCAGGGCCCAGCAGAAAACAGCCGACGCGGCCGACCGCGATCGCGACGATCAGCGGCTCGGCGAGGAGATCGCCTGTCGACCGTTCGATGCCGCTCCTCTTCTTCGCGAGCTCCACGCCAATCAGACCGCCGAGGAGGCCGCCGAGAATCGTCTTCCCTTCGAAGAGGGAGAAGAGATCGAGATGCGGATCGCAGAGCCAGTGCAGGAGGCGCGAGCCGATCAGCGCGCCGAGTGCCGCGCCGGCGAGAACAGTGGCGCGCGATTCGTGCGACAGCGCATCGCCGTGCCGCGCACGCTGCCAGGCGTAGAGCGAAATGCCTGCGAAGTAACCGAGGGCTTCGAAGAGAAAGTGCATCGTTCAGTTGGCGTGCGATGCAATGGTAACCTCGGGAAATGATCAGGCTGCTCGTGATTCCTGCACCGCTCATCGTGACGACCATGGCGACGATCAGCGCGCCGAGCAGTACGGAATAGAGAACGCCGACCATCGAGTAGATCGGGTCCGACACATCGTTGCTCTCCTTGAGCTGATCCTGCGGCCAGCGCCGCCGGAGTAGCGCAGCCCCGCGAGCGACCGGAAGGCAACGAGGAAGTGGCGTTCTACACCGACTCCATCGCTCGCCTCAACGAGCTGTCTTCGAATCGAAAGGAACGAATCCTCTGCAGCGAGTCGGAGTTGCCCGGCATCCTCTGGGTGCTGCTGATCGGCGGCAGCATCATCTCGATCGCCTTCACCTATCTGTTCGGAACGGCTAACCATACGGTGCACACGCTGATCGTGACGATGCTCTCCGCGCTGCTCAGTTTCGTCCTGTTCATGATCTTCAGTCTCGAGCATCCCTACAGCGGCAGCATCTCCGTGAAGCCTTCGAGTTTTCAGCGCGTCATTGCCGCACATTCGCGAGAATAGCGGCATGCGCCGCGCGATGCTTCTTCTGCTGATCCTCTCCTCGATGACGTCTCACGCAGCCGGACGCTGGATTCTGCAGAGCAATCCATGGGTCAACCTGCACCAGCGGCTGATGTATCAGACGAGATTCAACGATGCGGCGGACCCGGCCGGCCTCGATGCCGCCGGACTCGCGCAGTGGAGAAAGAACGTCGAGGCGTATCGCGCCTGGATCGGGAAACGGCATCCGATCTTCGACGGCGGGCTGATCGCGCTCAATGCCGCGCTCTCGCAGACCAGCGGCGCTTCGCTCCCTCCCTCGATTCCGAAAGAGGCGGCGGACGTATTGAACGCCGCGATGCCGCTGTATCGCATCGCGCAATGGCAGGAAGACGATCGCGCGAACCGCTTCTTCATCGCGATGGCCGAAACGCTGCTGGCGAATGCGGGAGAGGAGCTCGCGCTGGAGCATGCGAAGGTCTACGGCGTGCCGTTTCCATCGCACATTCACGTCGACGTCACCGCGTATGCCTGGCAATTCGGCGCGTATACCACCGGCGATGACGGCGATCATGCGCAGACGGTCATGTCGAGCATCGATCCCGGCTATCAGGGATTCGGCTCGCTGGAGATGCTGCTGCACGAGCCGTCGCATGTCATCGCCGGCGCGGACAGCGGGGCGATCGGCGGCGATCTCACGCGGATCGCGAAGGAGATGCACGTGAAGACGCCGCCCAATCTCTGGCACGCGATCCTCTTCTACACATCGAGCGAGCTGACGCGGCGCGCGCTGGCGAAGCGCGGCGTCACGACGGCGTTCACGCCGTCGATGATCGGGATGTACACGCACGGCTTCCAGAGTTTTCGCCACGCCCTCGAGACGTACTGGCAGGCTTATCTCGACGGCAAAACGACGCGCGAGGCCGCGCTGCGCGCCATCATGACGTAACTGACCGCGCCATCGAGCGGTCGTGCAGCTTCTGCATGATGGTGAGCGCGACGACCGCGCCGACACACGCCATCAGCATGTCCTTCTGCGTGTCCCACACGTCGCCCTGCGTACCGAGAAAATCGTTCGCGGCGGTGCCGGTCAGCTCCGCGGTCGCCCACTCCAGCAGTTCGTAGAGCGCGCTGATCGCCAGGCAGATCGAGAAGACGATCGCGTTGAGCCAGCCGCCGCGCCGGATCTTCGGAATGCGGATGAGGACCTCGCGCGCCGCGATCGCGGGGACGAAGCCCTGCGCGAAGTGGCCGATGCGATCGTAGTGATTCCGCGTGAAGCCGAACCAGTGCTCCATCCATGTGCCGAGCGGTACGCGCGCGTACGTGTACTTCCCGCCCAGCTCGAGGATCATCGCGTGAATCGCGATGAGCAGGTAGAGGAGGTTCGACAAGCGAAAACGCCTGTACGTCGCGATCAGCACCGCAGCGGCGATGACCGCGGGAAACACTTCCATCACCCACGTGAAGCGGTCGAACGGATGGATCCCGCTCCAGACGAAGACGACGGCACTGAGGCCGAGGAGCGACAGATGCAGCGTGGAGTCAGTTGGACGTGTCACGAACGGGCCGGAGTATACGTCCAAGGTGCTTGAGCGACGGCTCGCGGACAAGGACGACCGCACATGGGTGCGATCGGGAGGATTACCGCTCGCTTTTCTACAGCGCGCTCGACTTTGTGTCCGCCGTTCCCCGTTCGAAGACTCTGCACTGATCTCCTGCTGACTCTGCCATATCATCCGCGGCATGCAGACCGAACTTCGCGAGCTCACTCTGCGCGCCGTCGTCGCAGGCATCGCCTTCGGCATCCTCTTCGGCGCGGCCAACGCCTACCTCGGTCTTCGCGTCGGCCTGACCGTTTCGACATCGATTCCGATCGCCGTGCTGACTGTCGCGCTGTTGCGGCTGCTGCCGAAGCGCGGAGAAGTCATTCTCGAAGCGAACCTCGCGCAGACGATCGGATCGGCGTCGTCCTCACTCGCGACGGGCACGATCTTCACGATCCCTGCGCTCTTCCTCTGGGGCATGGTGCCTCCCTTCTACCAGGTCGCACTCCTCGCTCTTCTCGGCGGCTACCTCGGCATCGCGGCGATGATTCCGCTGCGGCGTCTCCTCATCGTCCGCTCCGCCGACGAACTGCCGTATCCGGAAGGCACCGCGTGCGCGGAAGTTCTGCGCGCAACGACGACGAGTGCCGCCGGCGGCAAATGGATCTTCATCGGACTCGCTGCCGGCGCGGCCATCAAGCTCGCGCTCGGCGCGGGGATGCTCCTCCCCTCGACACTCGCGCATGAGCTGCCGCTGATTCCGAAGGCCGAGCTCTCGCTCGAGATCGCGCCGGCGCTCATCGCCGTCGGCTACATTCTCGCCTACCGGCAATCGGCGATCATGGTCTCCGGCAGTCTGATCTCCGCGCTGGTGCTGACGCCGGTCATCGGGCTCGTCGGCGCGAACCTCACCGCGCCGCTGTTCCCGGAGATGAAGCTGGCGATTCACGACATGACCGCGGGCCAGATCTGGTCCCGCTACGTGCGCTACATCGGTGCGGGAGCGGTTGCCGCCGCGGGCATCGTCGCGGTGGCGCGCGCGCTGCCGACGATGTGGAGCTCCTTTGCGGCAGTCGTTCGCGGACTGAGAACGCAGCAGGGAGTCGCGGAAGAAACGGCCGATCCGCGCGATCGCGATCTGCCGTCGTGGGTCGTCGTCGTCGTGCCGCTGCTGATCATCGTCACACTCGTCGCGGTGCCGGGACTCTTTGCGGGTGAGATGTCGTTCGCGCCGCGCCTCGTCGCGGCGATCGGCGTGGCGATCTTCGGCGTCGCCTTCGTCGTCGTGTCGTCGCGCATCGTCGGCCTCATCGGCGTGTCATCGAATCCGACCTCGGCGATGACGCTCGTGACGCTGCTCGGTGTCTCGGTCGTCTTCGTGCTGCTCGGCTGGCGCGATCCGTCGGCGCGCGCGGCGATTCTCACCGTCGGCACCGTCGTCTGCATCGCGGCATCAAAAGCGGGCGACATCTCGCAGGATCTGAAGACCGGCTATCTCGTCGGCGCAACGCCGGCGCGCCAGCAGTTCGGACAGTTCATCGGTGCCGCCTTCGCCTGCTGGGCTGTCGCCGCGACCGTGCTGCTGCTCGGCGATGCCTACAAGTTCGGATCGAGCGATCTCCCTGCGCCGCAGGCAACCCTGATGAAGACGGTGATCGAAGGCGTGCTGGCAGGATCGCTGCCGTGGGGACTCGTCGGCGCCGGCGCGATGCTGACCGTCTGCGCGCTCATCGCCGGGCTGCCCGGCCTGTCGTTCGCGATCGGCATCTACCTCCCGCTCAGCAGTCTCACTCCCATCTTCCTCGGCGGCATCATTCGCCACATGGTCGATGCGAGGCGCAAGGAGAAAGCGCGGGAGACCGATCGCGGGGTGCTCGCGGCGTCGGGAATGATCGCCGGCGAAGGGCTGGCCGGCGTGTTGATCGCGTTGATCGTCACCGTGATGACGAGATGGAAAGAGAGCGCGTTCACGAGCGCAATGACCTCGATGCACTTCGCCGCGAAGAACTTCACCTGGATCACAGGCAGCGCGGCAGTACTCGGCGGAATCGCAATCGTAGCCGGAGTGAGCGCCCTCCTCTACCGCGCCGGCCGTTAAGTTGGTTTTCGGGGGTCACACCTGGAAAATCAACTTAACGGCGAGACCAGAGTCCGAGGATTCGACGCTACTTCTGCAGCGCAGCGAGATCGGCGAGCACTTCCTCACTGTGGCCCGCCGGCTTCACCTTCACGTACACCTTGCGGATCACGCCCGCGGGATCGATGAGAAAGGTGTTGCGCGCGGCGTACGTCACCCCTTCGTGCTCCATCACCGAGCCGTACTTCGCCGACACCTCGTGCTGCGTGTCCGCGAGCAACTTGAAGTTGAGGCCTTCCTTGGTGCAGAAGCTCTTGTGGGAGTCGACGGCGTCGACGCTCACGCCGACGATCGCCGCATTCTTCTCCTCGTACTTTTTCAGATCGCGCTGGAAGTTGTGCGCCTCGAGAGTGCATCCGGAGGTGAAGTCCTTCGGATAGAAGTAGAGGACGACCCATTTTCCCTTGAACTGCGACAACGCGACGGCGCTGCCATCCTGACTCGGCAGCGTGAACGCCGGCGCCGCGCTCCCGGCGGAGGGGACATCGGCGGCAAAGAGCGTCGCGGCAACGGCGAGGGCGAGCATCACGAACATGCGCAGTTTCATCGGCTCATGGTATCAGTGTCCCGTCATGACGCTGCTCGAGGCACTTCGCCGGCGCTATCCCGACTCGTCGAGCACCACCCTGCGGCAATGGATGCAGAGCGACCGCGTGCGTGTGAACGGAGCTCCGGAACGGAATGCCAGACGCGAGGTGAGCGAGAGCGATCGCATCGAGGTCGTCGCGAAGAGCGAGAAGATCGATCCGCGCGTTCGCATCCTGTTCGAGGACGACGACCTCATCGTCGCCGACAAGAGTGAAGGAATCCTCACCGTCCCCAGCGAACAGGTGCGGTACGAGACTGCGCAGACCTTCCTCGAGAAATACCTCAACCGCGAGCTGCATGTGGTGCAGCGCCTAGACAGGGATACGTCGGGCGTGCTCGTCTTCGCGAAGAATGCCTGGATCGCAGAGCGGCTGCGGGAATTGTTCGCGGCGCATGACATCGACCGCATCTACATCGCGATCGTGCACGGCAAGCTGAAGCCGCCGTCGGGCACGTTCCGATCGCTGCTCAGCGAAGGCGATGATCTTCGCGTGCGCAGCGCTGCCGGCGGGAAAGAGGCGATCACGCATTACAGGACGATCGCGTCGGGGCGCAGCCATTCGATGCTCGAGGTGACGCTCGAGACCGGACGCCGCAATCAGATCCGCGTGCATCTGTCGGAAGCCGGACACCCGATCGTTGGCGACACGATGTATGGCAAGGGCCGCGAGCTCGGACGCCTCTTCCTCCACGCCAAACTCCTCGGTTTCGTTCATCCGAGGACGGGAGTGAAGGTGTCGTTCACGGCGGAGTTGCCGCGAGAGTTTCGGGAAGTGCAGCTATAGCTTCCCGATCAGAGGAGGACGACACTCATGCTGGCGGAGATCACTGAAGGCCGGCGCGCAATTGCGTGATGTGTATGGCGCGAACCTGCGTTACACCGGCGGAGAGAGCCGGATCCGTGAAGGAGATACCGGGCAAGCCGGCACCCGCGCGAACCAGATTCAACTCCGAGCGCAGAGCCAGGATGTGTGCGCTCCGGATGACGTCGCCCGGTGAAACCGGCGTGAACGATGCCCCATACCAGCCGAGAGCATTGCGTGCTTCGTTGATGGCCAGCTCCAGATCGTTGATGTGAACCGCGCGAATGATCGTGCTGTGAGCCGCCACCGTTGGATCGGTATAGTCGAATGGAACCGCGAGATCGACGTTGCTGTACGAGAGCGTGTTGCCATTGGAAAGGGCCGCTACTCGATAGAGATACCCGACATCGTTGGTCACGCTCGTATCGATTGTCGTCAAGCCGCTCTGCGTCGAGACCGGCTGGAAATAGAGACCATAGCTGCTTCGCTGCACCTCATAGGAGGTAGCACCCGAGACAGGAGTCCAGGACAACGATACCTGCCCCAATCCCGCGGTTGCAGAGAGGACCATCACCGCGCTTCCATTCGCGCTCTGGGTGATGACGAAAGGATGGTCCGCGATGCTCAGCGTTTCGGATCGCGCGTTGAAGGTGGGGTTCGCAGCGACCGAATACTGGATCGTTCCCTGACCTGAGCCGGTCGCGCCGGACGTGATCGTCACGAAACTGCCCTGACTCGGTTGTGCCGTCCATTGCCCGCATGACGGAACACCATTCACCTGAATCGATCCGGTCGCCGCCGCCGAAGAGAAGTTGGCGTGGACAGGTATCAGCGTGGCTTGGTTCATCGTCACGTAAGTCGTGGCGCTTCCCGCAGCCGTATAGGTCGTACCGCCGCAACTCTTCGACGCAGTCACGCTCACCGAGATGCTCGGCTGAGGACAAGGTCCGATGATGCAGAAGAGAGGCTGGTAGTGCGGCATGCGAATCGTGATCGTCGATTTCGTCGGATCCGATGTGATCGTCGCTCCGCCTGATACGTTCCACGTATACACGGCGCCGGGCTCGGCGTTGCCAATCGAGACGGTCTGCAGCGAATCGCCGCACGCACTCTGCGGCGCATTCACCTGCCAGGCAGGATAGATCGTGGTCGCTGCATCGATGTCGTACGGCTGCAGCGTCACGACATACGGGCCGCTTCCGCTGACGTACGGCGGATTGTTGACATCAAAGACCGGATTGAGAATCGCCGCCTGCGTCGTGGTGGCAAATCCGAGGGCGCGCCCGATGTGGTGTGCGAGCAGTTGCGCAAGGGCACGGCCCGTCACGTTCGGCTTGACCTTGATCCTCGAACCGGTGAAGGTCCACATCGTCTCCCCGCAGAACGAGTGCGTGTTCCATGTAAATGGAAATCCAGGTTCCGCGATGAACGTCTCGGCGCTGGCGTTCGAATCACAGAACGTCTCGGCCGCGTCGAACTTGATGCTGTTGATCTCATTCTGATCGAGCCGCGGGCAACCGGTGTACGGACAACCAATGCCGGTGTCTGCATAAGCGGTGTGCAGCTTGTCCGCGTTGTCGGGACCGACGCCCGTGTACGTGAGCCGGATGCTCGATCCGGAAATGCTGCTCCACGCCTTGAGTGCGGCATCGAGCGCATACGACTGGTCTGTTGTCAACGGGCCAACCGATGTAAAGACGATCGTCTTCGCGCCGTTTTCGTCGAAGTCGGTGCGACGGCTGGAAAGGCAGAGAGGTTGTTCGTTGATTGCTGCCGGGCGGCTGCTGCTGGTGAGGAATCCCGCCGACACATCGACTGCAAGGACGCACGCGAAAAGAGAGATCAACCCAGAAGAACCGCGGGTTCGCATTGCCAGTATCCGGCAAAAACTTTAGCGCAGAGGAACGGCGAAAGCGAACCCTCTCGTCTGAAGATCGTGCGCGATCCCGGTCACCGCCGCGTCGAGAGCTCGTGTCCGGGAACCACGGGAACGGATCGCAGCGAGCGTTTCGATCGATTCATGCGAGAGGCGAAGCAGACCACTCGTCTGCGCATCCTTCACCTGCTTCGTCACCTGTTCCTCGGCGGCGGCAGGATCTTTGTCCAATGCATCGATGAGCGCCGAAACGAGCGCGACGCGATTGGCGACCGGCAGCTCGCGCGCGCCTCCCGTGAGAGCATTCGCACGGCTGACCGCGGACTTCGCGTCGTGAATACGTCCGGCACGGGCCAGCGCCTGTGCCAGCACGATCTCGGCCCGCACTTCGTCCAGTCGCGCACCACGTGCATGCTGCACATCACGGGCTGCAGATGCGAGCCGCCCGGCCTTGGAGAAATCCGATGTCTCGAGCGCCAGGCGCGCCAGCGCGATGTTCGTCCTCGCCGCCCCGAGCACGTCATCGCGGCGTTGCTCGAGTGCTTTCGTAAACGCTTTCAGTGCGCCGTCGCGATCTCCGCGAAGCAGGAGTAGCTCGCCTTCGACCGAGTGAGCGTCGGCCTGCTGCGCTCGGTCGCCCGCTTCCACGGCGAACGCCTGCGCTTCGCCGAGGGACTTTTCTGCAGAAACGAGATCTCCTCCTTCGAGCTGGGCGACTGCGAGAAGAACGAGCGCGCGCGCGGCAACCGCCTTCTGCTGGTTCTTTCGGGCGCGATCCTCCGCATCGCGAAGCGCGGCGACCGCTTCACGCAGGTGACCCTGTTCGATCTGCATGTTTCCCGATTCGGCGAGAGCGATCGGCATGTCCTCGAGATCGCTAACCTCCCGTTGCAGCACAATCGCGTCGTCGAGCGTCTTTTTCGCGCGCGCGACGTCACCGGTCCTGAACAACAGCAGAGCGAGGTTGCCGAGGGAGGAGCCCTGGGACCAGCGATCGCCGATCTCACGTCCGATCGCCACCGCCTGCTCCAGCGTCTCACGCGCCTCGGCCAGATCGCCCTTCGACTGCAATACGTCGCCAAGATTGTTCAGTGTGATCGTCTCTCCGGCCCGATCGCCGGCCTCACGCTGAATCGTCAGCACCTGCCGGTAGAACCGCGCGGCCTCACCGTAATCACCGCGACGAGCCATCGACGTCGCAATGTCGGTGAGCGTGCCGGCCAGATCGCGACGATTTCCCGTCTTCTCGAAGATGGCTCGCGCTTCATCGAGCAGTCTGCGCGCTGCAGCGTCATCGCCGCGATCGGCCTCGAGTGCAGCCATCGCCTTGATGGTCCGCCCCATGTCATCGCTTGCACCGAGCGCATGAAAGTATTCGCGGGCTGCCGAATACGCATCGAAGGCATCGGCGCGTCCGGTCCCATGGGCGACCATTGCCTCGAAGAACCGCGCCCTGGCGAGATCATAACGAGCACCACGGACCATTGCGTTCTGCACGGCACGCCCGGCGGCAGTCCGCTTCAACGCATAGTCGCCCAAAGGCTCGGCGGCTCGCGCATCGGCGAGATCGAGACGCGGATCGGACGCCAGCGGCCCCGCGAGCTTTCGAAAGGCGGCCGTTGCCTGCAGGGCGCGCCTGCCATCGCGCATCGTCGCCGCCGCTTCCGCCACCCCGATCGCGTACACGATCTCATCGGGATACTTCTTCGCGAGGTCACTCCATTGCTCGACGGCCTTCGCCCACTCGTTACTCAGTTCGAAGTATCGAGCTTGAATCATCTGCCGCTCGAAGGGCGGAAGCCACGTCGAGCGATCGAGTGCGATACGCATTTCACGGCGCGCCTGCTCGTCATAGCCCAGCTTCGAGGACGCTTCCGCCATCGCGTAATGAGAGAGCGGAAAATTCGGATCCGCATCGAGTGACCGGCTGAGAAGCGACCGCGCTGCAGCGGGATCGAACGCGCGCAGCCGGCTCAACGCCTCGAAGTAGCTTCGCACGGCAGACTGCTTCGGGAACACGGCATCCGCATGCACGATCGTCTTGTCGACAGGCGGGAGATGCCATTGCGCGCGAAGTGTGGCGGCAGCCTTCAGACAGATGTTGTCGAGCTCCGTGCTCGCGCCCTCTGCGGAAATGTCCGAGACGAGGGCCCCGGTCGCGGTTTCCTGCACGCGCAGTTTCAACGTCACCGTTCCCGATGGCGAGACTGCGTACGATGAGAGGACGACTCGATCGGCCGGCAAATGAGTCCCGAGGCGCCGCAGAGTCTCCGTACTGATGCGATCGACGGCTGCGAGTCCGAGATCGCCGGCGGCCATCGCAATCTCTTCGGGACGGGAAACGCGCAGCGACTTCTCGTCGCTGAGCGCCAGCGAGAGAAACTCCTGCATCGCAACTGCGATCCAATCGCTGTCCCGATCGCCGGAGCCGTTGTACGGGAGCATCACCGCCACTGACTTTCGAACAGGCACCGTGGCCGCCGTCATCGGCGAAACCCCGGACGGTGTCATCGTCCGTTCGCGCCGCAACCAGAGCGTCGAGAACGCAGCGATCGCAACCGCCACGAAAGCCAGCGCGAGTGCGGCTGATCGCAATCGCCGTGCGCGAGCTGGCGGCTTCGCTGCTTGTATCAGCGTCGGTGCGTCGAATGCGACCGTCGGATCGCTTCCACTGGAGGAGTCAAGCGCGAGCAACACGGCGTCCGCGCGCTGAAACCGCTGCTCCGGTCTGCGCTCGAGGCAGCGCAGCGTGACTGCTTCCCACCGCGGATCGAGGTGAGGAACGAGAGCCCGTGGTGTGGGAGCGGGCTCGGTGAGCCGCTTGAACGCAATCGCGAGCGGTGTGTCGCCTGTGAATGGGAGGTGGCCCGTCACCATCTCGTACATCACACAGCCGAGGGCATAGATGTCCGCGGCGGGTCCGACGTCCGAGCCTTCGATCTGTTCGGGCGCCATATAGGCAGGAGTGCCAACCATCACACCCGATGCCGTGAGCGAGGCGAGCGTTTCACCCGAAATCATGCGCGCCAGGCCGAAGTCGGTGACGACAGCGCGATCGGCGGCAAGCATGACGTTCGCGCTCTTGAAATCGCGATGGACGACTCCAACTCGATGCGCAGCACCGAGCGCATCGGCGAGCTGCCTCACGATCGGCAGCGCGCGGGCGGGCGTCATCGGACCCTCGCGCCGGATCACGGCAGAGAGGGTCTCACCGCGCAACAATTCCATGGTGACGAACGCGGTCCGCTCAGGGAACTGGCCGTGATGACCGACATCGAAGATCCGGCAGACGTTCGGATGCGTCACCTTACGCGCGATCTGGACTTCGCGCCTGAAGCGATCGAGCGCATTCGAATCCTGCGTGACGGTGGGAAGAAACGTCTTCAGCGCAATCAGCTCGTCGAGCTCCAGATCGAGAGCCTCATACACAGCTCCCATGCCGCCTGCGCCGAGAAGACGGACGATCCGATAGCGTTCCGCGACCACCTGGCCGGTGGCGAGAGCGATGGACACGATGCGCTAATTGTGCCTCGTCATCGCGAGCGAAGCGACAGCACTCACTTGTCCCACGACAACTGCCACTGGCATTCGGCGGCGCCGCGCGTCATGCAGACGGCGTGAACGACCGAGATCGTCTTCGCGCCGGTCATATCGCCCGCACCTTCGAACCATCCGTTGAGACGGGCGCAGTGCGCTTCTTCCGACGGGAAGCCGACGAGACGCACGAGCGCGGAGTTGGACGTTTCCTTCTCCACGAGCATCTGCCCGTGACTGTGCACGGTGCTCCAGAGCGCGGAGGCTTTGTGCAGCAGCGCCTTCGGCGTGAGCAGCACGGTGAGGAAGCGATAGACGCCGACGGCATCGGCGAGCTCCGCGCGGCCGGCGCGGCGGCCGAAGGAATCGAGACTCTCGCCGCGCGCCTTTGCCGCAGTCACCGTCAGCCGGTTGAGAACGAACTCGGAGACCTTGTCGCTCGCGAGAATGCGTCCGCGCTCGATGAGCTGGCGGTCTTCATCAGGCAGCGCAGCAATCGCAGCCTTGCGCTGCTCGTCCGTCAGATCCTTCTCGATGAACTTGAGCAGGCTGCGAAGAATCGCGCCTTTCGTCGTCGCATCGCTGCCGGACATCGGACGAGTGTACAGCGCAAACGGTCTAACATTCGCGCATGTATGTCCCGATCTCCTGCCCCTACTGCGGCGAAGATGCCGAGCTCAATGTCGACGACGACGGCTGGAGCCGGCAGTCGTACGTCGAGGACTGCCCCGTCTGTTGCCAGCCGTGGCAGGTCGAGCTCACGCGCGACGAATTCGGCGACTGGCACCCCACGATCAAAACCGCCGACGAATAACCGTTAAGTTGGTTTTCGGGGGTCACACCTGGAAAATCAACTTAACGGCGTGCCAACCTGCGCGAGTTAAGTTGATTTTCCAGGTGTGACCCCCGAAAACCAACTTAACGGGTGTGGGAGAAGAGGTCGACTACGATTTCGGGTTTGCGGTGGCCTAGTTGGGCGCCGGTGACGCGGGCCTCGTAGTGCATGCCGAGGCGGGCGACGACGCGTTTCGAGGGCTCGTTGCCGACGTCGATGATCGCCACCACGCGGTTGCGGCCGAGCGTGTCGAGCACGTGCCGCATCGCTGCGCGACCGGCTTCGGTTGCATATCCGCGGCCCCAGACCTCGCGCATCAGCCACCAGCCGATCTCGAGATCTCCCGTCGTCCCGAGAGGCTGCGTCCCCGCGACGCCGCAGATGCGGCCCGTCGACTTCTCGATCATCGCTCCCATGCAGAGGTTGAACTCCGCAAGCTGCCGCGCCTGACGGCCGAGGAACTCGTCGAGCTCTTCCTCGCTGTACGGCACGCCGCCATGCACGTACCGCATCACTTCGGGATCGTCCGTCATCTTCTTCAGATCGGCGCGATCGGAGGGTTGCCAGGGGCGGATGGAGAGGCGCTCGGTTTCGAGAAGGAACATGCCGCAAACAATACGGCATGTCCCCGCCGAGAACTACCGCCGCACGTTTTGAACGAGCGTGAACGAGCTCGCGAGCCACTTGGAGTTGCCGAGATCGCGAGCCTGGACTTCGATCACGTCACCGCGCTCGAGTCCCGAAACCGGCTGCAGCGACCCATTCACGTTGATCTGCGCCGACGGGTCGTATTGCAACACGATCACCGAGGAGCGATTGCCAGGCAGGAATCCGGAGATGTAACTCGCCGACTCGAGCTGGATCGTGTGGTTGTACGTGTCGATGCTACGCACCGTGCCGCGGATCGTCGCGTACTGCGAGCCGCTGCTGCTGTTCATGCTGCGCGTGACGTCGATGTTCTGCGCGATCTGGCGGCCGCTCGTCGCGTTGCGCGTGGAGATCGTGACCTGATCGCCCGGCTCGAGATCGCCCGGCAGATACGAACGCCCGTTGAACATGACGCTCGTGCTGCTGTCGTAGTCGACGATCACATTCGATCCGTAACCGCGATCGACTTCGATCGTGCGATTGCGCGTGTCGACGTACCGCACCGTGCCGGTGATGCTCGACGACGCGTAGACGCCGCCGTTGTTGTTCGGATTCGCGTTGTACGTGACGATCATCGAATCGGCGACCAGGCGGCTGCCCGACTGCGTCACACGCACATCGACTTCATCGCCCCGCTCCAGATCCTGAGGACGATAGTTCTGTCCCTGATACGTCACCGGCACGTTTGGATCGAAGTACACCCGCACGGTGCTGCCGTTGGTGCCGCCGGTGGTTAGACTGCTGTTGTAGCCGCTCGTATTCATGAGAATGATCGAGTTGCTGTTGAGGTCGACGGAGTCGACCGTGCCATGAATCGTACGGGAGTCGGTGTTGTCGTTGCCGCCAAGAATTCCCGAGGATCCGCAACTGGCAAGAATGATCAAAGCCAGCGCGGCCAGGGGCAGAAGTGCACGTCTTCTGTTCATGATCGTTGTCTCCTTTCCATGGAGACAACTTCACGCCGTGTGCCTAGAACTGCCGAGCACTAGAGAAGCTTCGATTCCAGCTCGGCCCACCGCGCGTAGAGACGGTCCACCTCGGCCTGCGCCTGAGCGAGCTCGGCAAAGCGCTGCTGCAGAGCTGCGGCATCGCTTGCCACCGCTGGATCTTCGGCGCGCTTCTTCGCGTTCTCCAGCGCTTCCTCCGCGGCCATGAGCGTCTCCTCCATCGCGTCCCACTCGCGCTGCTCGAGATAGGAGAGACGCTTGCGATCTCGTGGCGCAGTACCGATGGGTTCAGTGACCGGGCGAGACGCCCGGTCACTGCGGGCGAGACGCGCGCTCTCCCATTGCGAGTAGTCGGCGAAGTATCCGGCATTGCCTCTGCCGTCGAGCGCGAGGATGCGCGTCGATACGCGATCGAGAAGATAGCGGTCATGCGTCACGAGGACGAGCGCGCCGGGGAACTCCAGCAGCGACTCCTCGAGCACGTCGAGCGTCGGAATGTCGAGATCGTTCGTCGGCTCGTCGAGGACGAGCAGATCCGCCGGCTGCAGCATCAACCGCGCGAGAACGATGCGCGCCTTCTCCCCTCCCGACAACCGCGACACGGACGTCTCGAGCTGCTCGCTGCGAAACAGAAAGCGCTTCGCCCATCCCGCGACGTGAATGCTCCGGTCGCGATAGACGACGGAATCGCCTTCCGGCGCGAGCGCGCGCTTGAGTGTGAGCGAAGGATCGAGCGATTGCCGGTTCTGCTCGAAGTAGACGACGCGCAGTTGCTCGGCCTTCTCGATCGTCCCCGCGTCGGGCGCGAGCTCGCCGACGATCGTGCGCAGCAGCGTGGTTTTCCCCGAGCCGTTTGGTCCGAGAATTCCGAGGCGCGTGCCGGGTGTGAGCAGGATGTCGAGATCGCGGAAGAGCTCCCCGCGCCGCAGTCCCTTCGCCGACCAGAGCCGCTTCGTCTTCCGCTCGGACGCGGTGAAGTCGATCTTCGCAGCGGACTGCGCGGCGGTCCGCTCGCGGCTCTCGTCGAGCTCCTCCATCAGCCTGCCCGCCGACTGGATGCGCGCCTTCGCCTTCGTCGTGCGCGCCTTCGGCCCGCGGCGCAGCCACTCCACCTCGCGCCGCACGAGATTCGCGAGCGTTTCCTGATACGCCGCCTCGTTGCGCAGCAACTCATCGCGCTTCTCCAGAAAATCGCTGTAGCTGCCCTCGCTCTGAAAGAGTCCGTCGGGATACGCATGATTCAGCTCGAGCATCCGCTTGCAGATGTTGTCGAGGAAGTAGCGGTCGTGACTGACGACGATGAACGCCTCGGGCTCGCTTCGCAGGAGCGCCTCGAGCCAGAGGATCGCCTCGACATCGAGATGGTTCGTCGGCTCGTCGAGCAGCAGCACATCGGGCTCGCGCACGAGCTCGCGCGCGATCGCAAGCCGCTTGCGCCAGCCGCCGGAGAAAATGTCGGTCTTTTGCGTACGATCCGTGAACTTCGCTTTGCCGAGTGCCTGCGCCACGCGTGCCGTGCGTTCGTAATCGTCGAGAGCCGGATCGCCGCGCAGGGCATCGAGCAGCACCTCCTCGATCGTCCTGCCGGGGGCGAACACCGGATCCTGAGGCACATAACCGACGCGCACACCTTTGCGCAGCGCGCGCGATCCGCTGTCAGGCTCATCGACGCCGGCGAGGATCTTCAGCAGCGTCGACTTGCCGGAGCCGTTCGGACCGACGAGCCCCGCATGATCGCCTTCGAACAACGTGAAGGTGAGGTTCTCGAAGAGCGGGCGCGATCCGAAGGCTTTTGAGAGGGATTCAGCGGTGAGGAGAACGGGCGGCGGCATTTTGCGGAGCGCAGCTTACAACGGTGGGCGGGCCTGCATCGCGGCGAGCATTCCGCAGGCAGCGTGCCTGGCGGCTCCGCCGGAATAGCGGCGCACGACCGGAACGCCAAGGGTTCGCAGCGCATCGCGAAACGCGGCGAGCTCGCGCTCCGAGGAGCGGCGGTATCCGCCCGGCCGCGCGTCATTCACATCGATGAGATTGATGCGGAGCGGCACGCCGTCGAAATGCTCGCGCAGCGCCGCGGCTTCATCGCCGCCATCGTTGATGCCGCCGAGAAGGACCCACGCGATCGTGACGCGGCCGCCGGACGATCGCTGATACGTGCGAACCGCATTCGTCACATCCGCAACGCTCCACGCGCCGGCGACCGGCAGCAGCGACCGGCGCCGCGCATCGATCGCCGAGGTCAGCGAAACGATCAGCCGGTAGGGATGCCCTTCGCGCGCGTAGCGTTCGATCGCGGGCACGAGTCCCACCGTCGAAATCGTGATCGCCTTCGAGGTGATGCGGCCTCCGCACGGATGCGAGAGGATCTTCGCCGCGCGGATCACGGCGTCATAGTTGTGCAGCGGCTCGCCCTGGCCCTGGAAGACGACGCCGGTGACGGCGCCGGGCGCTTCGCTGCGCACGGCGAGAAACTGCGCGACGATTTCCCACGGCTCGAGATTTCGCGTGAGTCCAAGGCGGCCGGTCGCGCAGAAATCGCAGCCCATCGCGCAGCCGGCCTGGCTCGACACACACACTGTGAACCGTCCCTCCGCTTCCAGCGGAATGCGCACCGCCTCGACCTGCGCGCCGTCACGAAGCCGGAAGAGATACTTCACGAAGCCGTCGCCTGGATCCTCCGCGCGCTCCACGATCTCGAGCGGGCGGCGATCGATGAATCGCTCGATGGCCTCCGCCACCGTGCGCGGAACCGGCCGCGCAACAGGAAAGCCCTCGCGGCCGTTCGCGATCGCGTGCGCGAGAACACGCCGCGCTTCCGCATCGCGGATCGCAACGCCCTTCTCACGCAGATGCGCCGCGAGATCCTCGGGCAGAAAGCCGTAAAGATGATTCATCGTGCGAGGCGACAACACTCCCGCGGCGGCGGAACTTTCACATGTGCTGCCGGGCGAATGTCGTATTCTCCCAGCATGCGGTCGCGAGTATTGGCAGTACTCGCCGTCCTTTTCACCTTTTCTCTGCGCGCGAGTGATCGCGGCCTGCCGCTCGTTCGCTCGTACACGCCCGAGGAGTATCAGGCCGGAGCGCAGAACTTCGACATCGCGCAGGATGCACGCGGAGTCCTCTACTTCGCCAACCTTTCAGGCGCGCTCTCCTTCGATGGCGCGTGGTGGCGCGTCGTCGAGCTGCCGAATCATTCGGCCGTCTTCGCAATCGAGAGCGACGCCAAAGGGCGCATCATCGCCGGCGGCGTCGGCGAGCTCGGCATCGTGGACGACACGCGCTTTCGATCGCTGACCGCCGGCCGGGCGATCGGCGACGTCAACTCGATCTGCCGCAGCGACAGCGGCTTCGTCGCCGTGACGGATCGGATGATTCTCGCCGGCGATGCTTCCGGCATCCGTGTCATCGACGCGACACCGCGGCCGCATCAACGCTGCTTCCGCGCAGGCCAGAGCGTCTACGTCACGACGGACTCGTTGTATCGCGTCGATGGCGACCATCTCACCGTCGTCGCACCGAACCTCGCGGCCGACGCGGTGTACGCCGGCAACGGAACGCTGATCGCCGTCATTCGCGGCCGTGGTCTGGCACAAATCGCAGATGGACGTGTGACGCCGGTGCGCACGGACGCGAGCGCGTGGCTCTCGAGCAGAAGCGCTGCCGATGCGGTCTCGCTCGGCGGCGGACGCGCGGCGATCGCCACGCAGGAAGACGGCGTGGCCATCGTCAATGCCGACGGCACGCTCGAGCAGATCGTCGATCATGCGGCGGGCGTTCCGGACGATGTCATCAAGGCCGCATTCGCCGACCGCGAAGGATCGCTGTGGCTCGCCGCGGCGGACGGCTCGATCGAGCAGATCGATCTCTCCTCGCCGATCACGGTGTGGGACAAACGCCTCGGCATCCGCGGTTCCGCGCGCTCGATCTTCCATTGGAATCAGCGGCTGTTCATCGCGAACGCTCACGGCCTTTTCGCCATCGATCGCGAGCGGGCGCCGGCGAGGCAGATTCTCGGCGGCAGTTCCGCCTGGTCGATGCTCGAAGTGCCGCAGGGGCTCCTCGTGTCGATGTCGAACGGCATCATGCTGCTCGACCGCAGCGATCACGCGACGCTCGTTCGCGGCACGGATCGCACCGGCGGTTACGGCATGATCCGGCCTTCGTTCGATCCTTCGCACGTCTGGTTCGGCTGCCGCACCGGGTTGGGGACGCTGAAGCAGACGCGCGACGGATGGGAGCTCGATCGCATGATCGACGCGCCTCCGTATGTGCGCGAGCTTGTGGAGGAAGATGGTGTGCTGTGGGCGGGAACGACCTTCGACGGCGCGCTGCGAATCGACGACGCGGCGACGAATCCGCGGCTCACGAGACTCGGCTCGGGAGAGACGTTTCTTCACATCATCCGCGGGCGCATCGGGTTCGTGAATGGACGGCGCTTTCTGCGGCCGCAGGGCAACAGGCTCGTCGAAGATCCTGTGACGAAGCAACTGAAGGTGCCGGCGGGAAACTGGTTCCACATCGCCGAAGATGCGGAAGGAAATCTGTGGCTGAACACGAGTCCGCCGACGGTGTTTCGCAGAGTCCGAAATGGCTGGTCGCGGATCGGCGAGCCGGTCGTCAGCATCAGCGTACCCAACGTGCAGTCGATCACGTGCGACCGCGACGGGACGCTCTGGCTCGGATCGAACCGCGGCATGTTTCGAATCGATGCGAGCACGCGCTCGGAGCCGGCACATCCGCCGGCGCCGCTGATTCATCGCATCGACGCGGTCGGCACGGCGGCCAACGATCGAACGCTGCGGCACGACTTCCGGCGGCTGCGCATCGAGTTCGCGCCGGTGTCCTACAGGCCGGGAGTGATGTTTCAGTACCGGCTCGATCCCGTCGACTCCGATTGGAGCGCATGGACGACCGAGACGTTCGTCGACTTCACGAATCTCGCGGGAGGCGACTACACGTTCCGCGTTCATGCGCGCGCGCCTGAAGGGACGTTCAGCGCACCGACCGCGTGGAGCTTCTCCGTTCTGCCGCCGTGGTACGCGACGCGGACGGCGCTCGCCGTCTGGGTGATCGCGCTGACGGCGGCGATCATGCTGATCGTGCGGATCCGCACGCGCGCGCTGCACCGGCAGGCGGAGATCCTGCGCCAGCGGATCGCCGACAGGACGCAGGCGCTCAACGAGAAGAACGAACTGCTGGAGCAGGCCAACGCGCGTCTGGAACGACTCTCACTGGTCGACGAGCTGACCGGCATCGCCAATCGCCGCTATTTCCAACGCCTCCTCGGCGAAGACTGGCAGAACGCAATTCGCGAGCGAAGCTCGCTGGCTCTGATCATGATGGATCTCGATCACTTCAAGGAGCTCAACGACCGGCGGGGACACATGGCCGGCGACGATTGCCTGCGCGCGGTCGGTGCGTTCCTCGGGGCGACCGTACGGCGCAGCGGAGATGTGGCGGCGCGCTACGGCGGCGAGGAGTTCGCGGTGCTGCTGGTCGGCGCATCGGAGAGCGACGCAATAATGATCGCGGAGCGCCTGCGCAGCGGAATCGCGCAACTGAAGATCGTGTACGACGACGGGGAGCCGGCGTCGCTCACCGTGAGTTGCGGCGTGGCCGCGATGATTCCGAGCGCGCGCGCGACACCAGACACGCTGATCGAGAACGCGGACCGCGCGCTTTACGCGGCCAAGAACAGCGGCAGGAATTGCATCCGCAGCGCAGCGGCGTAGCGCGCGGGGAGTCAGGCGGACGCGCGCGTTTCGAGGAGCGACGCGAGACGCGCAGGATCGGGGACGCTGACGAGGAGCTGCTGCAGACGAACGGGCAATCCGAGGACGTAGCCTCGCTGCACAGGACTGAGAGTGATCGCCACGATTCCGCGGCCGGACCCGTTCACGAGCCAGCGGCCCGCGAAGCCGTGCACACCGCGGCTCAACGAGTTCTGCGAGGAGATCGCGGCCGAGACGACCGCAGCGCGAGGAAACGTCGCGCGGAATGCCCATCCCATTCGAACGTGGACCTGGTCGTGATCAACATCCACGTAGGAACTGGATGGAAGAAGCCCCAGCGCGCTGGAGAGCACGGCATACAGACGGTCGAACCGGATCGGAATTCGCTGAGACGAATGTTCAACCATGCGCTAGCCGATGCACCGAGAGAAGTATACAGGACTCGGATGCAGCGCCGCGTTAGCCTCGGAGCTGCCCGGCCGCTCCGCCTAGCATTCACACTCACCGCCGAGTGGAACGCACCACGAGAGGACGGTGCTGCACCGTTGAGTTAGCCCGCTACCACGGCTGAGCGCCTTGATCACGGCAGGTAGATCGCGCTTGCGCGCCTCCGCGTTAGTCGCCCGTGTACAGCATGGCCACGTCGAAGCGCCAGCGATCGGGACCGTCCTTGGCCGTCTTGCCGATCGCGATCTGGTCGAACACCTCGGCGTCTCTCAGCTTGTACACGAACTTCGACATGCTGTACGAGTCTTTCGACACCACCGTGAGATGGATGATGCCGCCTGTGTACATCTTGATGTCGACGACCGATGCCCCATCCGGCAGTGCGCCAATGATCACCCGCTTCGCCTCGGCCGGAATCGGCGCGCTGTCGAGTTTGTCGCGCGACGAGTAAACCGTGACCTGATGCGTCGTGCGCGGACGGTCTCCCATCAGATTGAACTGCCGCATCAGCGGATTCACATCGATCAGCGCGATACGCCCCGGCGCCACCGTCACGTTGCCGCCCACCGTTCGATTGCCGGCGCAAGTCACCGCCACCGGATACGTGTTCGGCATCAAGTCATAGAACCCTGCAGTGCCTTCCACGATCGGCTTCTGACCGTCTGCGACTTTCACCTGACAGCCGGTGTCATTCGACTTGAGCCGCACTTCGAGCCCGCCCTTGCGCGCACCCGAATTGCGAAGCACCATCGATGAGATGTCGACCTGCGCCGTCTGATTTTTCTCGACGAGAACTTCTGCGGCCGATGATCCCTGTCCCGGCAGTTCGAAGCGCAACTGATGCTGCCCCATCTGCACCGTCGGAATGATCAGACCGTTCTGCTCCTGGTTCGCGATCCCCACCTGCACACCGTCGAGATAGACGATGACGCCCGGCTCGGTGTGAACCCAGATGGCGCCCGTGCCGCCAAGCACGGTCATCGTGGTAAATAGAAGTGATAGGAGTCGCACGCGGACATTATCATCCGTCCGGGGCGACTTATTCCAATGCGAATTGCACATTTATCAGCCGAAGTCACACCATTTGCCAAGACCGGTGGACTCGGCGATGTCGTCGGCGCTTTGCCCAAGGCGCAGGCGGAGCTCGGCCACGATGTCACGGTATGGATGCCGCTCTATCGTCAGGCGTGGAAGGCGATGCGGCAACGCGGCATCGAGCCGGAGGTTGCATGTGAACCGTTTCGTGTCGGACAGCAGCAAGTCGGCATTCTGCGCACGGTTCTTCCCGACTCGAACGTGCCGCTCTTCTTCGTCGGAGCGGATGAATTCTTCAACCGGCCGAACATTTACAGCAATGCTCCTTACGGCGAAGACGACGGCATCATCCGCTACAGCCTCTTCGTCCGCGCGGTGTTCGGCGCGATGCACCGCCTCTGGAACGCGCCGCAGATCATGCACGCGCACGACTGGCACATGGCGCTCGCGCCGATGGCGCTGCGCTGGGACACTCCCCGCGACTGGGTGTTCAACGACACGGTCTCGGTGCTCACGATTCACAATCTCGCGTATCAGGGCATCTATCCGCATCGCATGTTTCCCGCACTCGGGCTCCCGCCCTCGGTGCAGCCGCAGGTCGACTGGGACGGCGCGATCAATCTGATGAAGGGCGGAATCGTCGCGGCCGATGTGATCACCGCGGTCTCACCGACGTTCGCGCACGAGATCACGACACCGGATGGCGGCTTCGGCCTCGATCCCCTGCTGCGGATGCGCAGCAGCGATCTGATGGGCATCGTCAACGGCATCGACCCGCTGATCTGGAATCCGGCGCACGACCGGCAGATTGCGAGGAACTACGACGCGCAGACGCTCGGCGCCAAACTCGAGAATCGCCGCGCACTGCTCCGGTCGACCGGGATGGATCCCGACGATCCCAGTTTCGTCGTCGGCATCGTCGGACGTCTCACCCATCAGAAGGGCTTCGATCTCCTCTTCCCCGTCCTCGGCGATCTGATCGGATCAGGCGTCCGCTTCGTGATGCTCGGCTCCGGCGAGCGCGAGCTCGAAAACCGGATGCACTACTACTCGCATCACGCGCAGGGGAAGTTCTGGGGCTACGTCGGATTCCAGGACGATCTGGCGCATCGCATCGAGGCAGGAGCCGACGCGTTTCTGATGCCGTCGCGCTTCGAGCCGTGCGGACTGAATCAGCTCTACTCGCTCGCATACGGCACACCGCCGATCGTGCGGCGCGTCGGCGGTCTCGCGGACACGGTCATCGGCTACGACGGCCGCAACCGCGACGAGGCAACGGGATTCACGTTCGAAGCGGCGACGCCGCCGGCGTTGCGCGACACCGTCCTGTGGGCACAACGCTGCTATCAGGATCCGATGCTCTGGACGCAGATCGCGCGCGATGGCATGGCGCAGGACTACTCGTGGCGGCACTCCGCGCAGTTGTACGACGACGTCTACCGCGCGGTGCGGAGACACAAGGGGCTCGCATGAATTCCACGTTTCTACCGGCCCACGGTTCGTCTTCTCACCGGCTGCTGCGCGGCCGGCAGGATCGGCGTCACCACGCTGCCTGACGGCAACGCTGATCCCGGCGTCAGCGCGTGCGCCTGCGTATCGCCGGTGCGGTTGTCGACGGAAACGGCCGTCGCCGCAACGCGCGCGGCTCCGCTCAACGCGACCACGACGACCTGCACGTTCGTCCGATCCTTGCGCCGGTCCGCGGCATCGAGTCCCAGCGACGCGAACACGGTATCGAGCGTCAACTGCTGGTTCGCTGCGATCGTGAAATCCTTCTGCGCGATCGGTGTCGTGCGGTTCGCCGCCTCGTACAGCCGGACGTTCACCGTCCCCGATCCGCCGGCCATCTCGTTGAGAACCAGCATCCAGCGCGATCCACGCGTGCCATCGATCGACTGCTCGAGCCCGTCGTAGAGCAGCGGGCGCTGCGAGAGCAGACTCGCACCGGTCAGCAGATCCGATGCGGTCGTCGGCAACGGCAGCGCAGTCAATGGCACCGGAGATGGCGATGACGGATTCGTTTTCTCGACGACTGCAGTGACGCGTCCGCCGTTCGTCGATGTCACCGAAATACTGCCCGGCGTCTGCGACGACAACTGGAAGAGATTCGTCAGCACATCGGGAATGACGATGCTCGCCCCGGCCGGCACGCTGAACGATTTCGTGGTGCCGCTCTGCGCGCCGCTGGCGAGGCGGAAGAGCGCGTTGAACGACGCGCTCAATCCCGATGGAGAAGAGAACACTACTTCCGTTTTCTGCGGCGTCGAGGACGACGCACCACTGCCGGGCAGAATCGGAACAACGGTCGTGACCGACGGTGTGTCGTCGGATCCGACCATGCGCCGCGCGAGCGAAGTAGCGCTCGCGGGCTGACCAAATGCGGACGACAGCAGCACAGCACCGCGCTCTGCGCTCGAATCCGAGATCGTCGCCAGCGCAATGACGCTTGCACCGCTGCCGCTGCCGACGCTCACATCGACGCGCCCGCCGTCGACGGCATTCGCTGCCGGCGTGATGTCATCGATGTGTGTGCAGCCATAGCGCGGCACCGTGACGTTCGCCGTCGTGATCTTCGAGCCATCGGCGTTGTAGACATCGAGCGTGACGTTCGCCTGACCGACACCGCTCGTCTCGACGAGTGTCAGCGAGGTTGCCGCTCCCGTCTTCTTCATGACGCCGATCACGCTCTGGGGCGCCGAGGCGCGCGCGCCGTCGCCGCGGCCAGCGATGGGCATCGTGTAGGACGTCCCCGCGCCGAGGGCGACGATCGAGGAAGAAACGCTGACGAAGCCGAGGCGCTCGCGCGGCAGACGGACCTCGATGGTGCCGCGCGCAGGGCGCGACGCTCCGAAGATCTGCACCAGCGGGTCGGTGAGCGTGACCACGTCGTTCGGCGGGGCGACGATCACCGCGCGCCGAACGCGCGTCGCATCGAAGCCATCGGCACCTTCGGGCGTGTACGTCAGCTCGACCTGCACGGCCTCGCCGCCGATGTTCGTGATCCAGAGCCGCGACACGACCTGCCTGTTCGCCGGCGAGATACGGCTGACGGCTTCCGGCACGATCAGCGTGGAGTCGCCCGGATCGAGACGGCTCGCGCGACCGGCGGCCGATGCCGTCACGTCGTTGTCCTGAATCAGCATCCTCGCCGAACCGCCGTCGCGCGTGCGCACGGTGAAGTACGTGTAGCGCGGGAGCGATGAGCCGCCGGGCGCTCTGCTGCGACGCGTGGTTAGATTCACGGTGCGCGTGCTGTTGGGTGCGAGCGGCGACGCATTCCATCCGCTCTCCGGCACCAGCCACACCTCGGGGCCAATCTCCGCGGCGAGCTCCATCGGAGTCGTACCGTTGTTGGCGATCGTGATGGCGAGCGGCGCGCGCGCCGCGTCATCGCTCGCCGATGCGAAGGGGGCGAACGCCGCGTAGTCCGTCTGCAATCCGTTCACGCGCAGCTCCGGCGCCGTCGTCCCGCTTCCGCCGATCTTGAGGTTCACGAATCCATACGGCGTCACGGCGAGTGACTTGCCCGTCGCCGCCGCGAAGATCACACCTTCGTACGAGCCGGCAACATCGTTGCGAGGACCGGCGTAGCGGATCTCGAATGTGCGCGGGACGTGCGGCTGCAGCGTGACGAATGCCGCATCGGTTCCTGATGGATCGACGATCGAGAAGAAGGGCGGCGCGCCGCCGAGCTCCTGGCGTCCGACGATCACCTGCAACGGAGAGTTCGTCACGTTCTCCAGCGTGAACGACCCGCGCTGCGAGTCGATGCGCTCGCCGAGCCCGCTGATCGCGGCCGCGGGCGAGACGCTGAAGACGACGTTGGGAGGCGCATCGGTCACCGTGACCGAACGGAATTCCGAGACCGGCCCCGGCTTCGACGGATCGCACGCGGGCACCGCGCGTACGCGGTGATAGATCGTCCCAGGCGCGCCGGCGACGAATGCTGCAGCGCGCGACTGCGTGACCTGCGCGTCGAGGATCGTGACGAACGCAGCGCTCGTGGATCGCTCCACGAGATAGCCGCCGCCTTCGTCGAGACCTGCTGCAGAGGACCAGACCACCGTGTACGTCGAGCCGCTGGTCACCGCGGGCGGAGTGAAGGTGAATGACGGCGCAGCGGGAACGGTGCACGTGCGCGTGGTGAAGCTCGCGACCACCGACTGCGTCGTCGAGCCGCAGCCGATCGCGGTCACGCGCCAGTAGTACGTCGTGCCCGGACGCAGATCGGCGATCGCGAGCTGCGTCGCCGGAAGTCCGGTGGCGAACGCCGGAGGCGGATTCGACGTTCCGAAGTCGACGTTGAAGCCGCTCGCATTCGCAGCCGTCCACTGCAGCGTCACCGGCACCGCGACATCCGTCGCGCCGTCCGCAGGCGATCGCGGCGAGACCGTCACGCTCGACGGCTGACATCCCTGCCCTGCCGTGAAGGTGTGCACCGGCGTCGCCGACGTGATCTGCGCATCGCATGCGGCATGCGCGGTGACAAACCAGTAGAGCGTCCCCTGCTGCGAGATCTGCAGCGAAGGCGACGTGAGCGCGGATGCAAAAAGCGACGGCGGATTCGAGGGCCCGAGGTAGACGTCGTAGCTGGCTGCGCCGGCGAGCGTCTGCCAGGAGAGCGTCACTGGCGACGGCACGCTCGCGCCTTCCGCGGGCGCCGTCGTATCGAACGCGCCGAGGGCGCATCCGCCGCTCGTCGTGAAGCTCTCGGTCGCCGAGGCCGACGTCGCGCGCGGCGTGCAGAACGCATCGCCCTTCGCCACGATCTTCCAGTAGTAGCGCGTGGATGGCAGCAGGTTCGCCGCCGTGAACGAAGTCTCCGCGACATCGTTGGCGATGATCTTCACCGGCGGATTCACGGTGTCGAGATAGACGTCGTAACGAAATGCGCCCGGAACGGCACGCCACGAAAGCACGGGCGAGCGCGAGCTGTTGCTGGCGGGAGACGTCAGCGCCGCCGCATCGAGAGACGCGCGGCATGCGTAGACGGCGCGAACGCGATTGTTCGTCGCATCGCTGATGTAGGCGTCGCCGCCGGCTGTGATCGCGACGCCGGAGAGCTGATATCCGAGATTCAGCTTCGCCGCTTTGGCCGCGCCGTTGTCGCCGCTGAAATCACCGCTGTATCCATTCGGAGAAGAGCCGGCGACCGTCGTGATCGTCTGCGTCTTCGCGTCGACCTTGCGCAGGCTGTGGAAGGCGCGGTCGGCGATGTAGAGATCGCCGTTCGCCCTGTTGACCGCGATGTGCGTGGGGAACAGCGTCGCCCCTTTCGCAGGGCCGTTGTCTCCCGGCTCATTCGAGGTTCCGCCGCCGGCGAAGCTCGTGATCACCTTCGACTTCGCGTCGACGCGGCGGATCGCGAGGTTGAGCTGATCGCTGATGAAGAGATTGTCGTCCGCATCGAGCGCGACACCGACGGGGTAGTTCAGCAGTGCAGAGGCCGCGGGACCGCCGTCGCCGGCAAAGCCATCCTTCTTGAACGTGCCGGCCGCGATCGTTCTCTGCTTTGTCGCGGCGTCGATGCGATGCACGACATGATTCTGCGGATCGGCGATGAAGAGATTGTCCGCGCTGTCGAATGCGATCGCTGCCGGATAGATTCGATCGCTCGGATCGAGACCTGTGTCGAGCGCGGCGTAGCGGAAGATCTTTCCGTTCGCATCGATCTTCCAGATGTTGTCGCCGTGCGGATCGGCCGTGTAGATGTTGCCCTTCGAGTCGAGGGCGACATCGGTGACACCGCCGATGATCGCGTCCGCAGCGTCGATTCCATCCTCCTGGCCGCTGCTGTAGACGAGGCCTGGCTTTCCGGCCACGACGCGGATCGTCCCCGTCGCCGCGTCGACTCTTCTCAGCACGGTGTTGTACTGATCGGCGATGTAGAGGTTCCCGGCTTTGTCGAGCGCGAGTCCGGCAGGAATCGAGAGGACGGCCGCGGTCGCGACGCGCCCGTCGCCAATGAAGGAGCCGCCGCCGGCGTACGTCGTGATCTCTTCGCTCGCCGCGCTCCTCTTTCGAATCGTTCCGTAGGCGCCGTCGGCGAAATAGGCATTCCCGGCGGAGTCGAACGCGAGGCCGAGTGTGAGGCCGTCCGGGCCTTTCAGCGTCGTGATGATTCCGCTCGTGCGATCGATCCTGCGCAGCGCGCTCGCAACGCCGATCACGAGATTGCCGGCGGGATCGAACGCGAGCGCGATCGGCAGACTGAGTTGCGCTGCCGTCGCGAGACCGTTGTCGCCGCCGGTTCCGTCATCGCCGTTGCCGGCATACGTCGTGACGTTCAGATTCGCATCGATCCTGCGGACGCGCGAGTTGCCGAGGTCCGCCACGTAGATGTTGCCGTCCTTGTCCGCGGCGAGTCCGAGGGGACGCTTGAAGCGTGCGTCCTTGCCGGGACCGTCGGCGAACCCGTCGCTTCCATCGGCAGCGCCGGCGACAGTCTCGATCGTGTTCGTATCGAGTTTCACGCGGCGGACGCGATTGCCGTTGTACGCGTTCTCGCTGAACCAGAGATAGCCGCCGCTCACGACGATGCCGGCCGGCGAAAAGAGCAGCGCCGCGGTCGCGGGGCCGCCGTCGCCGATAGAGGTCTGGTTCGGGTCGCCGCCGCCGGCGAAGGTGGACATGACGCCCTTCGCGTCGACGCGGCGAATCCGATTGTTGTCGGAGTCGGCGATGTAGAGATTGCCCGCGCTGTCGAACGCGATGGTGTTCGGCGAATTCAGCGCGGCATCCGTGGCACGGCCGCCGTCGCCGCTGAATCCCGAGCTGCCGTTCCCGGCGACGCCGTAAACGCGCATCGTCGCGGCGTCGACGAAGCGCACGCGCCCTGCGCCATTCTCGACGAAATAGAGATTGCCTGCTTTGTCGAATGCGAGCCCGCGCGGACCATGCGCCGGAATGTCGGCGGCGAGCTGGCCATCATCCGTGCCGCCACCGGCGACGGTGAAGATCGACTGCGCAGACGCGACACACGCGTAGAGAGAGAGGGCGATGATGAGAACACGGCGCATGGTTTTTTCCGGTTCAGGGATGGTAACGCACCGAGGCCGGAGAAGAAGCCCTAGTGCTCTGTCCTAGTCCAGCCGCAGAGTGCAATCGTAGCGGCGGCCTTCATCCTCGCACGTGATGGAGATCGCAAAAGGCGCCAGCGAATCGATGTGCAGGCCATCGCGAGGGATCGTGCCGCGCGCGGCGATCACGTGTCGTTGACCCGCGAGCTCCTTGATCAGCCAGGCGAATCCCCGGCCCGTCTCGCAGCTCTGCAGAACGATCGTGGCGTCGGGAGCCAGCGAGCCGAGGAATGCGGCGAGACGCTCGCGCTCGCCTGCGTCGATGCTTCGCCCGTCGCGTCCGGCGAATGACATCGCGAACGGGCTGCCGTGACCGCTGATGATCACGAGCGACGCCCCTTTCACATCGACGCCGAACAAGTCGCGCGCAGTCGCGACCTGCTCGTGTACCTCGACGTCATAGCGCGCGCGCAGCATCTCGACGAGCAAGCGCTGATGCGCCGTGTGGAAGAGCGGCCGGAAGATCGCATGCTCGCGCGGATAGATCACCACCGCGCGCTCCCGCGCAAACGCGGGCAGAGCCAGCAGCGCTGCGCCGAGAAGGAGCCGCTTCACGAGTGGACCTGTTGTTCATTATGAGATGCACATCACGAAATTGCGAGGCGCGCGGCCTTACATTGCCTCGCGAAAGGAATGGCAATGAAGACTCTCTCCTTCGTGCCCCTGGTGTTGTTCGTCTCGGTATCGATGGCCGCGCAGACTTCGAGCGGCACGCTGACCGCCAACGGAAAGAAGACCCCTCTCGATCACGTCGTCGCGACGCGTGACAAGGAAGGGAAGGTGCACGTTCTCCTCAGCAACACGAGCGTGACGCCGAAGCAGATCCTCGATCACTCCGTCGATTTCGATCTCGCCGGCCCCGACAAGGATTTCAGCGGCGTGCAGGTCGTCTTCGACAAGGACGGCGAGATCATCAGCGGCAGCTTCTACAGCCCGCAGTTCAAGGAACAGAACGGGCAGTTCTCCGCAACGGGCATGCACAGATTCGACGGCAAAGTCACCGCGAGCAATGTCGACGGCAAGCTGTACATGGACAAGCAGGACGACTTCTTCGGGAGCACCTACATCTACAGCGCGAAGTTCTCCGTCCCGATCAGCGAGGTGAAGGAAAAGAAGCCGGCACCGCCGAAAGGCAAGCCGCTGCCGGCCGGCGGCGGTGATCCGGCGAAGGCCTACCTCGCGTACCTGAAGACGATTCAGGGGGGCAATGCGGCGCAGATCCGCAAGGCGGTGAGCAGCGAGCGCTCGAAGTCGATCAGCGACAAAGATCTGAAGGAGCTCATCCCGATGCTGCAGGCGATGGCGCCGAAGAACCTGAAGATCACCGGCGGCGCAGTCGACGGCGACAAGGCAACGCTGCTCGCGACATCGAAGGACGGCGAAGAGACGATGAACGGCACGATCACGATGGTGAAAGAGTCGGGCGCGTGGAAGGTGGAGCAGGAGAGCTGGAAGAACTAGGGGTACTGGGGGTACTGGGGGTACTGGGGCGCTGGGGCGCTGGGTTACGCGGGCTCGCGGGTTCGCGGGCTCGCGGTCGATGGGTTACGCGGGCTCGCGGGTACGCGGGCTCGCGGTGCTCTGAAGGTGTCGTGTCTGGTTAGGCTGAAAGTGTGCGGACGAGGCGTCCGCACTCCACCGCGAGCCCGCGAGCCCGCGTAACCGCGTGACCAAACGCACCGCGAGCCCGCGTGCCCGCGTGACCCGGGCGCTCCATCGGGCTCGCGGTGCTCTGAAGGTGTCGTGTCTGGTTAGGCTGCCAGTGTGCGGACGAGGCGTCCGCACTCCACCGCGTGCCCGCGAGCCCGCGTAACCGCGTGACCAAACGCACCGCGTAACCGCGTGACCAAACGAACCGCGTAACCGCGTGACCCAGGCGCTCCACCGGGCTCGCGGTGCTCTGAAGGTGTCGTGTCTGGTTAGGCTGCCGCCGGTGTGCGGACGAGGCGTCCGCACTCCACCGCGAGCCCGCGAGCCCGCGTAACCCAGCGCCCCAGTAACCCAGCGCCCCAGCGCCCCAGCACCCCAGAAACCCCGAAAACCCAAACACCATATGCGATCCGTCATACGACAGAAAGTCGCACGCAGCCACACTGACTCCCACGAAAGGAGTCAAACAAAATCATGGAGTATCGGAAGCTCTGGATCGCGTTGGGTACCGTCCTCGCGGTCTCATTTCTCGTCCTCGGCGGCGTCGGCTATCGCGGTATTCAAAACGCCCCTCCCATCCCGCAGCGCGTCGTTACCACGGATGGAACGCTTCTCTTCGACGGCGACACGATCCGCGATGGGCAGAACGTGTGGCAGTCGCTCGGCGGCCAGGAGATCGGCTCGATCTTCGGCCATGGCGCATACGTCGCGCCGGACTGGACCGCCGATTACCTCCATCGTGAGTGCATCATCCTGAAGTCGCGCGGCATCGATCCGAAGACACTGCGCGTCAACACCTTCGATCCTTCGACGAAGACTCTGACGATCTCGCCGGAGCGCGCGGCCGCCTTCGAACAGCTCGCGTCCTACTACGCGGATGTCTTCGGACAGGGCCGCAAGGAATACGCGATTCCGCGCGGCGCGCTCGTCGATGTCCTCCGGCAGCGCCAGATGGCCTCCTTCTTCTTCTGGACCTCGTGGGTCGCCTCGACGACGCGGCCCGGCAGCGATGTGACCTACACACAGAACTGGCCCCACGAGGATCTCATCGACAACCGCCCGACCTCAGCCTCGATCATGTGGTCGATGGCCAGCGTCATCCTCCTCATCGCCGGCGTGGGCGGCATGATCTGGTACTTCGGCGCGAAGGGCCATGACGAGAAGTCCACTCCACCTTCGGCCGATCCGCTCCTCGGACTGCGCGCGACGCCGTCCCAGAAAGCGACGATCAAATACTTCCTCGTCGTCGCCGCACTCTTCGTGGTGCAGTTGATGGTTGGGGGAATCGCAGCACACTACGGCGTCGAAGGGAACGGCTTCTTCGGCTTCCCTCTCGATCGCTATCTCCCCTACTCCATCGTCCGGACGTGGCATCTGCAGATCGGCATCTTCTGGATCGCAACGTCATGGCTGGCCACGGGCCTGTTCCTCGCTCCGCTCATCGGCGGAGAAGAGCCGAAGGGCCAGCGCCTCGGCGTCAACCTGCTGTTCGGCGCGCTCGTGCTCGTCGTCGGCGGCTCGCTCACCGGCGAATGGCTCGGCATCCAGCAGAAGCTGGGACGTCTCTGGTTCTGGCTCGGCGCGCAGGGCTACGAGTATGTGGATCTCGGGCGCCTCTGGCAGATCCTCCTCTTCACCGGTCTCGTCTTCTGGTTATGGCTGATGTATCGCGCGATCAAGCCGGCGCTGTTTGCAAAAGACCGCCCCGACCGCTCGCTGCTCCTCCTCTTCCTCACGTCGGCGATCGCGATCCCGATGTTCTATGCAGCGGGATTGATGTACGGGCAGCGCTCGCACATCGTCACCGCGGAGTACTGGCGCTGGTGGGTGGTGCATCTCTGGGTTGAGGGCTTCTTCGAGGTGTTCGCCACCGTTGCGATCGCGTATCTCTTCACGCGCCTCGGCGTGCTGACGATCCGCACCGCGACGAAGGCGACGCTCTTCTCGAGCATCATCTTCCTCTTCGGCGGAGTGATCGGGACGTTCCATCATCTCTACTTCACCGGCATGCCGGTTCCGGTGCTCGCGCTCGGAGCAGTCTTCAGCGCGCTGGAGATCGTCCCGCTCTGTCTCGTCGGATTCGAAGCGTGGGAGAACATCCGCATCGCGCGCGGCCTCCCGGAAGCGAAGTGGCTCACGACGTACAAATGGCCGATCTACTTCTTCGTCGCGGTGGCATTCTGGAATCTGGTCGGCGCAGGCCTCTTCGGGTTCCTCATCAATCCGCCGGTTGCGCTCTATTACATGCAGGGGCTGAATCTCACGCCGGTGCATGGACACACGGCGCTGTTCGGCGTGTACGGCATGCTCGGCATCGGCCTGATGCTCTTCACGCTGCGCGCGCTGACGCTCGGCCGCAAGTGGAATGAGAAGCCGATCCGCTTCGCATTCTGGGCGATCAACATCGGCCTCCTGCTGATGGTGATGCTGTCGATGCTGCCGATCGGCATCGCGCAGACCGTGGCCGCGATCGATCACGGCACGTGGTACGCACGCTCGTCGGAATTCCTGCAGACACCATGGCTGCAGAACACGCGCTGGCTGCGCGCCATCGGCGACACGTGCTTCGCCTCCGGCGCCCTCGCACTCGCGTGGTTCATCATCAGTGTCGTTCGTCCGGAGAAGAAGGATGAAGAGGCAGTGATGGTGGGAGACTTCGAGGCGGCGTAGGAGCGCGGGCGTCTCGCCCGATCCCTTTTCCAGTCGCCGGGCGAGACGCCCGGCGACTGCGGCCGAGGACGGCCGCGCTCCCCTATACAATCCGCACCATGCTTTGTGCATTGCTGTTCGCCGCTCAACTCGAAGCGCCGCTTCCTCCTGCAATTCCCTGGAACGGCAAATCACGTGAGCTCGTCGCGAAAGCGGATGATCCGTGGATCACACCGGCGGAGAAGAGCGGCTTCAGGACGACGCCGAACTACGACGAGACGGTCGCCTATCTGCGCAGACTCACCGCCGCCGCTCCGCAACTGCGGATGATCTCGATCGGCAAGAGCGGCGAAGGGCGCGACATCTGGATGGTCGTCGCGTCGAAGGAACAACTCTTCATGCCCGACGCACTGCACCGCACGGGCAAACCGACGCTGCTCGCGCAGGGAGGCATCCATGCCGGTGAGATCGACGGCAAGGACGCGGGCCTCATGCTGCTCCGCGAGCTGCGTCCCGGCGGACGGCTCAGCGGCGTCCTCGATCGCGTCAACCTGCTCTTCATCCCGATTCTCAACGTCGATGGCCATGAGCGCGCATCGAAGTTCGGCCGCATCAATCAGCGCGGGCCGGAAGTGATCGGCTGGCGCACCAATGCGCGCAATCTGAATCTCAATCGCGATTACATGAAGCTCGACAGCGAAGAAGTTCGCGCCGTCGTCAACGTGCTCGACAAGTGGCAGCCCGATCTCTACTACGACCTGCACGTGACCGACGGCGCCGACTATCAGTACGACATCACCTTCGGCTGGAATCATTCGGGTCTCTCGCCGAACATCACGCGCTGGATGGACGGGACGCTGCGTCCCGCGCTCAACGGCGCGCTCAACGAAATGGGCCACATTCCCGGTCCGCTGATCTTTCCCGCCGACGACAACGATCTGACGAAGGGAATCGTCGACGGCAACGGATCGCCGCGATTCTCGACCGGCTACGGCGATCTGCGCCACGTCCCCACGATGCTCGTGGAGAATCACTCGCTCAAGCCGTACGACCAGCGCGTGCTCGGCACGCTCGTGCTGCTGGAGCGGACGCTCGACGTCCTGTCGATGGCCGGCCGCGATCTCATTCATGCTGAGGGCGACGACACGCATCTGCGCCTCGATCCGATTCCGCTCGACTGGAAAGTGCCCCAGGGCACGCCGCCGGAGATGATCGATTTCAAGGGGATCGAATCGCGCACCGCGGAATCCGCGGTGAGCGGAACGATGAAGACCGAATGGCTGGGCAGGCCGGTCACGCTCCGCATGCCGTTCTACCGGCAGACCGAAGTCGCGGCTTCCGTCTCGCGCCCCGCCGCGTATTGGATCCCCGGCCAGTGGCGCGAGGTCATCGAACGGCTGCGCATGCATGGCATTCAGATGGACCGCATCCTCGAAGCGCGCGACGTCGAGGTCGAGATGTACCGCCTCCACGACGCGAAGCTCGCGGGCGAAGCGTTCGAAGGCCACGTGCCCGTCACGGCGAAGACGACCGTGGAGCGCAGAAAGGAACACTATCCGCCCGGCTCCGTCCGCATCCCCGTCGACCAACCCCTCGGCGAGCTCGCCGTGGAGCTGCTCGAGCCCGCATCGGGCGACTCGTTTTTCCAATGGGGCTTCTTCGACGAGGTGCTGCAGCGCACCGAGTACTTCGAGCGCTACATCATGGAACCACTCGCGCAGAAGATGCTCGCCACCGATGCGAAGCTGAAGGCGGAGTTCGAAAAGAAACTCGAGACGGACGCGGACTTCAGGAACAACCCTGACAAGCGGCTGCACTTCTTCTACGAACGGACGCCGTACTTCGACGAGCGCTGGATGCTTTATCCGGTCGGGCGGGAGCGGTAAGGGCCTATCTCGTCATCACCCACCACATCTTCATCGCGGCCCAGAAGCATGCGACTGCCACGGCGGCGCAGGCGATCGCGATCGCGACGCCCAGGTCGAGGATCAGCGTGGCGATGGCGAAGGCGGCGGAGAGACCGCCGATGCCGAGGAGCAGCCACATCAGGATGACCTGGACGAGCGGCCATTCGGGCATCTCGTCGCGCTCGTAACGCGGGCCGCGGCGGCGGCGCCGGAAGAAGTCGCCCACGACGAACGCGTACATGCGCTCTAAAATATGCGAATGCGCCGTTTGATTGCTTCGCTTCTGCTCCTCGCTCCGATCACGCTGTTCGCACAAGGCCGCCGTGGTGAGTGGGTCACGTACAACGAGCATGGCTGCATCGGAGGCAGCAAATGTCCCGAGAGGCGGATCCGCGTGAAGCTGGAGGATCGCCCCGTCTACGGTGTGCGTTTCAATGCGAATGACAACATCGGCGATACCGCGGGCGGCAAGCTGCGCGTGAAGATCGGTGCGGATGTGATTCGCAGCTCGATGGACATCCCGCGACGCGGCGAGACGTTCGTGATCGACGTCGATGGCCTGCGCGGCGAGTACCTGACGATCGAGGCCGCGGCGGACGACGAAGTCGAAGTCGCCGACATCTCGGTGATGTACGGCAGTGCCGTCGATCGCGGCGGCTCCAACCGCGGAGGCGGCGGCTACGGCCGCGATCGCAGCGGCTGGCGCACCTATGAGCGCGAGGAATCGTGCATCGGCGGCGAACAGTGCCGGCAGAACGGCAACCGCATCTCCATCGCCCTCGACGATCTTCCCGTCCTCGGCATCCGCTTCAACGCACGCGACAACATCGGCGAGCGCGCTGACGGCAAGCTCAACGTGCGCATCGACGATCACAACATCGCGTCGTATGTCGATGTATCGCGCGACGGCAAGAGGCACGAGTTCGATGTCGATCACATCGTCGGGTCGAAGCTGATCATCAGTTGCGCGACGGATGACGAGGTCGCGATCAGCGACATCGCCGTGCTGTACGGACGCGACGATGATCGCCGCAACGACCGCTATGGCTCGGGCGATCGTTACGGGATCGAGCGGGAGAAGCGCGACTCGGGCGGCTGCATCGGCGGCTCGGAGTGCGGCGGCTCGCGCGCGAAGATCCGCATCCCGCTGCACGGCGGAAGCGTCACCTCGGTCCGCTTCTTCGCGCACGACAACGTCGGAGCGAAGGCCGGCGGCGAGCTGCGCGTGCGCGTCGACAACGAGATCCTGCGCGACTACATCGACATCCCGCGCGACGGCCGCACGTTCACGATCGACGGGCATCACGTGGCGGGCGACTACCTGATCATCGAGACGGCCTCGGACGACGAAGTCGTGGTGCGGGACATCCGCGTGACGTACCGGGAATAACCGTGGAGGGACAGGCGCCTCGCCTGTCCACCGAGCCGACAGGCGAGGCGCCTGTCGCTCCACGAAGGACTACGCTCGCGACGTCAGCCCCACGGCTACGGGAATGCCCACGATCGTCGGGATCCAGAACGAGATGAGTCTGTACGTCAGGACGGCGACGATGGCGATGTGCGGCTCGATGCCGAGGCCTGTGTAGACGGCGGCCATCGCGACCTCGATCACGGCGATGCCGCCCGGCAGAAAGCTCGCGCGGCCGAGGAGGATCGGGACGCCGTAGCCGGCGATGAGCGTGCCGGGGGTTACGGAATGCTGCGCCGCGATGAACGCGAAATAGAGCGTCGTCATGTCGAACGTCAGCGTGAGCAGCGAGCGCAATGACGCCCGGCGCCAGCCGCCGCCGCGAATCCTGGTCCATGCTTCTTCGATCGTTTCCGCGTCGATCTCCCTGCGCAGCTTCCGCGCGATCGCCAGCAGCCAGTCGCGCCGCGCCAGCAGCGTGAGCGCGCCGGCCATCATCAGGACCAGCGCGGCGATCACGCCGATCAGCGCGATCTCCGTCGTGCGCGAGAGCCGGTTCGCGTGCAGCAGCTCGATCGCACTCAGCAGCGCGACGACGACGAGCGCTCCTGTGTCGAAGATACCCGGCAGCCACGCGGCGAGGGCGGCCGATTCGGCCGTCGTCCGCGCGCGCGTCCACTTGTAGATCGCCGCGCCGAAGCCGAGCGGGCCGCCGGCGACGAGGCAGACGGTCGCCGCTCCCAGCTCGATCGCCATCGACGTCAGCAGGCGAAGCCGGCCGCCGGCGAGGCTAACCACGCACTGCAGCAGCGATCCATTGGCAACGTAGCTGAGCGCCTGAGCCACGATCGCCGCCAGCACCCAGAGTGGCGACATGCGCGCGATCAGGCCGGCCGATCCCCGGAGGCTTGGCAGACGCGGCAGAAGAAAGTGGACGATCAGCGCGATGAAGATCACGAGCGGGACCGCGCTGCGAAAAAAGCGTTTCACGGATTCGTCGAGGTCTGCGCCGTGCTCGATGTGTCGGTTGCCGGAGCAGGCGGCGGCGGTTGCTGCGGCGGCGGCTCCATCGGCGGCGCAGTCTCAGCCGGCGGTGCCGTTTCCATCGGCGGAGGCGCCGGCATCATCCCGGTCGTATCGAGCGCGATCGGATTTCCGAACTGATCGACGGCGGGCGGCGGCGGCGCCTGCGGCGTGTGCAGCGGACAAGGCTGCGTGGGCGATGTACCGCTCTTGAACGCGTCGGTCACGATCACGTTCGACGGACATTCCGGCGTCGCGAGGCCGCCGCTCGTCTCATCGAAGGCAACGATCTCGATCCCTGCCGGCGCGGGCCAGTCGACATTCTTCTGCCCCGCGGTCACCTGCATCATGTAGCGCGTCCAGATCGGTACGGCGCCAGTGCCGCCGGAGAGTCCGACCATCGAGTTGTCGTCGAAGCCGATCCAGGTCAGCGCGAGCGTTTGCGGCGTGAAGCCGATGAACCACGCATCGCGCTCGTCGTTCGTCGTGCCGGTCTTGCCCGCCGCCGTCAGACGAAACCCCATGGAGCGCGAGCCACCCGCCGTACCTTTGATCATGACGCCCTTCATCACGTTCAACAGTACGAAGACATCGCGCGCGGGAAACACCTGCACGGGCTGAATCGCGCCGCCGGCGGAGACGACGCGTCCGCGATCGTCGGTGACGAACCGCACCGTGCGCAGAGGCAGACGGGATCCTTCCCGTGCGAGTGTCGAGTACGCATCGGCCATCTCGATCGGCGAGATGCCGACGGCGCCGAGGATGATCGAGGGATTGGAGTTGTCGAGCTCGGACTCGACGCCGAGCGTGTGAGCCGTCTTGATGATCGGATCGATGCCGCACGCGAGGCCGATGCGCACCGACGCGGAGTTCATCGACTGCTCGAGCGCGCGCTGCACCGTCACCGTGCCGTGGTACGCATCCTCATAGTTGCGCGGCGACCAGTCGGCGGCGAAGCGGCGCTTCAACACGAAGCGTGAGTCGCTGACGAGCGTTGCCGGCGTCACCGCGCTCGACAGATTCGTGAGGCTCGGCTCGAACGCGGTGAGATAGACGAACGGCTTGAACAGCGAGCCGACCTGCCGCTTTGCATTCAATGCGCGATTGAATTGCGAGACTTCGTAGTTGCGCCCGCCGACGAGCGCGCGGATCTCGCCGGTCGGCACATCGACGTGAATCAGCACGCCCTGCAGCGGCCCGTTCGCGCGGCGGAGACGGCGGCTTCCCTTCTCCAGTCCTTCGATGCCCGAGACGAGCGAGCGCGTCGCGGTGTCCTGCGCGACGAGGTCGATCGCCGTGTAGATCTGAAGCCCGCGGCCTTTCACATCCTTGATGCCGTAGTCGCGCGCCATCTCCTGCAGCACGCGGTCGACGTAGAACGGAATCGACGACAGACCGCTGCGCTCGCGGAACGGACGCCGCGGCAACGGCGTGGCCATCGCCTGGTCGTACGCCGCGCGATCGATCTTCTTGTTTGCGAGCATGAGTCCGAGCACGGTCGCGCGGCGGCTCATCGCCCTGTCGGGGTTGTTGAACGGCGAGTAGTTGTTCGGGCTCCGGATCATCCCCGCGAGCAGCGCCGCCTCGGCCACATTGATCTCGGACAGCGGCTTGCCGAAGTAGAACCGCGACGCCTCGCCCATCCCCATGATCGAGATCGAGCGATTGCGGCCGAGGTAGATGTCGTTGAGATAGGCCTCGAGGATTTCCTTCTTCGAGTACTTCGCGTCGAGGATCACGGCCATGAAGGCCTCGACGACTTTGCGCCGCAGAGTTCTTTCGCTCGTCAGGTAGTAATTCTTGACGAGCTGCTGCGTGAGCGTGGAGCCGCCCTGCATCGCGCCCTTGCCGCGCACGTTCGTGAAAAGCGCGCGCGCGATACCGAGCGGATCGACGCCGGGGTGATGCCAGAAGCGGATGTCTTCCGTGACGACGACCGCATCCTGCAGCGACTGCGGCACCTGATTGAGAGTGACCGGCATGCGGTTCTCGAGCTGCTCCGAAAGAATCGACGTCAGCAGCTCGGGCTCGAGCGCGATCGTCTCGCGCGGCGCGTTGTCCTTGAGCGACGTCACCGACGCGATCGCGTTCCCCTTGAACGTCACCTTCACCGCCTCGGGCGCGTAGTGGCCGCTGGGATGGGTGAACTCGCGCGTGTAGATCTCGACGCCGCCCTTCGCCTGCGCGTATTCGCCCGGCTGCGCGACCGCGCCCTGCGCTTCGCGGTAGCCGAGGCGGCTGAGCTTCTCGAGGAGATCGTCCTGCTGCAGCGCTGTGTCAGGGCGCAGTGGCATGTAGTCGGCGTAGATGCGCGTCGGCAGCGAGAGCCGCCGCACTTCGAAGCGGCGGACCGACTGGCGATACACCCAGAAGCCGAGGACACCGAAGGCGATCAGAAAGAGGACGACGACGACGGAGATCGTCTGGAAGACGGTACGCCGTTTCGGAATACGCAGTTTGAAATGCGAGGGCATATCGGTCACTGCACCACGATCGCAAGATTACGCCCGCCGGCACTCCCATCGCGGCGGAACGAGTGGAAGATCGAGCCGTCGCAACGCGTACAGAGCTCGCTGTCGACGATCGCGTCTTCGGCGAACCCGTGCTGCAGAAGCAGATCGCGGGTGAAACGCGGGAGGTCGGCATGCGGCTTCGGATACGAGCGATCGACGTAGCGTTCGTCGAATTGCGACGCGACTTCTTCGCCGACCTCGAAGCAGCAGACGCGGATGGAAGGGCCGAGCCACGCGCGCGAAGCGGCGGCATCGAAGCGGGTTTCGCGTTGGACGGTCGCAATCGTCTCCGCGGTGATGCGCTGAACAGCGCCGCGCCAGCCGGAGTGTACGTTCGCGATGACCGAGTGCACGGGGTCGATCATGGTGACGGGGAGGCAATCTGCAACCTTGATACCGAGTGCGGCGTTGCGTTCGCCGGAGTACAACGCGTCACAGGAATCGCATTCGTTCCATGTGTGCGGACGAGGCGTCCGCACTCCACGCACAGCCGCACCGTGCACCTGACGGCACGTGGAAAGCGAGGCGTCGATGCCGAACCTGTTCGCGATGAGCGAGGTGAGCCCGCGCGCCGCCTCTTCACTGAGAAATCCGGGGAAGTCCCGCGTCGTGTAGAAGAGCGCGAAGCCGGGCGGGATCTCGCGCGGGATCACGATGCGGCCGATCGCTGTGCTCTCAATCATGGGGCTTCACGCTTTGAGAAAGTCGCCCCTGGTGCAAGAGATTCTCCATTCTCCACCAGTCACGAATGGGACCACCTATCGGTCCCATAGGTCGCATCCGTCCCATTCGTCCCATCCATCACGATGCGAACGTGCGATAGACGCGCCACTCGGGGTCCTTCCGGACGATCACCTGCAACTCGTGCGTCGTGACTTCCTTCGCAATCGCGTCAGCCTTGGCGGTTGCGGCTTCGACGTTCGACGTATAGAGGACGAACTCGCGCATGCCGTTGCTCGTGACGACGCCGGCAATCAGCGACTCGTTCGCGCCGCTCATCCGCTTCTCGATCAACTCTTCGATGACGTCGAGCTGTTTGACCTCCGCGCGATTGGGAAAACCGCGGTCGTTCGGCGTCCGGATCGGCGCGATGATACCGAGGCGATCGGGGAACTCCTCGCGGCCGGCGATGGGACGAAGCGCAATGTTGAAGCGCGTCGCGACGGCCTTCCCTTCGTGGCGGCCTTCGGCGATCGCCCATGATTTCGGAATCGACCAGTTGCGCACAGGACCCACGGCATGAACTGCGCGCGCCTGACGGCGGATGATCGCCGCAGCGGTGATGAACGCGAGGAGAACGATGATGAACCAGAGCATCGATCTACGATGCGAGAGCGCGAATCTCGGTGATGCGCGAGCGGAGCTGCTCGGTGACGGCGAGGCCGCGCAGGAGCGAGGCAGTCTTCTCGAACTCCTGCACCATCGCATCGACGGCGCGCTCGCCGTCGCCGTTCATGATGCTGTCGAGAGCGTGGAGGAAATGCTTTTCGATCGTCTTGTGCGCCGAATCGCCGATGAACTCCTCGGCCACGGCCCGAATCCGCGCGGCGAGGTCGACTAGCTCGCCATTTTCCTGATCGGAGTCTCGTTCAAATTTTTTTTTTAACTGAACGAGCTCGCCGGTGATCATTCCGTAGAGGATTTTTGCGACGTCGAACGACGACATGTTCAGCGCGCGGCCGATCTCCGCGATCGAGCGATGGCCGTCGATGCGCGTGATCAGCATCCACTCCTGAGGATTCAGCGTGATCTGCTCGTGGCGGTTCTCGCGAATCATCAGCTCCGGCACGTAGTCGACGGACGGAATCTTCTTGGAGAGCACGCGCCATTCGTCGAGCCGGCGCGCCGCTTCCATCAGAAGGTTCGTGTTCGATTTCGTGATGGTCTGGCGATCGGGCTCTTCGCCGGGAGCGAATTGAAACTCTCCCTGATTCCAGATCGCCAGCGCGTAGATCGCTTCTTCACCGATCAGATCGCTGACCATCGCGTGCACCATCTGCCCGTTCTTCAGGTAGATGAAACCGCGATCGGCCTCGCGGGAGAGCGTGAACTTGCCGGTTTTGCCGGAGACGCTCACCAATTGGATGATGTCAGGCAAGGGCAGTTCTTTGAGCGATCCCTGGAAGGCCATTTGTCTCCGATTACTCGACCCGAATTTGTCCGATGACAACCGACGACCGCCGTCGCGAGGAAGAACCCGGCTGGACGTGGGTATGGATCGAAGCGTAACCCACCGCTCATGGGTCGTCAAGACGGTGCAAATCGTTGCCGCGCCCGCGTTTCGACCGTGACCAGCACCCAAAATCCAAATGCCGCTCCGGCGAGGAGACCGGTGGCGAGCCGCAGCGGATTCGTGCTCTCGCGGAGGCCGAGCAATTGCGTGATTCCGTCGATGGCGAGGGGGGACACCGCGATCAGGAGCATTGTCATGGGACTGATGGGACTGATGGGACCGATGCGACGGATGGGACGGATGGTGTCCCCATCAGTCCTATCCGTCCCATCAGTCCTATCCGTCCCATTCGTCAGCCCGAGCCAAATCGCAAACAGCACAATCCCCACGAGGAACCCGCCATACACCCCCACGCACCGCGCGCAGATCGGCATCGCCACTCCGCTGATCGTCAGACAGCGGTGGGGAATGCCGTGGCAGAAGATGCGGAACACGAGGCGCAGCATGGGAGGCGCCCCATGCGCGATTGCGATCGTCGCCGCGAGGGACGACCCGAGCATCAGCAGCGCGATCGCTGCGACACAGCACGCGACGATCCGCGTGTCGCGATTCACTTCTGCTGCGCCAGCCGCCACGTCTGCGCGAATGCGTAGAACGTCACGAGCATTCCCCAGAACGCGGTGAACACGATGCCGATGCAGAACAGGATGAGCCCGAGGCTGGCCGCAACGCGCGCGACGAAGAGGATGACGATCGACAGGAGGTAGTTGCCGATGTTGTCGACGATGAAGTTCTTGATCCGTCCGAACTCGAAGGCCGCGCCGAACCGCTGCTCAACCACCGCATGCAGCATCGCCGCAGGCATCCAGAACATGTACGCAAGACTGATCGGGAAAATCAGACACCACATGCCGGCGACGACGCAGCCCGCCGGGTCGAAGTCGCTGTTCGTGTGCTGGCTGATGGTGCCGAGGATGGCGGCAGGGATCACGAAGATGCCGATCAGAACGAAGAGCGGAAGGATATAGACGAACCCCACCCCCACCAGCCGTAACCCCTCGGTGAACTTCTCGCCGAGGTCGTCCCATTCGGGGAGCGGAAGAGGATCGCCTGCGATTACATTACGGATCATCTTCGCGAGATACCCGAGAAGAAACGGAATGCCGATGAGCATCATCGCGAGCAGTTGGAAGAGCCCGCCGATCAGAACCTTGTTCAGCCATCGCGCGTCTTCAAACACGAAGGCGAACGGCTTCACGAAGTCGAAGCTCGCCTTCGCATCCGATGGGGACGGAGGCGGAGGCGGAGGTGGCGGCGGCGGTGTGACGATTTCGGTCATCGCTGTAAGAAGTGTACGTGAGAATGGCGGCACGGTTGCGTCAGGCATCCCCAATGGAAGAAAACTACAAGCGCGCTTCTTCTATCCGAGCGGTGGAAGAGCGGATCGATCTCGCGGCACTGGAAGAGGATGAGCGGCCTCGCCGCGGCGTGAGCATTGCCGTGCTCGCGTCGGTCGTCCTTCACGCGGTTCTCATCGTGTGGCTGGTGAAGAACTACCATCCCGTCTCGGCGGCGGACTCTGCGCCGCCCATCGCACGCTACGTCGAGCTGATCCGGCAGAACCCGCAACAGGACCGGCAGTTCGTCGAAGCGCCGGGGCAGAAGCTCCGGCAGGCACCGCCCACCGCACATCAGCTCTCCGATGCGAATCGGGAAGCGAGCGCGCCGCATCCGACGGGCAATACTCCAACTCCGAATCCGGGGAACGGCCGGATGTACACGCCGCAGGCGGAGGGAGGAAACGGACGTCCCCGCACGACGGAGTCCGCGCCCGCAGCACAACAGGCACTGCAGCAGCCGCAACAGGAGCAAACGCAGCAGCAGGAACGGCAGCAGCAGCGGCAGATGGCAGCGGCGGCGAGCGGCATCAACTGGCGCACTGCGATCAAGGAAGTCGGCAAAGTCGCATCGCTCGGAACCGGGGACCAGGGTCCCGACCTCGGCAACGCCGGCGGCGGCGAGAAGGGCTTCGCCAAAGACGGCCCGATCTCATTCGAGACCACTTGGTACGACTGGGGCGACTACGCGCAGTCGATGGTCGCGCGCATCCGCGTCAACTGGTACAACCTGATGCCCGATCTGCTGCGCACCGGCATGCAGGGCGTCGTCACGATCCGCTTCACGATTCATCGCGACGGCCGCATCAGCGACGTGACGATTCTGCAGAGCTCGGGCGTGCCGCCTTACGACTTCGCTGCGAAGAAGGCGATCGAGAACTCATCGCCCCTCAATCCGCTGCCGCAGGATTTTCCGATGGCGAGCGAGCGTGTGACGGCGATGTTCTATTACAACCTCGAGCCGCCCTCGCGGTAGCTTGTCCTACACTCAGCAGGTGCTGATCACGGTCAAGCGTCCGGTCACGATCCTCCTGTTGCTCGCGGTCACCGCGGGAATCGTCATCGTTACGACGACGATTTCCGGCAAGAGCTATTCGAAAGTCGATCCGATTCCGTTCGAGGACGTGCGGCACCTGCTGCACAGGATCTCGCACAAACCGGTTTCCACGCAGCTCGCGGCATTGATCGTCATGCCGATCGTCGCGAACATCCTCCTCTTCGTCCCGTGGGGATTTCTGATGTTCATTGCGCTCTACACCGTTGAGCGCTCCACGCTGCAGACTTACGTGCTGACGATTCTCGCCGGCCTGTCGCTGACGCTGGCCATCGAAGCGTGGCAGTACTTTCTTCCGACGCGTGTCGCCGATGTGAACGACGTCATCTGGAATACCACCGGAGCGATGATCGGCGCGATCGCCGGACATCTGCGGCAGCGGGTGCGGTTCGAGTTCGAGTAGAGGAAAGCCGCGAGCCCGCGCTGCCGCGAGCTCGCGTGACCTAAACCCTCAATCGTGCTTCTCCACATAGATCTGCTTCGAGAGCCGATCCTGCTGCTGCTTCAGCGCGAGCTTCTCGGCGTTCGAAAGACCGCCGCCGGTGACTTTCATCAACTGGCGTTCCTTCACGAGAGCGCGCTCTTCATTCTCGAGGCGCACGGTCTCGCGAACCGTGAGCTCGCCGCTCTTCACTCCCTGCGCGATGCGCTGCTGCTGCCGGACCTCGCGATTGTGGAACGGCGTCGCGGCAAAGAGCGGCGCCGAGGTGATGGCGGTTGCGATGAGTGCGATGGCAATGCGTTTCATGGTGACTGCTCCTTTCACGCAATGAGACTGAGTGCGCGGAACGAGCGCTTACCCGCAGTCGTGACCGGGATCACCAAAAGCGCGATGACATTTCTGTGAACGGGCTGATGCCTGTTGCCTGCAGTCCGCCCGTATACTTGTCCAACCCATGCTCTCGGAAATCAAGTCTCTCGAGCCACAGCTCAAGCAGATTCTCTATGGCTGCGTCGAGCATGTTCAGGCGACGAAGGCCGCGCTCTATCTCTCCGCGTCGGAGAATCTGAACGACAAGAGCTATGAGCTCGTTACGCAATACCGCTTCGTGGACGAGCAGCGAAAGCTCGTAAAGGCGAGCGACGATCTCGTCGACCGGCTTGCGGTCAAGCGCGCACCGTTCTACGTCAACGGACTCGGCGCGGATCAACGCTTCTCCGAGATGCTGTTCCGGCAGGGAACGGACCGGCTGCTCGCCACGCCGCTGTTCTCGCGCGGGCGGCTCGTCGGCTTCATCGACATGCGCGACAAGGCCGGGAAGAAGCCGTTCGATGCGCCCGATGTTCAGGCCGCGCAGAAGATCGCCGACGAAGTTCTCGCACTCCTCGGCTCGAGAGGGCTGTTCGGCATCGGGCCGATCGCGCTTGCGGAACAACCGCAGAAACCGGCGCCGTCGATCGAACATCTGCCACAGGTCATGACCGCGGCTCCGGCTCCAGCTGCGGCAGTCAGCAGTCCGATGGAGATCTCGCCGAGCGCGACGCGCGCGATCAACGCCGCGCGCGACTTCATGGCGAAGCGGCAGCTCATGCAGGTGTCGGGTAAGCGCGTCCTGACGGAGCGCGATCTCGAAGTCGTGCGCCTGCTGCTTCCGGCCACCCTGGCGATTCCGGGCGCGGTGCTCGCCTGCTTCAGCGCGATCGGACATCTCAACAACCCACAGTCGCTCGTTTCGATCGCGACCGTGATGGACGACGCGATGGAGATGCTGCAGACACATCTGCAGGCCTGGCTGCGCCGCGCGAATCAGCCGCACATGACGGGTAAGCCGACGGTGATCTATCCCTTCGGCCAGCAGGTCGTGCCTGTGAGCGCCTCTGGCATCTCGACGATTTTGAGTGCGCCGGTGAATGCGACGTCGGTCGAAGGTCTCGTCCTCACGGTCGCATTCGAACGGACGGTCGAGGCGCAGGCCCAGCGCGGGCTGCACATCTTTCTCCGCCAGGTCGAGCAGTCCGTCGACACGGCGATCGCCGCGAGCTCGGGCCGCAACGACCGCCAGATCATCGCGGAGAAACTGGTCGAGCCCGACTTCCAGCGTTATCCCGAGCTGGCCGAGCATTGCCGCGCGGTGTCGGTCATCGCGCAGCGATTCGCAATCCAGCTCGATCTGCCGCCGACGCAGGTGGAGACGATCCGCCTCGCGGCGCTCGTGCACGATGTCGGCATGCGGCTGCTCGACTACGACCGGCTGTACAAGCGGCCCAATCTGACGGCGGAAGAACTGAAGGGGCTGGGCGAGCATCCGATCGTCGGCGCCGCACTGGTCGAGCCGCTGCTCGGGCCGGAGATCGCGCAGGCGGTGCTGCGGCATCATGAGCGAGTCGATGGACGCGGTTATCCCAGCCGTCTGACCGGCACGCAGATTCCGCTCTCGTCACGCATCATCCAGATCTGCGACGCATGGGTCGCGATGACCGGCGACACGTCCTATCAGCCGACGGTCTCGCGCGAAGTGGCCGCGACACGTTTGCGCGATGCGGCAGGAACGCAGTTCGACGAACAACTCGTGCAGCGCTTCCTCAAGTCGCTGGGCGAGCTCGGCGCGTAGGTGATCCGGGAAAACCTGCGCGCTCTGCCCGCGCCCGCCTGGATTCTCTTCGGCGGCACGTTCGTCAATCGCTTCGGCACGTTCGTCGTGCCGTTTCTCGTCCTGTATGTGACGCGTCTCGGTTACAGCGCGTCGCGCGCGGGGCTCACGCTCGCGGCGTATGGCAGCGGCCATCTGATCGCATCGCTGGCCGGAGGACATCTCGCCGACCGCGCCGGCCGGCGCAACACGATCGCCATCTCGATGTTCTTCTCGGCGACGGCGATGATGGCTCTCTCGCAGGCGCATTCGTATTACGCGATCATGACGCTGGCGACGATTGCCGGCTTCGCCGCGGAGCTCTATCGCCCGGCGGCGAGCGCGTTGATCGGCGATCTCGTGAAGCCGGAACAGCGAATCACCGCTTTTGCCATGTACCGGTTCGCCGTCAACCTCGGCTGGGCTGCCGGTCCCGCGACTGCCGGCTTCCTCGCCGACCGCTCGTTTCTCCTGCTGTTCGTCGGCGATGCAGTGACGTCGATCGGCTATGGATTCATCGCGCTCGCGTTTCTGCCGCATGGCCTGCGCCACGCCGGCCACGGCGAGCGTTTCAGCGAAGCGTTCCGCGTTGCCGCGCGCGACAAGCGCTTCATGCTCTTTCTCGCAGCGAGCGTCCTCGTGACCACGGCCGACTTTCAGACGGGATCGACGTTTCCGCTTTGGGTCGAGCGCTGCGGCCACAGTTCGTCAACCTATGGACTATTGCTGTCCATCAACGGCGTGCTGATCATCCTGCTCGAGCTGGCGATGACGTCGTGGACGTCGAGACATCCTCCCCAACGGATGATTGCACTCGGCTACCTGCTGTCGGGACTCGGGATCGCCGCGACAGGTCTCGCGCACAGCGTGCCCGCGCTCGCGGCGACGGTGTGCATCTGGACGTTAGGCGAGATGATCGCGTCGCCGGTCACCGGCGCGTATGTCACGCATCTCGCGCCGGAGCGTTATCGCGGCCGCTACAACGGACTCTGGGTCCTCTCCTGGGCCCTCGGACTCGTGATCGGCCCGTCGCTGGGGACGCTCACGTATCAATACAGCCCGCCGCTGTTGTGGAGCAGTTGCGCAGTCATCGCGGTCCTGTCGGCGACGCTCGCCATCATCCGCCCAGCCCCGCGAAACGATTCAGCGTAGGGCAAGTGGGAAGAATGCGCCGGGGCTGGAGCCCCTCACTCGCGACCGTGCATTAACATGTGCTTGTGAGTGGGCTGCAGCTTTGGTCGCTGGTCTCCGTCGGCGCGCTCCTCACGCTCATCATCTATCTCATCGTCGCTCAAGCTCGCGTTTCGGCCGAACGGCAGGCAGGCTTCCGTGAATGGGCCGTCCACGCCGGATTCACGTACAGTGAGGGCCCAGTTGATCCGAATACACTGCTTCCGTTTCAGGCATTGCAACCCCATGACAGAGGGATCAACGCACAGTACGCGACGAACATCGCTACAGGACACCGCGGTCCTGTCCGGATTACAGTGTTTGACCTGTACCAACGGTCAACTCACGGCGGCGAAGACGACATCGATCACGCAGTGACCACAACGGACCATAGCACCATAGCGGTCCTGCATATCCCGACTCTCGAGCTGCCCCATTTCCGTTGCGTCATATTTGGAAAAGCATTCACCGGGCACGTCGAACCGCACACGATTCAACTGAATCCGGGGTGCCTCCTCCAGGCAACTGACCCGGAATCATTGAGACGATTGTTCACGCCGGCGCTGCTTGCTGTCCTGGAGAAACTGGAAGGGTTCACCATCGTGGGCGACGACTCTTACATCTTGATCGAACACGCTGGCAAAACGGCCCTCGCCGGTCTGGACGCATTCCTTCAATCCGCAACGGCGATCGCCGGCCATCTCGCGTCACCGTAGGACTCGCGCACCGGCGGGAGGGCAGGCGTTTCGTTCTATGCCATCGCCGGCGCGGGCCGGTGCGCGACCAGTTCTCGCAGCAATCCATCACGCAGCGAGTAGATCAGTCCATAGACGAAGATGTCGCCCCGCATGCGCGCGCGGACGATGACGTCCGACTCCATCAGCCGCTCGACCTGCTCGCGCACGTTGATCTCGCACAGCTTGTCCCATCGCGCTTCGAGCGAAGAGTCGCTCGCAAGTTCACCCGCGTGTTTACTCGCGATGTCGCAAAGCGGCCGCAGCCAGCGCTCGACATGCGCCTGTCCGCCGAAGTTGTTCTCCAGCACGGCGCGCACACCGCCGCATCCGTAGTGGCCGCAGACGATGATGTGCTTCACGCCGAGAGTCTCGATCGCGTACTGCACGACGGCCATGCAGTTGGGATCACCGGAGACGACAACGTTCGCGACGTTGCGATGGACGAAGAGCTCGCCGGGCGCCATGCCGACGATCTCATTCGCCGGAACACGGCTGTCGGCGCAGCCGATCCAGAGGAAGTCGGGCTTCTGAATCTCGGACAGCCGGTCAAAGAATTTGGGGTCCAGCGACTTGATCCGCGCAGCCCACGCGCGGTTCCTGTTCATCAGCTCGGTAAGCGTTTTCATGGCGGCGGGAGTATATACAGGCAGCAGGCTTCCAGCTCCTGCTGCCTGCTTGCTTCACGCCATCACGCCGCGCAAGTTCGGAACGTAATTCGGGAAGACGCTCTTCATCGACGTCACGCCGAGCTGCTTCGCGATCAGTTCCGCGAAGATGTCGCGGAAGTCCGTCGTCACGGCGAGGTCGCGATTCTCGTAGAGGCGATTCTCGGAGAGGCCCGGCCAGGTGCCGTACACCTTGCCGCCTTTGACGCCTCCGCCGGCGATCAGCATCACGTTCGCATGCCCGTGATCTGTTCCGCGGTTTCCGTTCTCGTGCACGGTGCGTCCGAATTCCGACATCGTCACGAGCACGACATCGCTCATGCGGGAACCGAGGTCGCGGATGAATGCGGCGATGGCCTCGCTGAAGTTGCGGAGATTGTTCGCGAGCTGTCCCTCGGCGCCGCCTTCGCCCGCGTGTGTGTCCCATCCGCTGACGTCGGTGAAGGCGACCTCGAGTCCGACATTCGCTTTGATCAGCTGCGCGATCTGCTTCAGCGAGCCGGCGAGCGGATTGTTCGCGTAGGCCGCACCGTTGTCCGGCTGCAGCTTCGCCGGATCCGCCGACTTCAGAATCTTCACGGCCTCGAATGCACCGCCGTACATCGCAGCGAACGCCGGCGACTCCGCGCCGCGCACGCCGAACCGCGAGATGTCCGTCATGTTCACCGCATTCGCCGCTCCGCTGAGGATGCGCGGCAGCGCGGGCGTGAGCGACACCGCGCGCAGCGGCGCCGCCGCGCTCTTCTCCGCCATCACCGCGCGCGCCAGGAAGCCATCGTCCGTCGATTTCACGCCCGGCGTGCCGCACTCCATGAAGTCCTGCGCATCGAAGTGCGAGCGCGTGGCATCGGGCGAGCCGGCGGCATGGACGACCGCGAGCGACTTCTCCTTGAAATAGGGCGCGAGCGGCTGAAGCGACGGATGGAATCCGAAGAAGCCATCGAGATCGATGACGCGATCGCGCGGAATCGCGATCGACGGCCGCGCCGCGTAGTACGCCTGCTCGCCGTAAGGCACCACGACGTTCAATCCGTCGACGGCGCCGCGCTGGAAGATCGCGACGAGAACCTTGCGTCCCTTCGTCGTCGAAGCGTTCGCCATCTTCACGAACACATTCGGCACGAGCGCGCCGCCGACGAGAGCGAGGCCGGAAGCCTTTAGAAAAACTCTGCGGTCGAACATGGAAAAGCTCCTTGGGTGCTGGGTGGAAATGACGGTGTGCCCATCACTGTCTCTGAAACTCGGGCGATCCGAGAATCAGCCCGGCCATGGTTTCGACACTCGCGTGCGGATCGATCGCCTTGCGCGTCTCCTTCGAGAGCTCGCTGCCGGTCAACTGCAGCGCGAGCGTGTCGAGCGCGTCGCCATCGGGCGGCACGAGCCGCGCGACGTTCGTGTGCACACCCGGCATCTTGTTCTCGACCAGCGCGACCGCGAAGTTGAGGCGCGCCATCAGGCCGCCGCTGTTGTTCCACGCCTGAGCCGTATCGGCGTAGCCGGTCGGCGGCTGCGAGAGGTAGAGGCCCTCGCCCATCTGCTGCAGTTGCCGCGCGAGCGGAACCGGATCCTCGAGCTGGCCGCCCACCGCGCGAATCGCCGACACCGCATATTCAAACGGTGATTTCACTTTCGCGCGGTAATACTTCGCATCCCAGAACTCAGGGCTGTCGATCACCGCCTTCACCGTCCGGCGCAGATCGCCATTCGTCGCAAGAAAGGTCTTCGCCACACGATCGACCGCGGATGCGGGAGGCTCATCGGCGATCAGTCGCTGGCAGAGCTTGTACGCGATGTGATGCGCGGTGCTGGGGTGCGTCGCGAGAACGTGGATCATCCGCTCCCCTTCCTCGATGCCGCCGCCCGCGGCGAAGCGCACGCCGAGAACGCTCTTCGCGCCGCGATCGTGGACGAAGGGGCGGAACTTGAATCCCTCCCCTTCATTCGGCCGCGCGATCGACCATCCGGTGAACACGCGCGCGAGCTCGGTCACATCCTTCTGCGTGTAGCCGCCGTCGACGCCGAGCGTGTGCAGTTCCATGATCTCGCGCGCGTAGTTCTCGTTGATCGCGCCGCCGCGCGAACGCGCGTTGTCGAGATAGAAGAGCATCGCCGGCGACTTCGCCGTCGCCATCAGCAGGTCCTCGAACTTTCCCCACATGTGCGGGCGGATGACATCGCGCTCGTATTCGGTGATGAGCACGCGGTCGATCCCCTTCGGCGCGAAGACATTGAAGTGATTCATCCAGAAGTCGGCCATCACTTCGTTGAGCTGGCGTTCGGAATCGGTCGCGCGGATGAGCCGCTGTGCGCTCAACTCGAGCACCAGACGCTGCGGCCGCTGCTCGCGCGGGATCTCGATCTGCTCTTCGTTGTTCTTCTTCGCCTGGCGCCGCTCGATCATCGGCTTCTCGAACTGCTCGAAGATCTGATGGCTCGACATCGTCAGCGTCGCGTACTGCGCCAGACGCGCATCGATGGCGCGATCGGCAATGCGCTCCGGGTGCAGCTGCTGGTCAACCCACTGGTCGACTCCCATCCGCATGACGCGATCGACATCGCCCGGCTTCGCGCCGAACGCGAGACGATCGAGCGCATGCTGCGCACGCTGCCGATCGGTGAGTTTGTCGCTCGATGCAAAAAGAAGGAGTGCCAGAGGAAGGATCACGAGGCGCTTCATGGAGGTTGGACGGAAAGTCGGGCAAAGGCGTTTACGGATGGGATGGGACTATGGGACGGATAGGACCTATGGGACCTATGGGTGGAAACCGCCTATAGGTCCCATGGGTCCCATAGGTCCCATAGTCCCATCTATCCCGGCACCAGCCAGCCGCCCTGCACTCTTGCTTCGAAGCCGAAGAGCTCGGCCACTACCTCGGGCTTCATCACCTCGGGGGGAGTTGCGTCGAGTGCGAGCGTTCCTTCGCGCATCACGATCATGCGATCGCTGTAGGCAGCGGCCCAGTTCAGATCGTGCGAGGCGAACACGACCGTGCACTGCGTCCGGTCGACGATCTCGCGCAGCAGCCGCGAGAACTGCTGTACGTGCGCGATGTCGAGCGCCGCGAGCGGCTCGTCGAGCAGGATCACGCGCGGCGTTCCCGCCAGCACGCGCGCGAGGAAGACGCGCTTGCGCTCGCCGCCGCTCATCTCATCGAGATAGCGGTCCGCGAGGTGCGCGGCGTCGCAGATCTCCAGCGCGTGCCGCGCCGCCGCGAAGTCGGATTCCCCTTCCCACGCGAAGCGGCTGAGAAAGGGCGCACGCCCCGACAGAACGACTTCGATCGCGCGCATCGGAAACGCCGGCTCCGCCTCCTGCGGCAGATAGCCGACGCAACGCGCGTACTCCTTCGCAGGCCATTCGCGAAGTGCACGCCCTTCGTAACTCACGTCGCCCGACGACGGCTGATGCACGCGCGCGGCGACTTTGAGCAGCGTCGACTTGCCGGAGCCGTTCGCGCCGGCGAGCGCGATCAACTGATTCGATTCGAACGACACGGTGACGCGCCTCAATGCGTCCTTCTCGCCGTAAGAGAACGAGACATCGGCCAGCGCGAGACTCACCGGCTCCTCCGCAGCAGCGACAGAAAGAACGGCACTCCGAGCAGTGCGGTGAACGCGCCGATCGGCAATTCCGTCGACGGAATCACGGTGCGCGACAGGAGATCCGAAAGGACGAGTAGCGAAGCGCCTCCGAGAGCGCAAAGCGGCAGCAGAAATCGATAGTCGCGCCGCCACACGAGGCGGATCAGATGCGGAACGAGCAATCCCACGAAACCGATGATGCCGCTCACCGCGACCGCGGCACCGGTGATGATCGACGACACACCGAAGCCGATCCACTTCACGCGCTCCACATCGACGCCGCGCGAGCGTGCGTCATCCTCTCCGAATGCCAGCATGCGGAGATCATTCGCAACGAATGCCAGCACGACGAGCGCAAGGATGAGCAGCACGGCGACGAGCACGACATCGCTCCAGCTCGCGCCGAAGAACGTCCCCATCATCCAGCGCAGCGCGGCCGTCACATCGTTCGCGCTCGACAATGCGAAGGCGATGAGGATGATCGCAGAGAAGAATGCGTTGAGCACGAGTCCGGAGAGCAGCAGCCGCGTCGGATCGAGATGTTCTCTTCGCTGCGCGAGCGCAAACACCGCCGCCGTTGCCGCGCAGGCGCCGATGAACGCGACGGCCGGAACCACACCGCGATGTGCCGCCAGCCCCATCGCCGTAGCCGTCGCCGCACCAGCCGCTGCACCACCGGAAACGCCGAGGATGAAGGGATCGGCGAGCGGATTGCGAAGGAGCGTCTGGAACGTGATGCCGGCCACGGCGAGCGTTGCACCGACGACGGCGGCGAGGATCACGCGCGGTAGACGGATGCGAAAGAGGATCGTCCGCGCGGTCTCATCACTCCAGGTGATGGACGTCGACCCGAACGCGATGCCCAGCGCAATCGACGCGGCGAGAAGAATGAGGAGAAACAGCGTGGCCTTTTTCACTTCTGCGCGTCGAGTATCGCATTCAGTTGCCGCGCCGCCTCAACGACTCTCGGTCCGGGACGGACGAACACGTTCTCCTCGACCGGCACGATGCGCGTGCGCTCACGCACTCCCGGCGCGCGCGCGAGCAACTGCTGCACCGCCTCCGGCTTCACCGAAACGTTCGGATAGAGCATCACATCGGGAGGATGCGCGACGAGAGACTCGAGCGAATACTGCGGCCACCCTTTCACATCCGCGGCATTCACCGCGCCGCACAACTCCAGAAGATCACCGACGAAGGTGTCGTGACCCGCGACATAAATCGGATCGGTCCAGACGACGAACAGCACCCGGGGCGGATGTGCACGCACGCGCCGCTGCTCGCTGATGCCGACCTTCACGAGAGTCGCCACACTGCGCACGCCAGCTAACTGGCTCACCTCGCCGAGCGCGCGCGGCACGTCCGGCAAGCGGTCCGTCCTGATCCAGACGAGTGGAATGTCCGCCGCGCCCAATGACGATTCGAGTCCCGGCGGCCTCGACGATGTCGAGGCTAGGACGAGATCCGGCTTCAGCGCGATGATCTTCTCGATGTTCGGCTGCGTACCGCCGACCTTCGGCAGCGTCTTCGCCGCCGGCGGATAATCGGAAAAATCATCGGTGCCTACGAGCCGCTGCTGCGCGCCGGCGAAGAACATCATCTCCGTGATGTTCGGTGCGAGCGAGACGATGCGCTTGATTTCGCGCGCCGCGCCAGGACGCTTGCCGCCGCTGCAGGCGATGACGAACAGGAGAAGCCCGCAAATGAAAACGCGGCCCATGGGCCGCGTCTCGAACAGTCCCATCGAAAGGAGCTCTGCTACGACTCTCCGCCTTCGTCGTCTTCCATGTCGTTGGCGACGCCGAGGCGGGTGCAGGCGGCGGAGTACATCTGCTTGGACGCGTTGATGGCGTTCTGCAGCTCTGCGATCCGGTCCTTCACCTTCGCAAGCTCTTCCTCGATCTGGTCCTTGAGATCACTGATCTCCTGCTTGGTGACACTGAGGGTCGTCTCGTAGAACTTCTTCTGTTGATCGGTCAGGACAGCCATTGTCCAACACCCTCCAAAATCAATTTTGATTCGTACTATGCGAGCCGAAGCTCGTGGATTATAGCTTGAACTCGACCGGCACCGTCGTCCAGGACTTCACCTTCACTCCATCCTTCGTCGGCGCAGAGAAGGTGGAGCGCTTCACGATCTCCTCTGCTGCCTCGTTCAAACCGACGGGACGATTGATCGGACGAAGCACTTTCACCTCGAGGACTTTGCCGCTCTCCGAAATGAGCGCGCTGAGAATGACGATACCCTCGACCTTCTGCAGCTTCGCCAGCGGAGGATAGGGCACCGCACCGCGACGAATCATTTTCGCGGCAACGAGACCGTCGGTTCCGGCCGGCACGAGATCGCCCTCATGCACTGCGGCCGCCGCTGGTGCAGGTGCGGGCGCCGGAGCTTGCGTCTGAGTGACCGGCGGCTGCACGGGTGCGGGCGCCGGCTGGACGGGAGCAGGAGCGGGCGCAGGAGCCTGCGTCTGCGTGACGGGAGGCGGTGTGGCCTGTGCGACCTGCGCCGGAGCGGGACGCTGAGCCGGAGCCTGCGTCGCAGTCGCGGGTGCAGCGCCCGGTTGGCCGGCCTTCGCCTGCTGTTCGAGCTTGAGACGATCGGCGGCGAGACGCCGCTCAACTTCCTGCTGCACCTTCGTCGGATCGAGTGCAGGAGCCTGCGTCGACGACGACGCTGTCGCCGCAGTGGTCGATGCAGTGGTTGCCGGCGCAGCCGTCGAGACCGCGGCCGGCGCAGCCGTCGAGGCAGCGGGCGTCGCAGCAGCCGGCGCGGACTTGCCCTTCATCAGGAACCAGCCGAGGCCGATGAGGAGCACGACCGCGGCAGCGATCGCGATGGGAACGATCGGCGCCTTCTTCTCCGGCTCGGGCTCGAGGAACGACGGCGTGGCGAGCGCCTCCTGCGCGACCGGCGCAGGCGCCGGTGCCGGCGCGGGAGCAACAGCCACGGGTGCCGGTGCCGGCGCTTTGACCGGCGCTGGTGCGGGAGCCGGCGCGGGCTCGGGCTCGAGGCTCGGCATCACCGGCTCGGGACTCCAGATGCGATGCATGTAGATCGCGAGATCCGCGCTGGTCGGCGTCGGCTTGAAGCTGTAGAGAACGGCGTCGAGATCGCGCGCCATCTCACCGGCAGTCTGATAGCGCTTCGCCGGATCCTTCTCGAGTGCGCGGGCGACGATCTGATCGATCTCCGGCGTCACCTCGTCATTCAATTCGGATGGCTGCGCGACGCGCGCTTCACGCACCTGCTCGAGGATCGAGAGCTCGTTGTCGCCGGTGAAGAGCTTGCGGCCGGTGAGCATCTCGAAGAGCACGGTCGCGAGCGCGAAGATGTCGGAGCGCTTGTCGATCGACTTGCCCCACGCCTGCTCGGGCGACATGTACTGCAGCTTGCCCTTGAGGGCTCCGGCCTGCGTGTGCGAAGCCTTCGACGCCGCCTTCGCGATACCGAAGTCGCACAGCTTGATGTCGCCATCCTGGGAGACGAGCACGTTCTGCGGCGAGACGTCGCGATGAACGAGGCTCATCTCCTTTCCTTCGAAGTCGTGCTTGCGATGCGCGTAGTCGAGGGCCGAAGCGATCTTCGAAGCGATGAAGAGGGCGAGCTCGACCTGCATCGGCTGACCGCGCTCTTCGCCGCGGCGCAGGATCGTCTTCAGATCGTGCCCGTCGATGTACTCCATCGCGATGTAGTACGAGCTCTGAATCTTGCCGAGGTCGTAGATGTGAATGATGTTGTTGTGATTGAGCTGCGCGGCGAGCTTCGCTTCATCGATGAACATCTCGATGAAGTCCTGATTGTCGGAGAGATGCGGAAGGATCTTCTTGATCGCGACGATCTTCTGGAAGCCTTCCACGCCGCGCATGCGCGCCTTCCAGACCTCGGCCATCCCGCCGGTGGCGATCTTCTCGAGGAGAACGTACTGGCCGAACTTCGTCCCGTCCTTCGGCTCTTCCTCTTCCTCTTTCGAAGCCCCTTTCGCCAGGACCGGCTGCGCGATCGGCATCTTGTCGGGGACGACCGAATTCAGCTTCTCGGTCGTGAAGGCGGGACGCGCGCCAGTCGCCGGCTTTGCAGCGGCCGGAGGCGGCTGAGGTGCAGGTTGCGGCTTGGGTGCAGCGGCTGGTTGGGGAACGGGAACGTTGCCGGGCTGCGTGCGTGGGCGGGGATTGAGACCGGAGAGCGTGTCGTTGAGAAGCTTGTCGAAATCCGACTGCTTCGACGGCTTCGCCTCGGCCGGCTGCGGCTTCGGTGCAGCGGGAGGAGGTGGAGGCGCCGGTGCGGGCTTTGGAGCAGGCTGCGGCTCGGCGGCCGCAGCAGGAGCTGGTGCTGCGTCCTTCTTGCGGCTCGGTGGCATCACGCCGGCCAGAGTGTCCGCCAGCATCTTGTCGAGATCGTCTTTGGGCTTCATCGTTTTTTTCGCTCCGGTCGATGCAGGGCGTTCGTCGTCGAGCAAGTCGCCGAAGATTTCATTCGAGGTGAGCTGGCCTTCCGAAACGCCGGGGGGAGGTGTGCTGCGAACGGCGAACTCCGGATCGAGCTCCGGAGCCCACGTCTTGCCTGTGGCATCGGCGCGGACGCCGAGCATCTGCTGCACCTTCCCCAGAAACTCGCTCTCCGAGTAGGGCTTGGGAAGGATGTCGGATGCTCCGAGGCGCTGCGCATCGAGCTTCGGGCTCTTGCCCGTGTAGCCGGACACGGTGAGAAGAATCGGCGTGTCCTGCAGCGGCTTGCGGCCTCGAATCGCGCGAATCAACTCCGCCGTCGAGATCTTGGGAACGACGGAGGAGAGGACGATGAGCTTCGGCGAGTTCCCGTCGAGCGCACGCATCGCCTCTTCGCCGTCGCGGGCAAACGCAGGGAGAAACGGCTGCCCGGCGAGCGCTTGCCGCACTCGATCGGTGTACCGCGGCTCATACTCGACAACGAGAATGTTTTCAGGCATGTACGTATGGGCTCATTGAAGGGGATTGAGGTGACGATTTTGGCACAGGAGACCATAAATGAGAAGTGCGGGGTTCTCACAGGCGCGATGGGAGTCAAAAGCGAAATTCAGAATTCAGAATTCAGAATTCAGAATGAAAAATGACGGCAGGAATGGCGCGGAGGGCCAACCTTCATTCTTCATTCTGAATTCTGTGATTCTGAATTCTGCGTTTCGCTTTCGTCGCCCCACCCCTTGCATTTCCTCCCGCCCTTCCCCATACTTCCCACCGCACCTCGTGCGGCGATCTTGATAAGGGCATCCTTTGCCGGGCGTTTTTGAGAGTGACTCTCCGCCCCGAAATCGTCGGCTCCCGAGTATTCGCAAGGTGAAAACTAAATCGTGCTTTTCGAGTTTGCATGACACCAGAAGATCGCACCCCGCGTAAGCGGCGCCGGCGGAGACGCCGTCCGTCCGGCGAAGGACAGCCGGGCGTGGCGACCAACGGCGGACCGCAGCCAGGCAACGAATCACAACCTTCGTCTCAGAACTTCCGGGATGGAGGCGGTGGCGGACGCCGCCGTCGCCGCCAGCGCCATCGCCGCAACCGCGGCGGAGGCGGGCCGGTCACGCTCGAGTCATCGGCGCCGATTCCGACGGACATTCCTGCGAGCGAGCTCTCACCGGTTTCCGGCGTGCTCTACATCAAAGCGAACGGCGGCGGCATCCTTGTCAGTTCGGCGAACAACTACGCACCCGCACCGGGCGACGCCGTCGTGCCGCGTGCGGTCATCGAGAAGCTTCATCTGCAGGCCGGCCTTCTCCTCGGCGGCAACGCGCGGCGCGCGCCGAACGGCAATCTCGAGATGATCGCGCTGGAGACCGTGGAAGGCGTTCCACTCGAGGAGTATCGCGAGTCGCGCCGGCCTTTCTCCGAGCTGATCTCCATCGATCCGAACCAGCAGTTCAAGCTCGAGACGGAGCCCGAGCGGCTCACGACTCGCGTGCTCGATCTCCTCTCGCCGATCGGCATGGGCCAGCGCTGCCTCGTCGTCGCTCCGCCGAAGGCAGGCAAGACGACGCTGCTGAAAGACATCGCGCACGGCATCAACCTCAATCATCCCGACGTGCTGCTCTTCGTGCTGCTCGTCGACGAACGGCCTGAAGAAGTCACCGACTTCCGCCGCTCCGTCGAGAACGGCGAAGTCATCGCCTCCAGCTCCGACGAGACCGCGGAGAATCACATCCTCATCGCGGAAGTCGTCCTCGAGCGCGCAAGGCGTCTGGTCGAGATGAAGAAAGATGTGGTCATCCTCTGCGACTCGATCACACGCATGTCGCGCGCGTACAACAACGAGCAGCGCGGCTCGGGCAAGATTCTCTCCGGCGGTATCGACGCGCGCACGATGGAGAAGCCTCGCCGCTTCTTCGGCGCCGCGCGTAACGCCGAGGACTGGGGCTCGCTGACGATCATCGCCACGGCGCTGATCGACACCGGGTCGCGCATGGACGAAGTGATCTTTCAGGAATTCAAGGGAACGGGCAACACCGAGATCGTGCTCGATCGCGGCCTCTTCGAGCGCCGCATCTTCCCCGCGATCAACATCGCACAGACCGGAACGCGCAAAGAGGAAAAGCTCCTCACCCCTGCGATCCTGCCGAAGGTTCACACGCTCCGGCGGGCACTCGCAGGAACCGATCCGATGACCGCGATGAAGATGCTGCTCGAACGGCTGCAGAAGTTCCCGACGAACGACGCGTTTTTGAAGAGCTTTTGACGAATTCAGGTTACGCGGGCTCGCGGCTGCGCGGGCTCGCGGTGGCAGCAACGCCACGAAACGCACATTGAACACCGCGAGCCCGCGTATCCGCGCAACCGCGCCCCTTGACGTTTCCATCCCTTATCGCGCGATTCCGCGCTACGATACGCCACTACAAACCGTCGCTGATCTTGCGCCTCGCTTTTCGAGGCGCGACAGGGTCTAGTTCAAATCAATCAGGAGGCTATATGTCCAATCGCCGTAGTACGTCGATGCGAAGCCTGCTCTTCGTGGCTCTCGCATTCGTATTCACGCTGCCTCTCTTCGCGCAGGTAACGACCGGCAACATCGCCGGCACCGTGACCGACGCGTCGGGTGCGGCGCTTCCCGGCGTCACCGTCGAGGCGGTCCACACCCCGACGGGTACGCACTATCAAACCGTTTCGGAAGCTAGCGGCCGCTATGTCATTCCGAACGTCAAGGTCGGCGGTCCGTACAAGATTTCCGCCAACCTCGAAGGCTTCAAGCCGAGCGTGACAGACAACGTCACCGTCAACCTTGGTGGGACGGTCGAAGTGCCTGTGAAGTTACAGCTCGCAACGGTGACCGAATCGATCACGGTCACGGCGCGCACCGATGATGTGATCAACCCGAACAAGACGGGCGCGACGTCGACGGTGCAGGAACAGCAGATTCAGACGCTGCCGACGGTCAACCGCAGCCTGCAGGACATGGCGCGCACGAACCCGTACTTCGTGGTCGACGCGCGCGATGACTCGCAGACGGCGATGCAGGTTGCCGGCCGCAACAACCGCTACAACAACATCCAGATCGACGGCGCCGTGAACAACGACCTCTTCGGTCTTGCCGCGACCGGCACGCCGGGCGGCCAGGCGAGCGCGCAGCCGATCTCCCTCGACGCGATCGAGCAGATTCAGCTCGTCGTCTCGCCGTATGACGTCCGCCAGGGCGGATTCACCGGCGGCGGCGTGAACGCCGTCACGCGCTCGGGAACGAACAAGTTCTCCGGCTCGGTCTACGGAACGAAGCGCAACAAGAGCAGCGTCGGCAAGGAAATCCCCTTCTTCGTTCCCGCCGACTTCAACGGCAACGGTACGTACACGCAGATTGGCGAGCGTCCGATCACCGAATTCAATTACAGCCAGTACGGCGGCCGCATCGGCGGACCGATCATGCAGGACAAGCTGTTCTTCTTCGTCAGCGGCGAGCGCAATCGCCGCACGGAGCCGGACGGCACATCGGCGGACGGCACGACGCCGACGACCTACGTCAACTCGACGCAGGACGCAGCGTGCGGCGGAGTCGCGGGCTGCTCGGCGGCCAAGCTCCGTCAGGATCTCATCGACAAGTACGGATACGATCCGGGCGGTCTCGGCGACATCTCCAAGCGCACGCCGAGCAACCTGGCGTTCTTCCGCCTCGACTTCAACGCGACTTCCAGCAACGCGCTCACCCTTCGCCACAACTACGTGAAGGGCGAGACGCCTGTCGTCGCCAACCGCACTTCGTCGCAGTTCCGCTACCCGACCTCGACGTACCTTCAGGCGAACAAGACCAACTCGACGGTCGCGCAGCTCAACAGCGTGCTCTCGAGCTCGATGTTCAACGAAGCGCGCATCACGCATCAGACGATCAAGGATCAGCGCACTACGGCAGTCATCTTCCCCAGCATCGAGATCGGCGGCGCGAACCAGAACGCCACGCTCAATGCCGGCACGGAGCGCTTCTCCGGTGCGAACGCTCTCGATCAGAAGATCACGGAGCTCACCGACGACTTCACGCTGGTGAAGGGCAACCACACGCTGGTGCTCGGCACCCACAATGAGATGTTCAAGTTCTCGAACCTCTTCATGTCCGAGGCGTACGGCTACTACTTCTACCCGTCGCTGACGGCGTTCGAGAAGCAGGATTGCTCGACGGGCTGCGAATACCGCATCACGTATGCAACGGGCAGTGATCCGCGCCGGCCGACTCAGTTCGGCGCGCGCCAGTACGGCCTCTACGCGAGCGATCAGTGGCACGTCACTAACGACGTGACCATGACGATGGGCCTTCGTCTCGACAAGCCGCACTTCGACGACACGCCGTCCTTCAACCCGCTGGTCACGAATGTGATCGGCTGGGTCCGCACCGATCGCCATCCTGGTGAAGACATCATCTGGTCGCCGCGTCTCGGCTTCAACTGGAACCCGAACGGAACCGGCCGCCAGCAGGTGCGCGGTGGTGTGGGCATCTTCGCGGGCCGCACGCCGTACGTCTGGATCTCCAATGCGTACGCCGGCACGGGCGTAGAGCAGATCGCACTCGCCTGCCGCACGGTCGACAAGTGCGCAGTTCCGGGCTTCAATCCTGATCCGCTCACGCAGCCGAAAGTCGGCGCGTCGGGCGCCGCTCCGAGCATCGATCTCGTCGATCCGCACTTCAAGTTCCCGAAGGTCGCGCGCATGACGCTCGGTTATGACCGCGATCTCTGGTGGGGCATTCGCGGCACCGCGGAAGTCCTCTATTCGAAGACGCTGTCTGACGTTTACTACTTCAACCTGAACGAGAAGCCGACCGGCGCCAGCCCGCTCGACGGCCGTCCGACGTTTGGCCGTTACACGAGCCAGCTCGCCGACGTGACCTACCTGACGAACACGAACAAGGGCCGCGATCTCACCGAGACGCTGCAGCTCTCGCGTCCGTTCGCGAACGGCATCAATCTGTCAGGAAGCTGGACGCATCAGAACGCGCTGTCGGCATTCGATGCGACCTCGAGCCGCGCGATTTCCAACTGGCGCTTCCAGCACAACCAGGGCGACATCTTCCATCCGACCATCGGCACCTCGGCGTTCCAGATCAAGGATCGCTTCACGCTGAATGCGACGTACAACCTGACCACGGGCCCGCTGTCGCACTCGTTCGGTCTCTTCTACAACGCGCAGAGCGGCCGTCCGTACTCGATCCTCCTCGGCGGCGACCCGAACAAGGACACGAACGCCAGCAACGACCTTCTCTACGTCCCGGGCACGGGCAACTTCATCCTCTGCCCGCAGCAGGGCGGCAATCCGACCGCAACGAATCCCTGCGGCACGGCGACTGCCCTCGATCCGTCGATCTTCGACTCGTACGTGAAGGCCGCCGGTCTCGATCCTGCGAAGGCTCGCATCCTCAACAAGTACCAGTCGACAGAGCCGTGGAGCCGTCACCTCGACTTCCACTACGCGCTCGGTCTCCCGGTGAAGACGGTTCGTTCGGAGATCACGTTCGACATGCTGAACCTCCTGCACTTCCTGAGCAGCGACTACGGCAATGTCTACTTCGTCTCGAACCAGAACGTGACGCCGGTGAACTACGTCGGCCAGGACCCCGCGACCGGCAAGCCGATCTACCGCGAGGCCTCGACGACCGTCGTCAACGGCCAGCGCTCGTTCGGCTCGCTCTCGCCGGGACGCCAGTTCTCCATCGCGAACCTCGTTTCGCGCTGGCAGATGCGCCTCGGTCTGCGCGTGTCGTTCTAACCAGCGACTGCATCAACACGAAAGGGCCGCTCGCAAGAGCGGCCCTTTTTTTTGGGCGCCGGGCGCTGGGCGCTGGGCGCGGGGCGGGGGGCGCATGGGACGCGCAACACGTCTTCAGCCGTGATGTACAGCGCCTCGCGCCTAGCGCCGCGCGCCGCGCCTATGGCGCCCCGGTCACGCTGCCGACGATGTCGTAGGGGTGCGCGTCGGTAATCTCCACGCGCGCGAATGCAGGCAGGTCCTTGGGCAGGAGGTCGATGCCGTCGTTGATCAGCAGCCGGCCGTCGATCTCCGGCGCCTGCCCGATGATGCGGCCCTCGAGCAGATGCTCGGTCTCTTCGCAGACGCCGGTCACGATCGCGTCGTAGACCTTCCCCACGCGCGCCTGGTTGCGCGACGCCGAGATCTTCTGCTGCAGTTCCATCAGCTTCGCGCGGCGGCGCTCCGCGGTCTTGCGCGTCGGCAGGTCCTTCATCCGCTCCGCGAGCGTGTGGTCCTCGGGTGAGAAGACGAACGCTCCCATCTGATCGAACTGCGCCCACTCCACGAAGTCGTACAGCTCGCCGAATTCCTTCGGCCCTTCGCCGGGATGTCCCGTGATGAACGTCGTGCGCAGAGAAAGATCGGGAACGAGCTCGCGCATCCGCGTGACCATCTCGCGATATTCACGCGGTGAACCGGGGCGCCGCATCCGCTCCAGCACGCTCTGCGACACGTGCTGCAGAGGGATATCGCAGTACGAAACGAACCGCGGCTCCTTGCCCATCAGCTCGAAGAGCGACCAGTCGAGCGAGCCGGGATACGCATAGAGAAAACGAATCCAGCGGAAGTCCGTCTCGGCGAGCAGCGTCTCGACGAGCTTCGTCAGACCGCTCGCCATGCCGAGATCCTCGCCGTAACGCGTGGTGTCCTGCGCGACGAGGCAGAGCTCGCGCACACCCTGCGTCTGCAACTGCTGCGCTTCGCGAACGAGCGAGGCAATCGTGCGCGAGCGGAACTTGCCGCGCATTTGCGGAATCGCGCAGAAGGTGCAGGGATTCGAGCAGCCTTCGCTGACTTTCAGATACGCATGCGCATTGCCCTGCGCGAGAACGCGCGGCAGATCTTCGTAGAGGCGCACCGACATCTTGCGCCGCGCCGGCGCCGCGTCATCGACTTCGCCCGTCACCGCCTCGGTGATCTTCTCGAGATGATCGAGGCCGACGAACGCATCGATCTCCGGGATCGATTCCGCGAGATCGCTCTTGTACTTCTGGACCATGCAGCCGGATACGATGAGCCGCTCGAGCCCTTTGCCTTTCCGCTCCGCGACTTCGAGAATCGTGTCGATCGATTCCTGCTTTGCGGCGTCGATGAATCCGCACGTATTCACGATCACCACATCGGCCTCGCCGAGGTCGTTCGTGATGCGGACTTCCGTGTCGGCCGCGAGTTGTCCGAGCATGATCTCGGCATCGACGAGATTCTTCGGGCAGCCGAGGGAAATCATCCCAACGCGGCGAATGGCTTTTTCGGACATGGAAACGTGGGAAACAGCGGGGGGAGGCGGGGTATTCTGGGGGTGCTGGGGCGCTGAGGCACTGGGTCACTGGGTAGCGGCCGCACGTTCAATGCAACCCAGCACCTCAGCGCCCCAGCGCCCCAGCGCCCCCGTAACCCACTACCTTCAGCGATTTTCGGCTTTCCAGACGGACCCTGCCGGCCCGTTACGAAGCACATGCTGCCGCAGTGCGTGGTTCATCACGACGGAGTCGAGAAGCAGCAGCCCATCGTCATCATTCGTATCGGCGAGCGTGATGCCGAGAGCCTGCGTCACCTGCTCCACGGTTCGGTTGTGCAGTGCGACGATCGTCGGCGACACAGGCTTCTCCGGATTCACTTCATGCGTCGCCGCGAGCGCCTCGCCGCGCAGGATGTAGATCGCGCACCGTTGCGAGCGCAGCCACTCGAGCGCGGCGGCGAGCGTCAGGAGATGCCAGTTGCGATGCCGGCGATAGATCTTCGCGATCGCACGGTTGCGATCGCCCGAAGGCTTGTAGACGTTGGGTTGAATCTCCCAGATGAGGGAGATGCCGGCGATCGCATCGAATGTGGCGCTCGTCTCGCCGACGGAGCCCGGCATCGTGTGCTGCTGCCCGACGGCGCGGCCGATCTCGATCGCATCCGCGAGCGACGAGGCGACGATGTCGAAGGAGATCGTCTCCTGCCGTCCGCCGTAATGCGCATTGCGGCCGAGCATGAGGATACCTTCCGGCAGCGGCTGCACGTCCGCCAGCGGAGTCGTGAACGGACCGAGGGGCATGGCAAGGCCGGAAGCCCGTCCTTCCGCAATGCGGGGATGCCACAGACTCGCGGTCGGCGTTCCGGCGACCCACTGCGGATGATTGCGCGTCAGATAGCGCTCGACGACGAGCGCGCGAATCTGCGCGGTGTCTTCCGGCTGCAGCGCATCGAGCGTCGCCGACCGGTCGGCAAGATCCGCGAACACCTCGAGCACTTCATCACCCATCGACACGTAGAGATCGAAGAGCGCTGCCTTCGTATCGGCGCGGATGCGGTAGGCATCGAGAACGCGCGCGATGTGTGCTGGAAAGGACATGCAGGTCCCCTCGCCCCGCAAATGCGGGGAGAGGGGTCAGGGGTGAGGGGCTTGGATTACAGGCCGCGCTTCTTCGCGCGGATGTTGCGGCGGCTGCCTTTGCTCTTGCCTCCGCCGAATCCGCCGCCACCGCCACCACCGTGGAAGTCATCGGAGTAGTCGCCGCCGCCGAAACCGCCGCCGCCACCGCCGCCATAGCCGCCGCGGCCACCGCCGCCGCCAAAGTTGCGCTGGCCGCCGCCACCGGCGCCGCGCGGGCGCTCTTCCGCGCGATTCACGCGCAGCGGGCGTCCGCCGAGCTGATGGCCATTGAACTGCTCGATGGCCTTCGTTGCCTCTTCTTCCGTCTCGTACTCGACGAACGCGAAGCCGCGCGGACGGCCTGTCTCGCGATCGTTCGGCATGAAGACGTCGCGCGGTTTGCCGACCTGCGCAAACAGCGCCTCGACTTCCTCGCGCGTGGTGTTGAAATTCAGATTCCCTACAAAGACTTTCGCAGCCATGTCGTGGCGTGTTCTCCTTCCGCGGTCCTTCCGCCACTCCTGGCTTCCGGCCTCTCGCAACGGGGAAGTGTATCGCGATTCGTGCCAGTCATGCGATCAGGCGGCGGAATCGGCCGGGCCGAACAGCATCCGCTCCCGCGTCGCGTCGAGCAGGCGCTGGACGTCCGACACGGCGGTGATGTCCTGCAGACCCAGCCGTATGTCCTTGCCGTGCGGGATCCCTTTCGAGAACCAGCCGATCACCGTGCGCGCCTTGTGCAGCTTCCACTTGTCGAGCTGCGGCGCGCCATCGATCTTCGCCAGGTAGCGCTGCATCGCATCGATGCGGTGCTCCACTTCATTGCCGACGAGCGGCGTGCCGGCGACATAGGCGGCGATGTCGCGGAAGATGAACGGATTGTGCAGCGCCGCGCGGCCGATCATGACGCCATCCACGCCCGTCGTTTCGAACATACGGATCGCATCGGCCGCAACCTTGACGTCGCCATTGCCGAACACCGGGATACCGAGATTCGCCTTCACGTGCGCGATGTACTGCCAGTCGCTCGCGCCGGTGTAGGCCTCGTTGCGCGTGCGGCCGTGAATGGCGATCGACGACACGCCGATCTCTTCGAATCGCTTGAGCAGCGGAAGAACGTCGTTGCTCTCCCACCCTTTGCGCACCTTCACGGTCACCGGGATCTTCACCCGCTTGCGGATCTTCTCGACGACGCGCGCCGCCTTGTCGAAGTCCTTGAGCATCGCGGAGCCCGCGCCGCTGTTCACGATCTTCTTCACCGGACAACCCATGTTGATGTCGACGATGTCGACGCCCTGGCGCTCGACGATTGCAGCGGCGTCATCCATGCGATCGGGATTGCCGCCGTAAATCTGGATGGCCACCGGCCGTTCGTTCTCGGCGAACGTCAGCATCTGATGGCTGCGGTCGTTCTTGCGCGTGAGCCCTTCGGCCGAGATGAACTCCGAGACGACGAGTCCGACGCCGCCGAGCTCTTTGATCAGCGACCGGTAATACGTATCCGTCACTTCCGCCATCGGCGCGAGCGCGAGCGGCGGATCGATCTTCACGCCGCCGATGCTGAAGGCTTTCTCGAGGTAATTCATCGCGATGGAGCGATAACGCGAAGAGGGCGCGGAGTCTTCCGTCCTGCCTCGCGAGGCTCAACCGGCCGGCCGGCAGACGTAGAACAACTTCACCGCCTCGACATCCAGCGCTTCCGCCTCGCCATAAGGATCGAACGGAATCACGTCATCCGGCGCGAGCCCTGCCTCGGCGAGCGCGGCCGTGATCTCCCGCTCTTTCCACGCGCGCTGCTGGTGCAGCTCATCGATCTCCGCGCGCGTTCCACCCGGCAGCACTGCCCAGCCGGTGACCCGCGCCCGTCCGGTCAGATCGCGCTTGCGATACGTCGTGGCGATCTCGAGGTGATAGTCGGGCCCGCTCGCAACGAACGGCTCGGCCATCCCCCAGATCTCGGGATAGATGTCGGGATGGTTCACGTCGAAGAGGAGAAAGGAATCGCGCGACATCAGCCGGCGCATCGCCTTGAAGGCCGCCGTTAGGTCATTGCGCTCACGGATGTGATTGAGGCTGTCGTAGAGGCATGTGATGCGGGCGAACGTTCCGCGCAGCGGGAGTGCGCGCAGGTCGCCGGTCACGAGCCGCTTCGCACGGGGGCGCGCGATCGAGAGCATCTCGATCGACGCATCGACTCCGGTCGAGCGCCAGCCGCGCTTCGCGAAGTACTCGAGCGCGAGGCCGGTGCCGCATGCGATGTCGAGATGCGTCTTCTCGATCGTGGGACGCCGGGCGAGCTCCTTGTCGAGCAGCTTGCGCGCCGCGGCGAAGAATCGCTTGCCGAGCGCCTCATCGTATGCGTACGCGAACGCGGCGTACGCCTCGCGGCGCGTGCTCACTCGGCAGGCCAGCGGTAGAAGCCTTCGCCCGTTTTCCTGCCGAGCTTCCCCGCTGCCACCATCTCGCGAAGCACCTGGGGCGGCTCGAATCGCGGGCCCAGCGCCGACGCGAGATATTCAGCGATTCCGAGCCGCACATCGAGGCCGACGAGATCGGTGAGGCGCAACGGACCCATCGGATGGTTGTATCCGAGCTCCATCGCGCGATCGATGTCTTCCGCGCTCGCGACCCCTTCCCCGTACATGCGAATCGCCTCGAGGCCGATCGCCACCCCGAGGCGCGAGGTGGCGAAGCCGGGCGAGTCGCGCACGATGATGGGCGTCTTCCCCATCTTCTCCGCGACTTCGCGCACTGCATTCACGGTAGCGTCGCTCGTCCGCTCTCCCGTGACGATCTCGATCAGCTTCATCACGTGCGGCGGATTGAAGAAGTGCATGCCGATGAAACGATCGCGGCGCTCGACCGTCGCCGCGAGCTTGCTGATGGAGATCGACGACGTGTTGGACGCGAGGATCGTCTCTTCGTCGCAGTAGAGATCCACCTGCGCAAAGAGATCGTTCTTCAATTCGAAATTCTCAGGGACCGCCTCGATGATGAGCTCCGCGCCGCGCGCGGCCGGCTCGAGATCGCTGGCGAGATGCAGTCGCGCAAGCGCGAGCGTCGCATCCGTCTCCGTGACTTTCCCCTTCTCGACACCCTTGCGGAAGATCGACTCGATCGACGACTTCGCAGCGTCGAGTGCGGCGGGATCCACGTCGTAGAGAACGGTGTCGTAACCGGCCAGCGCCCCGAGGTACGCGATGCCGCGCCCCATGGTGCCGCTGCCAATGACTGCAATCTGGCGAATCATGGCGCGGGAGTGTATCAGCCCGTTCGCACGCCGGCAGGCGTGCTCCTGGAAAATAGCCGGGGACAAGCTGAGAGCTTGTCCTACACCGCGCGCATCGCCAGCTTCAGAATCTCCCGGTGCGTGAAGTAGTTCACCGCCGGATCATCCAGGTGGAAGCTGTAGGTGAACTTGTCCTCGTTGTCCGCGATGAACGTGAACTTGAAGTAGCGGTCTTCGCGTCCATCGGCGAACTCCTTCACGTTCGGTGAGAAGCCGTCGTCTTCGGCCACCGACAGCACGCGATACAGCTTGTGCGGGCTGATCGGCAGATCCTCGGGCGGATAGTGGATGAACTGGATCGCGTAGATCTGCTTCGGATCGATCTCGCGCTGCGGATAGTGATCCGCCGCCCCTTCCGCCGCCGCGCCGGTGAACCACGTCTCGTCTTCCTTGAAGAGGACGAGGTTCGCAGAGTTCTCCGTCATCGGCACGAGGCCGCGATCGAGATGCACGTGCTGCTCGGGATCGGACGCATCGCGAAGCTGCGACAGAAGGTCGATCAGATACTGGATCCCTTCCTTCGTTCCGGTGAGCGCGATCTCATCGTCATCATCCGAGATCCAGACGTCGAGCCAGGCGTCCTTCGGAACCTTGACGCGGTTCTCCAGCGCATCGAAGCTGATCGGCTGAAAGCCGAGGCGGTCGGCTGCCGCTTTGAGGAACTCGTCGCAATGAGGATCGTTGATCAGATGCTCGCGCGCGTAGTCGATTGCCGCCTCGTACGCGCGCTTACGACCGAAGTCATGGCTCAGGTCAAAGGGCCTGATGATCTGGTCGAGAATCTGTGCGTGACGTTCCGCGGGTCGAGACATGAGTGCCGCCTACAACGAGACCGAATCTATCATATTCCGGCGGGTTGTCCGGCCGCGCGGAGCGGCCGGAACCTTCGGTCACGCGGGCGATGGCGCAGGGCTTCTACGCCCGCTCCCTAGTCTTCCAGTCCCTGTCGATATCCTCGAGAAACGACGCCAGATCGTCAGCGTGCTCTTCCTCTACGGCGAGGATCGTTTCGAGCATGCGCCGCGTCGTGATGTCGTTGTCGCCGATGAAGCGGATCATTTCGGTGTAGGAGTCGATTGCCACACGCTCGGCGATGAGGTCTTCCTTGATCATGTCGACGAGCGTCTGCCCCTCGACATACTCGGAGTGCGAACGGGACAGGAGTCCATCCGGGCTGAAGTTCGGCGAGCCGCCGAGCTGCACGATGCGGCCGGCGATCGCGTCGGCGTGCCCCTGCTCTTCGTTCGCGTGCTGCAGAAATTCCTGAGCGATCGGATCCGAGTGAATGCCCTGCGCCATGAAGTAGTGCCGCTTGTAACGAAGCACACAGACGATCTCCGTCGCCAGCGCTTCGTTGAGCAGTTTGATCACCGTCTCGCGGTCACCGCGATACCCCTCGGTTACCGCCCCTTCTTCGATGTGCTGCCGCGCGCGGCGGCGCAATTCGGTTACGTCCGTCAGGAATGGTTTGTCCGTCATTCATACCTCCATGTACGACAACCTCTCAGGTTGTCCCTCCCCTGTTGTCCTTCGGCGGACAAGCTGAGAGCTTGCCCTGCACCTTTCAGCGTTCGTGCCCGAACTTCGTTTCGGCGGCGTCATACGTCCGGCCGCGCCACTCCAGTTGACGGCGAAACCCGGTGAGCCACGTCGAGCGGAAGAAGATCCAGAACCAGATCGCCGTCATGAACGGGTGCAGAAGAAGCGCGTTCCACAAAGGATAGCGAAGGGAGCGAAAAAGGATCACGCGCGAAATGCTGATCACGATCACCGTGGCAATCGCGTAGACGTTCCCGCACAGCGCGAGCGGAAACGGCAGAAAGTGCACGACGAACGTCAGGACGAGCGTGGCGATCGCGACGAGGTAGCTCCGCCCGAAGACGGAGAACGCATTCTTCGTGAAGCCTTCGATGATCTCGCGCGGCCCGTGATACATGCGCAGCCACACGAAAGCATCCGCGCGCGCGGCCTCGGTTCTCTTTCCGTTCCGGCGCAGACGGCGCGCGAGACCGACGTCATCGACGACGGCATCGCGCAACGCCACATGGCCGCCCGCCTCGTCGTAATCGCGGCGGTAGACGAGATTGCCGGGGCCTCCGCCAACCGCGAGAAACGCGATCTGTCTCCGCTCGCCGATCCAGGTCGGAATGTAGGAGAAGAGCGTCATCGCGAGCTGCGGCATCGCCGCGTTCTCCCAGAATCCGCGCATCTCGAAGCGCGGCAGGAGCGAGATCATCGAAGCCTTGCGATGCTGAAGATGCGCGACGGCTGCCGTGATCGCGCCTTGCTCGTAGATGACATCGGCGTCGACGAAGAGCAGCAGCTCGCCGTTCGCGTGCAGCGAGCCCTGATGCAGCGCCCACGGCTTGCCGAGCCATCCATCCGGCTTCTCGTCGCCATGAATGACGACGAGGCGCGGATCGCCGATCGACGCGAGGATCTGCGCGGTCGCGTCGGTCGAACGGTCGTCGACGATGATGACTTCCAGCGCAGCGTAATCCTGCGCGAGCAGCGCGCGCACGGTGCGCTCGATGATGCGCTCCTCGTTCCGCGCGGGAACGATGACCGAGACGAGGGGGATCGAAGAGAGAGCCTCTCCTCCGCGCAGCTTCGGCAGGAGCCGCAAATTAAAAATCGTCCTCGCCAGGGCCATGACCCATAAGGCGAGGACGACGATGGAGATCGCGTTCGTAGGAAAAGTCTACGCGTTACCGACGCGGCGCTGTGCCTCGAGCACGAACGACGAGTCGGGATATTCGGTCACGATGCGCTTGTACGCGTCGCGCGATTTCTCGGCGCTCCCCATCGCATCGAAGGCATGCGCCTGCAGTGCGAGCAGTGCGTCGGGCGGCAGAACCTGCTTGTCCGTCTTCTTCAGCTCGGCTTCGATCTCGTCCACGACCTTCTGTCCTTCGCCGCTGTCGATGCGGATCTGATAGAGGTCATAGAGCGCCGTCTGCGCGAGGATGTTGTTCTTGTGCTCGCTGACGAATGATTCGAGCAGCTTGCGTGCGCCTGCCATGTCGCCCTTGCCGGCGCTGATGCGCGCAAGGTAGAGGTTGGCGACGTCCGCGGCATTCGATCCGCTGTATTTCGTCTGCACATCCTTGAATTGCTTCTCGGCGGCGGCGCTGCGCTCCGCGTCGGTGTGGAACTTCGCGTCGGGCATCGACGGCTGGCCCGGCTGCGTGGGGATGAGCGGCGAGTCCATCGTCTTGATGGCCTCCGCGAGTGCGTCCTGCGCCTTCTGCTCGCGCGTCGTGCGATAGAAGAAAACGCCGTAGACGAGAACAGCCACGGCCACGAGGCCGCCGACGATGCTGACGAGCAGGCGCTGGTTTTCACGAGCGCGGGTCGAGAGTGCGCCGACTTCGTCGACGAACTTGTCGTGCTTGAGCTCTCTGCGATGCTGACGATCCATAGGTGTGAAACAGCCTCCAGTGAAAGTGCGTGAGGGTACCAGAAAGTTGGTAATTTCGCTCGGGAAATCGAGAATTCCCGAGGGGATGGGACGAATAGGACGGATAGGACGGATGGGACCGATGGGACAAAATCCCATGACTCCCATCCGTCCCATCTGTCCCATCCGTCCCATACGTCCCATCCGTCCTATAATCCCTTCGAGAATCCCGTCGCCCGACAGGGCACCTCGTTTGCACCGTCGTCGCCGGGATTTCCGATCGTTTCATCCTCAGGAGCAACATGACCGCGCGGGCCACGCTGGCAACGGCATTCGTCCTTTTTCTCTCACTTCCGATCCTCGCCGGCGGAGCACATCAGAGCCGCATCGAAGAATCGGGAGCGACTGTCCTCTGCTACCACATCGTCGAGTCTCCTCATGATCCCCGCATGGAGATCAGCGCCGAGACCTTCGTGCAGCAGATGGACTATCTCGAGATGACGGGCTACACGGTCATCCCGCTGCGCGATCTCTACGACTACGTCGCCGGCCGCAAGGACTCGCTCCCCCGCCGTTCCGTCGTCGTCACCATCGACGACGGCTGGCGCTCCACCTATACGCAGGTATTTCCGGAGATGAAGAAGCGGCACTTCCCGTTCACCGTCTTCATCTATCCGCGAATCATCGGCCAGACCGCCTATGCCCTCACGTGGAAGCAGGTGAAGGAGATGGCGGATGCCGGCGTGGACATCCAGAGCCACTCGTACTCGCATCCGTTTCTCACGCGGAAACGCCATGCATCGCTCGATGACCGGCAGTACGCCGAATGGCTCCATCGCGAACTGGTGGAGAGCAAGCGCGTGCTCGAGAAGGAGACGGGCCACACAGTCTCGTTTCTCGCCTATCCCTACGGCGACTTCGATCGCCACCTCGCTGCCGCAGTGTCCGATGCCGGCTACTCGGCCGCGCTCACCTGCGCGTACGGCCGCGTGAAGCAGGGCTCGGATCCGCTGCGCATGAAGCGGATGGTCGTCGACAAGCAGATGGATTTCGCCACGTTCCGCCGCTTCCTCGGCGCCGGCCAGATGCCGATCGAGCGCGTCGCACCGCTGCCCGGCCAGGCCTTCGATCCAGCGAAGCCGGTGGTGCAGGCGAAGATCCCGAACTACAAGTCGATCGATCCAAAGTCGGTCGGCACGGCGCTGATGAGCATCGGGACCGTTCCGTACACGTACGATCCGAAGGACGGTTCGATCACGCTCGCATTACAGAGCGTGGTTGCGAATCTGAAGGGGAAGTATCAGCGCGCGCTCGTCTGGGCCAACGACACGAAGGGCCGGCGCGTCGAGGCCTCGTGGACGTTCAAGATGCCGAGCGCCGATGACGGCAGAGGCGTCGCGAATCCGCTCGACCCGGCGGTCTGCCCGCCGCCGCTGCAGAAGCCTCTGGACGATCCCGCGGCGGTGCCGCTGCCGTCGGAGATCGCCGTACCGGCAGGCGCCGCGGTGATCACGCACGCTGGTGCACCGAAGCGTTAGCCTTCCCTCTCGCTGAGCTGCGTCACGGCAGCCGGATCTCGGGATCCTCGTCGCGCTCGCGATACAGGATCACGATCTTCCCGATCGAGCCGGCGATCTGCGCGCCCGTCGCTTCCGCCAGCCGCTCCGCCAGCGCCTTGCGCTGCGCAGAATCATCGGACTCGATGCGCACTTTGATCAGCTCATGTGCATCGAGCGACTTCTTCGCCTCGGCGACCACCGTCTCGCGCAAACCGCCGCGTCCGAGACGGACAACAGGCGACAACGGATGAGCCAGGCCTTTCAGATATTGCTTCTGTTTCGGTGTGAGGACAGCCATGCGCGGATCGTACTGGCAATCGCTGTGCAAAGCGAACGCGTCATGCGAAGTGCCTGGACAGTTCTCTCTCTTCTTCTCATCGCCACGGCGGCCGGCGCGCAAACATTCGAGATCGGCCCGCGCGTCAGCAACTACTCGACCCATCTGGATACCGATTTCCTGACGCTGCGCACCGGACGCGTGTCGTCATACGGGCTCGTCGGCAGCTATCGGAACGGCGGCTTCGTGCTGGACTGGATGTACGACCACGACCCGCAGAACGGCATCAGCCTGACGGATCTCGTGATCGATGTCGGCGACTACGCGCGCGACCGGGGCGAGGTCACCGCCGGATTCCGAATCGTGCCCGGCCTCGATCTGCAGGGCGGCGTGCGGTTCGACGACATCCGCATCGGCGGCGTCTCGTTCTTCGGCAACTCGATCGCGAACGACCTCAGCATCCAGCATCAGGCGATCGTCGCGGGTGCGAAGTTCCACACGCCCACCAGCGGCCCTGCGAGCTTCTACCTGCTCGGCCGCGGCATGGTTGGTTCGGCGAAGTTCCGCGACGGCTTCCGCGAAGACGCCGACACCACCGGATATCGTGCCGAGGCAGGCATTCCGATCCGGCTTGGGCAGTCGAACTGGCTCATCGTCCCCGGCGCGGAGTACGAGCACATCGAGGCGAAGGACGTCGGGTTCCGGCTGAACACGAATCGCGCGTTTCTCAACTTCGTCTATTCGACGCGACCGTAGTCCCGCCGCCGGCGGGACTACTTCACCTGTTTTGCGCGAGCCAGGAACTTCGCCGGCTCTTCGAATCCGGTCAGCCGCAGCGGTGCGATCTCCCTGCCGTTCGCGTCGAGGAAGATCACCGTCGGCACGCCGGCGATTCCGTACTGCTTCGTCAGCGCGATCGTCTTCGGATCTTCCGCCGCGGTCAGATTCGCCTTGATGCGCGCGAATCGATCGAGCTCGCCCGCGACACTCCTGTCGCTGAACGTCTTCTCGTCGAGCTCCTTACACGGCATGCACCAGTCGGCGTAGAAGTCGATGATCACCGGCTTGTGCGCAGAGGACGCGGCAGCGAGAGACCGGGCGTCGTATGCATCCCAGCGCAGCCCGCCTTCATGCTTTCTCGGGATCGCAAACGCGGCGCCGGCGATGAGCAGCAGAATCGCGATCGCGATGCGCAGCGCTCGCGCCCCTTGTGCGCGTGACGCGAAGAGGAAGATCGCACCGATCAGCAGACTCGCCGCAACGCCATAGCGGAACCAGGTGTCGCCGATCAATGGGCGGAGGAAGTAGAACGCCATCGCGATGAGAATGAACCCCATCGCTTTCTTCACCTGCACCATCCACATGCCCGAGCGCGGCAGCGAGCTCGCGGCCGACGAGAAGATGCCGAGCAGCAGATACGGCACGCCAAGCCCGAGGGCCAGGACGAAGAACATGAGGAAACCGAGGAGCGGAGAACCGAGTTGCGCGACGAGCGCGATGAGAGAGATGACGAACGGTCCGACGCACGGCGCGGCGACGATGCCGATGAGCAAGCCCATCACCAGAGCGCCGGCGAGGCCGGCCTGGCCGCCGGAGCGGTCGCTGATGAAGTGCGGCACCGTGATCTCGAACAGGCCGAACATCGACGACGAAAGAACGAGCATCAGCAGCGCGAAGAAGATCAGCACAACCGGGAGTTGCAGCCAGGCGCCGAACAGCCGCCCGGACAACGCCGAGAAGACGCCGAGTGTCGAGTACGTGATCGCGATGCCGAGAACGTAGAGCGTGGAGAGCGCGACGCGATGACCGCGGCTGCCGCCGCTCTGCGATCCGAAGTAGCCGATCGTGATCGGGATCAGCGGATAGACGCACGGCGTCAGATTGAGCGCGAGGCCGAGGACGAAGACGGCGAGCAGCGTGAGCGGAAGGCCGCGCTGTGCGAACGTGCCGCCGATGTTGCTCGAGAAGAGATTCGCATTCTTCGGCGCGTCGGTGAATCTCGTGAAGTTCGTCCCCTGAGAGGGAACTGCCTGGACAGGCGGGGGCGCCTGTCCTACACCGAATTCCACGGTCGCGTTCTTCGGCGGGAGGCAGACCTTGTCGTTGCACGACTGGTAGTGCAGCGTCGCGACGATCGTCTTCGCGCCCGCCTTCAGCTTTGCGGTGAAGGGGATCTGAATCATTCCCTCGTAGACCGCGAGCTGTGAGCCGGCGCTGAACGTGAACGTCTTCACTTCATGCGGCGGAAACTTCGCGTCGATCAGCTCGGCGTTCTCGAGCTTCAGCGTCGTCGGGATCGAGAACTGATCGAGCGGCGTCGCGGAATTGATGTGCCACGAAGGCGCAATCTTCGCGACGATCGTCCCCTGCACCGTCTCGCCGCTTTGCGACTGCACACTCCCTTCGAGTGTGACCTGCGGCGCCGCCGTGCCTGCATCTCCGCCGAGCGGCGTCAACTGCGCCAGCAGCGGAAGAGACATCAAGAGTGAGAGGAAGAGTGTGACCGCTCGCTTCACTGCGCTTTCCCGGAGAGACGGCGTTCCAGATCGGGAAGGATCATGTCGACGTTGGAGACGAGCGACGAGTTGGGAAACGTCTGCTTGAACTTCCGCAGCTCGTTGGCCGCGCTCTGGATGTTGCCCTGCTCCATGTACGCCTGTCCCAGCAGAAGGCGCGAGCGCTCGTACGCCTCACCCTTCGACTGGACTTTCGAAAAGGCATTCACGGTCTTGATCGCGGCGTCGTATTTCTTCTGCATGATCTGCGAGACGGCGAGCTCGTAGAACGCCTGATCGCGAATCGCCGGCGGCACACCCTTCTCGACCGTCAGCGCCTTCAGCCGCGGCTCGCTTTCGGCCACGGCAAAGCGCTGCGTGAACTCGCGCGCGAGGTCGAGCCGCTTCTGATAATCCTTCGCGATCGACGGCTCCTGCTTCACACGCTGCGCGAAGTCCTTGTAGCGCGACTCCGAATCCTTCACCGATTTCACGAAGTCGTTCGGCGGCGCGTAGCCGCGGATGATGCCCGCGACCGTCATGTCGGGAGTGATCAGCAGAAACGTCGGGAGCGACGTCACCTGAAATCTCTGCGCGAGCTTGCTGCCGTCCGCCCCATCCTCGGTGTTCAGGCGAAGGAGGACGAGATCGTCCGTCGCGTTCTGAAAGGCCTGCGAGGGGAAGACCTCCTGCTCCATCCGGTGGCACCATCCGCACCAGTCGGCGAACATGTCGACGAAGATGAGAGAGTTGCTCGCCTTCGCCTGCTTCTGCGCAGTCGCGAGTGATTTGAGCCAGGGTCCGGCATACGCCTGTGGCACCAGGCAAACGACAAACGCAACGGCCATAGCGATACGTTTCAAGGATTTCCTCCCGCCGTCGGTCACAAACGACCGCCTCCAAAACGCTATTCCGATCCGGTTTCGCCAGACGTCACAAATCGCCAGCGGATTCGTGCCGTCGTGTGGCATAGCGCCTCGCGGCCTCCACGAACGCGCCGAACAGCCGCTCGGCGCTCTCTTCTCCGCCCATGTCTTCCGGATGCCATTGCACGCCGACATAAAACGGATGCCCGGGATCCTCGAGTCCCTCGATGATGCCGTCGGGCGCATGGGCCGTCACCTGCAGCCCCTGGCCAACATCGCGGATGGCCTGATGATGCGACGAGTTCACGTCGAGCTCGCGCGCTCCGAGAATCGAGGCGAGCTTCGTTCCGGGCTCGATCGTCACTCCATGCCGGCCGCGGTCCGTCGGCTCGCTCGCGTGCTCGATCGTGGTCTCGATCGCGGAGTTGATGTCCTGAATCAGAGTCCCTCCCGCTGCGACGTTCATCACCTGCACGCCGAGGCAGATGCCGAGCGTGGGGATGCCGCGGTCGCGCGCGGCGCGCGCCAGCGTGAGATCGTTCGACTGCCGGCGAGGATCCATCGTCTCCGTCGTCGGGTGCTTCTCATCGCCATAGACCGCAGGATCGCAATCCTCGCCGCCGGCGAGGATCAGACCGTGCAGCTCTTCGACGATCGCGGATGCATTCTCTGGTTGGGGCGGCACGAGCACAGGAACCGCCCCCGCGCGGCGAACTGCGTCAACGTAGGTCGTGTAAACGAACGCGCGGTCGCGCTCGCCGGGCTGCGTGAGGACGTCGGAGGCGATGCCAATCACAGGTCTGAGCATTGCGTGGGGGATTGTAATGGGCGTTTGCGACAAGGTCTCAGCTTGTCCTTCCACTCCGAGCGCCCTACTTCACTTCGATGCGCACACTGTCCCGATGTCCATCGCCGTCGCTCGCGGTGATGGTGTGCCATCCGGGGCGCAGCGGCCACTCGGTCGATGTCACCTTTTTCGAATCGACATCCCACGTCACGTTCTCCGCCGACGCGCGGAGCTTCAACGACTGGTAGCTCATCCGCAGTGTCGGATCGATGAGATACGTCGCGCCGTCCGGCGGAGAGAGGATCTGCAGCGGCGCCCGCTTCGACGCGATCTTCGGTGCGGCCTCGGGCCGATGCGCCTCCCTCCCCTGCGCCCAGGCGCGATATTCGGGAGGCCAGTCGACGCGGCCATTCGCGCGATGCCATGAGCAGAACTTCACCGGCGCCTCGGATGCGACCCACTCCATCGTCACGTTCGGACAATCGATCGACGGTCGCAATCCCGACAGCGCGCACACCGGCACGCGCTCCACATCCTTCGGCGGATCGATGATCGGCCCATCGGCAGGCAGCGGTCCGCGCGCACGCTTCTGCGCCGCCAGCATCACCGAATGAAAAATCGGACCGGCGCCGGTCACGCCCGTCGAATTGCGCAGCGACTTGCGATCGAAATTGCCGACCCACACGCCAACGGTCACGTCGCGCGTATAACCGACGGTCCAGTTGTCGCGATAGGCCTGCGACGTCCCCGTCTTCACCGCGACGGGAAACGGGAACTCGAGATTGCCGCCGCGGCCGAAGACGAACTCGCGCGCCTCAGCATCGCTGAGGATGTCGGTGATCCAGAACGCAGTGCGCTCGCTCACAACTCTGCGCTGCACCCGGCCCGGCTGGCCCTTCAGCATCGACGGCTCGATGTACACGCCGCCGCGCGCAAACATCGCATACGCCGCCACGAGCTGCTCGAGCCTCACCTCCGCGTCGCCGAGCGTGAGGCCGACGCCGTAGTAGCCGGCGTTCTTGTCGAAGTCCGTGAATCCCGTGCGCCGCAGGAAGCGGAGGAGGGATGCGGGACCGAGGCTGGACGCCATCGCGACCGCGGGAACGTTTTCTGATCCCGCGAGCGCGGAGCGCACGCGCAGCGGGCCGCGAAATTGACCGTCGTAATTCCTCGGCGTGTAGACCACGCCCTGCTCCGCCGTCGGAAAATGCGAAGGCACATCGGCGAGCACGGTCGCCGGGCTCTCGCCGCGCTCGAATGCGAGCGCGTACGTGAACGGCTTCAGCGCCGATCCCGGCTGCCGCAGCGCGGTCACACCATCGATCGCGCCGCCGAAATCCTCGCCGAAGTAATCGCCGCTCCCTTCCCACGCGAGCCACTCGCCCGTTTTGTTGTCGAGCACCGCGACGGCGACGCTGTGCGCGCCATGGTTCAGGAGGTCCTGCCGCTCGGCTCTAACGATTCCCTGCACCTGGCGTTGCAGGCCGGCGTCGATTGTCGTCACGATCTGACGGCGGACAGGCGAGGGCGCCTGTCCTACATCGATGTGCTCGATGAAGTGCTGCGCGATGACGTCGCGCTCGCCGCGCTCGAAGCGGAGGCGTTCCCCTCGCGCGACTTCGAGCTCGCGCTGGGTGATGAACTTCATGGCGCGCATCTTCGCCAGCACCTGCTGCTGCCGCCTGACCGCGCGGCGTCCGTCACGCAGCGGGTTGAATGCACCGGGCCGCTGCGGCAGCGAGGCGAGATACGCCGCCTGCGCCGCCGTCAGATCTTCCGGCGCAACGCCGAAATAGAGACGGCTGGCGCGCGAGACGCCGCTCGTCTGATTGCCATACGGCGCGAGGTTCAGATAGAGCGCAAGAATCTCCTTCTTGCTGTAACGGCGCTCGAGCCGCACCGCGACGATCGCTTCCTGAACCTTCGCCATCACGCCGCGATCGCGCTTCTGCAGCAGCAGCTTCGCGACCTGCTGCGTGATCGTCGAGCCGCCTTCCACCAGCCGCAACCGCTTCACGTCATGCCACGCCGCGCGAACAACCGCGATCGGATCGACGCCGTGATGCGAGTAGAACCGCTTGTCCTCCGCGGCGATGGTCGCGTTCACCACCGCCGGCGGCAATGCATCCGCACGCAGCCACTGCGACCGATCGCCGCGAGCCGACAGCGGCTCCGCCAGCACCACCCCATTGCGATCGAGAATCGCCGGCGTCTCGACCATGGAGATCGCAGGCACCGGCCCGAAGTAAACCCAAACTGCGAGAGCAAGCACCGCGGTGCCGCAGATCAATGCGACACCGCGAGCCCGCGAGCCCGCAAACCCGCGCACCCTCACTTTCCAACCTCCACGATCGCCGTCGCCGTCCGCCCGAACACCTCCGGCTCATACATCTCCTCGGCATGCGCCGGCGCGGTCACGAAGGTTCCGGCCGTCGTCGCGCGGAGCATGTACGAGAACTCGTGATTCCCTTCCGACAGGCGCGTCGCGAACAGATTCACCCGGTCGTCACGGCGCTCGATGTGATCGAATCCGCCGCGCTTCCACCAGCTCATCCAATCGCCCTGCGCTTCATTCTTCTGCTGCTGCTCGGAGAGATCCGACGCCGTCGTCGCGAACCACGACTCGATCGGCTCCGTGCCCGCCGGAATCGGATCCGTAACGGCGACGAAGCGGCGCTCCTTCGTGTTCCGGATCTTCAGCGTCACCTTGATCATGTCGCCGGCCTTGAACGTCGTGATCGCCTTCGTCCCATTCGGCGTCGTGTACTTGCGCTCGACGAGGAACCCCTTGTCGAGCGGGTCATGCATGATGTCGACCGGCGCGTAACGCAGACGCATCAGGTAGAAGAGCGTGCCGGTGCCCTGCTTGTCGAAGATGACCGGCAGTTGCGTGCCCGGCGATCCCTTCGTCAGCAGTTGCGCCATCGCCCAGTCGTGCGGCTTCGCCTCCGCCGAGCGGCCCTTGAACACGTCCTTCGCCAGCGTCTCGGTTCCGACGGTGACCGTGCTGGTGAAGTCGGGCACCTGCGCCTCGTACTTCCGGTAGTAGTCGACGAGTGCTTCCATCGCCCAGGCGTTTTCCTGCGTGTTGCCCCAGCGCCCTTTCTCGCGCGACTTCAGCAGCCAGCGGACCATCTGCTTGACGATCATCTCGTCCTTGCCGATCCGCACGAGCGAGTCGAGTGCGATCGCGGTGGAGCGCACGTTCGAGTTCCAGAAGTAGAGCAGATAGGGATCGTTGAGCTCTTCGACGTGCGCGCTGCCGCCTTCCGGCAGCACGGCATTCATCATCCGGCGATGGACCTCCTCGAGCCGCGGCCCCGTTTCCTTCTTCGCAACCATCGCATCGGCGAGATACGACAGCGCGAACACCGGCATCCGATCGGCGTACGAAAGCAGCCGCGTGATGTGGCTGTCCTCGTTGCGGCCGCCTTCCACCAGGACCTTGACCGTGAACGCCTGCCACGCCGTGTAGGAGGGGTAGAAGCTCTCGTTCGCCGGCCGCTTCTCACCGAGCTGCCGCTCGAGATACGAATACGCGCGATCGACCATCGCCTGGTTGACCGCGTAGTTGAGCTTCTGCGCGCGCTGGAAGACATGCACGAGATAGCTCGTGAGGAACGGCGATTCGCTCCAGCACTCGCCCGCCCAATACGAGAAGCCGCCGTCGCCGCACTGATACTTCTCGAGCTCGTACATCACCGTCTGCGCACTCGCGCGCGCCTTCGTGACGTCGATGCCCGGCACCTTGAACGCATCGCCGAGGTCGGCGGCGACCATGAGGCCGAACGCGGCGGAACCGCGCTGCTCGGCACAGCCGTACGGATAGGTGATCAGATACTCCGCACCTTCCGCGAGTCCGACCATTGCCGTCGATGACAGCTCGACGTGCAATCCGCCGAAGCCCGGCATGACGGCGCCCGGAATCTCGAGCACTTCCTTCGACTGCGGATTCGCTTCGCCGTAAGCGGCGACGGTCTCCGGAGTCGCGAGATAGCGGACCGGGATCACATCTTCGAACGCATCCTTCTCGCCGTTCAGGCTAACCGTCAGTTGCACCCGCGCCTCGCCGGCGGATTTTGCGGCCGCGTCGAAGCGCACTTCCACCGTGCCTTCCGCAGGCACGTCGATCGTCTGTGACGTGAGCGGAGAGCGTCCGCCCGGTTGCGCGGACGAAGCGTCCGCGTTCCTCTCGAATTCGACGACTGCCTCATCGAGGCTCCTGATCGTGACCGTCGCCTTCCCTGCCTGCTTGAGCTGCGAATGCACGACGGCGCCGAAATAGGCCTTGTCGCCAACCGCGAGGAAGCGCGGGAAGGCCTGCGTCAGCAGCACCGGCTTGCTGATGCGGATCTCGTTCTGTCCCCAGCCGAAGCGCGACGCCTTGTCCGCGGCGACCGCCATGATCCGATACGTCGTCAGCGACTCGGGCAGCGTCACTTCGGTGTGCGCATGTCCCTTCGCGTCGGTGGTGATCGAGCCGACCCAGAAGGCGAGCACGCGGAAATCGCGGCGCATCATGCCCGGGCCGGAGTCCGCGCCGCCTCCCCCACCATCCGCTGCACCCTTCGGCGTGATCGCGCGGCGCGCGATGATCATCTGCCGCGAATCTTCATTGAGCACCTGCAGCGACTTGTTGAGATAGATCGACTTGAGAACGTCGGGCGTCTGATACGCCGTCAGCGAGAGCACGCCGTAGTCGACGGCCCACAGCGTGACTTCCGACTTCGCGCCGGCACCCTTCACGTCTTTGACCGTGACGTCGATCTTCGCTTTCGCCGCAGGACGGAACTCGTCGCGATTCGCCTTCACTTCGACGTTGAGGCGCCTGGTCCCATCCTCGACCATCAGCTGCGTGTAGCCGAGGCGGAACGCAGGTTTACCGGGATCGCTGGCGTCGTCGGGCGTCTCGTCTTTCGTCCGCCCTTTCACGAGCAGCACAGAGACGAACACGTTCGGGATGTCGGCTTCCGTGATCGGAACCGAGATCGTCTGCTGCGTCGACGTCAACTCGAACTGCTTCGACGTCCGCACGCCTTCGCGCTCGGTGGTGAGCAACGCGGTCGCGTGCTCCCATGGCGACTTGATCATGAGGCGCGCCGTGTCGCCCGGCTTGAACGTCGTCTTCTCCGGCACGAGATCGATGCGATTGTGGTCATAGCGTTCCCACGCCGTGTAGCCGGAGCCGGTGGCGTAGAACTTCGTTTCGGTGAATGTGGAGCGTCCCTCGGCATCCTTTGCACTGGCGGTGATCACGTAGAGACCGCCGTCACCAAGCGGAATGTGCAGCGGAACCGGAGTCGTCTGCGTCGTCACACTGAGCTTGCCGGCGGATTCTTCCTTCTTCTCGCTTTCCCAGGTGTAGAAGCCATGCCCCTCGGCGTGGCGGACGCTGATCCAGTGCGTCCGGTTCACCTCGACTTCGATCTTCACGCCGGCGACGGGATTGCCGTTCATGTCGACGGCGGCGAATTCGCTGTCGAATCCTCTCGGGCCGTCAGCGAAATACGGCGGCCGCTTCATCGCGATGTACCAGGGAGCCGGCTCGATGCGAATCGACGCGCGGTTCGCGATCTTCTGCCGCGAGACATCGGTGACCTCGCCCTCGAACGTGTAGACGTAGGGAGCGCCTGCCGTCATGTCCGTAGGCAGAGATTGCTTGTACTCCCCCCTGGCATCGAGCTTCTGCTCTTTCGTCTCGATCTCCACCTTCTCGGCGCGGGACTTCTCGTACCAGCAATCCGGATAGCAGGAGTCGATGAACGTGTAATACGCCTCGGGCCAGCGGTCGCGGACCTTCGCGGGAATGTCGTAGCTGCGGATCTTCGTATAGCGCGTCCTGACGGGGCGCTTCGACATCGTCGCGCCGAAGAGGTAACGGCCGGTGATCCTGCCGTCGAGACTGGCTCCGGCGATGGTGCTGCCGCCGGTTAGACTCGCATCGACGCGAAAATCGGGACGGCGGTATGCCGCGACGAGGAAGTCGCCGCCGGCCGAGAGGCGCTGGCCTTCCGCGGTCGCTGTGATCGTGTACGTGCCGAGCGGGCCATCGCCGGGAAGCTTCCACGTCCACTCCGCGCTGCTCCATTCGTTGAGCGCGAGCGTGCGCGAATCGACCTCTTTGTCCTGGCTGTCGTGCACGCTGATCGCGACCTTCGAGCCCGCCGGAAGGAGCTGCATGCCCTTCGGCGTGTCGGAACGCACGACCGCTTTGAAGTGCACTTCCTCTCCCAGCTTGTAGACGCCGCGGTCGGTGAACACCGTTCCGCGCAGCAGTCCGGTGCGCTCGCCGAGGTTGAAGGGAACGTCGAACTCCCAGGGGAGAATGCCTTCGTTCCAGTTGCTCGCGACATACGCGACGTCGCCGTCCTTCTCGGCGGTGACGATGAACTTCGTGTGCCACGTGTCGGGATATTCGTCGTTGCCTTCTTCGTCCGCGTTGTTCGCCTTCTCCGGTTTTGCAGGAAGGCGCAACGGAGTGTCCGGCGCGATGGCGATGCCATGCGCGTCGGTCTTGCCTGTCCAGACGATGCTGTTGTCGGCCCGGCGAATCGTGACGTTCGCGCCGGCGACCGGCTGGCCGTCATCAAGCCTCGTCACGAATGCGAGTGTGTTCTGCGGCGAGTCCTTGACGCTGATGCCGAGGTTCGTGACCTGGACGATGGTGGCGCGGCGCTTCTCGTTGTCCCACGGCTTCGCCTTCGGAATCGGTTCGCCCGCTTCGACCGCGGCCCACACGAGTCCTTTGCCATTGGTCAGCGTCGAGCCGATGTTCGCGCCGAACGACTGGATCTTGTCGGGCGTCGGCTTGAGCTGGCGCGTGATCGCCGGGCTGTCGGGCGCCTCGCTGAAGTCATGCTCCTGCAGACGCATGATCGTCGGCATGAGCTGGTCCTGCGTGATCGGCCTGGCCCACTGCTGCACGTTGTTGTAGTTGCGCGAATAGAACGGCAGCACCGGGCCGCCGCTCGACTCCCATACGCCGTGCCCGCCTCCAAAGCTCGTGAATGCCGCCTTGTGCCAGAACTCCACGATGCCCATCCATGCATAGCCGAGCTTCTGTCCGTCGTTGGCCTCGAGCGCAGGATCGATCCGGATCGCGTACGTATGCGCCGGCTCGATCGTGTAGCCGAGATCATCGAGCGAGTAATACGACGCGCGATCGTAGGTGTCCTGCCGGACGTCGCCCGGTTCGAGTACGACTTCGTGATTCGGATCGGTGATGTCCGTGACGCTGGCTGCCGCGGCGAGATCCTCGAGCTTGAGTCCATTCTGCGCGCGGAACTCGAGTTGCTCCATCTCTTCCGGATTGCACTGCGCCACGCACTCGGCCTTCGTCACGAAGAACGCCGGCTCGAGCTCGACCGTGAAGGTCTGCGATTGCCCCGTGCGCACATTCTCCGGCGCCCGCGCGAGCTCGGAGTCGAGGTAGATCTGCAGATTCATGTCCTGCGGCAGACCGGGCTTCGTTTCGAGGACGACGAGCTCCGGCACTTTCTGCCAGCCGGGTCTGCCCGTGTCCCACGTATCGGTAACGAACGAGAGGACTGGAGTGCCGCCCGCAGCCGCGGCTTTCTTCGACCGTTCGATTTTCGCGTTGAAGGCGGCGACCGACTGAGGATCCGTCTTCTGCAGACGTGCGATCGCCTCCGGTTGCATGGCGGGAAGCGTGATGTCGTGTTTTTCGGTGCGGAGCTGCAGATGCTGCGTGATGGTCGCTGCGTCGACCGGCTGATTGAACCAGAGTCCGATCACCGCGGCACCGGCAGGATCATTTCCTTTGCGATACCACATCGACCGCAGCAGCTTGATCGTCGGTGTGATGAACGAGAACTGATACGGCTTGCCGAGCGTCTTGCCGGCGATCGACTTCGCGCCGGCATCAATCGTCACGTCGTACTTCGTCGCGTACGGCAGCGGCGTCTTCGCGTCGGGCGTGAAGATCAGCGTCGTCGTCCCCGACCAGCGGAATCCACCTTTGATGTCTGGAGAGACATGGAACCAGGGAACGGTGAGATCCTTCGGAATCCTGCCGACGGCGACCATCGGCTCGGAGAACACGATACGAATCTCGTTGGCCTCGGCGAGATTCGCAATCTCACCGACGGGACCTGCCTTCACGATCGTAAGCGGCTGGTCAGCGTGAGCGGCAACGCAGACAGACAGAAGCGCGAGGAGCACGAGCGCACGTTTCATACGCGCGAAGTGTATGTCCGGACGAGGCCCTCAAATGTGATCCACGTCCGCAAAGGTGGGATCAACTTTGTGGCGGAAAAAAGGCGGAGCCTCGGAGGACACGGAGGGAGCTCCTCCGTGCCCGGCATGAGCTACTTCTTTTTCTTCGCGCGCTTCGCAGCAGCGGTCTTCGCTTTCCCGGTGAGGTCAGCCTCGCTGCTCACGGGCTTGCCGTAGACCAGGCGCTCGCGCTTTCTGCGCAGCTCGATCGCCTGGCGCAGAGCCTCCTGCTCGCCGAGCTTCGCGACGGAGACGAACTCGCGGATCAGTTGCCCCGGCTCGGGACTCCACGCGACGACATAACTGGAACGCGAGCGATAGACGCCCTTGATGCCGGTGGGATTGCGCGTCGACTTGCGCGTCAGTGTGCGGTCGGTGCGCGGCTTCCCGAGTTTCTTTTCGGTGGCGTCGCGCCACGCGAGAGCGAGCTCGAACGCCTTCTTCGTCCCGCCGTGAGATCCGTCGGCGAAATACTTCGAGGTCGTCTTCCCCTCGTAGGTCACACGGGCGTACCAGCCTACGCCGTGACCGCCCGGATCATCGATGCGCACTACACCCTTGGCCTTGGGCAATTTGCTTCGCTTGGCAGCCATGATCACCCTCCCGGTGATGAGAATAGCAGAAACTGCAACGGAGCGTTAGCCAGTCAGGGTGCCAGGCCGGCGGCGGCCGCGCCTGCCGGGCCTGGCCGCCGCGTTTTGATGCGGCCGCCGCATCAGCCGCACGCGATAATACGGAGAGTGACGGCCGCCCGCATTCCGCTCATCCTCTTCGTCGTCGTGCTCGGCGCGTCTGCATTTTTCTTCGGCGGCAGCGGCTTCAATCAGAACGCCTCATTCGATCAGAGCCGCGCCATCGCCGACCATCACACGCTCGCCATCGACCGGTATCTCGGCAACACGTTCGACATCTCGACGGGACCCGGCGGTCACTTCTACCCGAACAAACCGCCGGGAGTGTCGCTGCTCGCCGCGATTCCGTACGCGATCCTCGCGCCGGTCGAGCGCGCGGGGGGAGGCGATCCCGATCACCTGCCTCTGCTCACCGCGAATCTCTGGCTGGTGACGATCCTCATCTGCGGCACATCGCTCGCCGCCATCGCCGTGATGCTCTTTCACTGGGGCACGTCGCACGGCGCATCGGCGCGGCGCGCGGTGATCGTCGCGCTGATCGTCTGTCTCGCGACGCCGCTGTGGGCATATTCGACGATGCTGTTCCTGCACCTCCCGAGCGCTGCCTTCCTTCTGGGAGGATGGATTCTGCTGTTTCGCCAGCATCCGCGGCCCCTGGCTGCAGGGGTTCTCCTCGGCCTCGCCGGCCTCACGAACTATCTCTGCATCCCCGCGGCAGTCATCTGCGTGCTCGCATCGATCCGCTCCTCCCCGAAGATCATCGCCGGCGGCGCGCCATTCGCCATTCTCCTCGCGCTGTATCACCGCGCAGCGTTCGGCGCGCTGATGACGACGCCGGTAGCGACGGAAAATCCCGCATTCCGCCGGCCGGACCTCGCCCTCGGCATCCTCGCGCGGCCGAGCCTCGAGGCGCTGTGGGGCATCACCTTCTCACCCTATCGCGGACTGTTCTTCATCGCGCCCGTACTCCTGATTGCACTCATCGGCCTCGCGCGCATGAGGCGTTTCGATCTCTGGGCGATCGTCGCGCTGTTCATCGGCTTCAACATCTGCTTCAACGGCTGGCACGGCGGATACGCGATCGGTCCGCGTTACCTGCTGCCAGCCGTCCCGCTGCTCGGCCTTGCGTTGTACGAGGTGCCGCGGCGTTTGGACAAGGTGCTGGCGGTCGCCGCGGCGCTCTCGTTCGCACTCAACCTCTCGGCAACGGCGGTGGATCCGCAGCCGCCGGACAGCGTGCGTAATCCGCTGTTCGATTACGCCGTCCCGCTGCTGATTCACGGCGAGGTGCCGGAGCGGCATCCGATCCCCGGCTGGCTGCGCCAGCTCTACACAGGCCACGTCGCCGTGAATCGCGTCGCCGCCGACGAGGCGCTGCCGTTCATGAAACACGCCCCCGGCTCGCCCGCATCGGAGTGGGCCAGCTTCAACCTCGGCGAGACGCTCGCGCCGCAGGGATCTCTCTGGTCGCTGATCCCGCTGCTGCTGTGGCTCGCCGGCGGCTTGATGGTGCTGCTGCGGGTTAGACCCGCTCCAGCGGATACACCTTGACGCTGACCTCGCGGGCATAGTGCCGCAGCGGCGCTTCCTCGCCACGCTTCACACCCGCCGCCCACACCAGCGTCTCCTCCATCCGCTGCACCTCGGCCTTCTGGATCGGATACGGCTCGTGGTGCACCCGCGCGCGATAGAGATCGTGATGATCATCCGCGGCGTAGAGGATGTAGCGCTCGAGGAGAAAGAACTCGAGCGTACCGGGCGCCGCATGCGTGATGACTCCGTCGCCCGGACCGTAGTCGATGCGCGCGTTCGCCGGCAGCGTTCCGCGCGAGTCCGTCCTCTGCGCCTGATATTCGATGCGCGGCAGAGCGTTCCCGGTGACGCCGAACGTGATCGTCGCATCGAAGTACGGCAGCTTGTACATCGATCGCGCCGCCGCAACGGCCAGCGAGCTCGAAGCGTCGAGGCTGAAGAACCAGACCCCGGGATCCGCGCCGCGACAGTGCACGTACGTCCGCACATTGACCTCATGAAAACTGGAGATCAGCGGCAGCGGCGGAATGAACGACGGCCTCACGCCGGTGATTGTGAACGGCACGAGTCCCACGTAGGCCTTTCCCTCGAAGGTGTCGAGCTCGAGCCCATGCGGCAGCAGCGCCTGCAGCTCCGCAGCCGGCACTTCCCAATGCAGAAACAGCAGGTGATGCCAGTTCTGATGCATGAGAACCGGCTGGTCGGGCTCGAGAGTCGGTGTAATGCGGTCGATCATGGTGTCTTCAGTGACGAGTGATGAGTGACGAGTGATGAGTGATGACTCTTCACTCTTCACTCTTCACTCTTCACTCTTCACTCTTCACTCTTCACTCTTCACTCGTCACTCGTCTCTTCACTCTTCACTCTTCACTCCTTCAGCAATGACGATGCCGTCAGGGTGCATATCCCTGAATCAACAGGTTCTCGTACTCCGAAGTATTCGCATCCGGCGCGAAGAGGTCGAGGGAGTGATGGGCGCCGCTCTTCACCGCGGCGTCGAACGCGTCGCACCAGCGCTTGTCGGCATCGATGAGTGCATCGTGACGCCCCTCATAGGCCTTTCCCTCCTCATACGGGGGATGGCCGGCATACCAGACGGCGCCTCCGCTCGCGAGCGTCTGCTTCGTCATCGCCACGACTTCCTGCTCGCGCTCCGGATGGGTGATGTCGTACTTCAGCAGATCGAAACGATGGACGGAGTGATCGTCGACCGGCGGCAGAGTCGTCCATTTCGCAGGTCCCTTGTAGTACTCCGAGAAACTGACGCCGAGGGTCCAGGGGTAGACGACGACGAGATCGTTGGGCTTGATCATCTTCGCCAGCTCGGCGACCGCGAGGTCCATCGCCGTCCAGCGCTTCGCCATCGCTTCGCGCGTCTCGGCAAGCGTGAAGAAGACGATCGCGATCGCGACTGCGGCGCGGGCCAGCGAGAGTGCTCCTTCGCCGAGGGAGTGCGCGGCGATGGCATCGATGAGGACCGCGGCTGCGCAGAGGAAGACGATGAAGTACCACGGCTGCATCAGGTAGTGCAGCCACGCGAAGAAGACGATGAAGCCGGCGGCGAGCACGCCGAGAGCGACGGCGAGGAACAGCATCTCGCGCGAGCGGCGTGCGAAGGCGATCGACGCGGCGAGCGCTCCCGCCAGCAGCGCGATCCAGGCGGTCGCCGCGAGCGATCCACTCATCGAGATCGTGGAAGTGAACTGCTTCCAGATCCACGGCAGCCCGCCTTCGTAACGAATGAGGTCGTTCCACTGCGAGGAGGCGCGGAAGATCGGCAGATAGAAGACGAGCGACGCCGCGGCAATCGCGCCGGAAGAGAGAGAGAGGATCCGGTTGCGCAGCTCCCGATGCGCAACGGCGGCGGCGACGCAGGAAGCAAGAACGACGAGCGCGTTGTAGTACGTCGTCTGCACGGCCGCGACGCAGGCCAGCATCGCGGCGATCCAGTTCACGATGGAGGGCTTCTTCACCGTGCGATAGAGCGCGGCGATTGTCAGCACCGCGAGAATGCATCCGAGTCCATGGCCGCGCACCGCATCGCCGAAGCGGACGACGGCAGCGGATGCGCCGGCGAGCGCGAGCGACAGGAGCGGCGTATCCGCGTCGAGGGCGCGTGCTGCGAGCCAGAGCGCAAGCAGCAGGAGGATGCCGACCGTGAAGCCGAACATGCGCAGCGAAGCGACGGTGGCTCCCGCGGCGGCGACCCAGCCGCGGATCGCGAGAAACGAGGCGATCGGGAACGACTCGAACTCCATCCGCGGCACCATCGCGCTCAACGGACCTGTGGCAATTCGCAGCGCCGCCAGCTCATCGCGCCACAGCGGGCCGGCAGCGTGGTAGAGATCGTTGTGAAGAAGCAGGGCCAGAGCCGCGAGCAGCAACCCCGCGGCGATACGGATCCATCGAGTCATGCAATGCGATTCAATCACACCGCGTTCTCACGACGCATGAGACGGATGTTCTGCGCTGCCTTCCTTCTGCTCGCCGCCTGTGCGCACTCGAAAAACGACGTCGAGATTCTCAAGCCGGAGATCTCGCTGGTGCAGCTCAACGCGCCGGTCGATTCCGGCTACGCGACCGGACCAACGCAGGTGCAGTTCGGCGCGCGCATCGCGAATCGCTCGAGCGAGCCGATCACGCTGCGGCGGATCGAGATGCAATCGGTCGGCACCGGCTCCTATCAACTGCGGCGCGAGCAGTTCTCGTTCAACGAGAAGATCGAGCCGGGGCAGTTCGGAACCGTGACGTTCTGGGTGCACGCCTACGCGTACCCGACAGGACGCGATCGCCGGCCATCCGCAGAGCCGGTGACGGTGCGCGGCATTCTCTACTTCGAATCGCCCGCCGGCAGCTTTCATCAGATCGTCAGCCGGTACATCGATCAGTTCCCGGGAAGCGAAGGGCCGCGCTGAGGGTGGGGTGGGGGGATGGGACGGATGGGACCTATAGGACCTATAGGACCTATGGGTGGAAACCGATTCTCATTCTGCCTATAGGTCCCATAGGTCCCATCCGTCCCATAGTCCCATCCCATCCTCACCTTCGCTGCTTCAGCATCCAGTGCACCAGTTCCTCGTCTGCATACGTCTCGTCCCAGATCTGATGCCCTATCCCTTTGTACTCCGTGTAGCGCGCGTTCCAGCCGCGCGCGCGGAAGGCGGCGAACATCGCGCGTGACTGCGTGACCGGGATCTCGCGATCTTCGCTGCCGTGAAACATCCACACAGGCGTGTTGCCGATCGCATCGGCGAGCGTGCCGAATGGATCGGGCGAGCCGACGATCCGCGCCAGATCGGGCGGAGGATCGGAAGGGAATGGATCGTTCGGCTGGCGCGAGACCTCTCCGCACACCGGAATCACCGCGGCCCATCTCCGATGGCGCGCCATGTACCACGTGCCTGCGCCGCCGAGGGAGATGCCGGTGAGGTAGAGCCGGCGGCGGTCGCCGCGAAACTCGACGATCGACTTGTCGAGCGCGGCCAGTGCCTGCGTCTCCTGATCGCCATACCACTCCTGCCCATATGCGCATTGCGGAATGACGACGACCGTCTTGTAGCGGTCGGAGTATTTCGGCAGCGCGACCGGCAATCCGTTGGAGAGCTGCCGCACGTTGTCATCGCCGCGCTCCGCGCTGCCATGCAGATACAGGACGACGGGCCAGCGATGCACTTTCGAATAGTGCGGCGGAAGCCAGACTCGGTACTTATAGATGCGGCCATTGACGACGACGGACCGCTCGAGGAAGGACGTCTGACGGGAACAGGTGAGGGACAGCAGGAAGCATGCGGCCGGCAGCAGAAAGAGAACCCGAGCGAGACGAATCAACTTCGTGCTGCCTGCTGTCTGCCGTCTGCTGCCTGCAACGCTCACTCGAACAGATCGTACTCCGCCTCGGGCAGTTCATCGGGAGGGGCGGCCCAGCGCCACGTTTCGAACACGTGGAGCTCGAACAGGAGTAGGAAAACCTCGCTCGTCATGTCCCAGCGTGCGACGAGGCCGTCCATCAAACCGCGCTTCGATTCCTTCAGCACGTGATCGAGATTGTGGATGACCGTGTGCTGCTGGCGAAATCCCGCGCGCGAGCAGAAGCAGTTGAGCGCTGCTTCGATCTTGAACCGCTCCATGTACTGCGCGGGGACGGTCTCCCACACTTCGCGCCGCATCACACGAATCCCGGAGAGCACCGGACCGCACTGCATCTGCAGATGGAGAAAGTTCAGCACGCGGCCGCGATTGCGGACGCCGATGTTCATGTCGCACTCGTCGCGCAACACGGGCGTGATGAGCGCGTCGAGGTGCGCGTCGGTGACGTTGTACATGTCGCCGTCGACGAAGAAAAGGATGTCGTGCGACGCGTTCTCGACGCCGACACGCATCGCATAGCCTTTGCCGCGGTTCTCGCGAAGAGCAATCGTGCGAACGCCGTCGAACGTGCGGCTGATCTCGACGGTGCGATCGGTCGACCCGTCGCTGACGACGATCACTTCCGAGATCAACGGGTTCCGGATGAGCGCCGTGATCACGTCTGCGATCGTGTTTTCTTCGTTGTAAGCCGCGATGATGGCTGTTACGCCCAAACGTTCACCTCGAGGCACGGGACTGCAACCGGCAGACCAGCGCCGGGGGATTGTACAGGATCGCGGGAGCCAGCCCTCCCGTGGTAGCCCTCTTGCAGACTTCCGCAGGCATGAGACGCACACTCATCCATGCCGTGCTCCTCACGGCTGCCTGCTTCGCGCTGGCGGCTCTGACCTTTGTCCTCTCGGGCTGCGCCACCGCCGCCCGCGCGCTGAACATCGTGAGTCCGACGTATACGATCCGCGACATCCGGCCGCGCGTCGACATCGCGCTGCCACTCTCAGCGTCCTCGATCGACTTCGATTTCACACTTGGAGTGGACAATCCGAACTCCGTCGGACTCCGCCTCGACCGTGTGAATTTCGACCTGCTCATCAACAACAATCCTGTTCTCAACAGCGTCAGCAATGACCCGCGGATCGAGATTCCCGCACGCGGCGCAGGTGACGTACACCTCCGCACACGGCTTGGATACGCAAACGCGCGGACTTTGTTCCGCGAGATCGCCGATGCCGTGCAGGGCAACCGCGCAAAGTACGAGCTCCGCGGCGATGCGTACTACAACACGCCGATCGGGACGATGCGGTTTCCGGTGACGGTCTATTCGACGCGATAGCGTCACTCGGATGCGCAGCCTCGCGGGCTCGCGAGTTGTAGGATGCGCGCGTGCAGCCAGCGACCACGAGCCCTCGCGCCCGCGCAACCGCGTATCCCATCATCGGCCTCGCCCTTCTCCTCTATCTCGCCGAAGGCTTCCCGTACGGGCTGATCAATGAGCTGGCGCCGATCTACCTCCGCGTCCATCACGTTCCGCTTCCGGACATCACGGCGTGGCTCTCGACGATCGCGTTTGCCTGGACGCTGAAGTTCTTCTGGTCGCCGCTGATCGAGCTCGGTGCGTACAAGCGCTGGATCGCGGGCGCGCTGGCGACGATGACGCTGCTGCTGGCTTCGATCGCGACGGCGCCGCAGCAGGTGGGGACGCTGTTCTGGTTCCTCCTCGCGCTGATCGCAATCGCGTCCGCGACGCAGGACATCGCGATCGATGCATTCACGATCCGCATCACACCGAAAGAGCTCCTCGGTCCCGTGAATGCGATCCGCGTGATCGGTTACCGCGGGGCGATTCTCGTGGCAGGCGGAGGGCTCGCCGTCGTGGCGCAGGCCTTCGGATGGCGCGCGGCGTTCGCATCCGCCGCGGCAGTCACCGCACTGCTCATGCTGCTGTCGCTCTGGATGCCGAACGACCGCGCGAGCGTGAACACCTCGACCAATCTGCTCGACGGCATCGCGCAGTGGCTGAAGCGCTCGCGCGCCTTCACACTTCTGGCGATCGTGCTGCTTTACCGCCTCGGCGAATTCGCGATCGTGCCGGTGATCAAGCCGTATTGGGTCGACTGCGGATACTCCATCGGTGAAGTGGGCACCGTGACGACGACCATCGGCGTGCTCGTGACGATCGCCGGCGTCGGACTCGGCGGCGGATTCATCGCACGCTACGGCCTCTACGCGGGGATGATCTGGATGGGCATCGCGCAGTGCGTCTCCAACATCGGCTATGGAGTGGCGGCCGCGACGCACGGCGCACGCTGGTCGATCTACACCGCATCCGTGCTCGAGAACCTCGGCTTCGGTCTCGGCACCGCCTCCTTCCTCGCCTTTCTGATGTTCATCTGCGACAAGGAACGTGCAGCGACCGAGTACGCACTGCTGACCGCACTCTTCGGCGTAAGCCGCTGGATCATGGGAGCCGCGAGCGGAAAGCTCGCAGCAATGATGGGCTACGGCCCATACTTCTGGCTCAGCGTCGCACTCGGCTTGCCGGCCCTATTGCTGTTACCAAAAGTCAAAGAGCTACTCACAGTCCCATCAGTCCCATCCGTCCCATCAGTCCCATAAGTCCCATCCATCCATCCATGAAGAACCGCTTCTTCGCTCCCACGCTCACCGACCTCGTCACGCTCACCGGCGACGAGCTCCATCACGCGCGTGTGCTTCGCCTGCGCGAGGGCGAAGAGGTCGAGCTCTTCGATGGCAAGGGCGGAATCGCGATCGCGAGCCATGAAGGGGGCGCGTTTCGCGTGACGGAGCGGATCGCATCGCGCGAGCCGCCAGTTGCGATCGATCTCGCGATGGCGATCATCAACCTCGAGAAATTCGAGCTCGTGCTGCAGAAGTCGGTCGAGCTCGGAGTGCGCTCGATCATCCCTCTCGTGACGGATCGCGTCGAACTGCGGCCGGAGCGCTATCGCGGCAAAGCCGAGCGCTGGGACAAGATCGTGTTCGAAGCGGTGAAGCAGTCGGGGCGCGGTGTGATCCCGCGCGTCGAGGCGCCGGAAACCTTCGAAGCCGCAATGAGCCGTGACAACAGGATCCTGTTCGATGCGGAGGCCGAGCCGGTCGCGTGTCCGCCGTCACCCCAATCCGTGACGCTCTTCATAGGTCCGGAAGGCGGATGGAGCGAAAAGGAGATCGACCTCGCCCGCGTACGTGGTTGCGCGATCGAACAGCTGGGTCCGCGCAGACTGCGCGCGGAAACAGCCGCGATCGCCGCGTGCGCGATCGTCGAGGCACGATGGGGAGATCTGAGATGAACGATCATTCATTTTCGTTGCCTGTGCTCGAGTCCACTGATAAATTTCCGCGCGAGAAGTCTGCGGAGGTTCCTGTCTTGCCCGAAACTCTGACTATTACCGACAATCGCACGGGGAAAACCTATGAGGTGCCGATCAAAGACGGCACGATCAGGGCGACCGATCTCCGCCAGATCAAATTCGACGAACTCGACTTCGGTCTCATGACGTATGACCCCGCGTTCATGAATACGGCGGCGTGTCGCAGCTCGATCACCTTCATCGATGGTGATCGCGGCATTCTCGAGTACCGCGGAATCCCCATCGAACAGCTCGCGGAGAAGAGCACATATCTCGAGACGGCGTATCTGCTGCTCAACGGCGAGCTGCCGACGCAGTCACAGCTCGACGAGTGGACGTTCAACGTCACGCACCACACGATCCTCAACGAGAAGTTGAAGCTCGTGCTCGATGCGTTCCGCTACAACGCCCATCCGATGGGCAAGTTCATCTCGATGATCTCCGCCCTCGGCACGATGTACCCCGAGGCGAAGAACATCTTCGACTACGACAACAGGCAGAAGCAGATTCAGCGCATCGTGGCCAAGGTCATCACGATCGCGGCGTTCGGCTATCGCCACATGGTCGGAATGCCGTATGCGTATCCGGACAACGACCTGTCGTACTCGGAGAACTTCTTGAACATGATCTTCAAGACGACCGAGACGAAGTACAAGCCGCACCCGGCGCTGGCGAAGGCGCTGGATGTGCTGCTGATCCTGCACGCCGATCACGAGCAGAACTGCTCGACGAGCACGATGCGCGTCGTCGGCAGCTCGCACGTCGATCCGTACTCCGCTCTCGCGGCCGCGGCGGCTGCGCTCTACGGCCCGCTGCACGGCGGCGCCAACGAAGAAGTCATCCGCATGCTCACCGAGATCGGCTCGAAGGACAACGTGCCGGCATTCATCAAGAAGGTGAAGGCGGGTGAAGGCGTGAAGCTGATGGGCTTCGGCCATCGCGTCTACAAGAACTACGATCCGCGCGCCAAGATCATCAAGCAGGTCGCGTACGAAGTGTTCGAAGTGACGGGGAAGAACCCGCTGCTCGACATCGCGCTCGAGCTCGAGCGGATCGCGCTGGAAGACGAGTACTTCGTGAAGCGGAAGCTCTACCCGAACGTCGACTTCTACTCGGGACTCATCTATCAGGCGATGAAGTTCCCGATGGACATGTTCCCCGTGCTCTTCGCGATCGGGCGGACATCCGGCTGGCTCGCGCAGTGGCAGGAAATGCTGCTCGACGCCGATCAGAAGATCTCGCGCCCGCGCCAGATCTTCACCGGCTCCCCCCGCCGCGACTACAAACCCATCTCCCAACGTTAAGTTGGTTTTTGGGGGTCACACCTGGAAAATCAACTTAACCGGGTGTGACCCCTTTCCATCTTCGCCCGCCGAACAGGGAGCAGTACTCCGTTCGTGCGTTCACCTCACCCAGCGCCTTCGTGGGTACTCGATGCCCGGTTGATTCCTCTTTGTGGTCACTGACCGTGCGCATCAATGACGCACGGCATGTCTTCGCGCTGGAGGAACGAGCTCGTCATGCGCCGCGAGGATGCTTCCCTGAAACGCGTTCACATTCGCGGGAAACACTTCGATGTACTGCGCACGGAGCGGATTCGAAGCGCCAAGGGGATAGATGCCCGTCTCGAGCAGGGCGAGATAGGTCGCGCCGGTGCAGGGCGTGGGGTTGGTGACCGGCTCGGAGCACGCGGCACCCTGGCCCGTCGAGCCGAAATAGTTGTTCGTCTGGAAGGCAGCGAGTGTACCCAGCGTCTGCGCCGGCTGAATCACTGCGGCAGACGCTGCCTCGCCCGGCATCAGGAAGTTGAACTGCACGACGAGATGACCGGGAAACCTCTGGCTCGCCAGCAGCAGCAGCGGCGCATTCGCATCGGGAACGGGCGCCTTGACGATCGAACCGTCCTCCGCGATCGGAGGGAACGCGTTTTCAGGGATGATCGCGACCGAAAACGATTTGCCGGGAAAGCTCCGCTGGAACGCGGCCGTCACGCGATCCCACGCAGTGAGCAGCAGCGATGGCTTGTAACCCGCCTGCTGCCAGATCGTCACCGCGTCGCTGACGCAGCTCAGCCCCGTGCTCTTCGCCGTTTCGGCCGGCAGACGGAGCTCATCGGTCGTTCGATTGATCCCGGTCAATCGAAGAAGGCGGATGGAGGGATACGCTCCCGTCGCTTCCAGATGCGCGGCAACCGCCGCGAGCAGAGCATCCCAGCGGTTGAGAAACGCCGGATCCCACGGCGCGGCAATCGTCTCCGCATCACACACACCCGTCGACCCGCCGTGCGGCGAGATCGTGAAGGCGATCGGCTTCGCGCCGGCTCCCGCGGGCGGCGATTGAAAGAGCCAGGCAGGAGTGTCCTGCCCCGCCGTGATCGTCAGATCGATCTTTTTCGCCTGCGCAATCGACTGCTGCAGCCACTGATCGAGCGTCGCCCACTGATACTGCCCCATCGCAGGCTCGATCGAGCTCCAACTGATGACGAGCACGATTCCGTCGACGCCGGCAACTTTCAGCGACGAGGTCACGTTATTCGCGTAACCCTTCGAGATCGAAGAGACGTCGCTGCTGTAGACGTAGATACCGCGGAGATCCTGCGCCGCGCTCTCGCGGCTCGCGTGGAACGCGGCCAGCAACGCGAACAACATCCAAACACGGCCGGCCGGCGCTCTGCCCGATGCAGCAACATGCCACATGACAACCTCCACCGGGCTGGCAGAACGATGCCGTGATTGTGGAGCGATGTCAAGAGTCGCGCGAGTGCAATGACATGTTAGGTGGCGAGTTGCTCGCTCTCCGGAACACTCCCGCCCACCACTCTCCCTTCATCCGCTCATCGGCCAGCGAGAGACCTTCTTTTTCCGCGGCTTCCACGATCTCGCCCCGCTTCACGATCAGAATCCCGCTCAGCATCAATGCATCCTTCATCCGTCTAACCACCAGCGGCAGCAGCGGGATGATCACCTCGGGGATGATGTTCATCGTCACGATATCGAACCGGCCGGCGCGCAGGGCTTCCACTCCGCCGATGAACAACGGCATCGACTCCTCGGGCACCGCATTGCGGATCCGGTTGTCGCGCATCGCGGCATACGCATCGGGATCGTTGTCGAACGCGATCACCTTCGCGGCGCCGAGCTTCTGCATCGCGATCGCCAGAATGCCGCTGCCCGTACCGATGTCGAGGCAGCGTTTCCCCTCCACCTGCAGCGTTTCGAGAATCTCGACGCAGAGCGACGTCGTCTCGTGCGAGCCGGTACCGAAAGCCTGCTCCTGCGGCACGATGATCTTCGTTCGCGGACTGTCGCGCATCAGCGCGGGATCAGGCGCAACGATGAACGTCCTGCCGATCTCCATCGGTTCGAGCGATTGCTGATAGAGCTGCAGCCAGTCGACCCGCTCTCTCTCCGCCTCCGTGACGTCGAAGTCCTTCAGCAGCGGCTTCGCCTCATCCCGAGCCTCCGGCGAATCGAAGTAGGCCGTGATCGCATCCTCGGTGGAGGTCGAGCCGGTCGAGGCGGTCAGGTAGAGCTGCGACTGGATCTGCTCTTCCTGCTCGCTGCTTTCGAAGGGGATGATGAGGAGGTAGTCCTTCACGAGTTGCATTCTCGCACTACGCACAGCCTCCCGCGTGCGGGGCGAGAGGACAGAGCACTAGCCGAGATTGTCCATGTGCTCGCGGATCAGCGCCGTTCTTCTCGAGTTGAAATACGCCGTGAAGAACAGCGAGATGAGGCCCACCGTCCAGAACGCGGCGCCGAGGGATGCGAGCTGCTCCAGAGCTTCGGTTCTCGCGCTCTGCGCGGTCAGCACGGACATGTAGAGATAGAACGCGGCACCCCAGCAAACCACCATCACCGTCCGCAGCCGCCCCACCCACTCGCTGAGAAATTCGAATTCTTCAATACGGGGAGCGCGCCATGACGCGAAGAGCGGGAGGAGGAACAACCCGCCCATGCAACTGACTGCCACGGTCAGATAGCGCAGCTCAGACTTCGACGTCGCGGCCGCGGCGATGATGAGAAGGCCGGCAAACGCAGAAGCAATGCGCAGCGAGGGACGGATCATGGGAGGACCTTGACGATGTTAGCGAAAACCTGATCAGCCAGTGAAGAAATCCTTCACTTTCTCGAACACGCCCTTCTCGCCCGACCTCTCCTCGCCCGCCAGTTGCGCGAACTGCTCGAGCAGCGCGCGCTGCTCGTCGCTCATCGACGTCGGGATCTTCACCACCGCATGCACGAAATGATCTCCGCGTCCCGAGCCATCGAGATACGGCACGCCCTTCCCCTTGAGGCGGAACACCTGATTCGGCTGCGTGCCGGCGGGGACTCTCAGCATCTCGTCGCCATCGATCGTCGCGGTGCGGACCTCCGCGCCGAGTGCTGCCTGGGTGAAGCTAATCGTCTGCTCGGAGTGAATGTCGGAGTCGCGGCGCTGGAACTTCGGATGCTCGCGCACGGAGAGAAACACATAGAGATCGCCCGGCGGCCCGCCGTTGTGCCCTCCCTCTCCTTCACCGGCGACGCGCAGACGGGAACCGTCGTCGACCCCGGCGGGGACCTTCACCGAGATCTTCTTCTCTTCGCGAACGCGGCCAGCACCTTCGCAGGTCGCGCATGGATCTTTGATCACCTTGCCCGCGCCGCCGCATTGCGGACACGTTCGGGCCACGGCGAAGAAGCCCTGCGTGAACCGGATCTGCCCTCGCCCGCCGCAACCGCCGCAGGTTTGCGGCTGCGTGCCGGGCTTCGCTCCCGTGCCGCTGCACGTGGGGCAAGTCGCCGCGCGCGGGATATCGAGCGTCACTTCCTTGCCGAACACTGCTTCTTCGAATGAGAGCGTGAGGTCGTAACGAAGATCGGCGCCACGAGCGGCGCGGGTTGCGCGGCGGCGTCCGGTACCAAAGAGGTCCCCGAATCCGAAGAGATCGCCGAGGATGTCGCCGAAGTCAGCGAACTGGCTCGGGTCGAAGCCGCCCATTCCGTTCAGGCCCTGATGGCCGTAACGGTCGTAGTGCGCACGCTTCTCCTCGTCGCTGAGGACTCCGTAGGCTTCCGCTGCTTCCTTGAATTTTTCTTCAGCGGTGGGATCGCCGGGATTCTTGTCCGGGTGGTACTGCATCGCAAGGCGGCGATACGCCTTCTTGATCTCGTCGACGGAGGCATTCTTCTGAATGCCGAGGACTTCGTAATAGTCGCGTTTTTCTGTCGTTGCCATTCGTTGATTCGGAAAAGCGCCGCGCCCGGTTGAGCGCTAGCTCTTGTTGGGAGGCGCCTGCGCAGTGGATTCGGTGCTTGGCGCGCCGGGCTTGATGGGGTTGTACAGCATGACGCTGGTCAGGATGCGTGCGGCCGATTGCATCTCGAAGATCGCATCGTTGATGCGCTGCTTGTCTTCCGCCGTGGAGAGCTCTTTGGCCCGCGCGAGCGTGGCACCGACCTTGTCGCGTTCGGTCTCGCTCAGCAGCTTTCCGAACTCCTTGAAGACCTTGTCATTCGTGTAGATCATTCCCTCGAGCTTGTTCTGCAGCATGCGCAGCTCGCGGCGCGATGCGTCGACGCGCTGCATCTCCGTCGCCTCGCTGATGATCCGGTCGATTTCGTCCTTGGTCAGGCCGCCGGCCGGATTGATCTGCACGCCCTGCGATGCGCCGGTCGCCTGATCGCGCGCCGTGACGTTCACGATGCCGTTGGAGTCGATCGCAAACGTCACTTCGATCTGCGGCACACCGCGCGGCGCGGGAGGAATGCCGAAGAGATCGAACTTGCCCAGCGAGTTGTTCTCGCGCGCGAACTCGCGCTCGCCCTGCAGCACGTGCACCTGCACCTTGCTCTGGTTGTCGGACACGGTCGTGAAGATGAGCGAGTTCTTCGTCGGAATCGTCGAGTTGCGCTCGATGAGCTTCGTGAAGAGCCCGCCGTGCGTCTCGATGCCCAGCGACAGCGGCGTGACGTCGAGCAGCACCATGTCCTTGATGTCGCCGCGCATGATCGCGCCCTGAATCGCGGCACCGACGGCAACGACTTCATCGGGATTGATGTTGCGATTCGGCTCTTTCCCGAACACGCGCTTCACCGCTTCGATGACCTTCGGCATCCGCGTCTGGCCGCCGACGAGCACGACTTCGTCGATCTTCTCCGGCGTCACGCCGGCCGCTTTCAGTGCGTCGTTGACGGGACCGATGGTCCGCTCGATGAGATCGTCGACCATCTTCTCGAACTCGCGGCGCGTGAGGACGGCGTTGAAGTGCTTGGGGCCGGAGGCATCAGCGGAGATAAAGGGCAGCGTGATGCGGCTCTCGTCCGCCGTCGACAGTTCGCACTTCGCGCGCTCCGCGGCCTCTTTCAGCCGCTGCAGCGCCATGCGATCGTCGCGGAGATCGATGTTCGTGTCCTTCTGGAACGTCTCGATCATCCAGTCCATGATCCGCTTGTCGAAGTCTTCGCCGCCGAGGTAGGTGTCGCCTGAGGTGGAGAGGACTTCGAAGAGACCATCCTCGAGCTTGAGGATCGAGATATCGAACGTGCCGCCGCCGAGGTCGTAGACCGCGATCAACTGGTTGGCCTTGTTGTCGAGACCATACGCGAGCGCTGCAGCGGTCGGCTCGTTGATGATGCGCGAGACTTCGAGTCCGGCGATCTTGCCCGCATCGCGCGTCGCCTGGCGCTGGGAGTCGTTGAAGTAGGCCGGAACGGTGATGATCGCCTCGGTCACCGGCTCGCCGAGGAAGTCCTCGGCGAAGGCCTTGATCTCCATCAGGACGAAGGCGGAGACCTCTTCCGGCGAATAGTCGTGATCGCGGATCTTCACCTTCAGGTCTCCGTTGTTCGCGGAGACGATCTGATAGGGAAGCACCTGTTTCGCCTTCGATGCTTCTTCGGAGTCGTACTTGCGGCCGATGAGCCGCTTGATGGCGAAGATCGTGTTGAACGGATTGGTGATCGCCTGCCGCTTCGCGATCTGGCCAACGAGCCGCTCTCCATCCTCGGTGAATCCGACGACGGACGGCGTGGTCCTGCTTCCCTCACGGTTCGGGATGACCTGCGGCGTCGTCACGTCGACGACAGCGACACAGGAATTCGTGGTCCCGAGATCGATTCCAATGATTTTCGGCATGGGCTAGTGACCGTTCAACAAAGGACTCTACCTTACGCTTCCAAGATTACGCCTGAGGCGGCGCGTCCCGTTCCGGACCGCCTACGGCCACTCTCACGAGCGCCGGCCGGAGCAGGCGGTCATGAAGGAAGTAGCCCTTCTGCAGAATTGCGACGACTGTGTGATTGGGAACGGTCGAGTCTTCCTCGCGCACGACCGCCTCATGGATGTTGGGGTCGAAGTGCACCCCGCTCTCTTCAATCGTCTTGAGACCGTTTTTCTGCAGTACGTCGAAAAGCTGTTTGTAGATGAGAAGTACGCCTTTGTGAAAATCGTCGCCCTCCTCCGCATGTTCCAGGGCGCGATCGAAGTTGTCGAGCACCGGGAGGAGGTCCTTGATGGCTCCCGCCAGCGCATATTTAAAGAAGTCCTGCTTTTCGCGCTCGGCGCGTTTACGGAAGTTATCAAAATCCGCCATCGTGCGCAGCACACGATCCTGCAGCGCCCGGTTCTGAGCGCGCAGCTCGTCGGACGCGGGTGCCGAACCGTCGGCAGCCCCCGCCGCGGCGTCGGGCGCAGCGGCCTCGGCCGCCGCTTCTTTCGCCGCTTCCTGCATCTCGCGCTCGATCTCCTCGATCGAGCCGCCGGTATCTTCGATGACGTAGCTGTCGTCGTCTTCGCCGGCTTTCGGAGTGTTGTCTTCCATCAGCGATCCTGCTCCTGTTCTTCAATCTTGCGCGTCAGTGCGAGTCCCAGATAATCGACGAGCGGCGCCATCCGCGCGTACTCCATCCGCATGGGTCCGATGATGCCGACCATGCCGAGCGGGGCGCTGCTCGATCCATACCGCCGCGCAACAATGCTGAAATTGTGTACCTGCGTGAAGTCGCTTTCCGAGCCGATGAGGATCTGCAGGCCATCCTCGCTCAGAAACGTGTTGAGAATCTCGATCAGCTTCTCTTTCTCCTGAAGCGCGAGGAACGTCCGGCGCAATGCATTCGCATCGGCGAACTCCGGCTTCGTGAGAATGGATGCCGCCCCTTCGACGAAGAGCTCGTGCTCGACCGGCGCGACATCGTTCACCGCTTCGATGCCGAGGGTGATCGTCTTCTGCAGCATCTGGTCGTGCAGCGCACGCTCATCTTCGGTCATACGAATGAGCCGGCGGCGGATGCCGTCGAGAGTCATCCCGCTGAATTCGGCCGTGATGTAGCGGCCGATCTTCTCCAGTTCCTCGCGCTGGAACGTCTGCCGGGTATCGACGATCCGATTTACGACGACGCCGTTCGTACCGACGATGACGCACATGATGCGCGTTTCGGAGATGAGGACGAAGTCCATGCTGCGGATCGTGAACTGCAGAAGCGTCGGCATGAAGACGACGCCGATCTGATCGCTCAGTTTCGAAATGACACTCGATGCGAGGTGCAGGATCTGCTCGATCTCGCCGGCATTCGCGACTTCGCCGTCGATCGTCTCGCGGTCGCGGCGCGAGAGGGCGTGCGACTTCATCAGATGATCGATGAAGAAGCGATAGCCGCGGTCGGTAGGCACGCGACCTGCGGAGGTATGCGGCTGTGCGAGATATCCGAGATCCTCGAGGTCGGCCATGACGTTGCGCAGGCTGGCCGGAGAAAGCTGGAACTGCCCGCACTTCGACAGCGAGCGGGAGCTGATCGGCTCGCCCGTCGCCACGTGCTGGAGAATGATCGCCCGCAGCACGTCGCGCGCGCGGCTGTCGAGCTCGTCACCAGTCATCTCGAGTTTCGATACCATCGAAGTAGCCTTGACGCCAGAGGAGATTGTCCTACACGCAGTTAGCACTCTCACGACGAGAGTGTCAAGATGAACGGACGGCGGATGACGATGATTTCACGACAGTTAGCGCGCGCCCTGGCCATCGTCCTGCTCGCTCTGAGCGCGCAGGGCGGCACGATCGACCGGATCGCAGCGGTCATCGACCGCCAGGTGATCACGCTGAGCGAAGTCAATCAGATGGTCGCCCTCCGCTTCTTCGCGCGTGCTGCGAATCGCGACGAAAGCGAGTACCGCCACGACGTGCTCGAAGCGCTCATCGCGCAGGCGCTTCGTTACCGCGACGTCGAGCGATTCGGCGCGCAGGACATTCCGAAGGACTCCATCGAAGCGCGTTTCAACGAGATGGCGGCACGATTCCCGTCGCCCGCTGCATTTGCCGCGACGATGTCGTCGGTCGAGCTGACACCCGACGAGGTGCGCGCGCTCGTCAAGCGGCAGCTTCAGGTCGAGGCCTACATCCAGGAGCGCTTCTCGCCGCTCGTCTTCATCTCCAATGAAGAGATCGAGACGTACTACCGCGGGCCCTGGTCGGAGCAGCGCCGGCAGCGAGGACTGGCGATTCCTCCGCTCAACGACGTGCGCGACGAGATTCGCACGCTGCTGAAATCGGAGCGGCTCCAGAGCGAGATCGACAAGTGGACGGCGCAACTGCGCGCGCGCGCGAACGTCGACGTCTACGCCTGGAAATAGTACATGCGTCCTGGTGCAGCGCCGGGTTAGCCTCGAATGTGATACAGCCGGATCGTCTTCCCGATCCGCTCGAACGGCTCACGCGTCAGCCAGGTGTACGCGCGCGGATCGCGGGCCTGCGCCGGGATGATGAACGACTCGCTCACCGCGTACCACCCCGGAGCGCCGCTCGCCGGATCGATGTCGTGAACGGGCGGCATGCCGATTCGCTTCATGTCCACCGTGCCGAAGATCGCGATCCCGATGTCACGGATCCCCTTCGCGCGGCATGCATCGCGCAGGCGAACGACATCCTGGCCCCAGTCGAAATTGCTGTCGACCACGACGCGCTCGGGATGCTTCCCGGCGAACGCGTTCATCCATGGCAGATAGTCGGGATGCGCAAGGAAGGAACCGGCGATCAACCAGGCATAGAAGGGAATCGCCCATCGATTCCGCACGGCGCCGGCCGCGAGAATCGAGAGCGGCACGAAGATGGGCATGATGTGCCGCACGCCAAGATCCGCCTTGCTCAGCATCGAGACCGCGAGAATCCCGGCCGCCATGATCGTCAGCGGCAGAAATTCGCGCTTGCGCATCCCGAACAGCGCGAGCAGCAGCACCGGAATCGGCGTCTTCACCGCGAGGACCAGCGGGAAGTAGTACCAGAAGCCCATGTGCCGCACGTCGCCAAGGAGATACGCATCCTGTCCGCCGCCGCTGAGTTGCAGCACGCGGACGATGCCGAGGAGAAATTTCGGCGCGTCATGCGCGTAGAGATAAAACGAATAGATGATCGCGAGTGCGAACACGCTGGCGGCCATCGCGGAGCGCACCGGCATGCGCCGGCGGACGGCCATCAACGCCAGCGCGCCGATGACGAACCAGAACGCGAACGTGAATTTCGTCAGGAAGACGAACGCGATGCCCGCGCCGAGAGCGAGAGTGCGTCCCCACGACTGGCGATCGAGCCAGCGCACGAAAACGTACAGCGCCAGAGCAACCGCACTCGTGCCCGCGACGTCAGGCGTAGCCAGACCGCCATGCGCGAGGATCACGGGAAGCATCGCGAAGATCAGCGCCGCGAGAACGCCATTGACGCCGAGCTCGCCCGCGAGCAGCGCCGTGCTGACGATGCCGATGACGACGAAGACGAGGTTGCCTCGGCGCGAGAGCACAACGCCGCGCATGAAATCGCCTGCAGACTCGTAGACCTCGCCGATGCGCTCGATCCCATCAGTCGAAGTCGGATGCGCATGCCGCAACGGCCACGCAAAGAACGCCCGCGCCAGCGGCGGGTTCTCCATCCCGACGCGGTAATGATGCTCGGCCACGTACTCGAATCCCGACGCGACGTGCAGCGGCTCGTCGTACGTCGGGCTGAACACATCATGCGTGAGCGCGACCCGAGCCACGGTCACGGCGCAGATGAGCAGCAGCGCGCCCCTACTCCACCATCGAGAGGAATTCATCTTCCGTGAGTACCGGCACACCGAGCGACTTCGCCTTGTCGAGTTTCGAGCCGGCGGACTCGCCGGCGACGACATACGACGTCTTCGACGAGACCGAGCCGGAGGCCTTCCCTCCCTCGCGTTCGATGATCCTGTGGATTTCGTCGCGCGAGAAACGCTGCAGCGTTCCCGTGACCACGATCGTCTTGCCCGCGAGGCGGTTGCCGGTGGCCGTCACCGTGTGCGACGGCGCGACGCCGAGCCTCTTCATCTTCTCGATGCGCTCGCGATTCGCAGGAACGGAGAAATAGAACGTGATCGACTCGGCGAGCTTCGGACCGATCTCGTTCACCTGCAGCAGTTCTTCCGCCGTCGCATTCATCAGTGCATCGAGGGTCTGGAAACGATCGGCCAGCACCTTCGCCGCGCGCTCGCCGACGAAGCGGATGCCGAGGGCGAAGATCAGCCGCGACAGCTCGTTCGTCTTCGACTTGTTGATGTTCTCGATCAGCTTCTTCGCTGATTTCTGTCCCTTCCGCTCGAGCGCGGCGACCTGCTCTTCGGTGAGCTCGTAGATCGAGGCGTAGTCGTGGACGAGGCCGGCGCCGATCATCGCGATCACCGTTTCCTCGCCGAGGCCTTCGATGTCCATCGCCTTGCGGCTGCCGAAGTGCGTGATCGACTGCAGCACGATGTCGGGGCAGGAGAGATTGATGCAGCGGATCGCGACTTCGCCTTCGAAGCGGTGCAGCGGCTCGCCGCACGTCGGGCAGTGCGTGGGAGGAACGACAGGCTCCGAGCCGGGCGCGTGCTCCAGCACTTCGACGACCTTGGGAATGATGTCGCCGCCCTTCTCGACCATGATCGTGTCGCCGACGCGCAGGTCCTTGCGCGCGAGCTCGTCGAAATTGTGCAGCGAGGCGTTCGTGACTTTCGTTCCGGCGAGCGGCACCTCGTCGAACTGGGCGACGGGCGTGACCGCGCCGGTCCGTCCGACGTAATAGCGGATCGCTCTCACGACCGTCTTCGCCGCTTCCGGCGGATACTTGAACGCGACCGCCCAGCGCGGGAACTTCGAGGTGGCGCCGAGCTCGAGCTGGTCCTCGCGGCGATTCACTTTCACGACGATTCCGTCGATTTCGAAATGGAGATCGTGGCGCCTCGCCCGCCATTCCTCGATGAAGTCGATGACGCCGTCGATGGAAGGTGCAACGCAGCGTTGGGGATTCAGCGGAAGCCCGAGATCCTGCAGCAGCTCGTAGGCGCGCGACTGCGATTCGATCTCGAGGTCGCCGGCGCGGACGAGATGGTAGACGTAGGCGCTGAGGCGCTTCTGCGAGGCCTGCTTCGAATCCTTCTGCCGCAGCGCACCCGCCGCGGCGTTGCGGGGATTGGCGAGCGTTTCTTCGCCGGCCTCTTCCAACTGCTCGTTGTACTTCGCGAAATCGGATTTCGAGATGTAGATCTCGCCGCGGACCTCGAGCCGGTCGAACTTCGGATCGATCTTCAACGGCAGCGCGCGCACCGTGCGCACGTTCGGCGTGACATCGTCGCCGCGCACGCCATCGCCGCGCGTCGCGCCGCGCACGAGCTGTCCTCGTTCATACAGGAGGTCGATCGAGACTCCGTCGATCTTCAGCTCCGCTTCATACTCGACGCTGTCACGGCCGAGACCGCGCCGGACCCGCTCGTCCCACTGCCGCAGCTCGTCGATCGAATAGGCGTTCTCGATCGAGAGCATCGGTGGATCGTGCACGACGGTCTTGAACTCGCTGACCGGCTCGCCGCCCACGCGCTTCGAAGGCGAGTTCGGATCATCCAGCTCGGGATGCTGCGCCTCGAGCTCCTGCAGCCGGCGCATCATCTGATCGAAGTCGTAGTCGCTGATCTCCGGCTTCGCCTCGGTGTAATAGAGCCGGTTGTGCCGCTCGAGCTCTTTGCGGAGATGTTCAATTTCCTGTTTGGGAGTCATGTTCCTGGGCAACAGGCTTGCTGCCTGCAGAAAGATATCTCGAACGCTCGACGATCTTCTCCACGAAGCCGCGGGCGAGCAGCCGCTCGTCCATCAGCTTCAGAAATTCCCGGCGGCCTTTGACCAGATTCAGATTCAGCGCGACGAAGCGCATCCCGCGCGGAGTGTCGTAGTAGACGATCAGGCGATCGCCGCCGATCATCTGCTCCGTGCCGCTGATGTCACGCCAGGCAAAGGTCCGGGCGCGGAGCTGATGCAGCGGACGCAGCGTCAGGAATTCATCCCCGGCCACGGCGATCGGCCGCAGCGTGCCGAGCCATACCTTCAGGCCGCCGATCCACAGCGTGCCCACGTACACCCAGACGAAGCGCTCCCCCATCCACCCATAGCGCGCCGAGGGAACGGCCGCGAGGGTGAAAAGAATGATGGCAGTCACGAGCGCCGCGACGACGATGATCGACAGCCCCGCTCGCCTGACCCAGGGCCGGAACGGTAAGCAGGCCGTTTCAGGCATTGCCTGACGCCTTTCGTTCCCTTACTCTCTCCCAAGAGCTTCCAGTTTCCGCAAGCTGAAAACCATGAACGTTACAAAGCTGGATGGTACCGGCCGTCACATTCTCGTCATCGATGATGACCTTGCGATCCGCGTTCTGCTGCAGGCGGTTCTTCGGCGCATGAACTTCGACGTCGAGCTCGCGGAAGATGGAGCAGCCGGCCTGGAGAAGCTTCAGGCCAACGGCAAATTCGATCTGGTGCTGCTCGACCTGATGATGCCTCGCCTCAATGGATACGAATTCATCGAGCGGATCGGCGCGGCGCCCATCGAACGCCCGCACATCATCGTCTTCACCGCCGCGGGCAAGCGAGGCGTCGACAAGATTCCGCCGGATGCGATCTGCGCGTCGATCCTGAAACCGTTCGACCTCGAGAAGTTCATCGAGCTGATCGACGACTGCCTCGGTAAAGAGATGCCGCACAAGTGACGCCGCGCCGTTTCGCCGACGCGCGGGCTCGCGGTTCACTGTGAGAGCTTCCATTCGATCTGCCGGATGATTCCGAGGAGGATCGTCACCTCGCGCGCATCGAGATCCGCGCGGCCAGCCATCGCGCGCAGACCGTCATAGATGCGATCGGGATTGTTCGCGTGCAGAAAACCGACTTCGAGCAGCAGTTCCTCGGCGCGCTGATGCATGCGCTCGACGAGTGATGCCGGCGCGAGCTCGCGCGGCTGCTGCGCCGGTGTGATCGTCGAGAGCTCGTAGCAGAAAATGCCGGCGCTCTGCGCGAGGTTCATGGTGGGGAACTCGCGGTTCGTCGGCACGACGGCGGTGTGCTGGCAGCTCACGAGCTCCTCGCGCGTCAGGCCGCTGTCCTCCCGTCCGAACACGAGAGCCAGCGTCTGACCGGCGCCGAGCGTGCCGGCGAGTTGTGCGACCTCGCGCGGAGTGAGATCGACCGGCGTCGTGCGGCCGCGCGACGACGTCGTGGCGACCGTCATGTGCGCATCGGCGATCGCGTCTCCAAGAGACGGTGCAAAACGCGCTGCCTCGACGAGATCCTCCGCGCCGCTGGCCCACCATCCGGCCAGCGGATGCAGATTCGGATGCTCGCCGACGATCCAGAGATCGCGATGGCCGAAATTCTTCATCACGCGCGCGACCGCGCCGACGTTGCCCGCCTCGCGCGGCTCGACGAGAACGACGCGAATCATCGCGCCAGCCGCCGCAGCGACGCGAGCATCTCGTCGACGTGGCGCTTCTCCGTGCGCGGATTGATCATCGTCACACGCAGCACGCGCCTACCCTTGAGCACCGTCGACGTGATCCACGCATCGCCGCTGCGGATCAGCTTCTCGCGCAACGCGAGGTTTTCATCGTCGCTGCCGCGGTAGCGGAAGCAGTAGATGTTGAACTGCGGCTCGTGCATCGCCTCGAAGTCGCTCGATTCGACCACTCGGTCGTGGAGGTAGCGCGTGATGTCCGAGACCTTCTCCAGCGCGTCGCGGAACGGCTCCGTTCCGAACAGCTTCAGCGTCAGCCAGAGCTTGATCGCATCAGCGCGCTTCGAGCACTGGATCGTGACCGCGCCGATGTTGTCCGGCTCACGCTCGGCGTGGAAGAGATACGGCGCATCCGCTTCGAACGCACGCCGCAGCCACTGCCCGTCACGCACGAGAATGGCGCCGAGGGAGAGCGGCATCCAGAGCATCTTGTGCGGATCCCAGGAGAACGAGTCCGCCTGATCGAGTCCGCGGACGAGATGCTTCAGCCGCTCGCTGAGCAACACCGAAGCGCCGTGCGCGGCGTCGACGTGAAGCCACGTATCCTTCGCGAGCTCGCGCGCACGGAGCAGATCATCGAACGCGCCGGTGGCCGTAGAGCCTGACGTCGCGACGACGGCCAGCACGCTCGCACCGTGATCGCGCAGCGCCCGCTCCAGCGCCTCGAGGTTCATCTGATGGCGATGATCGGTCTCGATCTTGACGACATGCTCGACACCCATGATCGATGCCGCGCGCGCGACCGAGTAGTGCGTATCGGCGGAGGCGAGGATCACGGCACCGCCGTCACCGCCGCGAGCGCGCCATCGCGCGCGCGCAGCGAGCAGTCCGGTGAGATTCGCGGCGGAGCCTCCCGACACCGCCGTGCCGAGCGACTCGGCCGGATAGCCAGCGAGAGTCGCGAGCCAGCGCACCATCTCCTGCTCGATCACCGTCCCGACCGGACTCATCTCCCACACTGCGGTCGACTGATTCAGCGTCGAGATGATGAGGTCGCCGAGAATCGCCGAGGGAAAAGGAGGACAGACCTGATGTCCCATGTACGAGGGGTGATGGAGCTGGATCGAGTGATCGAGCAGCGCCTTCACGGGATCGGACGTATCGCGGATCAGATCACGCAGCTCCGGCGCGCTCTTCCAGTCGACGACAGGACGTGACTCGATGTTCTCCACATGATCGAAGAGGCGATCGACGAGGGCGTGCGCGTGCTCGCGCATGGTGCGATCGAAGTGCATGGCCGGGCCGGATTGTAAGTCAGTGTGCCATCGCGTCGGCGACGATGCGCTCGTACAACGGCAGATGATCGAAGGCGCGCGGGCGGAACAGCGGGAAGTCGTCGAGATCGTGACCGATGAGATCGACATGATCCCCCTCGGCGCGCTCCAGCAGCGTGCGTCCCGGAGGAACGGCGGATGCGAAGGAGACGACACCGTCGTGCTCGCCGCTCATGCCGGCCCGCGCTGCGAGCGCGAGCGCCTTCGAGGTCTTCGAAGGATGAGCGCGGCCGACCCCTGCGATCTCGCGGTAATGAATGTGGGGATAGTCTGCGCACCGCGCATCGATTCTTCGCGCGCCTTCCTCCGACAGATCGTGAACGGCGTCGACCGCGAGGATGCGGCTCATCATGCTCGCGACGGGCGAGCCATGGTGCGGCGTCGCAATGCACGTCAGGCTGCGCACATGCTTCGCGAGCGCGGGATCGTCGGTGAGCATCTGGCGCGCATCGAGGCCGCCCATGCTGTAAGCGATGAGGATCAGCGGCTCGGACGGCGTGGCGCCGAAGTGATCGAGGATCTGCTTACGCGCCTGCGCAGCTCGCACCGCGACCGTGCCGATCGCCGCGGCGTTCGTCGCCAGCACCTTCGCGCCGAAGCGCGTCCGCAGATGGGCTTCCACGCCGTTGAAGTAAGGAAGAGCGCCGAACGCATGCGCGCCGAGCACTCCATGCACGAGCACGATGTTCATCGATTACGCTTCTGGTTCGCGTCCGGCGCGTGCGAGCAGTTCTTCGAGAGACAACACCGGATTGAATTCGTGGAGCACGCGCGCCCACGCTTCGAGATAGGCATCGCGCGTCACGCGAAAGGTCTTCTCATTCTCGGTGACATAGACGAAGCCCTCGTGCTCGTAGATCGCGATCTGCCAGCCGTCGTCGAAGTCTTCATACGGCGCGTCGATTGACCCGAGCGGCACGTCGGCGGCGATGAAGTGCTTGAGATCGCGATCGGCGCACTCCCACGCGGGAAACCACGCGAGACGATTGCCATCGCCATCGACGAGCTCGATCTTGCGATCGCGAAGCTCGATGGAGAAGTCGTCGATGATCGGAGCGGAAGGATCGGGCATCAGGCGCGATTCTACTCCCGCGGAACTCACTCATATTCGACGCTGCGGACACGCTCTTCGAGCACGTGCGCAACGCAGCGCGCATCGTCGTACACCCACGCTTCCGCACCAGGTCCGCGCGTATCGGCTTCCGTCACCTTGCGCGAGGGGTCACCCATCTTCAGCGTCATCTCGGCTTTGGTCATCCCTTCACGCAGAACGGCACATCCGCGTGCCGTCGCAATGGACACTTCATGCTTTTCGGATCGAGCCGTGGCGATTCCTGTCCACACCAGCGCGAGGAGCACAGTGGCCATGAGGAATCCCACTTCGCCCTTCGAATCGTTGCGGCGAAAGACGACGCGCCACCAGAACGGCAGCCAGAGAAGAAGCGCGGCAGCAGCGAGGATCTGGTGCGTCACCAGCGGCTCCCCGGGTCACTCAGAGTGCCTGCGCGCTCTTTGAGTCCGTCGTAGCGGATGACCGCCGCGTCGGTAAATAGCGTCGGTTGCATGAAGCCCCACTCGCGCGCGTCACGATCGAGCTCCGATACGCTGCCATGAGTCACGTCGCGCACCGCAGCCTCGGTCGTCGCCCCCGCGCGAAACGCCGCGAGCATCCGGCCGATCGACGCCTTGCCGTACTTCGCTTCCATATAGCGGAGCGTCGTCTGTCCGATCTGATACGACTCCATGACGAGGTCGGGATCCGGCGAGCCGTCGGCAACCGCATCGAGCAGCGAGACCGTCAGGAAGTTCTCGTCGCGATAGAGCTTGAATGCGTTGCGCGTCGTCTCGTTCATCTCGACCCTCGATGCGAGCGCTTCATGAAACCAGCGCGGTGCGAGGTTGTTCGTCGATTCTGCAATCAGCGCATGCGCGAGCTCGTGCGTCATGATGGCGACGATCTCCGGCGGGAATTCGTCGACGTTCGCAATCGGCAGAAAGACCTTATTCGTGTAAAGACCGGCGATGTACTCGTTGCTTACGTAGCTTTGAAAATCCTGCCAGGAAAGAATGCCGACGGTGACGCGCTTGGCGCCCGCGCCCGGGAACCACGACGAGCGCAGCCGCTTGAACTCGGCCTCGAGGATATTCGCGATCTTCTTTACGCGCTCCGGAGACATGTCCGGCGGATGATGAATGTCGAGATGCTCCGTATGGACGGCAGTGAATGCGGTCGCGAGTTGCCGTTCGAGCTGCAGTTGCTCGATGCGCTGCGAAATGCCGGGAAGATCGACATCGGCGCGAGCGCGCTCCAGCAGCTTGATCGCCGAGTCGAAATCGTCGGTGGCAACGAGCAGTTCGGCGATATCGACCATCGCGTTCGGGTCTTTCTTACGCTTCAGCGCCGGATTGCGCAGAAGACTCGCGAGCAGATCCTTGAGCCGGTCCAGTTGGTGCAGCTTGGCGAATGATTCGCCGCGCAGAATCGACAGTTCGAGCGGCACCCGCTCATCGCCGGCAATGAGCGGCTCCGTCAACAGCGAGACATCGGACCATCGGTTCCGCGCGGCGAGAGAGGCAGCGCAGCGCAGAACCCGCGCGCGAATCGCGGGCTGCAGCAGCACCGCACTGGAACGGACGTCACGCCGCAAGACATCGAAGTCGCTCACCGCGAGCTGTTCCCTTTCGCGGCGCCACGTTACGGCATCGACGACGCGGCTGCTGGCAGGCGCAATCGCCGCACCGCCCGGGATGTCGATCTCTCCCCCGCCAGCCCGCACGCGCAGGAAAGTTCCACTCAGCAACGCCGTCGTCGCAGCGTCGACCGTCATCGGATGCACCCCGCGCGCCGCAGCGAACGCAGGTTCTTCCGCGACGTAGGGCTGCATCATCGTGCGGACCTCAGGCGTTCTGAGGAGCTGCCAGAACGGCCCGATGTGATAGAGACTCGCGCGCTCGATGGGCTCCATCTTCCAGGCAGTCCTGAGCAAACGCCCCGCGCGGAGCTCGTCGTCATCCATCGCGGCGAAGAGCGCCATCTCGTAATAGATGTTCGGATCGCGCGACCCGATCTCGACCGTACGGCGAAGGTAGCGCTCACCTCGATCGTCGAATCCGAGAATCGACAACGCCTCCGCTGCTTCGATCGACAGCGCATCACGCCCGGGGCCGAGATCCATCGCATGCTCGTACGCGATGACGGCGTCGATCGCATTCTTCTCCGACCATGCGATGCGCGCACGAAGCAGGTCGTTCAGCGGCTCATTGTTCGCGGTGCGAATGCGATTCAGCACCCTCTTCGCTTCATCGACGTTGTTCTGCTGCAGCATCATCTGCGCGGACCACAGCGCAGCAGCGTCGCGAACGGGACCTTCCGGAAGATTCGGATCCGGGTGCAACGCGGAGAGATCGCCGCTTGCCAGCGCTTTTCGCATCGCCACGAGTGACCCAAGACGAACTGCATCCGGGGCGGCTGCTTTCTTCGCCGGAGGATGCGAAGCGATCACCGGAAGTGCGGCTGCGTGCGTCTGCAGCAAAGGGAGAAAGACGATCACCGTCGCTGCCGCGATCGGCACCGAAGCGAGAGCGATGATGATTCGCCCTTTCCAGTGCGATCGGCGTGTCATCGCGACTCCGGCGATCGCCAGCATGAGCGACGGGAGGACGAGCGCGAATGCCACTCGGCGATCGGTGTAGGGCTTCGCATGGACGGCGGGACTACTGCTGGGACGCACCACCGCAGGATGATGATCCGCCTTGAAATAGGCGATCGTTTCCACCGGCTCGACAGAACTGCGGATATTCCTGACGCGCCATTCGCCGTTCTCCTGCTGCATCTCGAATTCGATCGTGTCATCGACACCTGATGGATACGCGACGCTGAAGACCGCGGCGCGCTCGGAGAGCGATGGCATGACCGTGTCCAGCCTCCACTTCGCACCGTTCGCCGGCCCGAGACGCACTTCGATCTCACTCAAGGCGGCATCGTGTCCGAGTGCGCGAAGTGGCGAATCGGAGGCAAGCGCCCCCCAGATCGATTCGGAACCGGCCGCAAGGTAATGAACCATGTCCGCCGCAGCAGCTTCCTCTGCGGGAGAAAAGACGCGCGGTGCGGGATCGGGTTTCGGCACCGCAGCCAGAGGAATGGCCAGAATGAGTGCAGCGAGGAGTGAGCGTCTCATCGAACGAATGTTCCAATCAGAACGATGACGTTCGCGGCGACGACAACCGAGGCGGTGATCGCGATCAGACCCCAGCTCTCTGAGGCGGCACTCGCCGGCCGATGACGTGCGAAGACTGCCGCGAAGAGAAGAAGCAGCACGCCTGCCGCACCGTAAATCGCGCAAAGGATGCGCGAGACATCGTCGCCCTCGAAGGCGACGTGCGCGGCGATCGTGAGCATCGCGATGCCGGCGATCGCCAACACGAGCGCCATCAGGCGGACCTGGAGCAGGTTGTGTTGCGTCGAGGGCCGCGGCTCTCGATCGAGGGTCCGAGGCTGTGGACGGGGTGCGGGGCGCACACCCGACGCCGGCGCGGCAATCCTTTCACTCTCCCACGGCGGTGACACCGGCTTCGGGACGATGACCTGCCGTGGTGGTCCGATCGAATGCTGCACCGGCGGAGCGGGCGGCGCTTCGATCACCTCACTTCGCGCCGGCTGAGCCGCAAGCGCCGCCTGGCGGCGCTCTTTCGCTGCAGCCTCGATCGCAGCGAGCTGGGGTGCGAGCACGGCCGGCGTTGCCGGCGTGCGCGGCGGTTCCACCTTCGGCGCGGGAGCGGGAGGAGGCATGCTCGCAGCCGCTTTCGCGAGTCCATCCGTAATTCTTCGGACGAGGATGAACGCGAGTGAAGCCGAGATCACGAGCGCGAGGTATGCCGTCTTGATCAGATCGACGTAATAGAAGACCGGCGCCGAAAGAAAAATGATCCACCAGGCAAAGAGAATCAGAGGAGAGTCACCGCGGCGCGCGATCCGCCTCCACATCTCGATCATGATTTCGCACGGGCGGAAGAGTACGAACGGCGGGAGAAAGCCGCCGACGGCAGCCCAGCGATCGTGCTGACAGCGACCGTCGATCGCTTCGAGATTCGCGTACGAGCGGTCGAACCAGGTCAAGAACGCCCACCCTTCCAGCAGCGCGACGACCTGACGAAGGCGCGACAGGAGAAACGCGACCGGATGGCCGAAGAAGAGAATGGTCAACAGACAGACGTCGAGCAACGCGCCCGTAGCGAGCAGGGCCATGGTGACCTGCGCGTACAGAGAGCCGTCGCGAAACGGCTTTGGAGACTCCGAGCTCATCTGGACGAGCCCGTAGCCTAGCGCAGGTGCAGCACTGCCGTCACTTAGTCAGTCGTCTCGATGCGGTAGTTCGGCGCTTCCTTCGTGATCGTCACGTCATGCGCGTGCGACTCGCGGAGACCCGCATTCGTGATGCGGATGAATTGCGCGCGCGTCCGGAGATCTTCGATGCTTCGCGAGCCGGTGAGACCCATGCCCGAACGAAGGCCGCCGACGATCTGTGGGATCATCGCGCTGAGCGAGCCCTTGTAGGGCACCTTCCCCTCGATGCCTTCCGGCACGAGCTTCGAGACCTCGTCCGCATCTTCCTGGAAGTAGCGATCCTTCGAGCCCTGCTGCATCGCACCGATCGAGCCCATGCCGCGATAGGCCTTGTACGTGCGGCCCTGATACAGAATCGTCTCGCCCGGCGCTTCATCGGTGCCGGCGAACAGCGAGCCGATCATCACCGAGCTCGCGCCCGCGGCCAGCGCCTTCGTCACATCACCGGAGAACTTGATGCCGCCGTCGCTGATGATGGGAATGTCGAACCGCTCCGTCGCGCGCGCGCACTCCATGATCGCGGTGATCTGCGGAACACCGGCACCGGCGACGATGCGCGTCGTGCAGATCGACCCCGGCCCGATGCCGACCTTCAGCGCATCGATGCCGAGCTCGCAGAGATCGCGCGCCGCTTCGAACGTCGCAACATTGCCGGCGATCAGCGGCGTATCCGGAAACACCTTCTTGAACTGCTTGATCGTGTCCATCACGGCGGCGGAGTGCGCATGCGACGAATCGATGACGACGACGTCGACTTTCGCGTCGATGAGCGCGCGGGCGCGGTCGAGACCATCGCGGCCGATGCCGATCGCCGCGCCGCAACGCAGCCGGCCGAGCCGGTCCTTCGCCGCCTGCGGATAACGCCGCGCCTTCTGGATGTCCTTGACGGTGATGAGCCCCTTGAGATCGCCGTTGACGTCGACGACGAGCAGTTTCTCGATGCGATGCTGGTGAAGGACGTCGCGCGCCTGCTCGAGAGTCGTGCCGACCGGAACGGTGATCAGATGCTCTTTCGTCATCCGCTCGGCGATCGGCAGATCGAACCGCGTTTCGAAGCGGAGATCGCGGTTCGTCAGAATGCCGACGAGCTTGCCGTTCGCATCCGTGACCGGCAATCCCGAGATCTTGTACTTCTCCATCACCTGCATGGCCTCGGCGATCGTCTGCCAGGGACGCATGGTGACGGGGTCGACGATCATGCCGGCTTCCGATCGCTTCACCTTGTCGACTTCCTCGGCCTGACGATTGATGGCCATGTTCTTGTGGATGATGCCGATGCCGCCGTGCTGAGCCATGGCGATCGCGAGACGCGCTTCCGTGACCGTGTCCATCGCCGCGGAGATGATCGGAATATTGACGCGGATGTCGCGCGTGAGACGCGTGGAGACATCGACGAAGTTCGGATGCATCTCCGACTTCGCCGGCTTCAGCAGAACGTCATCGAACGTGAGCGCAACCGGAATCGGCTCGGCAAAACGCGACGAAGGGAGCTCTTTCGCCTCCGACTCGTTGATTTCGATACGGCCAATCACCGGGACATTCTGCAGAATCCGCTCTTCGCTCATTCACGCCTCGCTTTGAAGGAGTATAAAACACGGCAAAATGCATCGAAATTGCAGAGCGTCTCGCGGGAGAATGGAACAGTGTTGATGCGATTCACGATCGAGGAGAGGCATCTCACCGATCTCAAGGGCCACACAGTTCCGGATTCCGTCCGGTTTCTCAGCCTCGACGCGAGATCGGTCGAGGAAGCCGTCTCCGCACATATCGAGACCAGCGGCGGCGAGATCATCGGCAAAGTGCAGACGTTCCCCGGATTTCAGGGAATGGCGACCGTGCGCAAGTCGAGCGGCGTCTACACGCTGACGATCGCACCGTCGAGCCAGCAAATGCGAACGCTGTGAGAACCGCGCTTGCCGTCTGCCTTCTCGTCCTCGCGCCGGGCGCGATGCAGGGACGGACGCGCGCAGTCCCCTCCGTTCAACCCCTCGGTCACTATCGCGTCGCCGTTCACGGTCTCTACACACAGTTCGAGCGGCGCGGCTGGCCCTCTCAATACTGGACGGGCGATCTCGTGCGGCAACTCGACGACTTCGATTCGGTCGTCGGCTCCACGGTTCGCGCCGAAGTCGAGAGACAACTCACGGCCATGTCCGGCCTCGGCGTCAACACGATCACACTCGAGCTCCGCACGACCGATGCCGGCGACGATTTCTCGTTCCCGAAATGCGAAATCAGTCCGCCGCTCGGCTTCCGATGGCCTTCACCGTCGGCGATCGAGACGACGAATCTTCGCGCGCTCTTCGACATCGTGCAGGCGCACAGAATGAAGGTCTATCTCCGGCTCGCCTCCACCCACATGGATGAACCGTTCGAGAATTCGAAAGCCTGGCTGGGGCCGATTCTGAATGCGATCGGCAATCATCCCGCGCTCGACCTGATTCTGTTCGAGGGCGACACGCACGTGGTGGACAGCAGCGGCGACGGCGTTGCCGATTCGTGCGGCATCCCCGCTGAGCCGCCGCTCTGGCTCGGCGCGAAGGCGAAACCGGGCACGTACGTGAAGGCTGCGATCGCGTATGCGATGTCGCTCGGCATCGACGCGCGCCGCCTCTCAGCCGAAGCGGTCGTCGGCGCGTACATGTTCGACGTGCGCAGCGGTGCAGGCCCCGATGCACAGGACCGGCACCTCTGGCCGACGCTCGAAGTGATGCGCCAGATCTTCGACGAGCTGGCAATCCCCCCATCGAAGCGCACCTACGCCATCTCGATGTACGAACATCGCAAGTGCCTCAACGTTCCCTCGTTCGTGACGCCGGCGTGCGTCGACGCCGACCCACACACGTGGGCCGACGAAACTCTGCGGAACGTCTTTGACATCGTGGGACGAGGCAATGGCGCGCGCGTGGTCGCGCCGGAGATCGGCCTGAACCGGCCGGCATCCTCCAGCTGGAAATCGGAATGGGCACTCGAGAGCCTGGCAGCATTGTTCGAGAAGTGGGGCGTTGACGGCGGCACCTACTGGGTGTGGATTCACTTCAGCGATTCCGAAGATCGCGATGCGACGATCGAGGATGCGGTCAAGCGGCGCGGCGTTGCCTTCACCTACAACCCGGTCGCGAATGAGCTGATCGACATGAGCGGCTTTCACCTCAACGCCATCGAGAATGCGTCGTTCGAGGATGGCGGCACCACACCGGACAAGTGGACCCTGTCCGGAAGCGGCACACTCTCGCGGCTCGACCTCGGCCAGGCCGAGGTGCCGTCGCGTGGCAGGTATGCGCTGCGGCTGACGGCGAATCCGGCGGCAGAGGCTGTCAGCACGCCGATCGCCGCGACCGCGGGAGTCACCTACACGACGACGCTGAATCTGCGATTCGATTCCGGCGCGAATGTTTACGTCGCCGTCCGCGAGCTCGACGCAGACGGCCGGGTGATCGGCGAGTCGCTGACGCGCTTCACGTCACAGCCGGCGACGGACGGCTTCGACACGTTTCCGCTGCGCTACACGACGCCGGCAGGAACCGCCGCGGTGCGCATTGCGATCGGCGCGTCGGCACCGGCGACCGTAGACGCCGACAACCTGCGCTAACGAACGTTCGCGATCGAGTCGGCCAGCTTTTGCACATCGGGATCGCCCGGCCGCAGTTGCTGCAGCTTTGCGAGCTCCGTCTTCGCCTCGGCCATGTGCTTCGTTTCGGCCAGCACGATGACCTCGTTGAAGAGCGCCTGCCACTGATCGGGATTCGTTCGCACGACCTGCTGAAACTCCGCGAGCGATTTCGCCGTGTCGCCGTTGTTGCGGTAGCAAATGCCGAGGTCGGTGCGCACCTGAGGATCGTCGCGCACTTTCAGGGAACGCTCGAGATACTCCGCGGCCTGCGGAAACTTTCCGGCGTCCATGTACATCGAGCCGAGCTGCGTCAGAGCGTCGGCATCGTTCGGATTCTTCTCGATCGCCTGCTTGAGCTCGTTGATCTTCTGGAAGACCGCGCCCATCGGGTTGCCGCCGCTTGCCTGCGCCACAGGCGCGGCAGACGCCGGAGCTTCCGCGGGTGCAGCCGCTGGTTGGGCTCCGGCGAGCTTCGACTGCGCGAGCTTCGGACCAAGCACCATGCTGCCGAGGACGAGACCGAGGAGAAATCCAAATGCGGTGAATACGATGTTGTCTTTGCTCATGGGTGGGCCAGGAATGCTCTCACAATTTCGCGCCGCGGGCGCTAGGCGCCTTCGGCGCGGCGCGAGGCGCTGGGCGCTGGGCGCCTTCGGCGCGAGGCGCTGGGCGCTAGGCGCTAGGTGCGGGGGACGCCTCGGAAGTCTGCAGGCTAGCGACTCTGCACCCCGCGCCCCGCGCCTCGCGCCCAGCGCCGCGCCGAAGGCGCCTCATCCGTTCCTGATGATCTCCCTCAGCATTTCATCCTGCAGCGCGTGCACGGCGTAGACGCCGGTGTGGTAGCGGTTGAAGATGAAGGAGAAGGCGTAGATCCTGCCGCTCTGCGCGTGCACGTAGCCGGACAGCCCCACCACGCCGACGATGTAGCCGGTCTTCGCGTAGACCTGCCGCGCGTACGGCGCCTGGCCGAGGCGGTGGCCGAACTTCGAGTCGGGATCGCCGGAGTAGGGAAGCGACGAGACGAAGTCCTCGCGCCAGGGACTCTTCCACATGTAGCGCAGCAGTTGGATGAACGCGTTGGCCGACGCGCGGTTGTCGCGCGACATGCCGGAACCATCGGCCTGGTGATACTCGTTCGCAGGGACGCCGATCTTCGTCGTCAGCCACTCGGTCACCGCGCTGGTGCCATCGGCCCACGTGCCGTTCTTCTTCAGCTCGGCGCCGATCATCTTCACCATCTCTTCCGCGTAGTGGTTCTGGCTCTTCTTGTTCACGACGTAGACGAGGATGTTGAGCGGCGTCGAATGCTGGGTGACGGCGCGCCAGTCGGGGCGCGCATCGCGCGGCGCCACGATCAACTGCCCATCCAGATGAATCCCGTTCCGCTCGAACGTCTCGTGCGTGACCGTTGCGAAATACTGAATCGGGTTCTCGACCGTGACGAAGATCGGGCTCGTGCCCGAGCGCGCGGGAACGCCGCCGCGCACCACGAGCGTGTTCGTGTTGAGCGCGCGCGTGACGTAGAGCGCGCCGCGGCCGGTGCGGCAGTTGTTGTCGATGTTCAGGAACGAAGTCGGCGGCTCGAGCTGCACGACGCACGGCTTGCCCGGACGCCCGGGCATCACGCGCACCTCGACGCAGCCTTCCTGCATCGTGAATGCGGACACCGGAGCCTCGTACCAGTTCACGAGCTGATTCACCGGCCAGGTCGGATGGATGTACTCCGTATCCATGTAGCCGTATTCGAAGATCAGATTTCCGTGGATCGTCTTGATGCCGGAGCGCTTGAGATCGGTGGCCCAGTCTTCGATCACGGACGTCGCATGGCCATCGTGAAAGCGGCCGCCGATCGTCGGGTCGCCGTGCCCTACCACTTTCACGTCGCCTTCCAGCGTGCCGTTCGGCTGCACCGCACCGCGCGCATACACCGTCGTCTGCACTTCGAAGGTCGGCTTCAGCAGATCGATGGCGGCAGCGGTGGTGAAGAGCTTCATGTTCGAGGCCGGCGCGAGAGGCGTGTGCGGATCGCGTTCGGCGACGACGGTTCCAGTCTCGACATCGACGACCTGCAGGCTCGCTTCCGAGGCCTGCCCCACGCGGCCGTTCATAAGCGACTGGAGGCGTTCGCTGAGCGTGCCGCCCGTTGCAGTCTCGATCGGCGCCTTCGCAGCGCGAGCCGCGCGTGCGCGGCGCGGCGACTTGCGCCGCTTCTTCGCGGTCGCCGCCGTGGCGTCGAACGCGAGCAGAACCACGAGCAGAAGAGGAAGGAACCGGCGAGCCCGCGAGCCCGCATCACAGCACCACCCATCACGCATTTCGCATCCTCTCGATGACTTCCGGCAACTCCGACAGTGTGTGAATGGTCGCATCCGGCGTGATCGTGAAATCGAGCTCGACCGGCGGTGCCACCGCCGTTCCCCGCTGCTCCGGAATGAAATGGATGCCGCGCATGCCGCAGCGCTGCGCACCATAGACGTCCACATAGAGATTGTCGCCGACGAACATCATCTCCTGATATTCGACCCCCAGGCCCGCGCGAAGCTGCTCGAAGATCGAGACACGTGGCTTGCACTCGCCATGCTCATTCGAAAAGACCATGACGTCGATCGACTGCGCGAGGCCGAGACGGTCGAGAATCTTGCGGAGCACGTAGCCCGGCGTGCGGCCCGTGTTGCTGATCAGCCCGATCGGGAGCTCCTGCTTCCTGATGTGCGCCAGAGTTTCGTTCGCACCGGCGACGGCCTGCGGCAGGATGTCGAGTGCCGCGTGCGCGTAGGCATGCTCGATCTCATCGAGCGAGGCTTCGTCGAACGACGCCGGATCGAGGCCGAGCCCTTCGAGGAAATGCTCCACCTGCCGCCGGCAGGGAACGTCGCGGTCTTCCGACCAGTAGAGCTCGTGGCAGCGATGCCAGAGCTTGCGGTACGCGTTCTCGATGCGATCGGCAGAATGCGATTGTCCACGAGCAACGAGCACCTGCTCGATGCGATCGAGACGCAGCCGCTCCTGCCGCCGCGCAGTCTGCGCATCTTCAGTGATCAATGTTTCCCAGAGGTCGAAAGCGATGGCTTTGATCATGACGTGATGAGTGACGAGTGACGAGTGACGAGTGGAGTGACGAGTGACGAGTGATGAGTGATGAGTGATGAGTGACGGTCCCTACTCTTCACTCTTCACTCTTCACTCGTCACTCTTCACTCTTCCTCATCACTCACTCCTGCTCAGTTCAACTGCACCCGGCCCCGGAATCCTTCTTCGTATCCATGAAAGAACTGCAGTGAGGGCTCGGGATGGCGCCAGCAGTAGTAGCCGCTGCCGCTGTCGAAGTCGACGAGCCAGAGGCCCTTCACTTCGATGCCGAGGGAGAGAACGGCTTCGGCCCAGTGGGAGACGATACGGCGGAAGTCGTCGTTGGTCTCATCGACGTCCTCGCCGAGAGCCTCGACTTCGGCGAACGCAAGGCCCGTCAGCCGCTGCACTTCGGGCAGCAGCGCACAGGCGTCTTCGTAGGAAAAAATCTTCTTGTCCATTTACCTGATCTTGGATTTGGTCTGGTCGACCCAGCCGCCGACTTTCTCTTTCAGTTTCTGCGCCTCATCGTTGGACGCGCCACGCACGGTTTCGACACCGTTGTCCGCCTTTTGTTTCAAAGATTCCACCAGCGGCTCGACCTTCGAGCCGTTCTTCGCAAGCCAGCGGCTCACTTTGTCGTCCTTCGCCTGCAAAAGTGCTCCGTCTTCAACGGGTGCGCCAACTGCAAAGGCATTGGTGACGAGCAGCCTGTGACCATCGATCGTAAAGAGAGAATCGGTGACGATGGCGCGCCGATGCGCGGGGTCGAGACGCACCGTCACGGCGTCGCGATCATCCACGCGATCGATGCGTACAACTCTGCCGGCGGCAAGATTGTTCTCGATCACGAGATCGCCGCCGCGCAGTCCTGCCGCACTGTGGAACAGGATCGTGGCTTTCACCGGGCCACGGCCGGCGATCCAGCGCGCGCCGATCCAGAGACTGGCCGCCAGAACGATCAGAAAGAACAATGCACCAAGTTTTCGCATCGGGCGAAGTGTAACGAAATCAGGCGGCAGGCTGCCTGCTTGCTGACGCGCGTAGACGCGTGCTAAAACGCGGCCTGCACTTGTTGCGTTCCCCTGGAATCTGATGGAGGAGATGCCCATGTCGGTTGAGGATAGGGTCAAGTCGATCATCGTCGAGCAACTCGGAGTGGACGCGGATGAAGTCCAGCCGGAAGCGTCGTTTGTCGAAGACCTCGGCGCGGATTCGCTCGACACGGTCGAGCTGATCATGGCGTTCGAAGAGGAATTCGGCGTCGAGATCTCGGACGATGAGGCGGAGAAGATCCGCAAGGTCAAGGACGCGGTCGAGTACATCGACAAGCGTCAGAGCGCGCAGTAGGACCTTCCGACTTCACAATCCGCTTGCAGTTCTCTCTGGTCAGTTCAGATCGTCGCCGCGGCCGTCTGAACTGACCATTCCATTTTTTTGAAAACCTTTTTTTCGGGAGTGCTCTCTTGAACAAACGGCGCGTCGTCGTCACCGGCATCGGCATGATCTCCCCCCTCGGCATCGGCAACGAGCCGACGTGGCAGGGGCTGATCGAAGGTCGCTCCGGCATCGATCGCATCACGAAGTTCGATGCCAGCGCGTTCGCCTGCCAGATCGCAGGCGAAGTGCGGGGCTTCGATCCCGAGAAGTGGATCGAGAAAAAGGAAGTGAAGAAGTCCGACACGTTCATCCACTACGCCATCGCCGCAGCGCAGATGGCGGTCGATGACGCCGGCCTCGACATGACGAAAGAGGACGGCGACCGCGTCGGAGTGATCATCGGCTCCGGCATCGGCGGTCTTCCTCTCATCGAGGAAATGCACCAGAAGCTGATGGAGCGCGGCCCGAGCCGCATCTCGCCGTTCTTCATCCCCGGACTCATCGTGAATCTGGCGGCGGGACACATCTCGATCCGCTTCGGCGCGAAGGGACCGAGCTCCGCTCCGGCGACCGCCTGCGCGACAGGCGCGCACGCACTGGGCGATGCATTCAAGATCATCCAGCGCGACGAGGCCGACGTGATGTTCGGCGGCGGATCGGAAGCGGTGATCACGCCGCTGGCCGTCGGCGGCTTCGCCGCGATGCGCGCGCTGTCGACGCGCAACGACGACCCGCAGCACGCGTCGCGGCCGTGGGATGCCGATCGCGACGGCTTCGTCATGGGCGAAGGAGCGGGCATCCTTCTGCTCGAAGAGCGCGAGCGCGCACTCGCGCGCGGCGCGAAGATCTATTGCGAGCTCACCGGCTACGGCATGTCGAGCGACGCGTACCACATCACGTCGCCGGCCGAAGACGGCAGCGGCATGATGCGAGTGATGCAGCGCGCGCTGAAAGACGCCGGCCTGCATCCGCAGGACATCCAGTACATCAACGCGCATGGCACATCGACGCCGGTGGGCGACAAGACGGAGACGGTGGCGATCAAGCGCGTGTTCGGCGATCACGCCTACAAGCTCGCCGTGAGCTCCACGAAGTCGATGACCGGCCATCTCCTCGGCGCGGCGGGCGGACTCGAGGCCGCCATCACGGCGATTGCGGTGAAAGAGGGCGTGCTGCCGCCGACGATCAACTACGAGAAACCGGACCCCGAGTGCGATCTCGACTACGTTCCGAACAAGGCGCGCCAGGCCGGGCTCTCGCACGCGATGTCGAATTCCTTCGGGTTCGGCGGCACGAACGCAACGCTGATCTTTTCGAAGCACTAGTTGAAGTGCGGACGTTCCGTCCGCACTTTTTTGGCGTCTTCACTTTATGTTATAAAGTTCTTTGTGCAATACGACACCGCCGTCATCGGCGCCGGCCTCGCCGGCCTCCACACCGCGCGCCTTCTCTCGCTGCGCGGCCTGCGGGTGGTTCTCATCGATCGCAAACGCTCCCTCGCGGACGGCATTCACACCACCGGCATCTTCGTCCGCAAGACATGGGAGGACTTCCCGCTGCCGGAGGAACAGCTCGGCCGCCCGATCCGGGACGTGACGCTCTACTCGCCGGCGCGGCGCCCGATGCATCTCACCGCCGCCCGTGACGAGTTCCGCATTGGACGGATGTCGTGGATCTACCTCTACCTTCTCGAGCAGTGCGCACGCACCGGCGTGCACTTCATGCCCAACACGCGGTTCGTCGAAGCGCGCGAGCGGTCGATCCTCGTCCACCGCGGGACGCGCTGCGAGGAGATCGGCGTGCGCTATGTCGTCGGCGCCGACGGCGCACGCTCACGAGTGGCGCGCGCGTATGGCCTCGATGTGAATCGCGAACTGCTCACCGGAATCGAAGACGTCGTGCCGGGACGCGCGGCGAAGCCCGAGCTCCGTTGCTACCTCGATCCGCGTCTCGCTCCCGGCTACATCGCGTGGATTGCCGATGACGGAGACGAAGCGCACATCGGTGTCGCTGGATATCGCGAGCGCTTCGATCCGCTCTCCGCGCTCGCGCGCTTCCGCAACTCGATCGGTGAAGCATCGGCACATCGCATCGAACGGCGCGGAGGCCTGATTCCGGTCGGCGGCATGCTGCGGCGCATCGCGAATGAGCGCGCGCTGCTCATCGGCGACGCCTGCGGCTCCGTCTCACCGCTGACTGCCGGCGGACTCGATCCCGCGATCAGGCTCTCGTCGTTCGCCGCCGATGTCGTCGCGGCGTGGCTGGACACAGGCGACCGCGACGCGCTCCGGCAATACAGCGGCGATCTCTTTCGCGCGAGGTTCGTGTCGCGCTCCTGGATGCGGCGGATCATTCGCACGATCGAGTCGCCGATGCTGATGGAGCTCGCCTGCGCGTGTCTGCGCATGATGCCGGGCATCGCGGCTCATGTGTTCTTCGCCCGAGGATCGGTCCTTGGTCCCGTGGATCGCGGACGTCTCGTCCGCACATTCGTGAGGACGAGCTGAGTGAGAGCGTCTCTCCGCTAACTCTCCAGCAGCGAGGCCAGCTCTTCGAACCCTCGCTCGCGCGCGACATCCGCCGGCGATTTTCCGTCGCCCGACTTTCGCTTCGGATCGGCACCTCGACCGAGCAGCAGCCGGGCAGTTTCGATGTCACCTCTCCCCGCGGAGCTGTGCAGTGGCACGTAGTCCAGTTGCTGCGTGGCGTTCGGATCGGCGCCATGATCGAGCAGCAGTTGCATGATCTCGCGATCGCCCTGCGCCGCCGCTGCATGCACCGGCGCGACCTTCATCGGGTTGCGCGCCGGAGCGCAGCAGTCGGCACCGCGCTCGATCAGCATCCGCGCGATCTCCGGATGCCGGAAGAAGATCGCGAGACCGAGGGCATTGAAGCCGTCGTCACCGAAGGAATCGAGCAGCGCGTGATCCCGATCGAGCAGCTCGCTCACGCGCACCGCATCGCCGTACGCCGCCGCCTCGTGAAACGAGAGACGATGGCCGCGCTCGAGAAATAGCGGGACGAGGTCCGCACGTCCGTTGTAGATCGCCTGCAGCAGCGCGGCGCCGTCGACGAGCGAGGGATCGCCATCGAGCAATGAGGCGACGCGGGCGCGATCGCCCTTGCGAATGGCTTCGAGCAACTCTTCCATCGTTCTACCTCCCGGAGAGTGAAGCGGCAAAACAGCCCTGTTCGATGCTCGAAATTCTACGCGCGCTGGATAAATAAACCCTTCCTGCGCCTCCGAGGGACCATTCCTGGTAGAGGAGATGCAGATGATTCCTTTCGTGACGAAACAGGCGCAGCCATGCCGCAAGTGCGGGCACTCGCGTGCTGCACACATCGACGGAATCCGTTGCGCGCTCTGCGGATGCAGTCCGCAGCGCGAGGAGGAGATCCAGGAAAATCTCCCTTTCCGTTCTCTGATACCGCTCCGGGTGATGACGAACACACGAAAACGGTGAGCTGATCCGTAGGATTAACCGGAGCGTAACCTCAGTTGCGAACTGTTATGGACATCCAAGTCAGAAAGACCCCGAAGCTCGTCTCAGTCTCTGACCGGAACCTGCAAAGCGCCGCCATCCGCCTCCTCCCGAAGCACAACAAGCTCGTCTCTCCGGAGCTCGTTTACCTTCGTCGGGTGCTTGGCGACAAGGCGACCCAGACGGAGATCGACGAGAAAGTCATCGCCGTCCGCCGACTCCCCTGGTCAGAGATCGTCGGCGCCGGCGACTAAGCCGGAATCGCTCCGGATCTTCGCGCGTTTGACCTCGCGCGATGTCCGACGAGCAGCCGTCCGCAGAGCTTCCTCAAGGCTCGGCCACCGAGCCCGAAGAGAATCTTCATCGCCCCGAAATCCGCCCCGCCAGCGAGCCCACCTGCTGCGGCTCCGGCTGCGACGATTGCCCGTTCTGATGAGTGATGAGTGACGAGTGATGAGTGACGAGTGATCAGTAGTGGATGGAACGATCGCTGCTTAGCTTCGTCCTCGGTACTCATCACTCATCACTCGTCACTCGTCACTCGTCACTCATCACTCGTCACTCATCACTCATCAAAGGACACCGTTGCCGGCGCGATCGCCAGCGGCGGTATCGTCCTTTTCACAATGAGCTAAACGCAGTTCGGCGCGACTCCGTACCAATCAGCCGAGGAGATCATCATGATGCAGCAGCGGCGGCACGGCCTTTTTGCAGTTCTGCTTTTTTGTCTTGCACCTCTGCTGTCCGCACGCGTGATCTCGTACGCACCGTACAGTGATCGGGTCTCCTTCCCCGGCGTTCAACACCGGCTGAGCCGCCACTTCGTCCTGGTCGAAGGACCGACGCCTGCGTATGGCGGGCCGATCCTCTCGCCACTGCCGTACTACAACGGCTATCCGTTCGGCCAGGTCGTCGTCTACGACAACGAGAGCAAGGAAGAGCCGCGCGTCGTCTTTCCGCAGGACGGCTCTCTCGCCGCATTCACATTGCTGGCGATGCGCGAGAACGCGCAGGGAACTCCGGTCATCCTCATCCAGACCAACTCCACGCTCAACGGGCAGAACCCGCAGCAGCAGTGGCTGATGCTGATCAGCACCGACGGCGGATCAACGTGGACCCACGTCCTCTTCCCCAACTCCGTCGTCAATCAACTCGGCTACTACACTCCCGACCTCGGAGGTCCCTACGCGCGCGGCAACTGGTCGCAGGTGCGCATCGGCACGAGCGACTACCCGTTCGTCGTCGGCACGTCGAGCGCGGTGATGGCGATCTCGCCGGACGGCATCGCGCGCACGATCGCTTCGACTGCCAACGTGGTGCAGCCGCTGGTTGGGATGAGCCGCGACGGCTCGCTGGCTCTGGTCCGGCTCACCCTGACGACGATCACCGTCGTCCCCGTCACTCCCGCAGGCCAGTCGCTGCCGGTGCAGCGGCCCACGATCACCGTCGACTCTTCCGGAGTCTATGAGGGCTGGGTCGTGAACGATCTCTCGTTCTATCTCCAGTCGCTGGTCGGCATGCGCCGGACGCTGAAGAGAGTGATCGGAGATGCCGTCGTCGATATCGCCGGAGCCGATCCGGCTACGTCGGACGTGATGTCATTCTTCGCCGTGCCCACGATCGATTACGACGGCGCATGGATGATTCAGCGCGGCACCGGAAAACCGACGCGCCTGCTCCGTTACACACCGGCCGATGGCGTGAAGACGCAGTGGGAAGATCCGACCGGTCCGGAAGTCGAGGCGCTGCATGCCGGGACTTCCGGGAATTCGCTCCTCATTCAGGTTCATCGCTCGCGCCCGCAGGCGGACCAGCGCCTCTTCAAGGATCCTGCGCTCGCCGTGTGGCACATCGGCGAGCCGGCGCCTGCGAGCTACGACGAGCTCTACCTCAACGAGACGCTGGCGAAGGGGTTCGTGCATGTCGATGTGGAGAAGATCGCGGCGGGCGACCCGTTCGTCTTCGACTCCGGACCGCAATCGACCGGCGGCGGCGGTGGAGTCATCATCTCGCCCGCACCCGGCGGCGGCAGCGACGTCGTTCAGGAATGGGGCGTCGTCCGCGCATCGCTCAAACAGCATCTCGTGCTTCCCGGCATCGGACGGATCGAAGGTGCGTACGGAAGTTTCTGGAAGAGCGACATCATCCTCTACAACCCGCTGCCGGTCGCGCAGAACGTCACGCTGCGCTATGTCGCAAACGGCGCCGTGACGACGGTGGCGGAAAACGATCAGAAGACCCTCACGCTCGCGCCGGGCGAGATCCGGCAGATCACCGACGCCTTGAAGTCGATCTTCGGCTACGACTCAGGAAACGGCGCGGTGTTCATCGATCCGGAATCGGGCATCAACGCCACGAGCCGCACGTACACGCGGTCCACCGCCGGCTCGTTCGGCTTCGGCATGAATGCGATCGACATCTTCTCCGCGACGCGGCCGCGATTCCCGGTGACCTTCTCCGGCGCATTCAACGGAAAGGATTTCCGCACCAGTCTGATTCTGACCGACGTCTCGGGCCGCGGAACGAATGCGAATCTGAAGGCGACCGGCATGAATGGACTCATGGGCGCTTCTCACGCGACGTTCGGGACGGCGGCTAACGGTCAGCAGCAGCTCGGCGGTTTGAGCAGTTTCCTCTCGCTCCTTCCCAGCGATACTGGCGCGCTGCTCGTGCAGCCCGAGACCGGCGAGGCCATCGCATCGCTCTATCTCGTCGACAATCGCACGAACGACTCGACGTACTTCCCGCCCGACCTGCCGGCGCCTGTCGTCCGTACGATTCCCGTGATCGGACATGTCGACGGTGCGAACAATTCGCAGTTCCGCAGCGATCTCTATCTCTACAACCCCGCGGGCCAGACACGCACGGTCACGCTCCAGGTGAAGCCGTGGGACACGCCGGAGAGCCCGAATGCGATCTCGCTCACGATGCTTCCCAACGAGGCGCGCGTGATTCGCGATGTCCTCTTCACTGTCTTCGGCCGCACCGGCCTGGCGCGTCTCCGCTATCAGTCGACGTCGGACGCGGCGAGCATTCGCGTCACATCAAGGACCTACACGATCGACAAGGATGGCGGCACGTACGGCTTTCTGATGCCGCCGCTGAACAATTTCCAGTCCGCAGGAGTGGGCGACACGCTCGAGATTCTCGGAGCCGTCGGCGACAAGAACTTCCGCACCAACCTCGGCCTCGTCGAGATGACGGCCTTCCCGAACAACACCAGCGCCATGGTGAAGGTCGACATCGTCGATGCCGCGGGACATACGATCGACACGTTCACGACGGCGGTCGCCGTCGCCGGCGGCATGCAGATCAACGACATCTTCCACGCCCGCAACCTCGGGGACAACGCGGGAGCGGTGCTCATCCGGATCTCGCCGGTCAGCGGAATGATCGGCGCCTACGCCACGATCATCGACAACGGGACGAACGATCCGACATACCTCGCGGCGCAACTCGGCGCGAAATGATGAAATAGGAGAATGTCTTACTGCGACGTGGCCATCGGCCATCCTTTTCACGGCCCCTATCACGATCACGAATACGGCTTCCCGATTCTCGAGGACGACGCGCTGTTCGAGCGCCTCGTCCTCGAGATCAATCAGGCCGGACTCTCCTGGCTCACGATCCTCAAAAAGCGCGAGGCATTTCGCAAGGCCTATCGCGGATTCGAGATCGCGCGGGTTGCGCGCTTCAACAATCGCGACCGGCAGCGGCTCCTCAGCGATGCGGGCATCATCCGCAACCGCCTGAAGATCGACGCCGCGATCGAGAACGCGAAGCGGATCCTCGCCCTGCCGCAGGGATCATTCGCGCAGTGGCTCGAGGAACATCATCCGCTCAGCCGCGAAGAGTGGGTGAAGCTCTTCAGGAAGACGTTCGCGTTCACCGGCGGAGAGATCACGTCGTCGTTTCTGATCAGCATCGGCTATCTGCCCGGCGCGCATGATGAGACGTGCCCGGTCTTCGCGAAATCGAGCGCCGCCGTCTCGGCAGCATTCGACGGGCGCCGCACCGCGCGAAGGAAACGCTGACGCGTCGATCACTGCGGGCGAGATGCGCTCTCTCCGCACAAGCCCATCGCTTCCGCGTAGAGCCCATGGAAGTGGTGCACACCATTCTCGCGCTGCGGTGAATAGCGGCCGGTGTCATACGTCGCCGACGCGAGGCCGCGCTGCACCGCTTCGCAGATCTCGATGTCCTCGATCTGAATCTCGTCGCTGAAGGAGATCGTCTCGTCGATCTCCTGGCGCACCTTCTCCGGATCGCGGAAGTACCACTCGAAGACGGTCAGCGTCCTCCCCTGTCCCAGCGGCAGAATCAGATTCGTCGAGAAGTTGTCCGGATAGACGTTCAGCATCAGGTTGGGATAGACCCAGTAGTAACTGACCTCGCTACCCGATTCACTCACGCGAATGCGCTCCGCGCGCTTCAACGGCGCGTGCTGAATCGAGTACCAGCGCTTCGTCTCCGTCCGGTAGTTCGGATAGTCGATCTCGCGAAAGAGGGACGGATGGACGATGGGGATGTGATAGCCCTCGAGGTAGTTGTCGACGTAGACCTTCCAGTTGCAGTTCATCTCCCAATCTTTCCGCGCGGCGAGACGATAGCCGCGGAAGTCATGGCGGGTGATGTCGCCGAGGAAATCGGCGAGCGCCGGCACTGCATGGGAGATGGAGACGAAGATCAAATCACTCCACTCTTCGATTCTGAACTGCGGCAGGCATGGGCGATCGAACTCCTGAACACCTTCGAACTCAGGAGTGCGCAGCAGCGTTCCGTCGAGGTTGTACGTCCAGCCGTGATAGCCGCATTGCAGCACGGGGCGCTTCCCCTCCCCTTTCGCCACGGGCCCGGCGCGATGGCGGCAGACGTTCGACATCGCGCGCAGCACGCCATCATTGCCGCGGACGACGAGCACCGGCTCCGCGCCGATGGTCGTCGTGAAAAACTGCCCAGGCTCACGCACCTGTTCCGCGCGGCCGGCAAGCTGCCAGACGGCGCCGAACACATCGCGCTGTTCCTGTTCGAGCACCGCAGCATCGAAGTAGTAGCGCGACGGAATCGTCGCCGCGAATTCGAGTCGTGAATCGAAAGTCCAACTCATTTGTATTTCGCCAGTCGTGTCACCCAGAAGACCGGGTAGCTCAGCGCCAGAAGCACGAGCGTGTAGATGCTGTTCCGCGTATCGGCAGCCATCTGGCTGACGAGAAACGCGATCGAGGCGGCGAGTGCGATGCCTGTCGTGAACGGATGTCCCCACGCGCGGTAAGGCCGCTCGGCATCGGGCTGGCGGCGGCGCATGACGAAGAGCGAGACGAAGGAGAGCGTGTAGTTCGCGACGAAGAAGAACGCCAGCTTCGCCAGCACCGTCTCGAATGTGCCCGTGAGCACGAACACCGCGGCGACGATGCTGCTGAAGAGCAGCGCGACATCCGGCGTCCCGCCATGGTTCACTTCACGCGCGCCGCGCCAGAAGAGTCCATCGCTCGCCATCGCATAGAGCACGCGCGGCGCCATCAGCACATTCGAGTTCACCGCACTGAGCAGCGAGATGATGAAAATACAGCGCAGAATCGGATCGGCATACATTCCGAACACATGCTGCGCGACGACACCCGCCGCGAGCTTCTGCCCCGCAATCGATCCGAGAGGAACCACGCGCAGGAACGCGAGGTTCATCATCAGGTAGAGAACGATCACCAGCACGACGCCGCCGAACATCGAGCGAGGAATGTCGCGTCCCGGATCGCGCACTTCTTCCGAGAAATAGATGATGCTCGTCCATCCATCGTAGGTGTAGATGACCGCGGCGAGCGCCAGCATGAACGCGGTGAAGAACGATCCTTCGCTGTCGGTCACGAATGAATCGAGGAACGGATTGCGCCCGCCGAGATGGAAGCAGGCGAAGACCAGAGCGATCAGGACGACGGCTTTCATCACGCTGGTGACGTTCTGCATCGCTCCGCCCCAGCGGATGCCGAGCCATTGAACGAGCGTCAGGAGTCCGATGGTGAGCAGCGCGACCACTTCGTACGCGCGAAGCGCATAGAGATAGATGAGCGCATATTCGCCGACGGTGATCGCGACGAGCGCAGTCGTGCCGCACGTCGACAGCCAGTCGCTCCAGCCGACGATGAAGCCCGCGTAATCGCCGAGCGCATGGCGGACGAACACATACTGCCCGCCGGACCGGGGAACCATCGTCGCCAGTTCCGCCAGCGCGTTGGCGCCGAGCAGCGCGTAGAGACCGCCGATGATCCAGACCGCGAGATACGGTCCAACGCTCGGAAGATGCTGCGCGATCTCTCCCGGCGTGCGGAGAATGCCGGCGCCGATGATGTTGCCGATCGTTACTGCGAGACCAAACCCGAGTCCCAGGATCGCCAGAAGGCGCCGCGGGGATTTCGCGGTGGGCATCGCTGTGTCCGGCATGCGGCGCGCTAAGTGTAGCGCGCTCCCGCTGCTCTACCTCACCGTTCCCCTCTCCCCGCGAGCGGGGAGAGGGGCAGGGGCTTCATAGCATCAGTTCCGCTCTTTGATCGACAGCGGCCCGTTGTGCGTCGCGATGTGAATCACCGCCGGGCCCGAGCCGAGCTCGATGCGCCGGCTTTCCCCATCATCATCCGTGACCGTTCGCTTCGCACCGCGGCATGCCTCCGCCTTGCACGACACCGGTCCATGTCCATTCGCCTCGGCGACCACACCTGAGCGATAGTCATGCGGGATCTTCAGCGACAGAGGGCCGTTGTTCGTCGACGCCTGGAGCGATCCGTCCCACTCCGTTCCTTCGAGCTTGAGAGAGAGCGGGCCGTTCTCGGCATTCAGGCTTACGGTTCCGCGCCCGCCAGCGAAGCTGATCGGACCATTCACGGTCGTCGCGTCGATCGTGCCGCTCGAGCGTTTCACCGACAGCGGTCCGTTCTGCGCGCGCAGCTTCATCGTGCCGTTCGCATCGTAAAGACCGACCGGTCCGCTCGTCGCATCGACGTCGAGCACCGCGTTCTTCGGGGCGCGAATCAGGAAATAGACGAACGCCTTTTCGCCGGCGCTCTTCGACGTCAGTTCGTTGCCGCTCAGACTCACGCGGATATCGTTCAGCGCAGCCGCATCCGCTCCGGCCTTGCACGCCTTGATCGACCAGTCGCTCTTGTCCCAGCCAACAACGCGGACTCCGGTGTGCTCCGACGCGCGCACGCGAAGACTCCGCAGTCCCGCGGCGGGAATCTCTTCCTCTGCGCGCACAGCCTTCGCATCCTCGAAGCTGACTTTGACCTGGCTGCAGTCGGTCACGACTTCGTCATCTGCGTCGATCGAGAGATTCATCCCATGCTGGTGGCTGTATCCCGCGAGAGGGAGCAGCGCAGGCAACACCCATAGCAAAAGCTTTCGCATCGTTCGTCCTCCGTTCCAATTGGATGGATAGACGAGAATCGCGAGAAAAGGTTAGACGCGGATCGGGACAATTCGATTGGCAGCGGAGTGCGGACGCCTCGTCCGCACTTTTCTACGCAGGCGGAGCACCGCTGCCTCGACGGCAGCGGCTCGCGGACGAGGCGTCCGCGCTCCACCTGCCGCGATCGCACTCGCTGTGCTCGTCCGCACTTTTCTACGCAGGCGGAGCACCGCTGCCTCGACGGCAGCGGCTCGCGGACGAGGCGTCCGCGCTCCACCTGCGGCGATCGCACTCGCCACTTTTTCTACGCGGGCGGAGTTCGCGGACGAGGCGTCCGCGCTCCACCTGCGGCGATCTTCTATTGCGTGATTACCAGCTCGACTCTCCGATTCTGCTGCCGGCCGGCCGCGGTCTTGTTCGTGGCGATCGGCTCTGCTTCGCCTTTGCCCGCGGCGGTCACATGATCCGCGGGAACGCCGGCGCTGACGAGAAAATCGCGCACCGCATTCGCGCGCTTCTCCGAGAGCGCCTGATTCTTCTGTTCCGTTCCCACGCTGTCGGTGTGTCCTTCGACGAGGATGCGCGCCGCAGGATTCGTCTTGAGCTGGTCAGCGATCTTCGTCAGTGTGGATTTCGCGCCCGCCTTCAACGTGGTCTTGCCGGTATCGAAGAGGAGGCCTCCGGAGAGTGCGACGATGAATCCGCGCTTGTCGCTCCGCGTCTGCGCGAGCTTCGCGAGCTCGCTCTCCATCCGCATCCGTTGCGCTTCCGCGTCGCGCTGCGCGAGCTGCTGCTTCGTCCGATCCAACTCCGCGCGCGCGGATTCCGCCTGTTTCCGAGACTCCTCGGCCTGCGCGCGCGCCTGCTCGGCAGCCTTCTGCGCCGCCTCCGCCTGCGCCTTCATCTCCTGAGCCTGCGCCTCAGCCTGCTGCCGCTTCGCGGTCGCATCGGCGATCGCCGCCGCATGCTGCTGCTGGATCTGGGTGAGCCGCGCGGCATCGGTCTCACGCTGCTTCCGCAGTTGTTCGAGCTCCGCCTGACGCTGCTGCAGTTCGGCCTGGCGCTGCGCGAGGAGCGCCGCATCGGCACCCTGCTGCTGCGACGCCGCGAGATCGTTGCGCAATCCCTGAAGCTGCGCATCCATCATCTGTTCGTTCAGACGCTCGCGTTCCTGAATGCTTCGCAGCGCGAGCTGCTGATCCTCGACCTGACGGCGCAGCGACTCGACATCCGCGGCGGTCCCTGAAGTGATCGCCGATTCATACCGGCCGTAGGTCTCGGTGAGCTGGCGCTCGGCTGCTTCGCGCGCCGCGCGATCGGCATCGATCCTCGCCTGCTGCGCTTTCCGCTGCTCATCGATCTGCGACTGCAGCGCCTGCAACTGCGCCTGCTGCGCCTCGCGGTTCGCCTGCTCCGCCGTGAGTTGCCGCTGCAGATCGGCAGCACGGCGCTCCGCCTCTTCGCGCTGCTGGCGCTCGATCGCGGCCTGGCGCTCGGTCTGCGCCTGCGCAAGCTGCGTTCGGGTCAGTTGCAGCGGCGTAATCTGCTTCGATGCCTCCGCGGCGCGCGCCAGATAGTACGCGCGGCGCGCCATCATCTCCGACGTATACGCGAGATAGTCGGCGGCATCATTGTTCCCGCCGGCCTTCGTCACCTTGCGCGCGCCGTCGAGATTCTTCTGGGCGGTGTCGAGATCGTCGGCGGCAACCTGCGCCGCGCCCACCGCGCGCGCCTGATCGAGAGCCGCCTGCGCGAATGCAATGCGGTCTTTCGACGATGCTCCGCGCTGCAGTGCGAGCGACGGCGACTCTTCGGCCAGCGCGAGATCGGACGTGCCGCCCAGCCTGCGGATATCGCCCTGAAGATTGCGGATCGCGTCGTTCGTCCCGATCCAGTTCGCCTTCGCCAGCGCCGCACGCGCGGCCCACAGCCCTTCGATCGCCTGCATGCGCGCTTTCTCACGCATGCCGCTCTTCGATGAGTTGTCCTGCGCGAAGCGCAGGTGTGCAGCAGCCTCATCGTAAATGGAGGTCGCGTACGTTCGCGCTCCTGCCTGCTCGGCCGCGTGGAGAACGGCCTGAGCCTGTTGAATGACGTCGGCGTCGCTCTGGGCCATGACAGGCACGGCCACGAGCATCGCGACGGCAATCGCGAGTTTGATTCGTTGCAGCATGAAAACCTCCTTGCAGGAGGCGAACGCTGCAAGAGTGAGTCCTATCCCCCGAGGTAGGCCTTCTTGATTCGATCCGAGGCGAGCAGTGCTTTTGTGTCGTCGGCGAGGACGATGCGTCCCGTCTCCATCACGTAGCCGCGATGCGCAGTGACGAGCGCCATGTGGGCATTCTGCTCGATCAGGAGAATCGTCGTTCCTTCCTGATTGATCTCACGGATCACGCGGAAGATCGTCTGCACCATCTGCGGCGCCAGGCCGAGGGAGGGCTCGTCGAGAAGAAGGACCTGCGGCTTCGACATCAGCGCGCGCGAGATCGCGAGCATCTGCTGCTCGCCGCCCGACAGCGTTCCGGCGTTCTGTTTCATCCGCTCCTTGAGAACGGGGAAGAGCGAGAAGATCCGCTCGTACTCCGACTGCTGCACTTTGTCCTTGCGGAGATAGGCGCCCAGCTCGAGGTTGTCGGCGACCGTGAGGTTCGCGAAAATGCCGCGCCCTTCCGGCACATGCGACATGCCGCGCGCCGTGATGATGTGCGGCTTCACGCCGGTGATGTCGTCGCCGTTGAACGAGACGGAACCTTTGCGCGGCTTGAGCAATCCGGAGATCGAGCGCAGAGTCGTCGTCTTCCCCGCACCGTTGGCGCCGATGAGAGTGACGATCTGTCCCTTCTCGACGTCGAGATCGATGCCGTGCAGCGCGGTGATCGCGCCGTACGACACCTCGAGTCCGCGCACGGAGAGAATCGGGCTCATAGGTCCGCCAGCTCCACCGGCTCGCCGAGATACGCTTCGATCACCGCCGGATTGTTCTGCACCTCATCGGGAGTCCCATGCGCGATCGTCTTGCCGAAGTTCAGCACGAGGATCCGCTCGCAGATCCCCATGACGAGCTCCATGTGATGCTCGATGAGCAGAATCGCGATGCCGAAGCGGTCGCGGATATCGTGAATCGTCCGCATCAGGTCGCGGGTCTCGCTGTCATTGAGTCCGGCCGCCGGCTCGTCAAGGAGCAGCAGCTTGGGCTTCGCCGCAAGAGCGCGCGCGATCTCGAGTCTGCGTTGATCGCCGTACGGAAGATTCTTCGCGTAATCGCGGGCGCGCTTTTCGAGCTTGAAGATCTGCAGCAGCTTCATCGCCTCTTCTTCCGCAGCATCCTCGGCGGCGTGGAATCGATTCGTGTGCAGAATCGCCGAGGTCGCGGAGTACGTGTAGTGGATGTGCCCGCCGATCTTCGTGTTCTCGAGAACGGTGAGCTCCTTGAAGAGACGGATGTTCTGGAACGTGCGTGCGAGGCCGAGCGCGGTGATCTGGTAGGGCTTGAACTGCGTGGTCGGCACGCCGCTCACGGCGATCGTCCCCTCGGTCGGGCGATACACGCCGGTCAGGAGATTGAAGACGGTCGTCTTTCCCGCGCCGTTCGGACCGATCAATCCGATCAGCTCGTGCGGCTGAATCGAGAGATTGAAATCGGAGACGGCAGTGAGTCCGCCGAAGCGGATCGTCACGTTCTTCGCATCGAGAACCGCGGAATCGGGATTCGGCGCCACCATCAGTCCACCGCCGGTCCGGAGTCACGCTCCGGCGCAGTCGTATCCTTGCGCTTCGGAAGAAAGTCCCACAGCTCGCGGCGGCCGAGCAGACCCTGCGGACGCGTGCGCATTAGGATGATCAGCACGAGCGAGTAGACGACCATGCGGTACTCGCTGAACGCGCGCAGACCTTCCTGCAGATAGGTCAGCACGACGGCGGCGACGATCGAGCCGGAGATCGAGCCGAGTCCGCCCAGAACCACCATCACCACCAGATCGAACGAGCGAAGGAAGGTGAATGCGGTCGGATTCAGATATGCCGGCGGATAGTGCGCGAAGAGCGCACCGGCGACGCCGGCCAGAAACGATCCGATGACGAACGCCTTCACCTTGAAGCGGGTGGTGTCGACGCCCATCGCATTGGCCGCGATCTCGTCTTCGCGAATCGCGAGGAAGGCGCGCCCGACGGACGATGCGACGAGCCTGATCGAGATCAGAATCGTCATCACGCAGAAGAAGTAGACCCAGAAGAAATTCGCCCACGTCGGAATGCCCGAGAAGCCGCGCGCGGCGCCGACCTTGTCGACGTTGAGAATGATCACGCGAATGATCTCGCCGAAGCCGAGCGTCACGATCGCGAGATAGTCACCGCGCAGCCGCAGCGACGGAAGCCCGACGAGGTAGCCGGCGATGGCCGCAACGAGGCCGCCGGCGAGAATCGCGACGAGAAACAGCCCGTTCTGCGCAATCCACGCCTGCATGCTCCCCTCGGGATACTTCGCCACGATCGGCGCGAACGTGTAGAACGTCAGCGCCGCCGACATGTACGCGCCGACGCCCATGAATCCGGCATGTCCCAGCGAGAACTGCCCCGCATGTCCGTTGATGATGTTCAACGAGACGGCAAGCGTGATGTTGATGCCGATCATCGCCAGGATGCGGTTGTAGTAACGCATCACCGGATACACCGAAGCGACGGCGTCGAGACCGTAGGTGATGCCGAGCAGAATCGCAACGAAGACTGCGAGGTACATCAGATCGCGCAACCACCAGGGAAGCTTCTTCATGAGCTCTCCCCGCGCGATCTCGAATTCGAAATTGAAAATTGAAAATTGAAAATTGACGCCGGCACGTTCAGCGCGCCATTTTCAATTTTCAATTTCCCATTTTCAATTTCGCCTCTCCTCATACTTTCTCCGCCTGGTACTTCCCGAACAGTCCCGACGGACGGAAGAGCAGAATGAGAATCAGGATGACGAAGGTGATCGCATCGCGCCAGCTCGACAGCGGGCTGCCGCCGACGAACGCCTCGATGATGCCGATCACGATGCCGCCCACCACGGCGCCCGGCACGTTGCCGATGCCGCCGAGCACTGCCGAGACGAATGCCTTGAGACCCGGCAGAACGCCCATCAGCGGATCGATCTTCGGATAAGAGAGCGAGAAGAGAATCCCGCCCACTGCCGCGAGCGTCGAACCGAGAATGAATGTCAGTGAGATGACGCGATCGACGGGGATGCCCATCAGAGCTGCGGTCTCGAAGTTGAACGACACGGCGCGCATCGCGCGGCCGAACTTCGTGCCGAACACGATCCACTGCAGCACGCCCATCACGACGATCGCGACACCGAGCACGATGAGCTGATAGTTGGTCGTCGTCACGCTGCCGAAATGCAGCACCTGCTTGTCGAGCAGCGTCGGGAAGAACTTCGGATCCGGACCGAAGACGAGCTGTCCGCCGTACTCCAGGAAAAAAGACACGCCGATCGCGGTGATCAACGACGCGATGCGCGGCGCGTTGCGAAGGGGACGATAGGCGACGCGCTCGATCGTGAATCCGAGCATCGCGCAGGCGAGCATCGACGTCAGCATGACGAGGGCGAGATGCACGACCGATGGATGGTTCGACTGCTTCATCAGGGCGTTGCCGGCGTAGAAGCCGGCGTACGAGCCGACCATGAACACGTCGCCATGCGCGAAGTTGATGAGCTTGAGGATGCCGTACACCATCGTGTAGCCGAGGGCGATCAGCGCGTAAATCGAGCCGAGGGCAATCCCGTTCAGCAGGTTTTGAAGAATCGTCTCCATGGAAAACGGATAAGGCGAGCGAAAACTACCTGCGGTAGCCGTCGTTGTAAAGAGAAAGATGCCACAGCCCCTCACCCCTTATCCCTCTCCCCGCTGTCGCGGGGCGAGAGGGACGAGGGTGAGGGGCCGCGTCAGAAAATTACTTCGGCTCGATGCTCTTCCGCAGCGTGAGCTGGCCGTTTTTCACTTCTTCGATGACGATCTTCTTGTTGATCGGATTGCGGTCCGGACCAAGCGTGATCGTGCCGGTGACGCCGGCGAAGTTCTTCGTCGCGGCGATTGCGTTCTTCAGATCCGCGCCGCCCTTGCCGCCGGAGCGCTTGAGCGCATCGCCAAGCACGCGCGCCGCGTCGTAACCGAGGGCTGCCAGAGCGTCCGGCTTGACCTTGTTCCGCTGCTCGTACTTCTGCACGAAGTCATGAACGATCGGCGAAGGATCGTCCGAGAAGTAGTGATTCGCGTAGAAGCAGCCTTCGAGGGCCTTCCCGCCGATCTCGAGAAGCTTCGGCGATTCCCACCCATCGCCGCCGACGAACGGCACCTTGATGCCGAGCTCGCGCGCCTGGCTCGCGATCTGGCCGACGTCGGTGTAGTAACCGGGAACGAAGATGACATCGGGATTCGCGGCGCGGATCGCGGTGAGCTGCGAATGGAAGTCCGCATCGCCATTCGCGTAGTTCGCTTTCGCGACGATCTGCTTGCCGGCCTTCTGATACGTCTCCTCGATCACGGACGTGAGGCCGGTCGAGTAGTCGTTCTTCATGTCGGTGAGAATCGCGGCTCTCGTCGAGTGCAGATCCTGGATGGCGAAATTCGCCATGACCGGGCCCTGATAGTTGTCGATGAAGCACATCCGGAAGATGTAGTCGCCGATCTTCGTGACCGCCTCGTTGGTCGAGGAGGGTGTGATCATCGGGACCTTGTTCGCCTGGCACTCCGGCGCCGCGGCCTTCGATGCCGAGGAAGCGACTTCGCCGAGAACGGCGATGACGCCATTCTGCGAGATCAGCTTCGAGACGGCGTTCGATGCTTCTTCCGGCTTCGACTGATCGTCTTCGGTGATGACCTTGATCTTCTTGCCGTTGATGCCGCCCGCGGCGTTGATCTCATCGACGGCGAGCATGATGCCGTTGTGCGTCGACTGGCCGAAGGTGGCCTGTGGTCCGGTCAGCGAGCCATACTCGCCCACCAGAATCTCACCGCCGCCACCGGCGGCGGATGTGGTTGCGCCTCCGCCCTGCTGGGCTTCCTTCGGCGGGCAGCCGAAGAGCATCAGCGAGACGACGGCGAGAAACACGATTCCAGATTTCTTGTTCATAGATTCGCTCTCACTCCGCTAGTTGTGAAAAAAGTCATATTAATGCACGGTCCTACAAATTCACCCAGACGCTCTTCGTCTGCGTGTATTTCTCGAGCGCGTCTTTTCCCTGATCGCGGCCGAATCCCGACTCCTTGAATCCGCCGAACGGCAGTGCCGGGTCGTAGAGGTTGTAGGTATTCACCCACACCGTGCCGGCCTTGATCGAGCGGGCGATGCGATGCGCCTTCGAGACGTCCTTCGTCCACACCGCGGCGGCGAGACCGTAGACCGTCGCGTTGCCTTTTGCGACCGCATCCTCCGCATCCTTGAAGCGGATCGTGGCCAGCACAGGCCCGAAGATCTCCTCGCGTGCGATGCGCATGTTGGGATCGACATCGTCGAAGATCGTCGGCTTGATGAAGTAGCCCTTGCCCGTGCCGATGTCGGCGCGCTCACCGCCGGTGAGCAGCCTGGCACCTTCGCTCTTGCCGGCCTCGATGTAGGAGAGCACGTTCTCCATCTGTTCTTTCGAGACGACGGCGCCGAGGCGCGTCTTCGGATGAAGAGGATCGGCCGCGACCATCTTCGTCGCGCGATCTGCGATCTTCGACATCAGCTCATCGTGGATCGGTTCTTCGACGAGCAGGCGCGATCCGGCGGCGCAGACTTCCCCTTTGCCGTAGAAAATCGCGTTGAGTGCGCCGCGCGCTGCGGCTTCGAGATCGGCATCCGCGAAGACGATGTTCGGCGATTTGCCGCCCAGCTCGAGCGAGACCTTCTTCAGCGTCTTCGCCGCGCGTGCCATCAACTGTTTGCCGACATCGGTGGAGCCGGTGAATGCGATCGCGTCGATACCGGGGTGATCGACCATCGCGTTGCCGACGACGCTTCCCTTTCCGGGGATCACGTTCAGGACTCCCGCAGGAAGCCCGCATTCCTTCGCATACTCCGCAAACTTCAGCAGCGAGAGCGACGTGTTCGATGCCGGCTTGATCACGACCGTGTTGCCGCAGGCGAGCGCCGGCGCGATCTTCCACACCGCGAGCATCAGCGGAAAGTTCCACGGCGTGATGGCGCCGACGACGCCGACCGGCTCGCGCAGCGTGTAGGTGAATGCGTTGTCGGCAACAGGGATCGTGTCGCCCGTGACCTTGCCGCTCCAGCCTGCGAAGTAGTAGAGACATTCCGCGGCGGCCGGCGTGTCGACGAACTGCGACTCGAAGATCGGCTTGCCGTTGTCGAGCGTCTCGATTCGTCCGATCTCTTCGGCTTTCGACGACAACATGTCGGCGATGCGCCAGAGGACTTTCGCGCGATCGCGCGGCTTCATCTTCTGCCACTCGCTGCCCGGCTCCATCTGCGCGCGCGCGGCGCGCACCGCGAGATCGACATCCTCGACGCCCGCGGACGCAACATTCGTGATGGTCTCTTCGGTTGCCGGGTTGATGGTGGCGAAGGTTTCGCCCGATTGTGCGGCGACGAACTCGCCGTTGATGAAGAGCTGATTCTGCATGGCGGCGGATAGTAGCGCAGAACAGGCAGCGGACAGCAGACAGCAGCCGGCACGCGGCGAACATCGGCTGCCTTCAGTTCGCTCGCGATCGAAGACCCGCGGCTCATGGGGTTAAAACCCGCCCGCTCGCCGGTACACTTTCTGAGCACAGGGTATCGGCCTGACCCATGCCTGCACGTGTTTTCAACGACTTAGCGATGGCATCCCGATTGCGCTACGCGCGAATGAAATCGGTGGAAGGAAATAGGAGAAACGTTTCATGAATCGTCGCTCAATCGTCGTACTCACTGCGGCTCTGTCGCTCATGACAGGGATCGCTTCAGCCCAGGAAGCCCGCGAGATCAAGGGAGACTATCGCGATCAGTTCGATCACTACTGCGGCACGCGCCCGGTGAGCGAGCAGGAAGCGTTGATGATCGAGGAGTACACGAACTCGATCCGCTCCAGCCGCATCAAGACCGATGCACTGTTCGGCAGCGATCGCGCGGCCGGTTCGGTGACCGTCAGCGTCTACGTTCACGTGATTCGCAACTCGGCGGGTCAGGGTGGCGTGACCTCGACGCAGATCAGCAATCAGATCAAGGTCCTCAACGACTCGTACGCCGGAATCACGGGCGGCGCACCAACGCCGTTCAAGTTCTCGCTCGTGTCGACCGATACGTCGGACAACGATGCGTGGTACACGTGCCAGCCCGGCAGCACCGCGGAAAAGGACATGAAGACCACGCTGCGCAAAGGCACCGCGCGCGATCTCAACATGTACTTCAACAACATGGGCGGCGGTCTTCTCGGCTGGGCGACATTCCCCTCCGACTACTCTCGCTCTCCGCAGATGGACGGTGTCGTCATCCTAAGCGCTTCGCTCCCCGGCGGCTCCGCGGCGAACTACAACCTCGGCGACACGGCGACGCATGAAGTCGGCCACTGGCTCGGTCTCTACCACACGTTCCAGGGCGGCTGTAACGGCAACGGCGACTACGTCGACGATACGCCGGCCGAGCGGTCCGCGACGTATCAGTGCCCGACCGGTCAGGATTCCTGCCCGCGCAAGCCGGGCCTCGATCCGGTGCAGAACTTCATGGACTACACCTACGACTCCTGCATGTACGCGTTCTCGGCCGGCCAGGCCTCGCGCGCGGACTCGCAGTGCCAGACGTATCGCGGCCTGTAGTCCTCACTCCAATCGTAGAATGCAGGGGACGCCTTCGAGGCGTCCCTTTTTTTCATCATGCTCATCCTCCTCGCGCTCCTCTTCGCAACGGCCCCTGTTCCGGTCCGCACCATCACTCCGGCCGAGCTCCGCGATGCGATGCTGAATCACGAGGCCGTCGTCATCGATGTCCGCGGCAGCGTTCCCTTCGACCTCGGACACATCGAAGGAGCGATCTCGATGCCGCTCGGTCTCATCGCGCAGCGTGCGAGCGAGCTTCCGCAGGACAAGCTGATCGTCGCCTACTGCTCGTGCCGCCGCGAAGAGCTCAGCGACAACGCGGTGCGCCAGCTCGCGAGCCACGGCTACACGAACGCGGCGGCGCTGAAGGGCGGCTACGACGCATGGGTCGACGGCGGATTTCCGATCGTTCGCCACGTCGACGAAGAGCAGCGGCTCTCCGTACCATCCTTCGTGACCTGCAACGATGTGACCTCGCATGCGGGCGAAGTCATCTCGTACAAACGGGGACGCTCGAAGACCGTTCTTCGCATCGCGACCGATGAGAAGACGACGGAAGAAGTGACGGTGACGCAGGAGCGGTACTACCTGTTCGGAGAGAAGTTCACGAAAGCCGGCTGGGCGCGCATCGAATCGAAGCGCGGCGTGCTCCGGCCACACACGCGTGCAATCGCATGGGTGTGCCGGAGCAGCGGCCAGAGCTGGATCGACTGGCGTCCGGGCGAAACGCGCGCGAACGCCGAGTAATCGCGCGACTACCGCGCGGCTGCCGCCTCTTCGACATACGGCACGACGTCGAAGCTGCGCACGTAGAGCTCGTGAATCTGCTCCATCTCCGCATCGTTGAGCGGCTCGTGCTTCGACGCGCCGGCGAATTCCTCGAGTTGCTCTTCGTTGTAGATGTTCGGCAGCGCCGACACGATCGACGGATGCGCGTAGAGCCACAAGAGCGCGAGCTGGCCGATCGTCACGCCGCGCGCTTCGCACAACGCCTTGAGACGATCGACCTTCTGCAGTCCTTCGACCAGCCACGCGCGCGGGCGATGCGAGCGGTGATCGTTCTCATCGAACTTCGTATCGAGCGTGTACTTGCCTTCCAGCATCCCCGAGGAGTGCGTGACGCGGATGAGAAACTGCGGATCGGGATTCGCCTTCCACGCGCGGAACGAATGATCGAAGGCGGACGTCGGCGCGCAGACGCGCTTGTTCGTCTCTCCCCGCTCCGCTTCGGCGACCCCACCATACGTTGCACCACGCTCGGCGGCGAGAATGAACTCGCGTCCCGGATCCTGCTCGAGGATGTTGTAGATCATCTGCGTCAGCGGTGCGCGGCGCACCGCCGTCGAGTAGATGCCCTCGTCACGCCAGCCGATCGCCGGTCCGAGCGACGGACCGTACGACGAGATCTTTCCTTCCTGTTTCAGCGCTTCCAGCGTTTCCCAATGCTCGTCCTGCATCAGCACCGTGACACGCGGATTGTGCGGCTGATAGATCGCGATGTGATCGACACCGAGCCGCTTCATCGACTGCTCACAGGCAAAGCGGATGAACTTCGGCGACATGTCCTGCGGCAGTTCGCGCTGGCCGCGCGGACGCTCCGGATTGTTGTAGAAGTCGTAGCCGAACTTCGTCCCGATGATCAGGTCGGGATGATCCTTCAGGATCGGAGCGAGGATCGTCTCGCCACGGCCGTTGCCATAGGCGTCGGCGGTGTCGATGTAGTTGATGCCGTAGTCGATCGCGCGGCGGATGATCCGCTGCGCTTCTGCATCGCTGTAATCTCCCCACCAGCCGGTCGACACGGTCCAGGTGCCGAAGCCGAGCTCGGAGAGTTGCAGATCGGTGTTGTGCAGCTTGCGATAGCGCATGGGGGTGGGCCTCCGTGGCCGTAGATTATCACCGCCTCAGCATCAGCTCGATCGCCAGTTACTAGTCCCGGCTTCTTCGCGCGATCGCTATCGCCCTGCCCTGCGCCGCCGCGGTATTTCCACCTTGACCGTCAGTTCGTGGACCTGCTCAACGACGCCGGGCGGACCCAGACCGTAGGTGATGGCGTTGACCCATGTCAGCCGATAGAGCCCTGGCGAGAGCGGACCCACATCGATCGCCGCATCCACGCACCGCGAGAAGATCGGGGCAGCATCGCCGGACGACACTGGCTGCCGCACCGCGATGTGGTTGCCTTCAACCGTCGCCGTTCCTCGGCCGCTGTAAAACTCATTCGACGCAAGCAGCGCGTCGTAGTGCAACTCGTATCCGCGCTTCTCCGCCGAATACGTGACGAATGCATTGGCAGCCGGATAGCAAGCCGACGGAACCACGAAGTCCGCAAGCCTGTACTTGAACGCCGCCGGACCCGATTCGTTCATCACGGTCACTTCGAGATCGATCGAGTACGTTCCCGCTTCCACGTACAACAATGCCGATTCGCGGTGCTCCGCCTCGCCATTCGGATTTGGTGTCGCGGTCTGCCGGATGGTGATGTTGTGAGGCATCCCATACGTCATGAAGCCCGGATAGACGAAATTCCACGGGCCACTCTGCGGCACGATCGGCGCGTCGAACTTCATCGACGGCGCGACCTTCTGCGACCAGATGAGCGTCACCACATTCGCATCTCGCGGGTGTTCGGGAACGACGACCGCGACCGGCGCCGCGATGCTCTGCGCACCGAGTTGCACAGCGATGAACGACAACAACAGAGCCACGACTGCGTTTTTCATCATGACGCCTTAAAGAGAAAAGGCGCAGCCGAGGCTGCGCCGTCCGTTCGTTCGATGAAACTGCCGAAGGATATCACGCGCCCTCGCGGGGCGTATCATGAGTCGTCCAGCAAGCGAGGTGCACGATGGTCCGAACATCACTGGCTCTGCTCGCGCTCACGATCTTTCTCACGGCCCACTGCGGGCAGAAGGAGAAGGCGAGGACGACCGAGAGCGACCGCTGGAACGCGATGCAGCAGGATCCCGGGATGAATGCGATCGCGCGGAATTACGAGGCGAAATCCTCTCCCCCCGAACCTGCTCGCGAAGGAGCGCCGCACATCAACACCGTCGAGGGGCAATGGGCGGCGATCGCCGATCGGATCGAAGGAGTGATCACGCTCACGGGCAGCAACATGCCGAAGAACGCGACGGTCACGAGCCGCTCTCCCTACGTCACGGTCGGCGCCATCGAGAGCGATGCCAGCCGCACGCTCGTGAGCATCACGATCGATCCCGCGACTCCGGCCGGAAATCTCGAGCTCGAGTACACCGCGCCCGGCTTTCCGCCCGTCGATTTCACAGTCGGCTACTCGCCGCCGCAATGAACCGGTGACGGCGATCCAAACGAAAACGGCGCAGCGGGATGCTGCGCCGTTCATCGTTCCTGTGAATTCGGCTTACTTGCCGGCGAATGCAGGCTTGCGCTTCTGGTTGTATGCGCCGAGGCCTTCCTTCGCATCTTCGCTCTGGAAGAGCTGCTGCTGCAGCTCGCGCTCGATCGCCAGCGCGGACTCGAACGGCACTTCCCAGCCGCTCTGCACCGAACGCTTGATGCGGCCAACGGCTTTCGACGCCTTGTTCGGCGGGCAGAAGCTCCACGCGTATTCCATCACGCGATCCCACCATCCCTCGGCCGGCCACACCTTGTTGACGATCCCGAGCTCTTCGGCCTGCTCGAACTCGATGAGGCCGCCCTCGACCATCATCTCGATCGACTTCGACTTGCCGACGATGCGCGAGAGCCGCTGCGTGCCGCCGGTGCCCGGCAGAACGCCGAGGTTGATTTCGGGCAGACCGACTTTGCCGGCGCCCTGCTTCGCGATCCGGATGTCCGCAGCCATCGCGATCTCGAGTCCGCCGCCGACCGTGTGGCCGTTCAGCGCTGCGATCACGAGCTTCGGCGTCTGCTCGAGACGGTTCAGCGTCTCGTTCGCATGCAGACAGAAGTAGTACTTGAATCCCGGCGTCACCTCGGAAAGCATCTTGATGTTCGCGCCGGCGGAGAAGAACTTGTCGCCCGATCCGCGGAGCACGATGACATGAACCGAATCGTCCATGCGAGCCTCGAGGATGCAGGAGTCCAACTCCTTGTTCATTTCGTAGGTGTAGGTGTTGGCAGGGGGATCATTCAATTCGAGAATTGCGACGCCCTTTTCAACCCTGTAGTCGACCAGATTTCCAGCCATTCGAATCTCCGTTTTCTTGATGAAGTGGGGGATTGTACGCCATGAGGCTTTTCTGCGGATTTCTCTTCGCGCTCGCGACGACTGTCTTCGCTGCTGAACCACCGATCACGGCGATTCATGCCCGGCGTCTGACAACCGTATAGGACGACCTCTCAGGTTGTCCCGTGGTGTGTGAGGGACAAGCTGAGAGCTTGTCCTACAAGCCATCCCCGAAGGAGACGCCGAGACTCCTCGCGGTCTGCACCATCTGCCCCTGGGGATCGACGTACTTCATCTTCGACACCGCGTCCTTGATTGCGACGGAGACGATTTCGTCGCCGCGCAACGCGACCATCTTTCCGAACTCGCGCCGGCCGAGGAGATCGGCTGCAGCTTTGCCGAATCGCGTGGCGAGGATGCGGTCGTATGCGATCGGCGATCCCCCGCGCTGGATATGGCCGAGGACCGTGACGCGGATCTCGTGCTTGATGTGCTGCGCGATCTGATCGGCGACGCGATAGGCGATGCCGCCCAGCCGCTTCGAGCGGCGGTCGAGGTACGCCTCTTCGCCGCCTACCGCTTTCGATCCTTCCGCAACGACGATCAGATCGAAGGTCGCGCCCTCCCGATCGCGTGTGCGGATCGAGGAGATGATGTTCTCCGGCGTGTACGGAATCTCGGGGATGAGAATGATGTCGGCGCCGCCCGCCAGTCCCGAGTAGAGCGCGATCCATCCCGCATCGCGGCCCATGACCTCGAGGATCATCACGCGGTCGTGACTCTCGGCCGTGGTGTGCAGCCGGTCCACCGCTTCCGTCGCGACGGACACGGCCGTGAAAAAGCCGAAGGTGTAGTCGGTGGCGGCGAGATCGTTGTCGATCGTCTTCGGCACGGCGACCATCGGGATGCCCATGTCGCAGAGCCTCTGCGCGATCTTGAGCGTGCCGTCGCCGCCGATCGCGATGATGCCGTCGATGCCGAGCTTATGAATGTTCTCGACGCATTCCGCCGAACGATCGACACAGATCCGCTCGCCATCCTTCATCGCCGGATACTCGAACGGATTCCCGCGATTCGTGGTGCGAAGCAGCGTGCCGCCTTTCGGAAGAATGCCGCGGATCGCTTCGACCGACAAAGGAATTGCTGAGCTGGTCAGAAGTCCCTCGAATCCGAATTGAATCCCGAGAACTTCGAAGTCGTAATCGCGGATCGCGGTGCGGACGGCCGCGCGAATGACTGCGTTGAGGCCGGGACAATCGCCGCCGCCGGTGAGAATGCCGATGCGCTTGCGGGCCATGGGCGAACAATAACAGGCATGGCACTCCCATTGCTCAACCATAAGGAGCCGGCGCCATCAATGCGCCGGCCCAAACTGTGGAGGAGACATGAACATTCTTGGATGGCTCTTATTCGGATTGATCGTCGGCGCGATCGCCAAGTTCCTCATGCCGGGCAATGATCCGGGCGGCTGGATCGTGACGATTCTGCTGGGCATCGCCGGATCGTTCGTCGGTGGTTTTCTCGCTTCTGCGATCGGTCACAATGAACAGACGGCGGGGTGGATCGGCTCCATCATCGGAGCGATGGTCCTCCTCTTCATCTACAGGCTGATCGCCGGCAGACGAACGGTCTGACCCCGGCCCCTTCGTGAAAGAACAAGGCCTCGCGCAGTCCCGGCGAGGCCTTCGTCGTGTGTAGGACAGGCGCCCTCGCCGTGTAGGACAGGCGCCCTCGCCTGTCCCATCAAGAGCCGACAGGCGAGGGCGCCTGTCGTACACACTGTTCAACGATTTGTCACCGGATTCGTAACTCCCATCAGCGAACCACCTAATGCATCGTTACGTCTGATACGGTAGAAGGTGCGCGCTCCACCGTTCGCAATTCCGCGCGGGCGCGCTCTGTTTCCTACACACGTTCAGAGTTCCCAGGAGGAGTTCGAATAGTCATGACAGCATCGACGAAACGAATTTTGTCGACCATCGCCATCGTCATCGCCTCGGTCGCGTTCGGGGTGATCATCAGCGCCGATCTCGGTCTGATGCGCAATTCACACGCGCAACCCGCTCCACAAATCCAGACGTCGTCCGGGCCGGTCACGAGCGTGACGATCCCGTCGTTCGCCGATGTCGCCGCCCGCGTGATGCCCGCGGTCGTCTCCATCCGCTCGACAGAAATCGTCAAGAGCAGCGAGATGCGCCAGCAGCACGGCGGGTTCGACCCGTTCGAGTTCTTCTTCCCGAATCCGGGACAGACACCGCGCCGGCGCGGCATGCAGCAGACGCCGAACGATGATGACGACGAGCACGCGCAGCGCAGCGGCGGCTCGGGCTTCATCATCTCGCCGGATGGCTACATCCTGACGAACAATCACGTCATCGAAGGGGCGACGAAAGTCGAAGTGCACTACGGCGCCGACGAGAACGGCAACGGCGGGCACACCGTCGAAGCGAAGATCGTCGGGCACGACGCCGCGACCGACATCGCCCTGCTGAAGATCGAGTCGAACGGCAATCTGCCGAACATTCCTCTCGGCGACAGCGACCGCATTCGCAAGGGCGACTGGGCGATCGCCGTCGGCAATCCGTTCGAGTTCGAGAACACGCTCACGGTCGGCGTCATCTCCGCGAAGGGGCGTTCACTCGGCCTTTCGACGCAGACGCGCTCGTTCGAGAACTTCATCCAGACCGACGCCGCCATCAACTTCGGCAATTCCGGCGGCCCGCTCATCAACATCAACGGTGAAGTCGTCGGCATCAACACCGCGATCCGCGGCGGCGGCGCGCAGGGCATCGGCTTCGCGACTCCGATCAACACGGCGAAGCGGCTCCTGCCGCAGCTCAAGCAGGGCAAGATCGTCCGCGGCTACCTCGGCATGGGTATCTATGAGGTGACCGAGGACGTGAAGCAGGCCTTCAATCTGCCGGAAGCGCGCGGCGCACTCGTGCAGCAGGTCGAGCCGGGCAAGCCCGCTGACAAAGCCGGCATCGAGAAGGGCGACGTCATCATCGAGATCGACGGCCGCAAGATCAACACGAACCGCGAGCTGATCGACTACATCTCCTATCTGCCCGTCGGCACGAAGGTGAACATCACGCTGATCCGCAACGGCCAGCGCAAGACCGTCACCGCAACGACCGCAGAGCGCCCGAATGAGGGCGATCAGAGCGAAGAGTCGGCGACCGAGAACAACGGCCCGACGAAGAACCGCCTCGGCGTTTCGGTGCAGGAGATCACTCCGCAGACCCGCCAGCTCTACGGCCTCGGCGACAGCGTCAAGGGTGTCGTCGTCACCGGCGTGAAGGAAGTCTCGCCCGCCGGCGAAGCCGGCATCGCCGAAGGCGACGTGATCAGCGAAGTGCAGGGGCAGAAGATCAACAACGCAGCCGACTTCCGCGCGGCAGTCGATGGGCTCAAGGGCGGCACGACGATCCGCATCTACGTGACGAGCAGCGGCGGCGGCCGCGGAAGCCAGTCGCTGTCCGGCTACCGCTTCCTGCGCATTCCCTGACGTGAACGGCTGTAGGACAACCTCTCAGGTTGTCCTACACGCCTTACAATGCGCGGCGCGTGAACGACGAGATCTTCATGCGCCGCGCCCTCGATCTCGCCGAGCGAGGCCGCTACGGCGTCAGCCCCAATCCGATGGTCGGCTGCGTCATCGTGAGCGACGGCGCGATCATCGCCGAAGGCTTTCACGAGCGCGCCGGCGAGGCCCATGCGGAAGTCGCCGCTCTCCGTCGATGCGGCGATGAAACGCGCGGCGCGACGATGTACGTGACGCTCGAGCCCTGCTGCCATCACGGCCGCACGCCGCCATGCACCGAGGCGGTGCGCGCCGCAGGCATCGCGCGGCTCGTCATCGCGATGCGCGATCCGAACTCGATCGTCGACGGGCGGGGCATTCAGGAACTGCGCGACGCCGGAATCGAAGTCGTCGTCGGAGTCCTGGAAGCCCAGGCGCGGAGACTCAACGAGAAGTTCGCATGGGCGATGTCGCAGCAGCTCCCGTTCGTGCTGCTGAAAGCCGGCATGACACTCGACGGGAAACTCGCCACGGTGACCCGCGAGAGCCAGTGGATCACCTCGAGTGAAGCACGCGAGCGGAGTCTGCTGCTGCGCGAGGAGTACGACGCGATTGCGATCGGCAGCGGCACGCTCATCGCCGACAACCCCCGCCTCACCCGCCGCCTCGGCGTCTCGACGTCGGTGACTCCGTTCACGCGCGTGGTGCTCGATGCGGCAGGCGATGCACCGGCGCATGCCCAGATGTTCGCCGACGGCGGCCGGACGATTCTCTTCACGCCGCGCGCGCCGCAGGATCTCGCGTCCTCCGTCGAGGTCGTTGAAATGAACGCACCCTCCGGGCGCCTCGATCTGATCGCCGTGCTGCGCGAACTGTTTGCGCGCGGCATTCGCTCTCTCCTCGTCGAAGGGGGCTCGCTCGTCCACTCCGATTTCATCCGCCGCGGGTTATGGCAGAAGATGATCGTCTTCGCCGCGCCGGTGATCGTAGGCGGAGCAGAAGCTCCATCGATCTTCTCCGGCGAACCGGTAAGCAGGTTGACAGATGCATACCGCTTTCGGTTTGATCGGGCCGAGATCGTCGGATCCGACATCATGATCACAGCGTATCCCAGCAGCGAGGGATGAGGGATGAGGGATGAGTGATGAGTGACGAGTGATGAGTTGAATCAGTCATAACTCAGCACTCAGCACTCAGTACTCAGCACTGGTCACTGGTCACTCGTCACTCATCACTCGTCACTCATCACTATGTTCACAGGCATCATCCTTCACAGCGGCACGATCGCTTCGTTCGAACGCCACGAGAAAGGGGCGCGTCTGCGGCTGCGCGTGCCTTCGGAATTCGACCTCCATCGCGGAGAGAGCGTTGCGGTCAACGGCGTCTGCCTCACGATGCTGCCGGAAGGCGGCGACATCGTGATTGCCGACGTCTCCGATGAGACGCTGGCGCGGACGACCCTCGGGACTCTAACCACCGGCTGCACCGTCAACCTGGAGCGCGCCCTCGCGGTCGGCGACCGCCTCGGCGGACACATCGTGCAGGGTCATGTCGACACGGTCGGAACACTGCTCTCCACCCGGGATGAAGGCGAGTTCGCGGTGTATCGCTGGGGCTTTCCGCGCGAGTATGCGGAGCTCGTCGTTCCCAAGGGATCGATCGCCGTCGACGGCGTCTCGCTGACGATCGTCGATCCTGATCCCGGCTCCTTCGGCGCCGCTTTGATCCCCGAGACGCTGCGCCGGACGACCATCGGCACCTCGAAGATCGGAGACGGCGTGAACCTCGAGTTCGACATGATCGCGAAGCATCTGCAGGCACTTGTGGCACCCTACATCCGCAAGTGATCCTTTATCGAAAGACGCCGCAACTCCGTGTGCGCCGCCTCGCGGCTCCCGAGCCGCCGTTCTGGGCGGCGACGACGGTCTCTCCCTACTCGAGCCGCCGCACGACACCGATCGCGATCGATTACCTGACGCTGCGCGCGACCGCCGGAGAGCGGCTCGACGTCACGGTCTGCGAGCGCATCGAGCTGCCGCCGCGCATCGACGGGCCGGTGCTCATCGAGGCGACGGGAACCGCCGAGACGGTGTTCCGCCGCGGCGAAGAAATCGCGAACCTCGCCGGCGATCCGATTCTCCTGACCGATGTCGTACCGGAAAGACTGCCGGCCGAGGCAATTCTCGCTCTCACGAACTCCGCAGCGTTCGAAGCCGCATCGGGATACCGATGGGGCGCCGTCATTCCGGTGATGTATCCGGTCACTACGAAGCTGGACGTCCTGAACGAACTCGCAGCGTCAGCCCGGAAACATGGCGCCCGGTTTCTCGCCGCCGTGAGCATCGAGCTCGACGCCACGGCCAAACATGCACTCGGCACCGACGACGAAACGTACGAGATGCTGTTTCATGCGGACCTCGAGCCGATCCACACGGCGACAGAACGCCACATCGCGGCGCTCGCCGCGAAACACGGCATGGCGGACTTCATCATCCCGCCGCATTGGGAGCAGCGTTCGAACTGGAACGGCGCGATCGTCCTGACGCTCGCGGCCTCGCGCATGATTGCGATGGATTACGAGCCCGAGCTCGCCGGCACGCTCGCGCGCTCCGCGCGCATCGTCGCGGAGCTCGACAAGCCGCTCGAGCGCATCGCCGAGGCAGCGAGCCTCTCGATCGTCGAGGCGCTCGACGAAGTCTCCGTCGACATCCTCACCGAATGGCTGGAATCAGGCAGCGCAGCGTTCGTGCGGAAGATCGACGAGATGTGGCGCCTGCGAAGAGATCATGGAGTGTAGGACAGGCGCCCTCGCCTGTCCCCTGGCGAGGCCCCGACAGGCGAGGGCGCCTGTCCTACACCTACTTCGTATGCGTGACCTTTACCTTTGTCTTGATCCCGCCGCGGATGTAGAAATCGCCCTCGACTTCGAGGAAGCGCGGATCGATCGCGGCGATGATGTCGTTCGCGATGCGGTTCGTGACCGCTTCGTGGAACGTGCCTTCATCGCGGAAGGACCAGAGGTAGAGCTTCAGCGATTTCAGCTCGACGCACTTCGCATCCGGCGTGTAGCGGATGCGGATCGTCGCGAAGTCGGGCTGTCCGGTCATCGGACAGAGACAGGTGAATTCCGGCGCCTCGAACGAGATCTCGTAATCGCGCTCGGGATTCGGATTCGGAAACGTCTCGAGCTCTCTGGAAGGCTTCGTCGCCACGCTATCTCTTCACCTGCGGCTGCGAGGCCATCAGCTTCTGGTTGAGCTCCTTGATGCGCTCCTGAAGCTGCGTGATCTTCGCCTGTGCTTCGGCGCGCAGCCGCTCGTTGTCCGCCTTCAGCCGCGCGACTTCCTGTTCGGCGCCCGACGAGGCCGACGCCTGCTGCGCCGCCTGCTGCACGCGCCACTCCATGTCGTGGCGGAGATTCTCGAGCTCCTCGTCCTTCTCGGCGAGCCGCTGCCGCCAGTTCACTTCCTGTTCTTCATAGAGCCGCTTGATGTCCATCAGCTCCGTGATCTGCGAGAAATCGGAGTAACTCGGGGCCATGTCTCCTCCCTGCCTCACGCGCTCTTCGATCTGCGGGAACAGCTTGCGCAGTTTCAGCGAGAGATCGTCGGGATCGCTCGAGAGCGCCATCGCATCTTCATAGGTGATCTTCTGATGCACGAGCAGTGCGATCAGCGATTGATTCATCGACTGCATCCGGTACAGGCCGACGGAGCTTTCGATCTCGTCGTGAATGTCCTTCGATGCTCCCTCTTCGATGAGCTTGGCGATGCGGGGCGAGTTCTTGAGAATCTCCACCGCCGCAGTCTGCTTCCCATCCTTCGTCTTGACGAGCTTGAGCGAGATGATGCCGCGCAGCACGAGGGAGAGCTGCGAGCGGATCTGCTTGTGCTGATCGACGGGAAATGCATCGATCACACGGTCGATCGTCTGCGATGCGTTGTTGGTGTGCAGCGTCGAGAAGACGAGGTGTCCTGTCTCCGCCGCGGTCAGCACGGTCTGCATCGTTTCGACGTCGCGCATCTCGCCGACCATGATCACGTCGGGATCCTGGCGCATGGCGTTGCGCAGCGCTTCCTTGAAGCTCGGCGTGTCGCTGCCCACCTCGCGCTGCGAGATCGCCGCGACTTTGTCGGTGAAGAGAAACTCGATCGGATCCTCGATCGTGACGATGTGCAGCGGCTCCTTCTCCGAGATTTCGGAGATCATCGCCGCGAGCGTCGTCGACTTGCCGGAGCCGGTCGGACCGGTGACGAGCACGAGTCCGTCGGGAATCTGCGTCATGTCGCGGATCGCCTGCGGCAGTTCCAGAGCATCGATCTGCATGATCTGGATCGGAATGCGGCGGAAGACCGCCCCCACCGTGCCGCGCTGCATGTAGCAGTTCGCGCGGAACCGCGCGACGCCCGGAACGCCATAGCCGAAGTCGACCGAGTTGAGATGATCGAACTTCTCGCGCTGCACACGATTGAGCAGCGGCAGCAGCATCCGCTCGAGATCGGCCGGCTTCAGCGGCGTGCTCCCCACCGGCACGAGCTGCCCCTTCACACGAATGAGCGGCGGGCGCATCGGCTTGAGATGAAGATCCGAAGCCTGCTGCTTGGCCATGTACACCAGCAGATCGTTCAGCGCGAACTGCGGCTGCTGTTCGGGAGGTGCGGTGGCAGGAGTGGGAGACGTCACGGGGAGATTATATGAGACGGATGAGACGGATGGGACGGATGGGACTGATGGGCCCATCCGTCCCATCGGTCCCATCCGTCCCATAAGTCCTATCTCCGCATCACGCTGTCCAGAATCATCAGAAACGCCTCCTGCTGCTTCGCCTCGGTCTTGTTGATCACGGCGATCGCTTCGCCGAGGCGGAAGCGCTGGTGCAGTTCGTCGGCGGAGTGCGAGGAAGTCACGATGATTCTGCGCGGCGGCAGACCTTTGAGATGCGCGTAGTCGACGAACTTCTTCCCATCCATGCCGGGCATCTCGAGATCGACGATCAGCAGATCGATCGACGCGTCGATCTTCGGCAGTGCCTCGTAGGGATGGCTGTAGGTCTCGACCTGCGCCTTCTCTTCGTAGCGCTCGGTGATGAAGTTGGACCAGAGGTCGCAATACGCCGGCGAATCGTCGACGATGACGATCCGCTTCTTCCCGCCGTCGCTCATCTCTTCGCCGTCTTCTTCGAAGGCTTCGCCGGTGCGACGCCGGGGCGGATGTCGAATTTCACGCTGCCGCCGACGATCGTCATCACCGCACGGCCGTGGAACGTCTCGCCGATGAACGGCGAGTTCGACGCTTTCGACGCGAACGTATTCGTCACTGCGTAACGCGTGTCGAGATCGAGAATCGTCACATCGCCGAGACTGCCTTCGCGCAGCGTGCCGCCGGGAAGGCGGAAGGTGCGCGCCGGGCCGCAGGAGAGCAGATCAACGAGACGCCCGAGGGCGATCACTTTCTCGCGCACGAGCCGGTCGTAGCAGACTCCGAAGGCGGTCTCCAGTCCGATCACGCCGAACGGCGCGAGATCGAACTCGACGTTCTTCTCGTCGAAATGATGCGGCGCATGATCGGTCGCAATCGCGTCGATCGTGCCGTCGGCGATCGCCTCCAGCAGCGCTTCGCGATGCTCGGCCGAGCGCAGCGGCGGATTCATCTTCAGGTTCGTCGAGAACGACTGCACCGAGTCGTCGCCGAGCGCGATGTGGTGCGGCGTCACTTCGCACGTCACCTGCACGCCGCGCTTGCGCGCCGCACGAACCGCGTCGATCGCGCCGGCAGTCGACAGATGCGCGATGTGCAGCCGCGACTTCGTCAGTGCGGCGAGGATGACGTCGCGCGCGACGAGCGTCTCTTCCGACGCCGCCGGAATCGCGCTCATCCCGAGGAGCGTCGAGTAGTAGCCCTCGTGCATGACGCCGCCTTCGTTCAGGTTCGCGTCTTCTTCATGGGCGACGACCGGAATGCCGAGCATCGAGCAGTACTCGAGAGCGCGGCGCATCAACTGCGCATTCGCGATGGGCTTGCCGTCGTCGCTGACAGCGACGCAGCCTGCGCTGCGCAGATCGGCGAGCTCGGCGAGCTCTTTCCCTTCCAGCCCGCGGCTCACGGCGCCGACGGGATACACGCGGCAGGCGCCGTTGCGCGCCGCTTCGGCGATGATCATCTCCGTCACCGCGCGCTCGTCATTCGGCGGAACGGTATTGGCCATCGCGCAGACGGCGGTGTAGCCGCCGGCCACGGCGGCGCGCGTTCCGGTGGCGATCGTCTCCTTGTGTTCCTGTCCCGGCTCGCGCAGATGCGTGTGCAGGTCGATGAAACCGGGCGTGACGATGAGTCCCGCCGCATCGATCACCGTCACGTTCGCCTTGATCTTCCGATCGACTTTCGTGACGAGACCATCTTCGATCAGTACGTCGAGCTTCCCGTCGAGATCCTGCGACGGATCGACGACGCGGCCGTTGGTGATGAGAACGCTACTCGACAACGTGTGCTCCTCCGAGGAGATAGAGAACCGCCATGCGGACGGCAACGCCGTTGGTGACCTGCTGCAGGATGACCGAGCGCTCCGCGTTGTCGGCAACGTCGGACGCGATCTCCACGCCGCGGTTCATCGGGCCGGGATGCATGACGATCGCGTTCCTGTTCGCGCGGCGCAGCCGCTCCGGCGTGAGGCCGAAGGTGTTGTAGTACTCGCGCAGCGAGGGGAAGCTGAGCTTTCCCTGCCGCTCGAGCTGGATGCGCAGCATCATCACGACGTCCGCCCCTTCGATCGCTTCATCGAGCGAGTGCACCACGCGCACACCCATCTTCTCGATCTCCGCGGGAATGAGTGTCGGCGGCGCGGCGATCGTGACGTTCGCCTTCATCTTCGTCAGGAGATGAATGTTGGAGCGGACGACGCGCGAATGCGCGATGTCGCCGATGATCGAGATGTTGAGGCCCGCGAGACGGCCGAAGCGCTCGCGGATCGTGAATGCATCGAGCAGGGCCTGCGTCGGATGCTCGTGCGCACCGTCGCCTGCGTTGATGATCGACGCCGGCAACCGGTCGGCGAGCATCTTCGGCGCGCCGGGATGCTTGTGGCGGATGACGATCATGTCGGGATGCATCGCCATCAGATTTTCGGCCGTGTCGATCAGCGTCTCACCTTTCTCGACCGATGATCCCGACGCCGCAAAGTTGAGCGTGTCGGCCGAGAGGCGCTTTTCCGCGATCTCGAACGAGACGCGCGTGCGCGTCGAGGCCTCCATGAAGAGATTGATGACGAGCTGCCCGCGCAGCGCAGGCACTTTCTTCACCGGCCGCTCGCTGACTTCCTTGAAGCCTTCGGCGGTGTCGAGGATGAGTGTGATTTCTTCGGGAGAAAGGGGCTCGATGCCCAGAAGATGGCGCGATCGCAGTGCTGAAGTCTGAGTACGCATTCGTTACTTGCGAGGCAGCAGCCTGATCGTCATTTCTCCATGATCAGGACTTCGTCCTCGTCATCGGTCTCCGTCAGTTTGACCTTGATGACTTCGTGAGCATCCGTCGGCACCGTCTTGCCGATGACGTCGGCGTGGATGGGCAGTTCGCGATGGCCACGATCGACGAGCACCGCGAGCATCACCTTTCTCGGACGGCCGAAGTCGATGAGGGCATCGAGCGCGGCGCGCACAGTGCGGCCCGTGTAGAGCACGTCATCGACGAGCACGACCACTTTGTCGTCGATCGGCTCGGGCAGCTTGGTCGGTTTCACGACGGGATTCGGTGCGATCGTCGTGAGATCGTCGCGATACAGCGTGATGTCGAGAATGCCGAACGGAACCGGAGTTCCCTCCATCTCGGTGATCTCTTTCGCCATCCGCTCACCGATCGGAACGCCGCGACTGCGGATTCCGACGATGATGAGGTCATCCAGACCGCGATTCTTCTCCACGACCTCGATGGCCATGCGGCGAATCGCGCGGTTCATCCGTGCGCCGTCAAGCAAACGTTTTTTTACATTCATGTCCGATTCGGGCGCGGAGGATATCACGGGGGAGGGCGCTGGGGCGCCTGGGCACTCCCCGGCCCACCGCTTGCACACTCGCGCCCTGAATGCGAGCCCGGCCACGCGTGCTGATCGTCGAAGACAACTCCGACATCCGGAGGTTGTATGCCATCGGCCTCAATCGCCACGGCTACGAGGTGAAGCTCGCCGCAAACGGCGCGGAAGCATTGGAACGGATCGTCGACGAGAAGCCCGATGTCGTGCTGCTGGACTGGCTCATGCCTCTCATGGACGGCAGCGAGCTGCTCGATCGCCTGCAGGGTTCGGCGTCGATTCCGGTCATCGTCATCAGCGGTCAGCCGGAGCCTTCCGAGCTCGATCCGCGCATCCGCGTGTGGCTCACGAAACCGGTCTCCATCGACGATCTGCTGACCCACATCTCACGTCAAGCCGAGTCGAATTAGCGGTTTATGCGGTCAAGCCTGCTAGAATCTTCGCAGAATGGCGAGGATCTTCTTCGTCGGGCTGGACGGCGCGGAGAAAAGTTACCGGCTTCAGACGCACCGTCCGTTCACGGTCGGGCGTGATCCGGGGAATGACATCATCCTCCGCGACCCGAAGGTCTCGCGACATCATGCCGAGATCGTTTTCGAGCGCGGATTCTTCGTGCTGCACGATCTCGCCAGTGCAAACGGCACGTATGTGAACGGCAAGCGCATCCGCGTTGCCCCCCTCACTCACGGCGCCAAGCTCCGCCTCGGCAACAGTTACGGACGATTCTCGGAAGAGTTGCCGACGGAGGCCGATGCGCCGCCGCAGCCGGAGCGGCTCGACACGCCGATTCCGCAGCAGCCTACGGTGACCGTGGATGCCGGCGACATCGAAGCCGGAACCGATGAGAACCAGCGCTTCAGCATGGAGACTCTTCCGCACGAAGCGCTCAGTCCTGAAGAGTTAAAAAAAAAAGCGGAATAACCCTGGACGCGCCGGCACCGGCACCGCCTGACGAGCCCTCCACGGAACCGCTCACCGAACCGCTTCCCGATCCGCTGCCGGAAGGAGGGTCCTCTCCTCCCCGCCCAAAAGTACAGCCTGAGTCGGAAGCGCGCCGCGATCCGTTCGCGGCCACGCGCTTCCGATTCATGACCGGCCTGCCGGCCGGCGAGACGGTCCGCGTGCGCGATGACGAAGGGAATGTCGTGCTGACGTATCGCAGCTTTGCGAGCGTGGTCGGAATCGTCGCAGCCCTCACGGCGGCGATCGTCCTCCTCGCCGGCGCCGCCGCGACGATGTTCCTCTTCGCCGAGCACCGGCCGGGCGCGGCGCTCATCGCGATGCTCCTGTCGATCTCGTTCGCGTTGCTGATCGCGATGCTCGTGCCGCCGACGAGCGTCACGCTGTACGACGGGCCGAACGCCGCGCTCTCGATCGCGCAGGATTCGCGCGCCGCCTTTCCACTGATCTCCTTCGCGATTCTGACGACGGATGGCGTGCGCATCGCGCGCGTCCGCCGTTCCTTCCTTTCGCGGCTGGGCCGCAATCGCTGGCGGATCTACGACGCGCGCGGCAGATTCATCGGCGAAGCAGTCGAAGAATCGGCAGGCCGCGCGCTGATCCGGAAATTCGCCGCGAAGTTCAACCGGCGCTACGACGCCGATGTGCTCCTGCAGATGGGTCCGATCGAAGCGGGCCGGATCGTGCGCAGAGAAGACCGTGCGGCGGAAGTCGACGTGCTCGATCTCCCGGCGGCATCGCCCCTCGACCGCCGCATCGCGGTTGCCCTGTCGACTCTGATTCTCGGCATCGAGCCGTGATGGTCAGGTCGCCACCCCTAACACTCCGCTGCACTCACCCTAGCGGCCCGGCACCCCCGAAGCCATGGAAACGATCTCCACTCCTGTGTAGTAGTGCTTCAGGATCCGCTCGAAGCTCCAGCCGCGGAAGGCCATTCCGTACGCGCCGGTCTGGCACATGCCGATGCCGTGTCCCCATCCTTTGCCGAAGAACGTGTAGCGGTCGCTGCCATCGGGATCCTTCGTCTTCTCGATCACGAAGATGTTGTCCGGCACATTGAGCGACCAGCGCACCGGCAGGCCCTTCAGATCGATCACCCGGTTCCCTTCGGCGATCACCTGCAGTTCGGCGATTCTCTGTGAAGCGTCGACCACGACGGGCCTGAGATCGATGAGCTGCTGAATCGGCTGGCGCTTGTTGATCGAGACGACGAGCTCCTGCGCCGTGTAGCTGCGCGTCCAGTTCGCAAAGGACGAAGTGCGGTCGAACGAGGCTCCGTCGTAATTCGCCTGCACGATCACGGCGACGACGCCATGGGCGCCGCGCTGCACGAATGCGCGGTCGCCGGCCATCACCGGCACATTCGCATATTCCTGATAGCGGTCGCCGAGGCGGCGGAAGATGGGGATGCCCTGCGGCAATGAGAAGTTAGCCGGCTTGCCGTCGACCTTCATGACGAGCGTGCGGCCGTTGATCGATTGAATCTTTCCCGTCGCCTCTTCCAGCGCCTCATGCTTGCGCAGCCACGAGCCGAGCAGCGCATAGAGCTCTTCGCGCGGCATGGCCGCATTCAGGTCGATGCGGTCGATGTGCTGCGCCGGCATCACTCCATACTTGATGAGGAACGCTGCGGCGGCATATGCGGCCTGCTGCGGATCCGCCGTCTGCGCAAAGAAGTACTTCCGGTCCTCGGGCAGCGTGAGCGTGCGGCCATAGGTGTCGAGGCTGAAGATCGCCGCGAGGTAGCGCAGCACGTCACCTCTCCGCGAAGAGGCGGGCACGGCGCCTGCGGCGGCCTGCTCGCCGATCAGGCGAATCGCGGCTTCGCCGGCCTTCTGCACGTCGTGCGCGCTCCAGCTCCCGCTCTCGCCGAGTCCGGCCATCGCCGCAAAGACGCGCGCGTTCACCTGCATCTCGTTGAGAATCCCGCTGTCCGCGCGGCCGGCGACGGACATCATCTCCAGCTCCACGCAACGCACCCGCTTCAGATACGGCTCATTCCGGTACGGAAACATCGTGACGACGTCGCTCGTCTCGCCGCCGCACGCCGCGGTGTAGAGCGCGTCGATCAGCTTCCCCTCGTAGGTGATCACCAGCCCGCGCGTGTCGTTCACGGCGCGCGTCGACATCGGATCCTCACCGGAGAATCCGAGATAGGCCTGGCAGGCAGGTCCCGGACAGATGTCGTACCCCTCCGTCGCGAACTGCCCCATGTTGCGCACCGCGTACGTGCGCGCGGCGACGGCCTGCGCCTTCAGCGCCTCGAGCTCGTCATAGATCTTCGGCCCCATCTCCGCCGGCACGACACCGGCGAGATACTCCTCGAGGCCGAGCTCATTGATGATGTTGAGAAGACCGCGGCTGTTGATGAAGAGCCGCGCCGCGGTGCGATACGGCTTGTCGTTGATCTCCACCGTCTCTTCCGTGACCGGCATGACCAGGAGCGACTGGCTTTCGATCGTGTATTGATCGCCCTCATCGTCCACGATCTGCAGCTTCTTCTCGAACGGCGTATCGGTCGGGCGGCGGACGATCATCATCTCCTGTCCGTAGCCGCGCCGGGTCAGGTCGTCGCGCAGCGGCTGCGCGGAGCGCGTGTCGGAGAAATCACCGGCCACGATGCGGTACATCCCGCCGTTGGATGCCGAGGGATCGAACAGCTCGTCAACACGCTGACCGGTATCGGTGCGTAGTTTCGCCGCAAACGCGTCGGCGCTGTACTTGTCCGAAATGGCGGCGACCTGCACTCCGTAATGAAGATTCGTATCGGTGAGAGGAGCCGTGACCGAAAAGCCGCGCTTGAGCGTAGACGGCCCGGAATCGCTGACGAGGTAGTAACCGCCGTCGATCCGCGGAAACGTCACGCTGGTCTGATCGCTGAGAAGTCCGACGCGGATCTTCGGATCAGGAATCGCTTTGGGCAGCGTGCCGATCGGCGTCAGGCGATTCGGCGCTGCCGGAAGCTGCGCAACAGGTGGCTGCGGGCTAACCGGCGGCTGCACCTGTGGCGGCGGGGCGGCGGTGCAGGCGGCGAGGAAGATTGCTGCGATGGTGATGCGCTTCAAAATTGATGGCTCCTTCGTCGGGGGTAAACGGGTCGAGTAGGCAGTTTCAACGCGGGTTACGCTTCCACTGCATTCTTCATTGCGCCGTCTTCCCTGCAAAAAGAAAACCCCCGCGACTGTAGAGCCGCGGGGGCAGTGATGCATCGAAAAACTCCGACTACGGAATGATCAACCGGATCACGACACGGCGATTGCGCAGGCGGCCTTCCGCCGTGCTGTTGTCAGCAACCGGCTCGCGGCCGTCGTGGCCTTCGACCGTGATGCGCGAGGCGTCGATGCCATGGCGCGTCACCAGGTAATCGCGCACGGCCTCGGCCCTGCGGCGATCGAGATCCGCATTCGCTCCCGTCGCTTCACGATCATCCGTGTAGCCGATGACGATTGCCGTTGAGCTGGGCTCCTGCTTCATGCGTAGTGCAACGTCGTCGAGAATCGCCTTCGCGATGTTCGTCAGACGCGCCGAACCCGGCTCGAAGTGAATCTCATCCGTCCGCAGTTCCTGCGGCTGATGCGGCGGCGTCACCGGAGGCGCCTCGGGCGGCGGAACCGGAGCCGGTGCCGGAGGAGGCGGAGGCGGCGGCGGAACCGGAGTCGGTGCCGGAGGAGGCGGCGCGACGCTGGCCAGGTGCACCGGCGAGTACGTCAGGCCGACGAGTCCGCCGAGCGCGCAGTCATCGAGCTCCGTCACGCGGCACTCTTTGTGGTCATACGAGAACTTGTTCGCGTTGAAGCGGACGCCCGCATTGAGCGCCCATCCGCTCGTGCCGAACCAGTGGCGAATGCCGGTCACGAGGAACACCGGCGACTTGGGCTTCACGTCACCGCCGTTGTAGAAGACGGTGTTGATCTCGTTCACCCAGTTCGTCGTGTGCCACCAGCCGACGGGGACATTCAAGCCGCCGTCGAGATGAATCTCGTTCGGCAGATCGGTGTCGACGCCGAGGTTGCTCTTGTCGGCGTCGCGCTTGCCAACGATCACGTACGTGCCCGACAGCGTTCCCATTCCATGCGTGAAATGGAGACCGAGGCCGTAGTTCGCGTTGTTGGTCGCGATGCCGCTGTTGTCGCTGCCCGTCGGCAGAGCAATGAAACCCGACAGCGCGAGCTTGCTGGGGTTCGTGTTGTCCAGCAGCGCGATCTTCGTCGCCAGACGAACGTCGCCCGACCCGCTGTCGGTGAAACGGCCCTGATACAGCCAGCCGTTGATGAAGCCCGCGCGGTCATTTCCGTGATTCTGCAGGCGGTCCCACGGAACCATGACCGAGCCTTCCCAACGATCGGTAAAGCCATAACCGACCGAAGCGCTCACGCGATAGAGGTCGTAACCCATATCGCGATACTTGCGCGCCGACAGCGGCGCAAACTGGCGCGCCGGTGCAGCGAGAAGATCGAAATCCTGGAAGTACACACCAAACGAAAGATCACCGCGGTGCAGCGTATCGCCGGTGATCGTGGTGAACAGACCGGTCTCACCACTCCATGTCGGAGCAACGAGATTCAGCTGATCATCACGAGTGATGGTCGCACCACCAGTCTGCGCGAATGCAGACCCGGCGACCAGAAGACACAATAGGGGCAGAAGCAGCCGACGTAGACGGAACAAAATCACACCTCCTCAAAGCAAGTACGCACGCACTCTGTCGCAGCTATTCGCCGCACTACAAAACGTGTGCCAAACAGCTCGGCTGTGGATTCCCTAACCATTTCAACTCGTTGACTTTACCATAGGTGGCCTTATGCGACTGCGAACCATCCCCACCGCCGTTCTCGCGTTGCTCCCCCTCACGACCTGCCTCTTTGGGCAGACCGCACCGCAGGAAACGCCGGCCACGCCGCCTCCTCCCACGCTGTCCGGAACTGCAGCGGGCGCCTATGACAGGCGTGATGCACTTCCCTACGTCAACATCTATCTTCCGGAAGGCCAGGCGAGCATCCGGCTCAGAAAACTGATCCGCAATGTGCTGTTCGAGAGCCAGATCGATTACCGCTTCGTGAACGGCGACATCTCCACGTTCCTCCGCTACAAGTACTACGCGCGCAATTTCACGTACCGCCTGGGCGTCTTCGACACGATCGGCTTTCCCGACGTCGGCTCCTCCAGCAAGCAGGAGTTCGAGCGCGTGCGCGGAGGTCTCCTCCTCGTCGAAGTTCCCCGCGACTACAACAACCGCTATTTCTGGCTTCTGCAGGATGACCGCCTCACGTTCGGCGATCTCACCCATCCCGACAATCGCAAGAACAACATCTATACGAAGTTCGGCTACCAGTTCGGCACGCAGTTCGATGAGCGGATGAATGCGATCGTCGGTGAAACGCGCGGCCGGATCGTTCCCGTACTTACGGCGTTTCGCGAGCTCGGTCCGCAGAAGTTCGGACTTGCCGCTGCGATTACCGAATCGGCAAAGGTTGCCACCGGCGATTACCACTACACCAAACTCGAATCAGAAGCGCTCCGCCGCTTCGACATCACCGGCACGTCGTTCCTCGTCTCGCGGCTGCACGGCGGCGTGTTCCTCACTCGCGGCCTGGCGGAGAACACGACGCCGACCACGCCGGCGATCTCGCTCTACACGATTCCGCAGTACGAGATGTTCAAGATGGGAGGGCGAGACGCGCTCAAGGGAGTCGGCGACCGCGCCGATTCCGAGGGGACCCATGAGGCGCATGTGACGAACGAGTACTTCGTGCCGGTGTTCCGCAATCGCGACTACCGGACGATGGCGCTGCACTGGAACACGCTGTACGGCATCGGCTACGTAGGCGCGGGCTCCGTCGGCTATGACTACCGCGCACTGACGAAGTCGGAGAATCTCGTCGTCGACGCCGGCCTCGGTGGGGAGGCCAGCATCGCCGTACGCGATTTCGAGGTGCTGCTCAGCGTCGTTTATGCGCACACGTTGCACGCTCCCGACAATCTGAAAGGGAGCAAGGTGCGGTTCTCGATTCGGACGGTGCGTTGATGGCCGCGCGGGCCCGCGGGCGCGTGGGCTCGCGGCCGTTCAACGCCTGCAAAAAAGAAAAGCGGACTTTCGTCCGCTGATTCGATGCAATGAATGGTTAGATTCACCGCGGGCCCGCGAATCCGCGAGCCCGCAAAACTATTTCTAGTGCGTCAGATCCGACTGCACCGATCTCACGCCATCGACATTCTTCACCAGCTCGATCGCGACCTGCTTCTGCAGCTCGGAGTGCACGGTGCCCGCGATGCGGACGACGCCGTGCTGGCTGTCGACGCGCAGCTTGCAGCCATCCAGTGAACGGTGGCGTGCGAGCGCGCGCTCTGCAGCACGGAGAATCACTCCGTCATCGGGAGCGCTCGTGAGCTGAATCAGGTTCGCCACTCGCGTGTAACCGAGACTCGTCGCGATGCGGCCTGCATCCTCGGCCTTGAGGTTCGAGTCGGTACGGCCGCGCAGAATCACGATTCCGCCGACCTCGTAAACCTGCAGCCGGTCGATATCGCTCAATCCCGCCGCACGGAACGAATTCGTCAGATCCACTGCCTCGGGCTGATCCGCATGAAGCGTGACAGGCATCAGGAGTACGACCAGCGCTGCGAGACTCAAAAGGGACTGTTTCATTTGGGGGTTCCTCACTTCTCTAACGGAACTTATTTAGAGCAGGGGACGTGCCATGTTCGGATCGATCGATACAACCGAGGGCTCTTCGGGGGTGATTCCCTGAGTCTTGTGGATGTAGACACGCCAGACGAGCAGCAGTGCCAGACAGAGCAGGACGATGATCGCGAGAAGTGCACCGATGCGCCGGGCCACGGGAACATCTTAACAGGCCGAAGGCAGCAGCCTGCCCCTCCCCCTGCTGTCTGCTACAGTTCCCCAATGCCCCGCATCCACGTCCTCCCCTCGGATCTCGTCAATCAGATCGCGGCGGGTGAGGTGGTCGAGCGTCCCGCTTCCGTCGTCAAGGAACTGATCGAGAACTCCATCGATGCCGGCGCCAACACGATCGACGTTCTCCTCGAGAGCGGCGGGCGCAAGCTCATCGAGATTCGCGACGACGGCTGCGGCATGCAGGCCGATGATGCACGGCTCGCGCTCGAACGCCATGCGACGTCGAAGATCCGTTTCTTCGACGATCTGACGCGCGTCCGCACGCTCGGCTTTCGCGGCGAAGCACTGCCGTCGATCGCCAGCGTCTCGCGCTTCACGCTCACGACGTTTGACGGCGAGAGCGAGCATGCGATCGAGATCGAATGCGATCCGCTCACCGGCCAGCGCACGCAGCGCCCCGCGGCGCGCGACCGCGGCACGACGATCAGCGTGCGCGAGCTGTTCGAGAACGTTCCCGCGCGCCGCAAGTTCCTCCGGAGTGCCGAAGCCGAGTTCCGCTCGATCGTGAGCGTCGTGACGTCTTACGCGCTGCTCCTCCACTCGCGCGCCTTTCGCGTCGAACACAACGGCCGCGTCGTGCTCGACGTCCCCGCCACCCTCACTCAGCGCGAGCGCGTCCTGCAGATCCTCGGCGACGACGCAGCGGAGAGCCTCGAGGAAATCGACACGACGATCGGTGAGGCGCGCGCGACCGGATGGGTCACCCGCGGCCTCCGCTTCGGCAGCCGGCGCAATCAGTTCTTCTTCGTGAACAACCGGCTCGTGAAGGACCGCGTCCTGACGCACGCCGCGAATCGCGCGGCGGATCAGTTCGACTTCGACGGTCATCCGGCCATCGTGCTCTACCTCGAAGTGCCTCCCGAATTCGTCGACGTCAACGTTCATCCGGCGAAGACCGAGGTTCGCTTCCGCGATTCGGGCATCGTGCACGTCGTGGTCGAGCAGGGAATCAAAAAAGCCCTCGGCGGCGCGGAGGAAGGCTCGGGGCTGCTCTCGCACGAACCGATGTTGATTCCTCCGACGGTCGCGCCGGTGGTGCCGCGCATCGAATACACGCCTCTCTTTCAGCAGCGGCCCGTCGTCCAGCCGCCGCGTCCCGCGCAGACGGCGACACTCCCGGAGCCGGAGATCGAGCTTCCTCCGCAACTCGGAGACCTGCAGGGACGCGTCATCGGCCAGTACCGTCTCAGCTACATCCTCCTCGATACACCCGGTGGACTGCGGATCGTCGATCAGCACGTAGCGCACGAGCGCGTGCTCTACGACCGGTTTCATGCGCGGCTTGCGCAGCACGCACCCGCATCGCAGAAGCTGCTCACGCCCCTTCTGTACGAGGCGGGAGCGTCGGAGAGCGCCGTGCTCGATTCGCACGCGGGCGAGCTGCGCGCGATCGGGTTCGAGATCGAGCGCTTCTCCGGGAACACGTTTGCGATCTCGGCCCTCCCCGCGGAACTGGTGAAGAACGACGTCGACTCGTTTCTTCGCAAGCTGATCGATGCCTCGATCGATGAGCATCGCTCGCATCTGATTGCGGTGCGCGAGAAGGTCTGCGCGTCGCTCGCATGCCAGGCGGCGATCAAAGTCCACCGCCCGCTCGGCGGCGAAGAGATGGCGCGGCTGGTCGCGGAGCTGCTGCAGTCGTCGAATCCCTTCGCCTGCCCGCATGGACGGCCGATCATCGTCGACATTCGTCATCTCGACATCGAGCGGCACTTCCACAGGAAGTAGAGTTTTCGAGCTCCGGCTCTCTGGGGCTCGGGGACGCTGGGCACCATGCGCCGAGTGCCGAGGTATCTTCAGTTGATGGAGCCAAAGAAGCTCGGAAGGCTTGGAGAGCGCCGCGCTGCATGGTTTTACCGTCTGCGGGGCTACGCGATCGTCGAGCGCAACCTCCGGCTGAGCGACGGCGAGATCGATCTCGTCGCGCGGCGGGGGAAGATCGCGGCGATCGTCGAAGTGAAGACGCGGCAGACGCTCGCTGCCGGCGAGGGCTACGAGGCAGTGAACCGCGCGAAGCGCGAGCGCCTCGTGCGGCTGGGCGAGCAATACGCGGCTCGCCATCCCGAGGCGATGCTGCGCTACGACATCCTCTCGCTCTACTGGAACGGATGGCGATTCGAGGTGCGGCATTTCCCCGACGCATTTCGCCCCGTCGCCGACGCGCAGCGTCCCTGGCTGTGGCGCGCGTAACCGGCGCCTAACAAGCGGCTGCACCCGGTCGAAACTGTGACGCGATCGTAACGTGCGCTCCGGCGAATTGAATCGGTCCCCCGGGATCTTGAATTTCGCAAACCTCCACTAACCACTCGCTGCACCACAAACCGCTGCAACGGCGCGGCTTTCTACGCAATACGCCCGCTCTGGCGCGATGGCCGCCGCAATGCACTTACAACCGGCATGGAATCGCGGACTTGTGACGCGACGGTTACGGCCGGTCGCGTGACGCAGCCGGGTCTGCAATCGAGATCTCCACGAAAGAGGTGACCGCGAACCAACAACATCACGACCGGCCTTTCATTCACAAACTCACCTTCAAAGATTCAGGAGGACATGCTTGTCAGTCTCAAGAAAGCTATCCATCACACTGGCCGCACTTCTGATGTTGGTCGGAGTGGCCACACATGCCCAGACGAGAGCTGCGCTCACAGGCACGGTAACCGCCAGCGGCTCTCCCCTTCCCGGCGTGACCATCACCATCTCATCGCCCTCGCTGCAGGGTGTCCGCACGACCACGTCCGACGTGAACGGCAACTACAACTTCGGCGCACTTCCGCCGGGCGACTACACGGTGAAGTTCGAGCTCGAGAGCATGAAGGCGCAGACGAGAAACATCCACGTTGCGCTCAACGAGACTTCACGCGCCGACGCCGACATGCAGCTCTCGAAGGAAGAGATCATCACGGTGACGGCGAATCAGACCGCCGTGCTCGAGACGAACGAGATCAAGGCGAACCTCAAGCAGGATGTCGTCAACAATCTCCCCGTTGCGCGTACGCTGCAGTCGACGACTTCTCTCGCTCCGGGCGTCGTCGTCTCCAACGCCGCGAGCAACGGCTCCGCCGGCGGCGGCGCCGCGGCAGGCGCCATTCAGATTGCCGGCGCTCCCGCTTACGACAGCGCGTTCCTCATCAACGGCGCGTCGGTGAACGAGAACCTGCGCGGCCAGCCGCACAACCTCTTCATCGAGGATGCGATTCAGGAGACCACGGTGCAGACCGGCGCGATCTCCGCGGAGTACGGCCGCTTCACCGGCGGCGTGGTCAGCGCGATCACGAAGTCGGGCGGCAACAACTTCAGCGGTTCGCTCCGCGACACGGTCACCAACGATCGCTGGACCGCTCAGGGCAGGCTCTCGAATTCGAAAGCGACCGACAAGACGAATCCCGTCTACGAGGCCACGCTCGGCGGGCGCATCGTGCGCGACCGCCTCTGGTTCTTCACCGCGGGACGCTACTCCAACCGCAGCCAGACGAACACGATGGGCAACGACGCCAATACCCCCTTCACGTTCGGCAACAAGGACGAGCGCTTCGAAGGCAAGCTCACCTCGCAACTCACCGACAAGCACAGCCTCGTCGGTTCTTATCTCCGCGACACGAGCAAGCTGACCAACTTCTGTGCATTCGCACCCTGTCTCGACACGGCGTCGATCGAGGCCAGCCGGACGAATCCAAACAACATCAAGACCGCCGAGTACAACGGCATCCTCAGCTCGTCACTGCTCGTGCAGGCGAACTGGTCGAAGAAGTACTTCGCCTTCGTCGGCGGCGGCGGAATCGGCACGACACCCGCCACCGGCACGCCGATCGTCACCGCACTCGGCACCGGCGAAGGGTATGCGGGCGACGCGATCTTCTGCGCGATCTGCGATCCCGAAGAGCGCAACAACACGCTCTGGGGCGCGAAAGCGACGTACTACCTCGCGTCGAAGGGCTTCGGCTCGCACAACATCGTCGGCGGTTACGAGAACTGGGCCGAGCAGCGCATCGCCAACAACTACCAGTCCGCGTCGAACTACATCGTCTACACACTCGGAACTTCGGACAATGATCTGATCGCGCCGACCTGCACCGGCAACGACGCATCGAACATCGTCTGCCATCCGAACTTCAACACCGGCGATCTGATCAAGTGGAACCCGATCTTCCAACTGACGCGCGGCTCCGACTTCATCACGCGCTCCGTCTTCGTCAACGACAAGTGGGATCTCAATACGCGGTGGAGCTTCAACATCGGACTGCGCTACGACAAGAACCACGGCACTGATTCGTCGGGAGCAGTCGTCGCCAACGACTCCGCATTCAGCCCGCGCCTCGGCGTGATCCTCGACCCGCAAGGCAACGGCAAGTTCCGCCTCAACGCCAGCTACAGCCGTTACGTCTCGCGCGTCGCGGAGTCGGTCGGCAGCGGCGCGTCGGGCGGCGGCAATCCGTCGTACCTCTACTACGAGTACACCGGTCCGAACATCAACCAGAACCACTCGCTGACCACCACCCAGGCGCTGCAGCAGATGTTCGACTATTTCTTTGCGCACGGCGGCACGAACAACGCGCCTCTCTTCGGCAACATCGCCGGCATCGCGACGAAGATCAACGGCTCGCTCAAGTCACCGAGCGTCGATGAGTATTCGTTCGGCGGCGGCTGGCAGGTGTCGAAGAACGCCTACGTCCGTCTCGACCTGCAACACAAGAACTGGAAGAACTTCTACGCGCTCGTGGCGAATCAGACCACGGGCAGCGTGCCGGGCATCGTGACGCAGGGGGGCACGACGATCGATCTGCATCAGAACTTCGATCTCACGTACATCACCAACAGCGATCACTTCAAGCGGACCTACAACGCCGCGACGCTGCAGGCGGCCTATCAGCCGTGGGCACGGACGAACTTCGGCCTCAACTACACGTACTCGACGCTCAAGGGCAACGTACTTGGGGAAACGACGGGCAGCGGCCCGATCGCCGAGACGCAGTTGCAGTATCCGGAGTATCGCGGATTCGCGAACAACGCGCCGACCGGTTATCTCCCCGGCGATCAGCGCCACAAGCTGAATGCCTGGATCAGCTACGACCAGCCGGTCGCATTCGGCAGCACGCTGAATCTGAGCCTCCTGCAGCGCTACGCCTCGGGCACTCCCTATTCGGCGATCGGACAGCTCTCGACGTCGTCCTTCGATCCGGGCCTGCCGGCCGGCTTCTCGTACAACGGCGCGCCGGCCACGGTCAGCTATTTCTTCGGCGGCCGCGGCATCTATCGCTGGGACGATGTGTCGTCGACCGATCTCGCGGCAACGCTCGACATCCCGCTGCACGCCGTGAAGCTGTTCGTGCAGGGCAAGGTCATCAACGCATTCAACAATCAGGCTCAGACCAACGGCAACACGACCGTCCGCATCCTGAAAGCGTTCAATCCGTTCACCGACACGCCGGTGGAAGGGGTGAACTGGGCGAAGGGCTCGAAGTTCGGGCAGCCGAGAAATCCCACGACGAGCGCAGGCGCCAACCTGATCGCTCCGAACGGCGACTTCCAGCTCCCGCGCACGTACTACTTCTCCCTCGGTGCACGGTTCTAGTAGTGTCTCGTCCCGGCCGCGATCGCCGCGGCCGGGGCTTTTTCCATCCTGAGAGCTAACCGCGAAATGCATGCCGGCCGCGTTCTGAATTCTGCAGCTTGCCTGCTGCTCGCTCTAACGTTTGCCTGCACCAGACATCCCGCGCCGTCCCCTCCCATCATCCTGATCTCCATCGACACGCTGCGCGCGGATCGCGTGCGCGCCGATCTGACGCCGAACATCGTCGCGCTGACGAAGGACGGCATCACGTTCGACAACACGTGGAGCCACGTGCCGCTCACACTGCCATCACATACGACGATCTTCACCGGGCTGCTGCCTGCGTCGAACGGCGTGCGCGACAACGCCGGCTATGCGCTGAACGAGAAGCTGCCGGTGCTCGCCTCGATTCTCGCGGCGAATGGCTACGCCACCGGCGGCGCCGTTTCCTCCTATGTCCTGCGGAAGAACACAGGCATCGCGCGCGGCTTCGGCTATTACGATGACGACACGGGGGACGCGCTCGACATCACCGCATCGCGTCCCGGCGAGAAGACGCTCGCCGCACTGACGGCGTGGATGAACGGCGTCTCGCAGCAGAAGATGTTCTGCTTCCTTCATCTCTATGACCCGCACGGGCCTTACCGCGCGCCATCGCGATTTCAGCAGACGGGACGCGCGAGTTACGACGCCGCGGTCGCCTACGCCGACGATACCGCCGGAAAATTCATCGCGGAGCTCAAACGGCGCGGGCTCTACAACCGCGCAATCATCGTGCTGCTCTCCGATCATGGCGAGGGGCTCGGCGATCACGGCGAGCTCGATCACGGCGTCTTCGTCTACCGCGAAGCGCTGCAGGTGCCGCTCATCATCAAGCTTCCGAACGGCGAGCGCGGAAAGCACGTCGCGTCCCTCGCCGCTCTGACCGACGTACTGCCGACCATCCTCGGCGCGGCCGGCATCGCCGCGCCGCAGCATCTCGATGGCGTCGACCTGCTCCACACGAAACCCGATCCCGGCCGGCAGCTCGATGCGGAGAGTTACTACGAGCGGCTGCACTTTCACTGGCGGCAACTCACCTCGGTCATCACGGCCAGGTATCAGTACATCGAGGCGCCGCACGCCGAGTTGTACGACCTCCCGGCGGATCCGCAGGAAACGACGAATGTCCTGCAGCGCGATCGCCGCGAAGGGCTGACGCTGGCGAAGGCGCTCGCGGCGCGAGCCACACCTTTGAATGCTCCCTCGCACATCGACGAGGAAGACCAGCGCAAGCTCGCGTCGCTCGGATACATGAGCAACGGTTCGCCTGCCGGCGAAGGGACGTATCCCGATCCGAAGGAGCGCATTCGATATCTGACTGCGTATCGCAATGCGGAGCGGACGGCGCGCGCCGGTGGGACTCGGGAGGCGATCCCGATGCTGGAACTCGTGACTCGCGGCGCGCCGGAGATTCTCGACGCCTGGATTCTGCTCGCGCGAGCGAAGGAAACGAGCGGGCACCCTGAAGAAGGAATTGCCGTGCTGCGGAACGCGCAGCGGCAATTCGCAGCGAATCCGGCGGTCGCGCTGGCGCTCGCGGACGCGCTGATGCGAAGCAGGCATCTCGATGAGGCGCAGGCGATCGCAACCACTGCCGCCGCGATGGAGCCGGTGCTCGCGCACGAATTGCTGGCGCGCATCGCGCTCGCGCGCGGCGATTCCTCCGCGGCGCGAAAGGAAGCGGAAGCTGCCCTGGCGGGAGCGCCGCAGCGTACCGCGTCGCTCCTGCTGCTGGCGCGCGTGCAGAAACAAAGCGGCGACTGGCAGGGCATGCTCGCGTCGCTCGATCGCGCAGCAGAGAAAACGCCTTCGGTTCGCGGCCTCCAGGCGGATCGCGGCGAAGCCCTGCTGCACCTGCAGCGAGGCCCCGAGGCCGAACAGGCGTACCGGAAGGAAGTGGAGCTGTTCCCCGACGACATCGATGCCTGGGGCAACCTCGCCGTCATTCTCGCGGTGCAGGGGCGGGGCGCGGAAGCGCGCCAGGTGGTGCAGCGCGCAGTTAGCCTCAATCCCGGCCCGGCCGCGCAAAGAATGGCGACCGAAGCGATGAAGGTGATTCGGTAGCTACGCCGTCGATGAGGGAAGGAACAGCTGGTCCGCCGGCACCGGCCTGCTGAAGAGAAATCCCTGCAGAAAGTCGCACTCGCGCGCGATGAGGAAGTCGCGCTGCTCCTCCGTCTCCACGCCCTCCGCCGTGACGGTCATGCCGAGGTCGTGCGCAAGCCGGATGACGGCACCGACGATCGCCGCATCGTGCTTCTTCGTCGTGATCTCCCGGACGAAGACTCGGTCGATCTTGATCGTCGTGATCGGAAACTGGCGGAGGTAGAGCAGCGATGACTGGCCGGCGCCGAAATCGTCGATGGCGATCCCCACGCCGCGCGCGCGAAGCTCCTGCAGCAGCGTGCGCGTCAGCTCGACATTCTGCATCGCCACCGATTCCGTGATCTCCAGCTCGAGCGCCGCCGGATCGATCCTCGCTTCCGCGATCACGTTGTCGATCATCGCCAGCAGATCGCGCTGATGGAACTGCCGCACGGAGAGATTCACCGACACGTGCATGTGCCCGAATCCTTCGGCGTGCCACGAACGGAGCTGTTCGCACGCGCTCTTCAACACCCAGGCGCCGAGCGGAATGATCATGCGCGATTCCTCCGCTGCCGGAATGAACTCGTCCGGATAGACGAGCCCGCGCTGCGGGTCGTTCCAGCGCACGAGAGCCTCGGCCCCCGCGACGCGCTGCTGCGTCGCGGAGTAGATCGGCTGGTAGTGCACCACGAAATCGCGCTGCTCGAGCGCACGCCGGAAGCCGGCCTCGAACATCAGCCGGCTGCGATACCGCTCGTTCATCTCGACCGTGAAGAGCTGCACGTTGTTGCGGCCCAGTTCCTTGGCGCGGTACATCGCCTTGTCGGCGTTGCGCGTCAGTGTGTCGGCGTCGTCGCCATCATCCGGAAACACGCTGACGCCGATGCTCGCGGAGATGTGCAGCTGATGGCCATCGACGCTGTACGGCTGAACAACCCGCTCGAGGATCTTGAATGCGATCTCCATCGCATTCGCGGTCGACTCGAGGTCCTCCACGATCACGACGAATTCGTCGCCGCCCACGCGAGCCACCGTATCGGTCACACGGACACACTCGACGATTCGTTGGCCGACCTGGTTCAGAACCCCGTCGCCGACGATGTGGCCGAGGTTGTCGTTGATCAGCTTGAAGAGATCGAGATCGACGAACATGACTGCCAGCGGCTTGCCGCTGCGCCGCGCCTTGGCCAGGGCAAGCCCCAGCCGGTCCTGATAGAGATTGCGATTCGGGAGGCCGGTGAGCGTGTCATGCAGCGCCTGATGCCGCATCTCCTCTTCGACGCGCTTGCGCTCACTCACATCGCGATAGTTCACGACGACCGCTCCTACTGCCGGGTCGTCCATCAGATTCGTGGCGATGATCTCGAGCCAGAGCCAGCGTCCGTCCTTCGCGCGCACGCGATACGACTCGATGAGACGGCCGCGCGGATCGCGCAGCAGTTCCTGAAAGCCGGCCTCGACTCGCGGGCGGTCGTCGCGATGAATGATGTCGAGCGATTGCGAGCCGATCGACTCCGCTTCCGTGTATCCGAGGACGCGCTCGGTGGATGGGCCGACCCAAAGCAGCCTGCCGGTCGCGTCGATCATCGCGATCGCGTCGGTGCTGTTCTCGACGAGCGCGCGGAAACGCTTCTCGCTTTGCTCGAGCACACTCACGGCGTTCTTTCGTTCCGTGATGTCGAAGGCCGTTCCCAGCGCCGCCGGCGCTCCTCCGTACTGAACGGTGGTGGCGCTGAAATCGAGCCACGCGCGGCGACCATCTTTTCGGATGATCGGAAACTCGTAGCGCGGAGGCACCTCCTCTCCCCGCTGCCGCGCGAGGCCGCGGTCGCGGACGAGATCGCGATAGCAGGGATCGAGAATGTCCCAGAACTCACGCCCGATCAGCTCATCGCGCGAATAGCCGGTGATCTGCTCCGCTGCGGCATTCACGTATTGGAAGGTTGTCCCCTGATAGATGAAGATCGCGACGGGTGCAGTCTGCGCGACGGCTTCGAAACGCCCCTCACTTTCGCGATGCCGCGCCATCTCCTTCCGCACGCGGCGCCGCAGCGTCAGATTCCATGTGACGACCAGCAGGATGAGAAAGCCGGCGGCGATCGCCGCTCTCTCCGCATCCTGGCGTGTGAAAAGTGGAGGAGCCTCCACCACGTCGATGTCTGCGGGATAGCGCGGCAGGATCTGCGCGGTGAGGCGGCGCGCGACGACGAAGGTCGTGCTGATACCGGTGACGACGATCGTCGAGCCGACTTCCAACTGGGGCATCCGCGTGCGCTGCAGATCGGTGAGGTGCACCGTGATCAGCTCGCGTCCCGCCTGCACGCGGATGTCATTGCCGCGCGCACGCTGCATGACATCGACGACCTGGCCGCGCGTCTGTACCAGCCGGCCGTACCAGCGGTCCTGCAGCAACTGTGAGCCGCTGACGAACTGCGGCTGAGGTACGCGGCCGTGCGCAATGACCTCCAGGCTTTCGGGGATGATCTCGATCGAGCTCTGGTAGGTGACGATGCGGCCCTTCACCTGAACGACGTCGCCGAGCGCGACGTGAGGCGCCAGCACCTTCTGCGAAAACACGGCGATGCCGCTCTGGTCGTCTTCGATGAAGAACTTCGTCAGATTGACGTAGAACGTGGAAGAGTCGGCGATGGCGGTGCCGGCCAGCGTGACCGTTTCACCTTCGTGAATGCTCCTGCCATCTGCGTTCCGCGCGGTGACCGCGGCAATCGGCAGGCGGGGAGCGGGCGGCGCCGCTTGGATCGCCGGCAGCACCGCCATGCTGAACACCATGCAGAGCGGGAGCATCGAGCTACGGTCATTCTACGCTGGACGGCGGCGGGATCTTTGATTCGGCCACAATGGCTGCATGAACGTCATCGAGCACTTCTTCATCGGATGGTGCATCGCCAGCGTTTCGCCCGCGCTCGACAGGCGCGAGCGCCTCATCGTCACCACCGCGGCGGTGATCCCTGACATCGACGGACTCGGGATGCTCGTCGAAATACCGACGCGCAATACGAACCACCCGCTGCTCTGGTGGACCGATTATCACCACATCCTCGCGCACAACATCGGATTCGCAATCGTCTTCACTGCGCTTGCATTCGCGATGGCGCGGCGGCGCACGCTCACGGCGATCCTCTCCGCCGTCGCGTTTCACTCGCACATCCTCGGCGATGTCGTGGGCGCACGGGGACCGGACGGATATCAGTGGCCGATCCCTTACCTGCTGCCCTTCTCGCGCACGCCGGAGTTGACGTGGGATGGGCAATGGCCGCTCAACGGCTGGCAGAACTTCGTGATCACCGCGATCGCGCTCGTCATCACGTTCTATGTCGCATGGTCGCGCGGATACTCGCCGCTCGGGTACGTGTCGGAACGCGCAGATGCCGCGTTCGTCGCAACCTTGCGACACCGCTTTCCAATGCGGACTGCAGCAGACGGGGAGCGAAGGAAATAGGATCGGCTCCTGCTCCGTTAGAGGCGGTTGCGCGGAGCTTGACAGTGACCAGTTCGCTGACTAAGCTTCGCCTTCCTTACGCGGGAATAACTCAGTTGGTAGAGTGCAACCTTGCCAAGGTTGATGTCGCGGGTTCGAGTCCCGTTTCCCGCTCCAAACGACAGCAAGTCAAACGCGGCCTCCCGGCCGCGTTTTTGTTTACGTTAAGTTGGTTTTCGGGGGTCACACCTGGAAAATCAACTTAACGCCGCCGAGGGAAGCCCGGTTAAGTTGATTTTCCAGGTGTGACCCCCGAAAACCAACTTAACGGCGGATGCCGTAGGCCTGGAGTTTTTTGTGGAGGTTGCTGCGCTCGACGCCCAGGGCTTTGGCGGTTCGGCTGACGTTGCCGCCGAACTCGCGGAGGCGGTCGAGGATGTACTGCTTCTCGAATTCGTCCCTCGCCTGCTTGAGCGTCAGGTCGCGCGCGATCTCCGCCGGAACCGCGCTGCGGGTACCGAGGTGGATGTCCTCGGCATCGATGGTATCGCCGGGAACGAGGATCGCGAGCCGCTCGATCACGTTGCGCAGCTCGCGCACGTTCCCCGGCCACGGATACGTCTTCAACTTTCCCCCGGCAGCGGCCGAAAGTTTCTTGCGCGGTGATCCCGTCTCCGCGGCGAAGCGGCGGAGAAAGTACTCGGCGAGCACGATCACATCGTTGCCGCGAGCGCGCAGCGGCGGCACTTCGATCGGAATGACGTTCAAGCGGTAGTAGAGATCGCTGCGGAAGTTCCCCGCTTCGATTTCCGCCTCGAGATCCTTGTTCGTCGCGGCGATCACGCGCACGTCGACGCGAATCGTCTGCTGTCCGCCGACGCGCTGGAACGTCTGCTCCTGCAGCACCCGCAGCACCTTCGCCTGCGTCTTGAGGCTCATGTCGCCGATCTCGTCGAGGAACAGCGTGCCGCCGTCCGCGAGCTCGAATTTTCCCTTCCGCTCATCGATCGCGCCGGTGAACGCGCCCTTGCGATGACCGAAGAGCTCCGACTCGATCAGCTCCTCCGGAATCGCCGCGCAGTTCACATCGATGAACGCCTGCTCCGCGCGATGCGAGAGCCGGTGCAGTGTGCGCGCGACGATCTCCTTGCCGCTGCCGTTCTCGCCTGTGATGAGGACGCGGCTGTTCGACGGAGCCGCGCTGCGAATCTGCTGATCGAGCTTCCTGATCGGTTCGCTCTCGCCGATCAGCAGCTCTTCGAGCGAGACCTGCTCGCGCCGCAGATCGCGCACCTGCTCGCGCAGCTTCTGATCATTCAGCGCGTGCGTCACGGTGAGCAGGACGCGCTCGAGCGAGAGCGGCTTCTCGAGGAAATCGTAAGCGCCGAGCCGCGTGGCCTTCACCGCGGCGTCGATGTTGCCGTGACCCGAGATCACGATCACAGGCGGCGCCGCATTCGATCCCTTGAGCCGCTCGAGCACGCTCAGGCCGTCGATTCCGGGCAGCCAGAGATCGAGAATGGCGAGATCGAACTCATCGCGCGCAATCTGCGCGATCGCCTCTTCGCCCGATTCGCAAACGGTCGTCTTGTGCCCCTCGTCTTCGAGGATCTGGGAGAGCGTCGTGCGGATGGACGGCTCGTCGTCTGTGATGAGGATCTTGGCCATTACGCTGGTAGCTCGATCTCGAATCTCGTCCCGTGCGGATGATTGTCGTGCACGTGAATCTGCCCGTCGTGATCGCGAACGATGCGGTGCACGATCGCCAGGCCGAGGCCCGTGCCGCGGCGCTTCGTCGAAAAGTACGGGAGGAACAACTTCTCCTTGTCTTCATCGGGCACGCCGCGCCCCGGATCGGCGACCTCGATCACGACGCGATGCGGTGCCCGCCGCGCCGAGACACGAATCTCGCCCGACTCCGTCGCCTCCACCGCGTTCTTCAGCAGATTGCCGACGGCGCGGCGGATCTGCTCCGGATCGATGAGCAGCTCGAGATCCTCCTCGACATTCACACTCACCGTCACTCCCGGCTTCACATCGCGATAGAGACTCGCCGCCTGCTGCAGAATGTCGGCGAGCTGCGCATGGCGCAGATGCACGGCCGGCATCCGCGCGAACCGCGAGAACTCATCCACCATCCGCTTGAGCTGGCTGACCTCGGTCACGATCGTGCGGCAACCCTCTTCGATCGCCGGCTCATTCGTGCCGAACTTCCTCGCCATGCGCTCCGCGGACAACTGAATCGGCGTCAGCGGATTCTTGATCTCATGCGCGATACGCCGTGCGGCCTCGTTCCACGCCGCGAGCTTCTGCGCCTGCACGAGCTGCGTCGAATCCTCGATCGCGAGCACCCAGCCCTTCTCCGTGCCGCCGAGCCGCGCCGCGGAAAGCTCGAGGTAGCGCAGCTCACCGCCGCAGATCAGCGTGACCTCGCGCGCGCGCGACTTGCGCCTCGTCAGCTCACGCACCGCATCGGCCATCGGCGCAAGATCGCCGTGAAAAACGTCAGGGATCCTGGCGCGCGGAGGCGGAGCCTCGAGCTGCAGCATCTGCAGCGCCGCGCGATTGACGCTGAGGATTTCGAGATCATCGCTGAACGCGATGATTCCGGTCGACACGGAGTCGAGAACGGTGAAGAGATACGCGCGCTCCGTGTCGAGACGCCGATTCGTATCCGTCAGCGCGAGCCGCTGCTGCGCGAGCTGCCCCGACATGTCGTTGAACGAGTCGATCAGCTTGCCGACTTCATCGGTCGCGACAAGATCGACGCGGTGCCCGTAGCCGCCTTCCGCGAGCTTGTCCGTCGCTTCCGCGAGCGCCTTGATCGGCACGGTGATGCGCCGCGATGCATACATCGACGTCCAGAGCGTGCCGAAGAGAATCGCCAGCGTGACGGCGAGGAAGAGCATCGTCTGCGAGGCCTTCAGCGTCGGCCGCTCCGCATCGAGTTGCTGGAAGTTCTTGTGCGCGACGATCGCCTCGTCGATCATCCGGTTCATCGCCTGCGGGATGAAGACGCCCGACACTGCGATGTACGGTCCGCTGCCCACGCGCTGCGCCACGCGGATCCACTTCCCGCTCGCGCCGACATCGATCTTCGTCACCGTCCCCTTCGCCTGCACTTCATCGAAGAAGCGCGTGGAGGGCTCCGGCACTTCGAACAGCGGCGCGCGCGGATCGGCGAGCATCTTCACCAGCGCAGCCCCTCGATAGAGCGCGGCGAAGTCGACATCGTGAAACTGCTGCACGCGGCGCAGGACGGAGTCCATCTGTGCGGCGTCGATGACCGCGGGGGTCGCCGCGACTTCGCGCGCAGCGCCCGCCGCAACTTTCGCCGCCTGATCCTGTGACATCTGCGCGATCGCCTCGGCGTTCTGCAGGATCGTCCGCACCGGCGTGTTGAACCAGCGGTCGATCGAGACGCGCAGAAAGTCCGTCGCCACGAGAAACAGCAGGATGACCGGAACGAGCGAGCTGAGGACGTACGTCAGCACGAGCTTCGTGCGAAAGCGCGAGCCGATGATTCCGCGCTGCCGCTCGAGCACGAGTTTCACGATGCCGCGCAGAATCACGAAGAGGATGCCGAGGAAGAGGAGGACGTTGATGTTCCAGAGAACGAACAGCAGCACCTGGCTCGACAGCGCCTCGGGCGACAACTCTTTGGCGCGCTCGATCGCGTAATAGATGAGGCTCGTGCCGGTGAGCACGACGAGCGGCGCCGTGATGATGAAGCGCGGATCCTTGCGATACCGCAGCAGCAGTTCGCGAAAGCTCGTCACGGCTTCGCCTCCGCCGAAGTGACGCGGATCTCCTTCCAGCGCGTGGAGACTTCCCACGGGATGAAGTAGAGAAGCCAGCCGCGCGTGAGATCGGCCTTCACCCGCACTTTGACTTTGTACGGACGCCGCCCTCCGATGTCGAAGAGATTCGGCTCATCGATCACCGTCATCGCCTTCTCGAGCGACGCGAGATCGGTGAAGGTCTGCGACTTCACCAGCTTGCGGTCGCGGCGATACGTCAGCAGGTATTCGCGCGTGACGGAGTTGAACTGCGCGGCGACTTCGATGCGGGTGCGCCCGATTCCCTCATCGAGCCAGTAGGGACGCGAGCGGAAGATCTCGACGACGTAGGTGATCGACGTCGAGGCGCCGCTCCCGATCTGGTCGACGCGCCGCTTGTCGAAGGCCGTGGCCAGATCGAAATGGACCGAGACGCTGCCGCCGTTCGCGATCGCGGTGAGGTTCTCGATCTTCGGTTCCTCATTCGGCGCAGCGAACGCAGAGATTCCGAGAAAAAGAAGAATGCAGAGGGCGAGTCGCCTCACGGTGTGGCGTTTTTACCACACTCCAGAGATTTACGCCTCGGCGTATCCGGCGACGCGGGCCGGCTCGAGGTCTTCATCCTGTTCGGCGGCGGCCTTCAGGATCTGCTCCACGAAACGCGAATGCATCGCGTGGCCGGCCTTCGAGGCCGTGATCTCGCCGACGATCGGCCGCCCGACGAGCGCGAGATCACCGAGCAGGTCGAGGATCTTGTGGCGAACGAACTCATCGCGGAAGCGGAGCTCGCCGTTCACGACACCCTGATCATCGAGCACGATGCAGTTTTCGACCGACCCGCCGCGCGCCAGACCGGCAGCGCGAAGCTTCTCGACATCGCGCATGAAACCGAAGGTGCGCGCCGGTGCGATCTTCTTCAGGAAGTTGTCGTGATTGAAGTCGAACTGCATCGACTGGCGGCCGATGACAGGATGGTTGAAATCGATCTTGTACTTGAGAATCAGCCGGTTTGCCGGGGCAATTCGAATACTTTTATCGCCATCGACGATCTCGATCGGCTTCTTGATCCGCAGCACCGGAACCTCGGCGCCGAGCGTACGGACACCGGCGGCGTCGATGAGATGCATGAACGGAAGCGAGCTGCCGTCGACGATCGGAACTTCGGGACCATCGATCCTGATGTCGACATCGGTGATCCCGCACGCCATGATCGCGGAGAGAAGATGTTCGACGGTGCCAACCGCTACGTCGTCCTTACCGACCGTGGTCGCGTAATCGAGAGCAGTGGTCGAAGCCTGGAGAGCGGGAATGCGAAGGCCGTCGAGATCCGCACGGACGAAAGTGATTCCGCTTCCAGCGGGAGCGGGGTGCAGCGCGACTTTCGTGTAGATGCCGGAGTGAAGTCCGATACCCGTGATGCTGACGGTTGTGTTGATGGTTTTGCGCTGAGCGAACATGACTGGCCAGCTACTAGAGCGAGGGGGGTGCCATTCAGCGAGAAGTTGCCAATCGCTTTGAAAATCAATGGCTTAGCTCACAAAGGCCGCTTTGTCTCTCGCGAAAAGTGTGGCGCTGGAGAATCGCGACTGTGGCGAAATAGCCACATGATGGGGCGATGGGACTATGGGACCGATGGGACCTATGGGACCGATGGGTGGAACGACTGCGTTCTGACCATAGGTCCCATCGTCCCATCCCACTACCCTCGCATATGGGTGGAACGACCGCGTTCTACCTCTGGCCAATAAGACCTATGGGCGGAACGACTGCGTTCTGCCTATAGGTCCCATAGGTCCCATAGGTCCCATCGTCCCATCCCTA
>JAJPHC010000035.1 GCA_021325515.1 Acidobacteriota bacterium
AGCGCCACATCAATTCTCAATTCTCAATTCTGCGTTCTGCGTTCTGCGTTCTGCTTTTTCGTAGCTCGAGCGGCACCCGACGAGAGATTGAATGAAGAAGGCAGAAGACAGAATAGAGAATGAAGAATCCCTTCCACCAATGGCGACGAAAGGGGCGCTTCACCGAGCACGGATAGCCAAAGCAGCTACCCACTGAAAACCACCATGCCCCAAAGTAATAGACTCCCATCGGTCCCATCCGTCCCATCGGTCCCATCGGTCCTATGGTGATGATCACCAAAGAACGCGCTCGCAAGCTGCTCGTCGCACACCTCGCTCTCAACCGGCCGTTGCACTCGGTGCGCGAGGTGCTCACGCGCCTTCGCTGCATTCAGCTCGATCCGCTCGATGTGATCGGAACGAACGCCGATCTCGTCGTCATGGCGCGCGTCGACGGTGTGAAGCGCGGCGATGTCTGGAGAAAGCTCTTTCCCCGCCACGCGTTCGAGCACTTCTTCAAGGAGCGCTGCATTCTCCCTTCGTCATCGTTCGCGCAGTACCGCGCGCAGGGGCATCGCGCGCAGACGCCGTGGTGGCGGCATGCGGAACGCGAAGAGAAAGTGCCGCCGCGCGTCGTGAGCGCGGTGCTCCATGAGATCCGCGAGCGCGGCCCGATCACCGCGCGCGAGCTCACCGATCACGGCTCCGTCGCACCGATCGACTGGGCCGGCTGGAAGGGGACGGCGAAGACCACGACGATGGCGCTGGAGATTCTCTGGACGCGCTGCGACATCGTCGTGGCCGGCCGCACTGCGAACGGTTCGAAGCTGTACGACATCCCGGAGCGCGCCTTCGGCCCCATCGGCAGCGCCAGCGGGGATTTCGATGTCTGGTCGCTGCGTGAACGCGTGCTCGCTTCAGGACTCTACGCACCCGGAAAGAAGTCCGTGCGCCACACCGGCCTCGTCGACGTGCAGATCGAAGGCTCGTCGCGGCGCTATCTCGCAGCGCCGGAGTTTCTCGCGCGCAGGAACATCCGCTTCGACGATCGCGTCCGCATCCTCGCCCCTCTCGATCCGCTGCTCTGGGATCGCAGCCTCGTCTCGCACGTCTTCGGCTTCGACTACGTGTGGGAGGTCTACAAGCCCGCGCCGCAGCGGAAGTGGGGCTGGTACGTCTGCCCTCTTCTCCATCGCGACCGCTTCATCGGCCGGATCGATGCGCGCGTCGACGGTTCCCGTCTCGTCGTTCGCAACTTGTGGCGCGAGCCGGAGGATCCCGGTCTCGCGCCGATCGTTGCTGCGCTCGAGCGCCACGCGGACGCGTGCGGCTGCACATCCGTCGTCATGCCGAAACGGATGAAGAGTTAGAATCGTCGAACACCGTCATGTCTCCCGATTCGACTCGCGTGCTGGTAGTCGAGGACAACGTCTTCGATCAGCAGCTCCTGCAGGAGCTTCTTTCCCGCGTCGGCTATCACGTCGAGTTTGCCTCGGACGGTGTCGAAGGGCTGGAGAAGCTCGAAGCGGATCCGCTTCGCTACGACATCGTCCTGCTCGACCGCACGATGCCGCGCATGGGCGGGCTGCAGCTCATGGCGCGGATGAAAGAGAATCCGCGCCTCCGCACGATTCCCGTCATCCTGCAGACCGCATCCGCGGAACGCGAAGAAATGATGGAAGGCATTCGCGCCGGCGCGTACTACTACCTCACGAAACCGTACGACGTGGAGATGCTGCTCACGGCGGTCGACACCGCGGCGCGCGACTTCGCCGATTACCGGCATCTGCAGGAGCGGCTCGAGCGCGGCATCCGCTGTCTCACGCTCATCCGCGATGCCTCCTTCGCCATTCAAACCGTCGAGGAAGCGCGCGATCTCGGCATGGTGCTGGCCAACGCATGTCCCGATCCGATGGCGACGGTCATCGGTCTCACCGAGATCCTCGTCAACGCCGTCGAGCATGGGAACCTCGGCATCACCTACGAAGAGAAGTCGAAGCTGAATGCCGAGGGGCAGTGGGAGCTCGAGGTGGCGCGGAGGTTGTCGCTGCCGGAAAACGCCGGGAAGTTCGTCGAGGTGTCGATGGTGCGCGCGAACGGCTGCGTGCGATTCACGATCCGCGATCAGGGCTGCGGCTTCGACTGGCAGCGCTTCATCGAGATCGATCCGCAGCGCGCCTTCGACAATCACGGCCGCGGCATCGTGATCGCCCGTACGCTGTCGTTCGACAAGCTGGAGTACCGCGGCTGCGGAAACGAAGTCGTGGCGCAGGTCGCGACGATGCCCTGAAGAGCGCCCGACGCCGGGCCGCGAGATTCACGCACTTCTTACGCCGGCCTTGACGGCCTCTTATACACGACGTCGCGATAATCAGCATCCGACATGAGTGTTGCTGAAGTTCTGCCGACTGCCACGACCGGACACGCCACCGTTGGACGCACTTGCGCGGGCCCTCTCGAGTTTCTTCGCGCAATCGTGCATCGCACACCGCTCAACCCCAGCATCAAGTTCGAGGTCATGCAGACCATCGAGACTCTGCGCGATTACCTCGAAGTGCGCGAGCAGCCGGGCCTCGAATATCTCTTCGCGGCCGCGCTGATGGAAGGATGTTTTGCACCGATGAAGAACGCTGAAGGTGTCTACTCCGTCCTCCTCTCGAAGTTCCACGGCTTCGATCGCCGCCGGCAGGACATGGCGATCACGACGACGTCGTTTCCGATCGAGGCCCGCGCAGCGCAGTTGCAGCGCGTGGTCCTCCTCCGTCATCAGCGCGTCAATCTGATCCGCGCATTCCACATCGCACAGGCCATCGACTGCGACGGCCCCTGGACGAGAAGCGCGGAGAAGGACGATCTCTTCACGATGCTGATGAAGGTACTCACCGGATACTCGAAGTAAGGTACTGCCGCACGAGCCGGTACTCCTCCTCGTGTGGAACGAGCGGCGTCACCCGCTCGAGCTCGGCGAGCGGAACGAGCATGACGTCGTCGACCTCTTCGGCCTGCAGCGTCAGCGCGGCGAGATCGACGTCACGGCGCACGATGTAGATCTCGTGGACTTCGTTGTCGAGATACGTGCCCTCGCGCAGCACGTGCTGCTCGCGCACGGTGCCGATGTGCACGAGCTCACCTTCCTCGACGCGTAATCCGATCTCCTCGAACGTCTCCCGCACCGCGGCCTCGGCCGCGCTCTCGCCTGCCGAGACGTGGCCCGCGGCCGAGACATCCCAGTACCCCGGCCAGTTCTCCTTCACCGCGGCGCGATGCTGCAGGAGCACGCGCAGGTCGTGCGCAACGACCCACACATGCGACGCAACATGCCAGTCGCCGCAGCGATGAACCTCGCGTTTCGTTCGACGGCCGCCGCCTATGACATCGATCCACTCCTCGCGCATGCGATAATTCTCACTCTCTTGAGCTTTTCGAAACATTACTTCCGCTGGCTGCTGCTGCCGCCGGTCATCGCGGTGATCCTGGCATTGCTGTTTCTCGCGCAGGTCGTGCAGTTTACCGGCACGAGCGCGGCGATCACGATCGCACTGCTGGCCATCCTCTACGCGAGCGGCGCCGGGCTGATCTATCTCCTCCTCGCGCCCAACCTCGCATCCGTCGAGAAGGCGTTGAAGGATGGCGACGATCTCTCGCAGCAGCTCTCCGATCTGCAGGTGCGCACGACGCGTCTCTCCGTCGCGCTCTGGAGCGCGGGGACGATCGTCTTCGCGATCTTCGGCACGGTCTTCGTGCTGCGCAGCGCGCTCGGCTTCAGCTACTTCCTCGTCGGCGGCTTGATCGCCTCGTTCCCTGCGGTCGCGTGGGGCTACGCCGCCTCGAAGCGGATGCTGATCGCCGTCATCCCGCCGGGGATGAGCGTGCGGTACGACGGCCCGCAGCTCACGGTCGGAATGAAGATCGCGATCGTCTTCATCGGCTCACTCCTCGTCGCCGCTGCCGCACTCATCGAACTGATCTCGTCGAAAGTGTCGGCCACGCTCGAGGAGCTCGCCGTCAATTCCGCCGCGCACTCCTTTCAGAGCCTGACCAGCGCGGCCGACGCGATTCCGAACCTTCAGGATGCGCAATCGCTCGCGGCGCTCGCACCGCAGGGCTACACGGTTCACCTCCTCACTCGCGACGGAAAGACTTCGGATACCGGCGATCCTCTGACCGAAGACGAAGTCGCGCGCATTCGCCACCTGCGCAGCGGCGACAGCACGTCGTTCATCTCGCCGCACGTCTGCCGCTTCGCCGAGTTGAAGAGCGGCTCGATTCTCGTGCTATCGATTCCATGGGCGCCCTACAGCCGCATCCCGCAGCAGATCGCCACCTATGCGGGGATGATCGTGGCGCTGACGATGATCGTCTTCATGCTCGCGGCGTGGACGCTCGCGCGCGACGTCGGCGATCCGATCCGCGAGCTGCGCGAGCTCACCGCGCAGATGGCGAACGGGAACTTCGAAACGACGAGCCGAATCTTCTCCGACGACGAAGTCGGCAGGCTCGCCGATTCGCTGGGCGAGACCGGCACGACACTTCGCCGCGTCATCAGCCGCCTCAGCGGCAGCGGTTCGACCATCACCGACGGCGTCCGCGTCATCACCGACGGCACAGAGGCGCTGCTGGAACGCTCGCGCGAACAGTCGGAGCTCATCGAGAACGCGTCGCTCGCCGTGGAGAACGTTCGCGGAGGCATCAGCAGCGTGCTCATGGCCGCTGACGGCGTCACCGATCTCACCCAGGATGGCTCGAGCCGCGCGCTCGAGATGCAGGCCTCGTCCGAAGAAGTCGCGCGCTCCATGGACTACCTCTTCCAGTCGGTGGAGAAGACTTCGTCATCGACCACGCAGATGAATGCCTCGATGAACGAGATGTCGTCGCGGACGGATGTGCTGGCGGGCGCCGGCGACGAAGTTCTCTCGTTCGTCGCGCAGATGGATTCGACGATCGCCGAGCTGCGCTCCAGCGCGATGGCCACCGCGGAGATCTCGCGCAAGGTGCGCGAAGACGCAGAGGCGGGCGGCTCGGCCGTCGGCGCCACCGTCAAAGGCATCACGCAGACCTGGGATCTCACGACGAGCACCGCGCGCGTGCTCGATGAACTGCAGGCCAGCGTCGGATCGATCACCCAGATCCTCAGCGTCATCGAAGAGATCACCAACCGCACGAACCTGCTCGCGCTCAATGCGGCGATCATCGCGGCGCAGGCGGGAGAACATGGCGCCGGATTCACGGTCGTCGCCGATGAGATCCGCGAGCTCGCGGAACGGACGCGCGGCTCGACGAAGGAAATCAGCGAGATCATCAAGGCGGTGCAGTCCGGCTCGCGCCAGGCCGTCGCGAAAATGCGCGAAGGCGTGCAGCGCGTCGAAGAAAACGTCGAGCTCGCGGACGTCGCCGCGGCCTCGCTGCAGAAGATCGTCGGCAGCGCGTCGAATTCCTACGAGATGGCCACGAAAATCGCCGGCGCGCTCGACGAGCAGGCGAAGGCTTCCCGCCATCTTCATCAGGTGACCTCTCGCATGTCGGATCACATCGCGGAGATCAACAAGGCGACGCGCGAGCAGGCGCGGGGCACACAACTGATGGCGCAGGAGTCGGAGCGCGTACGCGAGATTGCCGCCCAGGTGCGGAAGGCCACCGACGAGCAGTCGCAGACCGGCCGCGGCATCACCTCCGCGATGGAGAAAATCGCCGAGGATGCACGCGCGATGCGCGACATGCTCGAGAAACAACTGCACGAGACCGATCGCATCGCCGACGCCTCACGCACGATGCTCGACATCGCACAGGAAAATGACGCGATCGCCCGCGAGTTCACGAAGACCGTGCAGAACCTGGTGCAAAGCGGAAGAGACTTCGAGAACGAGGTGGGAAGGTTCAAGGTGTGATGGGACTATGGGACCTATGGGACCTATGGGACCTATAGGCGGAATCGTCCATCATGATCACTTCCTATAGGTCCCATAGCTCCCATGCCGATAGGCAGAATGGTCCGCTTGTCGGTTGCTCCCCATAGGTCCTATAGGTCCCATAGGTCCCATGCCGATAGGCAGAATGGTCCGCTTATCGGTTGCTCCCCATAGGTCCTATAGGTCCCATAGGTCCCATCCGTCCCATCCCACCAGTAGTGATTTTCTTTCTTGAAGAACATCATCGCGATCAGACGACGGCGCTTAAACCATCGTGTGCCGCTCGGTGGAACAGACCCACAGCGAGTCGCCCTGCTCGATCTGAAATTCCGAGGAAAGGCGATGGATCGTCTGGCCATCGCGCTCGACGGCGAGCACCGAGCCGCCATCGCGCGTGCGGAAATCGAGCTCCGCGATCTTCTGCCCCGCATACGGATCGCCGGCGAGGCGAAAGGCGCGGCGATGCTCGTCGCGCGGCCGCTTCGTCTTCCCCAGCAGCCGCGCGGAGAGCATCTCGCCGCTGATGTCGGAGATCGACAGCGCGTAGTCCGCACCGGCGCGGTGGATGTTCTCGACATTGCGCGCATGATTCACACGCGCGATGACCGTGACATCGGGAACGGCATCGCGCGCAATCACCGTCGCGAACAGCGTGGCGTCATCGCTGTTGAGCGCGAGAATCACCGCGCGCGAATCGGAGAGGCCGGCGCGCTCCAGCACCCACGGATCGAGCACGTCGCCGACGAAGACATCCGGACCTTCCACGCGATCGATGACGCGCACTTCTTCGCCGGCGTCCGTCAGCAGTTGATGCACCTTCCGTCCGACTTCGCCGAAGCCGGCCATCAGATACGGCCCCGTGTTGCGCAGATACGTTCCGCCGATCAGTTTCGCCGCCTGCTCCAGCGCATCGGCATCGCCTGCGATCTCCAGCACCGATCCCGCTTCGATCCGCGTCGATGCAAGACAGTTCGACAGGAGATGGCTGCGGCTCCAGACGCCGACGACGATCGCGCCGCTCTCCGCGCCGATGCGCGATTCGCCGAGCGTCTTTCCCGCGATGGGACTGGAACCGGGCACGCGAATCTCGCGGCGGAGGATGCCGTCGATCGCGTCGATGCCCGGCACGCGCGGGCTGATGAGATCGCTCGCATGCGCCGCGAGTGCCGCGGCGACGATGTGCCGCGGCGTGTAGGCCGCCGTCGCGCCGGCGAGCTCCATCGCCCGCCGGTGATTCGGATCCTCGACGAACGAGTAGATCTCCTTCGTGAATCCGCTCTGCCGCGCACGCAGCACGAGCGCTGCGTTCTCCTCGTCGCGGCCGTTGGCGACGATCGCGCGCGCCGCCTTCGCCCGGCACGCGTCGAGAACGTCTTCTTCCGTCCGCGTGAAAACGGCGCGCATGCCGCGCTCCATCACCGCGCGCGCCGAATTCTCGTCGGTGTCGACGACGACGGTGGGGACATTCGCCGCGGCGAGCCGCTGCAGCAGCGTCTCGACCGCAGGACCGGTGCGATAGACGATCACATGATCCGCCAGCTTGCGATCCGCTTCGCGCGGCACGCGCTGCTCGAATCGCTCCGCGAGATACGGCAGGATGAAGCCCGCGAGGATCAGCGGAATGAGCACCATGCCGGCGACCTGCACGCCGATCACGAGCATCACCATCGCCGGATGCGACCACCGGTTGTCCGCGCCGTAGCCGGTAGTGCTCAGCGTCTCCGTCGCCCACTCGAAGCTCTGCAGAAACGTTCGCGGCTTGTGCTCGAGCTTCGCCATCCCGATCTCGTACAGCAACGCGACGCCGAAGAGAAACGCGATCAGCGATGCAACCAGCAGTGCCAGACGTCGGCGGCGCATGAATGCAGTTTCGCACACGTCATCGCCGGTAGACTCTTCGCCACGATGATCCTGCTCTGCACCGTTCGCGACTGCCGCGCGCCGCTCGCGGTCGAATCACGCCGCGCGCTCTGCAGCCGCGGGCATTCGTTCGACGCCGCGCGCAGCGGCTACCTCAATCTGCTGCAGCCGCAGGACCGGCGCGCGAAAGTGCCGGGCGACTCGGCGGAGGCAGTCGCCGCGCGGCGCCGCTTCCTCGACCGCGGCTTCGCGAAGCCGCTGCTCGATGCGATCCTCGCGTTTCTCGATCCGGCCGACGGACCCGTTCTCGATGCCGGATGCGGCGAGGGCTATCACCTCGGCGCGATCGCAGCGGAGGAGCGATACGGCGTCGACATCTCGACCGCGGCGGTCGATGCGGCAGCGAGGCGCTATCCCGCCTGCCGCTGGATCGTGGCCAATGCCGATCGCTTCCTGCCGTTCGCCGATCGCAGCTTCCGGACCGTTCTCTCCATTACCGCGCGCCTGAACCCGCAGGAGTTCGCGCGGGTGCTGGACGATGACGGCCGGCTGCTCATCGCGATTCCCGGCGCCGACGATCTCGTCGAACTGCGCGGCATGACGCGCGACCGGGTGCAGCGAACGGTTGAGATGTTCGCGCCGCACTTCACACTCGCGAAGCAGGAGCACGTGCGGCACGTCGCGGAACTGGATGAACGAGCGGCGGCAGATCTGCTGCAATCGACCTACCGGCGCGTGAAGCCACGCGCCGGCGCCGTGACGATGAGCAGAGACCTCCTGCTCTTTACTTCTTCTTCTCGAACAGATGCTTGTACTGACCGTACCCCTCCGCCTCCAGCTTCTCCGCCGGGATGAAGCGCAGCGACGCGGAGTTCATGCAGTAGCGCTGGCCGGTCGGCAGCGGACCATCGTCGAAGACATGGCCGAGGTGAGAGTCGGCGTGCCTGGAGCGAACTTCGGTGCGGACCATGAAGAGACGGCGATCGCTCTTCGTCACCACATTCGCAGGCTCCAGCGGCTTCGTGAAGCTCGGCCAGCCTGTGCCGCTGTCGTACTTGTCGAGCGAGCTGAAGAGCGGCTCGCCGGAAACGACATCGACATAGATGCCGGGCGCGTGATTGTTCCAGTACTCATTGCGGAACGGCGGCTCGGTGGCCTCGTTCTGCGTGACCTCGTACTGAAGCGGCGTGAGGCGCTTCTTCAGCTCCTCCGCATTGGGGCGTGCGCTGTTCATCGATCCTCCTTTGGGTGATTGAGCAAAACAGCAGACCACGAACGCCAGCACGGCGAACGCGGCGATCGTGGCGATCAGCATCTTCGTTTTCATGACCTGAGAAACCTCCAGCAGCATTACGAATAGTCCGCAGGATCGGCCTGAAAGATCACGAGAAAATCACAATTCAATAGGAAAAAGGATCAGCGCCGTCCAACAAATTCTCCCCCGATTCGTATGCAACAACAGATGGCAAACGCTCGTTCGATCCCTCTCCTCGCCGCCCCGGCCGCGCTCTGGTTCTCGCTCTTCGTCTACGCCGGGCGTCCTCTGCTGACGGCGGCGCACTTCGCGGGGATCGCTCCTGCGGCAGCGTGGGGAGGCCTCGCGTTTCTCTCGCTCCTCCCGATGCTCCCGTTTCTGCACCGGACCAGGGCCAGCCATTGGATCGGCTATCTCACCCTCGGTCTCTTCTCTGCGCTGCTCGTCTCGGTTCTCTTCAGCGATCTCATCCGGCTCGTCTGGTGGATCGCACGCGCATCCCTCGATGGGCGCACGCTGACCTACGCGTCGCTCGGCGCCGCAGGACTGATGACGGCGGCCGGACTGCTGCAGGCGCGCTGTCCGGCGGTGAAGCGCGTGCGGATCGAGATCGAGAATCTGCCGCCTCATCTCGATGGCTACACCATCGCGCAATGGAGTGATGTGCACATCGGCCCGACGATCCAGCGCCGCTTCCTCGCGGAGCTCGTGCGGCGGACCAACGAGCTGCATGCCGACGCGATCGCGATCACGGGCGATCTCGTCGACGGGCCGCTCGCCGATCTCGAGCCGCACATCGCGCCGCTCGCCGAACTGCGGGCGCGCGACGGCGTCTGGTATGTCACGGGAAACCACGAGTACTACTGGCGCGCGAACGAATGGATCCCGGCGCTGGCGAGCCGCGGGCTCACCGTTCTCGAGAATCGTCACGAGGTCGTGCGCGACGGCCTCGTGATCGCGGGCGTCACCGATCCCGCATCGCGCAAGCAGGATCCGCACGCGGCGCTCGCCGGCGCGCCGCGCGATGCCGTGAAGATCCTGCTGTCGCACCGGCCGCAGACCGCGGAGATCGCGAGCACGCTCGGCGTCGACCTCCAGCTGTCGGGCCACACGCACGGCGGACAATTCTTCCCGTTCAATCTGCTGATCCACGCGTTCCAGCCCGTCGTCGCCGGATTGCATCGCGTCGGACGGACATGGCTCTACGTGAGCCGCGGCACCGGCTACTGGGGTCCGCCCTCGAGGCTGGGCGTGCGAGGCGAGATCACTTTGATCGAGTTGGCGCAGGCTGTCTAATACCGGCGTGCGCCGATCACTTCCGATCATCCTTCTCGCCGCCGCGGTGGCGCGGCTCAGTGTCTGGACGAAGGTGTTCGCGAGCGGCCGCACGTGGATCGACGGGCCTGACGGCTATTACCACCTGCGCCGCGCGTTTCTCACGCTGCAGCGCTGGCCGCGTGTTCCGCTGACCGATTCGTTCATGAGTGTTCCCAGCGGCAGCCGCATCAGCTGGCCGCCGCTGTTCGATGGACTCCTCGCGACGCTGGCGCTGCCGTGGCGAGCTTCGGCGCCGATCGCCTCACTCGAACGAATCGGAGCGCTGCTGCCGGCGATTCTCGGAGTACTGCAGGTCGCGCTCATCGTGATTCTCACGCGATTGCTCGCTTCGCATCGCGCCGCGCTGATCGCCGGAGCGTGCGCTGCGTTCTTTCCGACGCTCGTTCGTTACACGCTTCTCGGCACGCTCGACCACGATCCATTCTTCGAATGCACCTTGCTGCTCGCGTTGATCGGCATCGCCGCGGCGCCGCGGCGCGGTTCGATCGCGGCGGTCACAGCCGGCATCACACTCGCGATCCTCGGCTGGGCCGGCTCGATCGTCGGCGTCGCCATCGTCGCCGCGTTCGCGCTTGCGCGCGCCTTCACAAGCAGCTCGGAAACGCGCATCGAGATCGGCCGCGCGCTGTTTCTCGCGAACGTCATCGCCGCCGGCATCGCGCTGCCATTCGTCATGGCATCGCCGTGGGAAGGCGCGACCTTCGAAGGATTGTCGTGGTTCCACGAAACGGCGCTCCTCGGCGCTGCTGCGGCCGGAGCAGCGATCGCCTGGCGCGATCGCCGCGTCGCGATCGGCGGCGCCATCGCCCTCCTCGGCGCGATCGCGCTTCTCCCGATCTCGCTGCTCCCCGCGCTGCGGGGACTCCTCTATGCCGGCGGCCACGCTCCGATCTTCGCCGGCGTCGCGGAAACGCAACCGCTGCTCTTCCTCTTCGGGCGATTCGACCTCTGGCCGGCACTGATCCGGTTCGGATTCCTTCCGCTGCTCGCCGTGGTCGCGCTCCGCCGGAAGGCGCAGCTCCCGCTCGCCACCTGGTGCATCGTTGCGTTAGGACTCGCGCTGCTGCATTCGCGCTTCTCGTACACCGCGGCGACGCCGCTCTGCATCGCCGCAGGAATCGCGGTCGACGAGCTGCTCGCGGCGCACAGCCGCATTCGCGTCGCGATCATGAGCGCCCTCATGATCGCGCCAACTCTGATTGCCTATCTGCCGATCCCCGGCTTCGCCGCGTTCAACTTCTACGAGCGCACGACGCCGATCCTCTCGAGCGCGGCGCCGGGCGCGTGCGACTTTCTCCGCAGCGTCGCGGCCGAAGACCCGGCCCTGCGCAATCCCTACGTGCAACCCGCATGGTCCGTGCTCGCACCCTGGTACCACGGCCACTGGATCATGTGGATCGGCCAGCGCGCCACGGTCATCAATCCGATGCTCTCCGTCGGCCAGCCTGCGTTCGACGACGGCATGCGCTTCTTCGTGCGCGCAGGTGAGAGCAACGCGATGGAGATCGTGCAACGCCATCACGTCCGCTACGTCGTCGTCACTCCCGATCTCGCGTCACTGCCAACGCAGGCGGCGATGATCGGCAGTGAGCCGCCGCAGGATCTGCGCGAAGCGATGCACGTGCTGCCCATGCACCTCGCCTATTGGGGCGCATCCGAAGTGCGCGCATTCGGCGACACCTATCCCGCGCTCCCCTTCGACGAAGTCTGGCGATCGCGCGAAGTCAGGCCGGGGCCCTTCGGCCTCGTGCCGTTGATGCGGGTGTATCGGGTCAGGTCTGCTGTCTAATACACGCATGCGCCGCCTTCTCCCCTTTCTCGTTCTTCTTGCGACCTTCGCCTCGGCTCAAACCGTCGAAGTGCCGATCACGTCGGAGAGCGGAACGCTCATCAAGTCGCTCGTCGAAGAGGCGCGCATGGAGGAATTGCGCTGGCCCGACTTCAACGACTATCGCCGCCATCTGCGCAACCTCTACGCGCCGGCCGGCTACGCGTTGCTCTGGACGAAGGACGGACAGCCCTCGCCGCAGACGCTCGCTGTCATCGCTCTCTTCGAGAAGGCCGACGAGAAAGGGATCAACAGCGTCGACTACGACGGGTCGCGCTGGAAGCAGCGGCTCACGATCTTTCCGACGCACGATCAGACCGCGCTCGCCCGCTTCGATCTCGCCGTCAGCATCACGCTGATGCGCTACATCTCCGACCTGCACATCGGCCGCATCAATCCGCGCAACGTCCGCTTTGATCTCGACATCGAGACGAAGAAGTACTACCTGCCGAAGCTGCTCACGGACATCGCCGAGGCGAATGATCCGAATGCGATTCTGGGGACGATCGAGCCGCCGTATGCGGAGTACAAGCGCCTGCAGACCGCGCTCGCGAACTACCGGCGAATCGCCGTGGAAGCGAAGGGGGAGGCGAAGCTGCCGGTGGCGAACGTGAAGCCCGGCGATCCGTACGAAGCGATCGCGCGGCTCGCGAAGATGCTGCATCGCACAGGCGATCTCCCCGCCGCGGCCCAACCGCGCAACCTCACGATTTACGAAGAGCCGCTGGTAGCGGCGGTGAAGCATTTCCAGCGGCGGCACAACCTCGAGCCGGATGGAATCCTCAGCGATCGCACCTTCCGCGCGCTCAACGTGCCGCTCACGCGGCGCGTGCGCCAGATCCAGCTGGCGCTCGAGCGCTGGCGCTGGGCCCCGACCGAATTTGCGCATCCGCCGATCGTCGTCAACATCCCCGAGTTCCGCCTCAACGCCTGGGACGACACCATCGGCCACGCCGGCCTCACGATGCGCGTCGTCGTCGGGCAGACGGTGTCGCATCAGACGCCCGTCTTCGCCGGCGATCTGCAGCACGTCGTCTTCCGCCCGTACTGGAACGTGCCGCCCACGATTCAGGCCGCGGAGCTCGTGCCGAAGATCGCGAAAGACCCCGGCTATCTCGCGCGCAACAACTACGAGATCGTCGACGAAGAAGGAAAGCCCGCGGGCGCGAAAGCCGGCAGGGAGACGCTGGCGAAACTGCGCAGCGGCGACATGCGCATCCGCCAGAAGCCCGGCCCATCGAACGCGCTCGGACTCGTGAAGTTCGTCTTCCCGAATCAGAACAACATCTACCTCCATTCGACGCCGTCGCAGGAGCTCTTCTCACGCACGCGCCGCGACTTCAGCCACGGCTGCATTCGCGTCGAGGAGCCGGCACGACTCGCCGCATGGGTCCTGCGCGATCAGCCCGAGTGGACCCCCGATCGCATCCGGGAAGCGATGCAGACCGGCGATTCGAAGAGCGTCGCCGTGAAGACGCCCGTTCCGATCATGATCATCTACACGACCGCCGTCGTCCACGACGACGGCTCAGTGTTCTTCTACGACGACATCTACGGGCATGACGCGACACTGGAGAATGCCCTGGCGCAGGGGTATCCCTATCCGATTTAGGATGGTGGGATGGATGGGACTATGGGACCTATAGGACCTATAGGACCTATGGGCGGACAACGTTCTCCCTATAGGTCCCATAGGTCCTATAGGTCCCATAGTCCCATCCCTCTCATCCTGCCGTAATCAACACCCTTCTAACCGTCACCGGCACCACATCCGCCATCGACACAATCTGCAGCTCTTTCTCCCCATCGTTCACGATCGCGTGAGCGCAGCCGGGGTCGATCTCGATCTGGACGCCGCCTTGTCCCTCGAACACGCGCGACTGCACGGCGCTCCCTTCGCCGGTGTCCCAGTAGAGCGTCCAGCGCGACGCATAGAGCACGACGAGCAGCTCGCGGCCGCCGGGATGAAAGTGGTTGCCGCGCACGTGGCCGGGCTCGAGGTTGCCGGCGTGCGTTTCTGCGACCTCGCGAAACGGAAGCTCGATCGGATACATCGTTCCGCGCGCGTCGGTGCGCTCCGGCAGTGGAATGATCCTCACGCTCATCGCGCGGCTAGCTCCCCTGCGACCCTAACCAGCCCCTGCACCACGCGCGACATCCGGTCGTAGTCGAGCGTCTCCGGCGTATCGCCCGGCGTGTGGTAGTTCGGATTGCGAAACGGTGCGGTGTCCGTGACCATCAGCGCCGGCCAGCCGAACTGCCAGAACGACCACTGATCGGACCAGCCGATCTCCGGCACGAGCTCCGGCACCGCCGCTCCCTCGCTCGGAAACTGCGCGTGCCTGCGAAATGCGGCGATGCTGCGGCGCACCAGCGCGCGCGATCGCATGTTGCCCGCGAACGCGATGAAGTCACCCGTCGACGGAAAGAAGGGGCGAAGTGCGGGCGGATAACGCTGCGACTCCGGCCGCGTGTCGTAGTAGCCGATCGACTCGATGCTCAGCATCGCGCGCACGGCTTCTCCCCGTTCGCGGCAGCGCTTCGCATACTGATAACTGCCCATCGTCGTGCGGTTCTTGAAATTCGGCGGCTCTTCCGCCGCGAAGAAAACGAAGCGCATCGTGTACTTCGGCTGCTCACGCGCCAGACGCCGCGCGATCGCGAGCGTCCCGGCCACGCCGCTCGCGTTGTCGTCCGCGCCGGGAGCTTCGTCGACCGTGTCGTAGTGCGCGCCGATGATCACCAGCTCCTTCGACGCGCCTCTCACTTCTGCTTCGATGTTGTCCCCTTCGGACGTCTGCTGGCGCTGCGGTGCGTAGCCGGCCGCGATCAGCGCGCGCTCGAGATACTCGGCCGCCGGCGCGAGCGATTCGGGTACGGTGCGCGGCCCGTGCGCCGTGATCGCGGCGACATCGCGGCGCAGTTCGTCCGCGAGTGCACGCTGATCCTCGGCTGCACGCGGCAGCGCACCGCGCCACGAACTGCCCGGCATCGAGAGCACGATCCGCCACGCGGCCGCGGCGGCGAGAACGATGAGGAGCGCGAGTGCGAGCGCGATCTTCAAGCGCGCTCAGTGTAGCCCCTAACGCTTCGTTGCCGCCGCCATCAGACCGAGCCCGATCGCCACGGCGGCGGCTCCGGCGGTCAGCAGCCCCTTGTTCCTCGCTGCATTCCGCGCCGCTGTCCGCTTCGTCCTGTGGAAATTCTGATCGAGATCCTTCAGACCCTTCTGCACCGGAGGCGTGTCGAGCACTTTCCCGACCGCCCACATGGCAATCGGCGGAATCATTCGCTTGATCAACGCGTGGCTGCGCAGTTTCATCGCTTGCGGTTTCATCGCATCCTCCTCATGGCACCAGCGGCGTGTAGCCGATCTCACTCCACGAGTCGCCCGTCGTGTTGTCGACGGACGATCCGTACGCCGTCCACGTGTTCGTCCGTACTGACGGAGAGACGTTCTGGACGGCCACCTGCACATTCGGCAGCGCGCCTCCAACGATCGACGCCTGCACCATCGAGAGCGGCGGCACGGTGACGATGGTGTTCTCCACCGCAGTATTCGTACCCGACGCCACGATCTGGAACGTCTGCTCGTTCACCGGATCGAGATTGATCACGCCGACATTCAGCCGGTAGCGATCATCACGCTTCAATCCGATGAGCGCGAGGCGCGTGCTGTTGAGCGCGGCGGCAGGAATCGTCGGGAACGTCTGCGAGACCGTGCCGCTCGACAGGCCCGGCTGATTCGACCAGATGCGCGACGTCGCATACAACGCCGCCGACGAGTCGGGCGAGCCATCCGCGTTGATGCCGGTGATGAGAATCGCACCAAGGCCCGATTTCTGGAGAACCGAGGTGACGAAATCTTCGGAGGTCATCCCCGTGAGCGCACGGATGGTGACGTCGACCGGCGCGACGGTATTGCCCGAGGCGCCCTGCGGCAGCCAGCGCAACCGTACGAGCTGATCGTGCGTCGCGTAATTGATCAGCGTGACGTCGCTGCGAAAGAACGTCCCGTTGGCGCCCTGCACGGAGCCGGCAGCAGGGATGAGAATTTGCGGAGCGCTGCCGAGGGGAGTGATGAGGTTCTGCACTTCGATCTCGGCGGCGAATAGCGGAGCGGAAAGAACGAACAGCGCAACAGCGAGGATATTTTTCATGTCGGTTCCTCCCTATGCGAATCGTGTACACGATCCGCTACACTTCGCCCCGCTATGGAAATCGCACGCGTTGGAGTTCTCGGTTCAGGCGATGTCGGCCGTGTCCTCGGCGGCGGATTCATCAAGCTCGGCCATGAAGTGAAGATCGGCACCCGCAATCCCGAGAAGCTCGAGGAATGGGTTCAGTCCCAGGGTGAGCGCGCCTCCGCCGGCTCGTTCGAAGACGCTGCGGCCTTCGGCGACGTGCTCGTGCTCGCCACGCTCGGCAGCGGCACGGAGAGCGCGTTGCGCATGGCCGGCCTCGACAACTTCGCGGGCAAGGTCGTCATCGACGCCACGAACCCTCTCGATTTCTCGAAGGGAAAGCCCGAGCTCTACATCGGCTGGAACGACTCGCTCGGCGAACAGATCCAGCGCTGGATCCCGAACGCGCGCGTCGTGAAAGCGTTCAACACCGTCGGCAATGCGCACATGATCCAGCCCGACTTTCCGGGCGGACCTCCTGACATGTTCATCTGCGGCAACGACGAAAATGCGAAGAAGCTCGTCTCGCAGGTCTGCACCCACTGGGGCTGGGGCGTCATCGACCTCGGCGGCATCGAGTCCTCACGCTACCTCGAGCCGATGTGCATGGCGTGGGTGATTCACGGCCTGCGCACGAATTCGTGGAATCACGCGTTCAAGATGCTGAAGAAATAGGGTCGTTGGTTTCGCGGATACGCGGGCCCGGCAAGGTAGAAGACTCCACCGCGAGCCCGCGAGCCCCAGTGCCAGCAAGCCCAAACAACGGCACCGCCGACAGGAGCGTGAACGCCGCCACACTGCCGAGGATCACGTACATGCGCGTGACCGGCGCGCCGCTCGCGGCTCGCTCCTCCGCGATCTGCATCGCCGTCCGCAGCCACTCCACCGCGGCAACGGCCAGCATCACCTGAATGCCGATCGTCACTGCGCGCTTCCGCAGCAGCAGAAGAAGCGGCGCCGCGACGCAGAGCAGCATGATGAAGAGATGGCCGCCGCGTAGAAAATGCGCGCCGATCAGCAGCGCACTCAGGATGAGCGGAACGATTCGAAGCACCTTCATGCGATCCATCATCGGCTCGTGCAACGCCGTGGTGTATGACGGATGTCATCGCTTCGTCACATGCTCGAGATCCGGCTGTATTTGGTTACGCGTGAGCCCGGTATACTTTTCGCCGGCCCGGAAGAGACGACTGCGGAAGGAGTTGCGATGCAGAAACGAGATCCGGTTCACGTCCTCACTCGCGGCAAGCGACTTGCAGCCGCTGCCATTCCGGCGCTGATCCACACTCGCATTCGAGGTAACCGATGACCAAACGTCTACTCCTTGCAGGTGCGCTTCTCTCCCTTCTCATCGTCACCCCCGCCAACGCGCAGTACTTCGGCCGCAACAAGGTGCAGTGGGAGAACTTCAAGTTCAAGACGCTGCAGACACCGCATTTCGACATCTACTACTACGATCAGGAAGCAGATGTCGTGAACGACGTCGGCCGCATGGCCGAGCGCTGGTATGACCGGCTCTCACGAACGTTCAATCACACGTTCAACCGCAAGCCGATCGTCCTCTACGCCAACAGCGCCGACTTCCAGCAGACCACGACGACCGGCGGTCTGATCGGCGAAGGCACCGGTGGCTTCACCGACGAGTTCATGAATCGCGTCGTGCTGCCGCTGACCGGCAACTACGCCGACAACGATCACGTCCTCGGCCACGAGCTGGTGCACGTGTTCCAGTACGACATCGCCGCGACGCAGGTCGCGAGCCGCCGCCGCTTCTCGCTCGAGCAGCTCCCGCTCTGGCTCGTCGAAGGAATGGCGGAGTACTTCTCGAAGGGCCGCGTCGATCCGCTCACCGCGATGTGGATCCGCGATGCGACGATTCACGATCGCCTTCCGAATCTCCGGAAGCTGAGCGACCCGCGCTACTTCCCCTATCGCTACGGCGAGGCGCTGCTCGCGTACATCGGCGGACGCTTCGGCGACGAGGCAGTCATCCGCTACTTCCTCGCCGCGGGACAGGTCGGCATCGACGCAGCGTTCGAACATGCGACGGGCATCTCGTCGAAGCAGCTCTTCGCCGACTGGCAGGCCGCGTCGCACGAGCTCTACGATCCCGTCGTCAACGATCGCCCCAAGCTCCTCGGCACTCCGATCCTCGGGACGAAGAGAACGAAGGGCGATCTGAACGTCGGACCGGCGCTCAGTCCCGACGGCCGCTACATCGCCTTCCTCTCCACGCGCGACATCTTCGACATCGACCTCTTCCTCGCGGATGCGAAGACGGGGCGCATCATCCGCAAGCTCGTCTCCGCCGATCGCGATCCGCACATGGACGCGCTGCGCTTCATCGACAGCGCCGGAAGCTGGTCCCCCGATTCCACCCGGCTCGCGTTCGTCGTCTTCGAGAAGGGCGACAACTATCTGGCCATCGTCGACGCGAGCTCGGGACGCATCGAGCACATCCGCATTCCGGGGATCGACGCGCTCACCGCTCCGGCGTGGTCGCCGGACGGGCACACGATCGCGATCTCCGGCCAGGCGACCGGCGTCACCGATCTCTATCTCTACGACCTCAACACGAAGAGCGTGCGGCAACTGACGAACGATCGCTTTGCCGATCTGCAGCCGGCATGGTCGCCGGACGGAAAGACGATCGCGTTCATGACCGATCGCGGCAGCAACACGAATCTCGCAGAGCTGCGCTTCAGCGACTTCGGCATCTCCACGATCGACGTCGCGACCGCGCGCATCACGAACCTGCCGCTCTTCCCGCACGCGAAGCACATCGATCCGCAATACGCGCCCGACGGTTCGATCTACTTCGTCGCGAATCCGGAAGGCGTGCCCGATGTCTATCGCTACACGCCGGCAACCGACAAGATCGAGCGGATCACGCACGTGCAGACGGGCGTCTCCGGAATCACGGAGACGTCGCCGGCACTCTCCGTCGCGATGGGCAGCGGCGATCTCGCCTTCTCGCTGTATGAAGAGGACGACTACAACATCTACACGCTGCCGCCGTCGCCGGGCGGCATCGCGGTCGCGCGCAATGCGGTGACGGAGATGGCGCGCGGCGCGGTGCTGCCGCCCTTCCGCGCCACAGGATCGGAGATCACTTCGTACCTCATGAATCCGACGGCGGGCCTGCCTGCCGATTCGACGACGTATCGCACGCGCCCCTACAACTCTTCGCTGCACCTCGCCTACCTCGGTCCTCCGTCGGTCGGCGTCGCGGCGGATCAATACGGCTACGGCGTCGGCGGCAGTGTCGCTGCCGAGTTCACCGACATCCTCGGCCGTCATGATGTCGGCGTCTCCATCCAGAGCGGCGGCTACGGCAGCGGCGGCGGCAGCTTCGGCGATCAGATCGGCGGCGAGGCCTACTACCTGAATCAGACGCACCGCTTCAACTGGGGGGCGGATGTCGTCCATCTTCCGTATGTCAGCATCTACCCCGCGCAGGGGCAGACCGTCATCAACCTCAACGGACAGCAGGTCGTTGCCGACGTGCTGCAGCAGATCCGCGAGGTGCAGACGATCAACGACGTGTCGGGCGTCGCGCAGTATCCGTTCAACACCACGCAGCGCGTCGAAGTGACGGCCGGCCTGCAGCGCTACAGCTACAAGGCCGATGTCGAGACGCTGCTCATCGTCGGCAATCAGGTGATCAGCGATGAGCTGTCGAAGCTGCCCGGCGCATTCGCGGTGACGACGCGCAAAGTCGGCGCGGCCTACGTCGGCGACAGCTCGGTGTTCGGCTTCATCTCGCCCGTGCGCGGCAGCCGCTATCGCTACGAGGTCGACTCGCTGACCGGCGATCTCAAGTTCACGACCGCACTCGCCGACTACCGCAAGTACTTCTTCATGCGTCCGGTCACGTTTGCCATTCGCGGACTTCACTACGGGCGGTACGGACATGACTCGGAAAGCGGCGTGCTGTCTCCGCTGTACGTCGGAGAGCCGGGACTGGTGCGCGGCTACGATCCCTATTCGATCGGGCCGGATGAGTGCACGAACGCAACGGCATCCGATCCCTGCCCCGTGCTCAGCCGCCTCATCGGATCGCGCATCGCGATCGCGAGCGCGGAAGTGCGCTTCCCGCTGCTCGGCACGAAAGAGTATGGGCTGTTCAGCACCTCGTTCCTGCCGACGGAGTTCGCCGCGTTCGTCGACGCCGGCGAGGCGTGGCACAGCGGACAACATCCGAAGTTCGCGTTCAAGACGAACACCACGGAGCTCGAGCCGGTGTACAGCGTCGGCGCGAGCCTGCGGATGCTGCTCGCCTACATCCCACTCGAGTTCTACGCAGCCAAGCCGTTCCAGCGACCCGGCCAGGGCATCGTGTACGGCTTCAACATCATTCCCGGCTGGTAGCTTCGTCCCCCTCTCCCCGCCTGGGCGGGGAGAGGGGGTAGAGGTGAAGAGCTACTTTCCTTCGGTCGCCTTCAATCCCTGCGCGCCGAGCTCCGACAGCGCGCGCACGTGAGCCGCGATCAACTCCTGCACGCGCAGCCAGGCGAGGGTTTCTTCTTCGAGGCGTGTCGCATCGCGGACGACGACACGCGATGCGGAATTGAGTGCGTGCTCGCGCAACTGCGAACGAAGCCGGCCGAAGTCCGCACTCATCGGACTGCGGCGCGCCGCTTCGAGCTCCTGGCGAACCTTGATCACTCCCTGCTTCACGTAGAAATCGGGACAGACGCGTTCCGCCGCCTGCACTTCTTCGAACGCCTTCTGAATCGCGCTCTCCGGCTGCATCGCATCGGCCAGTGCATCATCGGCCGTCCGAAGATGCCGCAGGACTTCGATATTTTTCTCGATGGTCTCCCGCAACGCGGCAAGCTGCTCGGACGCCTGCTTGATCGACATCTCCGCGTTCATCGGATGCGCCGCAGGAAAACTGCGAGGCACAGGTTGCGCGGCAACGCCGGCGCAGAAGAAAAAAAGGAAGAGTGTGCGCATGCCGGTCAGACGTCCGCCAGGCCGGCAAGGTTCCCGTTAAAGCTTCTGCTCATCGCGGCCACAGCCAGCCGAACGTTCCCGCCATCAGCAGCGCGTACACCAGCCCGTCGATCATCTCCTTGAACGTGACGAGCCACGGCTTCGAGTACCAGCACGAGTCGCTCACATGCGCGAAGCCGAATGCGAGGAACGCGGCGGTGCCGGCGACGCGGAAGATCGCGCGATAGTGAGTGCCGGCGGCCATCGTGTGGCCGGTGAGGTACGCGACGAACGTTCCCACCACGAGGAGAAAGACGAACCACAACGCGAGACTCTTTCCGAGCTCGAACCGCCCCGGATTGCGCACGAGGAGAAACGCGGCGGGCTTCTGCTGCATCGCTTCGCGCTCTTCCTTCGACAGCTTCCCCCAGTCGACGCACGGCACGATGTACTGCCCGCTCTTCGCGGAGACGAGCGCGTCCTGCACCGTCTTCTCCTGTTCGAGGCGGCCGTAGTCGGGCCGGTGCCAGAAGGGCAGCGCCATCCAGAGAATGTTGCTGGCGATGAAAACGAAGACAGCCGACAGCACGATCGGCAGCCAGAGCATCGAAAGTGTGACCATCGTGACCTCCCTGAGACGACAATGATGCCCGTGAGTGTCACGGAACGCGAGTTCGAGCAGTTCGTCGAAGAGGCGATCGAAGCATTGCCGCAGCAGTTCGCGAAACTACTCCACAACATCGCCGTCGTCGTCGAGGAGGAACCGTCCGCCGATGATCTCGATGTTCTCGACGACGGCGACGACGAGCTCCTCGGCATCTATCGCGGAACACCGATGACGCAGCGCACGCACGACATGGTGCTGATGCCTGATCAGATCGCGATCTTCCGCGGCCCGATCCTCCGCGTCACGCGCAACCGCCGCGATGCCGTGCGCCAGATCCGCGAGACCGTCATCCACGAGCTCGGCCACTATTTCGGCCTCGACGACGACGATATGGTTTTCTGATCGCCTGCTCGTGCATCCAACTCGACGTTGGAGGCACCATGAAACGCGCAATCGCCGCTCTCATCCTCATCGCTCTCGTCCCCTTCTCCTGCAGAAAAGAAGAAGCGAGCCTCGCACCCATCGCTGCAACTCACCGCCACCGCGCAGTCGCCGACCGGAAGGACATCACCGTCACGTCGACGGTGTCTCCGCAGGCGGCACCGCCGCCTCCGCCGCCGCGATACGAGTACGCCAATGCTCCGAAGAGCGGCGTCGAGGGAGGCGTCGTGGGTGGTGTCGCAGGCGGTGTCATGGGCGGCGTGGTGGGCGGATCGCCTGCGGACCTGCCGCATCCCACGTACGCGGCGATCGCCGAGCATGACTTCTTCAACACGAGCGAGGAAGCGATGACGACGTTCTCGATCGACGTCGACCGCGCGTCGTATGCGAACATCCGCCGCTTTCTCGCGCACAACCAGCTTCCGCCGGCGGATGCCGTCCGCATCGAGGAGATGGTCAACTACTTTACTTATGCGCTTCCCCAGCCGAAGGGCGAAGATCCCTTCTCCATCACCACGGAAGTCTCAGGATGTCCGTGGAATCCCCAGCACCGGCTGATGCGCGTCGCCATTCAGGGCCGCAATCTCGACGAGTGGAAGATGGCGCCGAACAATCTCGTCTTCCTGCTCGATGTCTCCGGCTCGATGTCGCCGCCCGAACGTCTGCCGCTGATCAAGTCCGCGTTCCGGCTGCTCGTCGATCGCCTGCGGCCGCAGGACAAAGTCTCCATCGTCGTCTACGCCGGCGCAGCAGGCGTCGTGCTGCCGCCGACTTCCGGCGCCGACAAACCGGCGATCCTCGCCGCACTCAACCGGCTCGAGGCCGGCGGCTCCACGGCAGGGGCGCAGGGCATCGAGCTCGCCTACCGGATGGCGGAAGAATCCTTCGATCCCGACGCGAACAATCGCGTGATCCTCGCGACCGACGGCGACTTCAACGTCGGCATCTCCTCGATCGACGATCTGCAGAAGCTCATCGAAGCGAAGCGCGAGAAGAAGATCTTCCTCACCACGATCGGCGTCGGCGACGACAACTATCGCGATGACATGCTCGAGATGCTCGCCGACAAGGGGAACGGCAACTACGCCTATCTCGACTCGATGAAAGAGGCCGAGAAGGTTTTCCGGAGCGAGTTGACCGGCACGCTGGTGACGATCGCGAAGGATGTGAAGGTGCAGATCCAGTTCGATCCGTCACGCGTCGAGTCGTACCGACAGATCGGCTACGAGAACCGCGCGCTCGAGAACAAGGACTTCGAAGACGACACGAAGGATGCCGGCGAGCTCGGCGCGGGCCACTCCGTCACCGCGCTGTACGAGCTCGTGATGAAGGGCAACGCGAAGGGATCCGTCGCCGCCGTACGCCTCCGCTACAAGCAACCCACCGGAGACACGAGCAAGCTGATCACCTCCTCGGTCGTCGACGAAGGAGTGAGCGAATACGCAGCGTCGGGCGACATGAAGTTCGCAGCGGCCGTGGCCGAATTCGGCATGCTGCTCCGCAACTCGCCTCACAAGGCGAAAGCGTCGTACGAAGATGTCGCCTCACTCGCGCGCAGCGCCCGCGGCGCAGACATCGACGGCTACCGCGATGAGCTCCTCCGAATGGTCGACACGTCGCAATCGCTGACCAGGCAACTGGCAGCAGGCAGCCGGCAGTTGGAGGATCACGCTCGTTGAGGTCGCGCGGGCTCGCGGGTTTGGTAGCGACGCGCGGAATCCACCGCGAGCCCGCAAGCCCGCGAGCCCCCGAACCCCTAAAACGAAATCAGTTCCACATCGAACACCAGCATCCCCTGCGGCTTCGACTTGTCATCCGCGTAGGCGAGGCGCGCCGGGATCCAGAATCTCACGACCTCCCCTTCCGTCATCAACTGCAGCCCCTCGGACCATCCCGGAATCACGGCGTCGACGGGGAACTCCGCAGGCTGTTCGCGCACGACGGAGCTGTCGAACATCTTCCCGTCGGTCGTCCAGCCGCTGTAGTGCACGCGAACCTTTCCGCGTCGCGACGGATGTCTCTCGCCCGTGCCCGGCTTGAGGATCTTGTACGCGAGACCTGATCTCGTCTTCACCGCATCCGCCGGCGGCGCAGCCACATCTTCCGGCACCGCGGGAGGATGAATGATGCGCACCAGCTCCGTGTCGATGATCAGCTTGTCTGCGGGAAGCCACGCGCGGCGCTGCTCGCCCTCAACCATGCGCTGCACCACATCGCGCCAGCCGCCTTTCAGCTTCTCCACGGCGACGATGCCAGCCCGCGGATCTTCGACGGAGTCGACCTGCTTCCCCTCGAGATTCCAGAGCGTGTAGTGCAGCTTGACGTAGTCAGTCGCCGCGGCATGCGCGGTTCCCTTCCCCTCAACCAGCACCTGCATCGAGACGCCGGACGGAGTGACCTCCGCGTTCGCGGGTGGCTGCAACGAGAGAGCGACGGCAGCAAGAATTCCGATCATGGATGTGGTGGCCTCTGAATCTGATAGTGACCCTGCCCGCGCTTCGGCGGAATCTCACTGCTGACGGTGTAGACCTCGATGTCGAACACCAGCATCCCCTGCGGCTTGTCGGGCATGCCGCCGTAAGCCAGCTTCTCCGGCATCCAGAAGCGCGCCTTCGTGCCGCTAGTCAGCAACTGAATCGCTTCCGTCCATCCCGGAATCCCGCCGCTCACCGGAAGGCTCATCGCATCGCCGCGCACGACGGAGCTGTCGAAGAGTTTTCCATCCGCCGTCCATCCGCTGTAGTGCACGAGCACGTGATCGCCCGGTTTCGGATGCACTTGACCCGGACCCTGACGGAGGATCCTGTAGGCGAGACCGGTGGGCGTGGTGATCGCGTTGGATGGCGGCGCTGCGACATCGGCAGGAGTCTCCGGCTTCGAGATCACCTGCAGAATCCGCGTGTCGATGACGGTCTGCTGCTCCGGAATCCACGTCATCCGCTCTTCGCCCGCGACCATCTTCATGACGTCGCGCTTCCACTCCGGACTCATCTGCGCGACATCGACGATGAGGAACTTGTTGCTGTAGTCGTCGACGAGCTGGCCGTCGTAGTGCCAGAGCACGTATTGCAGCTTGACGAAATCATTCTCCGTCGGATGATTCGTCCCCGATCCCTTTTCCACCACGCGCGTGTTGCCGAGCGGTGGCTTCGTCAGATCAGGCGGCCGTGTGAGGGTAATCGCAAGGAAGAGAGCAAGCATGGCAGCGGGCGTGAGAACGCCCACTGCCGCCGCCAGTAATCCCAATGGGAGGAATGGGACGAATGGGACCTATGGGACCTATAGGACCTATGGGTGGATTACGCCCGACCGCCTATAGGTCCGATAGGTCCCATAGGTCCTATGGAAGCCTAGTCGCGCGGAATGTGAAACGGCACTTCGTCATTCGGTGCCACGATGTACTCCCGTTCGTCATCGGGAATCCACCACATGTCGTCGTCCTGGATCTTGATCTCGTCCATTTCATCTCTCCTTAAAACTGCGCTGCCTCGGTCGAGTTCTCGAGTGCGATCGTCGACGACTGTCCGGCGCTGACGATCTTCGCCACCTCACCGAAGTAACCCGTGCCCACTTCGCGCTGATGCTTGGTTGCGGTGTAGCCGTTCTTCTCGGATGCGAACTCCGCCTGCTGCAGCGCCGAGTACGCCGTCATGCCCTCGTCGCGATACGCGCGCGCGAGCTCGTACATCGAGTGGTTGAGTGCGTGGAAGCCCGCCAGCGTGACGAACTGGAACTTGTATCCGAGCTCGCCGAGCTGCTTCTGGAACGTCGCGATCGTTTCCGCGTCGAGCTTCTTCGCCCAGTTGAACGACGGCGAGCAGTTGTACGCCAGCATCTTCCCCGGGAACTTCGCGTGCACCGCCTCGGCGAACTGCCGCGCCTCTTCGATGTCGGGAGTCGACGTCTCCATCCAGAGCAGATCGGCGTACGGTGCGTAGGCGAGCGCCCGGGCGATCGCCATCTGCAGGCCGCCGGTGATTCCGTAGAAGCCTTCGCTCGTCCGCTCGCCGGTGAGGAACGCTGCATCGCGCTCGTCGACGTCACTCGTCATCAGCGTGGCGGAGCCGGCGTCGGTGCGCGCCACGATGAGCGCCGGAACGCCGCTGACATCGGCGGCGAGGCGCGCTGCGGTGAGCGTGCGGATGAACTGCGACGTCGGCACCAGCACCTTGCCGCCGAGGTGGCCGCATTTCTTTTCGGATGCGAGCTGATCTTCGAAGTGAACCGCGGCGGCTCCCGCTTCGATCATCAGCTTCATCAACTCGAATGCGTTCAGCGTTCCGCCGAAGCCTGCTTCCGCATCGGCGACGATCGGCGCGAACCAGTGGGTCGTCGGAGTCTTTCCTTCCGCGCACTCGATCTGATCGGCGCGCTGCAACGCCTGGTTAATCCGCTTCACGACCTGCGGCACCGAGTTCGACGGATAGAGACTCTGGTCGGGATACATGTGCCCGGCGAGATTGGCGTCCGCGGCGACCTGCCATCCGGAGAGGTAGATGGCTTTGAGGCCGGCGCGCACCTGCTGAATGGCCTGATTGCCGGTCAGCGCGCCGAGGGCCGCGACGTAAGGCTCTTCGTGAAGAAGGCGCCAGAGACGATCCGCACCCAGCTCGGCGAGCGTGTACTCGATGTCGATCGAGCCGCGAAGACGCAGCACGTCTTCGGCCGAGTAGGTACGGGTGATGCCGTCCCAGCGCGGGTTGGTTTCCCAGTCACGTTCGATCTGCTTCGGGTCGCGAACTGCCTTGAGCTTTGCCATTCCTTCTCTCCTTCTGTTGCCTTTCGGGGCAGGCGAGGGCGCCTGTCCTACATGTCTTTGATCAATTCCTGGTATGCGGGGATCGTCAAAAAATCAGCGAGCTCTTCGCTGACGATGAGTTGATGAAAGATGCGCGCTGCGCGATCGACGTTCTTCTGATCCGCGATCTTCGCCAGCTCTTCGTCGCGGATCTGCTCGTAGAGCTCGCGCGTGAACGCGCGGCCGTCGGCGAGCGTCGCGTGGTGATGAAGCCACTGCCAGAGTTGCGTGCGCGAGATCTCCGCGGTCGCCGCGTCTTCCATCAGGTTGTAGAGCGGCACCGCGCCGTGACCATCGAGCCACGCCGCGAGATAGAGAATCCCGACGTTGATGTTCTGGCGCACGCCCTGCTCGGTGATCGCCCCGGAAGGAATCTCGAGCAGGCCGCTGTGACGAGCGGACGAGACGTCCGCTCCCCTCTTCTTGCTGATCTGGTTCTTCGAAGGCATGTGCTCATCGAACACTTCCTTCGCAACCTGCACGAGTCCGGGATGCGCGACCCAGGTACCGTCGTGTCCCGCCTTCACTTCGCGCAGCTTGTCGGCGCGCACTTTCGCGATCGCGGCATCATTCGCGGCAGGATCGTTCTTGATCGGAATGAACGCGGCCATGCCGCCCATCGCGTGGATGCCGCGGCGATGGCACGTCTCGATCAGCAGATCGACATACGCGGCGAGGAACGCCTTGTCCATCGTGATCGACGCGCGATCCGGCGTCAGGAAGTTCGGATGCGCTCTGAACTTCTTGATGAACGAGAAGATGTAATCCCAGCGCCCGCAGTTGAGGCCCGCGGAGTGATCGCGCAGTTCCCAAAGGATCTCGTTCATCTCGAACGCGGCGAGGATCGTCTCGATGAGCACCGTGGCGCGGATCGAGCCGTGCGGAATGCCGAGCGCTTTCTGCGCGTGCGTGAAGACGTCGTTCCAGAGGCGCGCCTCGAGGTGCGACTCCATCTTCGGCAGATAGAAGTACGGTCCCGTGCCGCGCGCGAGCAGCTCCTTCGCGTTGTGGAAGAAGTAGAGCCCGAAGTCGAAGAGCGAGGCGCTCACCGGCTTCCCGTCGACGAGCAGATGCTGCTCGACGAGATGCCAGCCGCGCGGGCGGACGAGCAGCGTCGCCGTCCGGTCGTTCAACCGGTACTGCTTCCCGTTCGCTTCGAACGTGATCGTGCGGCGCACCGCATCGATGAGGTTGATCTGCCCTTCGATGTTGTTGGCCCACACCGGCGAGTTCGCGTCTTCGAAGTCGGCCATGAAGACGTTCGCGCCGGAGTTCAGCGCGTTGATGATCATCTTGCGGTCGACGGGACCGGTGATCTCCACGCGCCGGTCTTCGAGATCGGCAGGAATCGGAGCGACGGTCCATTCGGATTCGCGGATCTCACGCGTCTCCGGGAGGAAGTCCGGGAGCTCTCCCGCATCGATTCGCAGCTTGCGCGCTTCGCGCTTCGCGAGCAGCTCTTCGCGGCGCGCATTGAACGTTCTCTGCAGTTCCGCAACGAACGCCAGCGCCTCGGGCGTCAGGATCCGCTCGTACTCCGAGCGCTGCTCCCCTTTCACATCGACGCCGTCGATCTCTGTCATAGCAACCATGTAACAATGATGAGCAGCACTCGCGCCAAGGTCAATAAGTTTAGCTATTACAACGTGTTAGCGTGTCTACACTTGTAAAATCACGGTTGTAAATTTGCAAAGCGTTGTAAAATGCGCAACGTGTAGAGCCGCACCATGTCCAGCAATCTCAAGCTCGGTGCCAAAGTCCGCGCGCTGCGCCGCAAGGAAGGTCTCTCCCAGACGGATCTCGCCGGACGGCTCGACATCTCGCCGAGCTACCTCAACCTCATCGAGCACAATCAGCGGCCGCTGCCGGCGCATCTGCTGCTCAAGGTCGCGCAGACGTTCAACGTCGACTTCGCCACATTCGCCGACGACACACAGTCACGGCTCGCGGGCGATCTGCAGGAGATCTTCGGCGATCCGCTCTTCGAAGAGCATCCGGTGACGACGAACGATGTGCGTGAGCTCGCCGAGAACGGCCAGGCTTCGCGCGCGATCATCGCGCTCTATCACGCGTATCGCGCGCAGATGGAGTCGGCGCGCGCACTTGCGGCGAAGGTGTACGACGGCCGCGATTTTCACGGCGTCAATCCGGCGCACCTGCCGTCGGAAGAAGTCAACGACGTGATCCAGCACAACATGAATTACTTCCCGGAGCTGGAGGCCGCGGCGGAGGATGTCGCGCGCAAGGCGAAGCTCGACCGGACGGATCTCTACAGCTCGATGCTCGGCTACCTTCGCCACGAGCACGGCATCACCGTCGTGCTGACGCCGGTGGGCCGCAACGGGAGCACGGTGCGCCGCTACGATCCCGACCGCAAACTGCTCGAGCTCTCCGAGGTGCTGCCGCCGTGGAGCAGACACTTCCAGCTCGCGCACCAGATCGGACTGCTCGCGGCGCAACCTGTGATCGACGCGATCATCGCCCGCTCGCAGTCGCATCTCACGACACCCGATTCGATCAAGCTCTGCCGCATCGCGCTGGCGAACTGTTTCGCCGCCGCGTTTCTGATGCCGTACGACGAGTTCCTCCGCTTCGCGGAAGAAGTGCGCTACGACATCGAGTTGCTGCAGCATCACTACACGGCGAGCTGGGAGCAGGTCTGCCATCGCCTCACGACGCTGCGCAAACCGAGCGCGCCGGGAGTGCCGTTTCACTTCGTGCGGGTCGACATCGCAGGCAACATCTCGAAGCGCTTCAGCGGCACCGGCATCCGCTTCGCGCGCTTCTCGGGCTCCTGTCCGCGCTGGGACGTGCACGCCGCGTTTCTCACGCCGGGCCGCGTCCGGACGCAGCTCTCGAAGATGCCCGACGGCACCGCCTACTTCTGCATCGCACGGACGATCCGCAAGAGCTTCGGCTATCAGTCGGGCGACGCGCTGATGGCGGTCGGCATCGGCTGTCCCGTCAACGACGCGCGCAACATCGTCTACGCCGACGGCTACGACCTCGACAACCTCGACGCCGCCGTGCCGATCGGCACCACCTGCCGCCTCTGCGAGCGGACCGATTGCGATCAGCGCGCGTTCCCCGCGCTGCAGTCGAACATCACGGTCGACGAGAATGTGCGCGGGCGTTCGTTCTACGCACCCAGCGGCGCGGACATTCCGCTTCCCCAACCATCCGCTGCACCCGCCAGGAAATCGCGAAAGCGATAACGGGAAACCTTTTCCGCGGGCCGCCGTCACATCGGGCAATGAGACGCACCGCCTTTCTTCTCCTCACGCTCATCCCCTTCTTCGCCTCGGCACAGGAGCTCGAATCGCTGAGCGGAATCCGGCTGAACTTCTCCGCGCCATCGGCGCGCGCCGCGGGAATGGGTGGTGCGACGGCCGCGATCTTCGACGCCGCTTCCGTTTCCGAGAATCCCGCAGCGATCGCCGAGGCCCGGCGCAGCGTGACGGTCGAAGCGCGCCATCAGAGCGTCGAACGCAACTTCATCGATGGAGTCGATGACGGCCTCTCGACGACGAGCCGGCGCGATGCGCGCCAGCAGCTCAGCCGCCTGACGCTGACGCAGCCTCTCGCACACGGCACGGTCTCTCTGATGTACGACGAGCCGCTGAACGCGCACAGCGATACGCGCTCGCTCTTCACCAGCATGATTCCGGTGCCGGTGCTCGTCGATGGCGGCAAGATCGTCGGCGGCCCGCACAACGCAGCGAAGCACGTCTGCCAGCAGTGCTGGGGGACTCAGATTCCCGTCCCCGTCGCGCTCAACGCCAACGCGAATCTTCGCCTGCGGAAGTACGGCGTTGCCTCCGCCTGGACCCGCGGCGCACTCGCTTATGGCGCGTCCGTCCAGTACCACCGGCTCGATCAGGACACGAAAACGACTTCGGTCACGATCGAGAATCCCATCGAGACCTCGCACGATCATTCGTTCACGTACGCGCTCGGTGCGATCTGGACGATCACCGAGCACACGCGCCTCGCCGCGAGCTACGACTCCGCGGCCGCATTTACGAGCCGCCGGTCGGGGACGCTGGTCATCCTTCCCGCGGAGAGAACGTTCCGCACGCCCGCCACGCTGCGAACCGGCGTCGCCGTCGATCTCACGCCGAACATCACGTTCGCAGCAGACGTCGTGCATGTCGGCTACAAGGCGATGGCGAATCGCGATCATGAAGAGCGCTCGCCATATCACTCCGCGTCGTATCACGATGCCGTGGAGCTCCATGCGGGAACGGAGTGGCGCGTATCGCCGAAGCTGGCGGTGCGTGCCGGCTTCTGGCGCGATCCCGCGCATCACCTCGAGTCGCGCCACTGGACGGCCTACTTCGAGTGGCCCGAAATGCTCGGCATCATCGACACCAACGAGAAGCACGTCACCGCCGGCGCGACGATCGGAAGCGGACGCGCACGCCTCAACGCGGCATTCGATCGAGGATCGAAGAGCACGACATCCTCGATCGGGATCGAAAGCTCGTTCTAGTGCTCTGTCCTCGGAGCACTACGTTCCGAAGCGGTACTGCAGCGCTCTCCGGATCTCGTCGAGCTCCTGCGATTCGCCGGCGCCGAGCGGCTTGGCGATCTCGATCGGCTTCACGTCGTCGTTCACGAACGTGATCACCGCGTAGTCGGCGCCGGGAGGCTCGATCACATCCGCGATCTCCGACGCATCGCGTCCGATCTCACCCATTGCTTCACGAGCCATCCGCCGGACGCGATCCTCGAAGTCAGTCATGCGGAGCCTATAAACAAAAAGCCCGCCATTCCTGGCGGGCTCAATCCCGTTGGCTGTTGCCTGTTGCCGTTATGCGGTCGCTTTCGCGCAGTACTGATCGAACGCGGCCGTAAGTTCCGCGGCGATATCCTCGGGGCCGCGGCCTTCGATGTTCCAGCGCTCCAGCATCTTCACCACCTGGCCGTCGCGCAGGAGCGCGATCGACGGCGAGGAGGGGCGGTAGCCGACGAAGTACTCGCGCGCACGCGCGGTCGCTTCGCGGTCGTTGCCGGCGAACACCGTGATCATCTTGTCCGGCCGCACGCTGTGGCGAAGGGCCATCGCCACACCGGGACGCGCCATGCCGGCCGCGCATCCGCAGACCGAGTTCACGACTACGAGCACGGTCCCCTTCTTCTCGCCGAGGACGGCATCCACTTCCGCCGCGGTCTTCGTCTCCTGAATCCCGAGCCGCGTCAGCTCCTGCCGCATCGGCGTAACGATCATCTCGTCATACATTCGAGTAATCCTCCGTTCGAAGGGTCAGTAACACGGATCGCAGCCGATGTCATCCCAGGGGCGGGCGGCCCAGGCAACAGGAGAGGGTTCTCCTGCTGCCTGTTGCTCTGCCTCAGTGTCTTCCCGTCTCGTTCACCTCGATCGAGTTCACCATCGAGTTGAGGACTCCGCGGTAGCGGCCGGCCTCCTGCTCGGGTGTGACGAAGAGCATGTAGATCAGATGATCATCCGCAAGCTGCCGCGTCACGACCGTGACTCGCTCGTTGATGCCGGTGTTGGGATTCCGGCCGTGCAGACTCACCGCGAGCGCCTGCCCGCCATTCACGTTCAGCCTCTGGCTCGTGCCGCTGATGACGGACAGATGCGGGCTGTCGTGCACGATCTGGTTGAGCAGATCGTTCGTCGCGGTCGTCAGCGTCACATTCCCGCCGTTGTTGTCGAAGGGGGCGTAGTGATTGATGATCGCGCCGTAGACGACTTCGTTCCGGCCGTTCACATCGCCGACTCCGCCCTGCGGCGCGATCATCGCGCCCGTCGAGCCGCTCTCATACACCTGCCAGTTCGATGGATACGCGATCCGGTAGAGGCCGCTGCGATTCGTGTAGCTGCGCAGCGAAGCGGATGGCGCGGGGACATTGACATCCATCGAGCTGTTGCTCGTCATCGACGGCTGCCGGCGTCCCGACTGCGGCCCCGAGCGCGCGATCTGCTCCGTCGTCGGAGCGGAACCGTATCCGCGCAGACGCGCCTGCACGTTGCGCAGCTCGGCGACGTTCGTCGTCGGCGTCGCGCTGACGCGCAGCATCTGCTGTTCGCGCTGAATGCGCGCGATGCGGTCGGGCGGCGCGGGGTGATCCGACAGCCAGTTCGTCTTCTTCGATTGATCGACCGACTCCAGCGTCTTGAAGAAACTCACCATGTCCGCCGGTGAATAGCCCGAGGCGGCGAGGATCTGCGAGCCGCGCACGTCGGCCTGCGTCTCGAGTTCGCGGCTGTACTTGAGGAACAGCACGTTGAGACCGAAGCCGCCCACTTCGTTGATGATGTTCGCCGCTCCGGCGCCGACGTGACCGCCGAGCAGCCCGCCGAGAATCGAGAGTCCGGCCTGCGCGGCATACGCCTTCGACGCCTGATGCGTTCCATGCCGCAGCGCGACGTGCGAGATCTCATGCGCCAGCACGCCGGCCACTTCCCCTTCATTGCGCGCCTGATCGAGCACGCCGCGATTCACGTAGACGAAACCGCCCGGCAGCGCGAACGCATTGATGTCGGACGCGTTCACCACGCGAAACTGATACTGGAAATTCGGACCGCCGGCATTCGCCGCCAGCCTCTGGCCGATTCGATTGACGTAGTTCTGGACCGCGCTGTCGCGAAGAATCGGCAATTGCTGCTCCGCCTGCGCAGCCGACTGCTGTCCGACTTCCACATCCTGTTCGGCGGAAAAAAGGTTGAAGCCCGGTTTGACTTTGGTCTGCGCCAGGGCAATGCCCGGCATCAGCATCACAGTCACGAGCACCGCACTGAGTGTTCGTCTTGCAATCATTACCTAGTGACCTCCCACCTTCACCACTCGCAATCTTGGGGCCGGAGTTGCGAGGTGATAGATGGAAGTGCCGGTCGTGAAGTACAGCTCGCCATCGGAGCGCTCGGCAAGATCAATGATGAAGCCGGTCTCATGATCAATGACTGCAATTGGATCGGGCAGCGGCCGGGCGTCCTCATCAGGAACCCAGAAGATCGCCTTCGCGACGAAGCTGCCGATGAGGTAGCCGTGGCTGAGCAGCCGGTTGCGCCCGCTGAGATGAACGACTCCTGTAGGTGCCACGATGCGCGGAAAAACGTACACCGGCGGCGTCGCGCCATCGATGGGCGGCTCGTTGCCCGCGGTGAAGGGCCAGCCGAGGTAAGCGCCTGATGCGACGATGTTGATCTCGTCGTCGATCGCGTCGCCGTTGTCCGGCACGAACAACAATCCCTTCTCCGCATCGAATGCGAGATCGAACGGATTGCGAAGGCCGCGCGCGAACTGCTCGACTCGTCCGTCGGGATAGATCCGCCAGATCTTCCCGCCGTTCCACTCCGGCAGCGAGGCGATGAGACCTCCGCCGTAATCGCCGATCCCGACGAAGATCGAGCCATCCGCGGCGACACTCGGATTGCCTCCATGATGCTCCGCCGGCGTCTCCCTCCCCGGCAGCGTCACATCCCCAACAAAACGATGCACCTCGGTTTCCCGGCCCGTGGTGAGATCGATTTTCGAGATGACGTCATACGTCTGGCGCGGCGTCGTGTAGTGCACGACCGCAGTGTCGTCGTCGATGAGCGCCATGCCGAGGAGCCCGGAATTGCCGATGCTCACGGTGTTCACGTGCGAGACGAGCGTGCTCGCGCCGGTCGCCTCATCGAACCGGAACAGATCCCCCTGCGTGGTCGTGTAATAGATCGTGTTCCGCGAATTGATCGCAATGGAGCTCGCGAAACCGGAAGTGGTCCCGAGAAACTCGGGCCGCACACCCTGCATCGTCGAGGCGAGAAGAAAAGGAAAAAGGAGATTCAGCATCCAAAACGCCGAGGCAAGAACAAATCATGCCACGTCCCATCCGTCCCATCCGTCCCATCGGTCCCATCGTCCCATCGCGAACGGCGAAGCCACTTCGCGTGTTTCATGAGCATGAAGCACGATCGCTCCCTCGCCCTCTTCGCCTTTCTCATCGTCTGCACCGTGTGGGGCACGACCTATCTCGCGATCCGCATCGCGGTGGAGACGATGCCGCCGGTGCTGCTCACCGGCATCCGCTACTCGGTCGCGGGCCTCGTCATGCTCGCGATCCTCGTTGCGAAAGGCGAGCGCATTCCGCGCCACCGCACGACGCTCGCCAACATCGCGATCGTCGGCACGCTGCTGATCGCCGGCGGCAATCTCGCTCTCGTATGGGCGGAGCAATACGTACCGAGCGGATTCGCAGCGCTGCTCGTCGCCGTCGGCCCCTTCTGGGCGACGACGCTGGAAGCGTTTCGCAGGGATGGGGAGCGCATCTCGCTTCGCAAGGCGATCGGAATGGTCATCGGATTCAGCGGCGTGGCGCTGCTCGTGACACCGCGCGGTGCCGGGCACGCATTCGACGCGCACTTTCTGGCCGGAGTGCTCGTCATCCAGTGCGGCGCCCTGGCGTGGCAGGCCGGCTCTGTGCACGGCCATCACACACTGGGCAGCGTCTCGCCGCTGATGTCTGCCGCGGTGCAGTCGCTGGTTGGGGGAATCCTGCTCGATGTCGCAGGCCTCGCCATCGGCGACGCATCGCGCTTTCATCCCAGCGCGCGCTCCGTCTACGCGCTCGCCTACCTCACCGTCTTCGGCTCGATCATCGCCTACAGCGCGTACACCTATGCGCTGTCGAAGCTGCCGGTGACGACGATGTCGCTCTACGCCTACGTCAATCCCGTCGTTGCCGTCCTCCTCGGATGGCTCGTGATGCACGAGCCGCTGACGAGGACCTCGATCATGGCCATGATCGTGATCCTCGCCGGGCTTGCGGTCGTGCAGACGAAGGGATCATTTCTGCGCGGGCACGTACGTCGGATCCTTCGAGTTGTTGTCGACGACGGAACCGTACGCGGTGACGCGGCCCGTGCCGGCGATCACCTTCACGGTGATGCGCGCGTTGTACACATTGCCCGGAAGCATCTGGCTGAGGACGGAGCCGAGCTGCTTGAACTCGTTCCCCTGCAGCTCGACGGGAGCGGAGAGCGTCACCTTCGAGCCGGGAACGATCGCTGAGATCTCGACGGTCGCAGGATTGCCGGTCAGCTCGGCGAGGCCGAGGTTCGAGCGGAAGTCCTTCGACTGCTCGAGCTGCAGAACCTGCAGTGGCGGATCGCCGAGACCGATGCCATCCGCCGGCGTGATCGCAGGGATGAACTGACCGAACGTTCCCTTCGGATCGTTGCTGTACGTGCGGCCCGTGACGATGAGCTTCGCACCGCCGGCCGGTGCGATGACGATCGAGCCGCCCGCACCTGTCACATTGAAGAGCGTCCGGAGCACGTTGTCGTACGTCCTGATCTCGTTCGCGGCAAGCGTGATCGGCTGCGTGACGGCGCCCGCGACGTTGCCCTGCGGATAGAACGTCGCGTTCGCGGACACGGTGAACGACTGGTCGTTGTAGATGCGGATCTCGGAGTGGAAGTTGGAGACGCCGGTGTCGAGCTCCGCCATCCCCGGCAGCACGTAGCGCGCCGATGCAGTCGATGTCGATGCGGCCGGCGTCGCGAGCAGCGGATCGTTCGTGCCGTTGTCCAGCACCGACGCGTACGCCGTGACGCCGCCATTCTGCGAGCTGTTCACGATCTCCACGCGCGCGACATCGAGCGTGATGCCGTTGGCCGCGAGATACGAACCGACCTGCTTGAACTCGAAGGGCTGGAGCGAATACGGCAGCGTCGCGACATTGACGCCCGCGCTGTTGTAGACGGCGATCAGTCCGCTGGCCGCGAAGCCGAGACCTTCGAGCAGACCGAGGTTGGTGCGGAAAGCCGGCGACTGCGAGACGTGCGTCAGCTTGAGCGATCCTCCTCCATTCTTCAGCAGCTTCGAGGAAGGCACACCCGGAATGAACTGGCCGAAGGTGCCGAGGTCGGCGACGGCGTACGTGCGGCTCGAGACATACGTCTTCGCCAGCGCACCCGCGGTGCTGGTGCGCACTTCGATCACGCCGCCGGAATTGTCGGAAGGAAGTGCGAAGCCGAAGAAATCGCGCAGCACATCATTGAGCGCCACACTCTGATCGGCTTGCACTGTGATCGACGTCTGGCGTCCAGTCGTGGTGCCGTCCGTACTGCTCGGCGTGAAGGTGAGTTGATAGGTGATCGCAGTCGGATTCGCATTCACGAGTCGCAGGTCGCTTTGATACGACACGCCCGAGCCCGCGAGATGCGCGACGCCGGGAATGAGCAGCACATCGCTCGCCGAGCCGCTGGCCTTGCCCGACGGCAGCACCGGAGTGACGACGCTGACGGAGAGCGGCACGGACGACGTCTTCGCATCGTTCGCAGCGGCGTTGCCTTTCCCGCTGCCGGTGCTGATCGAGATCGTCGCGGTGTTCGCGCCGATCGCGAGGCCTTGCGTCTGCGCGGTCGCCGTCACCGTGACGCTGCCATCGCTCTTCACCTGTCCCTGCGCCGGAGAGACCGTGACGTACGGCTGATCCGATGATGCAGTGAACGGCGCGCCGGGAGGGAGTCCATCGAAGCGCACGTCCTGCGAGACAGGACGATTGTTGTCGCTCGGCACGATGAGATCGAACGACTTCGACACCGGCGCCTGCTTCGGCAGAACGATGGTCTGCGCCGTTGGTCCGAACGTGCCCGACTGGCAGCTCACGACGCGAACGCGATAGTAGTAAGTCGTCGCGGTGTCGACGATGTGATTTCGCGTGGAGACCGGCGCCTGCGATGTGATCGACGTCGCATCGCTGAAATCAGGCTTCGTCGCTTCCTGCAATTCGTAAAGTCCCGACGCGCCGAACCAGGAGACGGCGTAGTCGGCACCCGATGCGACCGCGCCGGGCGCGCGCAGGGTGACCGCGCACGATGAGAGTGGAATCGGGAAATCGCCCGACCAGCTGTATCCGAGGTTGCCGTCGAAGCTCGTGTAGTAATTCTCGTAGAGCGCGCGAAAGGAATCGGGCGACTGCGGCGCGACGTGCGGCGTGATGCGAACGGAGAGAAGAGCGTTTTCGCCCGCGTGCAGCAAGCCATCGCCCGAGCACTTCACACCCGCGACGATCGGGACTCCGCCCGGCGTCGTGGACGCGGTGACCGAGGCGCAACTGATCGCCGGATTCACGCTGATCAGCGTGACGTCGCCGGAGTGATCGACGCCCCATGTGAAGCTGTACTTGCCGGGACAGTCGGCGAGCGCGGAACGCGAGACGGTGCAGACGCCTCCCACTTCGAGCGCGATCGTCTTCTCGCACGACACCTGAATCGTGTCGAACACGCAGCCGAAGGCGGAAGCAGAAAACAGGAGAAATGAGAACAGAAACCACAGGCGGTGGCGCATGGGACTCTCCTCTCTCTTGTCTCGGACGCTGCTTACTGTAGCGCATGAAAGCGCCACGAGCGGACGCCCTCACTGCCGAGCTCGAGCGTGACGCAGCCCTTCCGCTCTCCCCACTCCGCGCTGCTCGTCGGCTCCGTCGCTCCCGGATAAAAGACCGGCGCATTCGCATCGAGCACCTGATGCCGATGAATGTGTCCGGCGAGCACTGCGTGGAAGTGGCGTGGGATCGCGCGGCGGGGAAGCACGTCGGGGCCATCGCGGAACGTGAAGTTCACCGGACCGACCGTCGCTCCTTCGACCGATTGATGAAGCGTGAGCAGGCGAATGTCGCCGCGAGGCTCGAGCTGCGGAAAGAGATCGCGGATCCCGTTCCTCACGCACGGAAATCCGCTGATCGCCACCTCGGCGCCCTTCACGTTGAGATGGAAGGTGCGAGGGTGATCGAAGATGTGAATGCGCGGATGCATGGCGAGAAGCGGGAACGGAATCGCCGAGCGCTCGTGATTGCCGGGAACGACGAACACCGGCACGCCGCCGTCTGCGATCCGCTTCAGCGGATCGAATGCGCGGAAGACGAGTCCCGGCTTCACGCGCGAGCGGTAGAAGACATCGCCTGCATGCACGACGAGATCGGCGTCGCGTGCGAAGGCGAGCGCGCGCTCGTAGGCGGCGAAGTGATGCTCGCCGAGCCCGAGGTGGGTGTCGGAGAGAAGGAGGAGACGGAGCATCGATTCATGGTGGAGCGCGGACATCGCGTCCGCAAGAATCGGCCTTCGACGCCCTCTGCCGGAGCCGCGCGATTCCACTCCGCGTAGATCACCAGGCGATTCGTTTTCGATCGTGAAAGAAGCCGCCGGTCGGACCGTTGCCGGGAAGCGTCGCGAGCCAGACGATGCCGTCCGCTCCTTCTTCGACCGAGCGCGGAGCCGACGAGCCTCCCATGTCGGTGCGCACCCAGCCGGGATCGACGCAGTTGACGCGCGCGTTGCGGAGATCGCTCGCGAAGAGAATCGTGATCGCGTTGAGCGCGGCCTTCGATGCGGAGTAGGACGGCGCATACGAAGTCATCGATGAGAGCTGGCCGGCGCCGGAGGAGACGTTGACGACGCGCGCCTGCGCGCTCTTGCGGAGAAGAGGCGCGAGGCGCTTCGTGACGAGGAATGGGCCGAAGACATTCGCGCGAAACGTCGCCTCGAAGTCGCTCGCGGGAACGCTGCTCAATGGGCGCCCTTCGTCGAGGAGGATGGCGGCGTTGTTGACTAGCACGTCGAGCTGCCGCAGCTCGCGCTCGATGAACGAGCCGAGGGCATCGATGGAGTCTTCGCGCGAGACGTCGAGCTCGTGAGGAATCGAGTCGTGTCCGATGCGCTTCGCGGCCTTCTCCGCCGACTCGCGGCGGCGCGAGGTAACGATCACGCGATCGCCCCGCGCAGCGAGCTGCCGGGCAACTTCGAACCCGATACCGCGGGAGGATCCGGTGACGAGCGCAACGCGTTGCATGGTTTTATCCTCTCATTCGCTGTGTTGACGCCTCGAGCGCAGCGCTACTACGATCGCGCATCCCGCACATGATCCGCCGCCTGCTCGTCGCTTCGTTCCTTTCTTTGTCAGCCGGCGCCGCAACTGTTGACGTCGTCCTCAACACGCCCACCGGAGCCCTGCACGGAACGCTCCTCACTCCTGATGCGGGCAACGAGCCAGTGCCGGTGGCGTTGATCATCGCCGGCTCGGGCCCGACGGATCGAGACGGCAACTCGACTCTGCTGCCGGGAGCGAATGATTCTCTCCTCATGCTGGCCGAGGCGCTGGAGAGAAATGGCGTGGCATCGGTGAGGTATGACAAGCGAGGCGTCGGGGAGAGCCGCGACGCCGCACCTTCCGAGAGCGAGCTGCGCTTCGACACGTATGTCGATGATGCGGTGGCATGGCTCGCCCAGCTGCGCGCCGGCGGGCGCTTTTCGTCCGTGCATGTCGTCGGGCACAGCGAAGGGTCGTTGATCGCGATCCTCGCCGCGCAACGCGCTGGTGTCGCGCGCGTCGTCTCCATCGCGGGCGCAGGCTATCCGGCAGGCGATGTGATCCTGAGGCAGCTCGAGGGCAAAGTGTCGCCGGAGTTGTTGAGCGCGGCGAGGAACATCGTGACGGAGTTGAAGGCAGGCCGCACGGTGGCCAATCCGCCCGCGGCGCTCAACGCTCTCTTCCGCCCGTCCATCCAGCCGTATCTGATCTCGTGGTTTCGGTACGATCCGGCCGCAGAGATCGCCCGGCTCGAGGTCCCGGTGCTGATCGCACAAGGGACCACGGACATCCAGATGTCGCCCGACGATGCAGCACGTCTGGCCGGAGGAGCGCGCAACGGCACGCTGCTCGTGATCGAAGGGATGAATCATGTGATGAAGGATGTGCCGCAAGATCCGGCGATGCAGGAGCGCTCGTACAGCGATCCATCGTTCCCGCTCGATCCAACGCTCGCGAGCGCAGCAGGAACGTTCATCAACGCCCGGCCGAAGCGGCGCGCGGCACGGCACGAGTGAGCGGAATAAGGTCCGCAGGCGGAGAGTTTGAGAAGGTCCTTGACGCACATGCGTCGCATCGCGATAATCGCGGTCCCTTCAGTAACACCACAGTGTCGCGGGGTGGAGCAGTCTGGTAGCTCGTTGGGCTCATAACCCAAAGGTCGAGGGTTCAAATCCCTCCCCCGCAACCAATGAAAGCCAACGGAACCCACTGGAAACAGTGGGTTTCTCGTTTTTGTGGCGAGACATCGTTCAACCGCGCCCAACCGCAAATAGCCCGACCAAACGGTACGTCCGCGCAGGATTTCCGCGGGATTTTGGGGCCGCGAAGCAGTCATGAGGCCGAGCATCACGCCGCAACCTGAGCGCCGCTACCGCGATCCGCGCACTCGAGTATGCGGCTATCACGTGAGCATTTTAGCGTTGATATAGCGTTTGCTATACTGGGGGCGCGATGACGGACGACGCGCTCTGGATTCGAAGTTTACGAGACCGGCTGAAGTTGAGCCAGGTGGCAATGGCGGAGGCGTTGGGAGTGTCCTTTCCCACTGTCAATCGGTGGGAAAACGGGAAATCACGCCCTTCGCCTGTCTTGCGCGAAAAGCTGCGCGAGCTGGCCGCAACTGCCCACGTTGACCGCATCGCCGAACCAGAGCCGCCCCCTTTCGTGGGTCCGGCGCTCCTTGACTTCACGGCGGACCCGGAGCGCGTCAGAGCGCTTGTCGAGGGAGAGCGGCTCTCGTTCGGGCACCTCGCGAATCCGGTCTTCGCTACGGAAGTCGCGCGCATCGACGCGCTGCCGCACCAACGGATCGCTGTCTACGACGTCATGCTGCAGCAGCCTCGGCTTCGATTCCTGCTGGCTGATGACGCTGGCGCCGGGAAGACGATCATGGCCGGCCTCTACATCAGAGAGATGCTGTCGCGCCGGCTGCTGACTCGAATCCTGATCGTCCCGCCGGCGGGCCTCGTGGGCAACTGGCAGCAGGAGCTCGCGACCCTTTTTGGCCTCGAATTCCACATCGTGTCCGGGGCGGATGCGCGCGGCGAGAATCCGTTCGTCGGGCCAAAGAGTACTCGGCTGATCATCAGCGTTGACACGCTCGCGGGCGATCGGATGTTCGCCTGTCTCCGGCGTGAAGACATCCAGCCTTACGACCTCGTCATCTTCGACGAAGCGCACAAGCTCTCTTATGATCGCGGCGCCGACTTTCGCGATCGGAAGACAGAGCGATACAAGCTCGCCGAATCACTGGCCGGGGTGTCGAACGCTCAACGAAAACTCGGCTGGTCTGCCCACCACCTGCTACTCCTTACCGCCACCCCGCACATGGGGAAAGACTTCCCTTACTACGCGCTCTGGCGGCTTCTCGAACCGGAAATGGCCGGCACTCCGCAGGCACTGCAGGAGCTGCCGCCCGAAGTGAAAAGGCGTCATTTCATTCGCCGCACGAAGGAAGAGATGGTCAAGCTCAGCGGCGAACCGCTCTATCCGCGGCGGATGGCCGACACGCTGACCTATGAGCTGACCCGCGGCGAGATCAGCGAGCAGGCTCTCTACGACCGGATGACGGACTACCTCGTCAACGTCTACAACCGCGCGAAGCTTCTAAACCGCTCCGCGGCCCGACTGGCGATGAGCGTGTTCCAGCGTCGCCTCGCCAGCTCCACGTGGGCCACTCTGCGTTCACTCGAGCGGCGCGTCGAGAAACTCGACGGCATCATCGAAGACATTCAAAGCGGACGGATCACGATCGAAGACATTCTTGCGCGGCAGCGCGACTTCGATGACGCGGATGATGTGCTCGACGCAAAGACGGCCGACGAGGAAATCTCGACGGATGGCCGCGAAGAGAATGAGGTGTCCGATGAGAAGCTGCTGGGGACGATCATCGCAACGTCCATCGCGGACCTTCTCGCCGAGCGGGAGATCGTCGTCAAGCTTCGCGATCTCGCTCGCGCTGTGCACGCCGACGGCCGCGAAGCGAAGTTTGAGAGGCTGCGCGAGATCATCACCGACCCGCGCTACATCAACGAGAAGCTGATCGTCTTCACCGAGCATCGCGACACGCTCGATTTTCTCGTGCGACGCCTCCACGGCCTCGGCTACACAGGGCAGACGGCCACGATCCACGGAGGCATGAACTACCTCGAGCGGCAGCAGCAGGTCGAACAGTTCCGCCTGCCTGCTGCGAGCGGTGGAGCGCGTTTCATGGTCTGCACCGATGCGGCAGCGGAGGGGATCAACCTTCAGTTCTGCTGGAACATGATCAACTATGACGTGCCGTGGAATCCGGCGCGGCTGGAGCAGCGGATGGGGCGTATCCACCGCTACGGCCAGGCCCATGATCCCGTAGTGATTCTCAACCTCGTCGCGCCCGCCACTCGCGAAGGACGCGTGCTGCACGTACTCCTCGAGAAACTCGAGAAAATTCGCAAGCAACTCCGCGCGGACAAGGTGTACGACAGCATCGGGCGCATCTTTGCGGGAGTGTCGATCAAGCAATACATGGAGCGCGCCCTTCACGGAGACGTCGCTGGCGTAGCCCACGAGATCGACGGACTCCTGACGAAGGAACAGGTTCGCGCCCTGTCGGAACAGGAGAAACGGATCTACGGCGAGGGCGGCGATGTGAAGAAGGAGTTGCCACGGCTTCGCGAGAGCATCGAACAGGAAACCTACTTCCGCCTGCTCCCAGGGTATGTACGGCGCTACCTCGAAACGGCGGCTCCGCTCGCCGGCATCCGTCTCGACGGCGACAGTGGCGAATCCTTCACGTTTGCTCCGGCGGAGCCGGCTGCCGCCGATGCAGTTTTAGCCGCTATCGAAACCTATCCGCCGTCGCAGCGCGCGCGACTCACGGTCATTCGTCCTTCCGACCCGCGCTGGGGAATCTGGGTGCATCCCGGCGAGCCGGTGTTCGACGCTTTCCGCGAGATCGTCCGCGCGCGCCTCGGCCGCGACGCCCGTACCGGCGCGGTGTTCGCCGATCCTACGGCCGCGGCTCCGTACCTCTTTCATCTGCTGCGCGTGACCATTACGCGCCGGGCCGACCCGAGTCTCGACGAGCTTCGCAACGATGAGACGATCGAGTGCAGGCTGATCGGCCTGCGTCAGACCGAGAGCTCCGAAATGACGCTCTGCCCTGTGGAACATCTTCTTCTGCTTCATGGCGGCGCGGGACTTCCGGCCGAGGCGCAGAAACTCGCAGCGATGGCTGAGGAACATCGGGCGCGCGCCGCTGCGTACGTAACCGAACGGGTCGCGCGGGAGATGGCTGCCGAGCGGCGCTCACGGCTGCTGGCGACGATGGCGGAACGCGAGAACTTTCTGCGGCGTGGCCTCGACTTCCGGGAAGCCGAGCTCGCGGCAGCACGGGCCAAGCTCGCGCCGAAGGCGCGCGATGGGAACAAGGCGGCGGCTCAACATCTCGCGGAGATCCGCGAAGAGCAGAGGCTCCTCGACCGCCGGCGGGAGACCGCGATCGCGGTGCTCCGCCGGGAACCTGAGTTGATCGTGCCGGGCGACGTGGAGTTCATTGCCCACGCGCTCGTTGTCCCGACATCAGACGCCGAGGCCCGCAAGCGGCACGAACTGAATGTAGAGCAGACGGCGATGGATCTGGTCCGCGCCTACGAAGAAGCAGCAGGAGCCTCGGTCCGGCTCGTTCATCTTCCCCGTCTCGCTCGCGAGGCGGGGCTGCCCGACAATCCGGGATTCGACATTCTCTCGCTCCGCCCGAATGGCGAACGCCGCTGCATCGAGGTGAAAGGCTGCAGCGCCAGCGCGGACATCGAGGTCACCGACAACGAGTGGGCCCGAGCCTGCAATCTCCGCGCGGAATACTGGCTCTACGCGGTCTATCACTGTGCGACGCCGGCTCCGCAGATGGTGCGAGTTCAGGATCCATTCGAGAAGCTTCTGGTCCGTCCGTTTACAAAGACGCAGCTCATCGAGAGCGTCCGTCAGGTCGGCGGAGTGCGAGTGGCGCACAGGCAGGTGATGGAAGCGGGGGAGATCTAGGCATGAGAGTAGTCTTTTCGGTCCAGTACGACATTGTCGGCGAGCAGTCAGGCGCGGAGTTGCTGAACGCGATTGTTGGCGAGCTGAAAACGTGGATATCAACCAAGTACGTACGTACGTGGTCGAGATCATTCGATGTTCCTGACGGCGATTTCTCTGAAGCTCCGTTGACGGGTCACACGATCACCGCCCGATCTGTCTCACTCGCGGACCACGACTTGTACGAGGTCGAGTGGAAGCATCCACACGATTCTGACCTGTCAGCAAGCTGGGTCACCGGCTGTACGATCGCTCGATCCGGTGATCGCGTCTCGTTTGGGATTACCGTTAGGCTCACGTCGGAGGCGATCGTCCTGCGGCCTCTCGGTTTCACCTTCGGAACTCCAGGGATCGTGCGCGAGTTGCTCACCCGCTACCAGGTGTTCGTCGGATCCTCGTTGGTGCGGAGCGATGTTTTCACGATCGGTGCGGCAGGCGTTCCGGAATTCGTCCACGAGGTCTTACTGGATACAGAACGCGCTTTGCCAGTGGTCGTGGTTTCAAGCGATCCTTGGTCTGACCAACCGCTTATCGATCCTCGTGTGCTGCAGCGACAGATCGCTGGCTTGGCGAACGTGGTTTATCTCGAAAACAAGTGGGCCGGCTTTAAGCTCAGCGAAATGCTCGGCAAGCAGCGGTCCGCGTACAACGGTGCTGTCAGAGTCTATTGGCCCGGCTTCTCGATCGAGTCGAGCCCTTTCGATCATCATCTTTATCTGCCCGATCAGATTCAAAGCGAAACGCCGCGGGTGTTTGCACGGAACCTCTTTCACTTCCTTACAGGTATTGCCATCTTGCGATTCCGAGACGGCCAAGTGGTGTCGGAAACACGCAGAGAAATCGAGCGTCTGGAGGAACAGCGCATCGCCGAATTGCGCAACCAGGTGGAGCGCGGCACAGCTACTGAGCAGGAGCTCACGACCGAAATCGAGACAGCTTGGCATCGTGCGGAGCGCGCCGAGAAAGAGCGTGACGGCCTCCTTGATGACCTAGCAGCTCTCAAAAAACAACTCGAGACAACGCAGAAGGACCTTGAGGCACAGCGTGCAAGTTGGCGGCAGGTCCAGGAATTCAAGCAGACGGTCCCGGTGGCGGCCACCGAAACAGAACCTGAAGGTGAGTTTCGGTCAGTTGAAGCAGCATTCCTTGCCGCGAAACAGCGGTTCAGCGGTCCACTACTCTTCCTCGAATCTGCGCTTAGATCGGCGAAGGACTCGCCGTTCAAGCAGCCTGATCGCGTCTTCGAGTTGTTTGAGGCTATGTATGAAATCGCTACCCAGTGGAAGAAGCATGACGGGGCACTTGGTCAGCGCTGGGAAACTGCCTTCGAGACATTCGGGTTCGATTACCGGCCCACGATCTCCCAGACCTCAGAAGGAAAGTGGGCTAAGGATTACACATTCGTCTACGACGGCGTCCCCCGTCTGTTCGAGTCACACGTAACGATAGGTAAGAAGGGACCTGACTCCTGCCTATCTGTGCACTTCTACCGCGACGATGACAATCTCGTGCTCGTCATCGGCCATTGCGGCAGACACCTGACAAATACAAGCACATGAGGCATACGCGTCCATGACCGACACCCCTCGTCTCATCGAATTCGCCTTTCCGCTCGAACAGGCTTCGATCGACTCTGTACACGAGAAGAACGTGCGGCATGGGCACATCTCCACGCTGCACATCTGGCCGGCGCGGCGGCCCCTGGCGGCGTGCCGCGCGGCGCTGATCGCCACGCTGCTTCCCGATCCCGGGAACGAGCCGAAGCCGGACGGGATGTCTGAGGCGGAGTGGGAGAAGGAAGTGCAGGCACGGCGGCGGAAGCTGTCCGAGCGGATCGGTGGGACGCTCGTGAAAACCATCGAACGGAAGAAGATGCCGAACGGCAGCATCGTCGACCGGGAGAAGAAGGAGACGAAGGGCGGCATTCTGCACTGGATCGGCACCGAGCCGGCCTCGGGCGGACGGAAAAAACTCGAGCAGTACCGGCGCGACGTCGAAGATCGCGAGAAGGAGCTGGAGTGGTTCCGCCAGGAAATCCGCAAGGCGTACGGCGGCCGCGCGCCGCGGGTGCTCGACCCCTTCGCCGGCGGTGGAGCGATTCCGCTAGAGGCGATGCGCCTTGGATGCGAGGCCACGGCGGCCGACATCAACCCTGTCGCCTGGTTCATCCTCAAATGCACGCTCGAGTATCCGCAGAAGCTCGCCGGAAAGACGCATCCGCTGCCGGACTTCATCCTCGAGGACGACGAGTTCATGACGTCTTTCTACAAGGCGCATCCCCACCTCGCCGGACGAACGAAACGGACGAAGGCGCAGGCCGACAAGCCCGGCCTCTTCGATGCGCCGGAGACCGGACGCGCGCCGCGTGCCGATCTCGCCTGGCACGTGCGCGCCTGGGGGTGCTGGGTCCTGGCCCGCGCGCGGCGGGAGCTCGCGCCGTATTACCCGACGTACGCTGACTTCGAGCCGCTGCAGACCGCCGGGCCGCGTCCGTACGAGCGGCAGCCGATGCGTCTCGTGCCGTTGCGTGAAGACGGGACCGCGGACATCGGCGCGCTCAATCGCGACTTCGGCGCCGAATACCTGGCCGACCCGCGCAATCCGCGCTGGGTGGCGAAGCCCGCGGTGGCCTATCTGTGGGCCCGCACCGCGACGTGCAGGAACTGTCGTGCAACGATGCCTCTGCTCAAGACGCGCTGGCTGGCGAAGAAGGAGAACAAGCGCGTGCTCCTGACAATGGAGCCGAACGCGGAGAAGACGGGCGTCATCTTCGGCATCGAGAAGAATGCGCCCGCGCGTGGTGGCAATGCCGCACAGAAGCGGGAGCACGATCGCCGGCTCGGTGCCGGAACGATGTCGCGTGCAGGCGCCAAATGTCCGTGCTGCGACGCCATTATGACGATGGACGATCTCCGCGCGGAGGGGAAGGCTGGGCGGCTCGGTGCGTTAGCCACCGCTGTAATCGTTGATGTGCAGGGAGGCAAAGACTATCGTCTTCCCACCGATGAGGAAACTGCCTCGTCGGCAATTCCGTCGGGCACGATCGACAGGATTTACTCACAGGTTCCGTACGGTGTTCCGGAAGAGCCCACACCAGCTGGCGGCGGCAGTGGCGCCGGCCGCGCATTCTCGGTTCAGAAGTACGGTCTGATGAGGTGGCGCGATCTCTTTACGCCACGGCAGCTGGCTGCAGCCGGCGTTATTGCTCGCGATATCCGATTGATATCTAACGAAGCATCTCTACCCGCGGATTGGACCGGGGCCATACACGCGATGCTGCTACTAGCATTCGATCGGTTTATTAACTACACAAGCACTATTTGCATCTGGGAACCAAATGCTGGTGAGATCAAGCAGACGTTCCTCCGGTTCGCACTGCCAATCACCTGGGATTTCGCCGAAGCCAACCCTCTAGCGCCGATAGACCGTTACTTCGCGGGCGCCGTTTCCAATGTCGCCCGGGTTCTGGATGGGCTCAAACCAAACTCTTTTTCCGCGCCATCATGTCGCGTCGAAAACCGGTCCGCTATCGTTCCTTTAGCTCGACAGTTCGACGCTATCATCACTGATCCTCCGTATTACGACGCGATTCCGTATTCGGATCTCATGGACTTTTTTTATGTTTGGTTAAAGAGACTGGCTGTGGGAACCCCTCTCGAAGCCGCTTTCGCTTCCGAGCTGTCACCTAAGTGGAGCTCCGAGAGCCATGATGGCGAGTTGATTGACGATGCTAGTCGGCACGGAGGAGATGAGGAACAATCCAAGAGGACATACGAAGACGGCATGTCGCGGGCGTTTGATGCGTGCAAGGCATCGTTGGCAGAGAATGGGACTTTGGTTGTCGTCTTTGCGCACAAACAACCCGATGCTTGGGAAACACTTGCTGCAGCGCTGATCCGAGCGGGTTTTGTTGTGGATGCATCTTGGCCGATCGTCACGGAGATGCGCGGCGGCGTTCGGAACTTTGGTCGCGCCTCTCTTGCGTCCTCCGTCTGGCTGGTCTGCCGCAAACGCCCGCTCGACGCGCGCACGGGCTGGGATGAATCAGTTCTTGCCGAGATGCGCTCAACGATCTCTCGTCGCCTGCGCGAATTCTGGGATGCCGGAGTGCAGGGACCGAACTTCGTCTGGGCGGCCACTGGACCCGGACTCGAGGCCTACAGCAAGCATCCGGTCGTGAAGAAGGCCAACGATCCGGGTGCGACACTGTCGGTCGGCGAGTTCCTCATCCATGTGCGTCGCATGGTGGTCGACTTCGTGATCGGCCGCGTCCTCATGGGCGACTCCGCCGACTCCTCCGATCTCGCCGCCGCCGACCGGCTGGACAGCATCACCTCGTACTACCTGCTGCACCGTCACGACTTCGGTCTCGACGAAGCGCCGTCCGGTGCATGCATCCTCTATGCGACCGCCTGCGGCCTCTCCGATCGAGACCTCGAGTCGACCTGGGATCTCGTCACTCACAGCGGCAACACCTCGACTGCTTCGATCGAGATGGACATTGACGCTGAAGACGCAGAAGAGGACGAGGACGAAGGAACGTCCGGTGATTCAGGAAGCAAGATCCGGCTCAAGTCGTGGGCGCAGCGCAAGCAGAAGAGCCTCGGCTTTGAAGCACCGGGCGGCCACGCGGTTCCGCTCATCGACCGCATCCACCGTCTCATGCATCTCTGGCGCGCCGGCGATGAATCGCGCGTCAATCAGTACCTCGACGAACACGGCCTCCGCCGTCATGAGCTGTTCCGCCGCGTGCTGCAGTCGCTCATCGAGCTGTCGGCCGCGGGCAGTGAGGAACGGTCCCTCCTCGAATCGATCAGCAACCACATTCTGGCGCGCGGCGTGGCGCCCGACACCCGTCAGTTGACGCTGGTCACTGCAGGCGGAGAGCCCGGAGCATGACCACCCACTCCTTCGACGAACGCTTCGAAAGGCGTCTCCTGTACACCCACAGTCTGGTCCGGACGATCCGAGTCCTCGGCGAGTACCGCGGCAAAGAGGAGCTCTATGCGCAGCAGATCCCTCAGGCGCTGGAGACGCTCCGCCAGACGGCGGTCATCCAGAGCACTGAGTCGTCGAATCGCATCGAGGGAGTAACCGCGCCGCAGCAGCGCATCCGCGACCTGGTGGCGGAGAAGACGACGCCGCGCGACCGGTCGGAGCAGGAGATCGCCGGCTACCGCGACGTGCTGGCGACGATTCACGCCAACCATGCCTCGATGGATCTCTCCGCGAATCTCGTGCTGCAGCTTCATCGCGATCTGTTCCGCTACACCGCCGAGGGGGGCGGCGTATGGAAGAACGTCTCGAACACGATCACCGAAAAGCATGCGAACGGATCCGAGCGCATCCGGTTCGAGCCGGTTGCGCCGCATCTCGTCGAGCCGGCGATGCGCGATCTGCACGTTCACTTTTCGGCGCTTCGCGAGCGCGAGACGATCGACCCGCTGCTGCTGATCCCCGCGTATGTGCTCGACTTCCTCTGCATTCACCCGTTTCGTGATGGAAACGGGAGAATGGCCAGACTGCTGACGCTCCTGCTTCTGTATCAGGCCGGCTATGCCGTCGGCAGGTACATCAGTCTGGAGAAACTCGTGGAAGAGTCGAAGGAAACGTATTACGACACTCTGAAGCAGTGTTCGGCGGGGTGGCACGAAGGGGATCACACGCTTCTGCCGTGGACCGAATACCTCCTCGGAGTGGTCGTGGCGGCCTACCGCGCATTCGAAGAGCGGGTCGGCTCGCTGACGACGGCGCGAGGCGCGAAGACGCAGACGGTCCTCGATACGATCGGTGCCTTTGCGGGGGACTTCTCCACGTCTGAGATTCAGGAACGTTGCCCGAACGTCAGCCTCGATCTGATTCGTCGTATCCTTCAGGAGCAGAAGAAGTTGGGGGCGGTCGAACCGCTCGGACGAGGACCTCAGGCGCGATGGCGCAGAGTGAGGCCAGCGGAATAGGTACTGTACCTAGTAATTAGGTACTCGATGCCAGTTGATACCTAATCACGACGGAGAGAGGAACACGGATGCCGAAGAATCCCTGGAAGGCATGGCATGAGGTCGTTTCGCTGCGGGACGATCTGCGCAGCGGGGAGCTGCCGCTGCAGATGTTCGCGGCCGATCTGTACGAAGTCGTGATGCAGCGGGGGAAGCAGCCGGTCTACGAGGATCCAGCGAGTTTTTTTGCACTCACCTATCCGACGTACAACCTCCGCCAGCTCGTCCGCGACGTGATCCATCGAATCGCTGGGAAGAACGACAAGGCCGTCCGCCAACTCGAGCTGACCTACGGCGGCGGCAAGACGCACACACTCATCACGCTCTATCACCTCGCCATGAACCCTGCGGCGCTGCCGAATCTGCCGGCGGTCGAGGAGTTCAGGGAAGCGGTCGATGGGAAGCTCACGCAGGCTCGCGTTGCAGCGCTGAGCTTCGACAAGCTCGACGTCGAGAAGGGAATGGAGATCGTCGCGCCGGATGGCACGCCCCGCTGGCTGCGTGAGCCGTGGAGCGTGCTGGCCTGGCAGCTCGCAGGTGACGAGGGACTACGCCTGCTGCACGCGGACAGCAAGTCCGAGGAACGCGAGAGCGCGCCCGCCGAAAATCTCCTCACGGCGTTGCTGGAGATCCCCACGCAGAAGGGTCTCGGGGTTCTCGTTCTCATCGACGAGGTGTTGATGTACGCACGCGAGAAAGCGGGTGCTGATCCTGCCGCGCGCTCGCGACTGGTCAACTTCTTCCAATACCTGACGCAGGCGGCGACGAAGGTTCCGCGTTGTTGCATCGTGGCCTCGCTTCTTGCCAGCGATCCGGCGAAAGAGGACTCGTTCGGAAAGCAGCTGCAGAGCGAGTTGTATGCGATCTTCCAAAGGCAGCGCGAGGAAGCCGTCGAACCTGTGGTCAAAGCCGATGTCGCCGAGTTGCTGCGCCGCCGGTTTTTCACTCCTGACTCGATTCGGGACATCAACATCTTTCGACCTCACGTCCAGGCGGCGCTGAAAGGCATCGCGGAGCTCGACGAACAAACGCGGCGTGAAGGGCCCGATGCCGAAAAGCGCTACCTCGCGAGCTTTCCCTTCCACCCCGATCTGACCGAGGTTTTCTATACGAAGTGGACGAGCCTGAAGGGATTCCAGCGAGCCCGCGGTGTTCTGCGTACGTTCGCTCTTGCTCTCCGGGCGGCAGAACGCTGGGATCCATCGCCGCTCGTGACGACCGCAGCACTTCTGCATGAGCCGGGCTCCGACGATCTCTCCGAAGCGATGCGCGAGCTGATCACCGTGGCGGATCAGGAGGAGCACGAAGGGAAGAAGCAGTCGTGGAGTGCCATCGTCCAGGGAGAGCTATCGCGCGCGAGGGAGATTCAGCGCGATTCCGCGCGCGTCAACTTCCGCGAGATCGAACAGTCCGTCATCGCGACGTTTCTGCATTCGCAGCCGGCAGGACGGACGGCGCAAACGCGCGACCTGAAAGTGCTCGCTGGCACGACCCGTCCTGATCCAATCGAGTTGGACAAGGGCCTGAAGCGGTGGTTCCAGGTCAGCTACTGGCTCGAGGATCAATACGCAGCCCAGGACCCGCAGCAGCTTCCATCGGAATGGAAGCTCGGCCACCGGCCGAACCTGAACCAGATGCATGCGGTATCGGTGGCGCGGTTCTCTGATGACGTAGTCCGTGCGCGCCTCCTCGAGGAAATCGGGAAAGCGAAGCAGCTCGTGACGGGAGCATCGGCCTCCGGTGTGCGTGTGCACGTGCTGCCCCAGCGGCCGCGCGACATCGAGGACGATGGACAGTTTCACTACGCCGTGGTCGGTCCCGCAGCGGCATCCGACTCGGGGAAGCCGAGTGCCGAGGCGCGGAGATTCCTGGACGAGACTTCAAGTCCGGACAAGCCGCGCGTCCATCGGAACGCGGTGATTCTTCTCGCTCCATCGAATGACGGACTTGCTCTGGCGATGGCGCGCGTCCGGGACCATCTTGGCTGGCTCGACGTACAGAACGAGCTGAAAAAGGACAGCGGCCTCGATCCGGCCCGGATGGCGACACTCGCCCTCAATGTCGATACGTCGCGCAATCGAATTGTGGACGCAATTCGCCAGGCATATTCGACGGTCGTCACGGTGTCGCGCGAAAACGAAGTCCACGCCTTCAAGATCAACGTGACGGACGAAGCGCATTTCATCACGCTGAAGAATGACTCTCGCTCGCGGATCCAGGAAACCGCGGTAACAGCGGACGCGCTGTTGCCCGGCGGTCCGTATGACCTGTGGAAGTCGGGTGAAACCAGCCGCCGCGTGAAAGATCTCACCAGCGCGTTCGCCTCGCACCCGCATCTCCCTAAAATGCTCAAAGCACAGGCCATCCACCAGACGCTCATGGATGGGTGTGAGCAGGGGATGTTCGTCCTGAAGCTGGCGCGACCCGACAAGAGCGTCCGGACATGGTGGCGCTCGCGCGTCGATGACGTCGCCATCAACGACCCGGCGATCGAGCTCGTCCTCAGTGAGGCCGCGGAGCTCGCGGAAGTGCCGCACCAACTCCTCGTCCCGGGCGTCTTGCCGGAACTGTGGAGCGGGAGCTCAATCAACGTTCAGGCGGTACGTGATTACTTCGCGGGCAAGACAGTCGTGCGCAATGCGTACGGCGAGACTGCCGCCGTGCCCAAGGCGAATCCGGATGTCGTGGACAGCGCCATCAAAAGTGCGGTGGAAGCCGGGAATCTATGGCTGGTGAGTGGGCCAACCAGTCTTCTTGCCGAACCGGTGCCACACGGCGTGATTGCACCCAGTGCGACCTTACAGGCGCCCCCACCTCCGATTGGAGGACACGAGATCCTTTCTCAAACCCTTCCTGGTGCCTGGGAGTCGGGAACGGCCACGGCCTTGTCGATCGCGACATCTCTTTCGCACAGGTTCGGCCAGACACTCCCATGGAAAAACGTTCGCGACGTCATCGACAATGCCATCCGTGCCCGCTTCCTCGATCTGGATCCTACTTCCGGCTCGTGGCCATGCGATTTTTCATCCGCGCGATCCATTCGGTTGAAGGAGTCGTCGGCACAACCGCTCCCTTCTGAACCGTCTCACCCGAAACCACGAAAAGCAAACACCCTGGTTGCGGAGGCGGAACTCGCACCACGCGAGCTCCAGGACCTTGGGGATGTCGTGTCGAAGTTGCTCGATATCAAGGCGAAGCACAATTTCGAGATGAGGATTCGAGTTCAGATCGAAGTCGATGGCGCTTCCGCAGGTTCGTCTCCTGAGCTGAAGAACCTGCTGAATCAGATTCTCAAGGATGTAAACACCGATCTCGAGATGTCGTGACGGCCAACTCTCGGGCCTGTTTGCTTTTCCGACAACTCCGTTTCGTTTGGACGTTCGGCGTCGCGAGCGAGATCGGTCAGAGCAGCGGTGCGAACTCGCGGTGCCCAAAAGTCAGCGCGCAGGATTCCCGTAGGATTTGAGCCAGGGCGGCGTCTCGCCGAATGCCCAAAATGGGCATTTAAATGCCCGAAATGGGCAGAAGCACGAGAACGACAACCGGCCTGGCGAGTGCGCCCTTCACCAGCACCCAGCAAAAGGTCCTGGCTCTGCTCTTTGGTCAGCCGGAGCGCATGTTCATCCATCAGGAGTTGATCGAAGAAGCGGGAGGTGGCTCCGGCGCCGTGCGGCGCGAGCTCACGAGCCTCGTCGAGAGTGGCCTCGTCGTCGCCACCACGGCCGCGAGGCAGAGGCAGTTCTGCGCGAACCGCGAAAAGTCCAATCTTCGAAGATTCGCGCTCACGGATCCGGCATGCGGTACAGGCGATTCCTTCTCTCCGCGCACGCCTATCCGAAGAACCACTACGAGCTCCCTCCCCCGCAACCAACTCAAGACGACGATTGATCGGCGCATCCGCGCGCATCACACCGGGATCTCGAGTCTTCGCAGCAGAGCCGTGAATCGCCGGTCCGCGCGGAGCGAATCGAAGCCGGGCACTCCTGTGTAGCAGAGAAGGCCCTGATGCTCCTCGTCCGCTCGATCCAGTACGGCGAACGCCGCATCCACTTCTCCGAGAGCGCCCAGTACATACGCCTCGGACACGGGCGTCGGCGCGCCCGAGGGCCTGGCTCGCAACTCGTCGACGATGACGCGAGCCTCTGCCTTCCGTCCGGCAACCGCAAGCGCCCAGCCGAGGATGCCGACGAAGAAGCCGGAACGGTGCGAAAGAAGAACACCGGTCTCGCCCGCCGCGATCCCTTCCTCGAATCGACCCAGCGCGATATACGCCATCGCTGCAGCACCAATCGCAGATGCATCCTTCTCCAGCGAGAGCGCGTCTTCGATGAAGCGAATCGCCTCCTGCGGCTTCCCGCACTCCAGCAATCCCCATCCATAGAGATTGTAGGGAAACGATGCGATCGGATCGGCATCGATGGCTCGCTCGAATAGCGGGATTGCTTCCCCGAGCCGTCTGCGCGAACAGAGAGTCAGCGCGAACGACGCGAGCGAAAGAACGTGATCCGGCTGCAACTGGAGCGCGCGCCGCCAGGCACTTTCCATCGGTCCCCAACGACGCTCGAGGAATGACGCGAACGCTTCGGTGTGCAACGCATCCGCGGATTCGCCCTGCAGTTCATTCGCAGTCGCCAGCATCGTTCGCGCAGCGACGCATGCCTCGCGAGGCAGGATCATTCCCATGTGCGCCGAGAGAATCGTGATTTCGGCGAGAGCGGTCCATGAGGGCGCATGTGTCGGATCGAGACGCACCGCCTCCTCGAACGCACCGAGCGCACCGGCAAAAAATCCGACGCCGCGAAGATGACGGCCTTTCAGGTAGCTTCGATAGGCCTCGAGGTTGCGGATCTGCGGGCGGGCCGGCACGATCCGATCCGCGGGCCTGGTCACCGGCGCGAGACGCGCCTTCACCACATCGACGACGCCGGCTGCAATCTCATCCTGGATCGCGAAGACATCGATCGCGTCCCGGTCGAATCGCTGCGACCACAACTGGTAGCCCGTCGTCGCATCCGTCAACTGCGCCGTCACGCGAAGCCGCGCTCCGGCAGTGCGCACACTTCCTTCGAGCACGTGCCGCACGGACAGCACACGAGCGATGGCCGGCAGATCGTCTCCACTCTTCCCCGCTCGAAATGCCGAGGTGCGCGAAGCGACACGGATTCCGTCGATCGGGACGAGCGCGTTCATGATCTCCTCCGCCATTCCTTCGCAGAGGTATTCCTGATCCTTCGCCGCGCTCATGTCGGCAAAGGGCAGAACCGCAATCGATACTTCAGCAGGATTCGTTTCGATCGCGCCATGCTGTTCGGTCACGGCGTCCGAAGTGCGATTGCTCCTGACTTCCGCGATTGCATTTGCCAACTCTCGGGCGGATTGGAATCGATCTGCCGCGTTCTTCTCCAGACAACGATTGACGATCAAGCTCAACGCCGCCGGCAGATCCGCGCGGCGCTCGAGCAGCGGTCGCGGCACGTCGCGCAGGATCGAAGATGCCAGCGCGATGGACGAGCTCCCGCGAAACGGTCTCTCACCAACTGCCATCTCGTACAGCATGACGCCAAGAGAAAAAATGTCCGTGCGATGATCGAGCTCCTGTCCCTGCAACTGCTCCGGCGACATGTACGGCATCGTTCCCATCACGACGCCTTTGCTCGTGTGAACCTCGGTCGGCATGTCGTGCTGTGGCTCCGCGGGAATCGAACGAGCGATCTTGGCCAGACCGAAGTCGAGAACTTTGACCTGCCCGTCCTTCGTCACCATTGCGTTCGCCGGCTTGAGATCGCGATGCACGATTCCCTTGTCGTGAGCGACGGTGAGCGCGCTGGCCAGACTTCCTGCGATTGCCAGCCACTGATCGAGCGGCATCCCGCCACGCGGAATGATCCGATCGAGAGTCTCACCATCCAGAAGCTCCATCGTCAGGAAGTGAATCCCTTCGGCCTCTTCGACCGAATAGATCGTCACGACGAGCGGATGATTGAGAGCTGCCACTGCTCGCGCTTCGCGCCGGAAACGCTCGAGCAATTCGGTGTTGGCCGCCATCTCCGGCGGAAGCACTTTGAGCGCAACATCACGCTGAAGTCTGGTGTCGGTGGCGCAGTAAACCTGCCCCATGCCTCCTGAGCCGATCGCGGAGACGATCTTGTAGTGCGCAAGTTTCTGACCGATCACCATGACCTGTCTCGACCGGGTTTCGTGATGTCGTGAAGGGAAGTCGAAGGGAATGGTAGCGCATCCGAATCGCGAGTCGTCGCAGCAAGCCTCTACTAACTCACGAAGCGGAAACTGCCGATCGCTTTTTCGAGGACAGTCGCGGGGGCTCTCTGCGGACGGAAGGTTCCGACGGCGTGGTCGTCGAGTATTTGTATGACTCTGCGCCGGCGGAGAAAGAGTCGGGCGTGACGATCAAAATCCGCAATGGTCCGACTCTCACCGTGCACTATGACTCGCTGGGAAGCATTTCCACACCGGGAATGCCGAAGCTGCAAGTGATCAACGACGGCGACGAGCGCGCACGCTGTCGTATCAGCAGAGTCCGGGGCACTACCTCACCACCTGCCGTGATGCGCACGGTCGCGTTGCGCTGTACATCATCGAAACGGGGCGTGCCTCGGTCGCGTTCACTCCGGACGGCGTGCCGCGCTATTACGACGTAGTGGCCGATATCTTCGACAGCGACATTGCGCCGGGCAGCGACACCGGAGTCTCGGGTTCACTCGGGGTTGAGAGCGACGGACACGGCGGTACGGTGACGAAGTACGCACGCGCCACGAAGATCGACGCGCACTAGTGTTTCATCCGTGAAGTGAGCGCAACGAAGCGCTCTTCGGCGTGAAGTAAGCGACTCGAAAGCAACGAGCTCCCCTGCAAACAGCGAGGCTTTTGCTTCCAACGCCGGCTCTGTAGTCGTGACGTGGCACGCCATGCGCTTCGGAATGTGCGCAATGCCTCCCGACGAAGACATCCACCTCGTCTTTCCCGCGAATCCCGCACGCGATCAGCTGAGCGCGCTCGCCGCTGATCTCCGAGCTCGGCGGGAGGCAATGCTCGACGCATGGCGCGCATACGGCGATGCAGTGCCGGGTCGGAACATCGCCGCGACCCTCTCGCGCGTCCAGTTCAACGACCACATTCCCGACGTGCTCGACGCGCTCTCCAACAGCCTCGAAGCGTGGCCGGAGGAGACGAATCCCATCAGTGAGGAGATCGAGGATGACGAGATCTCGGAGCACGGTCTTCAGCGCTGGCAGCAGGGCTATTCCTTGAGCGAGGTGCTCCGCGAATGGGGCTACCTGCAGATGTGCGTTGCAGCCGAACTGGAACGCTACGCGATCGACCATCCGGCGCTGGAGCCGAACGTCATGCCGACGGCGCGGCGCGTCTGGGCGCAACTCTGCGCCGATGGGGTGACAGGAAGCGCTGCGCAGTACGGCCGCCTCCAGCAGACGGAATCGACGGGCCACGTGAACGCGCTCGAACGCGCGCTGAGCGCCCTCCACACGATCGAGAACTCCCGCGCCGAGGCGTGGCGGTCGGCGGCGCACGATCTCCGCGGCAGTGTCACTGTCGTCAAGGGAGCCGCGAACCTCAACGCGAGCGGCGCGCTGCCCGAGGTAGTCCGCGCGGAGGTCGCGGAGATGCTCAACAAGGGCGTGTCCTCGCTCAACGAAATGCTGAACGACCTCCTCAGTCTCGCGCGCCTCGAGGCGGGGCATGAGCAGCGGACAGTGGCACCGTTTGACGCCGCGGTCCTCCTCCGCGATTTCTGCGCCGCATCACAGGCGGCCGCGACGGATCGCGGGCTGTTCCTGAAGATGGACGGTCCGAGCACGCTGCCCGTCGAAGGCGACAAGCCGAAGGTCCTGCGCATCGTACAAAACCTGCTCCTGAACGCCGTGAAGTACACCGAGCGTGGAGGCGTTTCCGTGAGCTGGGGAGTCGATACGACGCGCGACACCGATCGGTGGACCTTCTCCGTCCAGGACACGGGATCCGGCATTGACGCCGATCGTGCAGGGACGATCGCTCAGGAACTTGGCGAGGCGACGAAGGTGTCCGACGAAGTGCGCGACGCGAGTCTCGACCGAAGGCGTGAGATGCCGGCCGCCCCGACTGTGCCCTCGGCTTCCCCGGGCGGGCCGCGGAATGTGCATCACGGAGAAGGCGTCGGCCTCTCCATCGTGAAGCGGCTGTGCGAGCTGCTCGATGCAAGCCTCGAACTGGCAACGAAGCCCGGACAGGGATCAACCTTCCGCATCATCCTGCCCTGCCGGTACAACGTCACACCGGACGCGTAAGGCCGCAGGTTCCAATCGTGTCCTCGCAGCCTTTCGTGTTTTACTCCTCGTGACGCGCAAGTGTTCTCTTCAATGAAGAACCTTTCCGACATCGATGCTCTCTTCACGCTCCCTCTCTCCGAATTCACGGCGGCGCGAAACGCGCTGGCTGCACGGCTGAAGAAAGCGGGACGAGGCGGCGAGGCGCAAGAAGTGAAGGCGCTGACCAGGCCTTCGGCAACCGCGTGGGCAGTCAATCAACTGTACTGGCGGCATCGCCGCGACTTCGATCGGCTGGTCGCGGTCAGCGAGAAGCTGCGTCATGCTCAGAGCGGACGTGGAGGCGATCCTCGCTCGCTCCTCGACGAGAGGCGCAAGCTGATCTCCGCGCTCGCCTCAATCGCGACAGAGCTGATGACTGAAGCGGGACATGCAGCGTCCATCGATGCGCAACGTCGAGTGATCACCACGCTCGAGTCGCTGGCGGCACGCGACCGCTCGAGTATCGAACATCAGGCCGGCCGTCTGACTGCCGATCTCGAACCGCTCGGCTTCGACACCTTTGCAGAGCTGCTGGGAAGCGCGCCGCAGCAAAAGGCGAAAGTCCTCCACTTCGCGCAGGGGGCGAAAGAGAAACAGCGCACGAAGGAAACGGAGAACACGGCCGCGGAGCGCGCACGCGCCAAAGCGCTCGAGCAGGCGGAAGCAGCCCTGGCCAACGCACGCCGGGAAGCCTCACGCGCCGAGGCGGCTGCAGCGAAGGCTGAAACGCAGCGCGACGCTCTCAAGAAGGAGAAAGAAGAAATCGACGCGCGCTACACGGCAGCGATTGAGGAAGCGCGCGCAGCGGCCGCCGAGGTAAGGAAAACTGCGCGCGCGCTCGCCGGCGCGGAGCGCGCACTGGAACGCGCGAGGACAGAACACTAGTAATCCATCGAGGCCTGACCGGATGCGCCGTTCATGGAGGCTGCTGATTTGTTCGCGCGCCGTGGTCCCGCCGATGCTCTTCCCGGTCGGGAGACGACTGACTCGCTCAGCCCTGCCGGGTCGTCTTGCCTGCGCCGAAGAAGAACTGGAAAGGGATGTGGCTGCGGACGGCCCATGAGCGCTCGTTGTGCAGTGCGTTCGGAAACGCGAAATAGAGGAGGTCCTCGCCAAAGCGGTAGCCTCGGCGCACGAGCAGGTCGCGCATTCCGCGCGTCACTTCGTAGTTGTCGCGCGGCCATCCGCTGTCGAGATAGAACCGCACGTCGCGTTTCGCCTCGCCAGCGACGCGTTCCATGAGATCGTCGTTGTATGTGAACGTGCTCGACATGCACGCTGCGTTGCCGAAGACATCGGGCCATTGCCATCCGAGGTAGAACGACACGACGCCGCCGAGCGATGAGCCCATCACGGCGGTGGTTTTCGGACCGGGCAGTGTTCGATAGTTCGTATCGATGAACGGCTTCAGCTCCTCGACGATGAACCGGCCGTAGTCGTGATAACCGTCGCGCGTGTACTCGTGCATCCGATCGCGGGAGAAGATGCCGACGACGATCACTTTGTCGATGATGTTCATCGCATCGAGTGTGTTCATCGTCTCGTCCACCTGCCAGTCGCTTCCGCCGAATGCCTCTTCAGGAAAGAACAGGTTCTGTCCATCGTGCATGTAGAGCACGGGATAACGCTTGACGAGATTCTCGTCGTAGCCGGGGGGATGGAAGACCCGAAAACGATGGCCGGAAATTTCGTTGATGCTGCACGCGCCACAATGCTCTTCGGCTTTGAAGTGCGGATAGATCTCTCTCGAGGCTTCGGCCGTGATCGCGAGATAGTTGTCCCCCTGCGCCCAGACGACATCCCCGTCATTACGCAAGAGCGGCTTGAAGTAGAAATAAGGCTTCTCCGTGGCGACTTCGAAATCGAAGCGATGACCTTCGACTGTCGCGGGCGCGATGTCGGCATCCCAGTCGATATCGGTGCGCAGCAGAATCTCGCCGCGTTGGAGCGGATAGTGAACCGAGATTTTCATTGCTGCATCAATCGAATCGCGTGTCCATCAGGATCGCGTACGACATTCTCTGCGATGAACGCGACGCGTGCCTCATGCAGGCGCCGCATCATCGCGTTGAGATCATCCACTCTCAGCGTCGTCTGCCAATACACGACGTCATTGGGTGACTCGCTGTCCAGCGCCCTGCCGTCGCGCGGCGAGAGGTAGTCGAGAAATTCGACACCGGGTCCCGCTTGTGCCCGCAAGCCGGAGATGTGCAGATGAGCTCCGGAGACGAGGTTCAGGTGCTCTTGCTCAGTCCCGAAATTTTCACTCTCGCCTGCGACGCGAAGGCCGAGGAGGTCGCGATAGAAGCGGAGGCTCGCGTCGGTGTTGGAAACGACTAGCGCGGTGTGATCGATACCGAGAAAGAGCCGGCCGTTTGCGGCCTGCCAGCGAGGATCGCCCTTCCCGTTTGGGAAAAAGATGACCTCGAGATTGTGCTCATCGGGATCGCGAAAGTAGAACGCGCGGATTCCCGCCGCGGCTTTGTTCGTCCCCGGAATGCGTTGCGGTGCGGTCGATACGTGCTCGACCTTCGCTGCGCGCAACTGCGCATAGGCGCGATCCATGTCGCTCACGACGATCGCGATGTGCTGGAACCACCGGTCGTTGCTGCGTGAGCCGGCCGGAATCGGACGACCCTTCGGCGTCAGGTATTCCGTGAGCTCGATCGACTCGTTTCCGAGACGCATCGTGACCACGCGAACCCGCGCCCCGAAGACGCCGGTCGCACGCTCGATATCCTCGCCGAGCTTTTCTTCATCGGAGACCTTCTCGAACGAAAGCACATCGCGATAGAACGCGATCGAACGATCGGCATTCGAGACGGTCATTCCGACCGAGGAAACATTGGTGACTCGCTGCGCGAATACTGGGAGCGATAGAAGGAGGAGAAGAAGCGGCATCGTCGAGGACCCGCCGCCTGGAGAGGCGGCGCCACGTTCGACCGCGAAGCGCGTAGAGCCGCCTCTCAGGCGGCGGCAACTTCGTATGACAGCCCTAATCATTGGAGCCTCTCCAGCAGATGATCGCCGACGCGCAGCGCATTCGCCATGATCGTCAGCGCCGGATTCACCGCGGCGCTCGACGGGAAGAAGCTGCCATCGACGACATAGAGATTGTCGAGATCGTGCGCCTTGCAATTGCGATCGAGCGCGCTCGTGCGCGAATCGTCTCCAAAGCGAATGGTTCCGTTCTGATGCGCAACGCCGGCTAGCGGGATGCGCTGGCCGACGAACAGATTGCGCGAGAAGAGACCCTGATGGCAGTCATGGCCATGCATTGCGCACTTGCCGGTCTTCTGCATGACGTCCTTCAGCTTCGCGAGCAACCGCTTGTGGCCCTCTTCGTTGTTCGGCTTGTAGTCGAGCACGATCTCGCCATCTTTGTTGAGCTTCACGCGATTCTTCGGATCCGGCAGATCCTCGGACGTAAGCCAGAAATCGATCGAGTGCTTCGCCATGAGATCGAGCGTCCATCCCGGCGCAATGGCGGGAGCTCCTGCTTTCAAGGTCACGCCATCGAGCTTGCCGACGAAGGAGATGTGCCCCATCGGGTAATCCCAATCCTTCGATCCGAAATAGAAGTCGTTCACCGCGAGTGTCTTCTGGAAAATCGTCTCGTTGGGGCACTTCGACAGCGCCATCAGCACCGAGTTGACGTGGCCCATGTAGTGCCGGCCGATGACATCGGAACTGTTCGCGAGACCATTCGGATGCTTGTCATTCGCGGAGCGCAGCAACAGCGCGGCGGAGTTGATCGCGCCGCAGGACGAAACGACGATGTCCGCGGTCAGCTCGATCGTTTCGCCCCCTCTCGACGCAATGACTTTCTCCACGCGCCGGCCGCTGGCATCGGTGGCGAGCTTCTCGACTTTCGTGTTCGTCATCAGCGCAACGTTGCGATGCTCCAGCGCAGGATCGACGGCGCAGACATGTGCGTCCGCCTTCCCATTGATGAGGCAGGGAAATCCGTCGCACGTGTTGCAGCGGATACACGCGCTCGCGCGCCGGTTCGATTCATTGAGGCGAACCCCGAGGGGAACGTGAAATGGCTTGAGCCCGATCGCGGCGAAGTCATCGCTGAGCTGCTGCATGCGCGGCTCGTGCGACATCGCAGGATGCGGATATGGCGCGCTGGCCCACGGGTCGGTCGGATCTTCCCCGCGTTCGCCGTGGACTTCGTACAGATTCTCGGCGGCTGTGTAGTAGGGCTCGAGCTCGTCGTAGGAGATCGGCCACGACGGCGAGATGCCGCCATGATGGCGAATCTCGCCGAAGTCCTCTTTGCGCAGACGGAACAATGCTGCGCCGTAGAACTTCGTGTTGCCGCCAACCCAATAGTTCGTATGCGGATGCAGAGGCTTGCCGTCTGCGTCGCGCCACACTTCTTTTGTGTTGTAGCGCGCCTTCACGTTGACGGATTCCGGATCCCAGTTCTCTTTCTCGCGCGGAACGAAGTCACCACGCTCGATGAGCAGGATCCGCTTTCCGCTGGGCGCAAGTTTCCACGCGAGCGTGCCGCCACCCGCACCAGTACCGATGATGATCACGTCGTAATGGTTGTCGCTCATGAACGAATGAGATGCCGGTGGTCGATGAAGGTTTCAACGTAGAGCCGCCTCTCAGGCGGCTCTTTCAAAGCCGGGGGATGACAGCCGCCTCTCAGGCGGCTCTTTCAAAGCCGGGGGATGACAGCCGCCTGAGAGGCGGCTCTACGTTTTCGGCGGATTACGTTTCTGTTCGATTGATCCATTCGCGCCATAACCACCGGTACTCATCCGGCGTCGCGCAAAGCCCCCGGCGCAGGGGATTCTGTGCGACGTATTCGCACTTGGCACGAAGGCTCTCTCCGTTGCGGAGCTCGTGGTCGAAGGATTCGTGTTGCCAAACGTGCTGTCCGATAACGCCGCGCAGTTTGTTGATCGATCGCGACGAGGATCCCTTCATCCCCTGAAGCAGCTTTCCTAACGAGACGTGCCAGGGAGTGAACACGATGTGCACGTGATCGGGCATCACGACCGCCGCGTGGAGATTCATAACGCGCTGATCATCGAAGACGACGTGCGCAAGAACAACGTCGCGCTCTGGTGGCGTGAGGATTTGTCTCTGCTGCGTAACGAACGTGACGAAATAGGTATGAAACTCGGTTTGAATGTGCGGAAGGTTGCGGCGATATACATGTTTCGCAGGCATGCACCGAGGCTCCCTCGGCAATCGCAAGCCGTCAAACCTTCCACAAAACGTAGAGCCGCCTCTCAGGCGGCTGAGACCGGAAAGCCGCCTGAGAGGCGGCTCTACGTTGGGGGAAAGCCGCCTGAGAGGCGGCTCTACGTTGTCAGCTCCCCGAATGCACAGCGGAAGATGCAGCGCGCATTCGAGGAGTGGTCCAGCTTCGCGCAGTAGACGCGGCCGCGGTACATCGCGGCAGCGAGCAGCATTCCGATAGGGGGTGCGGTGAAGTAGATCCAGAGTGCCGTCCAGACTCCGCCCAAGAACGCGGAGGCGAAAGTGCGCGCGGGATTCATGCTCATGCCCGACAACGGAGCTTCGAACGTGATGAAGGCCATGACGCACGCGCCGGCAAAGAAAGGCGTGTAGCGCGCGAGCCGCTTTGAATTCGAAACGTTCAGCACCATGGTCATCATCAGAAACGAGATGCCCAACTCGGCGAAGAACGCGACCACGATTCCGTTGCTGCCGGGCAACGTCTGCACGTAGCCGACGGACGCGTGCGAAAGCCACATGCGGGTCAGGGACGCGAGAAGTGCCAAGCCGGCGATGCCTCCGACGAACTGCGCAAGCACGTAGCCGACCGCGTCGCGTCCATCGATCTTTCCCAGACGCAGAAACGTGAGCGTGACCGCCGGATTCATGTGCGCACCGGATCGTTTGCCCAAGTTCGATCTGATCAAAGCGGTCGCCGTCAGGCCCATCGCCAACCCCATCACCGCGCGTGCGTAGCAGGAATCCTCGATGAACATCGGCGACTGTGGGTGGAACAGCAGAATGCCGAACCCACCCGCAGAGACCATGAACAGACCAAGCGCGAGTGCCTCGCAGAAGTATTCGGGAAAGTGATTCCTATTCATTTAGATATTGACGAAGGCTTTGATCACGCCCTTGCCGTTGTTGAGCAGATCGATCGCCTGTGCGAAATTCTCGAGGCCATTCACTGGGTGCGTCAGCAGCTTCTTCGCCCAGCCGGGATAGTCGGCGAGGGACTGCGTGAGATCCCTCGCGCCGATCTCGAAGTAATCGCGATTCGCGTTCACGGTTCCAAACATCACTTTGTTGCCGAGGACGAAGTCGAGGTTGATCTTGTCGGCGGAGATCTCGAGCTTCTTTCCGCCGCCGGTGACGCTCGACAAAATCAGAATGCCGTTCTTCGCGAGGTTCTCCGCGGCTTCGAACACGACGGCCGAACTGCCGGTCGCTTCGAACATGATGTCGAACGGTCCGAGCTCCTTCGACGCATCGGTCAGCGACTGCTCCGCCGTGTTGATGTAGTGCGCCCCAACCTCCTCGGCCAGATCGGCATTCACGTAGGGACGAGGAGTGCGGCCAAACGTGACGACGTCGAGTCCGCGCAGACGCAGCGCCATCGTTGCCAGCAGCCCGAGCGTTCCCGACCCGAGAACGGCGGCGCGGCGCGGGCGCCAGACTTTCAGCCGGCGCTGGATCTCGAACGCCTGGACGATTCCCTTTTCCGCGACACTCATCGGCTCGAGCAGGACGCCCACTTCGCTGCACGACTTCGGCACGCGGACGATGTACTCCGGCTCGTCGACGTAATACTCAGCGAGATAGCCGTGACGCAGGTTGATGCCGCGCTCGTAGTACACGTCGTCAGTAGTCATGTCGTACTGGCCGATCCGGTCGTAGAGCGAGCCGCCCGGACGTCGCACTGTGGCGACGACGAAATCGCCCGGCTTCACCTCGTGCACGTTAGCGCCGACCTGTTCCACGATGCCGAATGACTCGTGGCCGATGATCAGAAAATCGTCGCCCGCGGGAGGTGCACCGTATTCGGCGTTGTTGATCTCGCGATCGGTGCCATCGACACCAACACGGAGAACCTTGACGAGGACACCACGGCCACCCGGAATGTCATCGATGGAAGGCTTGGGGACATCTCTCAGGTGCACCGAGTTTTTCTGACCGGGGATGACTGCGACAGCTTTCATGTTGCCTCCAACGTAGAGCCGCCTCTCAGGCGGCTGCGTTCCCTGTTCCTCGTAGGTAGCCGCCTGAGAGGCGGCTCTACGTTCAATGCCGCGAGGAGTCGCCACGCTTGATCAGTGACGCCACGAGTCCGGTCCATCCGGTCTGGTGCGAAGCTCCGACTCCAGACCCGTCGTCGCCGTGAAAGTATTCGTGGAAGAGCACGTAGTCGCGGAAGTGCGGATCTTGCTGCAGTCTCTGGTTAGACCCGTACACCGCACGCCGCCCGTTCTCGTCGCGAAGGAAGATGCGTGTCAGTCGCCGCGCCAGTTCGTCCGCGACTTCGCTGATCGTCAGATAGATGCCCGATCCGGTCGGGCACTCGACCTTGAAGTCGTCGCCATAGTAGGAGTGGAAGCGGCGGAGGCTCTCGACGAGGAGATAGTTCACCGGCATCCAGATCGGTCCGCGCCAGTTCGAATTGCCGCCAAACAAGCCCGACTCCGACTCGCCCGGCTGATAGCTCACGGTGAACTGTCCGCCGTCCGCCTGCAGCTCATAGGGGTGATCCTTGTGATAGCGCGACAACGCGCGGACGCCGTAGTCGGACAGGAACTCCGTCTCGTCGAGCATCCGCCTGAGCAGCCGCTTCATCCGATGCCCGCGCAGCAGCGAGAGCAGATGCACGCTCTTCTCACCGGGCACCGTCCATCGCGAAACGAGCGACGCGAGATCGGGCCGGTAGTTGAGGAACCACTGGAGCCGGAACTCGAAGTCCGGATTCACGGCAAGGATCTCGGGATCGAGAATCTCGACCGCGAACAGCGGCACGAGCCCGACCATCGATCGCACCTTGAGGCTCGTCACTCCGTTCGGCGTGTGCAGAACGTCGTAGAAAAACTCGTCTTCCTGTTCCCACAAAGCCACACCCGAATCACCGACATTCGTCATCGCCTCGGCGATGTGCAGGAAGTGCTCGAAGAACTTCGTCGCCAGATCCTGGTAGACATGGCTGCGCTTCGACAGCTCGAGCGCGATGCGCATCAGGTTGAGCGAGTACATCGCCATCCAGCTCGTGCCGTCCGCCTGCTCGAGATGTCCGCCCGTCGGCAGCGGCGCGCTGCGATCGAACACGCCGATGTTGTCGAGCCCGAGGAAGCCGCCCTGAAAGACGTTCTTGCCTTCGGCGTCTTTGCGGTTCACCCACCATGTGAAGTTGAGGCAGAGCTTATGGAAGACGCGCTCGAGAAAATCGAAGTCTCTCTTGCCGTCGATCTCGAAGACGCGCCATGTAGCCCACGCGTGCACCGGCGGATTCACGTCTCCGAATGCCCATTCGTAGGCGGGGAGCTGTCCGTTCGGATGCATGTACCACTCGCGCGTCATCAGCAGCAGCTGATCCTTCGCGAATTCGGGATCGACCTCAGCGAGCGTGACGCAGTGGAACGCGAGATCCCATGCGGCGTACCAGGGGTACTCCCACTTGTCCGGCATCGAGATGACATCGGCGTTGTTCAGATGCTCCCAGCCGGAGTTGCGCCCTTTCTTCCGCTCCGGAGGTGGCGCCGGCTGACCTGGATCGCCCTTCAGCCACTGCGGAATGTCGATGTAGTAGAACTGCTTGGACCAGATCATTCCCGCGAAGGCCTGGCGTTGCACGAGCTTCTGGTCGTCGCTGAGACCTTGCTGCAGCGGCGCGTAGAACGCATCGGCTTCGGCGATGCGATCGGCGAAGACGCGATCGATGTCGATTTTTTCCTTGTCGCTCGAGAGACGAAGTGAAATCGTCGCCGACTGCCCGCCATCGATTGCGAGGGTGTACCGCAGTGCGGCCTTAGTACCGACACGATCGGGATTCACGGCATCGCGATGACCATGGATCACTGCCTCGTGAATCGCATCCTTGAAGTAACCATTCGCATCGACGCCATACAGGCGTCGGGCGTTCGTTTCGTTGTCGCAGAAGAAGACGTCAGGCGTGCCTTCGTATGTCAGCTCATATTCACCGAGCTCGTGATGCGACGCTGCGATGCGGTTGCCGGCATCGCGCAACACGGGACGCGTGGCGTCGTATCCCCACGACCACGTGTTTCGGAACCAGAGCTGCGGAATGACATCGATCTCCGCGCGCTCGATGCCGCGGTTGTGAACGGTGATGCGCGCGACGATGTCGTCGGGACCGTTCTTCGCGTACTCGACAAATACGTCCCAATAGGCGTCATCATTGAAGATGCCGGTGTCGAGCAGCTCGAATTCGCCATCGAGCTTTCCGCGCCGCCGGTTCTCTTCGATCAGCCAGGAGTATGGAAACTCCCGCCGCGGATACTTGTAGAGCATGCGCATGTACGAGTGCGTCGGTGTGGCGTCGAGGTAGTAGTAGAGCTCTTTGACGTCTTCGCCGTGATTGCCTTCGTTGCCGGTGAGGCCAAAGAGGCGTTCCTTCAGAATGGGATCGCGGCGATTCCAGAGCGCGATCCCGAAGCAGAGTCGCTGCAGCTCGTCGCTGATCCCGGCGATGCCGTCTTCGCCCCAGCGATAGGCCTTGCTACGGGCCGCGTCGTGCGAGACAAACTCCCACGCATTGCCGTGGGGACTGTAGTCCTCGCGGACCGTGCCCCACTGACGTTCGCTGACATACGGTCCCCAGCGATACCAGGGCTTACTCGTGGCGGTGTGCTCCGCAAGGCGTTTGCGCTCCTTGTCCATTTGCGGAGGTTGGATGCCGTGCAGCAAAGAGTGGTTTCAAGAAACGTAGAGCCGCCTCTCAGGCGGCTGCGCAGTTGAAAATCACAAGAACCAGCCGCCTAAGAGGCGGCTCTACGTTTCGCATAGAACAGCGCCGCCTTCATTCTGTTGCCGCAGCCTTCCATGCTGCACCATCGCCTCGTATGGCTCTTCGTCACGTCATAGAACATCAGCACGCAGTTGGTTCCCTGACACGGCTTCACGAGCGTCAAGTCCGCGGAGGCGAGAAAGTCTGCGACGTACGAGGCAAGCCGGAAGAGCACGTCGTCGGCCTCAGGCTGGAAGCGCGTATGGATCCCACCTTTCGCGATCGCCAGCTGAAATGAGCCGCGCCCGCGCGCCAATGCGGCGTTGACGACCGCGACATCGCGCCGCCGTGCGCGACCGCCTCGCGCCAATGTCGTCATCAGTGATCGCGCCGCAGCGCGCAACTCCTTCACCTTCGAGAGCGACAGATGAGATCGGATGTCCCGCCCGCTCACTTCTGTCAACCATCGCAGAACGTCTTCAGGCTTCTGCCAGAGATCGACCGGCTCGCCGTCCCGCACGATCTCGGTATTGAGCAGATCGACGGCCGGATCGCCGCCGATGAAAACAAACGATGACATGGTTGACAGACTAGGTCTACTGCTCTATAACCGTCAATATCAAGTTTTGGAGGTTATACATGCAGACAGCACACATCGGCATCAACGTCACCAATCTGGACCGCTCCACCTCTTTCTACAGCGAGGTCTTCGGACTCTCGCCCATGGGAGGCTCCGACGCGCCCCCCCGGCGCTTCGCCTTCCTCGGCGACGGAGAGAACCTCGTCCTCACCTTGTGGGAGCAGAGCGAAGGACGCTTCGAAAGCACACGTCCGGGACTGCATCACCTTTCGTTCATGGTGCCGTCTCTCGATCGCGTGCGCGAGGCTGAGAAGAAGCTTCTCCTGCGCGGCACGCCGTTCAAGTACGAGGGCATCGTCGCGCACATCGAAGGCGCAGCGTCCGGCGGAATCTACTTCGAGGATCCGGATGGAACGAGACTGGAGATCTTCACGCCCGGCGGCGTTGACGCTGTAGAGTCGAAGACGAAGACGCACGGACCGGCGTGCGGTTTCTTCTGAGGTCCGCGATGTACCACGAAGGAGAGCTCAGCGTTCAGCGAAAAGCCGGCGTCGCGGCCGAGGCGGCGCGGGTCGGACGAATCATCGGAAAGACGATTCCGCCGGTCGCCGCGGATTTCCTCGCGGCGCAGTCCATCGTGATCGCATCGACGATCGACAGGGAGGGGCTCGTATGGGCCACTCCCCTTATCGGCTCGTTCTGCGCAGAGGATTCGCAGACGCTTCGCATCCGCACTTCGACGGATCTGCAGCTCGACGATCCCCGCATCGGTCTTCTGGCAATCGATTTCGAGACGCGGCGCCGCATGCGCATCAATGGAAGAGTCACGCGCGACGGCCGCGACTTCATCGTAACGGCGGACGAGGTCTATTCGAACTGTCCGAAATACATTCACCCGCGGCCGGCGAAGCCCGACACGTCGTCGCCGGAGCGATGGATCGCCACGAGCGACACCTTCTTCATCGCTTCCGTGAATCCAGACCGGGGCGCCGACGCATCGCATCGCGGAGGCGATCCCGGCTTCGCCCGCCTCGACGGCACTCGCATCACGTTTCCTGACTACAGCGGCAACAACATGTTCAACACGCTCGGCAATCTCGAAACGAACCCGGACTGCGGACTACTGTTTCTGGATTTTGATCAGGGAAGGATCTTGCAGATCAGCGGAAAGGGACACATAGAGTGGGAGCCGGAACGGCGCGTCGTCATCGACGTAAAGCCGCCTCTCAGGCGAACGTAGAGCCGCCTCTCAGGCGGCTGACGAGAAAGAAGCCGCCTGAGAGGCGGCTCTACGTTGACAGACGAGAAAGAAGCCGCCTGAGAGGCGGCTCTACGTTGACAGACGAGAAAGAAGCCGCCTGAGAGGCGGCTCTACGTTGACAGTTGCGGAGCGCGCGGTTGCGCCGGCCGCACGGTGCGCGCGCAATCCTCCGTCGCGGCGCGAAGGATCTCGCCCACACTCCACGCCTGCGCGATGCAGCCGCGTGGTGTGTGCGGCGCGGCACCATCAAAGATCTCGGAGACCGTGCCGATCCCCGCCTCCTCGAGATGCCTTTCCAATCCATCCAGAATCCGCGATGCCTGCGCCACTCCCGCGTCGCCCCGCACGCGCACGAGTGCAGTGATGAACGGCCCGAGAAGCCACGACCAGACCGTCCCCTGGTGATACGCGCCATCACGCTCGCGCGGACCACCGATGTACGTCCCGATGAACTTCGGGTCGCTCGCGGCGAGTGAGCGCAGTCCGAAGGGCGTCAGAAGCTCTTTCTCGACCGTAGCAAGAACCTTCTCGGCATAGATCCCGTCGAGCAGAGGATGCGGCAGACTCAGAGCAAAGATCTGGTTGGGCCGGATGCTCGCATCGCATTCTTCACCACGCACGACATCGAAGAGTGATTCCTTCTCTTCATTCCAGAAGAGCCTTCGAAACAGAACACGCACCCGCGCGGCGGCGATGGCGAGGGCGCGTGCATCGCGCTCTGTGCCCCAGCGCTGCTCGTATCCGGCGAGGATCATGAGTGCGTTGAACCAGAGCGCGTTGATCTCGACAGCCTTTCCGTGCCTCGGCGTAACCACCCAGTCGCCAACCTTGGCGTCCATCCACGTCAACTGATCGCCCGCGCTTCCAGCAAGAAGAAAACCATCTTCGTCAACGTGAATGCCGTGTCTCGTGCCTTGCTGGTGCCACGCAATGATGTCGCGCAGCACAGGCAGGAGGTGGCGTTTCACAAAGTCGTCGTCACGTGTGTAATCGAGATACTTCTGCGCGGCAACAAAGAACCAGAGCGTTGCGTCGGCTGTGTTGTACTCCGGAGCCTCGCCGCCATCGGGAAAGCGATTGGGCAGCATTCCCTCGCTCACGCTCTCGACGAAGGCGAGAAGAATCTTTCGCGCATCCTCGAAGCGACCAGTCGTCAGACAGAGGCCGGGAAGCGCGATCATCGTGTCGCGTCCCCAGTCGGTGAACCAGTGATAGCCGGCGATGATCGTGCGGCGATCCGTGCCTCGCCGCACGATGAACTGATCGGCCGCGAGCGCGAGCGTTTGTCCGAGCCTTCCCTTGATCCCAACGCTCTTGACCAACATTTCTCGACGGCGACGCTCGCTCTCAAAGAGCGCGATCCCATCGCGGCCGCGAGGATCGGAGATCGACGCAATCACCGCAAGCACGTCGCCCTTCCGTAGCACACGCGTCAGCGTGCCGGGAGTGAAGAGATCTTCATGCGCATCCAGCCCGCGCTCTTGCTCGATTGCGTATTCGAAACGGAAGTACCAGTCCGGCGCCGCATCGAATCGTGCGCGGGGCGCGGAGAGAAACAACGTCGGAAGCCCGTCATAGGGTTGCAACGCGAAGACGCCGTCGTCGAAGCGCGTTTCGCGATGGACTCCGTCATTCGCGTGCACGAGACTGTGGTAGTCGCGGCTGGCGATGAACGGGCGAAGCTCGAGTTGCACATCACCATTGGCTTCGAGGACTTCATAAAGAATGACGGTGGTGTTCTCGCCGTGAATCGCGGCGATCGTCTTTCGCAGTCTCACACCGCCCGCGGCATATTCGAATCGCGGAAAGAGATGCCGCTCGAACGACACCAGGTGTTCGAAGCCGCGAGGATGAATCGTTCCGGGAAATTGATTCGCGCCGAGGTCGATCCCGTTGATCCGCTCGTCGATCTTCGAAAGGAGAACCACTCTTCCCACGGGCGGGCTGGTCGCGGCAACCAGCAGCCCGTGGTAGCGGCGCGTGTTGATTCCGCACACGGTGGAGCTGGCGTATCCGCCAACGCCGTTGGTTTCGAGCCACTCACGTAAGTCCATGACTCCCCCGTAGCGTAGAGCCGCCTCTCAGGCGGCTGCCCATTCGCAGCCTCTCAGCCCATTCGCCGCCTGAGAGGCGGCGCTACGTTGTGGCTGGAACGAGCTCCGGCTCGCTCTTGCCAGTCTTCACCCGCGCAATCAACGTGTCCAGTGAGAAGAAGCCTGGACCGAAGCCCAGAATGACCAGCGAAACCACCAGATACAGGAATGGCGTCGCTGCGATGAACGCATCGGGGTTGTTGAATGCGTTCACGAACGCTTCGTGATCACCCGCGGCGTAGGCGACGATGAAGTTGATCACCAGCGGGATCGCGATCAGCCGGGCGGCAAGCCCGGCGAGCAGCAGCAGGCCGCCGAAGCATTCGAGCGATGCGACGAATCGAGCGTTCAACTCAGGCATCGGCACATGCAGCGAGGTGAGATAGCCGGTGAACTGCTCGAGGTTCCCGAGTTTCCCCCTGCCTGTCAGAAACAACTGCCAGCCGATGTAGAGGCGCCCGATCAGCAGCAGCGGACTGCGCAGGTAATCGAAGCCGCGCGTCATCGCAAGGCGGTAGAGATGTTCGATCTTCTTCATCATGACCCCTTCGATGCCACCACGGTGTTTTCGTTTCGCGCATCTGCCATCTTCTGGAAGCTGCTGCGCAACTCAGGCAGATTCGCCGACAACAACGTGAACTCGCTTCTGGGGAGGGAAAGCGCATCCATCGGGACGGCGCATCGCACGGTCGCATTGCGCCGCGTTTCGTTCAGCAGCGCCATCTCGCCGAAGCATTCACCGGCGCGCAGGCGTGCCACGGGCAGCATCTCGCCGCGCGCCGACTTCAGGACATCGGCTTCTCCCCGGACGATGATGTAGACACGATCGCCGAGATCGCCTTCACGGAAGACCTCCTGCCCCGGCTCGAAGTGCTCACGGCCGATGCTGCGCGACGTCCCAACGCGGAGCTGCACCAGCTCAGGAGGGAGGAAAAGATCGAGAGTCCACGAGACCGCGACCTTCAATCTTCGTCCCCAGCCGGGCATCTTCATCAGATAAATCGTTCGCCACATCCACCAGGCGAGGAAGCCGGAGATCCTGATTCCGAAGATCTCCGCGACTGCCGACCGATGGCCGAGCGACCCCATCTTGCCGAGGCCTTTGAAATCGAACGTGCGGCGCTTGCCACCGCGGATCTCCGTCACGATGTTGTGAGCAACCACCGCCGCTTCACGGATGGCATGCTGCGCCGTCGGCGGTGCGAACCCGCCGTCCGCCGCCGGCACCATGGCGCAGTCGCCGAGACTCCATACGCGGTCCCACTCTTTGACATTGAGCTCGCGGGTGACTTCGAGCCGTCCGTTCTTTGCTTTGGGCAGCGGCAGCGATTCGAGCAGCGGATGCGCGAATGCCGGCACCGTCGACACGAGCGTGCGGGTTGGGATTCGTGTCCCATCGCCAAGAATCGCCTCGATGCCTGTCGCCGCGGAGAGCCTCGTGTTGAGACGAATTTCCACACCGCGCTTCGTCAGGATCTTCTCCGCGAAGCGCGCCAGATCTTCGGACATTTCAGGAAGGATCCGCCCCTGCGAGTGCAGCAGCATGACGCGGATCTCGTTCGGATCCACTGTTCGATAACTGCGCGCGACCGAACGGACGAAATCGTTCAGCTCTGCCGCCACTTCCACCCCCGAGAAGCCTCCGCCTGCCACGACGAACGTCAGCAACTGCCGTCGCAGCTCGGCGTCGTCTGCTTCCACCGCGGCTTCTTCGAGCGAACGGATGACGTGATTACGCAGGCTCAGCGCGTCCCCGAGATTCTTGAAAGGAAACGCATGTTCCGGAAGTCCACGCATACCACGGAAGTCCGTCACCGCACCCAGTGCGACGACGAGATGGTCGTATGGGATCTCATGCGCGTGTGGCCGAAAACCGGGACTGGTGATGACCATCCGGCGCGTCGTGTCGATCGCTTCGATCTCGCGCACGTGGATGTCCGTGCGCGTCAGCAGCCGTCGCAAAGGACTCACCACATCCACCAGGCCGATGGTTCCCGAGATCACTTCGGGCAGCATCGGCTGAAAGACGAAGTAATTCTCCTGACTGACGAGCGTGATGTCGAAGTCGTCGCGGCCGCGGGCAAGGCGCTCGAGCTCGCGCGCAACGTACACGCCCGCAAAGCCGCCACCCAGGATCACGATCCGTTTTTTCATGTCGCGGGTGAGATGCCGCATGGCCTCGAGTCGTTTCGCCGTAACTACGCCGGCGGCGTGGCCGCCGTTTCCTTGAGGGGCTCGAGCGCATCAGCCGGCGAGATCTCACTTCCCTCAGCGTTGATGAAATGAATGTCGAACGCCGCGTCCGAGTAGATGTAGATCGTGCAAGTCGAGGTACAACTCGCCTGATGGGCGTGGTGCGACGGCACCAGAGAAAAGCCTCCGGCGCGCAGCGTCAACGGCTTTTGATCCTTCATCTCCATGCGCATGGTCCCGCTCACGACCATGACGTGCTCGTTGGGAGTGTGCCAGTGCCACGGGATCGTGCAGCCTCCTCGGATCCTGCTGTAGATGATCGACGGGCCCTTCGCAGGATCACCGTTCACAACGGCTCCCGTGACGCAGGTCGGCATCCCCGGAAAGTGCATCAGTTTCATCTCACTGACGTTCTGTCCCATCGATTGCTGAGCCTGCGCGCCGGCGGCCAGGAAGAGGATCAAACAGACTATGAATCCACAGAACCTTTTCATCTCATCGTCCTCCTTTTGTCGGATCGACGTTTCGATGCCGCGGCCACCGGCAGCGTTTCATGAAAATCGAAACCATGAATTCGGAAACGAAGAAGGGAAGAAACACCTGACGGTGTTCGATTGATAGCATTCGATGCCAGTTACTACTCGCGGCCGTCGAGCCCTCCGGCTGCGAACCGCGGCCCGCCGTTTTCTCCTGCTGACGATCGTCGTCATCGGTGCCTTGTGCGGTGTGCTCGCCGTTCTCTTTCACAAGTTTGTAGAGATCGCGCGCGAGCAGCTGATCGACAGGGCTCTGGCCGTACCGGAGCCATGGCGGCCGATCCTCCTCGTTCTAACGCCGGCTCTCGTGTTCGCTTCGCTGGCGTGGTGCATCAATCGTTTCGCACCGCGCGCCGTCGGCGCGAATCTCGCTCGCGTCCGATTGGCGTACAGCAACAACGATCCGGCACTCCTCGGAGCTCGGAGCATCGCGACGACGTTCCTCGCCACACCGCTATCACTCGGAGCGGGCGCTCCGCTCGGACCTGAAGGGCCGATTGTCGTCATCAGCAGCGGTGCAGCGGAAGCAGTCGCGCGGCTGCTGCACTTTCCGCGACGCCTCGTGCGCGGCATGATCCCGGTCGGAGTTGCCGCAGGGATTGCTGCCATCTTCAACACGCCGATCACGGGCGTCGTCTTCGCGCTCGAAGAGGTATTCGGATCAGCGGATCGTGGGCTGCTTGGCGGCGTGATTGTCGGCGCTGTCTCGGCCGCCGTCGTCGAGCGATCACTCCTCGGCGGACGCCCTCTTCTCGCCGCACCTCTCGCGACGTGGGGCGACGCACGTGAGCTGCTCGGTTTCGCACTGATCGGAATTCTCGCCGGAATCGTTTCCGGCTACGCCATCACGGTGACGCATCATCTCAAGCGCTGGTGGATTGCGCTGATGCCATCGGCGTCGCTCCGTGCCGCGTCTGCGGGCCTGCTGATCGGCGGCATTGGCCTCGTATCGCCATCGATCCTCGGCGTTGGATACGGATCGGTGTCGCAGTGGCTGCACGGCGGAGGAACTGCGGAACAGACAATCGTCGCCTTTGGAGCGAAGACGATCGCATTCGTCATCGCGCTGAGCGCCGGAGTGATCGGAGGAACATTTGCGCCTTCGTTGTTCATGGGCGCCGCCCTCGGCGCTGCGATTGGGCACGTTGCCGGGCGCACGTTTCCAGGCGTCGATCCCGGCGCCTATGCGCTTCTCGGAATGGGATCGTTTTTCGCCGGACTTCTGCGAAGTCCCATCGCCGCAATCTTGATCGTTGTGGAGCTTACGCGCGATTACGATCTCATGATTCCGCTAATGCTCGCCGTGTCGCTTTCCGTCGCAATCTCTCGCCGCATCTCTCCCAACAGCATGGTCGAACAACAGATGATCGATGAGGGATATGTCGAAGCAAAGGAATCGGCCGATCCGTTGACGAGCGTGAAGGTTTCAGAGGTGATGACAGCCACTGTGCTGAGCGTGGCTGCTGACTCGACCGTCGTCGAGGCAGCGACGGCTTTGGCTGGTTCCACTCATCGCTACTATCCCGTCACTGATTCGAATCGTCGTCTGGCCGGTATCGTGTCGCGAGAGTCGCTCGAGCGTGCTACGCGCGACAACGTGATGGGGAAACTGGTTCGCGAGTGCATGGAGAAGCCGAAGCTGGTGGCTGTGAGGAATGAGCCTGTCATCGAGCTCGTGCGGCGAATGCGATTGAGCGGAGCGCATCGCGCACCTGTGATCGACAACGAGCAATCCGGAGAAGTCGTCGGATTCGTAAGCCCGACCGATGTCTTAAAGGCACGCCTACGCCAGACACCGGCAGAAGACGAGATGCCGTTTGAGATCTTCGAGTGATCAGACGGTCGAGTGGGCTCGGATCCTGATCTCATCTCCTCGAAAGCGCCGGCGATCCACTTGCGAACGGCATCGAATGCGGCGCCGCTGACGATGACTCCGTCGTGCGTCTCGCCATCGATCACCACCGCCTTGCCATTGCGATGCAGGCTCACCACCTCTCCGTACCGCTCGGCATGGAATGCCTCATCGTTGCGCCCGACGATGACGAGCATCGGTTTCGCGTCGGCCGTCATCGACTGGCGATAGTCGTCCGGACTCGTGCTCACCATGGCCCGGAAGGAGTACTTGTGGATCGGCGCCTTGGCAGGCAGGTTGAAGAAGAGCGTGTCGAGATGATTCAGCCCTCGGAATCCCACCGCGTTGAGCGCGACGAGTCCGATGGTGCGCATCAGATGCAGTTTCATCATCGCCTCTCCCTCGGATTTGCCGGCCGGTTCCGTACGGGTCGTCGGCGAGCTGATGCCGAGATGCGGTGCGAAGAGAAGGTAGCCGTCGGCCGGCGCGACGTCGCGGCGCGCCGCGTAGCGCATGGCGATGCCGCCGCCCATCGAATGACCGCTGAGGATCACGCGCGCGTGCGGCTTCCTCGCGCGGATCGCGGTGATGACATCGGCGACGTCGTCTTCGTACTGGCCGATGTAGTCGATATCGCCCGGCCTCCCGGCGGAGGCGCCGTGACCGCGCAGATCGAGCGACCACACTTCGGCCGCGGTCGCGTCATGCAGCAACGCCGCGGTCGCCTTCATCTGCGCCGAGGAGCTGAGCACGCCGTGCAGCAGAAGCACGACCAGGTTGGATTCGGATGGAACGACGCGAACAGCGAGGAGTGCGCCGTCTCGCGCAGCAACGCGCAGTGAAGGAGCTTCGCTCGCATCGAGCGTGATCGCCCGCGGTTTGGCGGTGAAGCCCGGCGCCGGCGCGAGCGCCATTGCAAGTACGTCGAGAATCGATACTGCTCGTCGTAGCGATCGAACGAGCGCCAGAGCTGGATGATGATCTCCTGCGTCAGGTCGTGGCGATCCGCCACATTGCGGCAGTACGAGCTGGCCACTTTGTAGAGGATCTTCCTGTGCTGCTCGACCAGCAGCACGAACCGCTCTTCCTGTGCAGCGTTTGCCATACTGCCGTGTGATTCGCACGAGGGCAGCAGAAAATCACACCCGCGTCATCCTTCCATGAAATTGTGTTCTGACGCGTTGAGAAATCCGTCGTCAATAACGGCCAATCGGCTCGCCGTTCACACCCTGCTTCTTCGCACGCTGCTTCTGTTCCGCTGAGCAGGGCTCGTCAAAGGAAGCGTCGAACGCACAATCCGCACGCGTTTCCGCGATCCCCAATTCCGTGCTCGCCGCACACGACTCGCCGGTCACGATCGAATAGGTCGAACAGGCTCCCATGAAATCCGGATAGCCCAGCGCGAAGCGGAATGACGAAAGCGAAGTCACGAACGCACTGCCGATCGCCGCTCGCACCGTGGCATGAAGAGCGGCGCTGCCCTGCCATTCACGTTCTGTGAATTTCAGCGAGCCTCCCGGCGACTCGACGGTGATCGGCACATCGGCTCGCATCAATTCGGGATGTTCCTTCGCCTCCTTGATACGGCCCTTGCGCGTCGTCGCCGAACCGGGCAGCTCGAGCGTGACCCGGATCGGCTGCCCCTCATTCACCCGATACTCCGCGGTTGTTCTGCCGCGCGAGTAATCCGTGCTCAGATCGATCCGCAGCTTCTGACCGGCGGAATCCTCGAGGAGGTACGTCTCGCTCGTGAAGGTCTCACTGCCAAAGTCGCTGATCGCAGTACCTGTAAACCTCGCCGCCCGATGCTTGTCGACGATGACGTAATGCGTTCGGATCTTGCCGGTCGGCGCCGCGAGAGCGGCGACGGAAAGGACAACGGCGATGGCCACTCGTTTCCACATGACATTCATTATGGCGTCGAGGAGGTAGGGCGGCGGTATGATGATTCAGCGCATGTCACCCGCCTCTCTTCCGACCCGTGCGCGTTGGACCGCTCCGAACGCCGACGCCTCGATCGACGCGTATTTTTCCGCGGATGTGGAGACCGATGGCCCGATCCCCGGTCCGTACTCGATGCTCTCGTTCGCCCTCGTTCATGCAGGGACTTTCGACGGCTTCGAGTACACCCGTCCAGAGCGGTTGGAAGCGACCACCTTCTACAGCGAGCTCAAACCGATCTCCGAGCATTTCGAACCGGAGGCGCTCGCCGTGAATGGACTCGATCGAAACCGCCTGCTGCGGGAAGGCGCCGATCCCCGGGAAGCGCTGACCAAAGCGGCTGAATGGGTCCGCCACGTCGCCGCCGGCCGGCGGCCGATCCTCGTCGCCTATCCACTCAGCTTCGACTGGAGCTGGATGTACTGGTACTTCGTCAACTTCTCGAAGTCGGGATCGCCGTTCAACCACTCCGGGTGCTTCGATTTGAAAACCGCGTACGCAATCAAGGCCGGCGTGCCGATCGCGCGCGCAGGCCGGGACCAGATGAGGCACGACCTGCTTCCCGATCGTCCCCACACGCACAACGCGCTCGACGACGCCATCCAGCAGGCGGAACTCTTCGCCAACGTCTTCGAATGGAAGCGGGATGACGGCGGCTGAAGAGTTTCTGGCCCTTCGCAAGGCGGAAACAGATGAGCGCTTTCGCAGACTCGAAGAGCGTCTCCAATCCATGGAACCGCTCGCCGGCGACTTCGCAACCGTCTACGCAACCGGATCCTTCGGCCGCGGCGAAGCATCACGCGATAGCGACCTCGATGTCTTCATTCTCATCGACACCGATGACGATGGCCGGAGGAAGCTCACGAACCTCGACGCAATCCAGTTGCAGGCCGCGCTGATCAAATGTGCCGCCGACGAAGGCTTCGAGGCCTTTTCCGACGATGGCAAATATCTCGAGCCTCATTCCATCAAGGACATGATCGAAAAGCTCGGCAGCCGCGACGACGACTACGAGAACCTCTTCACCGCCCGCATGCTGCTCCTGCTCGAGAGCCGCCCGCTTCTCGGCGTGAGCACCTACGAGCGCGCCATCGACCGCGTGCTGGCCGAGTACTGGCGAGATTTCCCGCAGAACGCCGGCCGCTTCCTTCCGATCTACCTCACCAACGACCTCATTCGGTACTGGAAAGTTCTCTGCCTCAATTACGAGGAGCGAACAAGGCGCGCAGAAAACCCGAACAAACGGCGTCTGACCAACTACAAGCTGAAGCACAGCCGGTTACTCACCTGCTACTCGGCGCTCGTGTACTTCTGCCATCTGCTGGAGAGCACGAACACAATCACTCCGGAGCTTGCGCGCCAGATGACGAAGCTCACACCGACCGAGCGGCTCCGTGCACTGCGCACGAATTCATCGGTCGCGAGTCTTGTCGACGACATCCTGGCGCTCTACGTCGAGTTCCTGAAGAGCGTCGACGCACCAAAGCAGGAGCTACTGGCACGCTTTGACGATCCGGAGTACCGGGGCGTGCGTCGCGACTCCGGACAGAATTTCGGAGACTTGATGTTCAAGCTCCTGACGGACATCGGATCACCGACGAAACTCCTTCGCTATCTCGTCGTGTGACCCGCACTTCCCTCGCCCCGCCCACGTCCGGATTCCGCACATCTCTCCAAATCCGAACGGCGCTCCCAACGCGATCCCCTTGAAAAACTTGTACATACGCGTGGCATGCCGTTCGCCCTTTTCTGCCGGCGGGAGGTCACCACGATGTTCGAATCTCTTCCGCCCGCAATCGCCGTCCTGAGGCCGTGTGTCGCCTGCCGCGTTCCGTTCGACCTCGCGCACGCGGACTTCTGCGCGTGTCTCGCAACCGATCGCACGTTCCGCTGTCCCGGCTGCGGATGCTGCGCGTGCGATCAACCGCTCGGCGCGCGCAACGAGTTCTGGGGGAGCGCGCCGCGCGTGCTCTGGGAACGGCGGCGCGAGCAGGCCGTCACTGCCGAGAGGCAGTTGCAGGCGCTCGATCGCAACTCGGTGAAGAGGCCCGTCGCGCTGATCATCGACGACGATCCGCGCATCCTCATGCAGGCCGCCGCCGCGCTCCGCCGCCTCGGCTTCTCCACCATCGAGCTCGACCGCCCCGGCGCCGCGGCGCAGATCGCGCGCATGGTCGTCCCCGAGCTCGTGCTCACCGACGCCCTGATGCCGCGCCTCGATGGCCGCGAGCTTTGCCGGCAACTGAAGACGGATCCGGAGACGAGCTCGATCCGAGTCATCGTGATGTCGTCGCTCTACAAGGGAACCGTCCATCGCAACGAGGCCTTCAAGAAGTTTCTCGTCGACGAATTTCTCGAGAAGCCTGTGCGATTCGCCGTACTGCGCGATGCGGTTCAGCGGCTCGTGCCGGATGCACTGGCGGCGGGCGAAGAGCGGACGACCGCATCCTGATCATCCGCTGCGATCGACGGCAGCCGGATCGTGAACGTCGATCCCGCGCCCGGCTCGCTCGCGACCTCGATGCGCCCCGCATGCGCGTCGATGATCTTCCGCACGATGGCGAGGCCGAGGCCGGTGTTCGGTTCGCCGGAGGTGGACTTCGAGCTCAGTTTCTCGAACGGGCGAAAGAGACGCGACTGCTCGTCCGGCGCGATCCCGACGCCGCGATCGCGCACCTCCACCACGCACTCCCGCGCCTCTCCCCTCACGACCACATCGACTGGTTCACCGGGATACGAAAACTTCAGCGCATTCGAGACGAGGTTGTTGAGGAGCTGATCGATCTTCCCCGCATCGGCGCGCACGATCGCCGCCTCGGGTGATTTCTCGAGCCGGAGCTCGATCGACTTTCGCGCGGCCTGATGGCGCAGCATCGCGACCGAGCGCGAGGCCGCGTCGTTGAGATCGACCGGCGCGAGGTCGAGGCGGAACGTTCCCGCCTCGATCGCCGAGACGTCGAGAATCTCGTTGACGAGCGACGTCATTCCGCGCGCCATCAGCGCGATCTCGCTCGCCAGCGACATCGTCTCCGCATCGGGCTGCGCCAGATCGAGAATGTTCTCCGCGAAGACGAGGATGCAGCCGATCGGATTGCGCAGATCGTGCGCGGCGATGCCGATGAAGCGGTTCTTCTCTTCGTTGAGCCGCATCAGCTCGAGGGCCTGCTGTTCCAGGCGGATGTTCGCGCGCTCGAGCTCGCGCTTCTGAATCGCCAGCTCGCGATGAAGCGTGCTGAGCTCATTGTTGACCTGCGACAGCTCCGCGTAGAGCCGGTGCGTCTCCTGCGCGTCGCTCGTCGCCAGCGTCTCGAACCAGCGGCGCAGCAAGCGCGCGCGCGGATCGTCCATCGCCGCGAGCCATTCCACCGCATCGGCATCGCGCTCCGCTGCGATCACGAGCGCCCGCTCCTCGCGCGCGCACGCCGCGAACCGGAGTGCGGTGCCCTGCACCTCGATGCTCCTGCCGGCGGCGAAACCGAGGCTGGAGAGCTCGGCGAGAAACGCAGCGGCGGCGGGCGCTGCCGGCGCTTCGAAGAGATCGAGCAGATGCGATCCGCACGCGATCGCTTCGCCGCGCCAGACGTGCGCGATGCGCAGTCCCGCATCGCACTCGAACGCGAGCAGCGTCATGCGACGAGCCTTCCCGCGGCTTCGACTGCATCGCGCGCGTTGCCGGCGGAGGCATCGGCGCCGACGCGCTTCCAGAGCGACGGCTCGATGCGGAACGGCGCGCCTCCGACGAGGATCGGCACGCCGCGCATCTGCGGATGATCGCGAATCGCGCCGATGACGCGCTCGGTCTCCGCGACGTGCGGCGTCAGCGTCGTCGATAGTGCGATGACGTTCGCGCGCGTGCGCACGGCGGCATCGACGATCGACGATGCGGGAACGTTCGCGCCGAGATAATGCGTGGCCCATCCCGACAGCTCGAGCAGATCGCTCACGATGCGCAGGCCGATCTCGTGCAGCTCGTCGCCGACGCAGGCGGCAACGATGCGCCGCTCGCCCGCGGGCGACTCCATGACGCGAGCGAACAACTGCGACATCACGAGCTGCGTCGCGGCGGAGCTGTAGTGTTCCTGCGCGACGCTGATCCGGTTGGCCTGCCACATCCGGCCGACCTCGATCTGCGCGCGCTCGAGCACATCGAGATAGATCGACGGCAGCGTCATCCCGTCGTCGAGCGCGGAGAAGACGATGCTCATCGCGCTTCTGCGATCGCCGCCGAGGACGGCGCGCAGATAGCGCGCGGTAACGCTTTCGCGCTCGCGGCCATCCAGCAGGAGCTCGAGGGAATCGGGGAGCGACGCGAATCGCGCGATCGCGCCGCCGGTCACGTTGCGAATCTCATCCGCGATCTCCGGCGGCGCATCTTCGGTGGCGCACTCGCTGATGAGATCGAGATTGAGGCGGAGATCTTCGGCCGGCACGCCGCGGCTGGCGAGCATGATCTTCGCCCAGCCGATGTAATCGACGAAGAGTTGCGGCGCGCCGTGGCGCACGGCCTGCGCGAGGAAGCGCAGATGGAAGGCCGCATCGGCGTTGCAGTGCGCGCGGCCGGCGGGGCCATAGCGCTCGGCGAGACGCACGTTGCGCTGGAACTGGCGCTCGGTGATGGCAGCGGCGAGTTGCGGAATGCGATCCGAAAGGAAAGCAGCGGCGTCGCGGTCGCTCGACATGTTCTACCTCGCAATCGATTTGAAGAGACGGACTTTCGTGGCGGTGGGATCGAGGCGGAGGCCGCGCGGGATGCCGCTGTGCGCCTCGCGATAGAGGTGGCTGTGGTGCCAGCTCTCGAATGCCTGCGCGTCCGACCACGCGGTCAGCAGCCAGAACTCGTTCGGATCCTCGCTGGGAGAGATCACATGAAACTCGCGGAAGCCGGCTTCGGAATCGACGTGGTGCGGCCGCTCGCGAAACGCCTGCGCGACGGAAGCGGACATCCCATTCGCAACGCGAAACGTGCTGATGACGACGCAGCCATCCGCGGGCGGCGCGTCTGCCGTTGCTGCGAATCGCGCGCAGAAATCGCTTTCATCCGCGGCATCGTCGAGAAACACCGCCGCGACGCCGTGTGCGTTCACGCGGCTCGCGGCGCGATCGCGCGCGGCCGCGGAGGAACAGGCGACGGCGATGCAGTCGTAGTGCGTTGGAGCGAGGTCCGCATCCTCGGCGAGCGTGACGACGAGCCCGCGCTGCAGCGCCGCGGACGCGATGCGCAGGAGCCGCTCGCGGTCATCGCCGAGGAGGAGGAGCGTGGAGCGAGGAGGCAGCGCATTCATGATGGCTCCAGAGGCGGCAGGCCGGTGATGCGGCGGATCTCCGGCACGAGCTCGCGCAAGTCGGTCTTGCAGAGGACGGGGACTCGCGTGGCGAGCGCATGCCCGACGAGATTGAAGCCGGTCACGAGGATGGTCTTGCGCGCGAGATCCTCGCGCGACTCGACGATCTGCAGCAGCGACGCCCCCTCGGGCCCCTCGACATGGAGGTCGAGGAGGAGGACATCGAACTCGCCGCGCGTGACGAGCGATTCAGCATCCGAGAGATTGTTCGCAGTGGTCGCGTCGAGCCCGAGCTTCTTCGCGATGGAGGCAAGAATCGAGCTCCAGTGTGGCTCGTCCTCGACAATGAGCGCCAGCATGATCGCTCCTCGCTTGAGAGCAGATCACTCGCAGGCCGCGAAGACGATCGTCGCTGTCGTGAGGGAGATGCCCGCAGGAGGTAGTGTACTACTGAGCTCGCCAGGGCATGGGTCTTCACACGCGCAAATTGAAGACGACAATCGTTGGTCTGATTTCCCGAAGGCGTTACGCTAACCATTGACGGCGATGCCTATGCGAAGCGACCTATGGCCGGCAGCAAGACACGAAGCTCAGTTCAAGAAACGTAATGAGGTGTGCGTCGAGTGAGCCTCCGCGATGTGATCGTCACGGTCAATCAGATGGAGGCGGACGGCGTCATCGATCGCTATGCGATCGGCGGAGCGGTGGGGGCAACGTTCTATTTGGAACCGATTGCAACAGTCGATGCCGATATTTTCGTCGCGTTCAAGTCCGAGCCCGGCAAACTGCTCATTACGTTGGAGCCTATACTCGATTACCTGCGCTCGAGAGGCTGCTTCATGAAGGATGAGTACGTCATGATCGGCGATTGGCCTGTGCAGTTCCTGGCGCCGACCAGTCGGCTCGTCGAGGAAGCTTTGGACACAGCGGTCGAAATTGATGTCGAGGGCGAGAGTGCGAGAGTGTTCCGCGCCGAGCACCTTGCCGCAATCGCTCTGCAAACAGGTCGCGCGAAGGACAAAGCGCGCCTCTTGCAGTTCCTCGAGCAAGGAGAGCTCGACAGAAACCGCTTTCACGAAATCCTGGAGCATCACAGCCTCGTTGATGCATGGAACAGGTTTGAACGACAATTCTTGAAGAACGAGCAATGAATCACTTCCCTCAGAAAGTCGTCGACAGCAAGCGCGCCTTCCGGCGTGAGCTTGCCGCGAAACCCATCGGCGAAAAGCTGAGGATTCTGGACAGAATGCGCGAGCGGGAGGCGACGATCCGTCGTGCCGCAGCCGCACTCAAGACAAACCGAACAAAGGCGCGCGAGTGATCAGTTGATGAATCGCGACTGACGCGCCCCTCAACTCGCCGCGAGGTATCGCGCTGTCCTGCTCTCCCTCGCCTGCGCGACCTCCGCCGGCGTTCCGGCGGCGACGATCCTTCCGCCTTCCTCGCCGGCGCCGGGGCCCATGTCGATCACCCAGTCGCTCGCGGCGATCACGCTCATGTCGTGCTCCACCACGATCACCGTGTTCCCTGCATCGACCAAACCGGCGAGTTGCGCCATCAGCTTCTCCACATCCGCCGGATGCAATCCCGTCGTCGGCTCGTCGAGCACGTACAACGTGTCGCCGCGGCCGGCGCGCTGCAGCTCCGCCGCAAGCTTGATGCGCTGCGCCTCGCCGCCCGACAACTCCGTCGCCGGCTGGCCGAGGCGCAGATAGCCGAGGCCGACTTCGCGCAGCACAGTCAGCGCGCGCCGCACCTGCGGCTCCTCCGCGAAAAACTCCCACGCCGCATCCACCGTCATCGCCAGCACCTCGGCGATGTTCTTCCCGCGATACGCGATCTCCAGCGTCTGCTCGTTGTAGCGCGCACCACGGCACGCGGGACACGGCGCATACACGCTCGGCAGAAAGAGCAGCTCCACCATCACGAAGCCTTCTCCCTCGCACGTCTCGCATCGCCCCTTCGCCACATTGAATGAGAAGCGCCCCGCATCGTAGCGCCGCGCGCGCGCCGCTTTCGTCGATGCGAACAATTTGCGCACCGCATCAAAGAGCCCGGTGTACGTCGCGAGATTCGAGCGCGGCGTTCTGCCGATCGGCTTCTGATCGACGCGCACCAGCCGCCGGATCGTCTCCAGCCCCGCCACGATCTCCCCTCCCTCCGTCACCACGCGCTTCTCCAGCCAGTCGTGCTCCTCTTCATCTTCATCGATCGCATGCCCGAGCCGCTCCGACACGAGCTCGACGAGCAACTGGCTCACGAGCGTCGACTTCCCCGATCCCGACACGCCGGTGACACTCGTGAAGACGCCGAGCGGAAATTGCGCGTCGAGCGCGCGCACGTTGTTGCGCGTCGCCCCTTCGATGCGCAGCCATCCGCGCGGCGCACGCGGCCGGTGCGGCGCCGCTCTCCGCTCGCCGAAGAGATACGCCCGCGTGCGCGACTCCTTCACCCGCTTCAATCCCTCCGGCGGACCGCTGTAGAGGATTTCCCCTCCATGCTCGCCGGCGAGCGGCCCGACGTCGACGATCCAGTCGGCGTGACGGATCACATCGAGCTCGTGCTCGACGACGAAGAGCGAATTGCCCGCCGCCTTCAGCTTGTCGAGCGCGGAGAGGAGAGCCTCCGTGTCCGCCGGATGCAATCCCGCCGACGGCTCGTCGAGCACGTAGACGACGCCGAACAGATTCGAGCGGACCTGCGTCGCGAGGCGGAGGCGCTGCAGCTCGCCCGGCGAAAGCGTCGGCGTGCTCCGCTCCAGCGACAGATAGCCGAGGCCGAGATCGAGGAGGATCTCGAGCCGCGCGGCGAGATCGCAGGCGATGCGATGCACGACGAGGTCGTGCGCCTCCTCGCGATCGTGACTCGCGGCGCGCACGCGCGCATACGGCGCGATGATCTCCGCGAGCTGCCGCAGCGGCAGCGCCGACAGCGCGGCGATGTCGTATCCGGCGAAGGTGACCGAGAGCGACTCGCGCCGCAAACGCTTCCCTCCGCAAAGCGGACAATCGGCGCCGAGCATGTAACGCGACACGCGCTTCTTCATCAGCGGGCTGTGCGACGTCGCGAATGTGTGGAGCACGTAACGCCGCGCGCTGCTGAACGTCCCCATGTAGCTCGGCTCCTCCTTCCGCCGGCGCGCGCGCCGCGTCTCCTCCGGCGTGTAGCCCGCATACACAGGAACGGTTGGTGTTTCCTCGGTGAAGAGAATCCATTCGCGGTCTTTCGCCGGCAGCTCGCGCCAGGGGCGATCGACGTCGTAGCCGAGGCTGACGAGGATGTCGCGAAGATTCTGGCCGTGCCACGCGGGAGGCCACGCGGCGATCGCACGCTCGCGAATCGTCAGCGACGGATCGGGCACCATCGACTCTTCGGTGACGGTGTAGACGCGGCCGAGCCCATGGCACTCCGGACATGCTCCCTCCGGCGTGTTCGGCGAGAACGACTCGGCGTAGAGCAGCGGCTGGTTCTTCGGATACTCACCGGCGCGCGAGTACAACATGCGCAGCAGATTCGAGAGCGTCGTGACGCTGCCGACCGACGAGCGCGTGCTCGCTCCTCCGCGCTGCTGCTGCAGCGCGACGGCCGGCGGCAGACCGTCGATCTCATCGACGTCCGGCACCTGCATCTGATTGAAGAGCCGCCGCGCGTAGGGCGACACCGATTCGAGATACCGCCGCTGCGCCTCGGCATACAGCGTCCCGAACGCGAGCGACGACTTCCCCGAACCGGAGACGCCGGTGAAGACGACCAGCGCATCGCGCGGAATCTCGACGTCGATGTTCCTGAGGTTGTGCTCGCGAGCTCCGCGCACGCGCACGAATCGATGATCGCTGCTCATCGGATCGGCTCACCCCACGGCAACCGGCGTTCGCATCTTCAATCCGGCGAGCGAGACTCTGCCGAGCACGGAGTGCTGGAAGCCGCTGATGGTACGCGCGCAGACGGCGACGGCCTGCCCGTAGATCAGCGGCAGCAGCGGCACCTCCTCGGCGAGCAGCGCGACGATCGCCGCGCGGTTCTGATCGGTCTGCTCCGCGCGATAGCGCTGCAGCGCGGCATCCATCGCCTTGCTCGAGTAACGGCTCACGTTGTTCGACGTCGCCGTGCTGTTCGACGCGGAGGGGATGGCATGCGAGGCGAGGAGCGCTTCGAAGAAATCGCTCGGATCGGAGGTGTCGGCGATCCATCCGGCGAGCAGCATGTCGTATGCGTTGCGCTGGACGCGCTCCGCGTATTCGTTGCGATCGCGCGTCGCGACGAGCTCCACCTCGACGCCGATCGCGCCGAGCTGCTCGCGGATCAGCTCACCCGCGCGGCGCGGGTTCGGCATGTACGGCCGCGGGCTCCAGACCATCACCAGCGTCACCTTCTTCGGCATCCGGCTGCCGGCAGCAGCCGCGAAGCTCTTCGCTTTCGTGAGATCGAATCCGAGGAGATTCGGATCGCGCGCGAGCAGCGGCGGAAGAAGGTTGGATGCGATGTACGCCAGCGGATTGCGATCGTACGTCGACTCCGCGATCGCCCTTCGATCGATCGCATGCGCGAATGCCTTGCGCACCTGCACCTCGTCGAGCGGCGGCCGCGAGGTGTTGAAGTAGAGGATGCCTGTCGCGTTGCCGGTGGAGATCGAAGGGACGAAGGGATAGCCGCGCAGCGACATCGCATCGACGGAGGTGAGGCTGTAGGTGAAGTCGATCTCCCCCTTCTTCGCCGCTTCGAGCAGCACTTCGGTCCCGCCATCGCTCGATGCGGCGTAGGTCGCGAAGACGATCGCGTCGATGTCGACCGGCTTGCGGTTGTAGAACGGATTGCGGACGAGCGTGACGCGATCGAGGCGCTGCACGTCGGCCAGCCGCAGTTGTCCGGAGAACATGAAGGGTCCCGATCCGAGGAGCAGTCCTCCGCGCTCCAGCACGATGTGGGTGTAGGTGTTGGTCAGGACGAGATCGAAGCGCGCGTTGGGATGCGTGAGGTGAAAGAAGATGCGCGAGTCGCGAACCTCGACTCTCGCCTGCCTCGCGAAATCGGCGGAGGCGTTGAGCGAGAGCGCCACATGCTGCGGCGTCATCGGCGTGCCGTCGGAGAAGAGGATGTCGCGGCGCAACTCGACGGAATAGACCGGTTTGTCCGGCGATGATGGTTCCTTCCGCAGCGGCGCCGTGACGAGCTGCGGCGTGGGCGGCTCGCTACCGAGCGGAGGCGCGAAGAGCGTCTCGAAGATTTCGTCGAGGATCAGTGAGCTGACGGTGTCGTGCGTGCGGCGCGGATCGAGCGTGGCAAGACGCGCGATCGCGCCGACGCGCAGCACCTTTTTCGGATTGCCTGCGGTCGTCAACGTTGGAGCTCCCTCTCATTCAAAGTCGCGTTCCCGGAGAGATCCTCTGCACGCTTCCTTCCAGCCGGCAGGAGCGAGCTCGCCCTCCTTCTGCGTCTGCGGCGTCAGCGAGCTCATCCTTCACGCCGCATCGCAGACTCGCACAAAGAGCTTATCCTTTCGTCATGGCTGATCTGGCTACGTTTAGCCTTGCGGACGTCGTGCGGTGCAGCTCCGAGTTGAGACTGTCATCGACGGGCGCGGCATCGATGGAAGATGCAGCGGCACGTGTCGTCGGACATCTTTACGACACGATCATCGACGGCGCGACGGGCGACCGGGCGATTTCGCTGATCCGCCTCTTCAAGACACATCCGTACGGCGCGCTCGAGCCGGAACAGCGAGCCTTTGCCGACCGGCTCCTCGGCGATCACCGGCCGGAGCCTACGATGCGCTGCCTCACACTCCTCGCGACGCGCGGACATCAGCCGGATTGGAACGACCGCCATAGCTCGCGCGGCCACGCGGCGATTCCGCTTCCCAGCGAGAAGATCGTGCAGAGCGCGCCGATGATTTCCCAGTTGATCGCACAACTCGGAGTCGACATCTCCGCGCTGCTTCGCCCCGAGCCGGACGTCATCGTCGATCTCGCGCAGAGGAGCTACAACGTCTTCCACGTTCCGGAAGCGAAAGGCAGCCCGTACATCCCGGCGCAGAACGACTTCGTGATCCCGTTCGGCATCCGGTCGGTGCTCGGCTTCGGCGGGATGCTCCCTTCGGGAAATCTGTTCGCGACCATCATGTTCACGAAAACCGCGGTACCGCGAGAGACGGCGGACCTCTTCGCGAATGTGGCGCTGGCGGTGAAGCTGGCCATCCTGCCGTTTGACGGCGGTGCCACGTTTGCAGGCGCAGTCGGGACGTGAGCGTCAACGAGCTCATCTCGGTCAGCGAGATCGATCTGCTCCGCGCGGAAGCGGCCACGCTCCAACAATTGATGGCGGTGCTCGAGCGGACGACGCTCGAGCAGACGCGCAAGCTCGAAGACGCGATCCGCGACCGGACTGCCGCCGCCGAGGAGCTGCGCCGGCAACTGGAGGTCACGCGCGCGCTGACGGAGAGCATGGGAGAAGGAGTGCTCGCATTCGGCGCGGATGCACGCCTCTCGTTCTTCAACACCGCCGCGGAGCAGATGTTGAAAGTCGAAGTTGCGAGCGTGCGGGGAAGAATGCTCGACGAGCTGAGTCTGGCGCGCCCGCAAACGATCGCCGCAATCCGCCGCGTGTTCGAGGCGCGAACGACGATCCGCAGCGACGACGATCTCTTTCTCGCCGCCGATGGAGAAGCGCTTCCCGTCTCCTACACCGCCTCGCCGATCGTCTCCGGCGGAGAGTTCGTCGGCGCAGTCGTGGTCTTTCACGACATCACTGCGCGCAAGCGCGCGGACGAGGAGCGGCAGAAGCTGCTGGAGGTCGAGCGTGAGGCTCGCGTTCAGGCGGAGCGCGCGCGCGAAACCAGCCGCTTTCTGGCCGAAGCCGGCTCGGTGCTCGTCTCCTCGCTCGATTCATCCGCGACACTCGAGCGGGTCGCGCGACTCGCCGTCCCGTCGTTCGCCGACTGGAGCTTCGTCCATCTCCGCGACGCATCGGGCGCGCTGCGCCGCGTCGCGGTCGCGCATTCGGATCCGGAGCGCGAGGCGCTCCTCCGCTCCGTGGAAGACATCTATCCACCTTCCGCCGATGATCCTTACGGACCGGCGAAAGTGACGCGCACGGGAGTGAGCGAGATGGTCGGAGTCGTCGCGGACCGAATCCTGGAGGAGTCGGCGAAAGACGACGCGCACCTCCATCAGTTGCGCGAATTCGGCTTCACCTCCTACATTTCCGTTCCGCTGATTGCGCGGACGCGCACGCTCGGAGCGATGACGTTCGCGATGGCGGAGTCGGGGCGTCATTTCGGCGAGAGCGAGCTTCTTCTTGCACAGCAACTGGCAGACCGCGCAGCGCTCGCGATCGATAACGCCCGCCTGTTCGCGGAGGTCGAGGAAGCACGGCGGGATCTCGAGCAGCGGGTGCTCGCACGCACGATGCAGCTCCAGGAGGCAAACCGCGAGCTCGAGTCGTTCTCGTATTCGGTCTCGCACGACCTTCGCGCGCCGATTCGCCATATCAGCGGCTTCGTCGATCTCTTCCGCAAGCGCGGCGCCGGCTCGCTCGACCCCGCCGCTGCGCACTATCTCGACGTCATCGCCGATGCCGCGAAGCAGGCCGGCACACTCGTCGACGACCTGCTCGCGTTCTCGCGGATGGGACGTGCCGAGCTCGCCAGGCAGCGCGTGTCGATGGACGCGATGGTCCAGGAAGTGCTGGGCCAGCTGCAACCGGAGATCGCCTCGCGCGCGATCGAATGGCGCATCGGGCAGCTTGGCGAGGTGACCGGCGACGCGGCGATGCTGCGACTGGTATGGCGGAATCTGCTGTCGAACGCGGTCAAGTACACGCGAACGCGCGAGGGCGCGATCATCGAGGTCTCGCGCACCGAGTTGGACCGTGAGCACGTATTTTGCGTACGCGACAATGGCGTCGGCTTTGACATGAAATACGTAGGGAAGCTCTTCGGAGTGTTCCAGCGCCTCCACTCCGCAGACCAGTTCGAAGGGACGGGGATCGGCCTCGCCAACGTGCGCCGCATCGTCGGTCGCCACGGGGGCAAGGCCTGGGCCGAGGGAGAGGTCAACCGGGGAGCAGCATTTTTCTTCTCTCTGCCGCGCGAATCGGAGGAACGGATTGACGGAACTCAAACGCATCCTGCTCGTGGACGATAGCTCGCGCGACGTCGAACTCACGCTTGCGGCACTCGAGCAGAACCGCCTTGCAAACGAAGTCGTCGTCGCGCGCGATGGCGAAGAAGCTCTCGACTATCTCTACCGGCGCGGAATCTTCAAGCTCCGCACCGCAGGCCATCCCGCCGTCGTTCTCCTCGATCTCAAACTGCCGAAAGTCGATGGCCTGGAAGTTCTCAAGCAGATCAAAGGCGACGACGAACTGCGCGCCATCCCCGTCGTAATGCTCACCTCCTCCCGCGAGGAGAAGGACCTTGTGCAGAGCTATGACCTCGGCGTGAATGCGTATGTCGTCAAGCCGGTGGACTTTCATGAGTTCGTCGATTCTCTGAAGGAGCTCGGCCTTTTCTGGGCGGTCATCAATCAGCCGCCTCCCGGTAGTGTGAAGCGGCCGGACGATCGCCGATGACACCTGTCGAAGCATCGGAGCAGTTGCCGCCCGATCTCGCGATTTTGCTGCTCGAAGACAATCTGCTCGACGCTGAGCTCACGTGCGCCAGTCTGGGAGTCGACGGAGGCTGCCGGATCGAGCGTGTGGAGGATCAACCCTCGTTCGAGAAGGCCCTCGAAGAGCACCTCTTCGACCTGATCCTCGCCGACTATTCGCTGCCGTCATTCGATGGCATCACGGCCCTCGACATCGCACAGCGGCTGCGGCCCGACACGCCGTTCATCTTCGTGTCCGGCGCGCTCGGCGAAGAACTGGCGATCGAGACGCTCAAGCGTGGTGCCACAGACTACGTGCTCAAGCATCGTCTGGAGCGTCTTCGTCCTTCCGTGCTCCGCGCGCTGCGCGAGAAGGAAGAGCACCGGCAGCGACAGCTCGCAGAAGAAAAGCTCCGCCGTCTGGCGGAGGACAACGCGCGCCTGTATGAACAGGCGCGCCGCGCCAGTCTCGCCAAAGACGAGTTCATCGCGATGATCTCTCACGAACTGCGAACGCCGATGACATCGATCCTCGGCTGGACCCGGTTGCTGAGAGTCGGCGGCCTGTCACAGGAAGAGAGCGTGACCGCACTGGAGGCAGTCGAACGGAGTGCGACGGTGCAGGCGAGGCTGATCGATGATCTGCTCGACATCTCCCGCATCAGCACCGGCAAGCTCGAATTGAATCTGGAGGACGTCGATCTGGCGGGCGTCGTCGCGACCACCGTCGAGGCTCTGCGCATTCCCGCCGCTGAAAAGCAGATCACGCTGCAAGCAGAGACGGCGGTGCGCTGCATCGTTCGCGGCGACCGCAACCGCCTGCAGCAGGTCGTCTCGAATCTCGTTCAGAACGCGATCAAGTTCACTCCTGACGGAGGAAGGATCAACGTCGAGCTCGAAGTCGTTGATGGACGCGCCGAGTTGCGAGTCCGCGACAACGGCAAAGGGATTCGACCCGAATCACTCGACCAGATCTTCGAAGCGTTCCGTCAGGAGCGCGGCTCACCGGAAACCAGCGGAGGACTGGGACTCGGCCTGTCGATCGTCCGTCACATCATCGAGCGGCACGGAGGAACCGTGAGCGCGCAGAGCGACGGGCTCGATCGCGGCGCGACGTTCCGCGTAGCCTTGCCGCTGCTGGACGCGACGAGAGAGAGGGCCGCCAGCACAAAAGGATCGCAGATGCCGGACATGACCAGCCGGGCGATTCTCGTCGTCGAAGATGATTGCGAAGCCAGAACTCTCATCGCCACGATCCTGAAGCGCTGCGGTGCAAACGTGCTCACCGCCGAATCCGTGTCCGAGGCGTTGGAGGCGCTTCCGCGCGCAACGTGGGATGCCATCGTCTCCGATATCAGCATGCCGGAAGCTGACGGCTACTCGCTGATGGCCCATGTGAAGGACAACTATCGGGACGGCTCAGCGCCGCCAGTCGTCGCTGTGACTGCGTTCGGCACACCGGACGACCGCGAGCGAATCCGTGAAGCAGGATTCGCACGTCACTTCGTCAAGCCGATCGATCCGGTGTTGTTCGCGCGCAGCATCGCCGCGATGTGGGCGTAGGCATCATTCATCACGAATGAGAGTCTCGACTTCGGCGCGCGTGGGCATCGACGTCTGAGCGCCGGGCGCACGTGTGGTCAGTGCAGCAGCGGCGGACGCAAAGCGCGCCGCAGACCCGAGCGGCATCCGCTCCGCCAGCGCAATCGCCAGCGCTGCGGTCAGCGCGTCGCCGGCTCCCAGCCGGTCGATCGATGGAACCGCGAGCTTCGGAATGAAGATCTCCTCATCCGCCGTGAGAAACACGTTGCCTTCGTCTCCCGCTTCGACAGCGGCGAGCCTGACTCCGCGGCTCAACAACGCCGACGCAGCGGCGCGGGCACTGACACGATCACGCACGCCGATCCCCGTGACCGTCTCCGCTTCGCGAGCGTTGAGGCGAATCACTGCAGCGAGCCGCAGCAGCTCGTCGGGAAGCTCGCGCGGCGGTGACGGATCAACGATGAGCGGCACCGCCGCATCGTGCGCAATGCGAGCAGCGCGCAGAACGCTTTCGAACGGGATTTCCAGTTGCACCAGCAACGCGCGACCGGCAGCGATCACGTCTGCCGCATCCTCCACAAGCTCGGGCGTGACATACGCGTTTGCTCCCGGAAGCACGACTGCCTGCTTCTCCCCCGTCGCGTCTCTCACCAGCACGAACGCGCCTGTCGGAGAAGCGGCGATCCGCGACACATGACGAACATCCACCGACTCCGCTTCGAGAGCGGATCGAACAAGCCGGCCGCAGTCGTCGTCACCTACGGCCCCGATCAGGAGCGCCGCACTCCCAAGGCGTGCGGCGGCAACCGCCTGATTGGCCGCTTTCCCGCCGGCACCGATTGCCAGAGATGTCGCCTTCCGGCACGAGCCCGCCACCGGCAACGCTTCCACGGTGGAGACGATGTCCAGGCTGATCCCACCCAAACAGACGATGGTCATGAGCGTGACATCGTACTGCCGTACTTCTTCTGACGCAGCACGCGCTCGCACGATGTTTGCATGGTTCTTTCGCAATCTCGTCGCATCCTCAAGACAAGGAGTCCAAAATGATCGACGCTTCCGAAGAGCGCGCTGTTCATCTTGCAGGATCGGAGCTCGATCGCGCCCGTCACGTCTGCGCGTTTTTTCATACTCGCGACGAAGAGTACCGGGTCTTGATGCCCTTCGTGGTTGAAGGCTTCGAGCATGGCGATCGCGCTTTCCATATCGTCGATCCTGCTCACAGGGACGAGCACATCGAGCGGTTGCGCGAGGGCGGAATCGATACAGGCTCGGCGGAGGCCAGCGGACAACTGACCGTGTTGCGGTGGGAAGACGCCTATCTTCGCGGAGGTCACTTCGATCAAAACGCGATGCTCGCGCTGATCGAAGAGGTTCTCAGGGCCGGGAAAGCGCAGGGATATCCGCTCACACGACTCGTCGCGAACATGGAGTGGGCACTGGAGGACAGGCCGGGCGTCGAGGACATCGTCGAGTACGAGACACGCTTGAACTACGTGCTCCCGAAATATAACGACGCAGTCACGTGAACGTACGATCTCGCCAAGTTTGGCGGAGGCGTCGTCATGGACATCATGAGAACCCATCCGATGGTGATCATCGGCGGGCTGCTGCAGGAAAACCCGTTCTTCGTGCCGCCGGACGAAATGCTCGGCGAGTTGCGCCGGCGGCGCACGGCTCATGTCCCTTCGTGATTTCCCGGAAGGTGATGAGGGTGGCGAGTTAACGAACCTGCGACGCTCGCTACGCGATGTCGTCGCCCTCACCATGCTCCCGACCGTCTGGGCTGCGTACGAACCGCACCAGATCTGCGCCGATCTCGTCGACGTCATCACACGAATGATCGATGTGGACGGCGTGTTTCTGGCCGGCACCTCCGGCCAGCTCATGAAGCTCAAACACGAAAACGATCCCGAGACGGAGCTCCGCTTACGGGCGGCGATCGCCCAACCGCAGGCGGGCAACATCCAGCCGGCCTCCGGCCAGACGACGCTGCGCACGCTCACGCTTCCGTTGTCGTTTCGCGGACCCGATCGTTTCGTGGTCGCTGCGAGAAGGCCGGGCTTCCCGACCGAGATGGAGCGATTGATTCTTCGCGTGGCCGTCAATCAGGCTTCCACCTGGCTGGACTGGAAACGCGCGGAAGCCGCTGCTGCCGCAGAGTCGGCGTTCCGGAGGGCCATCGAAAACTCCATGTCTGCCGGTGTCGCTGTGGTGGATGTCTCGGGCCGGCAAACCTACGTGAACCGCGCCTTCGCCTCCATGGTCGGCTGGTCCGAAGCGGAACTGGTGGGTCTGACGCCTCCCTTTCCCTACTGGGCACCGGAAGATGGTCCGAACATTCAGGCGGCGCTCAATGAAGTGCTCTCCGGAGTGATCAATCCTGCGGGGTACGAGCTCCGATTCCGACGGCGCGACGAACAGCGCTTCGATGCGCTCGTCCACATCTCTCATTTCGTGCAGGCAGATACCGCCGGCTTCCTGGCCTCGGTCTATGACATTTCGGAGAGGAAAACCAGCGAGCGCACCGCCCGGTTTCTCGCCGAGGCAGGAGAGATTCTTGGTCGTTCAATCGGATATGAAGACACGCTCCGAGCGATCAGCGAACTGGTCGTCCCGAGATTCGCGGACTGGTGCTTCTTCGACGTCATCGAAGCAGACGGTGAATTCCGGCGCATCGCGGTCGCTCATCCTCCAGGCTCCCTCAATCGCACTATCGCTGACAAGTTGCAGCGATCGTATGCTTCCGCAACGGTTCCCTTCGCCATCTCGCAGACGCTGGCGGGCGGTACGTCCTATGTCATGAATGACGTTTCGGATGACGTGCTGAACGCCATCAGCTCCGATGAAGAATACCGGAGCGCGCTTCTTTCCATGGGGATCCGATGCTTCGTGTCTGTTCCATTGACCAGCCGCGGCAAGATTCATGGAGTCCTGACTTTTCTCGGAACAGAGACTCGAATGCGCTTCGAGCGCAACGACGTCGCATTAGCCGAGGAACTTGCACGACGCGTAGGACTCGCTGTGGACAACGCCCTCCTCTATCAGAGCGCACAAGAGGCGAATCGAGCGAAGGATGAGTTTCTCGCAAACCTGTCGCACGAGTTGCGAACACCGATGACCGCGATCCTTGGCTGGGCCCATCTGCTGCAGCTTGGGGGTCTCGATCGCCAGCAGGTCGCGCTCGGCCTGGAGACGATCCGCCAGAGCGGTGAAGCCCAGGCCAAGCTCATCGACGATCTGCTCGACGTCTCTCGCATCGTCACCGGGAAATTGCATTTGAATCCGGCGGAGGTCGATCTTTCAGACATCGTGCGCGGCGCCATCGCTGCGATCCGCCCCGCTGCCGATGCAAAGCGACAATCCCTGGAAATCGAAGTTCAGGCCGGCGATGCCACGGTGCTCGGAGACGCGTCCCGTTTACAGCAGGTGTTCTGGAACCTGCTCAATAACGCGGTGAAGTTCACTCCTTCCGGCGGTTCGGTGCGCGTCCGGCTTTCGGGCCACGATACCGGCAACATCGTCACGACGGTGGAAGACAGCGGAGAAGGAATCGCTCACGAACTCCTGCCGCACATCTTCGAACGATTCCGCCAGGCTGTTGCCGGTTTGCGCTCCAGGACCGGCCTCGGCCTCGGCCTTGCGATTGCGAAAGAGCTCGTGGAGATGCACGGAGGCACGATCGCGGCCGCCAGCGGAGGCCGCGGCGCAGGATCAGCATTTACGGTCACGTTGCCCCGGCTCATCGGGATCGCTCCATCGCAGACAGTACCGCACAGGCCCGAGCCTTCCCACGCGAAGCTACGATCGCTGCGCGTATTACTCGTCGAGGACGACGAAACCACGCGCACGCTCCTGGCAACGATCCTCGGAGCATTCGGCACGGTGGTGACCGCCGCATCCTGTGCGTCCGATGCCGAAGACGCACTTCGCACGTTTGAGCCGGAGATTCTCATTACCGATCTCGAAATGCCGGGCGCCGACGGTATTTCATTGCTGCACACTCTTCGCAGGTTACATGCAACGTTTCCAGCAATTGCCGTCAGCGGATATGCCGACGACGCAACTCGGAGACGAGTGCTGGCTGCCGGCTTCAACGGATTCGTAGCAAAACCGCTCGATCCGCTGATCCTCGCGGAGGAAATCATCCGTGCGATCGGAACCCGGCCACCTCCCCCGTCTGCTGATTCATGAGCTACAACGGCAGCCGCAACGAGAGCCCGATCGTGCGGTACCAATAGCGTTCGGCGAGACCGAAGCCGGCGGAACGGTTGTAGGACGCATTCACGATGATGTGCGCGCGGGCCGCGATTGTCCCCTCGGCGCGCAGCTCGGCAAGAGCCGTGGGGCGCGAGGCATTGCCGTCGATGCTCTCGCGGCCGGCGGCGACGGTGCCGGACAGGATCCAGGACGCGCGGCGTTTGCGCATCACCAATCCTGCCTGCCATTCGCCATAGCGGGCAGGATTGAAGTAATCAACGCCGGACACACTCCCTCGCGATTCGAAACGGCGCCATCGCAACTGCGCGCTCAGGCCCTGCGCCGGAATCAGCATCCAGATCAGCCGCGCGCGCAGATGAATGCGCTCATTGCCATCGCTGAAGCGCTGATAGCCGGCGAGTCCGACTGCGGTGAATCGCTCACCCGCCTGCCGCTCCGCGCTGACCGCGGCGAAGTGATGCGTGATCGCGCTCTGCAACGCGCGGCGCGTCTCGACCAGACCGCTGGCACCGAGCAGCTCGATACCTGTGCGCGCGTTGGGACGCAGAGACCATGTGGCATCGCCAATGACGCGCGTTCGCCCTTCCACGCGGACGACGCCGGCTTCGGCCATCGTCCCGGCGAGTGTTTCCCGCTTCTGATTTCGCCAGAGCAGCAGCACGGCGGGGGCATCGCCATGCCACCCTCCCTGCGCGTAGCGCGTCACCTGCACGGCGGCGCCGTAGTAACGCAGCGGCGAGTCGTATCCGGAAAGAACGCCGGTGCGAAGATGAAACACGCCGAAATGATCCGCATCGCCGCTGGCACTGACTTCCTCGATCACGGCTCGTTGCGCATAGGCGCCGCGGGCGGCAGGCAATGCGAGCAACAGCAGAGCGGCGAGGCGAAGCGCTCGCCGCTTCACTTCGTCCCCCACGACTTGCGCAGCCCTATGAACTCGGAGATGTAACCGGCCACACTAACCGGCTGCAGCACCAGGCTGTAGGCAAACGCGTAAAGCATGAAGCCGGGAATGTTGCGCCGTACGCGGAGGCCCTGCGCGTCGAACATCCCGGCGCTGATGCGGTACATCAGAAGATTCATGACGAGCGCCATCGGAAGAAGAGCGAGCGTCATCGGACCGGCGATCCAGTAGATGCCGAACAGCGCCAGGATCACGCCCGGAATGAAGGCGGTCGTATAGACGAAGTCGAGCCAGGGGAAGAGGAGATTCCAGAGCACGAAGAACGTCGACATGCGCGGCGTCAGCAGAATGCGCGGATGGCGCCGGAATGCTTCGAGCATCCCGCGCGCCCAACGCCGCCGCTGCTGTACGAACTGGCGCAAGGTGTCGGGAGCATTGGTGAAGCAACAGGCATCTTCGGCGTAGCCGACGCGCCATCCCCGCTCGAGCATGCCCCAGGTGAGCACGATGTCCTCGCCGACACACTCGTCCCAGCCGCCCACTTCTTCGATGGCGGCGCGGTCGTAGATCGAAAAGGCGCCCTGCGCGACCAGCGTGCCGTGAAAGAACGACTGCATCCGCTTGATGGCCGCGATGCCGTGAAAGTAGTCCCACTCCTGCGCGCCGGTCACCCAGTTCACGCGTGAATTGCGAACGAGCATCGTGCCGGCGGCAGCTCTGGTGCCGGGAGGATCGCTGAGATAACGACCCACGAGATTTCGCAGCGCATCCTTGAAAAGATAGGAATCGCCATCGAGCGTGAGGATGAGGTCATGTCGCGCGAGGATCAGACCGCGATTGAGCGCGGCGGCCTTGCCGAGGTTCGATTCCTGCCGGATCAAGTGCAGCCAGGGGTAGTCGAGTTTCGCGAGAATCCGCGCCGTCAGATCGCTGGAGCCATCATCGATCACGATCGCTTCGAACACACCGGGATAGTCCTGAAGGGCCAGCGACCGCAGCGTCTCTTCGATCGAATGAGCTTCGTTGAATGCGGCGATGAGAATGCTGACCGGCGGATAGCTTCTGATGGCAGCGCGGCGCGGCCTGCGATCGAGCAGCAGGCTCGCCGCGAGGAACGCGTTCATGACACCGGGGACGAGCGCAATGCCGCCGATGATGAGCAGCGCGACCGGCCAGTTGATCAACCGCGCGAGATCGCGCATCCAGGGGAGCGCGATCCAGATCGTGAAGGCGAGCCAGGCGAGGCTCAGCAGCAGCGCGAGTGCAAACTTGCCACGCACGCGGACATACGCGAGGTTGTCGGGAGTTGGATTGATAGGAGCGTCAGGGTGGATATAGTTCGCCGCTCTGTCACCATCTCGCGCCGCGCGAACGCGGCTCAAGAGGTCCTTCGGACGATTGGGGAGAGGCGATGGTGGATGATCATGCCTGTGGAACTGCACGTAAGCTGCCATCAGGGCCTACGCACGGGATTGCCAGAAGGGCGACAACCGTGAAATTCATTGCCTATTTGGCAAGCGGCCTCCATACTGGTTTCCATCATGTACGGCCGCATCCTCCGGCAGTTGCGCGAATCCAAAGGGCTCCTTCAGGCTGACGTGGCGCGGAGTGTCGGGATCTCACCGGCGCACCTCGCCCGGCTCGAATCGAATCAGCGCGGGCTATACCTCGAAGACTTCGTCCGCATCGCCGAGGCGCTGGGGGAAAAGCCGGGCGATCTTCTTCCGAACAAGCTCGGCGACATCGCCCATCTGAAGCCGCTCATTCACCGGCTCGCGGCGATGCCGGCCGCGCTCCTCCCCCGCATCTCGAAGATCATCGAGAGCCTCGCGCACCTCATCGAGGAGTCGGCCGCGAAACCGCCGAAGAAACGAACATCGAAGAAATCCGCAAGGCCACGCCGATGAGCGATCTCGGAGCAGGCGGCGTCACGCTCTCTCACCGATCCCATCGAAAGGCCGAGGTGCAATGCTCATGAGTACTGTTCGAAGTGAAGCCGTCGTTGCAGACCTGCTGGCGCGGGACAAATTCCGCTGGATGCTGCTCGCCGGCTGGTTCCTGCTCCTCTCCGCGATCCTCACCTACGTCGTCGCAGCACCGCTGCATGCGCAGCTGGCGGACCGCATCGGGATCCCGCTCGCCATCGCCGCGTTCCTCAGCTACTCCGTCGCGATGAAGCGCTACTGGATTGCGATCGCACTGCTGGCAGTGCTCGCCGCCGTCGTCCAGCTCACGATCCTCCGCTGACCAACGTCAGAACTGGACTTCCTGACTCTCCGCGTGCACCTCGCACCGCTCGCAGAACCAGCCGCGCGCGGTGCGCTTGAACGGAGCGTCATCTTCATCGCGGAAGAGCGTTCGGGTCTCGTGGCACCAACTGCAGCGCACGACATGCGGGTTCCCGAATCCGGGATTCGCGATGAGCATCGCCGCAGCCTGCTCCTTCTCGTCGTCCAGCAATTCTTCACTGCGATTGAGTTTTCCCGCGGTTGCGCGGATCGCCTGTCTCATTCGTCCTCCATGGATCTTCTCGCTTTGCCCGACCGGCGGCCGGAGGGCGGAACGGATGCGATCGCATCGCCCGCGAGTGGCAGCGTCACGGTGAATGTCGAGCCGTGACCGGGGCCGGGGCTTTCCACTTCCACCGATCCGCCATGCAGCGCGACCACCTGCGCCACGATCGCCAGACCGATGCCGAGTCCGAGCCTGTGACCATCGCCCTCGCCCTGCCGGTAGAGCTCGAACACATGCGGCGCGAACTCCGCCGTGATGCCCTCACCATTGTCCGAAACCGTCAAACAGGCATCGTCCCCTTCGCGACGAAGTCGGACTTCGATGCGGCCGCCGACCGGCGTGAACTTGATCGCGTTGCTCAGAAGATTCCAGACCACTTGCAGGAGCCGCACGCGATCGCCGAGCACCGGCGCAGATTCGAGATCGCGGCGAAATCGAAAATCGATCTCGCGCGCGGCGGCGCTCAACGCCGTCATCTCACGCGCCGAGCGGACGACATCCGCGAGATCGACCTCCGTCAACTCCACGCTCAACTTCCGCTCGCGGATGCGGGTGACATCCAGAAGATCCTCGACGAATACCCGCAGCAGTCCTCCGCTCTCCTCGAGGTGCGTGAGCGCTTCACCGAACATCTCGGGGCTGCGCCTGGCGAGCTGCACCCAGCCGATCATCGAGGTCAGCGGTGTGCGCAACTCATGAGCGACGGTGCCGAGGAACGCATCCTTGTATCGATTCGCCTGCTCCGCCTCGCGGAAGAGCATCGCCGTATCGATCGCGACTGCGGCCCGTTGCGACAACTCTTCCGCGAGCTGCAGATCGACTTCGCTGTAGCTGCGCTTCGATGAGGAGAAGGTCGTCGTGCCGAGCACTCTGTCGCGCACGATGAGCGGCACGCTGATGAGCGAGCGGACGCCGAGCGCACCGATCAACTGCAGGATCTTCGCTTCGGGTGCGATGCCTTTCAGATCGGATTCCGCCAGATCGGTGAGCAGAACCGACTTGCGCTTCAGCAGCGCCTGCGGAGCTCCCGGCGCGCCTTCCGGTTCCTGAAACACGACCTCCTGAAACCGCAACGCGAGATCGCGCAGCACAGGATTCGCGTGCGACACGGTGAGGTGGCGGATGGAGCCGTCGTCGTTGATGAGATCGACCGCGCACCAGTCGGCGAAGGCCGCCGTCGAAAGCCGCGCCAGCGAGTCGAGCGTCGTTTCGTAGTCGAGCGATGATGCGAGGAGTGCGCTCGCCTTGGAGAGCATGTCGGCGGCGCGCGTCGCCTCCTGCGCCACCAGCACGCTTCGCTTCAATGCATCGATGTCGAGCAGCGCGATGATCGCGCCGTCCACGACGCCGCCCGAGGTGCGATAAGCGCGGATGCGCAGCAGCCGCCAATTCCCCTTCGCATCCTGAATCTCGGTGTCGACTCCCTCCGTCGTCTCGATGACGGCGCCCGTAAGCTTCTCCAGATGCGCGGTGTCGATGGTCGATTGCGCCTCGCGCAGCGGCCGGCCGGTCGCGTCGGGCCGCAGATTGAGCAGTTCTCCCGCCGCGCTGTTGAAGCGACGAACGGTGAGATCGAGACCTGCGAACAGAATCGGGATCTCGACCGCACCGAGGAGATTCTCGATGTCGTCGTTCATCCGGACGAGCGTGCCGTTGCGAACGCGCAGCTCATCGTTGAGCGTGCTCAATTCCTCGTTGGCCGATTGCAGTTCCTCTTTGGCCGTCTCGAGCTCTTCGTTCGTGCTCCTCAGTTCCTCGTCGCTCGACTGCGCTTCCTCGGCCGCGGCCGCCGCTTCATCGGCGACCTGCTCCCGATCGCTGATCGCCGCAGCCAGCGCCCGGCGCAGCCCTTCGATCTCCGTCAGCTTCGCGGCGTTTCTTCCCTTGCCGGGCGCGGTTGCGGGAGCGCTGCGGAACACGATCCAGCATTGATCGTGGCCCGGCGACGAGGCGACGGACGGAATCACATCGAAGGAAACGGAACGCCGCTCATCGCCGTCGATCACCAGGATGTCGTTGTGATGAACGACGGTCCGCTGCCGGAATGCACGCCGCAGTGCCGGACGGAGCACGGCGAGAACTTCGTGATGCCGGACCATGGCGAAGAGGTTGAGCGATGCGTCGCCCGGTTCGAGTGCGAGGTAGGGCCCGATCTCGCCGCGGATGCGGACGAGCTCCAACTGCTCGTTGACCAGCACGCCGCAGGGGGCGAGTTGCGCGGCGAGTAACGAATCTTCGGCATCGGCCTCGCCGTCGCGGATCCGCGCCACCGTCACGGAAAGAGGAAGCGCCGCAGCCGAAGGTGCCTGTCGCGCAGAAACATCGAACGTGCTCAAAGGACCCGGCCCCTGGCGTTTGCAGTAGATCAACGGCCGGGTGGAGACAGGCACCAGCAGGTTCGTCGACGCGCGGAGATTCTCCGAGCTACCCAGCATGAGAAAGCCGCCGGGAGCGAGCGCGTACTGCAGCAGCGAGACTGCTTTCTTCTGCAACTCGGGATCGAAGTAGATCAGGACATTGCAACAGGTGAGGAGATCGATGCGCGAGTAAGGCGGATCGCGCGTCACATCGTGGGCCGCGAAGATGCATCGTTCGCGCAGCGACTTCGCGATCTTGTGTCCACCCGGCACCGGCGTGAAAAATCTCCGCAGCCGTTCTTCGGAGACACCGCCCAGCGCCCGCTGCGAATACGTTGCGGCGCGGGCCTTGCGCAGCGACTCCTCATTGATGTCCGTCCCGTAGATCGAAAGCTGCGGCGCTGACGGATTCCCGTCGAGATACTCCAGCAGCGTGATCGCCAGCGAATAGACCTCTTCGCCCGTCGAGCAGCCGGCCACCCAGATGCGGATGCAATCCGCCGCGCCGCGATTCTTCACGATCGCGGGAAAGACGATCGTCTTGAGCGCCTCGAAACGAGCCGGCTCGCGAAAGAACGACGTCACTCCGATGAGGAGATCGTGATAGAGCGTCTCGACGGCAGCCGTGTCGTTCTCGAGTGAATCGGCGTAGCTGTTCAAGCCGTCGTGGTTGCCGAGAAGCGCGCGCCGCAGAATCCTTCGCTCGACCGTGGGCCGCTTGAAGTGACGGAAGTCGACCGGATGGCGCGCTCGCAGCAGCCCGAGGACGCCATCGAAATCACCCGGCTCGTGTTGCGCTTCCTTCGTGCCCTTCAGCCTGGCAATTTTCGCCAACTGTTCGGCAATCCCTGCCGGCGGCAGGACGAAATCGGCGGACGGCGCAGCGGCGCGCGGCATGACGTCGAACTTCGCGCTCTCCGGACTCTGCACGAGCCCGAGGCCTCCCGCATCGTGAATGGCGCGAAGACCTGCCGAGCCGTCGGAGTCATTGCCCGAAAGGACGACACCGATGGCCGCCTCTTTCCGTTCGCGCGCGAGCGAGAAGAAGAAGGTGTCGAGCGGACGCTGAAGCGACGCCGCGCCGCGCGGTTCGAGACGAAGCGCATTTCCTTCGATCGTCATCTGCGTATCGGGAGGAATCACGTAGACGTGATCGCGCTCGACCTGCATGCCGTCGGCGACTTCCTGCACGGGCATGGTCGTGGCGCCGGCGAGGATGCCAGCCAGAAGGCTGGCGTGGCGCGGATCGAGATGCTGAATGATGACGAAGGCCAGGCCGGTCGCGGGCGAGACGGCGGAGAGGAGATCGCTGAAGGCATCGAGGCCGCCGGCCGAGGCACCGATGGCCACGACCCGGACGACGGCAACGCGAGTGGAGCCGGTCGGGAGAACCATCGTCGCATCCTTTCGGGGATGACGCCTGGGATGAAGAAGATCGCGGGACGGGCGGGTGGCCGCCGAAGTGGGAGCCCTCTCACGCACGTTTGGTCGCGACCGGCTGAGTCAGGCGAGCACGGAAGTAACAGGATCAGTATACGTGGCGATTTCCAATTAGGCAATGAAGTGGACTTTGATTGACGGATTGGCAGGGCACGTGCAGGTCCTCTCGTCATCGAGCGTCCCCTCGCAGCTTGCGACCAGACGGAACCCGACCGTTCTTACCGACCAACCCCGCTACAAGAAAGGCTGTTTATGAGATGGACCATCCTTGCGGTCTCCACCGCCATCGCTGCGCTCGCCGGCTGCACCTCTGCGATGAACTCTGCTCTCCCTCCCGGCCGGATGAATGAAGCCGGCAGCATCCGCCCCTGCCACCGCGACCATCGCGACGCGCAGGCCTGCGGCAACGCCATCTTCAATCAGGGTGTGATCGCCCAGATCCACACGGGCCAGACGCTCAACGACGTCCGCGCGATCATGCGCCACGACGCAGAGCGCCGCACCGTGGACGGCGCGAACGAATCGTGGGGCTACATCACGAACTACAACGACAAGCAGATGACGTGGATCGCCTTCACCGACAGCCGAGTCAGTTCGGTCACGCTGCAGCCCTGGGTCCGCGACTGATCGTCAACGCGCGATCGCTGTTCTCTTTCCGCTCCCACCACCAACCCGACCAACTCGAAAAAAGAAGGTACTCATGAATCTCCTCATCTTCGTCATCATCGGCGCAATCGCAGGCTGGCTGGCCGGACAGTTCATGAAAGGCCACGGCTTCGGTCTCCTCGGAGACATCATCGTCGGCGTCATCGGCGCCTTCATCGGAAGGTATGTCGCGCAGGCGGCCGGTCTCGGCCTCGGCCGCGGCATCACCGGCACATTGATCGCCGCCTTCCTCGGCGCCGTGATCCTCCTCTTCATCCTGCGCCTCGTCACCAGCCGCGGCTCGGGAAGGAGATTGTGGTCATGAGCCCACTCAGGATGATCGCCATTCTTCTGATCGTCGCCGGCATCGCGCTCGCCGTCTACGGAAACTTCAGCTACACGAAAGCGACGCACGAAGCGAAGATCGGACCGTTCGATTTCTCCGTCAAAGAGAAGCGAGTCGTCACCATTCCGATCTGGCCGGGCATCGCAGCGATCGTAGCCGGAGTCATTCTCCTCGCTGTTCCAAAACGCACGTGAACGTGCAAGGACAGATCATGAATCCGGTCAACGAACCCGTCACACCGATGTCGTATCTGGGAGAGATCGCAGCGTCATCCTACGGGCATGGGGGCGCACTCAGCCTCACGCTGATCTGCGCCATGGCGATCGGCACGGCCGCCTGCCTCCTCTTTCCGGCGCATGCGATCGCGATCATCCCGGTGGTCATCGCCGCGGCGATCGTGTTCGAGCTGGCCAGGGCCGCGTGGCGTCTCCATCGCAGGCAGAACATCGCGCTCGCAACGCTGCGCCTGCTCCTCGATCTCGATACCGCCGACCGCGCTCTGTTCGAGCGCCATCTTCAGGAAACACACCGCTGGCGCGAAGAGCGGCTGCATGAGCGAAACGCCGATCGCGTCGAGAAACTCTTCGACGAGATCAAATCGCTGCAGAGCGAAGTGGACACACTCGCCGAGAAGAAGGGAGGCTGGCGTGAACGATCATCGAAATGAACCGCGTGCCTTGATGCAGGTCCACGTCGGGAACCTCTCACGCCACATCAGCGACGAACAATTCGCGGAGCTCGTGCGGCCTTACGGCGTGCCTGTGTCGTTCCATGTCCCGCGCGATCCCACCGGCCGCGGCCTCGGCTACGGCCTGCTCGATTACGAGAACGTGGAGCACGCAAGAGCGGCAATCGCGGGCCTTCACGGGAAAGACATCGACGGCCAGATCCTCAGCGCGACGACGCCGAAGCAGAGCGGCTGAGTTGCGCGCGCAACGTACGCGCGATCAGGCGCGGCCCTGGCGCTCGAGCCAGCGGAGAAGCTCGGCGACGCTGCACGTCGCGAGCGCGATGCAGGTGTCGGCGGCGCCGTAGTAGAGATTCAGCGTGTCGCGATCGGGACCGATGGTCACCCCGCAGGGAAACGTCACGTACGCCACATCACCGCGGGTCTCGTAGGGAGCTTCCGGCCCGAAGATCCATTCGTCGCCGCGCAACAGCAGGCGATCCGGCTGTTCGAGATCGAAGAGCGCCGCACCAAGCCGGTAGAGACAACCGGCTGCCGTATGCCGGACGCCGTGATAGATCATCAGCCAGCCGCGCTCCGTCTCGATGAGCGGAGGCGAGAGGCCGATCTTGCCCGCATCCCACCACGCACCGCGCCGCGCCTCGAGCATCATCCGATGTCCGCCCCAGCTTCGCAGATCGGGCGAATACGAAATCCAGATGTGCGCGCCGGTATCCGCGACCGGCCGGTGCACGAGTGCGAACATTCCATTGATGCGGCGCGGCAGCAGCGCGGCATCCTTGTCATCGGGCTGCATCACGAGGCCGCAGCGCTCGAACGTCACGAAGTCTTCGGTAAGCGCGAGCGAGACGCCCGGGCCGCTCTCTCCGAATGCCGTGTAGGCAACTGCATATTTGCCGAGCTCCGGCACGAACGTAATGCGCGGATCCTCGATGCCCCAGATCTCTTCGGGATGCTGCTCCGGATCGGGGAGGAGCGTCGGTTTCGGATCGATGATCCAGCCGCCGGCGCCGTCGGCGGAACGCGCGGCGCAGAGATGCGAGTGGCCGCGGCGGTCTTCGACGCGGCACAGCAGCAGCGTCGTGCCGTCGCGCAGCCGCGTCGCACCAGCGTTGAAGACTGTGTGCACCGGGTACGGCCAGTCGGCGGCGGTAAGAATCGGATTGCTCTCGTTGCGCCGGAAAAGTGTTTCGTACTGGGGCGACACTCTCATTGCGCCGGGCTCACGGCCATCAGCGTCTCCGAGGGCTCGATCAACGGAATCTGCATCGCGTTCCAGCGCACTTCGTCTTTTCGCATCTCCATCAGCGCGAGAAGAAACGAGAGCGTCGATTCCGCCCCCTGATTCTCGTTGACGCGATCCGCGTGCAGCCCGTCGCGGCAGCCGCCCGTCAGCGGGTCATACAGCGGCTGCTGCAACTGGTTCTGTCCGAGAAACCAGGTGAAGGCGCGCCGCGCATGTTCCGACCAGCGATGATCGCCCGTGGAACGGAAGGCGTGCATGCAGGCGGAGATCGAGGCGCAGGCGTCGACCGGTTGTTGATCGAAGACTGCCGCGACCATCCCGCGCTCGAAAAATCCTCGCGTGCCGATCGGAGCGAAGTAGCCCTCGGTTGTCGTCTGAATCGTCATCAGCCATTCGAGCGAGCGAAGGCCGGTGGTCCCCATCGCTTCGTCGCCGGTCCATCCGGCCGTCGCGATCAGCGCCTCCGGAAGACGCGCGTTGCAATACGTGACGGAGTTCTCGTACCACGGCCAGTCGGGGCGGTTCGTGTTGCGGAACAACTGAAAGAGCCGCGCGGCGATCTCGCGTCCGGCGGCCTGCACGCTGCGATCCCCTTCGAACGCGCGCAGGTACTGCTCGATGCCGAGCAGCACGTAGGCCCATGCGCGAGGACTGCTGAGCTCCGCGACTGCCGGCAGCGCTGCATGGAAGAGAGCTCCGGCGAGGCTCTGCCGACCGGGATCGGACGAACATCCGACGACGTTGCCGAGGGCCCACACCGCGCGCCCGTGGCTGTCTTCCGAGCCCTGCTCTTCGAGCCAGAGCCGCGGATGCGACATGAAATTGCGGAATCGTCCCAGCGAACGATTGAAGGCGTGATTGAGAAATGCGAGATAGCGCGAGGTGAGCGAGCGAACGAGACGCGGATCGCTCGAACCTGCTTCTTCGACGAGCGTCATCAACAGCAGCGCGCGCGCATTGTCGTCGAGGCAATAGCCCTCTTCGTAACGCGGCACGTTGAACATCGCATGCTGGAGCATGCCGGTGTCGTCGGTCATCACTTCGACGTGATCGAGATTGAGCTGCGGCAATTCCGCCGGCCGGTTGGCCAGCGTATGTGCGCGGAATGCGGTGCGCGCGCGCTGCCCATGTTCCTTCCGCGCGCGCTCGAACGTGCGCAGATACGAATGCGCGACCGACGGCCAGAGCATGCTCCTGCCGTGCTGTCCCGCGAGCCGGCGCATCTCGGCCCGTTTCTCGGGATCGTCGAGCAGCGCGACGATCTCCGTCGCAATCGCCGCTGGATCCCTCCACGGCACGAGCACTCCGCGTCCCTCGGCGAGCAGTTCGCGCGCGTAGGCGTACGGAGTGGAAATGACTGCCTTCCCCGCTCCCACCGCGTAGGCCAGCGTGCCGGACGTAATCTGTTCACGATTGAGATAGGGCGTGATGTAGATATCGGTGGCGGCGAGAAACTCGGAGAGCTCCGAGAGGCTGACGAAACGGTTGTGGAAGATGAGATTCCCATCGACACCCAGCCGCTTCGCGCGATCCTCGAGCATGATGCGGTAGGTCTCTCCCTGCCGCTCGATGATGTGCGGATGCGTGGCGCCGAGGACGACGTAGACCACGTCGGGATAACGGGAGCGGATGGATGGCAACGCATCGATGACGTACTCGATGCCTTTGTCGGGAGAGAGAAGACCGAAGGTGAGAATCAGCGGCCGACCTGCGACGCCCACGCGATTCTTGCTCCCGGCGAACGGGATGTTCGGAATGCCGTGCGGGATGATGTCGATCTTGTCCTCATCGACGCCGTGCACTTCGCGCAGGAGCTCCGCCCCTCCCGCCGTCATGACGACGAGGCGGTCGGAGAGCCGTGTGAGCTCGTCCATCACGCGGCGCTGATGCAGATTCGGCGTGGCCAGAATCGTATGCAGCGTCGTCACGACCGGCATGCGCAACTCGCGAAGCAGCGGCAGCAGCATGCTGCCCGCCTTGCCTCCGAAAATCCCGTACTCGTGTTGAATGGAGATCACGTCGATGTCATTGACGTTGAGGAAATCGGCGGCGCGCATGTAGGCGGCGGAATCGCTGTCGGTCAATTCGAAACGGACGCGGCTCGGATAGGCGTGATGATGCCGCCCGTCGTTCATCGCCAGCACGAAGCAGTCGAGATCGGGACCGACGTACGCGATGGCCTCGCTCAGATCGGTCGTGAAGGTGGCGATGCCGCATTGCCGCGGCAGGTGATTCCCGAGGATTGCAATACGGCGGATGGTCGTTTCATCGGACATGAGATCGCCTCTGCTCAAGCGCTTGCCAGTTCGGGAACGGCGATGGGAGTCGAGCGCCGCGGCGGCATCATGAGGTACCAGCGCGGCACCACCTCGCTGGGGAGAACGAACTCGAAGACCTGGCTGTAGCAGCGCAGGCGCAGCACTCTCCCGCCGGCAGCCGGATTTCCCGTCGCGAGGTGCGTGTCGTATTCGACTTCGCGGATCCACTGCAGCTCGAGCGAAGCCTGCATGTCTGCAGTTTCGTAGAAGAACGTCGAGCCGGTCAGTGCGAGCGCCACTTCCATGTGGCGATTTCCGTCGACGTATTCACCGCGGCTCACGATCCGCGAGCCGGAGCGGCGCGTTTCGCAGAGCTCGCCGATGCGATCCGCACCGAAACGCCTGTAGAGATTCCAGCCGAACAATGCGAGGACGACGAATGCGGCCAGCAGCAACAGCGACATCATGAGAATCTCCTTTCGCCAGAAAAGCGACTGGCGATTACGCATTGCGCTGGAGCCCGGATCAGCAGCGATCCCTGACGATGGATACGGCCAGCCGCTCCAGCTCGAGACAGCAGGTCGTCCACGTCGCGTCGAACCAGCCGTTCTCGCGCGCGTGAATCGTCACCGCAACGACGGCCTCACCATGTTCATCGCAACGCAACTGAGCAGCTCGATCCAGACGATCGCGCAGCCTCTCTCGTAATTCCGGTCCCCGATCCCTGACGTCGACTTGCATCACGATCTCCTCGGACGAGGAGGATCGCAGCGCGATCCCCCTCCTCGGTGCTGGAAGGTTTGCTTCAGTAGTTGGCTTGCTCTTTTTTCGGGCGCGCCTCGTTGACCTTGAGCGCCTGGCCGTGGAGATCCTTCCCATCGAGACCGGCGATCGCCGCCTTCGCTTCGTCGGCGTTGTTGAACTCGATGAAGCCGAAGCCCTTCGACTCGCCGCTCGTCCGGTCGGTGGCGACCTTCGCCGACAGCAGCGATCCAAACGGAGTGGCGAGCTCATTGAGCTGCGCATCGGTGACCTGTTTCGAGAGATTTCCCACGTAGAGTTTCATTTGTTTTTCCTTGCCGGCGCATCGCCGGAGTCCTCTCATGATCGCGTTGAAGACACGCGGATCGGAGATAGGGAATCTAAGAGGAGTGAGTCCAGAGATCTGACTTAGTTCAGATGGACTGAAGGAGCGAGGAAGGTTCCTCGACTACTCCTCCACCATACACGCATGGCGCCGCGTTGTATATGTAATAAGTGAGTGGGCCGCGAGGTTGCATAATGAAACGACAAACAACCTCGACCTCAGCGAGCGCGCTCATCTGCGCGGGCGTTTCCGGTCGTCTTTGACCTGGAGACGCACTGTGACTACCAAGCCCCGCATCAACGTCCCGCTGATGAGTTTTCTGATGCTGACTCCGGTGATCGGCATCGCCGGTACCGCCGTCTACACCTGGCTGCACGGCTTCGCACTCTGGATGCCGCTGCTCGCGCTCGGTATGTACCTGGCGGTCGGCATCTCGATCTGCGCCGGCTATCACCGTTTCTTCTCGCACAAGAGTTACGAGGCGGCGCGGCCGGTCCAGATCTTCTACGCGATTTTCGGCGCGATGGCGGCACAGAACTCGATTCTCTGGTGGTCGTCGAGCCATCGCACGCATCACCAGTACGTCGATCGCGACTGGGATCCATACAGCATCAAGCGCGGCTTCTGGTGGGCACACATCCTCTGGATCTTCCACGATCACGATGCGCCGGACATCGAAGGCAACGCGCGCGATCTGGCCGCGAACCCGATCGTGCAATGGCAGGCGCGCTGGTACAAGGTGCTGCTGATCGTTGGGGGCTTCGGCCTCCCGGCGCTCATCGGAGCACTGTGCGGCGATGTGTGGGCCGGACTGCTGTGGGGCGGCTTTCTGCGCCTCGTCGTCATCCACCACACGACGTTCTTCGTCAATTCGCTGGCGCACTATCTCGGCGATGCGAGCTTCAATGCAGAAGTATCGGCGCGCGACAACTGGGCGGTGGCGCTATTGACGCTCGGCGAGGGCTATCACAGCTTCCATCACCGCTTCCCTGCCGACTTCCGCAACGGCATCCGCTGGTTTCAATGGGATCCTGCGAAGTGGTTCATCGCCACGCTGCGCATGCTGGGCCTCGCGCACGATCTCCGCTCGACGCCCGCGCCGCAGATCGAACAGGCGCGCATGCAGGCCGCAGTTCGCGCCGTGGAACCGCAGCTCGAGCACATTCCCGCTCCCGCCGCCGGCGAGATCCATCGCCTGCTGGCCAGCGCGCGCGAGCATCTCACCATCTCGATCACGCTCTGGCGGCGTTACGCCGCGGAGCATGCCGAAGGTGCAACGGCGAGTTGGAAGAGCACGCGGCAGTACGCACGCCAGCACCTCCGCCTCGCGCGGCGCGAATGGCGAGAGGCCTGCCGGCGCGTGAATTCGATGCCCAGCCAGACACCGGCATAAGCCGTACGACTGCTTCAAACGAACGGAGCTCAGCATTGACTTCAACACCTCAGTTCGCATGGTGCGTGTTTGCAGCGGCGGCAATTCGCATCCATGCACCGGCGTTGCTATCGGGTGCTCATGACCACACTGGACTTCCGCGTTCTCTTCGAGTCCGTGCCGGGTCTGTACCTCATTCTCGATCCTGAGTTGCGCATCGTCGCTGTCAGCGATGCATACCTCGCCGCCACGATGACGCAGCGCGGCGAGATCATCGGAAAGGATCTGTTCGATGTCTTTCCCGACAATCCCGACGATCCTGCGGCCACAGGCGAGCGCAATCTCCGCGCATCGCTCGAGACCGTTCTCCGCACGGCCAGGCCTGACACGATGGCCGTGCAGAAGTACGACATCCGGCGGCCCGAAGCGGAAGGCGGCGGCTTCGAGGAACGCTACTGGAGTCCGGTGAACTCGCCTGTCCTCGCCGGCGGCAAGCTCACGCACATCATTCATCGCGTCGAAGACGTGACCGACTTCGTACGGCTCGAGCAGGAGAGGCGCGAGCGGGAAAAGGTGCACGATGACTTGCGCTCGACTGCCGAGCGAACGCGGATGGAGCTCTACCACCGCACGCAGGAATTGGAGGAAGCGAAACTCGCGGGCTATGTTTCGGGCGCGCGCCTCGGCCTCATTCCGCGCGCGAATCTCTACCTGCTCCTCATGAATGCACCCGCCGCAGTCTGCGTCGTGCGTGGCCGCACGCACACGATCGAGCTGGCGAATCCTGTCTTTCAGCGGTTCGCCGGCGACGACCGCGAGATCCTCGGCCGTCCGATTCGCGAAGCGCTGCCGGACAACGCCGCGCTGCTCGAGCCGCTCGATCATGTCTTCGAGACCTGCGAGCCGTTCACAGGCAAGGAGCTGTCGTTGCCCGGCGGTCCCATCTTCAACTTCGTCTACCAGCCGATGATCGATGCGGAGCGCAGGACGGAAGGCGTCGTGTTGTTCGGCTTCGACGTGACCGAACAGGTGCAGTCAAGCCGCGCGCTGGAGGCGCTCGCCGAACGCCTGCGCAAAGCGGATCGCGAAAAAGACGAATTCATCGCCGTCATTTCTCACGAGCTGCGCACGCCGATGACCTCGATCCTCGGATGGACGCGCATGCTCGCTCTGGGCGGGCTCGATGAAGAGACGTATCGCGAGGCGCTCGACTCGCTGGAGCGGAGCACGCGCGCGCAGGCGAAGCTGATCGAAGACCTCCTCGACGAATCGCGCATCGCATCCGGCAAGCTGCGCCTCGAGATGCGCGCCGTCGATCTCGAAGCGATCGCCGAAGAAGCCGTCCGCATGGCGCGGCCCAGCGCGGAGGCGAAAGAGATCGCGTTGTCATTCGAAACCGGAGGCCGGCGCTATCCATCCTTCGGAGATCCGGCGCGGCTGCAGCAGGTCGTCGGCAACGTCCTCGGAAACGCGATCAAGTTCACGCCCGAAGGCGGGCGCGTCGGCGTGCGCCTGACACGCGATGAGAAGTTCGTCGCGATCGAAGTCACGGATTCCGGCCAGGGCATCAAGCCTGCGCTGTTGCCGCAGATCTTCGACCGCTTCCGGCAGGGAGAAGCCACAGGAGAACGGCAGAGCGGCCTCGGGCTCGGACTCGCGATCACGCGCCATCTCGTCGAAATGCACGAAGGCGAGGTGGAAGCGAAGAGCGATGGAGATGGACGCGGAGCGACATTCACGATCCGCCTTCCCCTGCACGAGCAGGCGGAAGAGGGCGAGGAGTTCATCGGGCGCGATCCATTGCAGCGGGACGCGTTGCTGCCGCAGCTCGACTCGCTGCGCGTGCTCATCATCGAAGATGAGATCGACAACCGCAACGTGCTCGCCGCCGCGCTGAAGCGGTGCGGCGCCGATGTTCAGTGCAGCACCACCGTCAGTGCGGCGAGCAAGATGATCGACACCTGGCAGCCGCACGTCCTCGTCTGCGACATCGCATTGCCGGACGGCGACGGCTGTGCGTTTCTTCGCGAGCTCCGCACCCGCGGCGTCACGACGCCTGCGCTGGCCGTGACCGTTCTCGGGCGGCCCGACGAACAGGCGCGAATCGAAGCCGCCGGATTCGTCGTGTTCCGGCAGAAGCCCATCGATCCCATCGACCTCGCGCACGATGTCGCGCGGCTCGGAAACCCGGAAGCGGCCGTCACCGCCGAATAACGGATCACTCCGCTCGGCCGGAACGGTACCTGCATTGGGAAACGCCGATGGAACAGCAATCTGCCTCAGTTCTCGCGGCAACGAAACATCGGCTCGAGGAGATGATCGAATCCGGGACGCCCGTCCGGATCGTCCTCGATGAAATCCTGCGAACGGTGGAGAGTCTCACCGCGTCCGGAATGATGGGCTCGATCCTCATTCTGGACGACAGCGGCCGGCGGCTTCGCCACGGATCGGCGCCGTCACTTCCCCACGCTTACAACGAGGCAATCGACGGCATCGAGATCGGACCCGGCGTCGGTTCGTGCGGAACGGCAGCGTACCTCGACAAGATGGTCAGCGTGTTCGACATCGCCAACGACCCGCTGTGGGCCAACTTCAAAGAGCTCGCTCTTAAGCACGGCTTGCGCGCCTGCTGGTCGGCGCCGATTCGCGACGCGAACGGAAACGTGATCGGGACGTTCGCGAACTACTATAAGGTCGTCCGCGATCCGAGCCCGACCGACAAGACGCTGACGGAGATGATCACGCAGATCGCCGCTTCCGCGATCCTGCATGCCCGCACCCCGGCGGCAGCGCCGGTGTCGGCCTCCTGAGCGCCCGGCCGGCGTCGGACGCGAGCGCGTTGAGATGAGAACCGTTCGCACGCAATACGAAGCGCTTCGCGACGACATCGGAGAGCTGCAGACCCGCCGTCCGCTGCCTAACCAGACGCTGCAGCAGATCGATCCCTTTCTCTTTCTCAACCATCATGGGCCGCAGATCTATCCGCCTCACAATCGCGGCCTGCCCTTCGGGCCCCATCCCCACCGCGGGTTCGAGACCGTCACGTTCATCATCGAAGGCTCGCTGATGCATCGCGATACTGCCGGCCACGAGAGCATCATCCGCGCCGGCGGCGTTCAGTGGATGACGGCCGGACGCGGCCTCGAACATGCCGAGCTCTCGCCGCCGGAGTTCCTCCGCGATGGAGGACCGCTGGAGATCCTGCAGCTCTGGATCAACCTGCCTGCGCGGCTGAAGATGACCGAGCCGCGCTACATCGGACTGCAGCGCGACGAGATTCCGATGCGCGACGGTGCCGGGATCATCGCCGGCGAATGGGATGGCATCGAGGGACCGGTGGCATCGCTGACAGGCGTGCAGATGATGACGATCGAGCTGAGCGCCGGCCGCGAGCTGCAGCTTTCCGCGCCTCGCGCACGCAACGTCTTTCTCTACGTCGTGCGCGGCGAGGTGTCGATCGCAGGCTCTCCGGCGCGCGCCTTTCATCTCGTCGACATGAACGATGACGGCGACGCCTTCCCGATTCGCGCCGCATCATCGGCGATCGTTCTCTTCGGACATGCGGAGCCTCTGCGCGAGCCGGTCGTTTCCTACGGGCCCTTCGTGATGAACACCGAGGAGGAAATCGACGCCGCGATTCGCGATTACCAGAGCGGCCGATTTCGATAGCGTGATCAGACGTGCTTCGCCGCCGCCGCGACCGCCAGCTCGTCGCAGCGATTGTTCCACTTGTCGGTGGAGTGGCCTTTCACCTTGATGAACTCCACCGTATGGCGGCGCGTCTGCGCCAGCAGCCGCTCCCACAGATCGCGATTCTCGACCGGTTGCTTGTTCGAGTTCATCCATCCATTTCTCGACCAGCGCTCGTGCCATCGCTGCCGGAAACAATTGACCATGTACGCGCTGTCGGTGTGCAGACGCACGTGTACGGGCTCCTTCATCGCCTCGAGCGCCTGAATCGCGGCCATCAACTCCATCCGGTTGTTCGTCGTGTGACGTTCGCCGCCGCTGATCTCCCGCTTCACGTCGCCGTACATCAGCACCGCGGCCCATCCTCCCGGGCCGGGATTTCCCTTGCAGGCACCGTCGGTGTAAACGATCACTTCTTTCTTCGAGCTCATCGCCATCGTCCGCGCACACTCTCCATTTTGTTTGACCGCTCGAAATCCGTTGGGATCAAATGCCGGTCATGAGCCCCAAGAATACGATTTGCCTCTGGTTCGACAAAGATGCACTCGATGCGGCGCAGTTCTACGCGGAGACGTTTCCCGACAGCGCCGTGACTGCCGTTCACCGCGCGCCCGCTGATTTCCCAGGCGGAAAGCAGGGTGACGTGCTGACCGTGCAATTCACCGTGCTCGGCATTCCCTGCCTCGGCCTCAACGGCGGACCGGCGGTTCAACACAGCCTCGCGTTCTCCTTTCAAGTCGCAACCGATTCTCAGGAAGAAACAGACCGCTACTGGAATGCCATCATCGGCAACGGCGGCGAAGAAAACGCCTGCGGCTGGTGCAAGGATCGATGGGGACTGTCGTGGCAGATCACGCCGCGAGTCCTGACCGAGGCGCTCGCGGCGGGTGGCGAGGAAGCAAAGCGCGCGTTCGAGGCGATGATGACGATGAGGAAGATCGACGTCGCCGCGATCGAGGCCGCACGGCGCGGCGATCCTCCTCCTTCCCATTGATGCCTGCGGCTCGCGCCGATGCAAAAGACGACATTCGCGATTCCAAAGATGGACTGCGTGGCGGAGGAACAGATGGTTCGCTCCGCCCTCGCAGGACATGGAGGCATCGCGAATGTCGTCGCCGATCTCGCCGCGCGTGAAGTCACGGTCGTACACGCGGGAGATCCCGCCGCGATCACCGCCATCCTGACCGGTCTCAACCTCGGCGCACGCGCGATCGCGACGGCCGAAGCATCGGACGCGGACGGACTGCAAGGCGCGGCGCCGGCCGGAGAAGCGCGCACGCTGACGTTGGTGCTGGCCATCAACGCGGCGATGTTCCTCGCGGAAGTCATCGCCGCACTGCTCGCTCACTCTTCGGCGCTCCTCGCGGATTCACTCGACATGTTCGCGGACGCCGCCGTGTACGCGCTTGCGCTCTTCGGCGCGCACCGCACACGCGCATCGCAGGTGAAGGCCGCGCACATCAGCGGCGCGCTGCAACTTCTCCTGGCATTGGTTGCGGTCGCCGGAGTCGTGCGCCACTTCCTCTCCGGCAGCGAACCCGAAGGGGGGCTGATGATCGCCGTCGCCGCGGTGGCCCTCGTCGCGAACGCGACGTCGATGTGGCTGCTGTCGCGACATCGTCACGGCGGCGCGCACATGAAGGCGAGCTGGATCTTCACGACGACCGACGTCATCGCGAACCTCGCGGTGATCGTCGCCGGCGGGCTGGTCCGGCTCGCCGGTTCCAACATCCCCGACCTCGTCGTCGCGGTCCTCATCGCATTGGTCGTGCTCAACGGAGCGATCCGCATCCTGAGGCTGCGCTGAAGCTCATTCGCGGCGCAGCGCGTCCACGCGATCGGAGAGAGCCTTCAACTCGCCGCGCAGCCGCGCCGTCTCCGCAGCGAGCTCGTTGCGTGAATCGCGGCGCAACGTGCGCAGCGCCGTGAGGATCGCGCGATCGACGCGGAGTTGCTGCACCCAATAGACGCGAATGAATCGGATGACGAGCCGCCGCAGCGGATTCATCAGGAACTGCAGCTTCGAGGGCAAGTCGGCGCGCGGCGTGCCGAACAGCGCTTCCACTGCCATCGCATCCGCCTCGAAAAGTCCCGACGGCTCCACCTGATCCTGCACGATCTCCTCCTGCTGCCTCTGTTTCCCGAGCAGCGCGCGCAGCAACGGCCCGCGAGCTGCGGGGCTGTGCAGCGTCTCGATGTCCGCACGCGCACGCGCGCCGGCACGTTGCGCCTCCCCGCGTTCGTGGAAGACGCGCAGCATCTGCTGCGCCGCGGCCGCAATGTCCGGCTCGGCCCAACGCGTGCGCGGCGGATAGGGGGCCGCACCTTCGCCGATCTCCACCATCTCCGCCGGGACGAGAAAACTGTTCGACTCGTTCGTGAACTCGAGCGTCGACGAATACGCGGTGGAGATCACCGGCTTCCCCAGCGCCATCGCTTCCGCCACCGTGAGGCCGAACCCTTCGGCGCGGTGCAGAGACACGTAGCAGTCGCACGCATCGAGCATCGAGAAGTACTCGTCGGACGCGACGTACGCGTCGCGGATGACGATGTTCGGCCAACCCGCCGCTGCAGCGCACAGCTCTTCATGTTCCGCCATGTGCCGCCCCGCGTTCGTCGTCTTGATGAAGAGCGCGGCATCGGAACGATTCGCAAACGCCTGCTGGAACGCGGCGATCACACCGAGAGGATTCTTCCGGCGGAAGACGCTGTCGTAATCGAAGCAGAAGAGAAAGAGAAATCCGTCCGGCATCCCGAGCTCGCCGCGCGTCCGCTTCCGCACAGGCGGAATCACGACGGGCAGCGGAAACGCCTCGACCGGTTTGGTGAGGCAGCGAGCGAGAGCTGCGGCGGTGAAGCTGCTGATGCCCCACACCTCCGACAGGTATTGTTCGCTGCGCGCCATCGCGGCGGGAAGATCTTCGACTTCCCACGCCCAGAGGCCGATGTTGCGCGCGCCCGGCGCGAGCTGCTCGCGCATGCTTTCGAAGAAGACGGGCACCTGGTCGGCGTTGACGCAGATCAGATTCGTATCGAACGACGGCGTGCCGGTTCCGAGGTCGCGAAACTCTTTCTGCTGCCGGCTGATCGTGCGCGTGAACGGGATGACCGCATAGGGAATCCCTTCCGCAGCGAGCGCCGCGACGACCGAGCGGACGATCTGCCCGGTGCCGCTCTCCGCGTACGCATATCCATAGACATTCACGCCGCGCGTCAACGGCGCGTTCCCGGCGAGCGCATTCTGTGCAGGCGGAACGAGCGGCGCAGGAATGTCGTGCTCGCGAACGCCCTGCGTTCTCACCCACTGCAGAAAGCGATTCGCGTCGGCGGAGTCGATGCGCGGAAACGCGATGCGCAGATCGGCGCGCTCGCTCCAGATCTCACCGAGCCACGCCGGCACGCCTTCTCCGTACGGCGACGGCCGCAGCAGACGTTCAACGACATCGTGCGCGCCCTCGGCAGAAAACGGATTCGGAAACGAGCGCGGGCCGGCTGCTTCATCCGCGACGTAAGAGCGGCGCAGCACGCGCCGCGTGCGCGGCTCGAGCGGAAGTCCGGCAGCGGTCGTCGCGAACCCGTAGGGCAGCGCGCTCCACTCCGCGAAACCGGCCTCCTGCAGGGACGCGGCGTAACGCGCACAAAGCTCGCCGAGCAGCGGCCACTCGCTGAGACGGATGCGCACCGATTCATGCTGGTGCTTCGACAGCAGATGCGGCGTGCGCGGCGAGAACCCGCTGAAGTGAAAGAAGCGCAGCGGGCGGCCATCCACTACGATCCGCTCCCCCTCGCGCGCCAGCTCGCGGTGCGGAAGATTCCAGTACGCGACGTTGTAGCCCGCATCCTTGAGCACGTACGGCTCGAACAGCGCCGGCGCGAAATCCATCCAGCGCTGATCGACGAAGAATCCGTTCGGCGGATCGTTGACGCAATCGCGCCGGAGTCGTGCACGCCACCATGGCAACACGCTCTTCGCCGCATCCGCCGACAGCGCGAGGAAGCCGAGGTTGTAGATGCCGGCGAGGAGGAGATCGCGCTCATCAGGACGCTTGCCGTCGCGCGGCAGCGGCTCCGTGATGTGCGGCGTCACGACCATTCCATGCCTCCGCGCCAACGCCTCGAGCGGACCGAGCGAACCGAAGACTTCGATGTCGGGATCGAGATAGAGGACGGCGGAGGCGCCGCGCGCGAAGAGGGCTTCGAATGCCCACGGCTTCACGGCGGTGGCGAGCTCGGTGACGTCGTAGGTCGCCGCCATCGTGTAGAAGTCGGATCGCGGATCGAACGGCAGATCCTCCGCATGGATGATCTCGAACGATTCGTCCGGCGTGATGCTGCGCTGCGCGTCGTCGAGCACGACGACGTGCAGACGCACCGCCGGGTTGTGCCGCGCGAGACTCGCCGCCAGCACGCGCGCGAACGGAAGATAGTTGCGCGCGATGATCGTGAAGACAGATGCCGCGTTCGTCAGCGGGCCGTCATCGTGCGGCGGTTCAAGCAGCGCTCGCAGCGATGCGATCTCTTCATCGCGCGCCGCGACGATCTCGCGCGTGCTGCGCGCGAGACGATCGATCTCGATCTGAATCGTGTCGCGCGCGTTGCGCAGCGACTCGGCATCGTGAAGGAGCTGGCGCCTCTCGGTGTGCGCCGTGACGAGCGCCTCCGCCGCCTGCTCCGCGATCAGCGCAGGATGCTTCGCGTAGATGCGGCGCAACTCGGGCGAATGATCGGAACGCTGCAGAAATTGATGCTGCAGCGAGCCGGGGCGGATCCGGTATTCGAACGCAGGACGCGGAAGGTGAATGAACTTCCATCCACGCTCGATCAACCCCAGCCAGAAATCCCAATCCTCCCAGTCGTGAAAGGCGGGATCGTATCCGCCGGTCTCCTGCCAGGCAGTGCGGCGAACGACCGCGCACGCATCGATGTAGTTGCTCCACAGCATGCGCGCGGAGTCGAGCTCCGGCACTTCGACATCGCGCCGCCGCGCGCCGAACTCGCGCCGGTCGCCGTACACGACACCCGCCGCGGGATCGGCGTCGAGCAGCGCGACTGCCTCCTCGACGGAATCGGGCAGCAGGCGATTGTCCGCGTCGAGCGGAATGAAGAACTCGCCGGATGCCGCCGCGATGCCGCGATTGCGCGCGGCGGAGAGGCCGGCGTGTTCCTGTTCGATCACGCGATGGCCGGCCTCGCGAAGCGCGCCGAGCACGTCGCGCGTCCGCTGCTCCGTCGAGCCGTCATCGACGATGATCACCTCGGCCGCCGCTGCATTGCGCTCCACGCTCGCAACCGCATCGATCACGTAATCGCCGTCGTTGAAACAGGGGACGATGACCGAGACGCGCGGCTGCGAAGGGAGCGGACGTTTCCTCTCTGCGGTTCGCTGATTCGCGAGATCCGCCGCATCATCCAGCGAGCGAAGGACGCTCATCGCCTCCGCATTCGCGTAGTGCCAGAGCCGCGGCAGCGGATCATCCTCCGGCATCGAGACAAAGGCCTCGCGCGCGCGGAGACTCGCGATCGTCTCTGCATCGGCGTCGATGCCGAGGCGCTCGCGGAGGATCGCGGCGAAGCGCTGCGGTTCGAGGAGAAGCGCATTCGCGCTCACGAGCAGCGATCGCTCGCGATTGCGCTGATGAAACTCGAGCAGGCGGCGGTTGTAGTGCGTCCAGATCCGCGCCGGGTAATCCGGATGCGTGAGCCACTCGTGCGCGCCCGAGCGCAGCATCGAGGCGGCGACCTCCCACGGATGCCGGTAAAGAAGAACGAAACTAACGTCGCGCTGCAGCACGCCGTCCCAGAAGTCGAGGAGCAACGTCGTGCGCGGATCCTTCCAGCCCCAGGGAGCAGCCGCACGATCGCGCGCTGCGACGAGCGCGGCCGCTTCATCACGAAACGCGGCCAGTGCGCCGGCGTCGAAACGCTCGCTCTCCGTCCAGCCCCAGTCGCGATGGCCCGCCTCGCCGGGAGTCGCGGCCATCAGCATGCGACGGTCGAGATCGAGAAAGTCCGCGTCCTCGAAGTAGCCGCGGGGATTGCCGTCGTCGGCCGGCAGCAGCCGATCGCCCATCCTGATCTTCCATGCTGCGAAAAGCGATGCAACGAACGAGGTGCCGGAGCGATGCATGCCGGTGACGATCAGTCGGCGAGGAGGAGTCATCAGGGGCGACAACGATACGTCAGCGGCCACGGCCCGAAAAGCAGAATGAAGAGCTTCTCCTGCCGCCGCTGCCACGACCTACAATGCCTCTCCCTTGATCGCGATCCCGACCCGATTTCGCTCCGCACTGCTCGCCGGCCTCTGCTGTTTTCTCATCTACAACTTGAACGGCCGCGCGATCACCGCGGGTGACACCTACCCCGCGCGCTATCTTCCGTTCGCGATCCTGCAGCACCACACGATCTTCATGAATCCGGTCGCGCGCGTGGCGGCGCAGGGACGAACGATCGTTCAGGGACCGGAGCGCGCATTCTGGATGCTGCCTCGCGCGGACGGACGCATCATGTCGCTCTATCCGATCGTCCTTCCGGTGCTCACCGCACCTCTCTACGTTCCGGCCGTCGCCTGGCTCCATGTCGCCGGCCCGAGCGATGTGAGATTCGATTCCATCGCGAAGCTGATGGAGAAACTGACGGCGTCGCTGCTCGCAGCCCTCTCCGTATCACTGCTCTATCTCCTTCTCCGCCGGAGGACGACGAACGCGAACGCGCTGCTGCTCACCGCTGCGTACGCATTCGGCACGACGACCTGGGTCGTCAGCAGCCAGGCGTTGTGGCAGCACGGGATTGCACAAGTTCTGGTCATCATCGCGCTGCTGCTGACGGGCCCGTTCAGCGTGAGACGCGCAGTCGTCCTCGCGCTCGTGTGCGGACTCATCGCCTGCAACCGCCCTCCCGATGTCGTTCTCGCCGGAGTCCTCGGCCTGTATGCGCTCTCGTGGGCCGGCCGCCGGCATGCGGCGCTGCTCGCCGCGGTCGCGGCAGCACCGATGCTGATCGTGCTCGCCTACAACATCCGCTACGGCGGCAATGTCGCAGGCGGCTATGGCGTCATCGGCCGTGCACAATTCTTCGATCATCCGCTGCTTCCCGGAGTTGCGGGAATTCTCTTCAGCCCTGCGCGTGGTCTGCTGGTCTACTCGCCGTTTTTCATCTTCATCGTCGCTGCGTTCCGATTCCTGCCCCGCACGCCGAACGAGCGGCGCCTGACGCTCGCGCTCGCCGCCGGTGTCGTGATTCAGATCCTGCTCTACGCGAAAGTCGATTGGCGCGCCGGGCTCTCGTGGGGACCGCGCTACATGACCGATCTGCTCCCCCTTCTGTTCTGGATGATGATTCCGGTCATCGAGAAACTTCGCGGTGCGGCGCGCGCAGCGTTCATCGTGATGGTCGCGTTCTCGATCGCGATCGAAGCGATCGGCGCCTTCTGCTACTACCCATCGCTCGACATTGCGATCTACACGATCTATCGCGGCCCGCATGACATGGACGAGGCGTGGCAGTGGCGCAAGGCGTCGTTCGTCGCGGCGGCGAGGCACGGCATGATCAAGCCGTACCTCTGGCGCATGACGCAGGGGGCATTCGATGCGCTCGAATCGAACGGGCAGCGCGTGACCGCGCCGATCGCCGCCGGCCAGGAGCTCGCGGCGACCGGCTGGGCGCTGATCGGACACCGCTCGCCGCGGCAAGTCAGCGTGACGATCGATGGCCGCGGGCAGATGCCGGTGAGCACGTTCACGGATCGCCCCGACGTTCGCGCCGCGCTGGGCGAGGCGAGCGCGTCGGGCTGGCGCGTTCCGATCGACACGACGCATCTCGATCCGGGTGAGCATCATGTGGTCGCGTTGGTGTGGTCATCCGCGGAGGAGGAAGCGCGCTTTCTCGCGGAGCAGACGTTCGTCGTGCGCGGCACGACGGCCGTCGCGCATGCGACACCCGGCGGCGACGATCTTCGCGAGGATGCCGCGATCGCGGCGGCGAGACTGCGCGATCATCAGCAGCCGGAAGGCTACTGGTTCACCTCGTTCACGAGCGGTACGGCATTCGAGAAGCCGCGCACCGAGGTGAACACGTTTCTCACGTCGCTGCTGGTGGATCTGCTCGATCCGATCGCCGCATCGCACGGACTCGATCAGAACCTGCTGCGCGCGCGCCGTCACCTCACGAGCCAGATCGAGCCGGGCGGACTCGTCCGCTATCACGGCCGCGTGAACAGTCCGTGGATCGGCACCTACGGTTGTGCGATCACGCCGGACACGGACGACACGGCGCTGGTGTGGCGCATCGCGCCGTCGCAGGACACGCGCCAGCTCGCCGCGGCCCTCACGACGATTCAGCAATATCGCCGCAGCGACGGGCTCTATCGCTCATGGCTCGCACCCCGCAGCGAGTATCAGTGCCTCGATCCCGGCAGCGATCCCGATCCGGCGGATGTCGCGATTCAGATGCACCTGCTCATGCTGCTGTCGAACGTTAGACCGGCGGACGCGCATGCTCTGTGCGAGTCGCTTCGCGCGCACCTCGCCGACGACAGCATCTGGGTCTACTACAAACGGACGCCGCTCGTGCCGATGCTGCGCGCGGACGATCTTCGACGCGCAGGTTGCGCACTGCAACTGCCGGCGCGGCCGCCTGTGGCGGGACAGGAGATCTGGCTCACGGTGGCGCGTCTCCTGGCATCGGAGCCCGATCCGATCATGACGCGCGCCGTTCTGCGCGAGCTTGCGCGCGACGACTTCGCCGTCATCCGCACGAATCCGCCGCTTCTGTACCATAACGATCTGACCGCGACGGTGCCGCGATACTACTGGTCGCCGGATTTCGGATTCGCGCTGTGGCTGAGGCTCTATGACCACAATGAACATCCCCGCCACTAAGACCTCGGCGATCCGTTTTCTCTCCTGCCTCCGGCCACAGGACATCCTCGTCCTTCAGGGCACACCTCTGCTCGGCGCAGCGTTCGCGATCCGCCATCCTTCGCTCGCCGATCTCATCCCGCTGCTCACGCTCCTCCTCGGCAATGTCCTGCTCGTGACGCACATCTTTCTCCTCAACGACTGGGCAGGTCTGACGGCGGATCTCGCCGATCCGAACAAAGCGACGCGGGTGTTCACCGCGCGAGGCGTGGGCCAGCGCGAAGTCGCGGCGCTGACGGGCGGACTCCTCATCATCAGTCTGATTCTGTTCAGCCGGCTGCATGCGATCACGCTCGTGATCGCGATCGGCATCGCGATTCTCAGTGCGCTCTACTCGATGCCGCGCTTCAACTGGAAAGGGCGGCCGCTGCTCAACTCGCTCGCGCATCTCGCCGGCGGCATCCTCCACTTCCTCCTCGGCTATTCGCTGTGGAGAAGCATCGACGGCCGCGGCATCGCGACCGCGTCGTTCTTCGCGCTGATCTTCGTCGCCGGACATCTCACTCAGGAGATCCGCGACCATGACGGCGATGCGTTGAATCGCATCCGGACGAATGCCGTCGCGTTCGGACCGCGCCGCACGTTCGCCGCGAGCATGGTGCTCTTCACCGCCGCCCATCTCGTTCTGCTCACGCTCGCACTGCAGGGGCTCGTGCCGCGAGCGCTCGCCGGCGTGAGCCTGTTGTACGCACTGCAGGTGTACTGGTCGGTGAGGACGATCAGGCAGGGACTGACCTTCGCGAATGTGTCGCGCCTGCAGACGCGCTATCGCATGTTGTACGCCGTCATCGGCATCGCGATCATCGCCACGCTGCTGACAAACTGAGAAGGGTCCTACACCTCGAGCAGGCCGAGCGTCGACAGCCGCTGCCGATAGCGCTCGCCGGCCACGGCGGGACTGAAGCGCTTTCGAATAGTCTCCGCGGCGCGGCGCCCGATCGCCGCGCGATACTCCGCATCGCGCACGACGCGCTGCATGAGCGATGCGGCATGATCGATGTCGGGTTCCGCCCACTGATTGCGCGCGCCATACGGACCGCAGTCGCGCTCGATCGACACGAGCTCGTAATCGACAGGACACGAGTTTCCGGCCGACATGAAATCGGCGTTGCCAGACCAGCCCGTTGCAATCACCGGCTTTCCGAGCGCCATCGCCTCCGCGAGAATCAATCCGAAGCCTTCCGCACGATGCAGCGAGACGACGGCATCGCATCCGGCGATGAGCCCATTCACCTCGGCTCGGGCCAGCGTGCGATCCACGAGATGAACATGCGGCAGCTCCGCAACCATCGTCTGCAACTCCGACAGCGCCTGCGCATGCCGCGACCCTGAGGTCGTCTTGATCAGCAGCGACGCACCTTCATCACGCGGAAATGCGCGGCGAAAGGCCTCGATGGCACCGGCAGGATTCTTCCGTTCGACATAGCTGTCGAAATCGAAGATGAGGAGAAAGACGAACCGGCCCGCGGGCACGCCGAGCAGCGACGGTGAAAACGGCGCGAGCTCCGCGACCTCGATTCCGTGCGGCATGTGTACGACCGGAATCGTGACGCTCTTCGAGATCGCGCCGGCGATGAACGCACTCGGCGCCCAGATCTCGTTCAGCAGTGTGGCCGATCCATTCCACGCGGCCGGAAACTCCGGCAGCTCCCAATGCCAGACGCCGATCGCATACGAATCGGGGCGGAGCACGTCGCGGAGATCGGCGGCGACCGCCGGAATCATGTCCGCGTTGACGTGCAGAATCGTCGCGCGCCGGCCGTGGTGCGGATGCAGCGTCGCGCCGCCGTCGGCATCGATGATCTCGCTCGGGATCCCCGCCACATCGCACGACGCGACGCAGAGCCGCGCCGATTCGGCGACGCCTGTGGCCCGCGAGAAGTAGCCGACGATCGATACGCCCGGCGCGAGATGCGGCGAGGCCGATGCCGGCACGAGCGCCGGTGTGCCGTGGCCGAGGAGACCTTCGCGCATCGCGCTGCGAAGACTCTTCGGAATGAGGCGCACGATCGGCCGTGCTTTGGAGAGGAAGTGATACGCGCGGTACTTCGCCCGCGCAGTGATCGTCGGCTTGCGGTCTGTGAATGCGCGAAACAATTCCGGACGCCGGAACGGATCGCCGCCCGCCTCCTCCTGAAGTTGCGGCGAGCGACGGTACGCGATGCGCGCCGCATCCGCGATCCGCGAACCATCGGCGAAGTGCTCGTACGCATACGCCGCGTGGCGGAACGATTCGCTTCCCGCAGCCTGCAGCGCAGCGGTGTAATCGTCGAAGAGCGGTGCGGCGCCGCCGGCATCCGCAACGCGCAGCACGTCATGGCGCGACACGAGCCTGGGAAACGAAGGATCGAATCCGCTGAAGTGAAAGAAGCGCAGCGGCGCTCCGTTGACGCGATACGCGCCATCATCGCCGCGCGCGACACTGCGCTGCTGCAGGTTCCAGTACGCGACGTTGTAGCCCTCGTGGCGAAGCGCCACGACGCGATCGAAGAGGCCGGGAACGAGATCGATCCACTTCTGATCGACGAAGAGCCCGCGCTCCGGCTCGACGACGCACGCATCCTCGAGCCGCCGCTTCCACCAGTCGAGAAACGCGGCGAGCTGCGGATCGCGGACGATCGAGATGAAGCCGAGGTTCCACGCACCGGCGATGAGGATGCTGCGCTCACGCGCGTGATCGGCGTCGTCGACCGGGCGCGTGAGATGCGGAGTGAGCGTGATGAACGGCGCAGCGGCCGAGTCGAGCTCCTCGAGTTTGCTGTAAACGACGATGTCCGGATCGAAATAGATGACGCGGTCGTAGCCGCGGTCGAAGAGATGCTCGATCATCCGCGGCTTCACCGCGGTGTCGAGCTCGAGCATCGAATAGCGGAACGAGAGCGCGGCGAAATCGCTGATGTGCAGCGCGGCGGCCGGCACGGCCTCGAACGGATCGGATGCTTCGGCCGCGGCATCGCCGCCGACCACGAGGACATAGCGATCCCACTCCGGATGGTGAGCTCGCAGCGACGCCATCAACACGCGCGCGAAGTGGCGATAGTTGGGAGAAATGATCGAGCAGACGGCCGTGCGCATGGGATTGTGATCGGCCCGCGGAAGTGAGGCAGCGCGACGCGGGCGCCTATGATACTTCGGGCGCGGCGGCAGGGCACGGCCGCATTCCGGTCAGAAGCCCCACATCGCACTCACGACGAGTGCGCGGCTCTCCGAGGGAAGCGGCGCGACGTATCCGTGATACGGCTGGATGAACGGCACGTTCGCATTGGTCACGTTGCGAACTCCCGCATCGAGCACGACGTTGCCGCTTCCGATGTTGCGCAGACGGACATTCAGATTCACGAGCGCCGTGCCTCCGAGCTCGCGCAGCGTGTCGCCTTCGGCAAACGCGAACCTCGATCCGAAATACGACAGCGAGGGATGCACCGACACCGACTGCGTGAGGCGGATGCCGCCGAGGAGATTGATTCGCAGCGGTGGGAAGCCGAGGAAGCGGTCGCGATGGCCGGGGACGGAGTAGATGGCGACATCGTTTTCATCCGCGCGATACCAGGCGAGATTCGCCGTCACGCTCGTCACCGGGCCCACGTAGCGATAGTCCGCTTCCACTCCGCGTGAACCGAGGCGGCCGGAGTTGATGTAGCTGCCGACGCCGGTGGCGGGATTCGCTTCGTAGACGATCTCCTTGTCGAACGAGACATCGAACAGATTCATCGTCAGCAGCGAGCGATCGGTGAACTGATAACCGGCCTCCACTTCGTAACTCGTCGCCTGCTCCGGCTCGAGTCGCGCGGCACCCGGAGGGATGCGATTCGGCAGGATCCCTCCCGGCACGCGGAACGAGCGCGCCGCCATCCCTTTCAAGTGCAGCCGGTCGAAACGCCCGACGATCGCCACACGCGGGACGAAGGCGGAACCGAATGCATCCGTGTCTTCATAGCGCCCGCCGACCGTCAGCTCCGCATGCTGCCACTGCCGCGCGAGCTGTGCGAAGACGCCGGTGGATTCGACGCGCAGGCGATTGCCGCCCGATTGCAGCCGCTCTTCGAACGGCCCCGGATGGGCAGGCATCACGACGTCGTTGCGATAGCGCTCGATGCCGGCGATGGCGCTCACCTCCGCGCGCGGATGCCACTCCAGCAGCACTCCCGCGAGCGGCTTCTCGACATGCTTGCGATTGCTGTAGCTCTCGCTCGGGACATCGAGCTGCCATGGTGCCTGCCGCGAGTATTCGAGCCGCGGCGTCACCTTCAACTCCGGCGACAACGCGTACGTGTAACGGATGCGGATCGCGGCCCAGTGAAAATCCTCATCGAGCGCAGGCCCCGGATGATTGCGGCCGAAGAGCGTGAACTCGGTGGTGTCCAGATGATCGAGCACGCCGCGCAGATCGAAGCCGCCGCGCTGCAGGTGCAGGTTGAGGTTGAGATCATCGAGGCGCGAGTCGCCGGCGAGGGAGCGCCGCCCGCCGAAGTAATCGACGTTGTCGCGATCGCTGCGCATCCCCTGAAACCAGCTTCCGTTCAGCGAGCCGAGCGCGCCGCTCAGGCCGAACGCCAGCCCGCGCTTCGAGTAGCTCTTCTCCATCTGCGACCACGTGCCGGTGACGTAGCGCTCGCCGCTGCGCGAGATCACGTTGACGACGCCCACCGCGGCATAGCCGCCGTAGACCGCGGAGCCGGGACCGCGGATCACCTCGACGCGCTCGATCGTCTCGGCGGGATAGTGATAGCCGGAGGTGCCGAACAAGCCCTCGTTCGCTTCGATGCCGTCGATCAGCAGCAGCATCTTCCCCTCGGAAGCCCAGATGCCGCGCATGCCGATGCCGACGAAGCCTTCGACATCGGTCGCGAAGTGAACGCCGGGCACGAACTGCGTGAGCACTTCGCGCAGATCGCGCGCGCCGGAAGCCTCGATCTCCTGCCGCGTGATGACGGTGACGATGGAGGGGGATTCGCGCGCCGTCATTTCGAGATGCGTCGCGACGCTCACTTTCGTCTCGAGGAGCTCCTCGAGCGTGAGGTCGCGCAGATCACGCCGCTGCTCGCCGGCGAACAGCGGCAGGGCAAACAGCGCGATCAGCGCGGGCACAAACGGCCGCATTGCTCAATGAGTATAGGCCGTGTGCCGTCAGACGATCGTTAAGTTGATTTTCCAGGTGTGACCCCCGAAAACCAACTTAACGTATGATCGTGCCATCCGAGTCCTTTGACAGCCCGGCTGAAGGGTCCATCGATGCCCGATCCTCAGTTCTGGAGTACTGATCTTCACGAAGAGTTGCGCCAGTTGCGCAGGCGGCTCGCGGAGATCGAAGCGCACGAGCAGGAACGCGCTCGCGTAGAGGAACGGCTGCGCCGGCAGAACCGCTACCTCTCCGTCCTCTCCGATCTGACCGCGACGCTGATGAAGCGTCTCGATCGCGGCGATCTGCTCAACGGCATCCTCGATCGCGTCAACTCGCTTCTCGACACGCCGCACAGCTTCATCGCGCTGACCGATCCGAAATCCGATGCGCTCGAAGTCCGCGCGGCAACGGGCACGCTCCTCCCCACCATCGGCACGCAAATCCGAGGCAGCGCACGATCCGCGGCGCTGTTCCAGTGCTGCCGCTCGCTCGCTGAAATCGCACTCTCTTCCGAAGAGCAGAGCTTCGGCATCCTCGGCGTCGCGCGCCTCGACGACAAACCGTTCGACGAGGGCGACTACGACGTCCTTCACCGCTTCGGCGAGCTCGCATCGATCGCCATCCGGAACGCCGGTCTCTTCGAGGCCGAGCATGGCGCGCGCGAACAGGCGGAGACGCTGCTCGAAGCGGCGAAGGCCGTCAACTCATCGCTGCGGCTTCATGACGTCCTGCAGACGATCCTCGCGCAGCTCGGCCGCGTCGTGCCGTGCGACAGCGCATCCGTGCAGGAGTTGCGCGGCCGCGACGCGGTCGTCATCGCCGGCGTCGGCTTCGAGCACCTCGGCGAAATCATCGGCCTCCGCTTCGACATCGACAATTCCGAACTGCCGAACGGCGAAGTCGTGCGCTCGCGCAAGCCGACCATCATCGACGACGTGCTGCCGTTCCATGACTTTCGCAAAGCGAGTCCTACGGCGACTCATGTTCGCTCCTGGATGGGCGTGCCGCTCATCGCCGCCGATCGCGTCGTCGGCCTCATCACACTCGACAAGAACGAGCCCTGCTTCTACACCACCGATCATGCGCGGCTCGCCGTGGCGTTCGCAGCGCAGGCGGCGATCGCCATCGAGAACGCGCGCCTCTACGCGGCCGCACGCGACGAGAGCCTCGAGCGCAAGCGCGTCACCGAACGGCTGCAGCAATCCGAAGCGAGCTACCAGACGCTCGTCGAGCAACTGCCGGCGATCACGTATCGATGGTCGGATTCCGGCAGCAACACCGGCTACATCAGCCCCCAGGTCGAGAGCCTCCTCGGATACACGCCTGAGGAATGGCTCGGCGACCCCGATCTCTGGTGGAAGGTGATTCATCCCGACGATCGCAGGCGCGTGATGGACGCGATGCGCGAGAAGGATGCGGCGGGCAACGATCTCGGCATCACGCACCGTCTCGTCGCGCGCGATGGCCGTGTGCTCTGGTTTCAGAATCAGTCGAAGACGCTGTTCATCGATGGGAAGCCGGTCGAGACGCATGGCGTGATGCTCGATGTCACGCACCTCAAGCAGATCGAAGAGCGGCTGCTGCATGCGCGGCAGGATGCCGAGGGAAGAGCCGATCAGCTCGCGGCTCTGCAGTCGATCGCGCAGGTCCTGAACGAGAGCCTCGATCTGAATGTCGTCCTTCACGCGATCCTCGATCAGATCCGGCAGGTCATCGACTACGACATGGCCAGCATCCAGTTGCTCGACGGCGATTCCATGCGCGTCATCGCCGTGCGCGGCGTTTCGGAAACGGAGATCGGACGCGTGCGGCGGCTCGCCGACTATCCGTACAACAAGCGGCTGGCGACGGATGAACGCCCGGTCATTCTGGAGATCGGACCGGAGGAGACGGCGTGGCGCGCCGACAGCGACTCTCTGCAGAACATCCGCTGCAACATCGGCATCCCGATGAAAGCGCGCGACCGGATCATCGGCGTCCTCATGCTCGACAGCACGAAGGCGGGGCGCTACACCGAGAAGGATCTGCGCATCGCGACGGCATTCGGGCGTCAGGCTGCCGTCGCCGTGGAGAACGCGCGGCTGTACACCGAAGCGCAGAAAGAGATTCAGGAGAGGATCCGCGCGGAAAAGGAGATGGTGCGCGCGAAGCAGGCGGCGGATGACGCGAACAAAGCGAAGAGCGCATTCCTCGCGATCATGAGCCACGAGCTCCGCACTCCGCTCAACGCCATCATCGGATTCTCAGCCGTGCTCGAATCGCGGCTGGCGGGGAGCCTGGAGGAGAAGCACGCCCGCTTTCTGCGCAATATCAATGTCTCCGGCGAGTATCTGCTGCACATCATCAATGACATCCTCGATCTCTCGAAGATCGAGGCCGGGAGGATGACGCTCGATCCGGAGATCGTCGATGTCGCCGATGCGATCGAGGCGATCTGCCGCGTGGTGAAGGGAACGGCGCTGGCCCGCAACATCGAGATCAGAACCGACATCCCGCTGGAGCTCGACAATCTCTGGGCCGATCCGGTGCGCCTCAAGCAGATCCTCTACAACCTCCTCTCGAACGCCGTGAAGTTTTCACCCGATGGGTCGACGGTGCTGACGCGTGCCCGCGCGCTGACTGCGAATCAGTCGCCGCTGCATCAGGAGTCGATCGAGATGTCGGTGATCGACCGCGGGCCGGGGATCGCGCCCGAACATCGCCAGATCATCTTCGAAGAATTCCGGCAACTGCAGAGCGACGCGAAGCGGCCGCAGGGAACAGGCCTCGGGCTCGCCCTCGTCAGCCGGCTCGCGCTCCTGATGGGCGGAACGGTCCGGCTGCGCAGCGACGTGGGAAAAGGGAGCGAGTTCTCCGTGATCCTGCCGAAAGAAGGACCGCGGCCTGGGTGAGCTAGCGGCTGCTCATCGCCCACATCTGCGCTTCGCTGAGCGATTCGAAAATGTGATGCTCCCACGGCGAATCGGCCGACTCTGCTTCGTAATAGATCGACAGCATCCGGATCAGATCGCTCGCAGCAGCGACCGCGACGCGCACGGAAGGAGTGACGCGCGCGGCGGCATGATCCATCTTCGCGAGAACAGCCATGTCGTAGGACGACACGTCGAAGCGGTCGACGTTCATCAGATCGACGATCTGATAGCGAATGCCGCGAAACCGCGCGTCGCCGTAGACCTCGCGATTCGATTGAAGCAGTTCTTCTCCGGTGACGCGGCCCCAGTAGCGCCACGCCACACCATCAGTTGACCAGGTCGTCGAATAGGGCACTGCGCGCCTCCCGGACGCTCATCGCTCGTACTTCCAGTTCCGCGACTTTCCTTCGGCGATCCACTCCACGGCTTGCGCGATGCGGCGCGTGCGCGTATCCGCACCTTTCGCGCTGGTGATCCATTCGATGTACTCGCGCCGGTGACTCGGCGGAAAGGATTCGAACGCCGCCCGGGCCTTCCTGTTTTTCTCCAGCGCGCGTGCGAAATCGTCCGGCATCTCGAGCGGCGCCTTCGCCGCGCGCCTCGGCCGCGTCGGCTTCACCCCTTCGGCATTGAGCTTCGCGGCATCGCGGATCAGCGCGATGAGCTGCTTCCTGGGCGGAAGGTCATCGACCGAGGTGATTCGCCCGAGGCGATCGTTCTCTTCCCGTCCCGCCGCCGCCGGATTCCAGAATCGCATCGAGCAGTGCGCCTTGAATGCCGCCATGTTGCAGACGATGCCGTGGTGCTCGAAAAACGGCATGCTCCACTTCATCGTCTCTTCGATCTCGGGAATCGCGGCATGTGCCGCGTCGCGAATTGCGTTGAGGACCGGCCGGGCAAAGGGCGCGGCCTTTTCGATGTAAGCGTCGACGCGCGGATCGCGTTTGGACATGCGCATACTCTAGACCGACTCCCGCCGGGCGCGGAGTTACGATACGCGCCATGCATCGCCTGCTTCCTGCGCTCCTCCTCGTTTCGCTCCATGCCTCCGCCGCCGATACGAGCCTCGCCGATGCGCTGCGCGTCATCCAGAGCAAGGAGTACGTCGACCTCACGCACACCTTCAGCCCGTCGACTCCGGTGTGGTTCGGCTTCGGGCAGGCGACGATGAGCGCGGCCTGCGATCCGAAAACGCACATGCCGTACACCCTCGAGAAGGATGGCTTCCGCACCACGTTCTACTCGATGGTCGGCCAGTACGGCACGCACGTCGATCCTCCGGCACACTTCAGCGCGAGCGGCATGACGATGGATCAGATCCCGCTGAAGCAGATGATCCTCCCTCTCGTCGTGTTCGACATCACTCCCCTCTTCGGCAAGGATCCAAATCACGCTCTAACCATCGACGACATCCGGTCATGGGAGAAGGAGCACGGCCAGGTTCCCGCCGGTGCGTTCGCGGCATTGCGCACCGACATGAGCAAAGACTGGGACAGCAATCCGGCACGCTTCAAGCGGCAGCCCTTCCCGGCGTGGTCGCTCGCCGCGATCAGGTTTCTCTTCGATGAGCGCAGGATCACGGCCATCGGACACGAGTCGCTCGACACCGACACGACCGACACGATGGAATCGGAGACCTGGATCCTCAGGCAGAACCATTTCCAGATCGAGGCGATGGCGAATCTCGACAAGGTGCCTGCGGCCGGCGCCGTCATCGTCGTGACGTGGCCGAAGGTCGAGCATGGATTCGGATTCCCGGCGCGCGCCTTCGCGATCCTTCCGTGAGAGCTCCATGACCACACTCGCGAACCGCACGGCCATCGTCACAGGCGCAGGCTCCGGCATCGGACGCGCCGTCGCACTCGCCTACGCGCGCGCCGGCGCGAACGTCGTCGCCTCGGACATCGACGATCGATCGGGAATCGAGACGGCGAGTCTGGCGGGATCGAATGCGCTCTTCGTTCGCGCTGACGCGGCGAACGCGGACGATCACGAACGGCTCGTACGCGCAGCGGTCGAACGCTTCGGCGCGCTGCACATCGCCTGCAACAACGCCGGCATCGGCGGCGAAGTGAATCCCGTCGCGGAGATGACACTCGAAGGCTGGCAGCGCGTCATCGACATCAATCTCTCCGGCGTCTTCTACGCGATGCGCGCACAGATCCCGCGCATGCTCGAAGCGGGCGGCGGCTCGATCGTGAACATCGCGTCGATCTATGGAGCAGCCGGCGCAAAGAACGCAGCCGGCTACGTCGCCGCGAAGCATGGAGTCGTGGGGCTGACGAAAACCGCCGCGCTCGAATATGGAGCGCACGGCATCCGCGTGAACGCCGCCGGCCCCTCCTACACCGACACGCCGATGCTCAACCGCTTGCCCGAGGAGAGGAGAACGTCCGTCGCGGCACTGCACGCGCTGGGACGCATCGCAAACGCGGAAGAAGTCGCGGCGCTGGTGCTCTGGCTTTCAAGCGATGCAGCCGCCTTCGTCACAGGAAGCTTCTATCCAGTCGATGGAGGATACCTGGCGCGCTAACAAGGATCACCCATCCGTCCCATCCGTCCCATCGGTCCCATGAGTCCCATCCGTCCCATCACCGCCGCCCCAAGCTCCGCAATCGTGCGAATCCGCGGACAATCCGCTTCGCCGTAAAGCCACGCCTCATCGACAAGCACCGCGTGCAGTCCGGCGCCGCGCGCCCCGACGACGTCGATCTCATACAGGTCGCCGGTATGCACAGTCTCCTCGCGCGCCGCGCCTGAACGCTCGAGCGCGATCTCGAAAATGCGGCGGTCCGGCTTCTCGACACCCTCGAGCTCGGAGTCGATGATCACATCGAAGAAGGGCGTGAGACCGACGCGATCGAACAGCTTGTGCAGCGTGCCGTTCGCGTTGGAAACAACGACGAGTTGATATCCCGCCTCGCGCAGCGCGGCGAGCGCCGGCTTCACAAATGGAGGGACGATCTCCCACAGATTCTCACGGCGGTGATACGCGCGCACTTCGGCGAGCGCGGATTCCACCGCGTCTGTGAGGTCCACACCGGCCTCGAGCAGCACGAGCTCGAAAAACGATTTCGAGCGCTGCTGATCGGGCGCCGGCACGACCTGCGCCTCATTCAACGCGTAACGCGCAATCGGATCCGCGTCCACGAGCCGCGCGGGATCGACATCGATGCCGCGCGCGCGCAGGACGTCGGCCACGCGATTCCAGTTCGGCCACACGAGGACGCCACCGGCGTCGAGAAAGAGAGTCCTGATCCGAGCCATGGTTGCAGAGTATCCTGACTGATCATCATGAACATGCGATCCGTTGTGGGAATCATCACGCTTCTGCTCGCTGGATGCGCCTCGCAGCAGCCGGGCACCTTCCGCCTCACCAGCAGCGCCTTCGCGGCTGGAGCAACGCTGCCCGACAACACGATGTTGAACGGGCTCGATTGCCATGGCGAAAACGTTTCGCCCGCACTTGCATGGAGCGGCGCGCCGGCGGAGACGAAGAGCTATGCGCTCATCCTCGATGATTACGAGGCGCGCGGCGGCGACGGCTTCATTCACTGGGTCGCCTACAACATTCCGGCGACTGCGACTTCGCTCAGCGCGAACGCAGGAGCAGCGGAACCCGATCTCGCGGCGGGCGGCCGGCACGCGTACAACGATTTCCTGAAGCGGCGCTACGACGGGCCCTGTCCGCCGGAAGGTCCGCCGCACAAATACCGCTTCACCGTCTACGCGCTCGATCTGCCGGTGATCGACGATGCAGGCACGCCGATGACGTGGCGCAAACTGCGATTCATCATCCGCGGTCACGTGCTGGCGCAGGCGTCGCTCACGGGACTGCGCGGCCACTGATCGAGCTGCTCGCGCCCTGATCAGGAAACGCCGAGTGCTTTGAGCGCCTCGATGGGGCGGCGATCGGGAGCCATCAGCTTGTTCGCCGCGCGCAGGTTCTTCTCCGCATTCGCGCGATCGCCGAGGGCGCGGTGGATCTCGCCGGCATAGAAGTAGGCAAGCCCGCACTCGGGCTCGATGCGGATCGCCTCCTGCAATTCCTCCAGCGACTTGCGCCCTGTCGGAATGAATGGCGACATCAGATAGCGGCAGTACGCCGCTTCCGCGCGATAGATCCCGCTCTGCGAGTCGCAGTCGGATGCGAATTCGAATTGCGTGAGCGCCTCGCGCAGCTTCCCCTGCTCTTTCAGCTCGATGCCCTTTCGATATTGCACGTCGGGATCGAGCAGATCCGTCTTGATCGTGAACTGCTGCGGCGCTGCCTGCCGCGCCTGCGCCTTCGTCCGCCGCTGGCTGGCCAGCGAGCGCCGCTCGTCGGGGTCGGAGAGCAGCGCATACGCCTTCGCCGCCGCGAGAAACATCTCCTCCGCTTTTTCGGCCAGGGCGCGCAGTTCATCGTCTTCGCCGAACGGCCACGGCGCGAAGCGTTTCGCGAAGGCGAGATACGCGGCGTTGATCTGCAGCGGCGTCGCGTCATCGGCCAGACCGAACAGATCGAACGGATCCTTGCGCCGGTAATCGAGATAGACGCGCATCACGTCGTTGCGCAGCGCGTCGATGGACTGCGCAGGGCGGGGCGCGGGTGCAACGGCTGGTTGGGGTGGCGCCGGTTTCGGTGGCGGTGGCGGCTGCTGCTGCGGCGGCGCTGTCTTCGGGATCTGCTCCGCCGGCACGGCGGCGCCGAGGATGGCGAGGGCGTAGAGGAGACGAGTGATGTCCTCGAAGGGAAGTTGCGTCGCGTCCGCAATCTGATCGATGCGCGCGCGCTTCTTCAACGCTTCGAGCACGGCGGCATGCTTCGGCGCGAGCCGGATCTCGTCGATCGAGAAGCCGGGATCGGGATGAAGTCCCAGCGTCCTGCCGATGAGCGGACCGACGGACGCATCGATCTCGGCCTGACGCGCGAACTTCATGACGCCTGTGATGACGAGCTGCGGCACGCGCACCTTCAGCGGCGAGCCGACCTGCGGCACATCGAGCGAGAGTCCGAACTCGCCGTCGTGCCAGCCGAAACCATCCAGCAGCTTGCGCGCGAGATTCTGCTGCAGCGTGCGAAAGAGCTCGTACGGCGTCAGCACTCCATGCTCGATCAGAAGTTCGCCGAGAGGGACCTGCCGCGAATACGACTCGCTGAGAAACTGCGCGAGCTTGTCCGCCGGAAGCTTGTTCTGCGCGACGAGGAAACGGCCGAGCGTCTCGGTTGCCAGGTTCGAACGGCAGTCGACCGGCACCCCTTCTTCGAAAATGATCTGCTTCTCGAGCTGCTGGCGCTTGAGCTTCAGCACGCCGCTCCGCTTCTCGTGCGCGTACGCATACAGCACGACCGGATACGGCACCTGTCGCAGGTCGCCGCCGGCCATCTGTGCGATCGCCTTCAGTTGCTCCCGGCTTGGAATCAAGTGCTTCTGATTGTAGACCGCCGGTTGGATATAGTTTGCCGTCGAATCAGGAGGACTCATGAAACGCCTGCTCATCGCCACGCTGTTGCTCACCTCGATCGCGGTTTCGGCGCAGCAACCGGAGACTACGTCGACGAATCCCGCGCCGGCACCGGCACCGGTACCCGCTCCCGCTCCCCAACCATCCGCTGCACCCGACGACGCGCGCCTCGGCGACATCGTCAGGATCGTGAAGTCCGGCATCTCGGAAGGACTCATCGCGGAACAGATCAAGCAGTCGGGACTCTCGTACAAGCTCACGATGAACGATCTGCTCTATCTGAAGCAGAACGGCGTGCAGGACTCGGTGATCGCCGCGCTCCTCGCCACGAAGACTGCGGAGGAGACGAGACCGGCGCCGCCTGCCGAGACCGTGTACAGCGAAGTGCTGCTGGTCAGAGGTTGGGGCCCGCTGAAGAAGGAACGCCCCGGACGGCTCGTGATGAAAGCCGGCACGTTCTCCTGGATCGATGGCGCAGATCCGAAGGAGAACTTCGAGTTTCAGGTCGCAGGACTCGAGAAGATCTGGTTCACCTGTCAGGCGCAGACCGCGGGCGACGTCTGCTACCAGATCAACTTCCAGATCGTGAAGGGACCGCGTTACTCGTTCCGCGACGTGACGCGCGCAAGCGGCGCGAACACAACCGTCAAAGCGATCATGGACAAACTCCGCACCGACTACCCCCGCGCCCCCTTCGGCCCCAACGACCATTAAGTTGGTTCGCGGGGGTCACACCTGGAAAATCAACTTAACGGGGCGCCGTTAAGTTGATTTTCCAGGTGTGACCCCCAAAAACCAACTTAACGACGGGTCAAAGGTTGCATCAGTGCTCAATCGGTGACCTGCCGGTTCTGGCTCTCAAGGGTCAGGCGAACTACCAAAAGCCCTCAAAACTAGCGTTTTAGCTACGGCACAGATCTTGATCCAGGTCTGCGGTCTCTCATCCCACAACAGCGCTTTTTTTGAAGGAAGGGAAGTTCGATTGAAGAAAGTCTTTGCCCTCCTATCCATCGCGTTTCTCATGAGCACCGCCGCCTTTGCCCAGGGAAATGGCAACGGCAACGGCAACGGGAATGGCAACGGGAAGTTCCCGTCGCTCGACGATCAGTTGAAGAAGGCTCACGCCAAAGCGGGCAGCGCGCTCGACAAACTGATCCGCCAGAATCAGGACTTCAGCAAACTGAAAGCCCATGACGCCGCCGACCCGATCGTTCCGCCCTGGTTGAAGGTCTACTGGCGCAAGGGTCACCCCGAAGTCAATTACGACAACGACAACGATCCGACCGGCGGCTATCCGCTCGTGCTGAAGGAAGTGCTCGAGTGGATGATGACGCACCAGGACTTCAAGTCGGGCCAGCCGGAAGCGACGATGGAGCCGGGCTACGAGTTCGGCGACCGCGATGAGCTCGACCAGCATCGCGGCCCCGTCAAGCGCCTCGGCGCCGACGCCGCGACGGCGGGAACGAACGTGCGCGCGTCGGGCTCGCAGACATCCGCACGAAGCGAGTCGGACATCCGCATCAACTACTGGAATCCGAGCAAGATCATCTCCGCCTCGAACAACATCGGCGGCTCGGGCCTGCAGGGCATGTACTACTCGAGCGATGGCGGCGTGACGTGGGGCCAGACGACGCTCCCGCTCGCGACCGGCGACTCGTATCACTCCGATCCCACCGTCGAATGGACGTCCGACGGCACCGCATGGTCGAGCACGATGGGCATCAACGGCAACACGCTGAAGGTGCAGTCGTACAAGTCGACGAACGGCGGCGCGACGTGGACGTTCGACGGCACGATCTCCGGCAGCCAGACGAACACGGACAAGCAGATGGAGTGGGTCGATCACAGCGGCTCTTCCGCGTACGCGAACAACATCTATGTGATCTGGCACAACGGCAATCCGGCGTTCATGAACCGCCGCACGTCGACGGGCTGGGGCGCTCCGATTCAGGTCAGCAGCTCGGAAACGACCGGCACCGCGATCGGCGCCGATGTGAAGACGAATTCCGCGGGCGATGTCTTCGGCTTCTATCCCGACACCGGCTCGCGCGGGATCTACATCGTGAAGTCGACGAACGGCGGCGCGAGCTATGCGGCGCCGGTGAAGATCGTCACGACCTACGACTCGTATGACATCGGCGTTCCGGCCTTCTCCAGCCGCCGCATCCTCCTCTATGTCTCCGGCGGCGCATACAGAAACGGCACGACGAACAACGTCTACGCGCTCTGGACCGATCTCTCCGGCGACACCGGCTGCACCGCCGCGGCGAACGAGCCGGGCACGAACGCGAGCTCGACGTGCAAGACGCGCATCTGGTTCTCGCGCTCGACCGACGGCGGCGCGACATGGAGCGCGCGCGTCAAGATCAACAATCAGAGCAGCCTCAATGATCAGTTCAATCCGTTCCTCGCCGTCGACGAGACGAACGGCACGATCGGCGCGATGTACTACGACACCGTCAACGATCCGAACCGCAAGAAGGTCGACGTCTACTATCAGATGTCGAGCGACGGCGGCGCGACGTGGCAGACTCCGGTCAAGGTCACGACCGCGATGACCGACGAGACGGTGACCGGCGCAGACTCCGGCAACCAGTTCGGCGATTACAACGGCCTCTCCGGCTACGGCAACTCCTTCTTCCCCTCCTGGACCGACCGCCGCAACAGCGGCAGCGAAGAGATCTGGACCGCGAAGGTCACGACCTCGACGACGGCCACCTACTCGATCAGCGGCAGCGCCGGCACTTCCGGCGCGACCGTGACGGCCGGCTCCTCATCCGCGACGAGTGATGCATCGAACAACTACTCGATCGCGAACCTCGCGGCCGGCACCTACACCGTCACGCCGAGCAAGAGCGGCTGCACCTTCTCACCCGCATCCGCGTCGGTGACGATCACCTCGGCGAATGTCACCGGCATCAACTTCACCGCCACGTGCACGGCTCCGACGTTCACGATCAGCGGCAACGCGGGGACCTCCGGCGCGACGATCACCGCCGGCTCGAGCTCGACTACGAGCGACGCATCGAACAACTACTCGATGTCCGGTTTCGCCGCCGGCACCTACACCGTGACGCCGAGCAAGAGCGGCTGCACGTTCTCGCCGGCGTCTTCCACAGTCACGATCACCTCGGCCAACGTCACCGCGAACTTCACGGCGACGTGCGGCACGGGCGACACGCAGCTCACGAGCGGCGTGGCCGCCACGGGCCAGAGCGTGGCGCAGGGCGCGTGGAAGTACTACTACATCACCGTGCCGGCCGGCGCCTCGAGCCTCACGGTTGCGACGAGCGCCGCGACCGCGGACGTCGATCTCTACACGCAGTTCAACGCGAAGCCGACGTCGTCCTCGTACATCTGCCGCCCCTACAGCTCGTCCGGTAACGAGACCTGCACGGCGAGCAGCCCGTCGACCGGCACCTGGTGGTTCGGCGTGAACGGTTACGCGGCGGGGAGCTTCACCATCACCGCGACGATCACGATGCCGGCCGCGACCTACACGATCTCCGGCAACGCGGGGACGTTCAGCGCAGCGGTGAGTGCAGGCTCGCAGGGCGCGACCAGCGACGGAGCCGGCGCCTACACGATCAGTGGCCTCGCGAACGGCACGTACACCGTGACGCCGAGCAAGACCGGCTGCACGTTCTCGCCCGCCAGCACGAGCGTGACGGTGAGCGGAGCGAATGTCACCGGCATCAACTTCACCGCGACGTGCAGCGTCGCCACGACGCTCTTCTCGAACGGTTTCGAGAGCAGCACCGGCTGGGCAACTGCACAAGTTTCGGGCACGACCGGCGCGTGGACGTACGTGACGTCGGGCACGCTGCCGACCGCCAGCCCGCATGGCGGCAGCTCCATGGCGAAGTTCAACTCCTACGATGCGACGAGCGGCAATCAGACGCGCATCTATCAGACGACCGGCTTCGCGATCTCCAGCTCCGTGGCCTCGGCCACGCTGAAGTTCTGGATGTATCACGACACCGGTTACTCGACGTACGCCGACAAAGTGCAGGTGCAGGTCAACACCGGCTCCGGCTGGGTGAACGCCGGCACGGCGGTCAACCGCTACGACGGCTCGACGGGCTGGAAGCAGCACACGATCGATCTCTCCGCCTACAAGGGCACGACCGTACAACTCGGCTTCCTCGGCATCAGCGCCTACGGCAACAACGAGTTCATCGACGACGTGACGGTGACCGCACCCTAACGCTTCGCTGCACTCGGGGATTCGGGGGAGGGCTACGGCCCTCCCCTTTTTTTGCCCATTCTTCAGTCTGAATTCTGCGATTCTGAATTCAGAAAGAATTCAGAATTCAGGGGCTTCACACTTTTCAGTGGGTGATTTCGAAGATCTTGCGGATCCCAGCGCAGCAAGACCGCACCAGAGATTGAACGCAGAACGCAGAACGCAGAATGAAG
>JAJPHC010000053.1 GCA_021325515.1 Acidobacteriota bacterium
CGGTTGAGAATCAGGAGGAAATCGGCCTTCTTCAACTGCCGCGCGTCATACGCGCCGGAGATGTCTTCCATCCGGATGACGGCGCGGCCGTTCGGCGTGTACGACGTGTCGAAGTAGTCGATCTTCCCCGCATCGTTCTGCGAGACGTTCTCGAGATACGCATACTCCGAGGCGCAGGCGTAGTAGATCGTCGGCTCGTCGTTCGGATTGAGGCCGAAAGTTTTCGCGAAGCAACCGTTCTCCGTCGCGTAGATCTTGCCCCCAGGCATCAGCGCGCAGAAGTCGTCCTGCACCGGCGAGGAGTTGTTCTGCTTGGTGAACGTCGTCGTCGTCTTTCCGGTTCCGGAGAGGCCGACGATGAGACCGACGCGATCGGTGCCGTTCACCGGAATGACCTTGCAGCCGGCGTGCAGCGCGAGACCGCCGCGCTCGTACACCAGCTTGTTCCACATGCGCAGCCCGCCCTTCTTCGACTCACCGAAGTAGTCGGAGTTGAACACGCGCGTCGTGTAGCCCTCGAGATCGACTGCGATCAGCCGCTCGTCCGGATACCCCTCGGCCTTCAGGTTCGGCGTGTAGATGACCGTCAGCACCGGCTCGAAATGCTCGAGCTCTTCCGCGGTCGCCGGGTAGTAGAGGATGTGCTGCATCGCGGCGATATTCGCGTTCGCCTTCTCCATGATCAGGCGTGTGGCCACGCGGAAGTCGGGATCGTTGCCGATGAATCCCTCGACCACGAGCATGTCGCGCGTCTTGATGTACTCGTTCTGCAGCTTCGCCACGCGATCGTACTCGGCGCGGCTGATCGTCTGATCCGAGTGCTGCTCGGGCGTATCGGTTGCGATGAAGGTCGAGAGCTTGGAGCGCGAGACGACCTTCGTTGCCACATTGACGTTGTTGAACTCGGTCTTGCGGCAGTTCGGCATCTCCTCGGTGAAGCGCCGCAGCTCGGCCGGCGACGGATTCCAGACCACCGACTTCGGCTCGACGGGCAGCGTTTTCGCCTTCGCCGCCTTCCCGGCGGCGCGGTGCGGCGTCGAAACCGCAGTCGTGTTGGGAAGAAGTTCTGTCATGAAGTTCCTCGATTACTTAGGTTTGTCGTTGCGGGGATGCAAGAGACGCACCCCGAGGTCGCGCAATGAAGACGCAGATTTTACACTAGATGGATGAACGATCCTCTGACCTACATACTTTCCGCTCTCCGGACCCGGATCACCAGAACATTTCCCTCTCAGATCCGCGAATGCCTGGCCGTCCTGAACGAGGAACAGATCTGGTGGCGCCCGAACGAGGCCTCGAACTCGATCGGCAATCTCGTCATCCACCTCACGGGATCTCTCAACCACTACCTCAACTTCCGAATCGGCGGGCTCGAGTATCACCGCGACCGTCCGGCCGAGTTCGCCGAGCGCCGGCATCTGCCGAAGGCGGAGCTCCTCGCGATGTTCGACGACATGATCGCCAACGCCGAAAAGACGTTCGACTCGCTGACCCTCGAACGCCTTGGCGATCCCTCACCCGAGCAGAAGATGTACACGGTGCTCGCGGAGGATCTCATCGCGGTGATGTCGCACATCGCGAGTCACGCAGGGCAGATTCTCTACATCACGAAGTTCATGAACGACGGCGGGCTCGACGAGCTCTGGATCAAAACGCACAAGCAGACACGCGCGTGGAAGTAACGGTCGAGATCGTGATCGAAACCAGTGATCGGGCGAGGCGCCCGATCACTGCGCGCGTGACGCGGGCGCGCCGAACATCATCTCCTTGACGTACTTCGAAGCAGGAGAGCCGAAGGACAGCATCGTGTCGTGCAGTTTCTTCAGATCCTTCTTCCCATGCTTCTTCTCCCACGCGGAGCGGATGTCGTTCATCTCCATGTTGCCGACGAAATACGACGAGAGCTGCGTCGAGGTGAGGATCGCGCGGCGCCACTTCCCTGCCGCCTCCCCTTCCTCCTGATAGCCCTCGTTCATCATCAGATCCATCGCCTCTTTTTCCGTCATGCCGGCGGTGTGGATCTTCTGATCGATGATCGCGTTGATGATGAGGCGCAGCCGCATCTTCAACTGCTGCATCCTGACTTCCGGCCCGCCGTATCCCGCCTCGGCCATCAGCTGTTCGGCGTATGTCGCCCATCCTTCGACGAAAGGGCCGTTGCCGTAAATCGCGCGGATCTTCGTCGGCGCATGGAACCTGTTCGAGTGCGCGAGCTGCAGGTAATGCCCCGGCATCGCCTCGTGCACCGTGAGGTCCTGCAGCATGTAGTTGTTGTACTCGCGGAAGAACGTCTCCACGCGCTGCGGCGACCATTCGGCGGGTGTCGGCGAGATGTAGAAGAACGTCTTGCCGTTCTTCTCGAGCGCTCCGGGCGAGTTGCACGACGCGACGGCGACACCGCGGTTGTACTCCGGCATCGGCGTCACCTGAATCGGCTCGTCCGGTACGGTAACGAGGTCGTGCTTGCGGACGAATGCCGTCGTCTCCGCGAGGTCTTTTTCGGCGAGCGCGATGATCGTCTCGTTCGTCGGATGCTGATCGGCGAGCTTGTCCAGCACGGACCGGATCACCTTGCGATGGTCATCATCCGGTTTCGCGCCGAGCTTCAACGCCGTTGCGTACATGGCGTCCTGCGTCTTCTTCAACTCTTCCTCGGCGCGGCGGAGGATCTCTTCTTTCGTCAGATCGGTATCGAGCGCGAGGCCTAGCTTGCGGCGGTACTTCTCTTCGCCAAGGCGGAAGTCACCATTGGCGCGGGGAAGAAGATCATTCTGAAGCCAGGTGCCGTAGGCGGTTAGTGCGTCGATCGCAGTCTTCTGCGCGGCTTCGGCTTCCGCCTGCAGCTCCGGCGCGGCCTTCTTGAGCGGCTCGAGATCGTTCCTGATCAGCGAGATCGTTCCCTTGTTCTGCGTGATCGCCGTTTCGACGTGGATCTTCGGCGGATTCTTCAGATTCGCCTTTGCGGCGGCGACGACGTCGGGCACCTGATTGAGACGGCCGATGATGCTCTTCAGCCGCGCCGATGGCGGCGCGAACTCGCGCGAGAGCAGCGAGTCGACGGCGCGGCCGATGTTGTAGGTCTGCGGGTTCCACTCCCAGCCGCGCAGCACCTGCGCCGAGTAGATCTGATACTGCAGCGTGTTCTCGAGAATGCGGAGATCGACGCGATTCGTGGCGCTCAGTTTCTCCCGTTTGATCTTCGAGAGTGCGGCGAGCGTGTCCTGATTGAACCTGATCTGCGCATCGACACCGGCGCGAGAGTAGTCATCGAGCCGGCTGTCGTAGCGGTGATCGCCGAGCTCCGTCGCGGTCTCCGGACTCAGCTTCAGCAGATCTTCCACGTACTTGTTGGCGATGGCTTCGAACTTCGCATCTTCGCCCGGGATCCCGTGTACGGGCGCGGCGGCGAGGAGAAAGGCAACGATCGCGATCTTCATGGCGCGCGATGATGCCACGCCGGAAGCCGGAAGTGGAGCGCGGAAGTCGCGCCGTAGAGGCAGCGGTGCTCCGTGGCGTCCATGTGCGGACGAGACGTCCGCACCCCACTTGGTGTGATGGAGCGCGGACGCCTCGTCCGCGAGCCGCTGCCGTGGAGGCAGCGGTGCTCTGCGGCCACCATGTGCGGACGAGGCGTCCGCACTCCACTTGGTGTGATGGGGCGCGGACGTCTCGTCCGCGAGCCGCTGCCGTTGAGGCAGCGGTGCTCTGTGGCCACCATGTGCGGACGAGACGTCCGCACTCCACTTGGTGTGATGGGGCGCGGACGTCTCGTCCGCGGGCCGCTGCCGTCGAGGCAGCGGTGCTCTGTGGCCACCATGTGCGGACGAGACGTCCGCACCCCACTTCATTTCGTCCCACCATGTGCGGACGAGGCGTCCGCACTCCACTTCGTAGTAACTTGTTCTTATGCGATTTGCGGTCATTGGGGCCGGCGGCGTCGGCGGATATTTCGGCGGGAAACTCGCGCAGAACGGGGCGGATGTCACCTTCATCGTGCGCGGCAGGTCACTCGAGGCACTGCAGACGAACGGGCTGCGTGTCGACAGCATCGGCGGCGATTTCGTTCTGTCGAAGGTGAACGCGACCGACGACCCGAAAAGCGTTGGCGACGTCGATGTCGTGCTGCTGGCCGTGAAGACAGCGCAGGTCGCCGAAGCGATTGAAGCCGCACGGCCGATGGTGGGCGAGCACACCGTGGTGATTCCGCTGGAGAACGGGATGGACGCGCCGGAGCAGATCGCGCGCGAGCTGGGACGAGGCCATGCGATGGGCGGGCTCTGCGCCATCGTCAGTTTCCTCGTCGCACCCGGCCACGTGCGCCATGCCGGCTCGGATCCGTTCATCATGTTCGGAGAGCTCGACAACTCGAAGTCGGAGCGCGCGCTGCGAATCCGCGACGCGATGATCGCGGCCGGCATCGTTGCCGAGATTCCCTCCGACATTCATCGCGCGATGTGGACGAAGTTCCTTTTCATCTCGCCGATGAGCGGCATCGGTGCCCTGACGCGCGTGCCGGTCGGCGCGTGGCGCAACATCCCCGAGACGCGCGAGCTCGCGCGGCGCGCGATCGCGGAGATCGCCGCACTCGCCTCCGCGCGCGGCATCCAGCTCACGCCCGACGCGGTCGAACAGACCCTCGGGCGCTACGACGGACTGCCCGCCGACGCGACGTCGTCGCTGCAGCGCGACATCATGCAGGGCAAGCCGTCGGAGCTCGATGCGCAGATCGGTGCAGTCGTTCGCATGGGACGCGAGTCGAAGGTGCCCGTGCCGGTGCACGAGATGATGTACGCGCTCCTCGCGCCGGCACATTCAGAGTTTATCCGGCGCGAAGACGCAGGATAAACTGCGCGCGCGATGCACGATCACCCTGCCCTTGCCGAAGCGCGCCGCGTTCTCGAAGTCGAATCGGCGGCCATTCTCGGCCTCATCGACCATCTCGATCAGACGTTCATCGACGTCGTCGAATTGATCAACGGCATCACCGGGCGCGTCGTGTCGATGGGACTGGGGAAGAGCGGCATCATCTGCAAGAAGATCAGCGCGACGCTCGCATCGACCGGTACGCCTTCCTTCTTCCTTCATCCTGCCGAGGCGATTCATGGCGATCTCGGGATGGTGGTGAAGGGGGATGTCGTCCTCGCGATCTCCAATTCGGGAGAGACCGAGGAACTGGTGCGGCTGATCCCGAGCCTGAAGAGGATCGGCGCCGACATCGTCGCAATCACCGGCAATCCTTCGTCGTCGCTGGCGAAGGGTGCCGATCATCATCTCTCCGCCGCGATCTCGAAAGAGGCGTGTCCGCTCGGCCTCGCGCCGACGGCGTCGACGACGGCGACGCTCGCTCTGGGCGACGCGCTGGCGATGGCATTGCTGCTGCGCAAGGGATTCAAGGAAGAGGATTTCGCATTCCTCCATCCGGGGGGACGCCTCGGCAAGCGCTTCCTGCGCGTCGTCGATCTGATGCACGGCGGCGAGGCGGTCCCGGTCGTCGCCACCGGGACGGAGATGCACGATGTGATCTATGAGATGTCGCAGAAGGGATTCGGCGTCACGGCGGTTGTCGACGCGGAGCGGCGTCTGCAGGGCATCATCACCGACGGAGATCTCCGCCGGCTGCTGCAGCGCGACGAAAACATCCTGAAGAAAAACGCAGCGCAGTCAATGCACGCGAACCCGCTGACGATCGACGGAAACGAGCTCGCCTCCGTGGCATTGCAGATCATGGAGCAGAAAAAAGTGACGTCTCTTTTTATCGTTGATGAAGAACGTCGCGTCGCAGGTATCATTCATCTCCACGACCTCTGGGGGCTCGAGCTCTTCTAATGATGTACGAAGACGGACACGTGATACTCCGCTACCGCGACGGGCGCATCGAGCGAGCGACGGCCGCCGACGTCGACACAACCAACGAACGCCTCAATGCGACGCTCGCCGACGACAGCGCGAAGATCCAGGTCGCGTACGAGGACTTGAAAGCAGTCTTCTTCCCGCGGGTGACCCCCGATGAAGAGCTGCCGGAGCCGCAGGGCAGCCTGATCGCCGTCGAGTTCGATGATGGCGAGGTCATCCGCGGAAACGCGACCTTCGATCCCTCGGCCAGCGGCTTCTTCCTCACTCCACTCGATCGGAGCAAAAACGAGCGGATCTTTGTTGTGAGATCTGCGATCGCTTCGATCGAAGTGGAGAGACTCTGACTTGAAACCATCACTACTGCTATTCCTCTCGTTCCTCACCCTTTCCATCCACGCCGCGGAAATCGACAAGGTCTCGGCGGTCCTCGCCGGCAAAGAGGCGTCGTTCACGCAGCGCTTCACACCGAAGGGCTTCAAGAAGCCTCAGGTGGAGAGCGGCAAAGTCCTTTTCGGCGCGCTCCCGCAGATGCGCTGGTCGTACTCGAGTCCGGAGCAGAAGCTCTTCGTGTATGACGGCAACAAGTCGTGGTTCTATGTGCCGGCTGACAAGCAGGTGACGGTTGCGGCGATCGACGCGCAGCGCCGCCGCGATCTGCCGTTTCTCGTGATCGGCGATCCTGCTGCGCGCGAAAAGGCATTCACCGTCAGGGAACAGCCGCGCGGCAGCAGCATCGTCACGACACTCACGCCGCGCGATGCGCACGGACTCCTCGCGGCGATCGTCGTCACGTCATCGGCATCGACGCATCTCATCGAATCGGTGGAGTACACCGACCGCCAGGGAAATCGCACGGTTTTCGAGCTGTCGGGGTATCATCCCGCCGCCCCGGCGCCCGACGCGTTCCGGTTCACGCCTCCCGCGGGTGTCCAGCAAATCGAGCAATAAGGATTCACGATGGCCCAGGAATTCTCATTCGACATCGTCTCGAAAACCGAGATGCAGGAAGTGGCCAACGCCGTGCAGCAGGCGCAGAAAGAGCTCGCGCAGCGCTTCGACTTCAAGGGAAGCAAGAGCTCGATCGAGCTTACGAAGGACGAGATCGTTCTCGTCAGCGACGACGAAGGAAAGCTTCGCAGCCTGAAAGACATCCTGGAGACAAAGCTCATCAAGCGCGGCGTGTCGCTGAAGGCCGTTGATTACGCGAAGCTGGAGGATGCAGCGCTCGGCACGGTCCGGCAGAAAGCGAAGATCGTGCAGGGCATCGAGAGTGAGAAGGCGAAGGCGATCGTGAAAGCGATCAAGGACGCAAAGCTCAAAGTTCAGGCTTCGATTCAGTCCGACCAGGTGCGTGTCACCGGCCGGAACAAGGATGACCTGCAGAAGGCGATCAGCCTGGTCAAGGAAAAAGACTTCGGCATCCCTCTGCAGTTCACGAACTACCGCGGTTGAGACGCAATCCTTCATCGATTATTCTTGCCCGAGTGACAGCCCCTTCACACGCCGTCAATGAGCAGCTATCGCGAGCCGAGCGTCTGCTCGAGCCGATCGCGCCCAAGCTCCAGATGGTCGAAGAGGAGCTGCGCCGCAATTTCCAGTCGAAGGTCAAGACCATCCACGACGTCGGCGAGCACATCCTCGGCGGCGGCGGCAAGCGCCTGCGCCCTGCCCTGCTGCTGCTCGTGTCGAAGCTGCTCGAGTACGAGGACTATCGCGATGTGGTGTATGCCGCGGTCGTGGAGTTCATCCACAACGCGACGCTCGTGCACGACGACATCATCGACGAGGCGGAGATCCGCCGCGGCCGTACGTCGATCAACTACCGGTGGGGCAACAACCTCACGGTGCTCGTGGGCGATTACCTCTACACGCATTCGATGAGCCTCGCGCTGGCCGAGGGGAATCTCGACATCCTGCGGCTGCTGTCGGACACGACGATCCGGATGATCGAGGGCGAGATCATCGGACTGGAGCAGAACGGCCATGCCGATCTGACGATCGACGACTACTTCGACGTCGTGACCCGCAAGACCGGGCTGCTCTTCGGCGCGTGCTGCCGCATTCCTGCCTATCTCGCCGACAACGTGCCGGAGAGCACCGCGCAGGCGCTCTACGACTACGGCCTCAACCTCGGCATCTGTTTCCAGCTCATCGACGACCTCCTCGACTTCACCTCGAGCACCGAAGTCCTCGGCAAGCCGGCGCTGTCGGATCTGAAGGAAGGGAAGGTCACGCTGCCGTTGATCCTCGCCATGCCGCGCGCGACCGCACGCGAGCGCGAGATGATCGCGCTCGTGGCAGAGAACAAGTCGTTCGACGGGATCGACCCCGCGGAGATCGGGAGCATCGTGCGCAAGTACGGCGCACTCGACGAAGCGCGCGCCATCGCCCGCGATTACGCCGCGCGTTCACGCAAAGCGCTGGAGTCGTTCCCCCCTTCCGACGCGAAGGAGACGCTGGAGATGGCACTCGACTTCGTGATGGAGAGGGATAAGTAGTACTTCATCCCGAGCGCATTCAAACCAAAGAGGCAGAACGACCGAGTGATGCTCCTGGCTTTCTTCGCTGCCGGTGTAGCCGCTGATCCCTCGCTGGCGCTCGGGATGAACGTACCTACGACAGCATCTCCATGATCTCCGCCATCGCGGCGCGCGCGCGAAGATGCACCGGCTCTTCCTGACGATCGCTCGTCAGCCGGATCACCTTGTTGTACTGCTCGATGGCGCGGGAGTAGTCCTTGAGACAGCGGTGATAGATCTCGGCTTTGCAGAGCTTGGCTTCGACGTTCCTCGGCTCCAGCTCGAGGATCTTGTTGAGGAAGATCATGGCGGTGTCGAACTTCTGCTCTTCCATCGCCATCTTGTAGCGAAGGCGATAGAGCGCCACGAGCTCGTTCTGCTTGGGATCGATCCAGGCTCCGGGCAGATAGGTGCGGATCGTCGAGAGGAGTCTGGTTTTGAGCGCGGGATTCGAGCGCTTCACCGGAATCTGCTGCCGCATTCACACCCTCCCATCCGTCATGTCACTCGAACTGCGTAACAGTTTAGGATCGAAATGACGAATCGTCAAGTACTTGACCATCGGGCTTCCGCTACAATCTCGGCGATGCGCGTCGCTGTTTATCCCGGCTCGTTCGATCCGCTGACCAACGGGCACCTCGACATCATTCGCCGCGGAACGCTGCTCTTCGACCGTCTGCTCGTCGCTGTTCTGGAGAACGAAGGGAAGTCTCCCCTCTTCACCGTCGCCGAACGGATGGAGCTGATCACGCGCTGCACGCATGATCTGCCTGCCGTCGAAGTCCACTCGTTCAGCGGCCTGCTCGTCGACTTCATGCAGCGCGTCGACGCCAGCGTCGTCGTGCGCGGCATTCGCGCCGTGTCCGACTACGAGTACGAGCTGCAGATGGCGCTGATGAACCGCGAGCTGCACCCCGGTGTCGAGACGATCTTCATGCTGCCGGCGGTCGAGTACACCTACGTCTCATCGCGCCTGGTGAAGGAAGTCTTCCGTCTCGGCGGCGATGTCGCGCGGCTCGTGCCGCCGCTCGTTCTGGACTCGCTGAAGGCGAGACTGCCGGTGACTGCCGGCTGCTAGAAGCGGGCGGTCACGGCATCCCGCAAGGCGCCGCACTCGAGCAGTTCTTCGATAATTGCGGGGTGAAATCGCGATTCCCGCTGAAGCAGGCGTCCACCGTTTTCGTTCCGAACGTTGACTCCACTTCGGCCGGCACGTCCGCTCGCTTCACTTCGCGGAAGTCCACGGTCAGCGTTCCATCCGCGGCGATCGTGACGAGGTAATAGCCATAGACGTCGGTCTGCGCGCGGCTCACAGGCATTCCCGCCGTCGTATCCGGCAATCGATAGCGTTTCGCGCCGGCGGTGCCGATGATCCATCCCGGAATCACGCCGCCGTTCGCGCGCCAGTACTCGGTGTCATAGGAGTTCTCGAGCTTGAAGTGTGAATGGCTCGCGAAGGAATAGACCTTCTTCCCTGCCTTCATCAGATCCAGCAGTTGCCTGTAGACGGTCACGCCGCTCCGCTCGCCGTTCGCGGTCTGGTTCATGCTGTGATTGCAACTGAGGCTGTGCGGCAGGGCGCCATGTCCCCCCAGCACGACCGCCTTGATCTCCGGATGCGCCTTGTCGTATTCGAATCGCTCCTTCAGCCAGCGAAGTTGATCGCTGTCATATGCGTAGTCGGCGTTGTCGGTGTTGATGAAGTCGACGCCATTCTCGATCCAGTGGTAGTAGGCCCGCAGTTGATGATCACTCGGATCGTCGGCGAGCCGCTGCGCAACGATGTTGGGCTTCGTCAGCCAGTCGCCGAACTGCACGATCCATTCGTTCCTCGTCTTCGGCTCATACAGCTCGTGATTGCCGATGCCGAGGTACACGGGCAGAGGGCCGAAGGGCATCAGTTGATTGCTGATGAAGTCGGGCCAGGCCCTCCGGTTGTAGTCGCGGATGCTCAACGTCGTCTGCTGATCGGGCGGAAGCGCCGCGTTCTTCGTGGCGATCGCACCGAGCATGTCCTGATCGATGTCGAGCAGCCAGCGAAAATCGCCGAGGTGCCAGTAGAACGCGGCGTTCGTCGACCGGACCGATTTCGCGATCGCCGGCATGACGATGTCTCCGCAATTGCGCGAGTCGCCGGCCACGGCGAACTGGATCTGCGCCGAGGCCTGGATCGCGAAGAGAAGAAGGATGAGTAGCGATTTACGCATCGAGTGCAGATGGTACAGGAGAGCGGCCGGCGGCTGCGGCCGGAACGCCGGCTCTCCTACCCTCGCGGATCGAGCGCTTCGCGCAAGCGGTCGCCGACCACGTTGAACGCGGCCACCGTGGTGAAGATCGCGACGCCGGGAAACAGCACGAGCCACCAGGCGTAGTCGATGTACTGCTCAGCCAGACTGAGAATGCCTCCCCATGAGGGAGCAGGCAGCGGAACGCCGATGCCGAGGAAGGAGAGCGACGACTCGGTGAGGATCGCCGCCGCCATCGAGAAGTTCGCCGACACGAGAGCCGGTGCGAGTGCGTTCGGCAGCAGATGTCTGAAGATGATCCGCACGTCGCGCGCGCCGATTGCCCGCGCGGCATGCGCGAACTCCAACTCGCGGATGCGGAGGATCTCTCCTCGCACATAGCGCGCCGTGTCGGTCCACGTCGTGATGCCGAGCGCGATGACGATCGTGTACATCGACGGCCGGAACAATCCGACGATCGCCACGACGAGAAAGAGAAAGGGGAAGCAGAGGACGATCTCGATGACGCGCGACACGATCCAGTCGAGCGCTCCGCCGTAGAACCCGGCGATGGCGCCGAGGACGGCACCGACGAGCAGCGCGATCGCCGCAGCGAGAAAACCAACCGTGAGCGAGACACGGGCGCCGTGAATCAGCCGCGTGAGCACATCGCGGCCGACGTCGTCGGTTCCGAAGCGGTGTTGCGAAGAGGGCGGCTGCAGCCTGCGCATCAGATCGAGCTCGTTCGGCGAATGCGCCACGAGCGCGCGCAGGACCACCTTCCCCTCCCACTGCTCCTCGGCACCCTGCGCCTCACCGGCGAGATCGTGCACCGCCGGAAACCGAAGTCCCTGCGGCGTGCGCAGGATCAGCGGCTTCGAGTTCGCGATGATCGGCGCGAAGATCGCGCAGAGCGCGACCATGCAGCCGTAGATCAGCGCAACGATGGCGATCGTGCTGCGGCGGAAACGCCGCCACACCTCGCGCCATGGCGCGCCGGCCTCGTGCGGCTTCATCGCGGCCCCTCGACGCGCACGCGCGGATCCGCCACCGCATACAGCACGTCGGCGAGCACGCTCGCCAGCAGCGTGAACACCGCCGTCACGACGGTCAGCGCGAGCACCGTCGGATAGTCGCGGCTGATCAGCGATAGAAAATACAGACGGCCGATCCCGTCCCACTGAAAGATCGACTCGACGATCACGCTGCCTGACAGCAGATACGGAATCGTGAGTCCGAGGAGCGTGATCAGCGGAAGGAGCGCGTTGCGGAAGGCGTGATGCCACAGCACGGCCGGCTGGCTGACGCCCTTCGCGCGCGCGGTCGTGATGAAATCCTGATGGATCACTTCATCGAGCGCCGACTTCGTGAATCGCGCATAGAACGCCAGTTGTGCGTAGGTCAGCGTCAGCACCGGCAGAATCATGTGCTGCCCGCGATCGATCATCCTGCCGATCGCCGAACGAAACTCGTAGTCATCGGAGGTCATGCCGAAGAGCGGCAGCCAGTTGTGATGAACCGCGAACAGTTCCATCAGCAGGAGCGCAACCCAGAATGAAGGGAGCGAGTAGAGCAGAAAGAAGACGACCGAGGATCCGCGCTCGAGCAGATGCCCGGAGCGTGACGCGCTCCAGAGCCCGATCGGGATGCCGGTGATCGCGGCGAGCAGAAAGGCGAGCCCGTTCAGCACGACGCTGTTGGGCAGCTTCTCGAGAATGCGCGACATCGCCGGCTGGTGATCGATGACGGACGGCCCGAAGTCGAGCGTCATCACGCCGCGAAGCCACCAGCCGTACTGCTTCCACAGCGGCTCATCGAGGTGATACTCGTGGCGCACGGCCGCCAGGACGGCGGGAGGAATCGTGTGCGGTCCCGCCTTCCCGATGTAGAAGGTCACCGGATCGCCCGGCACGCTGTGAATCAACGCGAACGTGACGACGGTGATGCCGAAAAACGTGAGGACTGCGTACGCGAAGCGCCTCGCGAGGTACGCCGTCATCCGCCCCTCACTTCGGCTTCGCCGCCGCAGCCGGCGTGTCGTGCGTCCGCTCGTTCACGGGAATCCACCAGTCGAACTCACCCGGATACCAGAGGAACAGGCCGTACAGCTTCGACTCCTTCGCGCCATGCACGCGGCGGTTGATCGCCCACTTCACCGATGGCTGCATCGTCCACGTGTACGGCTGATCAGCAGCTACGACCTCGTGCAGCTTGTGGTAGATGTCGACGCGCTTCGACTGGTTGAACTCTTTCCGCGCCGCGTCGATCAGCGCATCGGCTTCCGGATTCTTGTAGAAGACGACGTTCTGTCCGTGCGGCGGCCACTGCGATGAATGCAGCAGAGGATACGGATCGGGGTCGGGATCGAGATCCCACGCGAGATAGGCCGAATCGAAATTGCCGGCGAGGATCCGCTGCAGCATCGCGGTGCCGTCCATCTGCGAGATCGTCAGCACGACGCCGATCTTCTTCAGCTCCGATTCGAGGAGCTGTGCGAAAGGCAGCGACGCGGAATTGCCCGACGTGACGAGGAGCTCGATCTTGAGCGGCTTGTGATCCTTGTCGAGCACCCCGTCATGATCCGTATCGAGCCAGCCGATTGCATTGAGCTCGCGCTTCGCAGTGAGTGGATCGAATTCGATGACCGGCACGTTCGGGTTGTACGCCCATTGATCGGGCGTGAAGGGCCCGTTCATCGCCCGTGCCGTCCCGTGGTAGAAGTTGTTGATCATCGACTTCATGTCGACGCATTTCGCGAGGGCGAGCCGCACGCGCTTGTCGGAGAGGATCGGGCCGCGGTTGTTCCAGGCGATCGTGTTGTACGCCAGATAGTAGAAGCGGCGGAAGTCGAGCATCTTCTGCAGCTCGGGCCGCGTCGAGCTCATCATCCAGACATCGGCACTGATCTGCGATTCATCGACATCGCCGCGCTTGACGGCGTTCCATGCCGTGTTGTCGTCCACGATCGTCTTGAAGACGACTGTCTTGAGATACGGCTTCTTCCCCCAGTAGTCTTCGCGGCGTTCGAGGACGATGTCCTTGTCCTCGCTGCGACGGACGAGCCGGTACGGGCCGCTGCCGACTGCATTGAAGTTGAACGCGGTCTTGAAGTCGCCCTTCGAGTAGACGTGCTCGGGCAGCACCAGCACGTCGTTGAAATGCGCGAGCTGAGGAGCAAACGCTTCCTTGAACGCGACGACGAGCGTGTGATCGTCGACGGCTCTCGTCTGCGCGATGTCGATCTTGTCGAACTCGCCGGCGACCTGCGAAGCCTCGACTGCCGGATCGACGATCTTCTTCAGCGTAAAGAGGACGTCGCTCGCACGAACGGGAGTGCCGTCGGAGAACGTCGCCTTCGGATCGAGGTGGAAGGTGTAGATCAACCCGTCCGAAGAGATCTCCCAGCGGGTCGCCAGCCCGGGAATGCAGCGCAGCTCGCTGTCGAAGTAGACGACCGGCGTGAAGATGTAGTTCATGACGAGCCGGTCGTAGCGGCTCGTTGCGACGACGGGATTGAGCGTGGCGACTTCGGTGGAGAGCCGCCGGATCAGCGTGCCGCCTTCCTGCGGCGCATTCTCATCGACGACGGCCGGCGAAACCGGCGTTCTGGCTTCGCGGCTGCACGAGACCGCGAGAATGAACGTGAAGGCGGCGATCAGAGTGCGGCGCAAAACGGAACCATTATAGGGGTACTGCGCGAGTGCGTGCTTCGCACGCGGCGCATGTGCGTGCCTTCGGCATGCGGCGCGGGGCGCTAGGCGCGAGGCGCTGGGCCGAGTGCGTGCTTCGGCACACGGCGCATGTGCGTGCCTTCGGCACACGGCGCGGGGCGCTAGGCGCTTGGCGCTGGGCCGAGTGCGTGCTTCGGCACACGGCGCATGTGCGTGCCTTCGGCACGCGGCGCGGGGCGCTAGGCGCGAGGCGCTGGGCCGAGTGCGTGCTTCGCGCGCGGCGCATGTGCGTGCTTCGGCACACGGCGCGAGGCGCTGGGCCGAGTGCGTGCTTCGCACGCGGCGCACGTGCGCTGCATATTTCGGCTGATCGACATTCTCGTCTTCAGCCGATGCATCACCGTGCGCCCAGCGCCTCGCGCCTCGCGTGCGAAGCACGCTACGGCATCGTCACGGATGTCGTAGCCACGTTGTAGAACGAGTCCGTCGCGCGGATGATCACGAACTTTCCTTCCACGGCGCTGCGCTTCAACTTGTAGGTCTCGTCGCCCGAATCGGCGATTCCGTCGGCCGGCGTGAGGCGAATCCACTTCGTCGCGTCCGCCGAGTATTCGACTTTGCCGATCGTGGAGAGTTTGTCGGTGACGCGGATGATCGCCTCATCGCCCGCCGCCGTCACGCTGATCGAAGGGGGCGTGTTGTCGATCTGGAACAGCACGCCTTCTTTCGTGTCGGTGAGCGGCGCGTCGGGATTGTCATTCGCATCCGTAACAGTCAGCCGCAGCTCGTACGTGCCGTCGGGAAGCTGCGACGTGTCGAAGTTCATCTGCGTCTCATCGAGGTTGTCGCGGAGGCGCAGCCACTTCTCGCTTCCCTTTCTGCGGAATGCGAGCGAATAGCGCAACTGATCGCCGTTCTCGTCGCGGGCACGCCAGGTGATCGTGCGGAATCCTTTGCGAAAGACCTTCTTACCCTGATCGCTCTTGTCGCGCGGCGTGTCGAGACTCGTGAAGATCCCGTACTCGTCGGGATTCGTCGCCTCGACGACCTGCGGTGACGACGGATACGACGAACTGATGAAGACGACCGCCGGATCCTGCACCGAAACGCTGTCGATCGTCGGCGCGACGTTGCGATTGACGTACGCGACCGTCACGTTGTCGATCGAGACATCGGCCGCCGGCTTCGGCATCGTGATCCTGTATTGAATGTATCTTCCCGGCGGCGCGGTGATCGATCCCTCGGCCGCGGCGACGGGGCTCGTCCATCCGCTCCAGGAAGAATCGGGCGTCCGCGTGTTGCCGCTGCGGAACGCGACTGCGATGTGGCCGTCGCCGAGGTTGCTTCCTTCGACGCGGAAGTGTCCGAAGTGCGAGAAGCGCTCGACGTCCTTCGCGGCGGAGCGGAACTCCGGCTTCGCGGCCGGCGCGTTGCTCATGCGATAGACAGCGCCGCTGTTCGTCGTCGTGATCAGCGTTTCACCGTTCGTAGCGGAGATCGACACGACCTGCTTCTCGGGTACGGAGGCGATCAGCGCAGTCTCGCCATCCTTGATCTCGTAGATGCGGCCCTGCGGTCCGGTCGACAACAGGATGCCGCCGTTGCGTGCAGCGTTGATCGCATACACCATCTCGCGATCGAACTTGCGCACGACTTCGACGAAGCCATCCGTGTTGATCCTGTAGATCTCTCCGCTGCCGGCCTGTGACGACGCGGATGAAGTGTCTTCGAAGGAGACGCTCACGTCGACGGCCGGCGTGGGTTCCGCGTTGGCGTCCTTCTTCTCGCCTGAGGACGAGCTCGCGCTCTGGCCGCCCTGCTTCGGCTGCGCCTTCTGCGGGGCGCTCGAAGGGAGAACGCTGCTGACACCGGCGGCCCATGCGATGCCGGTCGACGGCTCGACATAGATCGCAGAGATCTCGTTCAGCGCGGAGTCATAGAGCGCGTGCGCGGAGCCGTCGGCGCGCACTTCGTAAATGCGCCCTTTGCCCGAGCTTCCGACGAGGAGCGAGCCATCGCCGCGCGCTGCGAGTGATCGGAGGTGCGTCTCCGGCGCGTCGTACCAGACCTTCCCCTCGCCTTTCGGCGTGACGCGAAACAGCTTTCCCTCGACGCCGGTCGCGATGGCGAGATCGCCGTTGCTGAGAAAGTCGATCGCCCAGATGTACGCCTGCTTCGGATCGAAGAAGACCGACGACTTTCCATCCGTCGGATCGACGCGATAGATCTTTCCGTTCGGCGAGCTGCCCGCATACAGCGCACCATCGTGAAACGCGAGCGTGTAGATCTCGGGCTCCGTCGCGGTGAAGAGCAGCTTCATCTCTTTGCCGCGAAGGCGATACACCTTACCGTCGTTGCCGGTCCCGAAGAAGCGATCTCCGTTCGGCGCTACCGTCTGCGAGAGCACGAAGGGATCGGTGAACGTCGCGATTTTCTCCAGCGACGGCCCCGGCCTCAATTCCCCTCGGGCCGTGACGGCGAAGCCGTTGATCTCGCCGGCCAGGTATTCATCGGCATTGCGTGTGCGCCAGAACTGGGGAACGACGGCGAAGGCGGAAACGGTTGAAGCGAGGACGACTGCGAGCGCGAAACGAATGCGCATCTACCACCCCTTTACAAGTACCGAGTGCTGAGTGCTGAGTCAGTTGTGTCCAGCCCTGCGCGAGCCGTTGACCAACTCAGTACTCGGCACTCAGCACTCAGTACTGCATTCTAGATTTGCGGCTTGATCTCGAGATCGATCTTCACGGCACCGTCGACGATGTAGCCGAGCGAGTGCGCCTGCTGGTTGGATGTGAAGTATTTCACCGGTGCCTGCGAACCGTTCGACGTGTCGGCGGCGACGACCGCGCGAATGCTCGGCGGAAGACTCGGCATGTACACCCCTGCCGTCACCGCCCCTTCGCCGTTCGAGTAAAGGCCGACGGTGAGATCCGTCGACGGCTTCAGACGCTCGAGTACCGCAAGCACCTGTTCCAGCGTGCGGGGGTCGGGAGGCACGAGCGTGAAGTCGATCTGATTCGCAACCGTTCCGCTGCCGACGAGGAGATAGGCATTCCCGGGCAGCTGATTGTCAGGCACCTTCACGTCGAAGGTCTCGACGAACGAGTCGCCGCGGAATGGCTTGAGCACCGCGCGGACCTTGACGTTGTCGCCCGGTGCGATGCGGCCGTTCGCGGGGGGAACGATCGAGGCTTCGACGAGCTTCGCGATCTTCAGCGAGTCATCGTGATGAAGGTGCAGCTTCACGTTCTCGATCTTCGCATCGCGAAACTCGTTCGACATCAGATAGCCGGAGATCACGGCGAGGTAGGAAGGAATCGCCTGGCGCGCCTGCGCGCCTGCCCATCCTTCGCGAAGATGAATCGGAGCGAAGCCTTTGAGGTTGATCTCCGCATCCATCATCACGGTCCGTTCGCCGGCCGCCTTCTGTGCATTCGCAATGACGCTGTCCGCGGCCATCGCCAGCATGAGCGGCGTGAGCTGCGGATGGCGGATCATGTTGACGTGATACGTGCGTGACGGGCCGCTGCCGTCGAGCGTTAGCTCGATCGGAATCGTGCTGGCCGTCTCGCCGACGACGCCCATGATTCCGTTTGCGCGGTCCTGCTGCAGCGCGCCGACGACCGCGCCGGTGTTCGCGAATTTGAACGAGGTCGCGAGACTCGGCATGACGCCGACGATCTCCGACTGCGCCATCGGGAAGCTGATCTCGCCCATGTCGAGGAACGGATGGCCGAATGCGTAAACGCGATTTCCGTCGGTGTAGGTGACGGTTCCCGTCGCGGCAACGTTGAAGTCGCCATTGAGAAGCACGGCGCCGATCGGATCGCCGGGCTTGAACGGTTTCGCGTCCTTCGAGGGCACGACCGACGACGAGGACGAGCTCGCGCCGCTCGGCACCGCCACGAAATTCATCGCGTCGATGTACTTGCCGAACCGCGAAACGGTCTCCGGTGCAAACGAGGAGAGGGAGAGCGGAATCGCGATCGGCTTCGCGCCGCTGATCGTGCTCATCTGCCGCGCGCCGAACTCCGCAGCAATCTTGTCGAACACGGCTTCGCTCTTCGCGTTCGCAATCGTGTTGAGGAACTCGGCGCCGCTCATGCGCGGGGAAGCCGCGGGCAGCGTCGGAGAAAGGCTGCCTGCGCCGGTGTTGTCGGCGATCTTCAGCATCTCTTCGATCGGCGTGATGCCGGCCACCGGCTCCTTCGCGAACTGCCAGGCGAAGGCCAGAGCTCCGATCACCTTGCCGTCGATGAAGACCGGCGACCCGCTCATCCCGGCGATGACACCGGCGCGCTGCACGACGGGCGAGTCGACTCTGGCCAGGATCAGATCCTGATTCGGGCCGATGTTATTCAGGACACCGATGATCTCGACGTCGAACTTCTCGATCTTGTTGCCTTCGAAGACCGTCAGGCCGTAGCCCTTCATCCCCTTGACAACCTGCGAGAGCGGCATCGTTTCCGCCGCCGCGGACACCGAAGTGAGCAGTACGAAACATGCGAAGAGAACTGCAGCTTTGCGGGACTGGCGCACGTTGGAAGTAACACTCCTCGGGCGCGGGAACATTTCGACCGGCGTGCCAGAATGGGAACGGAGATGCGAAGGGCACCTCAGGCTCTACTCGTATCGCAGCGCCTCGATCGGATCGAGCTTCGACGCTTTGGCGGCGGGATAGATACCGAAAAGGATTCCGAGGAGTGCGCAGAAACCGAAGGCCAGCGCGACCGCCCAGAGAGGCGTGTGCGCCGGCGGCAGATTCAGCGCAGGAAACGAATGATTCAAGACGAGGCGCGCGCCGGCCGCGAGGAAGTAGCCGCCGGTGATTCCGATCACCCCTCCGATGCCCGATAGCGCAACGGCCTCAACCAGGAACTGCACCAGCACATCGCGGCGCCGTGCGCCGATCGATTTGCGCACGCCGATCTCGCGCGTCCGCTCGGTGACGGAGACGAGCATGATGTTCATGATGCCGATGCCGCCGACGAGCAGTGCGATGCCGACCACGGCGCCCATCACCGCCGTCGTCGTCGTCAGCGCGCCGGAGATGATCTTCAGAATCTCTTCCTGCGCGAGGATGCGGAAGTCGTTCGCCTGTCCCTTCTTCAGATGATGGCGTGAGCGCAGGAGGTCGGTGATCTGCTCCTTGGCCAGATCGAGATCGCTGCCGCTGCGCATTTGAAACGCGAGGACGAGCCGATCCATGTTCTCCCGCCCGTACGACGCCGATGCGGTGGCGAAGGGGATGTAGACGACGTCGTCCTGATCCTGCCCGAACATCCCGCCCTTCTTCTCCATCATTCCGATGATCGTGTAGTCATCGTTGTTGATGCGGATGTTCCTGCCGAGGGGATCAGCGATGTGCAGTTTCTCGGCGATCGTTGCGCCGATGATGCAGACGCGCTTCGCCGCTTCCTCATCGAGCGGACCGAAGAAGCGGCCATGCTCGACCCACCGATTGAAGATCTCCTGAAACTGCGAGTTGACGGCCCACAGTTGCGCGCGATGCGTGGCGCCGCCCGATTTCGTCTCGACGTTCGAGAGGTAGATCGGAGTGAACTGCCTGATCGCCGTCGCCGACTTGCGCACCGCTTCGGCATCATCGAGCGTGAGCCGCGGCAGCTTCTGCAGCGCAGCATTGCGATCCTCGCCCGCGTCCGGAAACACTTCGATGTAGTTCGACCCGATCGTCTGCAGATCGGCCGAGAGCTTGTACTGCATCCCCTGCACGAGGGAGACGACCGCAATGACCGCCGCCACCCCGACCATCACGCCGAGGACGGTGAGGATGGAGCGCATCTTGTTGGCGTAGATGGCGCGAAGGGCGATGCTTAAGTTCTCGCCAAACATCAGTGCTGAGTGCCGAGTGCTGAGTGCTGAGTAACCCCGGATCTCCGCGGCCGGCTCGCCGATTTTCGTAATCCGCCAACCAATCGACCGACCTCTTCCGCATCACGAAGTAACGACGTCAATGTTTGCTCGTCTATGTGACCAACGTCGTAAGCAATATAGAGCTGCGTTCTCAATTCAGCGCACGACCCCTTCGCAATGACGAGAAACTGATGAAATTGAGCACCCCATCCTCGTTCAAAGCCTTCGGCGATGTTTGAAGCGATCGAAACAGATGCTCGCCTCATCTGATTGCGGAGACCGAAATCCCGTCCAAACCGACTTCCTTCAGTTTCACGATAGATGCGCCTCGTGAGCTTACGCGCCTTTTGCCACGCGATCAGCTCTTCGAATCGTTCAATTCTCATGGATAGATCGTCCAACCAAAGAGGAAACGTGGCAAGAAATTCTACGGTCGGTGGAGACTCAGCACTCAGCACTCAGCACTCTCTACTGAATCCTCCCATCCCGAATGCGGATGATTCGCTGGGCCTCGTGCGCGACGTCGTCCTCGTGCGTGACCATGATGATCGAGTTGCCTCGCTCGTGAAGTTCCTTGAAGAGATCGAGGATCTCGCGGCCTGTCTGGGAATCGAGATTTCCGGTCGGCTCGTCGGCGAGCAGCAGGGATGGTTTGTTCACCAGCGCGCGTGCGACCGCGACACGCTGGCGCTGGCCGCCGGAGAGCTCGTTCGGCTGATGGTGCATCCGATCGCCGAGACCGACTGCCGCGAGTGCCTCTTCGGCCATCTCGCGCCGTTCATGCCGCGGCACGCGCGCATAGATCAGCGGAAGCTCGACGTTCTCCAGCGCCGTGGTGCGCGCGAGCAGATTGAACGTCTGGAACACGAAGCCGATCTTCGTGTTGCGGATCGCCGCGAGCTCGTCGTCGTTCAATGATTCGACCGGGACGCCGTCGAGCAGATAGCGTCCCGACGTCGGAGTGTCGAGGCAGCCGACGATGTTCATCAGCGTCGACTTGCCCGATCCCGAAGGACCCATGACCGCGACGTACTCGCCCCGCTCGATCACGAGATCGACGCCGCGCAGCGCGTGAATCTCCTGGGGGCCGAGCTGATAAACGCGCGTCAGCTCGTGCATCTCAATCAGATGTGGCTCTGCCATGCGCCGTCAATCCTTCCCGCTCTTCGCGGTCTTCTTCTCATCGGTTACTTCGACTTCCGCGTCGTCATGAAGTTTCTTCAGCACCCGGAACGGACCGGTGATCACCTGATCGCCTTCCCTCACTCCGGAGAGAATCGCCACATGCGTCGCGTCGCTGATGCCGGTGGTCACCTCGCGCTGCTTCGCGTGCCCTTTCTCGACGACGAAGACGTACTTCTTCTTCGGCGCACTCGACTCCTCTTCGTCATCGTCCTTCTTCGCGCCCGGCACGCGCTCCACGACGCTCTGGATCGGAACCGCGATCGCATCGGCGGTCGTGGTGACGATCGAAACCTGGGAGGTCATCCCGGGCCGCAGCCGGTCATCCGCGTTGGTGAACGCCACCTTCACTTTGAAGTAACGCATCCCAGAGCCCGAAGTTGCACGGACAGCGGCGGAACTTCCGATCTCTGCGACGGTGCCTGCGTAGTCCTTGTCGGGAATCGCGTCGACATGGATCTTCGCCGGCTGTCCGATTTTGATCCCGACGACTTCCGTCTCCCCCACCTCGGCTTCGACGAGGATCTGCGACATGTCGGCGATGACGGCGAGCACGGATCCGGGATTGTTCATCGTGCCGGGAATGACGACTTCACCCTCGCGCGCGTTGAGCTGCACGACTTTCCCTGTCGTCGGCGACGTGATCGTGGTGTAGGACAGATCCGTTTCCGCCTGGACGATCGTGGCGCTCCCCTGCTGCACGCCCTGCTGCGCGGCGCGATACGCGGCGCGCGCGTTCTCGAGGTTCAGCCGCGCCTGATCGAATGCTTCCTGCGCCTGGATCCCCTGATCGCGCAGCTTCACGACGCGATCGTAGGCAACCTGCGCCGTCTCGAGCGCCGCCCTGGCGCGCGCGACCTCGACACGCCGCGCCTCGAGCTGCGCGCGCACGTTGTCGCGCGCGGCGAGAAACGACGGCTTCTCGAGCTCGATCAGCTTCTGACCTTTGGCGACCGTGTCGCCCTCATTGAAGTAGAGGTGCTCGATCTTGCCGATCACGTGTGCGCTGATGTTGACCTTGAACTTCGGATCGACTTCGCCCGGCGCCGTCACCGTCGCTTCGATCTTCTGACGGCGTGCTGCCTCGGCGTAGACCTTCTCCGTTTCGCCGCCGCTGCCGCGAACGCTGAAGAAGATGATGAGGCCGAGGATGACGAGGGCCGCGATGACGATCGCAGTCCGCTTCCCCGCAACCGTCACTGCACTCTCCGTGCGGCCATCGCCTGCAGCGCCGCTCCCGCGACCTGGAAGAACACGACCACGGCCCAGAGCGAGACGATGATCGCCGCGGACTTCGTGCGCGAGAAGCGCGACATCGCCGCGAAGCCGATCGTCAGGAGCACGAGGTACCAGATCGAGAAGAGATCGAAGCTCGAGAGAAACGTCGCCAGCACCGGGTGCGCCTTCATGCTGATGAAGTATCCGATGTTCGAAGCAATGGGATTCTTCAGCATGTCCAGCGAGATCGACTTCTTCGCCAGCAGCAGCACCGTACCGAGCACTCCCTTGATCATCATCGGCATCCAGGCGTACGCCGTGATCGACAGAGCCTGAGGAAACTCGCCATCGCCGCCAAAGACTTTGAAGGCCGCGAAGACGATGCCGGCGATGATCACGAGCGAGATGATCGAGAAGAAGGGAGCGCAGAAGAAGGCGACCTTCATGAATCCGCCCATGAACTTCGCCTGCTTTTCGATCATCTCGGGAGACATCCGCGGATTGTTCTGCAGCGCCTCGCGCATCAGCGCGGCGGTGTCGATGCGCAATCCGGCGAGCACGCCGCCGATGACCGCGAAGAAGGCGATGAGGCCGATGGGAACGACGAAGTCGGGCTTGCGGACAATCGACGCAAACGTAGCGCCGGGGTCGAAGAAGACCCCGGCGATTCGTTCGAACGAGTTGGTTTGTTCGGGAGGTGTTGGAGGTGTGAAGTCCGTCTCCGTCATTTCGCAGCATCCTCCGCTTTCAGCCGGTGCTCGTAGTTCAACCAGCCGTAGCGGTCGAATGCGCGGCCGAAGAGCTTCGGCTCGTCCGGAGTGTCGTCTTCCACCTTGATGTTGCGGACGTCGAGCAGATCACCGACGGCGCGGTGATAGTTGGCGACGGCCTTGTTGTATCCGACGAGTGCCTGCAGCTCGCGCACGCGGGCATCCGAGAGCTGCTGCTGAATCTGCAGCACGTTGAAGTTCGTCGTCATGCCGTTCTCGTAGCGCTTGCGCTCCGCGTCGAGGTTCTGCTCGGCCGCATCGCGCGCAGTGCGCGACGCGACGATCTCCTTCGCCGCGAAGTCGATGTCGCGAACGGCCTTGCGGACGTCGGTGACGATCACCTGCTTCGTCTGATCTTCGCTCGCCTTCGACTGCTCGTAGTCGAGCTTCGCCCGCCGTGCTTCGGCGCGCGCGCCGATGTTGAGGATGGGAACGCCGACGTTCACGCCGACCGACCAGCTCGGGAAGTCGCCGCTGACGATCTGGCGGAGCGCGTGCGGATAGTTGCTGGAGGTCAGGCCGGTCGGCTGCCCCTGCGAGTCGGCGGCGAGCGCACGGCCGGCAACGCCTGCCGCGCCGTAATCGACGAATGCATCGAGCTTCGGCAGCACCTGATTGCGCGCGTAGAGATACTGAATCTTCCGCGTCTGGGTCGTGAGACTGTTCTCGCGAAGCTCGGGACGAAGAGTCAGCGCCTGCGCCACTGCCTGATCGGTGTCGATCGTCATCGGCGTGTAGGCGACGTTATCCGTCGGCACGATGGGACGGTTCCACTCTTCCTGCGGAAGGTTGAGCAGCGCCCGCAGCCGGTCTTCTGCATCGCGCACCGAGGCAACCGCGGCGATCAACTGTTCCTCGGTCGTCGCGATCTGCACGCGCGGCTGAAGAATGTCGAGCGGTGCCGAGGCGCCGACGTCGATGCGGATCTGCGTGATCCGCGATTGATCGCGCGCCAGGAAGAGCGAGTCTTTGACGACGTCGACGTTCCGGCGGGCATAGACGAGATCGAGATACGCCTGCTCCACCGAGACCGCGGTATTCATCAGCACCGAGCGGAAAAGCTCCTTGTTGATGCCGAGCGTGTTGCGCGCGATGTTGATGTTGCGGTTCGTGACGTCCAGTCCGAAGTTTCGCATCAGCGGCTGGCTGATGGAGACACCGAAATCGGAGCTGTAGCTCGGATTGATGAGCGTGCCGAAGCCTGCCTTGTTGGCGCGGGTGTTGTTGAAGTTGAAGCTGTAGTTGCCGCCTGTGGGCAATGTCTGCGCGACGCCGGCATTTGCGACGACGCTCCGCTGCGAGGCAGTCTGCAGCGAGTTGCTCGTCGGAAACGCAGTCGATGAGGCCGAGAGCAGTCCCGAGGTGTACCAGTCATAGAGACCGTACTGCTCAACGAGAGACTCGCCCGCCATCTTGTAGTCATAGCGCTGGATGGAGATGCCTAGGTTGCGCTCCATCGTCGTGCGCACGGCTTCATCGAGACTCAGACGAAGTGCGCGCGGATTCTCGATGTCCTTATCCGTCTCGGCCGACACCGGCTCGGTGCGCGGCGTAGCAGTCGAAGGCTGCTGTGCCAACGCTGCCGCCGCGGCGAGCGAGACAACGAGAATCGAGAAGAACCGTCGAACTGCGGTCATGTAAATCCTCCTGGACACGCGTGCTTGTACGAAAGGACGAAGCGGAAGTTTCGCCGGCGCATTGTATGCGATACGTAAGACGCGTCCGGCTGTTGAAAGGTTGGGGCAGGACAGACAAGCTGAGAGCTTGTCTTACACCGGCGCGCCCGCGAAGTGGCATGCCGCGAGCTGCCCCGGCTGATGCTCAACCAGCGGCGGCACCACGTCCTTGCAGATGGGGAACTGCGCGATCGGACAGCGCGTATGGAACACGCAGCCGCCCGGAGGATTGAGCGGCGTCGGTATGTCGCCCTTGAGAATGATCCGCGACTTCTTCACCTTCGGATCGGGAATCGGAACCGCGGAGAGCAGCGCCTTCGTATAAGGATGCAGCGGATTCGCGTAGAGAGCCGCGCGCGATGCGAGCTCCATGATGCGGCCGAGGTACATGACGGCGACGCGTGTGGAGATGTGCTCGACGACCGAGAGATCGTGCGCGATGAAGAGATACGTCAGCCCCAGCTCGTCCTGCAGATCCTGAAGAAGGTTGACGACCTGCGCCTGCACCGATACATCCAGCGCGGACACCGGCTCATCGAGCACGAGAAACTTCGGATTCGTCGCCAGCGCGCGGGCCACGCCGATGCGCTGCCGTTGTCCGCCGGAAAACTCGTGCGGATAGCGCTTGCGATACTCCGGTTGCAGTCCGACTTTCTCGAGGAGCTGCGCCACGCGGTCGTTGCGCTCATCACCGTTCGAGACGCCGTGAATGATCAGCGGCTCGGCGATGATCGATCCCACCGTCATGCGCGGATTCAGCGACGCATAAGGATCCTGAAAGACGATCTGCATGTGGCGGCGCATGCGCCGCATGCCGCCCGAATCGAGTCCGAGGATGTCGGTGTCTTCGAAGCGGATGGTTCCGGACGTCGGCTCGATTAACCGAAGGATGCACCTGCCGACCGTCGTCTTTCCCGAGCCCGATTCGCCTACGAGGCCGAGGGTCTCACCCGTCGCGAGAGAGAAGCTCACACCGTCGACCGCTTTGACCTGCGCGACCGTGCGGCCCAGGATGCCTCGCTTGACCGGGAAGTACTTCGTCAACGCGTCGACGGTAAGGAGCGCGCGCGGTTCGGGCTGTCTTGCGAGCTCTGTCATCACGAAAGCCTTTCAGGGTCGGCAAGATCTCCATGCAGATAGCAGCGCGCGACCTGCGACGAACCCGCGGCCATCAATGCCGGTTCGTTGCCGAGACAGATCTCCATCACGTCGGGACAACGCGGATTGAACTTGCAACCCTGCGGCAGACGATTGATGGGAGGCACCATTCCCTTGATCGTCGGCAGCCGCTTCTGTTCTTCCTTCGTCGCGCTGGGCAGCGATCCGAGCAACCCTCGCGTGTAGGGATGTCCGGGATTCGCGAACAACTGATCGACCGGCGCTTCTTCGACGACGCGTCCGGTGTACATCACGATGACCCGCTCGCAAAACTCGGCCACGACACCGAGGTCGTGTGTGATGAGCAGAATGGCGAGGCCAAGGCGCTGTTGCAGCGATGCGAGCAGTTCCATGATCTGCGCCTGGATCGTGACGTCGAGCGCCGTGGTCGGCTCGTCCGCGATCAGCAGCTCGGGATCGCAGCAGAGTGCCATGGCGATCATCACGCGCTGGCGCATGCCGCCGGAGAGCTGATGCGGATAGTCGTCGAGGCGCTTGATCGGATCGGGAATCGCGACCAGCTCGAGCATCTCCCCCGCCTGCTTCCACGCTTCTTTCTTCGACACTTTGCGATGGATGCGGATCGCTTCCGCAACCTGCGCGCCGATCCTGAAGACGGGATTGAGCGACGTCATCGGCTCCTGGAACACCATCGCGATGTCGTTGCCGCGCACGTGGCGCATGTCGCTCTCGGAGAGCTCGGCGAGATTCTTTCCCTTGTAGCGGATCTCGCCGCCGGTGATCCTCCCCGGCGATGCGACGAGACGCATGATCGACATCGCGGTGACGCTCTTGCCGCAGCCCGACTCGCCGACGAGCGCCAGCGCCTCGCCGCGCCTCACGCTGAATGACACGTTGTCGACCGCATGCACCAGCCCTTCCGCAGTGGGAAAGGATGTCCGGAGGTTCTTCACCTCGAGCAGCGCTTCAGTCACGCCGGGCATCGTAGCAAGAACGGTGCAGCGGAGCGCGGGCGTCCCGCCCGGCGACGGAGATCGTGATCGGACGAGGCGTCCCGATCACTGCAGGCGTGACGCCCGCGCTCCGGTGAATCTTCGCATCGTCGCTGATGCCTCGGGTACATCGAGCGCGAACGCCACGAAGAAGTAGAAAGCGCCAAACGCGCCGCAGACGAGCACCGCGGCGCTGATGTGCGGGAACGGGAGGTGGCGGAGCAGCCCGCCGATCATCGTCTCGAACGCGACGGCGACGATGCCGGCCGCGATCGCCGCGCCCCAGAGGCGCAACTGAAATGCAGCGGGGAATGGCACGTGGCCGATTCTCTTCTGCAGTGCGCGGCGAAGAAGAACGAACTCCAGCCACCCTGCGATGCCGGCAGTCGCCGTCAGTGCGATCGCACCGAGCGAGATCCACGAACCGCCGATCGCCGGCAGCGGTATGTGCGCGAACTGGAGAGCGCGAATCAGCATCGGGCGGAGCGGAATCGCGAAGATCCATCCGAGGGCGGCGGTGAGCGCGACGCGAATCATCGCGAAGCGCAGCGGCGTCCGCGTGTCGCGCAGCGCATAAAACGCATTCGAGTAGAGGCGGCCCAGCGTGACGGCGAGCAGCCCGAGTGTCGAGCCGATGAGGATGTACCAGACGAGCATCGTGTCATCGGACTTGAAACGCCCGCCCTGATACAGCGCGGCAACGATCACATTTCCGATCGCCACGAACGCGACGGCCGTCGGAATGACGAAGAACGCGATCTGCCGCAGTCCCCGCTCCAGCCGCTTCCGCATCGCGGCCGCAATCTCCTCGCCCGTCCCTCGCAGGCCGGACATCTGCGGAAGCTCGGCCGCGGCCACCGACATCCCGAACAGGCTGATCGGCAACATGTTGACGATCTGGGCGTAGGAGAGCGCCGACACCGCGGCGGTGCCGAGCAGTGTGGCCAGCAGGTTGTCGATGTAGCCGCTCAACTGCACGACGCCTCGCCCAACGACGACGGGCGTGAAGTTGCGGATCACTTCCCGCACCGGCTCGAGCGTCGTGTCGAGCGCGAAGCGGAGGTGCGCCGAGTATCGAAACACCGCCGGCAGTTGGATCACGAACTGCGCGAACGCGCCGACCACCATGCCCCATGCCGCGATGACCACGAGCGAGCGATCATTGCTGCGCGCTCCGAAGATCACGAGCGTCGCGATCATCACGATGTTCATGAAGACCGGCGCAACGTACGAGAGAAAGAATTTTCGGTGGCTGTTGAGGATGCCGAGACACCAGGCGGAGAGAACGAGGATGCCGACACCGGGCCACATGATTCGCACCACGGTGATCGTCAGCGCGCGAATCTCGCCCTTGTAGCCGGGCGCGATCGCGATCAGCAGCCATGGCGTCAGGATCACGCCGAGCAGGACGAGCACCGCCATCGCGAGCGCGAGCAGCGAAGCGACGATGCCCGCCACGCGGCCCGCGGTCTCCTCTTCCGCATCTGCGAGCAGCCGCGCGTAGACCGGGATGAACGACGCGGAAAGCACGCCCTCGCCGAAGAGGTTCTGGAGCACGTTCGGAATTCGGATCGCAGCGCGGTAGATGCCGGCCGCATCGGAGTTGCCCAGGAAATGGGCAAAGACCTTCTCGCGCACGAAGCCGGAGATTCGCGTGAGAAAAATGCCGGCGGCGACGAGCACGGCGAAGCTGCCGCCGCGCGAGGCAGGCTTTCTACTGGTAACGGTCGTGTTTGTCATGAAGCGCGGCAAAGTGTATCCCGCGCTGTCGGGATAAACTCGCAACCACGTGACTGCTCATCAGCCGATTCGCATTGCAGGCGCGGGGCCATCCGGCCTCAGCGCAGCCATCGCCCTCGCCCGCGCGGGCTATGACGTCGAAGTGCATGAGGCCAAGCGCGACGTCGGAATGCGCTTCATCGGCGATCTTCAGATCATCGAAGGATCCTCGGAACGCGAACCGGTGCCGCACTTCCTCGATCGCATCGGGATCGCGCGCAACTTCTATTTTCGTCCCGCTGACTGGTCGACCTTCTACGACGCCGCCGGCAACGCGAGGGTCATCCGCAGCAGCGAGCCCTACGGATACTTCATCAAGCGAGGCGCCGAGGAGGGAACGCTCGATCGGGGTCTCCTGGCGCAGGCGCGCGAAGCCGGCGCACGCGTCATCTTCAACAGCCGCATCAGCGAGGCCGACATCATGGCTACCGGGCCCGCCACGCCGGACGGACTGGCGAAAGAGATGACGTGGCACACCGGCGAGCCGGAGCGCATCGACGTCTTCTTCAATCACAAACTCTCGCCCGGCGGCTATTCGTATCTGTTCATTCTCGACGGACTCGCCACGTTCGGCTGCGCGATTGTCTCGAGCTTCAAGCAGATCGACGACTTCTTCGATCATTCGCTGCAGGCCGCGCAGAGCCTGCATCGCTTCGAGTTGCCCGAGCAGCGCCGCTACGGCTACTCCTACATGAACTTTCATCTGAAGACGCGCGCGACGGCGAATGGCTCTCGCTTCGTGGGAGAAGCCGCGGGGTTTCAGGATTACCTCTTCGGACTCGGGATCCGCTACGCGCTCACGAGCGGCTGGCTCGCCGCGCAGAGCATCATTCATGGCCGAGACTTCGACGAGCTGTGGCGTGAAGCGCTGGCCGGAAAGCAGGAGACGAGCCTCGTCAACCGCTTCCTTTATGAGAGCGGCGGCAATTTCGGACTCTCGATGTTCGTGCGGCAGGCGGCGCGCACGAAAGACTTTCAGGGCTATCTTCGCTCGTGGCATGCGCGAACGTGGTGGAAGCGACTTCTCTCCCCCATCGTCCGCAGAGTGTGGCAGCATCGCGGCCGGTGCCAGCACAAGCCGGGTGAGCACTGGTGCCGCTCGCGCGACACCGAGATGCGCGTACCGGAGCTGGGGCCGATACAGGATCCATGACTGCGATCGACGACGCGTACGACCAATGCCGTGCCATCGCGCACAAACACGGTGCGAACTTCTCCGTCGGATTCCGGTTCCTGCCGCGCGCGAAGCGACGCGCGGTCTACGCTGCGTACGCGTATTGCCGCGTTGCGGATGACATCGCGGATGAGGTCGACCAGGCGGTCAGCCTGGACGATACGGCGCAACGCCTCGACGCCTGGCAGCGCGAGCTCGACGCCTGTTACGAAGGCCATCCCGCGCATCCGATTACCATCGCGCTCGCCGACGCGCTCACCCGCTTCGCGATTCCGAAGAGCGCGTTCATCGCGCTGATCGACGGTTGCCGGCAGGACATGGTGAAGTCGCGCTACGAGACATTCGAAGAGCTGCTGCATTACTGCGATCTCGTCGCCACGTCGATCTCCGACATCTCGCTGGCGATCTTCGGCTACAAGTCCGAGCGCGCCCTCGAGTACGGGCGCAATCTCGCGACGGCGCTGCAGCTCACGAACGTCACGCGCGACGTCGGCGATGATCTCGCGCGCGACCGCATCTATCTCCCTCGCGAAGAGCTCCGCCAATTCGGCGTGAGCGAAGAGGAGATTCTCGGGCGAGTCGAAAACGATCGCGTGCGCACTCTCATCGAGTTCCAGATCGCACGCGCAGAACGATATTTCCGCGAGGCCGAGCCGCTGCTGCAGGAGCTCGACTTCGACGCACGCTTCGGCGTGCTCCTGATGGGCGGCATCTACGCAACCGTTCTTTCCAAGCTCCGAAAGGATCCGCTCGTCGTCATCCGCAGGCGCCTCTCGCTGACGAAACTCCAGAAGGTCATGGTCGTCGGTACGAGAATGCTCCGGCCTCACTTCGTGTAACCGATCGTGACGCGCAATCGTCTACGAGCCGTGACCGCCCCGAAGATCCTGCTGCTGCTGTTGCTGGCGAGCCCGGCGCTGGCGCAGGAGTCGAGGGAGAGCGTTCGCGTCGTCGTTCCCGTGGCCGGCAGCGTGCTCGGAGCGAACGATGTGCTGTGGCGAACCGCGCTCGAACTGACCAACGACACCGGCAGCGAAGCAACCGTCGCGATCACGATGATGGCCGTCCCCGATCAGCCGGCGATGCTGACGACGATCGCCGCCGGCGACACGGTGCGATTCTCCGATGTGGCGCCCGAAGCGTTCGGAGTGGACAAACTGCTCTCGCCGATCGTGGTCGAGACGATGGGCCGCCGCTCCGTCAGCGTGCGCGCAACCGCTTACGGCACGCGCGGGGACAAGGTGTTCAAGCCGCAGCCGATCGCAGTCACGAACGATGCGCTCTGGTATCCATTGCGTGTGCTGCGAGGGCTCTCCTTCAACGACTCCTTCCGCACCAACATCGGCTTCGTCAACCTCGGCGAGACCGAGGCGACGTTCACCGTCGCCGCGCAGAGGCTGCCCGGCCGCAACCTCGCCGTGACGCGCGTGCCGATGCCGCCGTTCTCGATCTGGCACGTGCCGATCCAGTTTCTCTTTCCCCTCATCACGAAGGGCGACGACTTCTCGCTGGTCGTCGAGACCTCGAACCGTGAGACGTATGTGTATGCCTCGGTGATCGACAACGAGACGAACGCCGCGACGTTCGTGCAGCCGCAGGTGGGGACGCCGTAAGCGATTCATCCTGAGCGAAGCGAAGGATCATCCATGGCGCGGGGAGAAAGAAATCTTCGAGACCACGGCCTGAAGCACGTCAACCGTGGCGCCTTGGTTGATGCTTCGCTTCGCTCAGCATAAACTCACCGCGATGGGCGACGAACCTGAATACCTCATCTGTCTCCAGTGCGAGACGCCGACGTATCAGTTCGAGTACCACAACGGGAAGCTGGCGCAGGTCGTCTGCAACACGTGTGGCGCCGATGACGTCTCCGACTTCGTCACGGAAGCAGAGCTCGAGGAGCAACCCTAGACCGGATGCAGACACCAGTCATCATCGGGATCGCGGGCGGAACCGGCTCGGGCAAGACGACTGTTGCCAGGTCGATCTATGACCGCGTCGGCCGCGATCGCATCGAGTGGATTTCCCACGATTCCTACTATCGCAACTTCGACGCGCTGACGCCCGAGGAGCGGCACAAGATCAACTTCGATCATCCTGATGCGCTGGAGACCGAGTTGCTCGTGCGCCACCTCGATGTGTTGTCGAAGGGCTCATCGGTCGACGTCCCCGTCTATGATTTCACATCGCACAGCCGCAAGCAGGAGACGCAGCGCGTCGAGCCGCGAAAAGTGCTGATCGTCGAAGGCATTCTGATCCTCGCCGAACCGGAGCTTCGCCGCCGCCTCGGCATCAAGCTCTTCGTCGACACGCCGGCCGATATCCGCTTCATGCGCCGGCTGATGCGCGATATCCGCAGCCGCGGCCGAAGCCTGGAATCGGTCGTCGAGCAGTACATGACGACGGTCCGGCCGATGCACGAGGAATTCGTGGAGCCGTCCAAGCGGCATGCCGACCTGATCATTCCCGAGGGTGGGGAAAACCAGGTGGCGCTCGACGCGATCATCTCGCGGGTCGAGCATCTTCTCGCGTAAGTTACTGATTCTACGATTCTTAGTTCTAAAGTCCGCGTTGTGCGCTCCGCATTTCGCTCCTGTGTGCACTGAATTCGGAACGCAAAACACAGAATGAAGAATTTAGAAACCTAGGAATGCGGCTCCCATCCCTCCCGTTGAACAGCCTGTTTAGCCAGCGTAGAATCTGGCGATCTGATGCAGAAGGGGGGGAGATCGGGGTCATGCCTCTCGTCCACGTTAAAGAAGACGAAACGTTCGAGAATGCATTGCGCAGATTCAAGCGCAAGTGTGAGAAGTCGGGGATCCTCTCTGAGTTGAAGAAGCGCCAGCATTACGAAAAGCCGAGCACGAAGCGGAAGCGTAAAGCGATTGCTGCACGCAAGAAGGTTCTGCGCAAGCTCGCAGAAGAACGTCGCGCCGGCTACTAGCTTTCATCCATTGCAGTTTGATATTGGGCTCGCGCAAGCGAGCCCTTTTTCTTCGTCATCCTGAGCGAAGCGAAGGATCAGCCAAGGCGCCGGAAGCTTTCGTTCAGGCGTTGAGCGGTGAACGCACAGTTTCGCGACGCCTTGGTTGATGCTTCGCTTCGCTCAGCATGACACTCAGCGAAATCGAATTCGATCGCGTGCTCACCCTCGTCGCGATGGAGGCGAAGAGCACGCCGGGCAAGGCCGCGATCGCGCGGCGCAGGCCGCACACGTCGTTCGAGGCGTGCGAACGTGCGCAATCCGAGCTCGCGGAGATGAGCCTGTTCTATCTGCGCGAGGGGCTGCTGCCGATCGCGGGGCTGACGGACGTCCGGCCGCTGTTCGATCGCGAGAGCGTGCTCGAACTCGAGGAGTCGTGGCAACTCGTGCGCGCCGCGCGGGCGACACAGGCCATTCGCGAGACGTTTCTCCGCGGCGAGCTCTACCCTCACCTCATTGCGATCGCGCGCGACATCCCCGACCTCGGCGAGATGCTCGCGAAGGCTGCAAAGTACTTTACGAAAGATGGCAAGCTGCGCGAGGAAGCATCGGCGGAACTGCGCGCGATCCGTCAGCGCGTGCAGCAGAAGCGCAACGCGATTCAGCGCGTGTTGAACGACGTGATGAACCGCAGCGTCGACGCGATTCAGGAGCCGCTCATCGTCATGCGCGGCGATCGCTTCTGCATCCCCGTCCGCTCCGATCATCGCAACGCCGTGCCGGGAATCCTGCACGAGCGCTCCGGCTCCGGCGCGTCGTTCTTCATCGAGCCGCTGCAGGCGGTGGAGCTCAACAACGATCTCGCGGATCTTCTGATCCAGGAGCGCGAGGAGATCGCGCGCATCACACGCTTCATCTCGCAACTGCTCGTCGACGAAGCAAAGAACGTCATCGCGGCCGCGGACATCGCGGGCGAGTTCGATGCGCTGCAGGCGTGTGCGATCTTCGGCAGCACGGTCAAAGCGGCGCGGCCGATCTTCAGCACCGGCTGCGAGCTGCGCATCCTCAACGGACGCCATCCGCTGCTCGATGAACGCCTCGCCTCCGCGCGCGAAGAAGCCTTCGGCGAAGAGCCTTCCTCGCGCAGGGTTGTGCCGATGACGATCGAGCTAGGTGTACGACAGGCGCCCCCGCCTGTCGATGAGGAGGACAGCCGGGGGCAGCTGTCTTACACGCAGGCTCTCGTCATCAGCGGTCCCAACGCCGGCGGCAAGACGGTCGCTCTCAAGACCGCGGGTCTCCTCGTCGCGATGGCGATGAGCGGCCTCCCCGTTCCCGCCGACGACGGCACGACGATCCCCATCATCGATGCGATTCACGTGCTGATCGGCGACGACCAGAGCGTGCTCGAACATCTTTCGACGTTCTCCGCCTACCTCGTGCGGCTGAAGCGCGTGCTCGCGCGCGCCACCAATCGCTCGCTCGTGCTGCTCGATGAGCTCGGATCGGGAACGGATCCCGAGGAGGGGGCGGCACTCGCGGCGGCGGTCGTGGAGCATCTTCTCGAAACGGGAGCGCTGCTCATCGTGACCACGCACCTTTCGTCGCTCAAGACCTTCGCGGTCGACGACGGCCGGATTCTCAACGCGTCGATGGAGTTCGATGTCGCGACGGGACAGCCGACGTATCGGATGATCGCCGGCATCCCCGGCCGCAGCCGTGCGATCGACGTTGCGCAGATGATCGGTCTCCCCTCGCCCGTCATCGCTGCTGCACGCGCGCGTCTCGGCGACCGCTACGGCGAAACCGACACGCTGCTCGCCACGCTGCAGAAGAAGAGGTCGGAAGTGCTCGCGCAGCAGGACGAGGCAGTGCGCCTCAGAAATGCGATCGAGGACGAGCGCAGAGCGATCGCCGAGAAGTCTGCGCAGCTCGAGAAGGAGAAAGCGCGCCTCGGGACTTCGTATCGAGATGAGCTGGAGAGGCTGCGCGACGATGTCGCCCGCCAGGTGACGAATGAAATTCGGAATTTGCGCGACATGGATCGCAATGCACGTGCGTCGATCGATGCGAAGCAGGTCGTGCAGACGGTGACCAAGCCCGTGGATCGCGCGATGGAGTTCATCCCCGCCGAGCAGCGCGAGATCCACGTGGGCGACAAGGCCGAGCATCGCAAGTTCAAGGTGAGCGGACGCGTCGTTTCCGTCGACGGTAAGAAGGCCGTGCTCGACGTGAACGGGCGGAAAATGACGGTCGAAGTGCGGGATCTCGTGCCTGTAGGATCGGCGCCATCAACTGTCAAACGGCAGGGACAGGCGGGGGCGGCTGTCGGGCACAAGGACCTCACGCCTGTGGTCAGCGCAGAGCTCAATCTGATCGGTCAACGTGTTGACGATGCGCTGGAAGAGTCGGACAAGTTCCTCGATCGCGCATTGCTCGAAGGAAAGCAGGCCGTACGCATCATCCACGGCTTCGGCACCGGCGCGCTCCGCAAGGCGCTGCGCGATCACCTGCGCAAACATCCTGCGGTTTCGAGCTGGCGGCCGGGCGACGACAATGAAGGAGGCGATGGTGCGACGATTGCGGTACTCGGTACGTAATCAGCCTGCTGCCTGAACATGGCTCTCGTCGACCTCAACGATCTCGTCATCTCGCAGGTCCGCTCCGCGGCGGACATCGTGGAGTTCGTCTCGCAGGTCACTCCGCTCAAGCTCGCCGGCAAGAGCTACAAGGGCCTCTGCCCGTTTCATCGCGAAAAGTCGCCGTCATTTCACGTCGATCGCGACAAGGGACTCTTCTACTGTTTCGGCTGCGGTGCGGGAGGCGACGTCTTCAAGTTCCTCTCGATGACGGAGCGCTTCACCTTTCCGGAGGCGGTCGAGCATGTCGCCGCGCGCTACGGCATCGACCTGCCGCGCCGCCGCAAGACGCAGCGCGATACCGACAAGGACGATCTGCTCGAAGTGCTCGACGACGCGTCGGAGGCATTTCACCAGGCGCTGGGCTGGGGCGACAACGCGGCGAAGCGCTATCTCGAAGAGCGGCGCGTGCCGCACGACATCGTCAAGAAATACGGCTTCGGCTATGCGCCCGACTCGTGGGACTACATCCTTCGCCGGCTCGGCCAGAAGCATGGCGAAGAAAAACTGTTCAAGGCAGGACTGCTCTCCGAGCGGAAAGAGAAGAAGGGCTACTACGACCGGTTCAGAAACCGGCTGATCATTCCGATCCACAGCGAGACCGGTGCGCTGGCCGGCTTCGGCGGCCGTTCACTCGACGGCAGCGATCCGAAGTATCTGAACTCGCCGGAGTCGGAGATCTTCAACAAATCACGGCTGCTCTACAACCTTCATCGCTCGAAGGATGCGATGCGCCGCATCGACCGCGCGATTCTCGTCGAGGGATATTTCGACGCGATCGCGATCGATCATGCCGGTGTGCCGGGAGTCGTCGCGTCGATGGGCACGTCGCTGACGGCGGGACAGGCGTCGCTGCTGCGGCGCTACACGCGGAAGTGCGTGATCGCTTATGACGGCGATCCGGCGGGACGCGCGGCGACGCTGCGCGCGGCGCCGGTGCTGCTGAGCGCCGGCCTCGACGTGCTCGCGCTCGATCTCCAGGGGGCGAAGGATCCCGATGAGATCGTGCAGCAGCGCGGCGTCGATGGTTTTCTCGAGGTGCTCGGCAACTCGATGGACATCTTCACGTTCGGCCTCAAGGAGTGGGCCGCGGATGTCTCATCGCTGACGGGACGCGAGAAATCGGAGCGCATCGAGCAGTTCATGCCGCTGCTCTCGGCGGTGCCCGACCCGGTGGTGAGAAACGATGCCGCGCAGCGGATCGCGGACGCGTTCCGGCTCGAGTTCGAAAGCGTCTGGTCGCGTGTCAAAGGAAGGGCGGCTTCACCGCTTGCCGCGAAGGAGCGGCAGCCGAATGCACCGCAGGCCAGCGGAGAGAAATTCGTGCTGCAGGCCGCAGTTCAGGGGAAGCTCGGGGCCGATGTGCTGGGGAGGCTGAACGAGGAACTGTTCGAGGATCCGGCGTGCAAAACGCTCTTTTCTATCATGAAAAATGATCTCGTAACAGGTAACCCTATTGATTTCGGCGAAATCACGACCCATCTTAGGGGCGAAGTGGAGCTGGCGCTCCTTTCGGAGCTGCTGCTGAGCGAGGAGATCGACGATCCAACGCTCCAACGAATCGACGAGAACCTGCGTCCCATGGAACGCGGCTATCTCAATCGCCGCCGAATCCAGATACAAAGAGAGATCGTGGAAGCGGAGAAAGCGGGGGATTCCGAACGTTTGCGCGAGCTCGACCGCGAGAAGACGGAGCTGTCGCGTATGTTGAGTACGCTGAAATAATTATCGTCCACTAAAGATTACGTCAGTGTCCTCTGCGGACACCGTTCGAACCGTCGTAACCCGTGGGGCGAACCAACGCTGCCCGGTGAGGAGCGCATCCAATGACTACCCGCCTGCGGACTTCGAATCTCGAACCGGAATCCAATTTTGAAGAAGGGGTCGGCGACTTGAGTGTCGAAGAGAAATACGTCGAAGTCAAGCAGCTCATCGCACTAGGTAAAGAAAAAGGGTTCCTCCTCTACGACGAGATCTACGAAATCCTTCCGGAAGAGATCACTTCTCTTCCCGAAGAGCTGGATGAGATCTATCTGCGCTTCAACGACCTCGGCATCGACATCGTCGAGGACTCCGAGAAGCAGCTTCCTTCGCAGACCGGCAAGGGCATCATCACCATTGACGGCACGATCGAAGAGAAGGAAATGGATCAGCGCGAGGAAGTCCAGCAGGACATCATCGCCGCATCTTCCGGCATCGTCGACAAGACCAACGATCCCGTCCGCATGTATCTGCGCGAGATGGGCACGGTCAAGCTGCTCGATCGCCAGGGCGAAGTCGATATCGCCAAGCGAATCGAGAAGGGCGAGCGGCGCGTCTACAAGGCGCTTTCCGCGAACCGCATCATTCTCGAAGAGATCCTCAAGATCTACGAGAGTGCGAAGAAGGACACGCGCGTCATCAAGGAGATGATCGATCTGGCGATGCCGGATGACGATGGCTCCGCAGCGCAGGTCGACGAGAATGGCGAGCCGAAGCTCGCGGCGGCCGCCGTCAACAAGATCAACGAGATCATGGTGATCTTCGAGAAGATCGCCAAGCTCGACAAGAAGATCAAGGACGCGAAGGCGAAGGTCGCCGAGCCGAAGAAGCTCACGCAGAAGGCGCTCGCCGCGGGGCTGAAGACCGTGGAGAAGCTGGAGACGAATCTCGCCGACGAGATCCATCTCATCGACTTCACACCGGCCACGCGCAATCGAATGATCAACAAGCTGAAGGACATCGACAGCGAGCTCTCGCAGGTCACGTCGATGATCCGCAAGGACGATCAGTCGCTCAAGCGCGAGAAGGACAAGACGCGCCGCGACTTCTATCGCCGCCGCCTCCAGAAGTACCAGGAAAAGCTCGTCGAGCTCGAGTCGTTCTACGGCACCACGCACGATGAGCTGAAGAAGACGATCCGCGAGATCCGCTCCGGCGAAGAAGAAGCCGATCAGGCCAAGCAGGAGCTGATCGTCGCCAACCTCCGCCTCGTCGTCTCGATCGCCAAGAAGTACACTAACCGCGGACTGCAGTTCCTCGACCTGATTCAGGAAGGCAACATCGGTCTCATGAAGGCGGTCGAGAAGTTCGAGTATCGACGCGGCTACAAGTTCTCCACCTACGCCACCTGGTGGATTCGCCAGGCCATCACCCGCGCGATCGCCGATCAGGCCCGCACCATTCGTATCCCGGTGCACATGATCGAGACGATCAACAAGCTGACGCGTACGTCGCGTGCGCTCGTGCAGGAGCTCGGCCGCGAACCGCAGGCGGAGGAGATCGCGAAGCGGATGGACATGCCGGTCGCCAAGGTTCGCAAGATCATGAAGATCGCGCAGGAGCCGATCTCCCTCGAGACTCCGATCGGAGAAGAGGAAGATTCGCATCTTGGGGATTTCATCGAGGATCGCGGCGTGATCTCGCCGATCGATCACGTGATCGTCGCCAACCTGAAGGATCAGACGTCCAAGGTCCTCCGGACGCTCACGCCGCGCGAAGAGCAGGTGCTCAAGATGCGCTTCGGCGTGGGCGATGGCGCCGAGCATACGCTCGAGGAAGTGGGCCGCTCGTTCAATGTCACGCGCGAGCGGATCCGCCAGATCGAGTCGAAGGCTCTCCGCAAGCTGCGCCATCCGTCGCGTTCGAAGAAGCTTCGCCCGTTCCTCGATGCCACGTTCTAAGTTGCACAGATTCTGGTCAGGGGCGGCCTTCGCGGCCGCCCTTTTCGTCTCCGCCGCAACCTCCGCAGCCACTCGCCCGTTTCATCTCGTGCTCGAGGCAAATCCTGCGGCCCCGTTCCCCTTTCTGGGCCGCTTCGGCGAAGTCGAGCTCCACGTCTATCCGCACGGCGTGCGCGCCGAGACGATCTGGCTGAAGGGCTTCAGCGCCAACGGTTCGCGGGACCTCACCGTCGAGAATCCTCTCTCCAGGATGTACACCAACGTGCCCGTGGCACACCTCGGATCGATGATTCACACTCTCGCCGGTTCGGCGCTGACGAAGATCGATCCGCAGACGCCGCCCCCTGTGCTCGCTCCGGTGTCCGGCACCGTGCACGGAATCGCGGCGCAGCGTTATCGCATCGTCTACGGTGAAGACGCCTGGATCGATCTCTGGACGACTCGGACGCTCGGCGACTCTCCGCAACTGCGCGCGCTCGTTCAGCAGCTCGTCTCCGGTATCTCGCCGATGACCGGCAGAAGTGCGGCCGCGATTCCCGGCGTTCCGGTCTACGTCGAGCTGAACTTCAGCCATTACAAGAGGCTGCCCCTCCTGAAGGTCAAGAACTTGACCTTTTCTGCGGATGACGAAGAGTCCGCTTTGAAGGTTGGCAGGCTCTACGCTGAAGCGCCCCTTCCCGACTCGATCTGGAAGTAACGGGGGGTTATTTGCATTACTCCTGAGCGTGGACAGACTACGCCTGGCGGGCACAGCCATCGTCGCGCTCATCGGCCTCTCGATTCTGGGAGAACAGTTGCTGAGGCCTGAGGCGAGCGTCCGTCCCGTTCACGTGGCGCAGACCGCTCGTCCGCTTGCGGCCGCAATCGCCGGCGGTCTGCTGATTCCCGTCGACGGCGTTCAGCGCGCCGCGCTCCGCGATTCGTTCGCCGCACAGCGCAAGGGACACATCCACGCCGCGATCGACATTCTCGCGCCGCGCGGCACACCCGTTCGCTCCGCCACCGACGGCATCGTCACCAAGCTCCGCGTCAGCTCCCTCGGCGGCCTCACGGTCTACATCCACGATGATGCCGGCGTCGAGTACTACTACGCGCATCTCGATCACTACGACGCATTCCTCCACGAAGGCATGCGCGTGCATCGCGGTGAAGTGATCGCGTATGTCGGCACGACCGGAAACGCACCACCGCAGACGCCGCACCTCCACTTCGCGATCGAGCAGAATGGAAGCGCGGTGGATCCCTACCCGCTGCTGATGGGCGAACGGCAGACTCTCAGCCTGCTCAGGTGAGACAAGCTGAGAGCTCGTCCTACGCTGCTGCCGGAATCTGCAGCTTGTCGAGCGCGTGCAGAAGATCTCCGGCGTTCGCGAAGCGCGCTTTCGGATCCTTCTCGAGGCAACGCATGATGATCGCGTTGAGCGGCGCCGGAATCTCAGGCCGCAGCTCGACAGGCGGCCGCGCCTTCTCGGTGATGTGCGCGGTGAGCACGCCGGTGAGCGAGCTCGACTCGAACGGGCGGCGCCCGGCGAGCGTCTCGTACATCATCACACCCATCGAATAGACGTCGCTGCGCGCGTCGAGGTTGTCGCCCCGCACCTGCTCGGGACTCATGTAGTGCGGCGTGCCGACGATCAGTCCGGCCTGCGTCATTCCTTCATGAGTCTCCGCCATGCGTGCGATGCCGAAGTCCATCAATTTCACTTCGCCCTTGTGATCGATCAGGACGTTCTGCGGCTTGATGTCGCGGTGCACGACGCCCTGCTCGTGTGCGGCTTCGAGCCCGCGGCTGATCTGCCGCGCGAGGCCGACAGCGAGCCGCGGCGCCATCTGTTTGTTCGGCGCCTCATCCAGCAGCTCGTTCA
>JAJPHC010000008.1 GCA_021325515.1 Acidobacteriota bacterium
CCGTGTCTCAGTTCCAGTGTGGCCGATCACCCTCTCAGGCCGGCTACCGATCGTCGCCTTGGTAGGCCATTACCCTACCAACTAGCTAATCGGACGCGGACCCCTCCTGTGGCGAGAGCCCTTGCGAGCCCCCTTTGACCTCACGGTATCATGCGGTATTAGCCAGAGTTTCCCCTGGTTGTTCCACACCTCAGGGCAGGTTATCCACGCGTTACTCACCCGTTCGCCGCTCGACTGTGTATTGCTACACGCCTCGCTCGACTTGCATGTGTAAAGCACGCCGCCAGCGTTCATTCTGAGCCAGGATCAAACTCTCCAGTTGAACTCTACTGTCTTGCGACAGCGTTAACTAAAGATCTGATTCCGTAGCACCAATCGTGAACGACTGATGTTTGTTATTCGGTTCGTATATTGGATACGAACTTGTTTCTTTGAGATCGCTGCAGATCTTGCGACCCGCAACTGATTCTCGAAAGGAATCACGTTGTCTGTCTTGCTTTCCTATTCAGTTGTCAAAGAACCGACTTCGTCGAAAGGGCGGCTAGATTGCCAGACCCCCTCGTCCGTGTCAAGCGGAATGTTTTCAGTTTTTCTGAACCCAATCCGTTTGACCCGGACACCGGTATCCACGTTGCCGCAGAGGTTTGGAAAGATCGTACTGCCTAAGACGCCGGGGTCGAGGAGTGTACTGCCGGCTCCCTTCGCTTGTCAACGACATCGCGTCGGGAACTTGTACAACCTACCGCCCTGCCTCGCTATTCCATCCACTGCTTCGTGCGCTTCAAAGACCGCGACGCTTTCGCGTCAAGGACCCGCACTAACCATCGGCCCCGCCGCTCTATTCCGCGATCTCGGACTTTTTGGCCGCTGCACAAATCCTTGTGCAGCTAGTGGTTACCGCTTCGGTTGTCACAGAACGACTCCCCGCGTTGGGGACCCGTGACAACGACTCCCCCCATAGTCCTATTCCCGGTTTTTGGAAAGAACCTGCGCAAGCTGGCTCCTCAGCAGTTTGCCGAGCGGCGACCGCGGAATCGCCTCCACGAAGTGCACTCTCCTGATCCGCTCGAACGGAGCCACCCGATCGTTGAAAATCCCTTGAATTTCGCCCCTTTCGCCAACCACGGCCACGTGCACGACCGCGCCCAGCCGTTCGTCCGGTATCGCAACCAGCGCTGCGTCTCTCACAGCGAGCCGCTGGACTATCTCTTCGAGAATCCGGTCGAGCCGGCTCAGGCTGACGAGCTCCCCTCCGATCTTGACGACCTCACCTGCTCGCCCCTCGATCACGACGCGGCTCCCGTCGACCCGCCCGAGATCTTCCGAAACGAACCAACCGTCACTCTTCGGATCGACGAAGACCGGCCGCTCATCCACGAACATCGCGTAGCCCGACAGCAGCGACGATCCCGCGAACGCGAGGCGGCCGTCGCTCTCCTGCCGGGCTCGCAGGTGATCGAGAAGATAGAGGTCCGGTTCTCCAGGCAACGCAGTGGCGATTTGCGAAGCGCACTCCGTCATTCCATAGCTCGGCAGTACGGGCCAGCCGAGCGCGCGTGCACTCTCATAGATGTCATCGCTGAGCGCGCCGCCGCCTACGACGATCGCCCTCATCGATTCCGGTGCTCTGATCTGCGCTCGTACAAGGTCGACCACCTGCGCTGGCACAAGCGACGAGATGCTCACCTGCTCTCTGCTGCAGACCTCCGCAAAACGCGACGCTTCCCATTCGACTTGAATGACCCGTCCTTCGCTGATCGCTGCACGAGCCCAGATCCCCAGGCCTCCCACGTGAAAGGAAGGCAGCACACTGCACCAGACTTCTCCACCGCGCACATTCAGCCGCCGATTCACCGCCGCTGCCGACGCAAGCATCGCAGCCTTCGACAATGCGACAAGCTTCAGGCCGCCGGTACTACCCGACGTGCTGAGCCAAACGTGGGCTGCGATCCGTGGTGCTGCCGCATAGAGCGCCTCGAGCCTGCTTCGATCGCTCTCCGGCATCCGCGGGTTCAACAGCAGATGCGATTCTTCACTGTGAAAGTCGATCACGCGAGTCGTTTCCATGGAATCGAAGCAAGGAGATCGTCGAATCCCACCCCAGTCCCCCCGGGTGGCAACAGCCCCGGCCCATCCGACGCGATCCGCTCGATGAATGCGTTGGGTTCGTACAACACATGAGTAAACAATCCACAGGTGGCGCGAACCTGGTGCGACGCCGCCGTAAAGGCTGCAAAGAACTGCCCGACTGGATGATCCATGTAGGAAGTCACGACCACTTCCTTCGTCGTCCGCGGCATCTCCTGCACTGCAGGCTTGACGACGAGAACATCCACACCTTCGCCGCCGATCCCTCGATCAAGCGCCAGCTTCAGACCCGTCAAGTCGCGGAGCAGTCGCCATGTCTGCGGATCGTAAGGACAGGGATCTTCAATGAAGTCGATCCGTTCTCTTGGAAGCTCGCGCGCGATCTGGACGAATTGCGAGGATGTCAGCCTCGCATTGAAATCGATCCGGAGCTTCACGCGCGGAGGAACGTGCTCGAGCGATTTCAGTTTTGCGATCGCGAAGTCTTCCGGCGGATCAGGACCGGGCCAATGACTCGGCGGAATCGTCAGCCCTTCGAACAGACTTCGCCCCGCCTCCCGTGCACGGCCGTCGATCTCCGCGAATCCGAGAGACTGCCGCGTCAATGCCGTCGTTTCGCCGCGCGCAAGCAGGTCCAGTTGTTCGTCCAGTGTGGCATCGCCGAGCTCGGGCCATGGATGCACATCGGCGTACCCGTTATCGACGCGAAGCAGCGCGCCTTCGCGCCTGCCCTCGCGGGCCACAGCGCTCAATCGCCGCCGCGGAACGAGCTCATAACGCCAGAAATAGCAGGCCATAGGACCACTGAAGAACTCCCGCAAGAGCAAGACACCGATTCAGAGCCCGGCCACTGCCGCGCCAGGATTTCACAATGACAACGGCTGCGAGGGGCAGCGCAAGCAGTGTCGCAAACCGGCCCAGCCATGCCGCGGCTGCAAACGGCGCCACGGCGAGCAGCGCGATCTCCACGCGAGCGAACGTCTCTCCGAACCTCACCACCGTCGTCCGCTTGTTGCTCGCCCGGTCGCTTGCGACGTCGCGCAGATTGTTGATGACGAGAAGCACCGTCGCCAGGCAGCCGGTTCCGATTCCGGCGATCGTCACTTCCGGTGTCCATTGCAATGTCTGAACGAAATATGTTCCGCCGGTCGCAATGACGCCGAAGAACGCGATCACGAAGATCTCGCCGAGGCCGTGATACGCGAGCGGATAAGGCCCGCCGGTATAGGCGTAGGCCATCACAATGGATACGACACCGATCGCGAGCAACGGCCATCCGGCACGGATGATGAGAGGTACACCACACAACGCTGCACCTGCGAGACAGATGGAGGCGCCGCGCATCACGGCATTCGCGCTCAGCAGGCCTGCCGACGTCACGCGCATTGGTCCCAGCCGCTCACTCGTATCCGCGCCCTTCTTGAAGTCGAGCGCGTCATTGATCAAGTTCGTCGCGATCTGAATCAGCACTGCACCCGCGAGCGTACACGCGAGTGATGGCCAGTGAAGCGGGCCGCGAACGAGCGCGGCCCCAACCATCACCGGCACCACGGCCGCCGACAGCGTTTTCGGACGAGCTGCGAGGATCCAGGCGTTCACGGGAATCGCGGGAACTTCTTGAAGTCCGGCTTTCGCTTTTCGACGTAGGCGTTGCGCCCTTCCTGCGCTTCCTCGCTCAAGTAATAGAGCAGCGTTGCATCGCCGCCGAAGTCGAGCAGTCCGATCTGGCCATCGCAATCGGCGTTCATCGCCGCCTTGAGGAACCGCAACGCCATCGGCGACAGCGCCAGCATCTCGCGGCACCACTTGAGCGTCTCTTCCTCCAGCTGCGCGAGAGGGACGACCGTATTGACGAGACCCATCTCGAGTGCCTGCTTCGCATCGTACTGGCGGCAGAGGAACCAGATCTCGCGCGCTTTCTTTTGACCGACGATTCGCGCCAGATACGAAGATCCAAGTCCTGCGTCGAACGAGCCGACCCGCGGCCCGGTCTGTCCGAAGCGCGCATTGTCGGCTGCGATCGTCAGGTCGCAGACGACATGCAGAACGTGACCGCCGCCGATCGCATATCCCGCCACCATCGCGACGACCGGCTTCGGCATGCTGCGAATCTGTTTCTGCACATCGAGAATGTTGAGCCGCGGGATTTTCTCCTTCGGATCGACATAGCCGCCCTTGCCGCGAACGCGTTGATCTCCGCCCGAACAAAAAGCATCAGGACCTTCACCGGTCAGGATGACGACGCCGATCTCGGAGTCGTCGCGCGCGAGATCGAGCGCCTCTTTCATCTCGCCCACGGTCAGCGGGCGAAACGCATTCCGCACCTCTGGTCTGTTGATCGTGATCTTCGCGATCCCGTCCTCGGTGCGTTCGAACTTGATGTCAGTGAACTGTTTGATCGAAGTCCATGTCTCAGCCATGACGCAAAACGCTATGTCATTCGGCGAACGCGCGCAATTGTGCGGCGAACTCTTCGGGCCTCTCCCACGGCACGCGATGAGCAGCGCCGTCCGCGATCCACAGCTTCGCATCAGGCAGCAACGACACGGCACGCCTCGCTTCTGCGACGTACTTCGTGTCGCGGCTTCCCGCGATCCACAGCACGGGAATCGTGATCTCGCGAACGCGATCGAGGATGGAAGGAACCACCGCAGGCGACCACTCCCGCAGTTGTCTCGCGAGGTCCGTACGATCGAAGTCGGACTCGCGGCGCGGCAGCGCATGACCGCCGAAGATCGCCTGGGCATTCCAGTCGCGCATCACGCTGTACCACTCGCCGCGCTCGAAACGTTCGGCCCAGTGCTCGTCCTGCTCACGCCTCTGCGCCACGTCGCCGTCGAATGAGATCGCTGCAGAGACGATGACGGCGCGCCGATATCGGGCGCCGTTCGCGAGTGCGCGCAACGCGAGCCGGCCGCCGAGGGAGTAGCCAAGAAGCGTGTCTCCTTCCGGCGGTATGTCACTGAGATCGGGCGTCGCCACCACGAATCCTGCGCGGCGCAGAAAGTCCCAGTCCTCGGGCAGCCCGAGGAATCCGTGCAGCGCCGTGATCACGCCCATAGCTGATCGTACCTCGCCCAGACACGGCGAGATGCCTCTCCGTCCGGCCGCAACTCCGTGACATCAATGCCGAACATGCCGCCCCACTGGTCGAATCGCAGATCGTGCTCGTTGATGACGAGGCGGCGGTCGGAGGCGGCGACGCGTTCGAAAATGCGGCCGCCACGATTGTTGATGATGACGATGCGGAACGCCGCGTCTAGCTGCGGCACGATCCATGGCGCATTCAGATCGTAAAGCGCAGTCAGGTCACCGACGATGGCGATGTTGTTCGCGCCCGGTGCGCACCATCCGAAGAATGTCGAGAGCTGGCCATCGATCCCATTCGCACCGCGATTCGCTTCGTACTCGAACGCTCGATTCTGCCTGGTGGCGGCGAGGTCCCATTCGCGAATCGGCAGCGAGTTGCCGAGGTAGATGCGCGAGCGTTCGGGAAGGGTTCGCGACAATTCGCGGACCATCGCCAGCTCCGACCGCGGCTCCTCGCCGAGGATCGCCTCGAGCCTCCGCGACTGCTCGCGGTCGAATGCGTAGAGAGCATCGTCCCGATGACCGGTGATCTGCGGCAATGCTTCGAGCGGCCAGGTGCAGCCTCTTGTCAGGCCGGTGAACGGCAGCCTCGTGAAATGCAGAACTTCCGTCGATTTCGTCTCGAGATCGCGCCAGTAACGCAGCACCGGCACATTTCCGATGCGCACCACGAGGTCGAAGTCTCCCCGCTTCAGCGTGCGCTCGTGATGGATCGCGACGTTCGCCAGCTCTTCACGGAGTCCGGAGAGCGGCTCCGCGTACACCGTTGCACCGGAACGAAGGACGAAGTCGCGGACGTGTGGACGGTCTTCCTCTGCGAGTCCGCCGAGAAGGAGCAGCGGAGCGCGGGCGTCCCCCACGCGGTCGGGGATCGTTCCCGCGGGCGGCGAAAGCTTCTGGACAGCCCGGCGCTCACCGGCTGCGGGCGTAACGCCAGCGCTGAAATCCTCATCGATCAGCGGCTCGTCGAACTCCACGTTGATGTGACGCGCGCCATAGACGCCGAACAGATGCACCTGATCGATCGCCTGCGGCGCGCCCGTGCCGCGAAATCGTTCCGGCCGATCGGCCGTGATCACGACGAGCGGCAATCCCGAGTAGTGCGCTTCGACGAGCGCCGGCAGCAGCTCAGCGGCCGCGGTACCCGACGTCGTCACGACGGCCACAGGCGCACGCAGTTGCTTCATGCGTCCCAGCGCAAAAAACGCCGCCGATCGTTCATCGACGAACGTCCAGGTCCTGACATCGCTCTTCGCCAGAACAGCCAGCAGCGGCGCGTTGCGCGAGCCGGAGCAGACGCAGAACTCGCGCACGCCATCGGCACACGCCCTCTCGATCACCTCTCGGGCACGCGCGATATTGCTCATGCGACTCCGAACAACGACTTCACCTGTTCGCGTTTCTGCCGCAGCTCTTCGAACTCGCGCTCCAGTTTGCTCTCCGCGAGGAGACCCGCGCCCGATCCGACGCGGATCGCATCGCGCGACCACTGCAGATTGCGAATCGCGACGAGCGCCAGCGACGAGTGATCCTCGCGCTCGATGCCGAACGGCGCCCCGAATGCTCGCCTCTTCACCCCGCGATCCGCATCGCGCAGCCACCGCTCCCCCGCTTCCGTCCGCGGCCACACACCAAGCGCCGCCGTGGGATGAAGGCGCCGCACCATCTCCGCGAACGACATCTTCACATCTCCATTGAGTCCGCTCTCGCGAAAGAAAATCGGCGTCGCGAGATGCGCGATCGTCGGCAGCTCGAGCACAGACAGCGTTCCGACCTCGATGTTTCCAAACGGCGCGAGCCGCCGCACGATGTCGTCCACGACCATCCGGTGCTCGCGCAGTTCCTTCGTATCGTCGAGAAGCTCCGACGCGCGCGCGATCGGACGCGTGCCCGCGAGCGCCATCGTCGCGTAACCGCCATCCTTCGATCGAAACAGCACCTCGGGTGTCGCCCCGATCAACCCGTGCGACTGATACGAGTAGCCGTAAGCCGACATGTGCGACGGCAGCATCGCGAGCCTGCTCGCGAAATGTCGCCAGTGCCCGTCACTCATCCGCCCGCTTTCGAAGAGCACGGGAACGATCTTGCGGAAGTCGCCGCGCTCCATCGCCTCGATCGCCGACGAGAACAGCGGGGCGAAATCGGCGAGCGCAGGTGGCGACCATTCGACCGACGGCGGCGCACGCTGCTCGAACCGCGACGCGAATTCCTCGAAGCTCAGCTCTTCCCATGACGCCGGATGCCGCCATGGATGCGGATCGTCGAGAAAGAAATCGGCAATGAAGAATGCAGGCCGCGACGGTTTGCGCATCGGCGCCTGTTCGAATGGTCCCCATCCGACGAACAGCCTGCCCGGCCCGGTCTGGATGAAGGCGAAGTCGCGTTGCATCGGCGCGAAATTGTATGAGATCGTCGCGCGCGCCGATGCCCAACGCGTACCAGGGTCCCGATCCGACGAAGATTCGCAACATGTTTCGCGACATCTCGCCGGGATACGACCGCGCGAACACCGTGCTCTCGGGCGGCATCCATCATCTCTGGCGGAGAAGAGCCGTTCGCGTTTCCGGCGCGAAGAACGGCGATGCCATCCTCGACTGCGCGACGGGCACGGGCGATCTCGCGATCGCGTTCAAGAAGCGAGTCGGCGCCGGCCGAGTCGTCGGCACGGACTTCGTTCCGGAGATGATCGAGCTCGCGCGCAGGAAGAGCACCTCGATCGAGTTCGACGTCGCCGATGTCACCGCGCTCCCCTTCGAGGCGAACACGTTCGACGTCGCGTCGATCTCCTTCGGCATCCGCAACGTCGGCGACCCTCGCAAGGGAATTGCGGAGCTCGCGCGGGTCGTGAAGCCGGGCGGCCGCGTCATCATTCTCGAGTTCGGCCAGCCTCGCGGACGTCTCTTCAGCGCGTTCTACGACCTCTACCGCAAGCGCATCCTCCCTCGCCTCGGCGGCGTGCTGACCGGCAATCGCGATGCGTACGATTACCTCGAGTCTTCCACCGCACGCTTCCCGTCGGGTGAAGACTTCGCGGCGATGATGCGCGAGTCGGCGAGCTTCAGCAGCGTGACGTATGAGCCGCTCACGTTCGGCATCGCCTGGCTCTACCGCGGCGTGAAGTAAACTTCCCCGCTCGGTTCCCACTATGACGATAGAAGTGTACAAATTCGGCGGCGTTGCCGTCGGCTCACCTGACGCGATCCGCGCCGCGATCGGCCACGTTCGCCGCGGCCTCGAACAACCGAAGAACCGCGTTGCCGCCGTCGTTTCCGCAATGAACGGCGTCACCGATCTGCTGCTCGACGCCGCCAGCGCGGCGCTTCGCGGAGATCGCGACGGAGCCGCGAACGCGGCGCGCGCGTTTCACGACAGACATGCGGCGCTCATTCCCGAGCTGATCAAAGGATCTGCGCGCGCCAGGGCGCTGCGCGAGCTCCTCACGTCGGTCACGGACGAGATGCGCGCGATGACCGACTCGATCGCGGTGCTGCGCGAGCTCACGCCACGCGCGCAGGACGCGCTGATCGCGCGGGGCGAACGCGTTCTCGCGCGCTTCTTCACCGAGGCGGCGCAGGATGCCGGGATCGACGCGGTCTACGTCGACGCCCTCGACATCATCATTACCGAGCGCCGCCTCGGCAGCCTCTGGCCGAACCTCAACAAGTGCGAGCGCGCGGCGAAGAAGCTCATCGCGCCGCTTCTCGCCGGGGGCCAAGTCGTCATCATGCCGGGATTTCTCGGGAGCGGACCCGATGGCGAAGTCGTGACACTCGGCCGCGGAGGTACCGACTTCTCGGCCGCGATCCTCGCGCGCTCGCTCGCTGCAAAATCGGTCACGCTGTTCAAGGAAGTCGACGGCCTGATGACCGCCGACCCGAAGAGCGTGCCGCAGGCACGCGTGCTTTCCGAACTGCACTATCGCGAAGCCGCGGAGCTCGCGTACTACGGCGCCAAGGTTCTCCATCCGCGCACGATGATCCCGCTCGTCGACAGGCGGATTCCTCTGTTCGTGCGCAACACGTTCCGCGATCGCTATCCCGGAACGCGGATCGCCGATGACGTGAAGCCGGGCGACTATCCCGTCAAGGCGCTCACCGCAATTCACAAGCAGTCGCTGATCGCGATCGAAGGCAAAGGGATGATCGGCGTTCCCGGCGTCGCGGCGCGCGCATTCAGCGCACTGTCGAGCGCGGGCCACTCCGTCTCGATGATCAGCCAGGCATCGAGTGAATCGAGCATCTGCTTCGTGGTTCCCGAATCGGAATCGAAGCATGCGATCGAAGCACTCGAGAGCGCGTTCCAGCTCGAGCGAAAGCTCAAGCTCGTCGACCGCATCAACGCTGCGCGCGACATCGCATTGATCGCGGTCGTCGGTCTCGGCATGCGCCATCGGCCGGGCATCGCGGCGCGCACGTTCTCCGCGCTGAGCGGCGCTCGCGTCAATGTCGTCGCGATCGCACAAGGCTCCTCGGAGCTCAACATCACGATTGCCGTTGCGGAGAGTGATGCGCCGCGCGCTCTCGTGGCGCTGCATGCGGAGTTTCAGCTCGAGAAGCTGCATCCTCTCGCCGACGTCTCCGGGCGCGAGTCGAAGCTCACGCTCCTCGGGTTCGGGCAGATCGGCCGCGCACTCGCGCGGCAGATCATCGCGCAGCAGCCGCATCTCCGGCAGGAGCTCGGCCTCGACCTGCGCGTCATCGCGATCGCCGATCGCTCCGGCATTCGCATCGAAGAAAAGGGATTCAAGCCCGCGACACTGAATCGCGTCGCGAAGCAGAAGGAATCGGGCGGCAAGCTCTTCGACCGCAAGTCGCCGCTGACCCTGCCGCAACTGCAGTCGATGATGCAGAAGGAGCTCTGGCTTCTTCCCGCATACAGGCCGATTCTCGTCGACCTCACGTCCGACGAAACCGCGCCGCTGCTGCAGGAGGCGCTGGAGAACGGCTTCCACATCGTCACCGCGAACAAGAAGCCGCTCGCGGTCCCGCAGCTCGAATATGAACGCCTCATGCAGACCGCGAAAGATCGCGGCCTCGCACTTCGCTATGAAGCGACGGCGGGCGCCGGCCTGCCCGTGCTCGACACTCTCGCAAAACTCGCTGAAGCCGGTGATCGCGTCGAGACGATTCTCGGATGCTTCTCCGGCACGCTCGGCTTTCTCATGACCGCGCTCGAGGACGGCCGGAAGTTTTCGGAGGCGGTGCATGAGGCATGGAAGCTGGGGTACACCGAGCCGGATCCACGCGATGATCTGTCGGGACTCGATGTCGCGCGCAAGGCGCTGATCCTCGCGCGCACGCTCGGCCGGCGCGTCGAGCTGAGCGAGATCGAGCTCGAACCGCTCTTCAGCCGTGAAGCGGACGACAAGGATCCGGTGCGCTTCATCGAAAAGCTGCGCATGCTCGACCACGATTTTGCGAAACGCGCCGAAAGCGCGGCACGCGAAGGAAAGACGCTGCGCTATGTCGCGAAGATCGGCCGCGACATTCGCGTCGGCATCGAGGCGGTGCCGAAGTCCTCGCCGATGGGCGGACTGCGCGGCACCGCGAATCAGGTCGCGATCTACTCCAAGCGATACAAGACGAACCCGCTCGTCGTAACGGGCCCGGGCGCGGGCGCGGATGTGACTGCCGCCGGCGTGCTCAACGACATCGTCGCGATCACGATTCAGGAACGGCGGCGGCGATGACGGCGGCCACGGCCTTCGCACCAGGGTCCATCGGCAACGTCGGCCCCGGCTTCGACGTCCTCGGTCTCGCAGTGGACGGCATCGGCGACAGCGTCACCGTGACGCTGAGCAGCGACGCAGCACGCATCGAGTCGATCACGGGCCGCGACGCGGAGCTCGTTCCTCTCGATCCCCAACAGAACGCTGCAGCAATCGCGGCGATCGCCTTTCTTCGCGCGCATGGCGACAACCGCAACCCGATTCTCTCGATCGAAAAAGGTTTGCCGCTGTCCGGCGGACTCGGCGGATCGGCGGCATCGAGTGTGGCTGGCGCGTACGCCGCGGCTCGCGCGATGGAGCTCGAGCCGTCGCCGGCCGAGATCATCGCGGCCGCGCTGGAAGGTGAGGCCGCGGTCGCGGGACGTCACCTCGACAACATCGCGGCGTCGGTCCTCGGCGGTCTCACGATCTCGCGGTCCGTCGATCCGATCGATGTCATCGCGGTGCCCGTGCAGGAAGAGTGGTGGGTTGCCGTCGTGTCGCCGAACGTGCGCGTGCGGACGAAAGACGCACGATCGATTCTTCCGATGGAGTGGGAGCGCGCAGGGTGGGTGCAGCAGATGGCGAATACGGCCGCGTTGACGCATGCGATCGCGAGCGGCGACGGCGAGCTGCTCAGCCGCGCGCTCGACGACCGCTACGCCGAGCCCCGCCGCGCGCCGCTGATTCCCCACTTCCATGATGTGAAGCGCGCGGCCGTACTCGCCGGCGCGTTCGGATGCTCGATCAGCGGATCGGGCCCGAGTGTCTTCGCGATCGCTGCCAATGAAGAGGTCGCGCGCAAATGCACCGCCGCGATGCAGCTTGCCTTCGGCGAGGTCGCCTCCACCGCGCACGCCGGCCCGATCGCGCGAAAGGGCGTTCGATGATTCTTCAATGCATCTCCTGCAGCCGCACCTATTCGGCGGACGCGATCCGCTATACCTGCGAATGCGGCAACCTTCTCTCCGTCGAGCGCGCCACGCTCGGCGGCAGCCCAGCGCTTTTCGATCAGCGCCGTGCATCGCGCCGTGCGATCGACCAGAGCGGCGTGTGGCGGTTTCGCGAAGCGGTGCTCGACATCGATGAGCGGCAGATCGTCACCCATCCTGAAGGATCGACGCGTCTGTACGAGCGGAGCGGAATCTTCTTCAAGCACGAAGGCGAGAATCCGACAGGCTCGTTCAAGGACCGCGGCATGACCGTCGCGGTCACGCAGGCCGTTCGCCTCGGCGCAACCGCGATCGCCTGCGCGTCGACCGGCAACACCAGCGCGTCCCTCGCCGCCTACGCGGCACAAGCGGGTCTTCGCGCACTCGTTTTCGTTCCGGCCGGAAAAGTCGCCGCTGGAAAACTCGCGCAGACTCTGGCGTACGGCGCCACCTGCCTCGCCGTGCGCGGCGACTTCGACGCGGCCATGGCGCTCGTGCGCGAGGCATGCGATCGCCTCGGCATCTATCTGGTCAACTCCATCAATCCGTTCAGGATCGAAGGACAGAAGACCATCGTCTGGGAACTGCTGCAGGATCTCGAATGGAACGCGCCCGACTGGATCGTGGTGCCCGCAGGAAACCTCGGCAACACGAGCGCCTTCGGAAAGGCGCTCATCGAGGCCCACGCTGCCGGCTGGATCAGGACGATGCCGCGCATCGCCTCGATCCAGGCCAGCGGCGCGAATCCATTCTTCCGGAGTTTCCGCGAGGGCTTCGCGCAGCGGCATCGCGTGACGGCGGAGACGATCGCCAGTGCGATCCGCATCGGCGATCCCGTCAGCTACGAGAAGGCGCTGACCGCAATTCGCGCGACCAACGGCGTCGTGGGCGAAGTCACCGATGACGAACTGATGGCCGCGAAGGGGGAGATCGACCGGATCGGGATCGGTTGCGAGCCTGCGTCCGCGACGACGCTGGCCGGCGTGCGCAAACTGGGACTGACGGGCCGCATCGTCTGCATCCTCACCGGCCACGTGCTCAAGGATCCCGACGCGATCCTGAAGAATGTGCCGCAGGAGCAGATGATCGAGATCGATCCGACGATCGAAGCGGTCGAGCGCGCCGTCTCAGCGAGCCCACGGCCGTAGGACGAAGTGCTCCGGCGTCGCGGTCTGCGACTCGCGCACGCTGCGGACGAATCGCCTCCGGTTCAGATGACGAAGAGCGCCCTGCACCGCGCTCTTGGAGAGACCTGTATCTCCGGCAATCCCCTGATGCGACACGCGCACGCTCTTCGTTTTCGCGCCATGCGTCCGGCTGTAGAGATACAGATAGACGAGAAAGGCGGACGGCGAACGATCGTGGCCGACGAGATCGAGCAGCAGCGTCTCCACGATGTAGCGGTCGAGCCTTATCTTTTCCGTCGCTATAGTGGTTGCAACTATAGCTGGTATTCCCATCCTCGACAAATGCGCCGGGCGTCCCTACATTGCGCGCATGATCAAGCAAATCAAGTTCACCTCGATTCCCGTCCGCGATCAGGAGAAGAGCCTGGCGTTTTATCGCGACAAGCTCGGCTTCCGCGTTCTGACGGACCAGGAGTTCGGTCCCGGCGTGCGCTGGATCGAAATGAAGATCGGCAAAGCCGAAACGGGCATCGTCCTCTTCACACCGCCCGGACACGAAGACCGCATCGGCACGTTCACCGCGATCTCGTTCGAGACGGACAACGTCGAGAAGACGTATGAAGAGCTGACGTCGCGCGGCGTCGAGTTCGTCCAGCCGCCGAAAAAGGAATCGTGGGGGACGTCCGCCATCTTCAAGGACATCGACGGCAACCAGTTCGTCCTCGGCACGAAGTAGAATGCGAGGGTGTGAAGAGACTCGCTCTGCTCGCGCTCCTCGCCGTCGCGGCCTGCAGTCACAAAGACTCGCCGACCGATCCTCTGTCTGATATCAGGCTGGGAAAGCTCATCGGTCTCGTGACGATCGGGCCGAACTGTCCCGGCCCCACGACGACGAATCCATGTCCTACTCCACCCTCCGCGTATGCATCACGGAAGGTCGAGGTCTACGACAGCGCGCACAGCAAGCTGCTCTTCACCGTCGACATCGACAACGGCGGCTTCTATTCGATCGACCTCGCGCCGAACACCTACACCGTCGACCTCAGGCCCAACGGCATCGACAGGAGCGCGGACGTTCCGAAGCAGGTAACGATCACCGCGAACGAAACGACAAGAGTCGACATCTCGATCGATACCGGGATCCGCTGAAGGCAGCACGCTGCCAAAGAAAAAAGGCGGACCGTAGTCCGCCCTCGAGCACCGCTCCTGCAAACCGCGTTACGAAGTCAGGTGCTTGTTGACCAGCGCAGTCATCTCGAACATCGAGACCTGCTTCTTGCCGCCGAAGATCTTTCCGAGCTTGTCGTCGGCGTTGATCATCCGCTTGTTGGTCTGGTCCTGCAGCCCATGTTTCTTCACGTAGTCCCAAACGCGCTTAGTTACTTCACTGCGGGGAATCGGATCGCTGCCGACGATCGCCGCGAGATCGGCGCTCGGCTTAACCTCGGCGGCGAGTCCTTTCCCGCCCCCTTTGGATCCTGAGCTCTTCTTTGAAGTCGTCGCCATTACTTCTCCGTCCTCTCCAAGTTTTCCGCGATTCTGCTCTTGCACACGCATGCGCGTCAAACGGGCACAGCAGGAATACATGCGCCGCGCACGCTGTCTGCTGTTTTCTATCGCACGTTCATGGACCTCGTCACGATCGATCGCTTCACCAGTCTCGCCGCTGCAAATGTCGCCCGCGCAACGCTCGAAGCGGAGGGCATCGCAGCGTTTCTCGCTGACGAAATCGAATCGCAGTCGCATGGCGGAGTTCGCCTGCAGGTCGCGCGCGCGGATGTCGCAGAAGCCCTCGATATCCTCCGCGAAGCGCACAGCACTCCGCGCGAGGATCTGCAGCCGGCCGCCGCATGGGACGAGAGCTGTCATCGCTGCGGCTCGGACGAAATCTACCCGGTGGTCAGTCGCGCACGAGCCTATGCGCGCGCACTCGTGATCTCGATGTTCAGCGGAATCGCGGTGCAGATGCTCGCGTTCGGCGCACGCCAGGCTGGAATCGAGATCTCCGCGCGGCTCCTGAACGGAATCTTCCTGACGTTGCTCGCGGCTCCGCTGCTGACTGCGGTGGCGATGAACCTCTCACCGCGCATGCTCTGCCGCAATTGCAATGCGACCTGGCGCGGGAACCAACCGACAAACTGACGGAGCTGTGGTTAAAATGGAGCCTCTCATGAACAGGCTCGCGCTCCTCCTTCTGCTCGCTGTCGCTGTGCCTGCCTTCGCCGGATTCCATGGGCCCATCCAGACGAGCATTGCGCTCAGCGGTGGCCGCAGCATGAACGGCGTCCATGGCCAGTTGACGGCTGAATCGCTCCAGTTCGATTTCTCGCGCGCGTTTCTGCCGCGAACCGAGTTCACCTGGGGCATCGCTCCCTGGCTGATCGACGAACCGGATCACTTCCTCGTCGCCTTCGGCAACGGCGGCCGCGAGCGAACGAAGGCGCTTCACCTCTCGATCGGTGTGCGGCACCATTTCCGCGACGCGTCGGCAAACGCGCGGCCGTATGTCGAGATGGGCAGCGGCCCAATGTGGTCGGACAAGCCGGTTCCCATCGAGGCATCGCGCTTCAACTTCGATTCGTACGGCACGGTCGGTGCGACGTTTCACGCGCGAAAGGGATACGCACCGTACGCCGGGATCCGCTTCCAGCACATTTCGAACGGCGGCTACAAAGCCGATCGAAATCCCGGCTTCAACATCACGGCAGCCGTATTCGGAATCCGGCTCGTGCGATAGACTCCAACGCAGTGATCCCCATCCTCTGGATTCACGGCTTCCCTCTCTCCTCGGCGATCTTCGAGCCGCAGAAGCGGATTGCCGGCTATCGTCATCTCTGTCCCGATCTGCGCGGCTTCGGCAGCGCGGGAGCGCCCGATGCAGAGACGTCGATGGCGAGCTATTCGCGCGATCTGCTCGCATATCTCGACAAGGAAAACGTCGATCGCTGCGTCCTGGCCGGATTCTCGATGGGCGGCTACATCGCCATGCAACTGCTGCGCGATGCTCCCCAACGATTCGCTGCACTTCTCCTGCTCGACACGCGCGAGACGGCCGACACCGCCGAGGGCCGCGTCAACCGCATGAAGCAGGCAGATGAAGTCGCGCGCAGGGGAACGGGTTCCCTCATCGATGCGATGCTGCCGAAGATGGTCGTGCAGGATGCCTGTCGCGCGGACGTACGCCGCATCATGGAGACGGCATCGGTGCCAGGCGTGATCGCGGCGCTGAAGGCGATGGCCGCGCGCCCCGATTCCGCCGACACGCTGAGAAGCGTAACGATGCCGGCGTTCGTAATCGCCGGCGATCGCGACGAGATCACGCCGCTGAGCGATGCCGAGCGCATGGCAGCGCTGCTGCCCAACGCGGAACTGGCGCCGATCGCGCGCGCCGGACACATGGCGAACTTCGAGGCCAGCGAGCAGGTCAACAACCTCGTCGCCGCATTCCTCGGGCGCGCGCTTCGCACCAGCCACACCTGATGTCGCACCTCTTCACGCCTTACACGCTTCGCGAGGTCACGTTCAGAAATCGCGTCTTCGTCTCGCCGATGTGCCAGTACTCGAGCGAGCGCGGCCTGCCCAACGAATGGCATCACGTTCACCTCGGCAGCCGCGCGGTGGGCGGCGCCGGTCTCGTCCTCGTCGAGGCGAGCGCCGTCTCTCCGACCGGACGCATCACCGCATGGGACAGCGGCATCTGGTCGGAAGAACATGCGCGCGCATTCGCTCCCATCGTGCAGTTCATGGAAGCGCAGGGCGCGGTCGCAGGCATTCAACTCGCGCACGCCGGACGCAAGGCATCGACCGACGTTCCTTGGCGCGGCGGACGCCCCATCATCGCCGGCGAACATTCATGGCAGACTCTCGCGCCGAGCGCGATTCCCTTTCGCGAAGGCGAGCCGCTTCCGCACGCCATGACCGTCGCCGAGATCGACGGCGTCGTCGCCGAGTTCGCACGCGCGACGGATCTCGCGCGCGATGCCGGATTTCGCGTCATCGAGATTCACGCCGCGCATGGATATCTCCTCCACGAATTCCTCTCGCCGCTGTCGAACTGTCGCACGGATGAATACGGCGGCACGCTGGAGAACCGGATGCGGTTTCTCCTGCGCGTAACGGAAGCGGTCCGCACGCGATGGCCGGAAGAGCTGCCGCTCTTCGTTCGGATCTCGGCGACGGATTGGGCGGAGGGCGGATGGGACATCGAGCAATCCGTGACTCTCTGCAAAAAACTGCGGCTGCTGGGTGTGGATCTGATCGACGTCTCGAGCGGCGGCCTCGTCCCGCACGCGAAGATTCAGCTCGGCCCCGGCTATCAGGTACCGTTCGCCCGCACGATCCGGCAGGAAGCGTCGATCGCGACCGGCGCCGTTGGCCTGATCACGGAACCGGAGCAGGCCGAAGAGATCCTCGCCAGCGGATCCGCGGATGCCGTGCTGCTCGCGCGCGCGATGTTGCGCGATCCCTACTGGCCGCTTCACGCCGCAAAGAAGCTCGGCGACGAGATCAAGTGGCCGGATCAGTACGCTCGCGCAAATTGAGAAAATCGAGCGCCCACGCTTTCGTCTGCGCGACACGTTCGTCGTCCAGTGTGGGGAGCGGCAATGCGCCATCGCGCTTGCCGAGCTTCGAGCCATCGGCGTTGAGGACGAGCGGAAGATGCGCATACTCCGGCGTCGGATAGCCGAGCGCGCGTTGCAGCGCGATCTGTCGCGGCGTGGATGCGAGCAGATCGCGGCCGCGCACGACCTGCGTCACGCCCTGCTCAGCGTCGTCGACCACGACCGCGAGCTGATACGCGAACACGCCATCCGCGCGGCGCACGACGAAGTCATCCGCCTTCGCTTCGATGCGGCCGCACAGGCGGTCATCGAAAACGATTTCCTCGTCCGATGCGCGGAAGCGGATCGCGCGCGGCACTCGGCCCGGCGGCAGACCGTTGCGGCACGTGCCGGGATAGATCGTCTCGCCATCGACCGGCGCCGACGCCGCGCGCTGCAGCTCCGCGCGTGAGCAGCCGCAGTCGTACACGAGATTCTTCGCACGAAGACGATCGAGCGCCGATTCATACAACGCCGTCCGCATCGATTGATAGACGACGTCCCCATCCCACTGCAGGCCGTATCTCTGCAGCGTCGCGAGGATCTCCTGCGCGGCGCCCGGCACCACGCGCGGCGCATCGAGATCCTCCATTCGCACGAGCCAGCGGCCGTGATCGCGCTTCGCGAAGAGATAGGAACCAAGTGCCGCGACCAGACTCCCGAGATGGAGCGGGCCGGTCGGTGATGGAGCGAAGCGGCCCGTTACTTCCACGAGATTTCGAACGTGCAGGTGCGATCGCCGTAGCACTGGCACTCGAGCTCGGCGACGCTGACATTCGCGCCGCCGTGCGACTCGACACACCCTTCGAAGTAGCCGACGGCACTTGTACAGAAGACGGGCGAGAACGTCTTGTACTCCGAATAGATCATGCGGCCCGAGGTCTCGCCCGTCTGCTGGTAGGTGTTCTTGCCGAAGTCCTGAAACTGCGCGTGCAGCAACGCGGAGTGGCGAAAGAATTCGTGATTCGCTTTCCGGTCGAGCAGCTTGTAAGTCGTCGAGAGATTGATGACCGCGGAGTAACGGCCGAGCTCCCGGAGGAGTGCGCCCTGCCGGCCGGCGCCGAACTGCTCGGCGATCGCCCGATCGAGCTGCACGAGCCAGGCGAAGGGAAACCAGGACGTCGCGAGAATCTTCGCGCTCAGTTCCTTCTTCACATCCGGCTGCAGACGATCGAGCACCTTCTGCGCATCGTAGGGATGCTTGTCGCTGACCCACTGAAGGTGCGACTTGAAGATGCCACCCTTGAGTCGCCCGGGGGTGAGCACCTCGCGCGGCTGCCCCTGCTTCGGCATAACTCTCCGTTACAGCTTCAACACGAGCTTCGTCATGTCGTGCTGGTTGCCATCGGGATCCGTCCCGTAGCCTTCCTGCACGTACGACTTGAACCCGAGCGTCTGCAGCGTCGCGACGGCATCGGCCTCGAGGTCGGAGATCAACATCGAGCAGAGATGCCGCAGACCGTTCTCGCGGCCGATGGTGATGAAGTGATTCACCAGCAGCGTCCCGAGGCCGACTCCGCGCCATGCCGGATCGATCATCCACTTCACGCGGCCGACGAGGCGCAGCGGCCCGCCATCGCGGCGATGCAGCGTGGCGTCGGCGACGATCTTGTTGCCGTCGACCGCGAGCAGCGGAAACACCTTCGAGTAGTCGATGTTCTGGCCCCAGCTCTCGATGAGCGCGCGGCTGTCGATCGGGTCCCACGCGAAGCGCTGGTACGCGGCCGGCAGGTTGTGAAAAAACTCGTAGAGCGCATCGACATCGCGCTCGGTGAAGGGACGGAGCATGATCCGGCGACCATCGCGGAGCGCTGCCTGCTGCGGATAATGGTGAGGCATGTTGGAGATTCTCCCGACGTAGAAGTCGGCGGAGATTAAATCATGAAAGTCCGCATCATCCTGGTTGAGCCCCATGAGGCTGGAAATGTCGGCGCTGCTGCGCGCGCGATGAAGAACTTCGGCTTCACCGATCTCTGGATTGCAGGCAAGCGGCCGCTGCGCCTCGACAATGTCTCGGAATGGTGGGCCAAGGGCGCGAGCGACCTGCTCGAAACCGTGACGCGCGCCGACTCGCTCGAAGAAGCGCTCGCCGATGTGCACCTCAGCGTCGCAACCACTGCGGTGCGCGGCCGCCAGGTATTCGAGCAACTCTCACCGCACGAAGTCGCGGAGCTCGCGTTCGAACATCTCAATGAAGAGCAGATCCTCGCTGTCGTCTTCGGCCGCGAAGAGTCAGGTCTCAGCGGACGCGAAGTTGCGATGTGCCGCAGAACTGCGGTGATTCCGACCTCCCCCGCGTTTCCGACGATGAACCTCGCGCAGTCGGTCGCGATCTTCTGCTACGAGCTCGGCCGCGGTCTGCGTCCTGCAGCGAAGAAGCAGGAACCGGCACCATCGCATCTTCTGCAGGTGCTCGATGAACGCGCTCGCAGACTCTTCACCGAGGCAAATGTGTTCGGCGACAAGAACCCGGATCGGATATGCGCCGAGCTCCAGGCGCTGGCCGGACGTACAGTATTGACAACTCGCGAAGCATCGCTTCTGCTCTCGGTCGTTTCACACCTGCAGAAATTTCGCGAAAATCCATAGAAAATCATTGAAATCCGCGTGAAACGTGCGTACATTGCCTCGTCTTTCCCGCGACTTGCGGAGATAAAAATTAAAGGAGTTACGACACTCACATGGCAGCAGGCCCAATGACGAAATCGAAGATCATTGCTTATCTCGCCGAAACCGCTGAAGTCTCGAAGAAGACGGCGGCCACGATGCTCGAGGCGCTGAGCGACCTCGCGTACAAGGAGGCCAAGAAGGGCTTCACCGTCCCCGGACTCGGAAAGCTCGTGATGGTGAACCGCAAGGCGCGCATGGGCCGCAACCCGCTCACCGGCGCAGCGATCAAGATCCCGGCCAAGAAGGTCGTGAAGTTCCGCGTCGCCAAGGCGTGCAAAGACGCCATTCTCGGCGCAAAGAAGTAAACACGCGCGTCGAGCTCTCAGCTCTCCTCGTGAGAGCTGAGAGCTACTTCTTCTACAGCGGCCCCACCGTGCCGCGGCACTCTCCAAAGCCGATCCGCACGCCGTCGCGCTCGCACCACGCGCGCATGATCACTTCGTCGCCATCCTCGAGGAATCTGCGCTGCTCGCCGCTCGTCAGTTCCAGCGGCTCCGTCCCGCGCCACGTAAGCTCCAGCAGACAGCCGCGCGAATCCTTCGCCGTTCCGGACACGGTCCCGCTCGCGAGCAAGTCTCCCGGCTGCAGGTTGCATCCGTTCGACGTGTGATGCGCGAGCAGTTGCGCGAACGTCCAGTACATCTCGCGGAATGTCCCGCGGCTGATGCGCTGCGGCTTCTCCATCTTCGCGCTCCTGATCGAGACCTCGAGATGGATGTCGAAGCCGAGACCTGATGGCTGCAGATACGGCAGCGGCTCGGGATCACCTTCCGGCCGCTCGAACGCCGGAACGCGAAAGGGCTCGAGCGCATCGAGCGTCACAACCCACGGCGAGACCGTCGTTGCGAAGTTCTTCGCCAGGAACGGGCCCAGAGGCTGATACTCCCACGTCTGCACATCGCGCGCAGACCAGTCGTTGACGATGCAGAGTCCGAAGATGTGCTCTTCCGCCTGTTCGATCGGAACCGGAGTTCCCAGGTCGTTCCCGGCGCCGACAAAGGCGCCGATCTCGAGCTCGTAGTCCATCCTTCGCGAAGGTCCGAATTGCGGCGGCGCCGCGGCATCCTCACGCGTCTGTCCTGATGGACGATGCACAGGCGTTCCGCTGATCACGATCGATGACGCGCGGCCGTGATAGCCGATGGGAACGTATTTGTAATTGGGCAGCAGCGGATTGTCGGGACGGAACATCGAGCCGACATTCGTCGCGTGATGGATGGAGGCGTAGAAGTCCGTGTAATCGCCGATCGAGAACGGCAGCAGCATCTCTGCGTCCTTGCGCGGAAGGAGATGCCGCGCGACGCGATGGCGGTCGGGCGCTCCGTCGGCCAGTAACTCCTGCAGGCGCGCCCGCAGCGCGCGCGCCGCAGCGCGCCCCTTCGATGCAAGGAGATTCAACGCCGGCGCTTCGCAGGCGTCTTCGTGAAGAAGACCATCCTCGAAACACCCCGCGAGATCGAGGATGCGATCACCGATCGCCACTCCGATGTGCGCGCTCCGTCCGGCGCGGAACACGCCGAACGGAAGATTCTCGAGCGGAAAATCGCTCGCGTAGTTCGCCGACTCGACCCACGATTTCAGAGCCACCCCAACTCCTTCAAGTCATTGAGAGGCTCCTCGAACGAGCAGGAGCCAAAGGAGATCGCAAATTCGTTTCGCACGCGCGCCAGATCAGCGGTCGCAATGGAATGACCGCGCCAGGAAGCGGAATCATCGCTGAATTCGAACGCGCGCGCATCCGATTCCATCAGGATTTCACGCGAATGCTGCGGAAGCGCTGCCGCCATGAAGACATTCACGAATCCATGCATCGTACCCGTCGGTGCGCCCGGCTCGTAGGTGAGCGGCTTCACGCAGCGGATCGGATGATGAAGACCGGCCGTCGCCTTGAACGCGAGTCCGAGCTCCGCGCAACGCTCGATGAACGACGCGACGCGCTCGGCATCTGGAAACGCGTCGTGCGTCACACCACCGGTGCGGAGCTTCGCTCTGAGTCCCTGCCTTGCCACGTCGTCGAGTTGCGCCAGACCGGAGACTTCGACATAGACAGTCGTTGCGATGTTCGGACGCGGCTGCCCGCACTCCTCATACTTCAACTCGAGCACGTCGTTCTCCGCGACTCCCAGCACGCTCTTCGGAAAATCGCCCGGCACTTCATGCATCTTCGCCGCGGGCACGACGAAGCGGCCCAGCATCCACGCGTAGTCGCCGCGGCGATACGCGTCGAAGTTGCGCACCGCATCCGTCATCGACAGCGCCGCGGGAGGAAACAAACCCGCGTAGTCGATCAGACCGGTGAAAAGTGCTTCTGCAGACTTTGCCAGCATTTCCAGTAGTCGCGCTGCCGCTGCGGCGCATCCATCGCCTGTTTCGTGGGACGGAGCACGTGCCGGCTTTCGAACATGAACGCCAGCGTGTCGCCGAGATACTTCGGCTCGAGCGCGGCGGTGGAGGCCTGCTCGAAGGTCGCCGCGTCGGGCCCATGTCCCGACATGCAGTTGTGCAGACTCGCACCGCCCGGCACGAAGCCTTCGGCCTTCGCGTCGTAAAGGCCGAAGATCAGCCCCATGTACTCATTCATGATGTTGCGATGGAAGTAGGGCGGACGGAACGTGTGCTCGCCCACCATCCAGCGCGGAGGAAAAATCACGAAGTCGACATTGGCCGTTCCCGCGATCTCGGATGGCGAGGTGAGCACGGTGAAGATCGACGGATCGGGATGATCGAATGAAACCGTGTTGATCGTGTTGAAGCGCCGCAGATCGTACTTGTACGGCGCATAGTTGCCGTGCCACGCGACGACATCGAGCGGCGAATGATCGATGCGCGCTTCGTGCAGTTTGCCGAGGAACTTGTTGACGAGCCGGAAGTCGCCCTCGCGGGCTTCGTAAGCAGCAGCCGGCGTCAGAAAATCGCGCGGATTCGCGAGGCCGTTCGCGCCGATCGGCCCGAGGTCCGGGATTCGGAGAAGAGGTCCGTAGTTCTCGCAGATGTAGCCGCGCGATGCGCCGGACACCTCGACGCGAAAGCGAATGCCGCGCTGGATGACGGCGATCTCGCCGGGCTCGACGCCGATGATGCCGAGCTCCGTGTGAATCGTCAGCGATCCCTGCTGCGGCACGATGAGGAGCTCGCCGTCGGAGTCATAGAAGAAGCGATCGGTCATCGACCGGCTCGCCGCGTAGACGTACACGCCGATGACATCGTTCGCGCAGATGGGGAGCAGCCCGTCGACGAAGTCCGTCTCTCCGATCGGGAACGGATCCCAGCGGATCTGATTCGGCGTCTCTTCGAATTCTCCCCACAGCGCGCGCACGGGCACGAAGGGCTCGTGATGAACGGCCGGGCGGATGCGATAGAGCCACGAGCGGCGATTGACGACGCGCGGCGCGGTGAATGCCGTGCCGCTCAGTTGCTCCGCATACAGACCATGCGCGACGCGCTGCGGTGAGTTCTGTCCCACCGGCAGCGCGCCCGCCACCGCCTCGGTCGCGAACTCATTGCCGAACCCGGAGAGGTAATTCGTCATGCGCCGCGCATCTTAGCGCAGCGCTACAGGTTCCCGCGCTTCGCCTGCTCTGCCTCGATCGACTCGAACAGCGCGCGGAAGTTGCCCTTGCCGAATCCGCGCGATCCCTTGCGCTGAATGATCTCGAAGAAGACCGTCGGACGATCTTCCACCGGCTTCGTGAAGAGTTGCAGCAGATAGCCTTCCTCATCCTTGTCGACGAGGATCTTCAGCTTGCGAATCTCGTCGATCGGCTCTTCGATCTCGCCGACGCGGCCATGCAGCTCTTCGTAGTAGGTGTCGGGAACCGACAGGAACTCGACGCCGTTCGCCTTCAGCTTCGACACGGTCTCGATGATGTCGCCGCAGAGCAGCGCGACATGCTGCACCCCCGCGCCGCCGTACCACTCGAGGTACTCGTCGATCTGGCTCTTCTTGCGTCCCGGCGCGGGCTCGTTGATGGGGAACTTCACCACCTTGTTGTCATCCGACATCACGATCGACATCAGCGCCGAGTACTCCGTCGAGATGTCCTTGTCGTCGAAGGTGATGTAGCGCGAGAAGCCCATCACCTTCGAATACCACTCGGCCCATTCGTTCATCTTCCCGAGCTCGACGTTGCCGACGATGTGGTCGACGACGAGCAGGCCGGTGCTTTCACCCGGAACGTCGGCCGGCGCGTAGCCGGGGAGGAACGGACCCTTGTAATCGTTGTAGGAGATGAATGTGTGGATCGTGTCGCCGTACGTGCGGATCGCGGCGCGGCGCACCGTCCCGAACTGATCGCTCACGTCATGCGGCTCGATGACGCCGGTGGCGCCGCGGCGCACTGCTTCCTGGAATGCGAAATCGGCATCCTCGACCTGCAGCGCGATGTCGATCACGCCGTCGCCGTGCCTCCGAATGTGCTCGCTGCCCGGATGATCGGGGCGCAGCGGCGAGGTGATCACGAAGCGGACTTTGCCCTGCGCGAGCACGTAGGACGTCGTATCGCGATTGCCGGTCTCCAGGCCGGAGTAGGCAATCTGCGAAAAACCGAACGCCTTCCGGTAGAAATACGCCGACTGCTTCGCGTTGCCGGCCAGGAACTCGACGTGATGAATCCGCTTCAGCCTGAGCGGGTTCTGCCCGCTCCGCGGCTCGCGTACGGCGACGTTGGTTTCGACTGCGGTCATGACACTCTCTCCTGAAAAAACTTACGGTCGTTGAAGCGTCAACGCATATTTGTGGGCAAGGTAATCCTCGACCTGCGTCCGCTCCTGATCGGTGAGCGCGCGAGCATAAACGATGATCTCGGCAACGTCACCCATCCACGGCTCGTGATAGCTCGTGCCGGTGCCGCCGATGTACATGTTCGGGAGAGCTTCCCCGTAATCAGTCTCGACCCGGGCGAGAGTGGCGTGACCGTTCACCCAGGTGGAGACATCCTTCGCGCCGAGCTGATCGACGGTGAGATACGGCTTCTCCTTCTCGAGCTGAAAATCCCCTTCGACGCCCTTGCCGGTGAAGAGCGTGTAGTTCTTCCCCTCAGCACGATTGTCGATGCCTGCTGCGCGATCGTAGGCGCCGTTGTCGTCGCCGTAGAGCTTGCGCAGCGGCGTCGGCGCATCGGCCTTGCTGCTGAAGACGGCGATGATCGTCGCCTCCGGCATCCGCGCGGGCGAGATGTCGATGTTCGTCATCAGCATGTTCTTGTCGCCATCGAATCGGATGACGGTGTGACCGTTCAACGCGCCGGCGACAGCTTCCGGCTGCTCGGCTGCGCTGGCTGCGGTCGCGGTGACATTCGCGACGAGCGGATTCGCCCATGCCGCGACTTTGCCAGCCCTGGCGTCATCGCCCTGAAGCCAGAGGGCAACGCCGTTCGCCGGAATCGGCGCACCGGCGGCCAGTGTGACGGACGGCTGGGGAGTCGCGAGCTTCTTCTGCGAATCGTCCGCCTTCGTCTGCATCACGGCAGGCTTCGGCGCGGGTGGAGGCTCGACGGGAGCCTCGTCTCTCTTCTTACACGCAAGGGCGGCGGTGAAAAGGAGTGCGGCAATCAAGATGCGTTTCATAGCCGCGAATGCTACTCCGGGAAGGAGCGGAGGAGCAGCGTCAGGCCTGCGGAAGGAGGGTCATTTCGGCGTGATCCCCCAGATGTCGCGCGCATATTCGGCGACCGTGCGGTCGGCGGAGAACCTTCCGCTGCGCGCCGTGTTCAGGATGGACATCCGCAGCCACTCGTCGCGCTTCAGCCACATCGCGGAGGCGCGCTTCTGTGTCTCGTCATACGCAGCGAAGTCGGCGCAATGGAAGAAGCGGTCGCCATTCGTCAACAGGTTGACGATGTCGTCGTAGTGCCACGCGCTGAGCCGGTTGATCACGTTGCGCAGCGCGGCATTCTCCGCGATGAACTGCTGCGGGTCGTAGGACGCGCGCATGGGCTCGATCTCCTCCGCCCTGAGCCCGAAGAGAAAAATATTCTCGCCGCCGACTTCGTCGCGGATCTCGAGATTCGCACCGTCATGCGTCCCGATGATCACGCCGCCGTTCAACACCGCCTTCATGCATCCCGTCCCCGACGCCTCGGTTCCTGCGGTCGAGATCTGCTCCGACAGATCCGTCGCCGGAAAGAGCATCTCCGCGGTAGAGACGTCGTAGTTCGGCACGAACACCACGGCGAGACGCTCCGCCACGCGCGGCGTGGAGCGGACGAGCGAGGCCGTGTCGTGAATGAGACGGATGATCCGCTTCGCGATCTGATAGCTGGGCGCGGCTTTCCCGGCGAAGACGACCGTCCGCTTGACGTCGTCCCCCTCGCCGCGCGCGAGCCGATCGAACAGCGCGAGGACGTGCAGCACGTTCAACAACTGGCGCTTGTACTCATGAATGCGCTTGATCTGCACATCGAAGAGCGAATCGGCATCGACATCGATCGAATGCCAGCGGCGCAGCCACTTCTGCAGCCGCAATTTCCGGTCGCGGCGCACCTGCCCCCATCGGCCTTGAAACTCGGCATCCCCGGCAAAGCGCTCGAGCCCGCGCAGCTGTTCGAGATCGCGCGGCCAGCGGTCGCCAACGGCGTCGGTGATCAGAATCGACAGCTCGGGATTCGCCTGCAGCAGCCATCGCCGCTGCGTGATGCCGTTCGTCTTGTTGTTGAACCGGCGCGGAAAGAACTCGTCGAAATCGCGAAAGATCCGCGTACGCAGGATGTCGCTGTGAATGCGCGCCACGCCGTTCACCGAATGACTGCCGACGATCGCAAGATTCGCCATCCGGACGCTCTGCTTCTCCTCGTCGATCACCGCCATCCTCTTGACGCGCTCCCCATCGCCGGGATGCACATCGAGCACGGCACGACGGAATCGCCGGTCGATCTCTTCGATGATCTGCATGTGCCGCGGCAGAACGCTGACGATCAGCTCCTTCGGCCAGGTCTCCAGCGCCTCGGGCAGCACGGTGTGATTCGTGTAACCGAACACGCGCTCGCACAGCCGCCAGGCGACGTCCCATTCGAGTTGCTGCTCATCGACGAGCACGCGCATCAGCTCCGGGATGGCAATCGTCGGATGCGTGTCGTTGAGCTGCACCGCAACTTTTTCGGGCAGGTCCTGCCACTGTCTGCGCGGATATTTCGAAAAGCGCCGCAGGATGTCGCAGATCGTCGCGGCGACGAAGAAGTACTGCTGCTTGAGGCGCAGCTCGCGGCCGGCGTACTGATGATCAGAGGGATAGAGAACCTTCGAGATGTTCTCCGATCTCGTCTTGTCCTCCACTGCCTCGATGTACGCGCCCGCGTTGAACTTCTCGAGATCGAATTCGCGGCTCGACTTCGCCGCCCATAACCGGAGTGAGTTCACCGTGTCATTGCAGAAGCCGGGCGCCGCGATGTCGTAGGCCATCGCGTAGACATCATCGGTATCGATCCAGCGCCAGCGCCCGCGGCCATCGTTGTCGACGTAGTACTCGGTGCGGCCGTGGAAGCGTACGGGAAAGACGACGTCGGGGCGCGGGACTTCCCACGGATTGCCGTAGCGCAACCAGGGATCGGGTGCCTCGCGCTGGTCGCCGTCGACGATCTTCTGGCGAAAGATGCCGAATTCGTAGCGGATGCCGTACGCATAGAACGGGAGGCCGAGCGTCGACGCCGAATCGAGGAAACAGGCGGCGAGACGTCCGAGCCCGCCGTTGCCGAGGCCGGCGTCGGCCTCGCTTTCCGCGAGGTCTTCGAGATTGAGCCCCAGCTTCCGCATCGCGACGTAGTACGCGCCGGCGGCACCGAGATTCAGCGCGTTGCTGATCAGCAGACGGCCGAGGAGGAATTCGAGCGAGAGGTAGTAAACGCGCTTGACGTCAGCCTGGTAGTACGAATCCTGCGTGGTGAACCATCGCTCCATGATGCGATCGCGCACGGAGAACGCGAGCGCCTGAAACGAGTCGAGATCGGTCGCGTTGTACTGATCGCGCGCGACCGAATACATCATCCGCAGCGCGAACGCGTCGATGATCGACTGCGGATCGAGGCCGCCCGGCCGCGGCTTCGGAATCACCCGCTGTTGCGGACCCGCTTCCACCGACATGCATCCGACCTCGAATCTGTCCGGCCATTATCTGCCCAAAGCAGACGATTCCGCACGCAGACGGATGGCGTGCAGCCACGACCGCCGGATGATGTCGCTGCCGGGGTGAATGATGCGCCAGTAGATCGCGAAGCGGCGGCGCGCGGCAGCATCGGTCGCATGTACCCGCGTCTCCGTGATGAGACGGCAACGCGTTCCCTCCGGGATGACGCGGAAGTTCATCGCGGCAACGGCGCGATTCGGCCGGATGATGATCGATCCGATCACGATCTCGTGCGGCGTATCGTCGGCCATCACGAAGAAGCCGGAGCGGAGCGCGACGTCGAGAATCGGCTGATTGCGCGCAGGATTCAGGATGGTTTCCGGGCCGCGACGGCCTCCGCGCCGAATCGCAGTGAGCGCGCGGAAGAACGCGATGTCTTCGGCACGCACGGACTTGATCGCGTCGAAGATGCGATTCGGATCCGCGGCGACTTCGGTCTCATGGATCTCGTCGAACTCCCACACCGGCATCGCGCGATCGAGTTGCGTCGTGCCGGTCGCGCGCCTCTCGCGCGCAGGCCAGAGCGCCGTAATCGCCGTTCCCGCGAGGCCGGCAGCGAGAAGCCGCTTGTCGCGCCGGATCGCACCGGCGATCGTGAACAAGGCGCTCAGATAAAGAAGGATCGAGTCGATCATCGGCGCTATTGAAACATTCGCGGGGCCGGAACGTAACAGCGGGACGGAGCAAACGCCATGACCGAAAACATCCGCCGCTTCTTCACCGTCGTCGCCAAACCACGCACCTGGACGAACCTCGCCTACATCTGGCTGGCCTTTCCACTGGGGCTGGGCTACTTCATTTTCTTCGTGACCGGCGGTGCGCTGACACTCGGCTTGTCACTGCTCTGGATCGGTCTGCTGCTCGCGGTCGCGATGGTTCTTTCGATCCGCGGGCTCGAAGCATTCGAGCGCCTGCTGTCACGCTTCCTGCTCGATGAACCGATTGCCGCTTCAGGCGAGATCAGCGGAACGGCATGGCAGCGGATGAAGAGAATCGCCGCCGACTCCGCGACCTGGAAGGGCGCCGTGTTCCTGATGCTGAAGTTCCCCGTCGGCCTCGCCTGCTGGATCGCGTCGGTGGTCATGCTCGCGACGTCCGCCGCGTTCATCGCCGCGCCGTTCTCGACGTATCACGGTGAAGTCGATCTCGGATACTGGACGCTGGTCGACCCGACAGGAGGGTTCCTTCTGTCTCTCGCAGGCATCCTGATGCTGATCATCAGCCTCCACGCGCACAACGCGATGGGCGCCCTGTGGAAGGCCCTGTCACGCCACCTGCTGAGCGCCCCCCTGGCCACCGCCTGACCGTTAAGTTGGTTCGTGGGGGTCACACCTGGAAAATCAACTTAACGGGACGCCGTTAAGTTGATTTTCCAGGTGTGACCCCCGAAAACCAACTTAAGTGCCGGGTTGGATTCGGAGGCGGGCGGTGTACTCCTTGCTCTCGAAGCCTGCAGGGTTCTGGGAGGCGGAGTCGCTCTTCGTGGCGGCGAGCTCCAGGGCGACCGACTTCGTGAAACGGATTCCGAGGGTGCCGCCCCAGGTGAAGAAGTGATCGTTCTTCTTGCTCACATTCCCAAGCGTGAACGACTGCAGGCCGCGCTCTCCCATCGCATGCGCATACACCGTCTTGAAGTCCTTGTGCAGATCGAGCTGCAGTGAGCTCGCGCGGAAGTTCTGCGGATCGAAGTAGCCGTTGCCCATCCGCTTGTCGTAATCGAAGTAGTGGAAGTTGACGGCGAGGTCGGTCCGCACGCCTGTCATCGGAAGCCGCCACGCCAGCGCGGCGTCGGCGCTGCGGCGGCTGTTCGAATCCGAAATATCCCAGTAACCGGCTCCAACGTTGAGCTGGAGCGCGGCAGCAGGGCGCGTCGACGCGGTGATCGAGTACGACGTCAGCGTTACGCCGCGGTCGACGCTCGTCGTCGTGTAGCGGAACGGGCGATGATCTGCCGTCAGAGCCGTCTCGACCGAGCTGCCCGCACCGAAGACATAGACGATGCGTCCTGTCGCCTTGCTGCTGTCGTGTCCGGTCGTGCCTCTCGTCCGATCGAGGCCGGCTCGCAGGATCAGGCGTTGCGCATGCGCAGGACGCAGCAGAAGAGACCCATAGCCGCTGTCGATCGATCCGTTCTGGTGCAGGGAGTCCTCCAGATCGTAGCGGGTGTAGCCAAACGTTAGATCCGTATTCTTCGCCGACGGGAACGCGCTCTCCACTCCCCACGAGTTCACGCGATTCCGGTCGGTGTCGTCGATGTGGTCGTACATCGTGCGCAACGTCGGAGAGCTCGCGCGACGAACTGCGCTGCGGAGCTCGACGACTTCGTCATCATTGGGGAAGCGCGTTGCAAGCTGCGTCGCGCCGCGATCCGCTGCGAATCGATCTCCCTCTTCGAGATCGAGATACGCCATCCCCATCACCGCTTCACGCCGCGCGGGGTCAACGGCCAGCACCTTGTTGTACCAGGTCCGCGCATGCGCGTCGTTCCCCGACCACGCGTAGGTCTGCGCGATGCCGAGCATCGCCTCGAGACTGTCGGGGTGCCGCTCGAGCGTCCTCTGATACTGCTGCCGCGCCGCGGCCTGATTCCCGCTCCACGAGAGCACCCGGCCGACTCCCAGCATCGCGTCGATGTTCCCCGGATCGCTCGTCTCGACCTCGCGGAATGCGGCGATCGACTTCGCATACTGGTGCGACCACGAGAGCACTTTCGCACGCTCCAGCCGCGCCTTTTCATTCTTCGGATCGATGCTGAGCACCTTCTCGTAGCGGCGAATCGCCTCGTCCCACTGCTTCTGCCACGACAGCATCATCGCGGACCGCGTGAGCGCCTGCACGTTCATCGGGTCGCGCGCCAGCACTTCGTCGTAGAGCTTCAGCGCAACATCCATCCTGCCCGCATCGAATGCAGCATCGGCCGCCGCGGTCGGCGCCGCCGTCTGCGCTGACACCAGCACCGTCGTCAGGATGACCAGAGCGATGAGCATCGTTCTCATGACTGCTCCCCCTTATCGCAGCGGACCGAGTCCCTTCATGGTCGCAGCGATCGCCTTTGCACTCTCTTTCAATTCCAGCGTGTACTTCGGCTGATCCCACCGCTGCCACGTGTACAGCGCCGCAGTGCGGCCCACACCGGGAAGCCGGTCCGCAAGCGGATCCTTCTTCTTCTGTTTGTCGAATGAGTACGCGTAGAAGCGGAAGCCGTCGGTCTCCGTCGTCTCCGACTCCTCCGGCCTCGACTCGCCATTTAGCACGCGCCGGCTCGAAGGGTCGCTGACATTGAGCAGCGCCCAGGGAATCCGCAACTCGATCGCCCCCTGCGATCCGACGGCGACCGAGACGCCGAGGTCCGTCTTCGCATCGTGTCCGGGCCCCGCGAACATCAGCTTGCCGCGATCGAGATACCGCGCGGCGTACCGATGCCCATCGCGCGCGAAGCGCTCGCGATTCGCTTCGAACATGAGCGGCACGAACTGTCCCGTCGACTTGCGCGGAGAAACGATCCATCCGCCTTCCTCCGTGCGTCCCTTCAGCGGATAGGGATCGTACGAAGGAGTCACGCGCAGCACGCTGTGCTCCGGCCCCGCGAGCTCGATCATGAACTCCGCGCCGGTGCCGATCGATGCTTCATACGGCTTCGGCAGCATCCGCTCACCGCGATCGGAATCGTACGTGTCAATCGCGATGCGATAGAGCACGCGGCTCCAGTCGGGCGCGCCGGTTCCATCGGTCCTCAGCAGCAGATAGACGAATCCCTCATCCGATGCCGCGCGTATTTCGCGCAGCCGGAACCATCCCGTCTGCGTCTCCCGCTGCGCGTAATACAACGCCGCGAGCACCGCGAGCACGACGACTGCCGCGACGACGAAGCGGCCATAGCCCTTCTCGCCGTTGCCGATGCCTTTATGGCGCGAGGTATCGTCCCGAACACTCATTTCGCTGCGAGCACCTTCGCTCGTCCCCAGTCGCCCGTGTTGCCATCCAGCGTGATCGTCGTGCTGCCCGGCCGCGCGGCGAGAATCCCGTAGGACTCCTCCGGACTCTCCGCGTTGAACCAGAGCCGGCGATGATCGGCCGGGCATTCGAACGGCGCAACGGACCACGCGCTCTTGAACCACTCGTCGAGGAACTCGAACACGATGCCGCCCGCGTAGCGCTCATCGTGAATGTTCTGCAGCATCCGGCTCACGATCTCGCCCTGCTGCGCTTCGCTCAGTCCGCCGTGATTCCACCCCTGAGGATGGACGTGCGCCACGCCGCGGCTGGTGGCGATGCCGAACTCCGCGACGAGCACCGGCTGATCGCCGTGATATTTCTTCAGCGCGGCAAGATATCCCGCGTATCGATTCGGGCCCTTTGCATCGCGGCTGTCGTCGTACTGCGGATCGATGTTCATGAACTCGGGATAGTTCGGATAGATGTGATACGCCGCAAAGAATCCTGCCGGCATGCCCGCCGTCGGATGGATCATCGTCGCGTCGAGCGTCACCGAGTCGTCTTCCCACGGCAGTCCCTTCAGCCGTTTCGGAAACGACACGCCATACCTCTCCCGCCAGTAATCCTCTTCCTCCCGGCTCGCCTCGGTCACATGCGACAGCGGATCGAGCGTCGGCCAGTTGGCGAACGTCAGCGGATGGACGACCCGGTATTGCGCAGCCTCATAGCCGGCCGCGTACTCGCACATGCTCGCGACCCAGCACTCCATCGGACGGCCGCTCGTCACCTGAAAGAACGATCCATTGAAATCGTGCGTCGGATTCATCCGGTCGAATTCGCTGACTGCGAATGGCTCCCACTCGCGGCCGATGATGTAGGCCAGCACGCTGGCCGAAGCGTCGGCGTTATAGACGCCAAACGCATGACCGGCGCGCGGACCGAGGACGAGATTCCCATGAACGGCGTCGACGATGCGCGCGGTCTCGGCGTGAAACTCATCGCGATAGCTGGGATTCGCGAAATCGTAGTCCGGCGGGAGCTCCGTCCACACGCCCTGGATCAGCCAGACCTTCGCATCCGGACTCGCAGCGTTGTGTCCCTTCAATGCGCGATAGAACTCGGGCGGCAGCAGCGTGTAGACACGCACGGCGTTCGCGCCGAGGCCTGCCATCATGTCGAGCCACTGGCGATAGAGATTCTCGTCCGTCGGAAACTCGGCGGCGAAGTGCCCCGGTAACGCGACGCCGAGATTGAAGCCTTTGACGAAGATCGGCTCGAAGCCGCCGTTGCCGTCGGCGATCTCGATGAAGTCCTTGATCGCGCGAGCCGGAACCGCGAGCGGCGTCGATGGCGGCTCCGGGCCGCGGAGCCGCTTCTCGGAGCCTGCAGGCAGGAGCTCGGGACGGAACGTCTTCGACAGCGACTCCAGCCGTCTCGCCGCCGCAATCGCTTCCGCCGCCGTGCGCGGCGTAACAGGTTGCCGCCTTCCCGCCAGCACCATTCCTTCGAGTGCATCGCGATGCGTCGCATCGCGCGAGAGAACATCGCGGAACCACTGCGCCGCTGCATCGCCCCCTTCGGTCTGCAGCGCGACGTAGCCGAGGCCGACACGTGCGTCATCCGACTTGGGAGTCCGTTTCAGGACTTCGGCGAACGCGTCGTGCGATTTCTGGAACTGACCCGTGCGATAGCGGCACCAGCCGAGTTGCACGCGCGAATCGCCGTCGTCGGGATGATCCTCGAGATACCCGTCGAGAATCTCGGCTGCTTCGCTGAACCGCTGCTGCGCGATGGCTGCTTTCGCCCTGGCCGGCCGTTTATCTGCGGGACGGCGCGGCAGCAGCTCGCGCAGAACGGAGGGCGCGCCCGCCTCGCCGATCGCGCAAACGAGAGCGAAGAGCAGCAACAGCAACGCGGTCATGCCGAGCCGGGAACGATGACGAAGAATCCCCCGCCGTTGGAGGGATTCTTCGCCGTCACCGCGGCTCACGATGACTGGCCGTCGCATCGTTCACACCGTCACAGTCTGATCTTCCATCCGCTCGCGCCTGATGCGTCCCCACTGTCCGCGGCGGAAGAGAATCGTCACGAACGCGCCGGCCCTTCGAAGCGTGAGCAACTGCCGGTAGCCGATGAACTCGATGAACGCCGCCAGCATCATCTTCACGAGGTCATAGGCGCGCTCGTAACGCTGGAACAGCAGGTCGTCGACGATCAAGGCGAGCAGCGACAACATGATGTTGTAGAGCACAGCGAGGGCGAAGAAGAGAACCGCGAATCGCGTATCGAAGCGATGGAAGAGCCACAGCAGCGGCAGCAGGAGATAGCCGAACATCTCGATCACGGGACCGAGCGCCTCGAAGAGCAGATAGAACGGGAAGCCGATCAGACCGACGGCGCCGTACTTCGGATTCAGGAACATCTTGAAATGAATCAGAAGGCTCTCGATCAGCCCGCGCTGCCAGCGATCGCGCTGGCGCATCAGCGAGCGATAGTCCGAGGGCACCTGCGTCCAGAGCACGGGATCGGGAACGAAGATCACGCGGCCCGGCCCTCCCTTTTCGTGCGCGACGCGATGTAGGCGGACGATCAGCTCCATGTCCTCGCACACGGTGCCGCTGTGATAACCGCCGGCATCGACAACCGAGCGCTTGAGGAAGAGACCGAAGGCACCGGAGATGATCAGCAGCGAATTGAGGCGCGCGAGTGCCGTGCGTCCGGTGAGGAATCCGCGGACGTATTCGATCGACTGGCAGAGATGGATCAGCTTCTTAGGCGCGCGCGACGCGACCACGCGATCGCGCTCCACGACCGAGCCGTTCAGCACACGCACGACGCCGCCCGCGGCGACGATGCGGTCGTCTTCGACGAAGGGCCGCGCGATTCGCAGCAACGCGTCGGAATTGATCAGCGAGTCGGCATCGATCGAACAGAAGAGGGGATACGTCGAGACGTTGATCCCCGCGTTCAAGGCGTCGCTCTTGCCGCCGCGCTCCTTGTCGATGACGATGAGGTTCGGATGATCGAGCGCGCGCAGGATGCGCCGGATCGGCCTGGTCTTCAGTTGCGGACGCGTCGTGTCGGTCACCGGAAAGAGCGAGAAGGCCTCCTGCAGCAGCCGCAGCGTCTCATCCGTCGAGCCGTCGTTGATGACGATCACTTCGAACTCGGGATACCCGAGCTCGAGCACTGAATGCACGCTGGAGACGATCGTTTCCTGCTCGTTGTGCGCGGGAATGAGAATGCTGATCGGGCGGAAGGTCGTCCCCGAGAGCACGTCGCCGAAGCCTCTGCGGCGGGAGCGGCGGTCGAAGGAGAGGAGATCGAAGAACGCCACGATCGTGAAGACGAAATAGATCGTATTGATCAGGGCGAAGTAGCAGAGGATCGCCAGTTCGATGAGCCAAAGCAGTGTTGCGGTATTCATGCGAACAACTCCTTCGGACGCGGTGCGGGAATCGCAGGCTGACTCTGTTCCATCAGCTCGTCGATTCGTTTCTTGACCTGCAACCGGACTTCCGGCTGCAGCGGCGCGGTTGCCAGCGCGGCGATCGCAGCGTCGCGCGCGTAACGGTCGGAGCTCTGCGATGCAGTCAGCAGCAATTGCACACCTGAGCTCCCGCAGCGTGACAACGCGCGCGCGGCATTTGCGCGCACCCACCAGGACGAGTCGGTCATATGCTCGGCCAGCTTCTCGCAGGCGCCCTGCTGCCAGTTGTGCTGCGTCGTCGCAGCGTTCAGCGTCGCCATCCATTCGATCGCGCGAGCGGCCGCCGCGCGGACGAACCACTCCGGATCCTGGAGCGCTTCGATGACCACCGGCACCTCGCGATCGGTCGCAACCTTGCCGATGACGCGGACTGCCGTGGCGCGCATCTCCGCTTCCGGCGCTCCGATGCGCTCCATCGCGAGCACGAGGGCGACGGGACGGCCGGCATCGCCGAGCGCTTCGATCGCCAGCTTCTCTTCGGTTCCCTTCAGCTCACCGGAGCGAATGAGCTCCGTGAGCTGGTCCGGCGCAACCGCCGCGAGGCGCGCGTAGAACGAGCGCCGCCAGCCGGAACGCCGCGGCAGATCGGCGATGAAGGAGCGCACCGCGGCATGCACCGCCTCGCCCGAGCCATCCGACAACAGACCTTCGCGGGCGGCTCGCCGCACTTCGGACGAGACATCGTCCGCCGCCGCGGAGATCAACGCCTCTTTCGCCTCCGCGCCTCCGCATTCGCCGAGACCGCGCACGGCGCCGGCGCGGCGCCAGTCACGCCGCGACTTCGCCTCGCCGAGCAGTTTGCGCACTTCGCCGGTGGCAACGAGAATCCCTGTGATTCTGTCGACGATCGGACCCTTGAGGTCGTAGCGCGCGCGGCGCAGCACGAGTCCGACGGCGCGATCGCCGGCCTTGCTGCGGGCGACGGCCACCGCCTCGTCGAGCGACGGACTGTTGTTCACGAGATGCGGCGCAAGAAGCATCGACGCCGTCTCGAATCGCGCCCGATTCCGCCGCCGCTGACGATCGGTCACGATGTGATGAATGATCACCACGAGTGTCAGCGCCAGCACGATCGCCGTCAGTACGATGACGCCGGCCGCGATGAACCGCAACGCTTCCTCTGTGATCCCAATTGCGCGTGGACCTGTTGTGGTCATGGAGCCCCCACGATTTCAGTGACGCGTTGACAGAGATCCTCAGGAACAAAGGGAAGATCGAAGAACGCACGAACTCCCATCGCCCCCGCAGCAGCCTTCAATTCAGCCTGGCCGACTGCGGTAATCACCATGATCGGGATCGTCTCCTGCCGGACTTTGAGAAGCCGGAGCAATTCGAGGCCGCTGGGGCGGCCGAAGTTCATGTTGAGAATCAGAAGCTCGCAGCGATAGGCGGCGATCAGGCGTACGACCTCATCGCCGTTGCGCGCCACGACGACGCTGAAGCCGACGTTCTGCAGAGACGCCATCATCAGGCGCGCACTCAGAAAGTTGCTCTCGGCAACGATGACGGGTTTCTTCTTCCGGATCTGTGTGGCCATGGCGCTTCCTCAGTGTGCCGACCGCTCCACGCCGAGAACATGACTGCTTCCGCGCTGCGCGGCGTACAACGCCGACTGCGCAACGCGAATGAGTTTCTGGGGATCCGCTTCATGCGCCGGTGCAGCGGCGCCGCCGATCGTGATGAGAGGGCCGCTGTTCGTGCTGCGCAGGTCCTTCGCGAGCGCCGCCCGGATGCGCTGCGCCGCTTCGATCGCGATTCGCTCGTCGACGCCGACCAGCAGCGCCGCAAACTCGTCCCCGCCGTAACGGCCGATCAGATCGTAAGGCCGGAGCGAGGTGCGCAGCACCCGCGCGGTCTCGGTGAGCACCCAGTCGCCGGCCGGATCGCCGATCGGATCGTTGACGACCTGGCTTCGATCGACGCGGAGGAGAAGGAGCACGACCTCTTTCCGTTCCTGCTTCGCATGCTCGAGCTCGCGCGTCAGGATGTCCATCAACGCGGTGCGGTTCCAGAGCCGCGTCAGAGGATCGATGCGCGTGACATCGCTCGGCAAGGCGACCGACGCCCGCTGCGGCACACTGAAAACATTCTCGCGCAGCTCGCGCTCCGCCACGGCCGCCGCATCGGCCAGCACGCGGCGATCATCGGGGGGAAACAGACGCGGATTGTGGTCGTAGACGCTGAGCACTCCGACGCAGCTTCCATCCTGCGCGCGCAGCGGACTTCCCGCATAGAAACGCACCCGCGGAGAATCGATGACCAGCGGCTGATCGTGGAAACGCGCATCCTTGACGGTGTCCTCGATGATCAGCGTCTCGCCGTTCCCGACGACATGCGCCGCGATCGACATCATCCGCGAGAGCTGGTCATGAGCGAAGCCGGCGGACGATTTGATCCATTCGCGAGACGAATCGATCAGCGAGATCGTCGCCGCAGCGGCGCCGAAGAGGCGCCGCGTTAACCGCGTCAAACGGTCGAAGCGCTCTTCCGCGGGCGTGTCGAGCAGCTCCAGCGCCCGTAAAGATGCGAGTCGCCGCGATTCATCGAGAGGAACCGCCGGCTGTTGCATTGGATTTTCGCTTCCTGGATCTCGCTAATACTACAACCGATCGCGCGTCCGGACCTACAATTACAGAAACAGTCAGGGACCAGTGATCAGTGACGAGTGATGAGTGACGAGTGATGAGTTAGTGCTGAGTGCTGAGTGCTGAGTGCTGAGTGACGAGTGACGCGAGGCCCTCCCCTCAGTACTCAGCCCTCAGCACTCAGCACTCGGTACTCAGCACTCATCACTCGTCACGCGTCACTCATCACTCATCACTCGTCACTCATCACTCGTCACTCATCACTCGTCACTCATCACTATCGGTCACTCGTCACTGAACAGGGGGCTTCAATGGAATCCAGTAACCCCCGCACCATCGGCAAATACGAGGTTCTCTCCGTCATCGGAGAGGGCGGCATGGGAATCGTCTACAAGGCGCGCGATCCGATCATCGATCGCAAGGTCGCCATCAAGACGATCAAGCTCGAGGAAGACGGGACGGCGAGCGACGAACTGCTCGCGCGTCTTCGCATGGAGGCGAAGGCGGCAGGCCGCCTCAATCATCCGAACATCGTCACCGTTTTCGATTTCGGCCAGCAGGACGACATCTCGTTCCTCGTCATGGAATATGTCGAGGGAGCGAATCTCGCGCGCCTGATCGCGACGAAGACGCCTCTGTCGCTCGAGCACAAGCTCGACATCGCGATTCAGCTCTGCGAGGCCGTCTCCTACGCTCACGGCCTTGGCGTCATCCATCGCGACATCAAACCGTCCAACATCTGCGTCACCAGAGCCGGCGAACCGAAGATTCTCGACTTCGGTCTGGCCCGCTTCGACGAAACGCGCCTCACGCGCACCGGGCTCACAAGTGGAACGCTGCTCTACATGTCACCGGAGCGGATGTCCGGCGAAAGCGGACCGTCGGACGATATCTTCGCTCTCGGTGCGGTGATCTATGAGCTGATCACCGGCACGCATGCGTTCCCCGGCGAGAAGTACTCGGAGATCGTCAACAGCATTCTTTCCGGGAAGTACCCCCTGCCGCCATCGACGGTCGCCGATGTTCCCTCTGATCTCGATGCCGTGATCGCGCAGGCGTGTGCGAGAGAAAAGGCGAAGCGGTACGCGTCGGCATCCGACGTCGCGAGAGCTCTGCGCGAAATTCGTTACTCCCAGACATTCCTCCGCCGCGTCGAGGCGCAGGCAGCATCGATCAGTCCTTTCGCGACGGTGGCAACGCAGCTCTTCACGGACAACCCTTACACGGCGGGCTCACTTGGCGCACCGATGCAGCAGGACGCCACCGTCCGCGACTACGATCCGCATCTGACGGCCGCACCGGTACCTCCAGTTTCGGCAGCCGAAGCGACAGAGGCAAAAATCCCTGTTCAAAAGACCGCCCAGAAACCCGTGCAGAAGACGGTCGTCGAGCCGCGCCCCGCTGCACCCGCAGCCGGGCCGACGGAGATGTTCTCGGGCGTTCACTATGCGAAGACGGAAACGTTCGAGTCACCTGCGCCGCAACCCCAACCGGGCGCTGCACCCCATACCGAGAAGCTCGAGACTTCGTTTCTCACACGGACGCGCACTGCCGTCGCGCGCGCGGTGGCCGGCCTGAGCGGGAAGACCGAGGCGATTTCATTCGACGCGGCAGGAGCGTCGCCGACGGTGATGACCGCGATCGAGCAGGCGCCACGCCGCCTCGGTGTGCCTCTCGCCGTTGCTGCACTCGTCCTCGCAACGGGAGCGTCCGGACTCGCCGCTTCCAGCGGCACCGCCCTCTATCTGACCGTTTACGCCGCCGCGGTTGCCGCATGGTTCATGCTCGTCCGCAACGGCGAGCGGATGCCGCTCGCGGCGATCTACGGCCTCTTCGTCCTGCTGCAGTGCACATTGATCCTGCAACCGGCGGCAGCGCCCGTCATCGCGAACGGTTCGCCGGTCGGCGCGATCGCCGCCTCGGCTCTGAAGAATGCCACGCTGACCGTTGCGATCTGCCGTCTGCTCACGATCGCGGCAATGGCCGCCGTGATCCGTCTGGTCTGGGACAAGAGCCGGCCGCGCCGCGCGCTTGGCATCGCGACATTTCCGCTGCTGCTGATCGAGGGAACGCTGCACGCCAATCTGCTCGTCCTCGCGACTGCGCTTTTCGTCATGGCAGTCGTCGGCGTCCAGCGTCATCGCGAAGGATTCGGCGGCCTGGCAGGCTTCATCGCGGCCGGCATGTTCATGCCGATGTTTCTCCTCCTTCCCCAACTCTGGGAGGAGGCGTATCACGTCTTTCCGCTCATCGTTGCGGGTTTGATCGTGATCATCGGGACGAAGCTCATCCTTCCGCCGGGCAGCGTCTGGCTGCAGCCACTCGGTGCGATGGTGACGGCGTCACCGATTCTCGGGCGCGCAGCCGAGATGCTCGGATCGCTCCTGCACGCCCGCGGCGTAGCGGCGATGGGCAACACGCTCCTCGCAGACACCGCGAAGCGGCTGAGCATCGCTCCATTCGCAGCGATGACCGACGCCGGCATCGCGATCACGATCATCGTCATCGCGCTGTTCGCCGTCGCGAACTTCGTGACGCGCGCCGCCACGATCGAAGCGATGGTTGCCGACGGCCTCGGCATCACGCTGCTGCTGACGATGTCGCGCGAGCCGGCAGCATGGGCGGCGCTCGCGCCGTTTGCGATCCTGAGCAACCGGACGTTCTGGCTGCTCGTCGCGGTGTGCAGCCCCATCCTGCTGCTCGGCTCACCAACGGAGCCGAATTGGGTGCTCTTCGGATTGAGCGTGGTCATTCCGGCAGGCTGGTGGCTCGCGCTGAAACTGCAGGATGCCGCGCACAGGGGCGCGGCCGAAGCAGCCGCGCATTAGCGTTGGAGTGCGCCTATTCTTCGCGCGCTTTCTTGATTTTCGCCAGCAGCTCGTTCTTCGCCGCGGTCAATGCTTCGGAGGGATGCGAAGGATCCGCGGACGCGACGCCGATCGAGGCCGCCAGCAGCGCAGATTCGCTTTCGCTGAGGCGCGCGGGCGTCTTCTTGAAGTAACGCTTCGCAGCATCCGCGACTCCCGAGCTCTCGCCGATCGGAACCGTATTCGCGTAGAGCTCGACGAGGCGCTCGCGCGAGAGCTGCTTCTGCATCACGGCGCCCACCGCGAAGCGGCGCACACTCCGGAGAGGATTCGCGGAAGACACCGGATACAGCCGCTCCACGAGAGACGTGGCAATCCCGCTGGGGCTGTAGAGATAGCGATCCGGTGATGTCATCGCCTTCATCGCGACATCGAGATGGGCCGTATCGATCGAGTGCCGTTTCTCGAGCTCGGGATCCACTGCGGCGACCAGCGATCGGCGGAACGACGGCGCGATGTCGTCGTAATCGGTCCAGTTCGCGATCGTCTGAGGATTCGTCTTCGCGAGCTTTCCGATGTCGGGCATCGTCGCCCAGAGGTAAACGCCGCTGCCGATGATGGTCAGGAAAACGAGCTTGTAGGCCGTGCTGATCAGCGAGGCGAACGTCCGCCGGCGCCGCCGCGGACGCGGTGCGGCGACAGGCGGCGCCGCCGGTGCAGGCGTCGCCACGGGCAGAGGTGCAGCGGCTGGTTGGGGTGTCAGCGACGGCGCATTGAGCATGACCGTCGGCTGCTCCCCCTGCTGGGCCGGCGTCGGCAGGGCACCCGAATCGACCTGCCGCAACGCAGCCGCGATGTCGCGCATGCTGCCGTAGCGCTCCTCCGGCTTCTTGCGCAGACAAAGATCGATGATCGGCTGCAGAGACAGCGGCGCGTCCGGACGCACCGTAAGAATCGGCTGAGGCTCGGCGAACATGATCTTGTGCAGCGTGTCGATCGCCAGCGACGACTCGAACGGCCGCCGGCGCGTTGCACACTCGTAGAGAATGCATCCGAACGAGAAGATGTCCGAAGACGGCTGCACCGGAAGACCCTCGACCTGCTCCGGCGACATGTAGCCGATCGTGCCGACGACGAACCCCTGCTGCGTGATTCCCGATGCCACGTTCCCGCGCTCTTTCTGCGCCTGCTCCGTCAGCTTGGCCAGACCGAAGTCGACGATCTTCGCGTAACCGTCGGTCGTGATCATGATGTTGTCGGGCTTCAGATCGCGGTCACGATCCCCGCGCCGTGCGCTTTTGCGAGACCGTCGGCCACCTGGGCCAGCACCCGCAGCAGATCCGGCAGCGGATTCTTCTGAATCATGCCGCGCAGAGTCTGGCCATCGATGAATTCCATCGCGATGTAGTGCACCTGATGGTTCTCGACGGTGGCCTGCCCGATCTCGTAGATCGTGACGATGTGCGGATGATTCAGTGCCGATGCGGACTTCGCCTCCTGCACGAATCGCCGGACGCGGTCCGCTTCGCTCAGCAATGCAGGAGGAAGCACCTTCAGAGCAACGGGACGATCGAGTGTGAGATCGACCGCCTTGTAGACCTCGCCCATTCCTCCCGCGCCGATCTTCTTGTCGACGCGGTAGTGCGCGATCTCGGTTCCCGCGGGCACTTCGAAGTGCTCTGGCATTCTGGAAGGTCTGCTACTTCTTGATCTTCAACAGCAGCTCACGGCGGGCATCGAAATCACGCTTCACCGTATCCGCGATGATCTCGCGAAGCACGATCATCGAGTCAGGGTTGACCGAGACGAAATGGAGGCCCGAGGTGTAGTCGATGACGCCGTCGCGTTGCACGAGCGCACACCGGCGCACTTCGCACTGGACGTCGATGTGCTGGCCGAGATGCTCGAGATGCAGCGTGAGCTGCTTGCCGCGCGACAGGGGGAAATTGTGCTCGATGCGGGCGCCATCGAGACTGAGATCCAGGAGGGTCACACGCGACGTCGATACTTTCGTCGTAATCGGTGCATCGAGCTGGATGCGCGCAACGTGTCGCCGTTCCGATTTCAACATTCCCTCTTTTGGCTGGACCAAAATCAGTATACGACTAAAAACGGAGCGCGGAAATTACGTCAACGAATCGTCAGTCGAACTGCGTTTTCCGCGCGGTTGCGCCCGCCAGACGCGCCAGCCGGAACCCCTCGGGCGGCCGCTTTCCTTCGAGGATCGCTCCCGCCGCCATTTCGCCAACGACGGGCGAGAGCTTGAACCCATGCCCCGAGCCGCCGCCCAGAATCCAGACGTTCCGCGCTTCGGGATGCTGATCGATGATCAGGTTTCCGTCGGGACTGTTCTCGTACTGGCAAACTTCAGCCGACGCGAGCGGGGCAGTCGCGAGCTCGGGAAAACGCTCCGCAAGAAACTGCCGGGCGCGCTCGATGCCCTCCGAGCGCGGCGTCCGATCCTGGGTTGTCGGATCGATCGTCTCGCCGCGCGTGTCGTCCGCGACTTTGAATGAGCGGCCGTCCGGATCCGGAATGCCGTAGACGATCCGCTTCCCGAAATCCAGCCAGATCGGAAGATTGCTCAACTTGTATGCTTCGGAGCCCTTCGGCGTGGCGAAGTAATAGATCTCCTGCCGCGTCGGCCGTACGCGGTCGCCGATCACGTCCGGGAACAACTGCCCGAGCCACGGACCGCATGCAAACACGAAAACGTCGGCCTCGATGCGCGAGCCGTCGCCGCTTCGCAGCGACTTCATCGTTCCATGCTCGATTCGCCCCGGCGTTGCGGTCGCGGTCCGATATCGCCCGCCGGCCTGGACGAAGAGATCCCGCACGGCCGCGCACGCACGATGCGCGTAGAGCGCGCCTGCTTTTCGTTCGAGCCATACCGACCTGACGCCGCGAAAATCGATCTGCGGATAACGCCGAGCGGCTTCGTCCTGTGCCAGTTCGTCGATCGCGAAGCCGAGGTCGTGGAGGATCGGCGCCGAGGCACGGACGTACGCGTCGTCGCCGCGGTGCATCCACAGCACGCCGCTCTCGACGTAGAGCGGCTCAGCCGCCGTCGCCGGGAGTGCGGCCCACAACTCGAAGGCGCGCTTCACCATCTCGCTGTAGATGCGGTCCGCGCCATATACCGCGCGGATCGCGCGCGTGCGTCCGCCGGAGCTGGCCAGCGCATTGCCCGGCCCCCACCGGTCGAGCAGCGTCACATGCGCTCCGGAACGCAGGAGGTGCAAGGCAGCCCAACCACCGAATGCACCTGCGCCGGCGACTGCAACGCGTGGTTGGGATCCGCCTGCCGCTCCGCGGCGGCCCGCTAACGGGGCCGCCGCGAGGCCTGCGAGAAAGTCTCGTCGAGACAGGGTCAAATCAGAAAGTGACGCGTGTGCTGATTCCGATGGTGCGGGGCTGATTCGTCATGTAACCGACGCGCGCGCGGAAGCCGCGCTCGCGATCGAGCGCGAGACGCGCCTTCTCGTCCGTGAGGTTGTTCACGAAGAGCGCCGTATCCCACTTCCCTTTCAGAACGCCGAAGCGGACATTCACGATGTCGTACGCCGGCAGCTTCGGATCGAACGTGAACGTGTTCTGCGTCAGCGGCCCGCCGATCGTTCCCTTGAACGTCGTCAGGCTGATCGTCGCCGCGCTTCCCAGCGATTCATCGCCGACCTGCGTGAAGCGGTCGCCGACATGCTGATAGACGCCGCTGAAATAGCCCACCATGTTCGACATCGGAATGCGATACGTCGTCGCCGCCGACCACTGGTCCTGCGGGACGCTCGGCATGCGGTCGCCGCTGTGGATCCCGGCGCTGGCGATCGTCGACCGCAGCTTCGAATCGGTGTGATTCGCCGAGAGAGCAACATCGAAGTTGTCGTTGATCGACGTCGCGAATTCCGCTTCAGCGCCCGTCGCCCGTGCGCTCGGAACGTTGAACACCAGACGCGAAGAGCACGTGCCGGCGGTCACCGTCGCCTGCAGATTCTTCACGTGCGACGTGAAGAGCGCGACGTTGAACGTGCCGCGCCCGTTCATGATGTTCGACTTCGAACCGATCTCGTAGTTCCACAGCGTTTCGTCATCCCACGTGCCGAAGCCGCCGAACGTCACCAGATCCTGCGGCGAGCAGAGCGGCGTGTTGAGCGGATCGTTGATGCCGCCGAGACGGAAACCCTTCGACGCCTGCGCGTAAAAACGGGTGGAGTCGTTCAGCTTGAAGTTCGCCATCACGCGCGGCGCGATGCCGTTCGCGCTCACCGATCCGACGCTGTCGTTCGGATCGGAGAAGATTCCGTCGAACACCTGATTGCGGTCTTCCTTGAAGTTGTAATAGCGCAGGCCCGCCGTCACTTCGAACCGCGGATTCACCGCGTACGTCCCTTCCGTGAACAGCGCTTCCTGGCGCAGCTTGTAGTGCAGGTCGGACTTGTACAGCTCGTCCGTCTTCGCCAGTTTCGTTCCGGCGGTCGGAATGCCGCTGGCCGCCGTAAATCCGATGACCGGCAGGTTCTGGCCATAGTGACGGGTGTTGTGCGCATAGAACCCGCCGACCAGCCAGTGCAGGTTGTCGGAGCCGCCGGCTAAACGGACTTCTTCCGTAAACGATTTCGCCTTCGTCGCATCGTAGAGCGGCGCGTCGAGGTTGTAGACCGCAGGCCCGAGGCCGATCGTCCCGCCGGTGATGCTGGCGGTCAGCGCGGTCGCATCGCGAATGACGAGGATGTTGCGGTTCGTGTAGGAGCTCACACTCGTCAGCGTGTTTCCGCCGCCGAGGTTGTAGGAAAGATTGAGATCGCCGAGCGTGAACTTGTCCGTCGTCGGCTCTTCAATTTGTGTGAACTGGTTCCGATTGCCGAGCGTCACCTTCGGCCGCGTCGTCGTGTAGGGGTTACCGAGGATGTTGAAGATGTCGACGCGGTTCCAGCCGTTCATGTCGATCTTTTGATAGAGCAGGCGCGGCGTGATGCTCAGCTTGTCGTCCGGCTTGAAGAGGAACGACAGGCGGCCGCCCGCGCGATAGCCTTCGTTGACATCCTTGTTGACCTTCAGACTCGGCTGCACCGCGTCGATGTAGCCGCCGTAGCGGGTGTAGTAACCGACGACGCGCGCGGCGGACGTATCGCTGATCGGAATGTTCGACGCGAACTTCGCGCTGCCGCCGTTGCTTCCGGAGTTGATCGTGTCGACGGACAACTCCGCCGCCGACTCCGAGGTCTTCAGCTTCGGCTGATTCGTGATGTAACGGACGGTGCCTGACTCGGAACCGGCACCAAACAGCGTGCCCTGCGGTCCGCGCAGCACCTCGACGCGGCTCAGGTCGAAGAGGTCGATGTCCGGCGTGAACAGCGACAGCGAAACGACCGACTCGTCGAGATAGACACCGACCTGCTCTTTCACGCCCGGCTGATCGCGCACGATCTGTCCGGACGAGACGCCGCGCATGGCCACCTGGCTCTGTCCCGGCCCGAGGTTCTGGACCGTGAAGCCGGCGACGTTGGCCGCGACGTCTTCGATGGTTTCCGCGCCGCGGTCGCGAAGATCGCTCTCACTCGGCGCCGCGACCGAGATCGGAATGTCCTGGATCTTCTCCTCTCGCTTGGTGGCGGTGACGACCATCTCCTCGCTCACCTTCGGTTTCTCGGCTGCTTTCTGATCGTCCTTCTTTTCCGTGTTTTCCTGGGCAAAGAGCACCAAACCGGGGGTCGCAAACAAGCAGATCGCGACAAACAGCACGAGTCTCGTCACGAGGGTTTTCATACAGGAGCCCCTTTCACAGCAAAAATTTCGGTTATGGTTGAGGCTGAATTGTCTGCCTCCGGCGCGACAATGGTCAAGACAATGCCGTTGCACATCGGAATCGTCGCCTGTTCCGCGGAGGGCGCGGCGCTCTGCTATCGGACGATCTGTGCGGACCCGCGGCACCATCCGGAGGTGTCGATGCACACGCATCCGCTGTCGGAATACATGCGCTGCATCAACGCGGGCGACTGGGACGGCGTCGGGGAGCTGATGCTCATCTCCGCGAAAAAACTCGAGGCGATGGGTGCGGACATTCTCATCTGTCCGGACAACACGATTCATCAGGCGCTGGCGCGCATCGAGAGCCGCAGTCCGCTTCCCTGGTTCCACATCACCGACGTCGTCGCCACCGAGGCGCACGCGCGCGGTTTCCATCGCCTCGGGCTCACCGGCACGCGGTGGCTCGTCGACAGCGAGCTCTACCCGGAAAAGCTCGCGAAGTACTCGATCGACGTCGTGCGTCCGAACGAGAAGGAAAAAGGGGAGATGAACCGCATCATCATGGAGGAGCTGGTGCGCGGCGTCTTCAAGCCGTCGTCGCTGGCGTTTTTCCAGCAGCTCATCACCCGCTTCAAGACCGCCGGCTGCGACGGCGTCATCCTCGGCTGCACCGAGATCCCGCTGATCATCGACGACAAGAGCTCACCCCTGCCGACGCTCGATTCGACGCGGCTGCTGGCGTGGGCCGCGCTGCGCATGGCTGCAGCCGCTGGTTAGACGATGACCACCGCGAAAGCGATCATCCTCGCCATCCTTCTGACCGGCCTCTCCGCCGTCATCGGCGTGTCGACGGCCGTCTATGTCGGCTATCGAAAGGCGAAAGAAAAGCTGAACGTCGACGGCGGAACGCTGCTGCAGACCATGGCCAACGTTTCGGACGCAGAGGGATTGCTGCACAACATCGCGGCCGACGGCGAAGGGGCTTTCGGAAAACGCGCGGCGGCCATCCGCGCCTCCCATCCCTTTACTCCCCCCGCCGGCGGTACGCTGACCGAACGGCAGATCCAGCAGTTCCTGGCCGTGAAGCGGGCGCTGTACGAGATCGACACGGAGATGGCCGCCGACATGCAGCGGGAGCCGGCGAAAGAACCATCCGCCGGATTCCTGCTGAAGTGGAACTTCTTCAGTCGCGCCGGACGTCTGCGCGATGCGGAGATCGCCGCGCTCGAAGCGCAGTCGATGTCCTTCGACGAATACAACTGGGTGCACCTCAACATCTACACCGCGATGGTGGCACAGGGATTCAAGCCGGAAGAGCAGCGCGCCGACTGGGGTGCCGAGGTTCGCAGAGGAGTCGACGAATCGGTGCGCCAGATCGATGCGAAATTGAATGACCCCGCGACGCCGGCGGCACAGCGAGAAGAGCTGGAGCGGGCGAAGAAGTCGATGACGGATGGACGCGAGGCGCTGACGGACTCCGCGCACGCGCTGCAGCAGCAGCTCGCGTCCGTACCCGAATCCAACAAAGCGCTCGTTCAAAAGTACGGCGAGGAGTTGAAGAAGGTGTTCCTGTCAGGAATGGAGCTCGACGCGATCGACATCATGAAAGCGATGGAGGGAGCGAGGGATGGCCAGGCCGCCATCCCTCACTCCTCATTCCTCGTCCCTTCGGAGGAATCGGCGTCATATCGAACTTGTCCTCGGACATCATGAAGAACTCGCAATCGGCGCCCGCGGCGCAGCCGCTGATGTGGTGACCGCCGCCGACCTGCATCACGTACGAACCCGGCCCCGCCTTCTCCTCCACGCCACCTTCTGATTGATGCACGAAGGTTCCCTTGATGACGTAGATCCGAAGTGTCTGCGTGTGCATGTGCATCGAATTCATGAGGCCTGCGTCGAAGCGGACGAGAACCCCATACTCGCCGCCTTTCGTCCAATCGCCCCAGAGCTTCGCGACGTGCGTGCCCTTGATCGGACCATCCTCCCACTTGATGGAGTCGGCCTTCATGACGAGGTCTTTGTCGGCTGCGTACACCGCGAGAGAGGAACCAAGGAGCACGAGGAGCACGAGGACAGACACACTGATCCCGGATCGCTTCATAGACTCTCCTTTCGGTCGAATGGAAAGGAACTTATGTCCGGCTGTCGTTCAGCGCAACGGTAGATAGCCGTTGACGTAGAGGACGTAGAGCGACACGCCGGCTGTCGCGAGCAGGAGAACGATCGAAGCGACGAGGCAGCCCACTGCGAATCCGGAGATGGGTTTCCTGCTGGCTGCTGCCGGCTGCCTGCCGCCGGGCGGAGGTGCAACGGCTGGTTGGGGTTGTTGTGGTTGTTGTTGTTGTTGTTGTTGTGGTGGTGGTGGTGGTGGTGGTGCGGGGGCGACGGGTTGGACGAAATCCTGAGGCGCGCCGCACTTGCGGCAGAAGCGGCTCCCCTGCTCGATCTCGACGCCGCAGCGGACGCACGCGGCCATGCCCGGCGAATGCGCTGCGAACTGCAGGTCGTAGGTGCCGATGCGGATGATGTCGCCGTCGCGGAGGCGGTGGGAGCTGACGCGGCGGCCGGCGATGACCACGCCGTTCTGGCTGCCGTTGTCGACGATGGACCAGCCGTCGGAGTCGCGAACGACCTTCGCATGACGGCGCGAGACTTCGCTGTCAGGAAGCACGATCTCGTTTTCCGGCGAGCGTCCGATCCAGGTCTCGGCGCGGCCGTCGAGCGAGACTTCCGCGGAAGGAATGTCGGAATCACAACGTCTGAGAGTCGCCAACTTTCGTCCCGATTCGAGACGATTCTAACCCTCTGGACTCGGCGCTCTCCGCCGGTTATGCTTCTGCCCCTCGGTGAGGGAATAGCAACACGCCCTCATTCGTTGGCCGCAGTCACCTGTACCCACAGGCCCTTAGCTCAGTTGGTTAGAGCGCCACCTTGACACGGTGGAGGTCAGCGGTTCGAGTCCGCTAGGGCCTACCATGACGAACTCAATTCACGCCGCTCAGGTCCTCGCGATCGAGCGGCGTTTCTATTTTCTGCGATCGAGCCCGCGCAACCGCGGGCCCGCTGACCACGAATCAGTTCCCCAGCGCGTCCGCGTTCACACCCACCGTCAGCACGCCGATCGCTTTTCCGCCGTCTACCACCGGCACCGACACCTGCACCAGGCGGGCTTTCGCGCTCTCATCCCACTTCGGCTCATCGATGAACACGGCGCCTTTGCCGTTGTCGAACGCCTTCTGGAACTTGGGCATCTCGCCGCGCCAGTAGTACGTCGTGCGATTCGTCATGCACGCGTTTGCGCCCCGCTCGTCCATCACGAACGCTTCGGTGAACGCACCCTGGCTGACGAACTGGTGGAGGCGATCGGCACAGGGCCCCTGCAGCATCGAGATCGCGAGCTGCTCTTCGCCGCCCGCCGACCACGCCGCATTGATCTTCTTCAACTCTGCGACAGAAACAGCCTTCGCATTCTGCGCACGCACGGCGGCGACGATTGCGGGATCGTGCCCCCACTGCGCGATCTTCTGGCTAACCTTTGACAGCAGCGCCATCTTCGCCGGCGACATCTTCACTCCATCGGCAGCGAACGACACCACAACGAACAGCGCAACAGCGACACCAACGGCCAACAGCTTGCGCATCGGGAATTCCTCCGGGGTTTGGACTGCCCGGCATTGTACGGGTGGTCCGGCTCACGAAACGCGCGCGGCGCTCTGCTGTTGCGAAGCTGTTACCGCCGCCACAGCGGGCACAGCCGGCAGGATGATCGTGAACGTGCTCCCCGCACCGATCGCACTCTCCACCTTCACCATCCCGTTGTGCATCGCCACGAGCTTCTTCACGAGCGCCAGCCCCAGACCGGTTCCGGCGGCGCGCTTCATCGAAGGATGCTGCACCTGCCGGAACTCCTCGAAGATCAGCTCCTGATGTTCCGGCGCGATCCCGATGCCGTGATCCACCACGGCAATCGACACCGAAGCCTGCCGCAGCGGCGAGACATCCGCCGTGAGTCTCCGCGCCACGATGCGGATCGCCGAGCCGTCGGGCGAGAACTTCACCGCATTCGACACGAGGTTGTAGATGATCTGCTTCAGCTTGATCGGATCGGCGATCATCGAGCCGATGTCATGCTCGGCATCGATCTCCAGCGTGATGTTGCGCGGGAGCGTGAGACCGCGCATCACACGCACCACGGCATCGAACACTTCGACGAGTGACACCTGTTCGGTCTCCATCGTCATCTGTCCCGCCTCGACCTTCGCCAGATCGAGGATGTCGTTGATCAGCGACAGCAGATGTTCACCCGACGTGTTGATGTTGTGAATGAATTTCCGCTGCCGCTCATTCATCGACTTGTCGCCGCTCATCTCCAGCACCGTGGAGAATCCGATGATCGCGTTGAGCGGCGTGCGCAGCTCATGGCTGATGTTCGCCAGGAAAATGCTCTTGGCGCGATTCGCGGCCTCCGCCTCGTCCAGCGCCTTGACCAGCATCTCTTCCTGTCCCTCGGCCTTCCGCCGCGCTTCCTCCGCTTCGTGCAGCGCTGCCTGGATCTCGCGCGTTCTCTCCGCGACGATATCGACGAGCTCCTGCTCGCGTCTGCGCATCACGTACACCCGCCGCTGCTGCACGAACCAGACGGTCGAGAGAACCAGAATGAGGATCAGCAGCGGGAACCAGATCGTCTGCACGAAGCGCGGCTCGAGCTTGAGCGGAAGCGATGCGCCCGTCCGGTTCCAGACGCCGTCCGCATTCGCGGCGATCACATGGAACGTGTACGTGCCCGGCGGGACGTTCGTGTAGTAGGCGACACGGCGATTGCCCGCTTCGACCCAGTCGCTGTCGAATCCCTCGAGCCGGTAGCGGAAATCCACGCGCTCCGGGAGTGAATACGTCAGCGCCGCGTAGTGGATCTCGATCTGTTTCGTGCCGGGCTCGATCTTCAGCTCGGACGGCGAAGGCATCATGTGCCCATCGACCACGACCGACTCGATCTTCAACGGCGGCGGCCCGCTGCTGAGGTGCAGCGGAGCGTCAGGCCATACCGTCGCCACACCGTCGACAGTCGGAAACCAGAGTCTCCCATCGCGCGTGCGGAACCCCGAGGGATAGACGCTGCCGTTGCACTGGACGCTGCGCATCCCGTCGCCGTAGCCGTAGACCGTTGGATGGACGGCCTTGATCCTGCCGTCGGCGAACGCGCTCATCTCGGTGTCCACTCGCCCTTTGCATCCTCCCGGCCAAGCGTCGTAGCGTCGATCAGTCCCATCAAGAATGGCCGTCCCGTCTTGCCGGCGCCGTCGTACAGAAGTTCATAGACGA
>JAJPHC010000012.1 GCA_021325515.1 Acidobacteriota bacterium
CGTCGCTCGTCGTCAACGATGTCCCGCATCGCCTCCTCCTCGCTCCTTGATCTTGCCTCGCAAGCACCACCAGCGGTATTGCGCCGAATTCGAGGACAGAGCACTAGTCGGGGCGAATGTCGGTGCCCGAGGTGTTGGGACAGACCGGCGTCGTTTCTTTCCGCCAGCCGGCGACATCCGGAACGAATGCATCGCGCCCTAGATGAAGCTCCGGTTCGTCGAGAATCCTCCAGCCGCCCGGGCCGTTCTGGCCAAGCTGGAAAGGACCGCCGAGAACCATCCCGAGCACTGACGTCGTATGGGCGTGGGGGCTTCCCGGCCGCGGAGCGGTATAAATCTCTCCGTCGATCAACTCCGCGATCAGGTGATCGGGAATCGAGAGGAGATCTTCGTACGTCGCGCGGTGCATGACGGGCTGCGTCATGCATCGATGATACCTCGGACAGACAGGCGCTAAGCGGTCAGCGGGACGACCTTCATCTCGCCGTTGGGTTGCATCACGAGGCGCCAGATCGCGCTCTCGCTCATGTCGGCCAGCTTGCCGTCATTGCCGCAGTTGCTGCAGCGGCCCGGCTCCGGAGCTGCGCCCATCGGCACGAAGTGAAAACGCTCGCGGCGGCAGTGATCGCACAGCTCCCGGAGAAGGTCGTAGTTGATCAGGGACACACGTTTGGTGTTCATAACGGAGGCGGATTCTAGGAGTGCGCCTCGTCCCCGCTTGTGAGCCGGATCACGAAATTCGAAATAACCCATGAAACCAGCAATCCCGCAGCCGCGGAAGCGAACACATCCGAAGCCCAGTGCCGGAACGCGAAGATCCGCGACAGTCCGACGGCGGATGCCAGCACGATGGCGATGATGCGCAGCGGCCAGTTGCGCGAACCGAAGAAGAGCACCCCGGCCAGCGCGAACGATCCGACGGTGTGACCGCTCGGAAACGAGCTCGCCGACGACTTCGCGTGATGGAAAGGTCCGAGCCAGAGCTCCGGCCGCGCGCGAAGCGTCGCGAACTTCACGATCTGCGCGACGAGGCCGGCGCCGAGTCCTGCAACCGCCATCGAGATCGCGTAGGCGATCCAGCGTCGATGCTGGTAGGAGTAGCCGGCGAGCGCGAAGAAGATCACGATCAAGACCGGATTCATCCCCCCGCCGAGGCGATTGAAGATGCGGACGAAGTTCTCGGTGGTTTCGGATTGCAGGCCTTCCGCCCAGGCGGTGACTCGCGCGTCCGCGAAGCGGGCGATGGCGAAGGTGGCGATGATGGCGAGCGTCGTGGCGATCGCGAGCTTTACTGCCAGCCCCTCACCCCTGGCCCCTCTCCCCGCTTCGCGGGGCGAGGGGAACGTGGGAGCCGGCATCTGGCAGGATCCGGATTGCACGATCGCGATGGCCAGCAGGCCGGCAAGGCACCAGAAGACGACGTCCCACCTCGGGGCTTCACGGCCCAGGAAGGAGAGCTCGTCGATGCCTAACTGCGCGTTGCAGCAGAGGCGATTCACCGACACGATCGGCGAAGGCCAGAAGAGTGAGAGCAGCAGCAGCGCGACGAATGCCGCCGAGGCCGCGTGACGGCGCCGCCGCAAGACCTCAGCGCCGGTAGACATCGAATGGCTTTCCGATCATCTGCACAGTATCGACGACGTGGTAGCCGCGCAGGGCGCTCGCGATCTCCGGCGCATTCTTCCGCGCCGTCGCGATGATCACCGGCTGCAACTGCGCGAGATCGCCCGGCGCGACGTAATGCACTCCCTCCAGCTCGCGCGGCATGTCGCGGCTCCAGAGCTGCGGGCACGAATAGAGAGCGATGCCGCTCGCCGCCACATGCTGCCGCGTGAGCGAAGCAATCAGCGGGCGCGTCGTCGCGAGATCGTTCGCCATCGGGGTGAGCACCGCGACGGCCGCGACATTGATCGCCAGCGCCGCGAGACCGACTGCCTCTCTCGTACCGAAGTAGAGTCCGGCGATCGCAGCAGCCGCGATGACCGCGACGACGACGTAGACGCCGGGACTGCGATATGGCGCCGGTATCAGCGGCGCGGCCAAGGCGGCGCAGAGGAGGATTGCGAGCGTCACACGGCTCGCAACAGACACCGCGCGACCGTCGGCAAGCGCGATCAGAATCGCGGCGGGCGGAATCATCGCCATCATGTAGACGTCGAGCTTGCTCGACATCAGCGAGTACGGCAGCAGCACGGCGAGAATCCAGTTGATGCAGTAGCCATCGAGCTCGCCGCCCCGCTTCCACGCCTGCCAGATTCCGGCGGCCGCGAGGAAGAACCATGGGAAGAGGTCGGCCGGCGCATGCAGCAGGTAATACCAGGGAGGCGCCTTGTGCACCCACGTGGAGAACGCGCGGCCGACCGTCTGCTTCACGATCACGTCGTGCGCATACGCGCTGCCGCCGATGACGAACGCCGGCACGACCCACAGGAGCGGAATCACGATCATCGCCGCGAGCGCGGGAAGGTAGTTCGCGCGCGGCACGCCGCGGCGCCGCCAGCACTCGAGCGCGAAGAGGACGAGGATGATGACCGGCGCCATCGGGCCCTTGATCAGCGTCGCAATCGCGATCGCGATTCCTGCGCGGACGAGAAGGCGCGCGTCACCATCGCGGAAGAATCGGAACAGCAGCCACGCGCCGAGCGTGAGAAACGCGGTGAATCCGACATCCATCCGCGCCGTCTGCGCCGAGCCCCACACCATCAGCGAGGTTCCGCACACGAATGCGGACATCCAGCCGAAGTTGCGATGCAGCAGCCAGAGGAGGAACGCGAATGAGAGGAGCGACGGAATCACATACGGCCACATCGAGTAGCGACCGAGCGGAAATGTGAGCAGATCGATCGCCCAGAAATGCAGCGGCGGTTTGTGCGTGAACGGCGTGCCGTTGAGCGTCGGAAGGAAAAACGCTCCGGTCGTCCGCATTTCGCGAATCACCTGTCCGTACTTCGTCTCGTCGCCCACCAGAAGCTCCCGCCTCCAGGGGGTCAAAAGCGTTGTGACAAACAGCACTGCGAGGAGAATTCGTCGAGCCATTTCCAAACGGCTCAGCAGTTTACCAGCACAATACCCCTCTCGCTCCGCGGTGGTAGAATTTTCTCGTGAGCGTCACTTCGAAGGAGGAAATCGATGTCGAATATCGCTGACATTCAACGGCTTCTCACAACGGAAGATCCTGAGTTCCGTGAGTGGATCGAAGAGCATCACCGTTGTGAGAATCGCCTCAACGAACTGTGTACCAAGAAGGAAGTCTCAGTCGATGAGGAAATCGAAGAGAAGACGTTGAAGAAGCGGAAACTCCTCCTCAAGGATCAGATGGCAGAGCGGATTCGCTCGTACGAAGCGTCGCACGTCGCGTAGTTTCTCCGCGGCCAGGCCATCGCAAGGGAGCCGGCAGGCTCCCTTTTTTTGTCGGTCAAGATTTCGGCGAACTGCTCCGCTGATCCCTCGCGGCGCTCGGGATAAACTTAAGCAATGCCCAAACTGCGATTCGCGCCCGAAGGTTGGATCTTTCTCATTCCGGTCGTCATCCTCTTCGCCGGAGCGTTGCTCATTCAGTGGTACATCGCCGCCATCATCCTCGGGCTCCTCGTTCTGTTCCTCGTCAACTTCTTTCGCGATCCGCATCGCCGCGGCTCGGACCGCCATATCGATGTGATCTCGCCGGCCGACGGGACCGTCGTGCAGATCAAAGACATCCCCGACGGCGCGGTCTGGCCCGGCCTCACGAAGCAGGTGTCCGTCTTCATGTCCGTCTTCGACGTGCATGTGAACCGCGCGCCGATCACGGGCCGGATCATTCACTACAAGTACAACCCCGGGAAGAAGCTCGCCGCGATGGTCGAGAAGTCGTCGTCCGAGAACGAGCAGAACCTGATCGTCATGCAGGACTCGCGTGGCGCAACCGTTGCGTTCAAACAGATCGCCGGCCTGCTCGCGCGCCGCATCGTCTTCGACAAGAAGGAAGGCGACGAAGTCGCACGCGGCGAGCGCGTCGGCATGATCAAGTTCGGCTCGCGCGTCGACATGTTCTTCCCGCCGAATGCGGTCATCAAGGTCGGGATGAAAGACAAGGTGAAGGTCGCGCTGACCGTCATCGCGGAGCTGCCTGAATGAAACGGCCGGATCTGAAGAAGGGTCTTCGCCGCGGGATTTACGTCATCCCGACGTCGTTCACGATTCTCAATCTCTTCTTCGGCTTCCGCTCGATCGTCAACTCGTTCTCCGCGATTCAGGAGATCACCAACGCGCACTACGAGCTGGCGACCATCTTCTTCCAGCACGCGTCGTGGAATCTCTTCATCGCCGCGGTATTCGACACGTTCGACGGCCTGGTCGCGCGCCAGCTTCACGCCACGAGCGAGTTCGGCAAGGAGTACGACTCGCTCGCGGATGTCGTGACGTTCGGCTGCGCGCCGGCGGTTCTCGTCTACGCCTGGGGGCTGCGGCCTCTCAACAATCTCGGCGTCGGCATCGCGTTCATGTTTCTGGTCTCCGTCTCGCTGCGCCTGGCGCGCTTCAACGTGATGACCGGGAAGAGCGATCATCGCTACTTCGTCGGTCTGCCGAGCCCGGGCGGCGCTCTCACGATCGCATCGATCGTGAACTACGCGCCGGCGCCGGTGACCGATGAGCGCTTCGCGACGGTCATGCTGATCACGACGATCGCCGTCGCGTTCTCGATGGTGTCGCCGATCCGATACCGCTCGCAGAAGGGCCTCAACCTTCAGAAGGAGCGGTCCCTCATCTACTTCCTCATGCTCGCCCTGATCCTCGGCGTCGCCACGAAGTGGCCGCGCGAGTTCTTCTTCATCGGCGCGGTTCTCTACCTGCTGTCGGGCCCGTTCACGCGGCTCTGGTCGATCGCGTTCCCTTCGCCGAAGGTCGAGGGGCCGCCGCCGATCGTGGAGCATTCGTAAGCGCGGAAGGCGAATCCGCTCAAATCCTCCCCGCCGTCCGTGATAAAACCGCGTCCATGCCCCAACCGAAGTCTGAGCGAGGCTACCGCCTCGGAATCATCAATCCGCTGACGCTCGTCGGAAACGAGATCAAGACGATCCTTCACGACCGCGCGTTTCCTTTCGATCGCATCGCGCTGCTCTCCTCGACGGAGGAGGAGGCAGGCGCTCTCACCGATGTCGCGGACGAGCCGCGCGTCGTCACGCCGGTCTCCGACGCCGAGCTCGAGGATCTCGATCTCATCTTCTTCTGCGGATCGCCGGCCGCCAATGCTCCGTGGATCGCGAAGCAGAGAGAGGACAGCTTCATCGCGATCGACCTTTCGCAGCCGACCTCGATCGAGGAGGCGAAGCTCGCGGTCGCCGGGATCAATCTCGAGAACATCGGCGAGAGCGATCGCCTGATCGTGTCGCCGCACCCCGTCGCGATTCCGCTCGCGCTGATCCTCCATCAGATCGAGAGCATGACGCCGGTCGAGTTCTGCACCGCGACCGTCGTGCAGCCCGCCTCGGAATTCGAGCAGGCCGGCGTCGAAGAGCTCGCCCAGCAGACGATCAGCGTCCTCAGTGTTCGCAGCGTGCCGAAAGAAGTATTCGACCGGCAACTCGCCTTCAACCTCTATCCCGCGCTCGAGCGGAATGAAGAGTTCATCGTCAAGCAGGTGAAGGAGCTCATCGATCCGCGCACCGAGCTCGCCATGCTCGTGACGCAGGGGACGATCTTCCATGGCCACACCTTCTCGCTGTTCGTGAAGACGAAGAGCGAAGTGGCCACGGATCGCATCGTGGAGTCGCTCCGCTCATCGGCTGCGATCGCATTACCGGAGGGCGACGAGTCCTTCGGCACGATCGACGCGGCGGGAAAGGACGAGGTCCTGATCGCAGAAGTGCGGCCCGATCCGTCGATCCGCGGCGGATTCTGGGTGTGGGCCGTGTGCGACAACCTCCGGCGCAGCTCCGCGCTGAATGCGGTGCTCATCGCCGAAAAAGTGTTGTTTGGCAGCGGCCTGGCGAATTGATAGATTCCGCGCATGCAGGACTATTACGAACCGAAAGCCGGCGACAAGGCTCCCGACTTCAGACTTCCCTCCACACGCGGCAAGGACATCACGCTCAAGGAGTTCAAGGGTAAGGACGTCATCCTCTACTTCTACCCGAAGGACGACACACCGGGCTGTACGAAGGAAGCGTGCTCGTTCCGCGATCACGAGTCGGATCTCTCCAAGGCCCACGCCGTCGTCCTCGGCGTCTCCACCGATTCGCTCGAGTCGCACGACAAGTTCAAGTCGAAGTACAACCTCAACTTTCCGCTGCTCTCGGATGAGACGGCCGACGTCGCGAAGATGTACGGCGTCTGGAAAGAGAAGAACCTCTACGGCCGCCGCTCATGGGGCGTAGCGCGCACGACGTTCTGGATCGGCGCCGACGGCAGGATCAGGAAGATCTGGAAGAAGATCGACACCGAGAAGCATGCAGAGGATGTGCTGGCGGAGATGAACAAGTAAGTTGCGCGGGCTCGCGGCGGCGCGGGCCCGCGGTGCCGGTCCTAACCGGACGATGCACCAGTCCCCACGCACCCCAGAGGAGCAGCAGCACTCCAATCGTCAGCGCGGTGAGGAAGAAGATCGACGGGCGCGCCGGCTCGGCCTTCTTGCGGCGCAGGCCTCCGCGGCTCACGCGCGCACCGCTCCGACACGGCGGAAGGCACGAATGCGCCGGCACGCTTCTTCGAGCGCGTCGAAGTCCTTCGCGAAGCAGAAGCGCAGCAGCTTCTTCCCGCGATCCGAGGCATAGAACGCCGAGCCCGGCACGGATGCGACGCGGGATTCCTCCAGCAGCGCCTGCGCGGCCTGCTTGTCGTCCCCCGCTCCCTCCGGCACCTCGGCGAGCATGTAGTACGCCCCTTGCGGCACATACGGCGTGAATCCCGCTTCGCGCAACGCGGCGGCGAGCATGTCGCGCTTTTTCTGATAATCGGCCGCCAGCGTCGCGTAGTAGTCGCCGCCGATATCGAGCGCGCGTGCAATGCCCCACTGAAGCGGCGTCGGCGCGCAGACGTAGAAGAGATCGTTCACGAGTCCGATCGGACCGGCGATTCGCGGCGGCGCGGCAACGTAGCCGATGCGCCAGCCCGTCACCGAAAACGTCTTCGAGAATCCGGAGATCGTGATGGCCACATCGCGGCACGACTCGATCGCCGCAATCGATGTGTGCTTCCGCCCGTCATAGACGATGTACTCGTAGATCTCGTCGGTGTAGACCCACGCATCGTGCTCGCGAGCGAGCGTGCCGACCTTCTCGAGCTCTTCGCGCGTGAAGACCTTGCCGCAGGGATTCGACGGCGTACAGACGACGATGCCGCGCGTCTTGGGCGTGAACGCCGCGCGCAGCGCATCGAAATCGATTGCCCAGTCGGGAGCACCCAGCGGAACGAACTTCGGCTCGACGCCCTGAATACGCAGCGTGTTGAGGTGATAGCCGTAGTAGGGCTCGAAGAGGATGACTTCGTCGCCGGGATTCAGCGTGGCCATCGTCGCGGTCGCGAATCCGCCCGTCGAGCCGATCGTGACGACGATCTGCGTGGCCGGATCGACGGCGAATCCGTTGAACGTCTCGCATTTCTTCGCGATCTTCTCCCGCAGAAGATCGATTCCTTCGAACTTCGAGTAGGTCGACTTCGACGACGCGATCGCCTCGCACGCTCCCTCGATCAGCTCGGGAATCGACGGCAGATCACAGATGCCCTGCCCGAGGTTGATGCCGCCGACGCGCTCGCACTCGCGGGACATGCGGCGGATGTCGGACTGAACGACGTTGCGGACGCGATCGGAGATCTGCATCGGCGAAGTGTATCAGTGCCGATTCGGCGCGATCATGCGGGGGCGAGGCGTCCGCAGTCCGCTACAAACCCGTCCACGAACGCGGACAGATTTGAGATCAGAAATCGCGGTTCCTCTCACAGCCGACCCCGGCACAAGCGTCGCACTATGGGCGCTTCGAAGTCATCGAAAGGAATCGACCGTGATCAACCGCAAGAGCCTCTTCGCCGTCCTCCTCTTCAGCGCCCTCGCGCTGCCGCTGGCCGCGCAGGTGAACGACACCTATGTCGTCCCCGCGGCTGCAAACGCGCCGGGAGCGTTCGGCACCCGCTGGCAGACTCGCCTCAGCATCTTCAATCCGCAGACGGACTACCCCCTGCGCGTCAGCGTCACGTTCGTGCCGAGTGGCGGCGGGAAAGGCGATGAGGTGCTGGTCGACGTTCCGCGCAATGCAGTCGCGCTCTGGGACAACGTCGTCGGCGATGTCTTCCACATGACCGGCACCGGCGCGCTGCTCGTCGCAACATTTCCCGAGGACAATCCGAATGTCCCGAACGACGTCATCTCGCGCGCGATCCTCGTGCACTCCGAGACGTTCAACAACGTCGCCGGCGGTACGTACGGCCAGACGATTCCCGGCATCTGGACAGGCTTGATGGACTACCAGTTCGACGGCATCAGCGCAGTCGCACATGGCATTCGCAACATCGCGAGCCAGGGCTGGCGCACCAACGTCGGCGCCGTGAACCTCGGCCGCTCGCAGGTCACGCTGAACATCACTGTCTATGACTACGACGGCAAGGTCGTTCGCAGGGACATCCCCTTCATCCTCCCTCCGCTCGGACACATGCAGGATCGTCTGCCGGTCGAGGTGGACCGCGGCGCGATCGAGTTCACCGTCGCCGATCCTTCCCACAAGGCCGTCGTCTTCCCGTACGTCTCGACGATCGATCAGCTCTCCGGCGATCCGACGTATCAGTCGCCTGCGCTGCTTGCGAGCGCGAAGGTCCTCTTCTCCAAGGGAGCGATCGCGAAGGATGCGCTTCTCTCGCCGGGAAGGAAGATCGACGTGGACTTCGCGCGCGGGATTCGGGAGAGCGCGAACCGGCACGGCCTCGTCGTGCCGTAATGTGTAGAACAGGCGCCCTCGCCTGTCTCCTCGAGGCAGATCCGGGACAGGCGAGGGCGCCTGTCCTACGTGTACAATCCGCGCCTCATGAGCAGCGCAATCAGTGAGACCTCTCTGCCTCTCCCACTCGCCCGCCGTGGAAAAGTCCGCGACGTCTACGAACTGAGCGACTCGTTTCTCTTCGTCGCCACGGACCGAATCTCCGCGTTCGATGTCGTGTTGTCGCCGGGCATTCCCGACAAGGGAAAAGTCCTGACGCAGATCTCGACCTTCTGGTTCAACAAGTTCCATGACGTCGAGAACCATCTGCTCGAGACCGACTTCGATCGCTTTCCTTCCGAAGTGCGCGCGCATCCCGAATTGCGGGGACGAAGCGTTCTCGTGAAGAAGTGCAACGTCGTTCCGGTCGAATGCGTCGCGCGCGGATATCTCGTCGGCTCCGGCCTCAAGGAATACAAGCAGAGCGGCACCGTGTGCGGCATCGAGCTCGAGCCGGGACTCACGACCGCGAGCAAGCTGCGCACGCCGATCTTCACTCCGGCCACGAAGGAAGAGACCGGCCACGACATCAACATCTCGTTCGAGCGGATGGCGGAGATCGTCGGGAAGGATCTCGCGACGAAGCTGCGCGATCTGACGCTCTCGCTCTACTCGCGCGCCGCCGACTTCGCGCTGTCGCGCGGCATCATCATCGCCGACACGAAGTTCGAGTTCGGACTCATCGGCGATCGCGTCGTCTGGATCGACGAGGCACTCACGCCCGACTCCTCACGCTTCTGGCCGGCAGACTCCTACAGCGTCGGGCAGAATCCACCCTCGTACGACAAGCAGTTCGTGCGCGACTGGCTGGAGACGACGGACTGGGACAAGAACCCGCCCGCGCCCGAGCTTCCGCAAGAGGTCGTCATGAAGACGAGAGAGAAATACCTCGAGGCGTATCGAGTGCTGACCGGGGAAGATTTGCAGGTTTGAATCAGGCGGATCGCGGGGAGACCTTGCAGTCTCTTGAACCCTTCTTTCAGCCTTACCGAGGAGGGCCCAAGAATAGCACTCCAACAGTTGAGTGCAAGCAGTATTTACTGAATGACCATTCAGTCCGCCCTGCGACGATTCGCCTTGTTTCTCCTCGCGATCTCCCTGATCGCCGCGGGAGTTCTGCTGTCACGCGTGTGGCGCAGCGCTGCCAGCATCACGAAACCGGTCGAGACCGAAGTCGACCTCGGTGCCGTCACGACGCGTATCCGCAATCTCAACCGGCTCGAGACGGCGTCGATGCACGTCGTCCATGTCAGCACGATCACGCAGCAGTACAAGCTCGTGCCCGACATGTTCGGCGCCGATGAGCTGACGCTTTACGCAGCGGGCGATGTGATCGCGGGAATCGACCTCTCGACGTTGAAGGAAGGCGACATTCAGCGCACAGCCGATGGAAGCGTGATCGTGTATCTGCCTCCGCCGATGGTGCTCGTCACGCGCATCGACAATGGAGAGACGAAGGTGATCTCGCGCAAGACCGGCCTGCTGCGCCGCGCCGATCCCGGACTGGAAGGACGCGCGCGGCTCTACGCCGAGGGAGGCGTCCGGAGCGAAGCAGTGCGTCGCGGGATCCTGCAACTCGCGAAGGAGAACGGCCAGTTGCGGATCGCAGAGCTGCTCCACGCAGCCGGCGTCCAGCGGATCGTCTACGGAGCGCGGACGTCCCGTCCGCAATCGACGGACGTCCCGTCCGGCGATCGGGTTCAGTGACCGGGCGAGAATAGCGGAGCGTTGGAGTGCGGACGTCCCGTCCGCAATCGACGGACGTCCCGTCCGGCGATCGCTTTCAGTGACCGGGCGAGAATAGCGGAGCGTTGGAGCGCGGACGTCCCGTCCGCAATCGAC
>JAJPHC010000017.1 GCA_021325515.1 Acidobacteriota bacterium
TCGCCCCTCCTCGACGATGTCCCGCATCGCCTGCGTCGGGGCTTCGCGCGTTCGGCCCGTCAGAACCGCAACGGTATTGCGCCGAATTCGAGGACAGAGCACTAGCTTTGCGAAGTGTTCTCGCCGGGCAACGCCGGGTATGACCGCGTGAAAAAGGTTCCGAAGTACGCGCGGAACGGGATCACGAACGTCTGGATCATCGATCCCGTTCTTCGCATACTCGAGGTCTACCGGCTGGACGGCGAGCACTATCTGCTCATCAGCGCGCACGACGGAACGGAGCATGTGAAGGCGGAGCCGTTCGATGCGATCGAGCTCGATCTCGATCTGCTCTGGTTGAAAGAGTAACCGCGAGCCCGCGCCACCGCGAGCCCGCGTATCCCTCTCTACCCTTCCATTTCCGCGAAGCTGACGCTCACGAGCCGCGAGCATCCCGCCTCTTCCATGGTGACGCCGTACAGCACGTCGGCGGCCTCCATCGTGCGGCGCGAATGCGTGATCACGATGAACTGAGTGTCGCGCGACATGTCGCGCACCAGACGGACGAAGCGCTCGTTGTTCACTTCGTCCAGCGGCGCGTCGACCTCGTCGAGGATGCAGAACGGCGATGGCTTGTAGCGGAAGATCGCGAACAGCAGCGCGAGCGCCGTCAGTGCGCGCTCACCGCCGGAGAGCAGTGCGATCGACTGGTTTCTCTTTCCCGGCGGCTGCGCGACGAGCTCGATGCCCGACTCCAGCACATCTTCCTCATCCAGCAACTGCATCTTCGCCGTACCTCCGCCGAAGAGGGACGTGAAGATCTCGCTGAAGCTCGTGTTGACCGCGGTGAACGCCTCGCGGAACAGCTCACGCGACGTGAGATTGATCTTGCGGATGGTCTGGCGCAGCGACTCGATGGACTGCACGAGGTCGTCGCGCTGCGTCCGGAGGAACGATTCGCGGCCCTCCAGCTCCTGGTGCTCTTCGATGGCCAGCACGTTGACCGGGCCGATCTTCTCGAGCGAATCGGTCAACTTGTTGACTTCCGCCTCGATCTCGGCCCGCGCCTCTTCCGAGGGCGGCGGTTCGACATCGGCCAGCGCGTCGATTCCCGCGTGCAGGTCGAACGAGATCTGCTCGCGCAGGATGTCGAACGCCGACTTCGCATGATCGAGGCGCCGCTGCGATTCGAACAGCGAATCCTTCGCCGTGTTCCACAGCTCGCGCGAATTCACGGCGCGCGACGACAGCTCGTTGACCCGGACCTCGAGATCGGCAACCTCGGCTTCCAGGATCACGCGCGCTTCGGAGAGCTCGTGGAGCTTTCCGAGCGACTCGTCGAGCTGGCCGCGTGCCGTCTCCGCCGAGGTCGATGTATCGCCCTGCTTGTGCGAAAGGGTCTCGATCTCCTGATGGAGCTGCGTGACACGCGATCCCAGCGAGACGACGATGCGCGAGAGGTTCTCGTGCTCGCGGGCGACCGCGTTCACGTTGCCCGACGCGGCCTCGAGATCGACGCGCGCCTTCGATGCGACTTCCGTCACCTGCTCGAACGCGGCTCGCGCGACCGTGAGCTGCTCTTCGAACCCGCGGATCTGCGCCTGCGCGTCGTTCTCCGAATGTTCGAGAGTCTGCAGTTCATCGAGCGCAGCCTTCTTGCGCGCCAGCAGCCCTTCCTTCTCCTCGGCGTACAACATCTGCTCTTCCGACGCGACGGCCAGATCTTTTTCGAGACGCTGCAGCTCGGAGGCGGCACGCTCGCGCTGATTCTTCCGGTCGCGCAGATCCTGTTCCGTCGTCCGCGCCCGTTCCTCGGCGAGGATGCGTGTGTCGTCCGCGCTCCGCAGCTGGTCTTCGATCGTCTGCAACTCGGCGGCAATGCTCGTCGCGCGCGTCTCTTCGCGCCCGACGATCGCCTCGAGATCCGACAGCTCGCGCTTCAGCGAGAAGACGCCGGGCGTCGCACCTTCGGTCTTGCCGCCGATGACCATCGGCCCGCGGACGATGTCGCCATCCAGCGTGACGAACGTCGCGTGCGGACGCTCCTTCGAGCGGTCGATCGCTTCGCGCAGATTGCCGACGATGTAGGCCTCGGGAATCGCATGGCGGACGGCGTCGGCAACCGGACCTTCTCCGACGACCGAGTAGGCGGCGTTGCCGCGGCGGGTCCCTTCGCCGGTCGGAACGAAGTCGGTGGTGATGAAGGCACCGCGGCCGGCGCCACGCTCGCGCAATCTGCGGATGGCTTCGATGGCCGTGTCGGCGTTGTCGACGACGACTGCCTTCGAGACTTCGCGAAGCAGCGTATCGAGCGCGGTCTCGAATCCTTCCGCGGCGCGCACGGCTTCCGCTGCGGCTACGGCATTGGGAACGACTTCGAGGACGGCGGCGCGGACGGCATCATCCTGCGACTCGAGCGAGGTGAGAAGCGTGCGCAGTGAATCGATCTTGTACGTCGTCTGCGACACGCGATCGCGCGCGGACGAGAGCGACTCGCGCAGGTTGTCGCGGCGCGACGAGAGCTCGTCGCGGCGCGCCACGGCGTCGCGTGCGGCCTGCTGCGCATCCGTCAGCGCCTGCTCCGCTTCCTGCACGCGCTGCTCCCACTCGTTCATGATCGAGCGAGCGCCGTCGCGGCTCTCGAGCGCTTTGCGCGCCGTCTCGCCCAGCTTCGAGAGATAGAACTCGCACTTCTCGACGGCGATCTCGATCTGATGCACCTGATTGCGCGCTTCGGAAATGCGGGCGATGGTCCGCATCAGCGACTCGCGCGAATCGGCGAGCGACTTTTCGAAACGGCGGACTTCGTCGGACTTCTCCTGGCGATCGCGCTCGAGCTGGTCGGCGATGTCGCGCAGACGATTGCGTTCGTTCTTCGCCGCTTCGAGCTGCACCGACTTCTCTTCGAGCAGCGACTGCTGCTCGGATGCTTCGCCTTCCAGGGAGGCGATCTGCGTCCGCGCGTTGTCGATGCGCTGCACCAGATCGCCGAGATTCGTCTCCGAGGTCTGAAGGAACGAGCGGAGGCGTTCGACGTCGGCGGAGAGCCGCGCGATCTCTTCCCGCACGGCCGACGCGCGCGTCGCTTTGCCGGCGTGCGCCGTGCGAGTTTCCGCGAGCTCAGCTTCGTCGGTGCCTAGCTGTGCCGCGAGCTCCGCCTCACGCGCCTGTGCGTCGGCCAGCGCGGCTTCGGACGCGGTCTGTTCGTCCTGCGCCGCGAGGATGCGTCCCTTGTAGAGCGCGCGTTTCGCGGTCGAGAGTTGCTCGCTCAGCTCTTTGTGGCGGCGCGCTTTTCCGGCCTGCCGCTTCAGCGAGTTCAGATTGCGCGTCACCTCGGAGAGCGTGTCGTCGATGCGCAGAAGATTCGCCTGCGTCTCTTCGAGCTTCAGCTCCGCGGCACGCCGCTTCGTCTTGTACTTCGTGATGCCCGCCGCTTCCTCGATGAGGCGGCGGCGATCCTGCGGCTTGTTGGAGAGGATCAGATCGATCTTTCCCTGCTCCATCACCGAGTAGTTGCGGATGCCGAGACCGGTATCCATCAGGATGTCGGAGATGTCCTTCATCCGGACGCGCTTGCCGTTGAGGCGGAACTCCGACTCGCCGGTGCGGAAGACGCGGCGGTTGATCGTGATCTTGCCGTCGTCCGCCATCGGATGATCGCTGTCGCCGTTGCTCGTGCCGAGCGTCAGCGTGACTTCGCCCATCGAGAGCGGGCGGCGGCGCGCGGAACCCTGGAAGATCACGTCTTCCATCGTCTCGCCGCGGATGTGCGAGGCACGGTTCTCACCCAGGACCCAGATGATGGCGTCGCAGATGTTGGATTTGCCGCAACCGTTGGGACCGACGACCGCCGTCATCGCGGCAGGGAAGTCGAGCTTGGCGGGATCGTAGAACGATTTGAAACCGGCGATTTCTAGCTTTTCGAGACGAAACATGTCCTGGACCGAATCTTTAGTAAACGCGGGATACTAGCAGCTTTCCGACTCCGCTCGCCCCGTAAAAGCGATCTGGACTTTGGAGTTTCTCGATTGATTTGAGAGCAGGGTCGGCGTAGCGGGCGCGGCAGCCATTCTTCATTCTGAATTCTGTGATTCTGAATTCTGCATTTCGCTTTTCGTCGCCCTCCTCGTAGCTGGTCAACGAGATGCAGAATTCAGAATCACAGAATTCAGGGGCATGGTGGTTTTCAGTGGGTAACTGCTTCGGCTATCCGTGCTCGGTGAAGCGCACCTTTCGTCGCCCTCGGTGGAAGGGATTCTTCATTCTCTATTCTGCACTCTGCCTTCTGCCTTCTGCATTCAATCTCTCGTCGGGTGCCGCTCGAGCTACGAAAAAGCAGAA
>JAJPHC010000060.1 GCA_021325515.1 Acidobacteriota bacterium
GGTGGAACGACCGCGTTCTACCTCTGGCCAATAAGACCTATGGGCGGAACGACTGCGTTCTGCCTATAGGTCCCATAGGTCCCATAGGTCCCATCGTCCCATCCCTAACCTCGCAGCTTTTTGGCTGCTGCGGCCTCGCGGTCGGCTTCCCGCCGCTTTTCTGTCTCGCGCTTGTCGTACTGCTTCTTTCCGCGCACGACTGCGATCTCGGCCTTCACCCGGCTGCCCTTGAAGTAGAGCCGCAGCGGAACGACGGTGAGGCCCTTCTCGACGATCTGGCCGGTGAGCTTTTCGATCTCGCGCTTGTGCAGGAGCAGCTTGCGCGTCCGCTCCGGCTCGTGGTTTTCCCGATTGCCGTGCGAATACGGCGAGATGTGCGCGCCGTGGAGAAACGCCTCGCCGCCCTTCACCTCGACGTAGCTGTCCTTGAAATTCACCCGTGCATCGCGCAGCGACTTCACCTCGGTGCCCGTCAGGGCGATGCCCGCCTCGAACTTGTCGAGCACGAAATAGTCGTGAAACGCCTTCTTATTCGAGGCGATCACCTTTTCACCGCTGTCTGGCTTCTTCGCCATGGGGGCGCGATTCTACCCGCAACTAACGCACCATTCGTGCGTATAGTCCCTCCGAAGGAAATCTTCAGAAGGAGTCTTCATGCACCATCGACTGCAGTCGATCGCTCGAGCTGTGACGCTCGCGGCAATCACCATCGCTCCTGCGGCGGCCACGCTCGCCGAATTGCCACCGCTCATTCCTCGCGAGACGCTCTTCGGAAATCCGGAGCGCACGTCGCCCAAGCTCTCGCCGGACGGCACGAAGCTGGCGTGGATCGCACCCGACAAGAAAAACGTCCTGCAGGTCTGGGTGAAGACCCTCGGCAAGGATGACGACAAGGTCATCACCGCGGACAAGAAGCGCGGAATCCGCCAGTACTCCTGGGCCGAGGACAACAAGACGATCCTCTACGCGCAGGACAATGACGGCGACGAGAACTTCCACATCTACGGAGTCGATCTCGAGACCGGCACGATTCGCGATTACACCCCGTTCATCGGAGCACGCGCCACGCCGGAAGCGACCGACGTGTCTCATCCGGACGAGATGCTGGTGACGATCAACGCGCGCGACCGGCGACTGTTCGACGTCTACCGCCTGACGCTCTCCACCGGCGCTCTCGTCCTCGAGGCGAAGAATCCTGGCGATCTCGCCGGCTGGATCACCGACAAAGACCTGCACGTGCGCGGCGGACAGGCATCGACGCCCGACGGCGGCACCGAGATCCGCATCTACGACAACGGCACCTGGAAGACGTGGCTGACCGCATCCGCAGAAGACGATGTGAACGTCGTCGATGTCACGCCGGACGGCAAGGGATTCGTGATCCAGTCATCGCTCGGAAGAGACACCTCCGCCGTCGTCATTCGCAACATCGCGGACAAGAGCGAGAAGGTCGTCGCCTCCTCGCCTGAATCGGACGCCGAGGAAGTGCAGATCAATCCCAACACGCACACGATCGAGGCGGTCTCCTTCGCGCCGGGGCGGAAGAACTGGACCGTCGTCGACCCGAGCGTGAAGCCGGACTTCGAGGCGCTGGCGAAGGTGAACGACGGCGACTTCTCGATCGTGAATCGCGATCGCGCCGACAAGACGTGGCTCGTTGCGTACACGTCCGATCACGGCCCGGTGCGCTTCTACTCGTACGACCGCACGGCCCGGAAAGCCACGTTCCTCTTCACCGCACGTCCGAAGCTGGAGAACGTGCAGCTCGCATCGATGAAGCCGGTGGTCATCACGGCACGCGACGGTCTCAAGCTGCACTCGTACCTCACGCTGCCGGCCGGCGTCGAGCCGAAGAACCTGCCGATGGTGCTCTTCGTTCATGGCGGCCCGTGGGCCCGCGACACGTGGGGCTACAGCGGCATGACGCAGTGGCTCGCGAATCGCGGCTACGCCGTTCTGCAGGTCAACTTCCGTTCGTCGACCGGCTTCGGCAAGAAGTTTCTGCACGCCGGCGACAAGCAGTGGGGCCTGAAGATGCAGGACGATCTGACCGATGCCGTGAACTGGGCAGTCAAACAGGGCTATGCGGATCCGAAGAAAGTCGCGATCCTCGGCGGCTCCTACGGCGGCTACGCCACACTCGCCGGACTCGCATTCACACCTGAGGTCTACGCCTGCAGCGTGGACATCGTCGGCCCATCGAACCTCAAGACGCTCATCGGCTCGATCCCACCGTACTGGAAACCGCTGCGCGCGATCTTCGACGCACGCATGGGCAACGTCGATGATCCGAAGGAAGCGGAGCTCGTGAAGAACGCGTCGCCGCTGTTCAAGGCGGACCGGATCACGAAGCCTCTGCTCATCGGACAGGGTGCAAACGATCCGCGCGTGAACCACGCGGAGTCAGAGCAGATCGTCAGCGCGATCGAGAAGAACAACGGCAGCGTGACCTACGTCGTCTATTCGGATGAGGGGCACGGATTCGCGCGTCCCGAGAACTCGATTGACTTCAACGCCCGCGCCGAGCAGTTCCTCTCGCAATGCCTCGGCGGCCGCTTCGAGCCGCTCAATGGCGAGAAGATCCCGGGATCGACCGCCAGCGTCAAGGTCGTCACGAAGAAATAGGCAACAGACAGAAGCAGGCAGCAGGGCCGGGAGCGAATCCCGGCCTTTTCTTTCCTGCTGCCTGCTGTCTGCTGCCTGCTGCCTGTCATACAATCGCCCCGAAAATCCGAAATCGGGAGTTTCCATGGCTGCGAAGAAGCACATCGTTCATGTTGTCGGTACCGGTACGATCGGCGAGCCGCTGATCGGAATGTTCACGGAGTTCAAGGACAAGTGGGGCATCGACGAAGTCACGTTCCACAAGCGGACGCCGAACTCGGACGACCGCGCCATGATCAACTCTCTGCTGAACCGCGGAGCGCGGCTCGCGGCTGACGAGCAGGCGCGCGATGATTTCGCGCGGCTTGGCCATCGCGTCTCCTACACCGCCGAAGAAGCGGTCGAGCGCGCGACGGTCGTCGTCGACTGCTCGCCGGCGGGCAACGACAACAAGCACTTCTACCAGAGCGTCAAGGGTCCGAAGGGATTCATGGCGCAGGGCTCGGAGTTCGGCTTCGGCAAGCCGTATGCGCGCGGCATCAACGATGAAGTGCAGTCGCCCGACGAGCGCTTCGTGCAGATCGTTTCCTGCAACACGCACAACATCTCCGTCCTGTTGAAGACGATCGCCACCCACAACGGAAAAATGTCGCTGGAGTCAGGACAGTTCGTCTGCATGCGCCGCGCGAACGACGTCTCCGACGCGAAGTCGTTCCTGGCAGCGCCGCAGGCCGGCAGACACGACGATCATGAGTTCGGCACGCATCACGCGCGCGATGCGCATCATCTCTTCCAGACCGTCGGCGAGAAGCTGAACCTCTTCTCCTCCGCGATCAAGATCAACACGCAGTACATGCACACGCTCTGGTTCAACCTCGAGCTGAAGCACGACACGTCGCTCGAAGAAGTCAAGAACGCGCTGCGCGCGAATCCACGCGTGGCGTGCACGAACAAGCGGTCGGTCAACCAGATCTTCTCGTTCGGCCGTGATCATGGCTACTACGGCCGCATCCTCTCCCAGACCGTCATGCCGATGTCGACGCTCACCGTGCCGCGGCCGCGCAAAGTCGTCGGCTTCTGCTACACGCCGCAGGACGGCAACTCGCTCCTCTCATCGGTTGCGGCAACGCTCCGTTACCTCGACGCGAACAAGATGGAAGAGCGGCTCGACGTGTTGCGTCCGTACATCTTCCGTGAGATCTGATCCGGGCGAGCGGACCTCGCGTCCGCTCCTCTATTTCTTCATCGCCGCGCTGACCATCGCCGTCTGCGTGATCCAGTATCTGCGCGGCGGCCCTTACTTCGCCCGCGCCGCGACTGTGTTCTCGCACCCGCGCAAGGGCCAGATCGACGCGGCCGACACGATCGTGCTCTGCCAGCGCGTCGTGAAGATGCTGCCGCGCGGCGCTTCGGTGACCTGTGTCCGTCCGGTGGAAGGTGTGACGAGATCGGAATACAGCAACTTCCTGATCGCGGCCGGCATGCTGCCGCGGCAGAACGTGGTTCCGCCGGAGTATGCCGGCCTGATGACGCCTCCCGAACAGATGTGCGATTACGTAATCGCGATTCGCGATCCGCTCGATCACCCCCGCTACAAGCTCGTCGCTGAGTGGCCCGAGGGCCGCCTTTATCACCGGCAATGACCCTGTTCCTCTTTCTCGCCGCGATCCTCCTGCTTACGCTCGAAGGGCTCGTCATCTGCTTCGTACCGCTGATGCAGCGGATCGCGATCGGCGGCCGGCTCGCGGTGGCGTTCGCGACCGGGCTCGTCATCAACGCTCTGCTTCTCAGTTTCGAATCCGTGCTGCGAATCCCCTGGTCGCGGTCCGCGCTGCTGATTCCGTCGATTCTGATTGCAGCGGCCGGAATCGTCGCTGCGCGCAGGCTGTCGTGGACAATGGAGCGTCCATCACGCGACTGGATTCCGGCCGCCGTGATCATGGTGATCATGATCTACGGCGCGGCAACCGCGCGCCTGACCTGCGGCGATCTGATCCTCTTCTGGGGCCCGAAGGCCGTCCGCTTCGCAACTGCCGGAACGATCGATGTCGCGTATCTCGGCAGCGGGCACTACTACCTCGCGCATCCCGACTATCCGCCGCTCCTCCCTCTCACCTACGCCTGGGGCATCAATGCGGCGCGCACGATGTCGTGGTTCGGCGCGGTAGTCCTCACGCAGTTCCTTCTCCTCGCGAGCATCCTTGTCGTGGGGGCGTTCACGCGTAAGCCGCTCTATGCGTCGCTGTTCGCCGCCGTGCTCGGGGCGGGAGCGGCCGTCGCGATGATCGCCGGCGCAGCCGACATGTTGCTCGTCTTCTTCGAGATCGTCGCCGTCTGCGCGCTGACATTCGAAGAAGAGGATCGCAGCTCGCTGATCGTTGCCGCGGTCGCACTCCTCGGTGCCGCGATGACGAAGGTCGAGGGTGCATCGCTGTCGGCGATCATCGTGCTCGCCTTCGCGATCACCCGCCGCCGCTTCCTCGCATCCGCGGCGATGTTCATCCCCCCAGCCGCCTTCCTCGCGGTGTGGGTCGCGTGCATGCGGCGATTCCAGCTCTTCGATAGCTACAACCCGTCGAAGCCGCTGCGACTCGACCACCTCGGCATCGTGTTCCGCGAGATGGTGAGGGAGACGTCGTATCGGACGTTTTACCTGCCGTGGATCGCGGCCATCGGCCCGATGTTCACCGGGCGGAACGTCCGCCGCGCGGCCTTTCCGCTGCTCGTCGGAATCTTCGTCATCGGCTGCACGGCGTGGTTCTATCTCCACACGGATGCCGACCCGACTTTCTGGGTCCGTACCTCGGCAACTCGCGTCCTTTTGACCTCGCTTGCTCCATTCGTGGTTGCCACGGCGGCGGCGAATGAGTAGAGTCGCCCACCGTGGCGTGGTTCCGTAAAGAGAAGAAGCCGAAGGAAGCGGTCGAAAAGTCGACCGCGATCCCTGAGGGCCTGTGGGTCAAGTGCGATGACTGCAAGGAGATCGTCTACCGGAAGGAAGTCGAGCAGAACCTCAGCGTCTGCCCGAAGTGCAGCTATCACTTCCGCTTGAGCGCGCGCGAGCGCTTCTCGATGCTGTTCGACGACGCGCAGTACAAAGAGTTCGCGACGAATATCAAGTCGGGCGATCCTCTCGAATTCAAGGACACGAAGCGCTATCGCGACCGCCTCAAGGTGTACGAGGCACGCGTCGGCAAGGGCGACGCCGTTCTCTGCGCCGAGGGAAAACTCGAAGGAGTGAACGTCGTGATCTCCGCCATGGAGTACGCCTTCATGGGCGGCTCGATGGGCTCGGTCGTCGGCGAGAAGCTGACGCTCGCCGCGGAGCGCGCGCTCGACAAGGGTGAGCCGCTGATCATCGTCTCCTGCTCGGGCGGCGCGCGCATGCAGGAAGGCATCCTGTCGCTGATGCAGATGGCGAAGATCTCTGCCGCACTGGCGCGTCTCGCCGAGGCTCGCCTGCCCTACATCTCGGTGCTGACCGACCCGACGACGGGCGGCGTGACGGCGTCGTACGCAATGCTGGGCGATCTCAACATCGCGGAGCCCAAGGCGCTGATCGGATTCGCCGGACCGCGCGTCATCGAGCAGACGATCCGGCAGACGCTGCCTGAGGGATTCCAGCGCGCCGAATTCCTCGTGGAGCACGGCATGGTGGACCTCATCACGCATCGCGCGGAGATGAAGGCGACGCTCGGCCGTTTCCTCCGCTGCTTCCTCGCGAAGTAGCCGCGGCTGAATGCGAGAGGCGCTCGAGTATCTCGATTCGCTCCAGGCATCGGGCATTCGCCCCGGGCTCGGCCGTATGCGGGCGATGCTCCGCTCGCTTCGCCATCCCGAGCGCACGTACCCCTCGATCATCGTCGCGGGAACGAACGGCAAGGGATCGACTTCGGCGACGATCGCATCCGTCCTCCAGGAGTCGGGCTACCGCACCGGCTTCTACACGTCGCCGCATCTCGTCGACATTCGCGAGCGCTGGAAGATCGGCGGCTCGATGATCGAGCCCGAGCTGCTGCAACGCTCGGTTGAGATGCTGCGCGACGCCGCAGACCGCGTCGCAATCACGCCGACCTACTTCGAGGCACTCACGATCGTCGCCTTCATCGCCTTCGATCTCGCCGGCTGCGAGGTGGCCGTGCTCGAGGTGGGAATGGGCGGGCGCCTCGACGCAACGAACGTCATCCGCCCGATCGCCTCCGTCATCACGCCCATCGGCATGGATCACATGGAGTACCTCGGCAGCACCCTCCGCAAAATCGCCGCGGAAAAAGCCGGCATCATCCATCGCGGATCCATCGTGCTCACCTCCAACGATGATCCGAAGATCCTCGAAGTCCTTCGCCGCCGCGCCGCGCAGTTCGACAATCGCTTCATTCATGTCATGGAAGAACATGACTCCGTCCTGGCCGGCGAGTTTCAGCGCCGCAACACCGGACTCGCCGTGCGCACCGCGCGCGAACTGCAAACGATCCTTCCGCAGATCACCGACGAGAGCATCGAGCGCGGCGTAGCGAAGACACGCTGGCGCGGACGCCTCGAGAAATTCGAGATCGGCGAAACGAACATCTGGGTCGACGGTTGCCACAACCCGCACGCGGTGCAGGCCGTGATTCCTTTCATCATGGACTCGCTCGCGAGGCCGCGGCTGCTCGTGTTCGGCATCATGAGCGACAAGGCAGTCATGCCGGTGGTCGAGGAGCTCTTCCCGCTGTTCGATCACGTCATCGTCACCGAGCCTTATCCGCCGCGCTCCATGCGTACGGATGTGCTCCTCGATGCGGCGCGCACGCTCGGCGTCAGCGCTACGGCGGAGAAGCAGCCGGACGACGCGATGCGCAGCGCGCTCGCGTCAGACTACCGCTCGATCTTCGTCGGCGGCTCGCTCTACCTCGCCGGCGCTGCCGTCGGATTTCTCGACGCGCAGCACGAAGAGCGCGGTCAGTAGCGTCAGCGACGAGAGCAGCCACGCGGCAACCGTCAGCGCACGGCGCCGCCCGAAGCGCAACTCGAGATGATGCGTGCCGGGCGGAACGACCACACCAAGCCGGTCGAGATCCACGGCTTCGGTGCGGAATCGTGTTGCGCCTTCCACGGCGGTCCAGGAGCGGAAGTAACTCTGATTCAACATGACCAGCGCCGGCCCGGCGACGTCGACGTAGATCGTCTGCCCCTTGCGCCTGTACGAAAGGATCCGCGCATCCGGCGCGGAGTCGAAGGCATTTCTCGCGATGTGGCCGGCTTCCGACTCGATCCTGTTCACCGCCTCGCCGATCGTCTTCACCGCGACGGTGCGCGGAATGATCATCGCCGGCGGTGCCGTCGCGATCGCGAGCCATCGCGGATTCTTCGTCGTGGACCAGCGCTCGATCGCGATGCGGCTCAGAATCGAATGCATGTCGTCCGGCGACCGCGTGAGTGCGTACTGCAGGCCGGCGACCATCCCAAAGAGTGCGTCGCGATGCTGCGCGCGAAGACGATAGTCGGTGCGCGAAGCCACCTGTCCTCCCGGCAGCCCCTGCACGACCACGCGCTGTTCCGATGGCGTAACACGCGGCACGCCATAAGGCGCGTAGAGATCGATGAAGAGATTCAGCGGCAGCCAGACGAGCAGCGGAATGAACGTGCCCAGAAGCCAGTAGCGCTTCTCTTTCGAGCGCTCGTAAACGATCGCGCTGAGCACGATCAGCGCGGGAATGCAGACCAGCATGAATTTCTCGGGATAGCGGCCGATGCGAATCCATGGCATAGCCTTCACGAGGAAGACGACCAGAGGGTTGTAGCGCCCCAGCGCCAGAAACAGCATCAGCAGCGCGATGATGCGGTAGCGCGAACGGATGAAGAGCGCCGGCAGCACGATGACACCGACGAACATCGTGAGGAAGAGATGCTGCGGAGGCGGCGGAAAGACCGGCCCGACGACGAGCTCGATCAGCCGTTGAGGAGCGAGCGACGCGTTGAGCGTCGTCGCGGCCGAGAACCCGCGCACCCGCTCGACCTCAGAGGCGATCTCCGAATACGCGATCAACTGCGGCGAGGCAATCAGGACCGCGATGCCGATCGCAGCCAGCATGCTGCTCATGCGCATCCGGCCGAAGGCGAGGATTCCGACGGCGAGCGTGGCCGCGAGAATCGTCACCGGCTCGGTCGACAGCGCCATCAGACCGAACGCGGTGCCCAGCATGAGCGCGCTTCGCCGCTGGACGGCCCAGAACGCGAACGGGATCAAGGCCACGGCAGTGATGAGCGTGTAGAACGCGGTCGCGCTCAAGGCGAGACCGGAGAGCACATACAGCCACGCCCCGAAACGATTCCCCAGCGCGCGCATCGCGAACCATGCCGCGGCGAGGTGCAGCAGAAAGTGGAGATTGAACGCGACGTGCGCCGGCAGGAACAGGTAAAGAACGTTGTCGGGATAGAACGTCAGCGTGTTCGGATTGCCGGCCAGAGGCTGCCCGCCGCCGTCCGCGAAGTTCCACCATGGCAGTTCGCCCGCGCGGAACGTCTCCGCGGAAAAGACCTTGATCGGATAGTGCGTCGAGAAGTTGTCGCGGAAATAGAAGAAGCCGAATACGGACACCAGACAGCAGAGAACGGACAGGAGGATAGGTATGGCGACACGCCGCATCGGTCCCCTGATTATCGAGTAAGATCGCCTCTTCTGGAGAAGGCAATCTATGTCGATCATCGAAGAGCAGCGCGCAGCCACGGGACACGATTTTCTCGAGAGGAGCATCGACAGCGTCGACAAGGAAATCGCTGATGCGATCCGCCTCGAGACGCAGCGTCAGAACGACACGCTCGAGCTGATCGCGTCCGAGAATCACGTCTCGAAGGCCGTGCTCACGGCGATGGGCTCGGTGTTCACGAACAAGTACGCCGAGGGCTATCCCGGCAAGCGCTACTACGGCGGCTGCGGCCCGACCGACATCGTCGAGACCATCGCCATCGAGCGCGCGAAGAAACTCTTCGGCGCGGAACATGCCAACGTGCAGCCCCACTCCGGCTCGCAGGCCAACATGTCCGTCTACTTCACCGTGCTGAAGCCGGGCGACACGATCATGGGCATGGACCTCTCGCACGGCGGGCATCTCACGCACGGCCATCCGTTGTCGTATTCGGGACGGGACTTCAAGGTCATCGCGTATCACGTCCGCCAGGAAGACGAGCGGATCGACTACGACGAGATGGAGCGTCTGGCTGACGAGCACAAGCCGCGGCTCATCATCTGCGGCGCATCCGCCTACTCGCGCGTCATCGACTTCAAGCGCATTCGCGAGATCTGCGATCGCAACGGGTCGCTGATGATGGCCGACATCGCGCACATCGCCGGCCTCGTCGCCGCCGGTCTGCATCCCTCACCGGTTCCCTTCGCCGACTTCGTCACGACCACCACGCACAAGACGCTGCGCGGACCGCGCGCGGGACTCATCCTCTGCAAGGAGCAGTACGCGAAGGACCTCGACCGCTCCGTGTTCCCCGGCGTGCAGGGAGGACCGCTCGTACACATCATCGCGGCGAAGGCCGTGGCATTTGCCGAGGCGGCCACTGCGGAGTTTCGCGAGTATCAGGCGCAGATCATCCGCAACGCGAAGGCTCTCGCGCAGGCATTCGCCGACACCGGCTTCCGCGTCGTTTCCGGCGGAACCGACAATCACATGTTCCTCACCGACGTCTTCGCGAAGGGCATCACCGGCAAGGACGGGCAGAACGTGCTCGAGGCGGCGAACATCACCGTCAACAAGAACACGATTCCCTTCGACACGCAGAAGCCGATGGTTGCCTCAGGGCTCCGCCTCGGCACACCCGCGGTCACCACGCGCGGCCTGCGCGAGCCGGAGATGAAGACGATCGCCGGACTGATCGCTCGCGTGCTCGAAGCGAAAGGCGATGCTGCGACGACCGAGGCGGTGAAAAAAGAGGTGAAGGAATTGTGTGACCGCTTCCCCATCTATTGAGTGATGGCCGGCACAATCACAGGCCGGCGTGATCAAGAGACACTTCGTCTCGTGAACAAGAAATATCCGTACTACCCGATCTACCTCGACATCGAAGGCCGCAGCGTCGTCATCATCGGCGGCGGCAACGTCTGCGCGCGCAAAGCGGAGACGATGATGAAGTATGGCGCGCGAGTCACAGTTGTCGCGCCTGAGATGACGGACGAGATCGAAGCGTGGGAGCGTGAAGGCTGCCTCGCGACGAAGCGCAAACACTACGAGGCCTCCGATCTCGAGGGCGCAAACATCGTCATCGCCTCGACGGATGACCAGCGCGTCAATGAACAGATTGCGGCCGACTGCCGCGAGCGGCGCATTCCGGTGAACGTCGTCGACGTGACTCCGCTGTGCGAGTTCATCGTCCCGGCGATCATCGAGAAAGGCTCGATTCAGATCGCGGTGTCGACGGGCGGCAAGTCGCCGGCGCTCGCACGAACGCTGAAGGAAGATCTGCAGCGCGCGATCGGCCCCGAATATACGGAAGTGAACGACGTGCTCGGCACGCTTCGCGATGATGCGAAGAGAGTGCTGCCGACGGATGTCGACCGGAAACGATTCTTCGACGGCATCATCGCGCGCGGCATCCTCGGCATGCTGCGCGACGGACAGCGGCGCGAGGCGTATCAGGCGATCGCGGATGCATGTCTGGAAGCAGGCGTGCCGCTGAGCGACGCCGTCCGCGCGGAACTCGGATGACGAAAAGGTCCACTGCCGCGCTCATCGGCGTGTGGGCCTTGTCGGCGCTGTTCTGGCTCCAGCCCGGCATTCTGATTCCGGACGGCGCGGGCTACTTCGTCTATCTCCCGTCGCTCACCCTCGATCACGATCTCGTCTTCTTCGACGAGTGGCAGCGTTTCGGAATGATCCGCAACGGCGAGCTCGGATTCAAGGATGTGACCGCGAACGGCCATCTCGCGAATCACTGGACCGTCGGTTCCGCCATCGCCTGGGAGCCGGCCTATCTCCTCGGGCATTTCGCGGCGAAGCTGATGCGCTTCCCGCGTAATGGCATCTCGCTTCCCTACAACGTGCCGGTCGTATTCACCAGCGCCGTCGCCGGACTGATTGCATTGCTCCTCGGCCTGCGCGCGGCGTCGCGTTACGGCAGCAACGCGCTCGTTGCCGCGATCGGCGTCTGGTTCGGATCGCCGCTCATCTGGTATTCGCTGCGGCACGCAACGATGTCGCACGCGATCGGAGCGGCCGCGTGCGCGGCTGTCGTCGCTCTATCGTTGCGGCTCCGCGAAGAGATCACCACGGAGAGGCTCGTCGCCACAGGCCTTGCAGCAGGATTCGCATTCGCCGTGCGGCCCCAGAACGCGCCATTCATCCTCGTGCCGCTGCTGCTCGCGCCAACGAAGAGGTTCGGATGGGTGATCGCCGGCGCGCTGCTCGGCGGATTGCCGCAGGTGATCGTCAGCCAGGTGCTCTGGGGATCGCCGCTCGCGTTTGCGAATGTCGGAGCGGTGGGAAATGACTGGCAGGCGTTCACGCACGTCCGTCTGATCGAGACGATCTTCTCCCCGTATCACGGCCTCGCGCCATGGACGCCGCTGCTCGTGTTCGCACTCGCCGGTTTCGTTTTCATCTATCGCGATGACCGCCGTCTGGGAACGGCTGCGATCACGATGTTCGTCATCCAGTGGGTGATGGTGTCGACGCTCGACCGCGCATTCTGGGGAGGGGCCGCCTTCGGCCAGCGCCGCTTCGACAACTGCACGATCTTCTTCATCCTCGGCCTGGCGGCGCTCTTCTCGCGCATTCCACGGTGGGCGGCGATCGCGGTCTCAACCATCTGCTGCACCTGGACTCTCGCTCTCTTCTTCGCACCGCTCGATCTGAATCTTCCTCAGACGGCGGAGCAGCTCGTGAGTGCAGCGATGCATGGACCGTGGCGCCTCAGCTTCGTCCCACCCGCCGCGCGGCTGACTGTGTGGACGATGATGCTCGCAACCGCGTTGTTCCTTCTCGCACTCGGAGCTGCCGTGCGAAAGCATGCGACCGTGGCCGCCGCGGTCTATCTGGCCTCGTGCAGCGTCTTCCTCGCGTTCTGCGGATTGCGCGATGACACCACTCCGTGGAACGATCTGATCGCAAGGAATCGCGCGCATCCGACAGGCACCGTTAGGACGACGGTGCTGGTCATCCGCAACGAGGCGCGCTGGCTTCGATCCGAGGGACGGATCGAGGAGGCGCAGCGGGCCGAAGCCGAAGCGGCGAAGGTGGCCGGCCGGGCTGGAATCCAGTGAAATCGGCTGTGTTATGCTCCGCCGTCTCTCATGCCCCTGCACGAGAAAAAAGTCGTCGCGGTCCTTCCCGCCTATAACGCGGAACAGACACTGAAGGCGACGTTCGACGATATTCCGAAAGACTGGGTCGACGAGATCCTGCTCGTCGACGACTGCTCGCGCGACAACACCGTCGCGCTGTCGCGTTCACTCGGCATCAAGACGGTGGTCCACCAGAAGAATCGCGGCTACGGCGGCAATCAGAAGACCTGCTACCGCACGGCCATGGATGAGATGGGCGGCGAGATCATGGTCATGGTTCACCCCGACCATCAGTACGACCCGACGATCATTCCGCATCTCGTCGCCCCGCTGCAGGCGGGAGAGTGCGATGCCGTCTTCGGCTCTCGCATGCTCGGCGGGCGGCCGATCGAAGGCGGCATGCCGAAGTGGAAGTACTTCGCGAACCTTTTCCTGACGATGGTGGAGAACGCGACGTTCTACATCTTCCTCTCCGAATATCACTCAGGATTTCGCGCGTATACGAAGCGCTACCTCGACGCGGTGAACTTCGAAGGCAACTCCGATGACTTCGTCTTCGACACCGAGATCATCGCGCAGGGAGTCGCGAAGGGAATGCGGATCCGCGAAGTTCCGATCTCGACGCGCTATTTCGACGAGGCCTCGCAGATCGGCTTCTGGCGGTCGGTCCGCTATGGTCTGGAGATTCTGAAGACGATGGTGCTCTACAAATTGCACAAGAAGGGGATCTACTCCCATCCGATCTTCCGCGATCCTGCGCCATCGCTTCGTCCGGCTGCACAGGGATGAGCTCCCGCCGCGCTGATCTCCTCGCGATCTGCGCCCTCGTTGCGCTGGCGACGATCTTCTTCGCCGATGTCCTCTTCGGCTTCAACCAGCTCTACATGCGCGACATGACGCGCTATTACTACCCAGCGAAACAGATCCTTCGCGAAATCGTGCAGCATGGCGAATTTCCCTACTGGAACCGCTACTTCTCGGGCGGACAGCCCATCGCAGCGAATCCGGAACACGAAGTCTTCTATCCGCTGACGTGGCTCATCCTGTTGCCGAATTACGATCTCGGATACAGGCTGCACATCCTCCTTCACATCTACATCGGACTGCTGGGGATGTACGCGCTGCTGCGGTCGATGGAGATTCGCCCCTATGCCTCGTTCATCGGCGCGATCACGTTCGGCTTCGGCGGCCTCTATCTCTCCTACATCAACCTGCTGCCGATTCTCTTCTGCGTCGCGTGGCTGCCGCTGACATGTCTCTACGTCCGCCGGTTTCTTCTTCACCATCACGCGCGTGACTTTGCGCTCGGCGCGTTGTTTCTCGGCCTGCAGTTCCTCGTCGGCGAGCCGACGACCGTTCTCCAGACAGGATTTCTCCTCGGCATGTACGCGCTGTACCGCGCGTGGTATTCGAAGCCACGCGTGTCGAAGTCGATCACGCGCGTGCTCTGGATCGGCGTCCTGTCGGTGTGCGGACTTGCCGTCGGAGCGGCGCAGATTCTCCCCGCGCTGGATCACGTCCGCGACTCCGCGCGCGCACGGCCCTTCGACTTCAGCCTCGTCGAAGCGTGGAGCATGCCCTGGGCGAAGCTCGCGGAGACGTTCTATCCGAACATCCTCGGCCACATCTCGATCAACCGCGTGATGTGGTACTGGGGCGGCGGTCTCTATCCCGGAATGGGCTCGCCGTTCATCTTCAGCATCTACTCGGGACTCTTCGTCGTGGCGCTGCTCGCGGGCGCACTGTTCATCAGGCCGCGCGGTGGACGCTTCGTTCTGCTGATCGCGATCTTTTCGATCGTCGTTGCGCTGGGAGGACATCTCCCCTTCCTGCGCATGCTGTACAACGCCGGCATCATCACGTCGATCCGCTATCCGGAGAAGTTCATCCTGATGGCTGTCTTCGCGACGATCGTGTTCGGCGCGCAGCTGCTCGATCGTCTGTTGCAGGGTGACGACGAGCTCGCGGCCGGCGCACTCGGATTTCTGATCGCGGCCACGATGGTCGCCACCCTGATCTGGATCACCGGTTTCACGCCCTATTACGGTCAGGCGATGACGAAGGTCTGGTCGCTCTCGCCCCCGTCGCAGGCCAGGACGATCATCCGGCTGTCGCACAACGACTGGCTCTTCGCCGCGCTGCGCGGCGCGGCGTTCATGGGACTGCTTCTGACGATCCGCACCCGCCGCCGGCAGCTCTGGCTCGTCCTGTTCGCAGTTGCCGTCTGCGCTGATCTGGGAAGTGTCGTGTACGAGCTGAACCCGCGCATGCCGCGGAAGTTTTTCGACGTCGCGCCGGCGGCCGCGCAGTTCCCCTCGAACCGCGCCAGCTTTCGCATCTTTCACGAAGCCGACTGGTACGGGCAGGAAGAGACCGCCCGGAAATACTTCTCCACGGGCGAAGCCGTCTACTGGATGGTGCGCGACGGCCTCTTTCCGATGACGCCGGCCGGCGCCGGGTTGCGATCGGTGATGGAGCGCGATTACGACAAGACCAACCTTGTGCCGTCGATCGACTTCGTCGACTCCGTGTGGGACGTCAAACGATCGGGGAAAAGCGACTGGTACGCGCCCTTCATGGCGATGTCGAATGCCTGGTATCGCGGCGTCTACCGCGACTTCGAGACCGAGAAGAAACGCGTCCATGGAAAACTGCACGACATGCAGCCGGTCGAGTTCATCGAAGGGCCGCATTCGCCGCGCTACTACTTCGCCAGCCAGATCGTGACGATCAAGAATCGTCAGGAGTTCGTCGACGACCTCTCGCACAAGAGCTATCCGCCCACGGTGGCCTTCATCAACCAACCGTCGTTCACGCCGGCGCCGGGAGTCGTGAAGAGTGTCACCGAGTCTGCCAATCGAGCTGCGATCGAAGTCGAGAGCCTCGGCCAGTCATTCCTCGTGATGAGCGTGACGCCGCACAAGTACTGGCGCATCATGATCGACGGCCGCGAAGTGCCGGCGATCGTGACGAACATCGGATACCAGGGAGTTACCCTCACCCCCGGGCATCACCGCGTGGTGATGAAGTATCGGAATGAGCTCGTTCGCGTGGGCCTGCTCGTGTCGCTGCTCTCCATTCTCATGCTGGCGACGCTGGCCGTGCTGAAGCCTCGAGCGGAACCTCTGTCGGCAACTGCGTACGAGGAACCTGTGCACGTGGTGGCCGACGAAGCCGGGGTCCATGTGGAGCCCGCGGTAACGGAGCCTGACGATGCAACTCACACCTGAGCGGCGTGCGCGCATCCGCAAAGAACGGATTTTCTTCTCTGCGATCCTGGTGATCGTCTGTCTCGCGTCCAGCGCGCTCGTCCTTGTGAACCTCTGGCTCAAGGAAAGCGATCGCGACACGACCTACATCCCGAAACAGACGAAGCTCACGCCTGAGCTGACGCGGCTGCAGGAATACGTTCGCATCGACACGTCCCATCACAATGAGATCGATGGCGCGCGCTGGCTCGCCGCGCAACTGAGCCGCGAACACGTTCCCTTCGAGATCGTCGAGGCGGCTCCCGGGCGAGCAAGCATCTACTCGCGAATCCGAGGAAAACATGCGGGGGACGGGCTGCTGCTGTTGAGTCATATGGATGTCGTCCCCGCGCCGCCGGAGCACTGGACGCGGCCGCCGTTTTCCGGCGCTGTCTATCTCAATCAGGTGTGGGGACGCGGAACGCTCGACATGAAGAGCGTCACGATCTGCCAGCTCGAGGCGTTTCTGGAGCTGGCGCGTTCACGCCGGCAACCGGAACATGACGTGGCCTTCCTCGCGGTTGCCGACGAGGAATCGGGCAGCGCGTACGGCATCCGCTGGATCATCGACCATCGGCGCGACATGATCGATGGAATCCGCTACGCGTTGAATGAGGGAGGCGTGACGGAGACTCTCGCGGAGCGCGTCACGTACTTCGGAATCGAAATCGGAGCCAAGCAACTCGTGATGTTCGATCTCATCGCTCCGACACGCGAACAGTTGCAGAAGGCGCGCATCGCACTCGAGCCCTACTCCGGCAACGGAGATGCCGACCTCGTGCTGCCGGAAGTCGTTCGCTATTTCCACGCGATCGCTCCGTTCCGGCTCGAGCCGCGCGAGGATCTCGACGATCTCCGCCGCACGATTCGTGAAGGAAATCTCTGGCGGCTTCCGCGGCCGTATCGCGAGCTCGTCCAGAACATCGCCTGGGCTGGTGCGATTCGCCGGGAGGGTGATCACTGGGCGATGCGAACGTCGCTTTTCAATCTCCCGAACGTCGAGCCGGGACCGCGGATCGAGTGGCTGAAAAAGACGGTCGCTCCGTTCGGCGTGACGATGGGACCGCTGCTCGTCAACGATCCTCCATCGCGACTCAGCTCGGATCAAACGCCGCTCTTTGCGCTGATCGCGAAAGAAGTCCGCAAGCAGTACAACGTGACGACCGGCAGCCAGATCCTCGTCAAGTCGACCAACGACTCACGGTTTCTCCGCCCGCTGGGAATCGTTTGTTATGGGATGTGGCCTTTCCCTGTCGATTTTTATCAGACCGAGGGGATTCACCACATCGATGAACGGGTGCGGGCAGACTGGTTTCAGAGCGGCGTGAAAGTCGTGCGGGACATCGTGCTGGAGTATGCCCTTTCCGAGGCACCGGTGACCTGACAAATATTGTCGAGCGAATTCCGGGTCGCCGGACTCTTTTTTGTCACAGCAACGTCGCCTGACATGCGTAACTGGTTGAAAACTAAGGAACTTTTAACAGTCCCGGATCGGCAGGCACATTGCTCTTAGGAGCGCATGTCGCAATTTTCAGGAAGGAGCAATATGAAGAGACAGAAGGGTTTCACTCTGATCGAGCTGCTGATCGTCGTCGCGATCATCGGCATTCTCGCGGCCATCGCGATTCCGAACCTGCTGACCGCAATGCAGCGTTCGAAGCAGAAACGCACCATGGCCGATATGCGTTCGATCGCCACCGCGTGGGAAGCACGCGCGACCGATACGAACAAGTACAACGCAGCAGGCGTCACGCTGCCGGGCACGTCAGTCACACTGGCGCAGCTCCAAAACGGTCTGCAGCCGACCTACATCAAGCGGCTGCCGGCGAAGGACGGTTGGAGCAACAACTGGGAGTTCGCAGCGGACAAGTCCTGGGGCGGTGCAACGGCTGCTCAGGTCTACATGGTCCGTTCGTACGGCAAGGACGGCGCAGCGGATACGCCGGTCGCCGGACCCACCACCAGCTTCAACTCCGACATCATCTACTCGAACGGCTCGTTTGTTCAGTATCCGGAAGGCGTGCAGCAGTAAGTCTGTAGAGCCAATCCCGGAAAAAACGCGAAAGGCGCCCTAAACAGGGCGCCTTTTTTATTGACAATCAGCGTCACTCCCTGCTGTCAAATTGGGGTAAAAGAAGCGTCAAGACGTTCGGGTTGAGAACAGTAAGTTTATTGATTGTGGCTACTTACCGAAACAACACCCTTGGCACTTGCGTTGCGGTTTCCGTGGCCTCAAGGAGGTACCCTAAATGAGGTCCAGACAACAGGAGGGTTTCACCCTGATCGAGCTGCTGATCGTCGTCGCGATCATCGGCATTCTCGCGGCGATCGCGATTCCGAACCTGCTGACCGCAATGCAGCGTTCGAAGCAGAAACGCACCATGGCCGATATGCGTTCGATCGCCACCGCCTGGGAAGCACGCGCGACCGATACGAACAAGTACAACGCAGCGGGCGTCACGCTGCCCACCACGTCAGTCACACTGGCACAGCTTCAGAACGGTCTGCAGCCGACTTACATCAAGCAGCTGCCGGCGAAGGACGGTTGGAGCAACAACTGGGAGTTTGCGGCTGACCAGTCATGGGGCGGCGCAACGGCCGCTCAGATCTACATGGTCCGTTCATACGGCAAGGACGGCGCAGCGGATACGCCGGTCGCCGGACCCACTACCAGCTTCAACTCCGACATCATCTACTCGAACGGCTCGTTTGTTCAGTATCCGGAAGGCGTGCAGCAGTAAGCCGCATCCCAGCTCTGAACCAAAAAGGGCGCCCGACAGGCGCCCTTCTTGTTTTACGAGTGCAAGGTCTTGATCACCGAATTCATGCTCGCATAGAGCCGTTCGTGATACCCGTGCGCATCGCGATAGATCTGCGGAAACGCGGGAAGATCCTTCAGCGCCACGACGAGATTGACTCCGTAAAGGAACGCCGCATTTCCATCGAGCGTCCGGAGATTGTCCGCAAAGAGAATGAAGAACGCCCTGCGCCGATCCGCCGGTGTCATCGAGATCAGCGGCTGCATCGACTCCAGCGGCGGAGGGCTCATCTGCGGCGGATTGATCATCACCACCTGCGGATACTCCTGCATGTAGAAGTCGCGCGCTTCCTGCGCGGTCGCAAAGTACACCGGCATGAAACCGATCAACTTCGCCGCCTGGCGGAGATTCGCGTTGTCATTCCCCACCAGCACCGCTTTCGATCCGAACCCGTCGTGGTCGTCCTCATGACGCTCGGCCGCGCTTCCGTTCTCAGGAGGAGGAGCAGCAGCAGCGGGAACGCTCGGAGCCGGCTCAGCCTCCTCTGCTCCTCCGGCCAGCTTCCGGCGGTCGATGCTCAGCTTGGTCTTGCAGACCGGACATGGAAAGGACACTTCCTTGTCGGGCAGCTTCGTTTCATCGAGTGAAAGCGGCTTCTGACAGTTCGTGCAGACGATCCTGATCATGGTCGAAATTACTCCAGCATCGACATCATCGACGAGTCTTCTTCATTCTTCTTCTCCGGCTCATCGGTTAGCCGCAGCGCGAGATTCGTCGGATTCGACGCATAGGCGAGTGCCGTCTCTTTCGAGATCGTCCCCGCGTTCCACAGCTTTTCGATCTCATCATCGAACGTCTGCATCCCGTCGACGGAGCCGTCGTGCATGGCATCCGTCAGCGAGCGCCCCTCGGTTTCGCCTTTGAGAACGTAGTCGCGCGTACGCATCGTCGACTTCAGGATCTCGAGCGCGGCGACACGCCCGCCGCCGACTTTCGGCAGCAGCCGTTGGGAGATCACGTAGCGGAACGACTGCGAGAAGCGCGTCCGCACCTGCGGCTCCTGATCCTTGGGAAAGACGCCGACGATACGGTCGACCGTCTTCGCCGCGTCGATCGTATGCAGCGTCGACAGCACGAGGTGGCCCGTTTCCGCGGCTTCCATCGCGATCTCGATCGTCTCCACGTCGCGCATCTCGCCGATGAGGATGACCTTGGGCGCCTGACGCAGTGCCGCGCGCAGTGCCAGCGAGAACGTCTTCGTATCGCTTCCCACCTCGCGCTGGTTCACCGTCGACTTGACGTGACGGTGCATGTACTCCACCGGATCTTCGATCGTGATGATGTGATACGCGTAGTCGTGATTGATCTGATTGATGATCGCGGCGAGCGTCGTCGACTTGCCGGAGCCCGTCGGCCCGGTCACGAGCACGATGCCGTTCTTCAGCAGCGGCACGTTGTGAAGCTCCTGCGGCATCCCCAGCTTCTCCAGCGTCGGAATGCCCTCGGGAATCACGCGCAGAACGATCGCGTAGGTGCCACGCTGCGAGAAGATGTTGACGCGGAAGCGCGTCTTCATCGGAATCGAGTACGAGAGGTCGACCGAGCCGTTCACCATCAGCGTGCGCGTCAGTTCCCGGTCGCCGCGAAGCATGTGCATCGCGATCATCTCGGTCTGATAAGGCGTCAGGCGCGGGAGTCCGGGGAAATTCACCGGCGTCAACTGGCCATCGATTTCCACCTGCGGCTGACGCCCGACGGAGAAGTTGAGGTCCGACACGCGGTCAGACATCTTGAGCATCGCCTCGAGGATGGCGTCGAGATTGAAGTTCTTCATATGGAAGGCCTCAGCGACATTGTAGTTAGAATCCACCCGTGTCGATCATCGGAATCGATCTCGGCGCCAGGAGAATCGGAATCGCGGTTTCGGATTCAGGCATCATGGCGACGCCTCACTCAGTCATGCGCAACGAAGGAGACGTCATCGAAAAGCTCTCGCGCCTCGGCCAGCAGCTCGAGGCCGAGACCTTCGTCGTCGGCGTACCGCGCCGTCCCGGTGCCAGCGAACAACGCTTCCACGACTTCGCGGAGCGGCTGCGGCAAAAGACCTGCAAAGAAGTCGTTCTTTGGGATGAATCGCTGAGCACGGTGGAGGCTGCCGAGCAGCTCCGAACCACAGGCCGCAGCCGGCGCGATTCCCAGCAAGTCATCGATATGCATGCAGCAGCAGTGATTCTTCAGTCGTGGCTCGATGATCGCGCCAGGAGGACGTCATAGCCTCGCGCGGCCGGGCACGCCGAGGATGCGGCAAGGCGCTGCAATCGCTCGGAACGATTCTGCTGTTCGGCGTGCTTCTTCTCATCGCCGGCGGCTGGTTCTTCATCCGCGCGCTCACCTCTCCCTACAAGGGCTTCGAGGAGCCGAAGAAGGATGTCGAAGTGCGCCACGGCCTCCGAACCTCGACGATTCTCCGCCACCTGCAGGCCGCGGGAGTGATTCGCGATCCCTACGTACCGCTCATCTACATGAAGCTTGTGCGGCGCAATGACTCGCTCAAAGCAGGCGTGTATGAATTCGACAAGCCGCTCTCCGCAGCACAGGTTCTCGAAAAACTGATTCGCGGCGACGTCATCCTGCGAAGCGTCACCGTGCGCGAAGGACTCGACCGGTTTGCCGTCGCTCACCTCTTCGTCGCTGAGCGATTCGGCACGCAACAGCTCTGGGACAAGCTGACCGCCGACACGGAATTGATTCGCGACATCGCTCCCGAAGCGAAGTCGCTCGAGGGATATCTCTTCCCCGACACCTACAAGTTCAACCCGGGAACGCCGCCCGCGGTGATCGTCAAGGCGATGGTCGAGAACTTCCGGAAGCATTTCAGCGGAGAGATGGCGTACATCACGACCGGTCTCGACGTGCACAAGACCGTGACGCTCGCCTCGATCGTGGAGACCGAGGCGAAGCTGCCGGCGGAGAGGCCGCTGGTGGCTGCGGTGTACCTCAACCGGCTCCAGCGCCACATGCTTCTCGGTGCGGATCCAACGGTCATCTACGCGCTGAAGCTCGCCGGCCGGTGGGATGGCAACATCCATAAGGCCGATCTGCAGATCGAGTCGCCGTACAACACCTATCGCTTCCCCGGCCTGCCGCCGGGTCCGATCGCGAATCCCGGAATCGCCTCGCTTCGCGCGGCGGCTGCACCTGCCTCGACGGGCTATCTCTATTTCGTCGCACGCCACGATGGCTCCCACGCCTTCTCCTCGACCCTCGCCGAGCACAACAAAAACGTCGAGATCTATCAGCGGCAGTGGTATCGGGACCGGCAGCAGGCAACAGGCACCGGGCAGCAGGGCGGAACGCCGTAAAAAACCTCAAGACGGTATTTCTCCCCGCTCCCTGTTGCCGCGGTCTTCTCTGCTATCCTTTCGGGATTCCAGCAAACCCCTGGGGGTCCGTTTCACACTATGGCCGCGAAGAACAAGCCGTACGAACAGTTCGGTCAGTACATACTCTTCAAGAAACTCGAGAGTGATCCCCTGGGAGAGCTCTGGCGCGCGGGGCGAATCGACGGTAGCCAGCTCGGGCCCATCGTCGCACTGCGCAAGTTGACGGGCGGCGATCGCGCAGCATTGACGCAGAGCGTGGCCGTCGCGCACAACATCGTTCCGCAGCTCACCGGCGTGACGTTTGCGCGCAATCAGGTGATCGACGTCGCGGGAGAGATTCCGTACATCGCTCACGACTACGCGGGCGGCCGTTCGCTGCGGCACATCATGAATCGCGCGCGCGGGGGGCAGGGACTCACCCCGAATCCTCTGCCGCTCGATCAGGCGATTGTGATCGCGGAGAGAGTGGCGCTATGCCTCGCGACGACGGCCGAGCTGCGCAACGGCGAAGGAGCGCGGCTCGCACATGGCGCACTCATTCCGCAGTTCATCTGGATCGATGATGGTGGCGAGATTCGCGTTGCCGGTCAGCAGCTTGGGCGCGGCCTCGTCGCGTCATTCAAGGATGCGAAAGTCTCCAACGACATCGGCCGCTATTTCCCGCCCGAGTACCGCAACTCGGGGGAGACGACCAAGACCACCGATATCTTCTCCATGGGTGCGATCCTCTATCTGCTGGTGACAGGAGTCGAGCCGCCGGACGCGGTCACCAGCAGCGCCTTCGCGCAGACGGTCGGCGCGGCGCGTACTGCGAGCGGCTCGCCGCTTCCCGATGACATCCGCACGATTCTGACGAAGTCGCTCGATCCAGATCCGAATGGCCGGTACGCGTCGATGAGCGACATGAAGCAGGCCATCGCCGCGCTCGCCGCGAGCGGCAAGTATTCGGCGACGACGTTCAACCTCGCGTTCTATCTCAGCAACCTGCTGAAGAAGGAGATGGAGAGCGAGGCGATCGATCGCGACAAGGAATCGAAGGTCAATGTCGCAGCGTATGTCGAAGCGCCGGCGGCAGCCGCGCCGCGCGCTGCCGCTCCCGCCGAAGCAGCGCGTCCGCTGCACGAAACGCCGATGTTCGGCTCGATGACGGAACAACCGAAGAAGAGCAAGGCACCGCTCGCGATCGCTGCGGCCGTGCTCGTCGCAGCAGGCATCGGCGGCGCCGTCTTCATGACGAGCAGGAAGGCGGCTCCGGCGCAGGCGAAACCTGTGCAGGCAGCGGCCATTCCGGCCGCGCCGAAACCAAAGATCGAACTGCAGCCCGTCGTCGCCCAGGCGTCGACCTCCACCGCTCCGGCGACATCGACGGCCGATCAGCAGAAGGCCTTCGAAGATGCCGTCAAAGCGAAATACCAGGAAGAGCTGATGAAACTGCAGGCCGACTACACGAAGCGCCTGCAGCAGTCGCAATCCAAGAACGCACCGTTGCCTGCCGCGGCCGCCGCGCCTGCTCCCGCAACTCCGGCGCCGGCCTCCGACGACAAGACACCATCCGCCGCGGCGCTCGACGCCCAGCGGCAGCCCGCTCCGCAACCGGCGGCATCGCAGCCTGCGGCGCAGCCGGCGGTCGCAGCAGCCCAACCAGCCGTTGCAGCACCGGTCACCGCACAGGTGGCGACGGTTCGTGAAGGCGATGTCATCGACGTCAACGAGCTCGATGCCGTGCCGCGCGCCCTCACCGTGATCCGCCCCGTCTACTCCCCCATCGCACAAAGGCAGCGGATCGAAGGAACTGTCCTCCTCACCGCACTGATCTCGGAGACCGGTCAGGTGATGGACGTCAAGGTCCTCAAGGGTGTCGGCTTCGGCCTCGATGAAGCCGCGACCCGAGCCATGCGCAGCACCCGCTTCTCCCCCGGAATGAAGGACGGGAAGCATGTGAAGACCTGGTTCCCGCAATCGATCACGTTCAAGCTATAGAAGCAGTGACGAGTGATGAGTGACGAGTGATGAGTAAAGACTCTTCACTCTTCACTCTTCACTCTTCACTCTTCACTCTTCACTGCCCCGCGCCGCACTCTATGCCGTTCAGGCGCAAGCCCAGCTCGCGAGGATCGCCCGCGTTCTGCACGACACGATCGGTCTCGATCACGAGCTCGCGCGGCGATTGCACCGCGTAGGTCCGCGGAAACTCCGATGACGCGGGCAGGCGGTCGAGGCGGCGCCCGTCGGCGAACATCGTGATCGACGCGGTCCGATCGGGAGCATAGAAGTCGATCGAGAGCGACCGGCACGGAGCCGTGATCGTGATCCGCGATCGCGATCTCATCCAGCGCCAGACTTCCTTCCGATCGGACTCCATCCCATACCAGCCGTCGCCGAAGATGAACGGCGAGACCGCCGGCGATATGGACACTTCGAAGTAGCGCCGCCGCGCAAGATTCCAGAGATGCCCATGCAGGCGTGAGAACGTGATGACACCTCTTCCCTCGCGGAGAAGCACGTCTCCATCTGCCGCGCTCCAGACTCCTGTTCGCAGAGTCTTCTCCGGCGCCAGCACCTCCGCGAATGCCGTCAGCCCGGGCTCCGCGCACACCGCACCGGTCGTATGTTCCCGCAGCCACATCGCGGCGGCGAAAGGCGGCGATACGGTCGAATGCACGATCTGAAGCGCAGGCCAGGTCCAGACGATCATCAGCCCCACGTAGATCGCGGCAAACGCGTATCGGCCCCGGCGTCCCATGGCCGCGAGTCCTTCGGCTGCCAGCATCGCGAAGAGCGGCGCATAGCCGACTGCGAAACGGCTCACGCTGAAGCGGTCGAGCATCAGCCACGCGATCAGACAGAAGGGCCCGAACGCAGCCAGCGCCATGAGCGCCGCCCGCCGGTGCCGGAGCAGCGCGACGGCCGCCAGCACGGACGTCACGGCATTGATCAACTGCGCCCGATACGGCCTGATGAAGAAATCGTCGACGAGGTGCGTCAGTGGAGGGCGATTCGGACTCGTCCAGGCATCGACGCGCGAAAGGTATTCGCGGTGCCGCCTCAGCGCCTCGGCGAACACAGCCCAACCACCCGTTGCAGCAATCGCAGCCCCATAGCTCGCGACCACGATCGACGCGGTGAGAAGGACCGGTCCGATCGCGCGCATGCGGTGGCGAGCGATGGCCAGCAGGAACGGCACGGCGACGATGACGAGGTTCTGCGGCCGGATGCCGATCGCGATTCCGGCCGCGATTGCACCGCCGTACATCGCCAGACGTTCGCTCCGCAACAGCAGCGCGATCGCGATGACGACTGCGGTCATCGAAGGCACGTCGCTCAGCGCCGTCCCGCCGTAGAACCAGACGTTCGGGAAAAATGCCAGCACGATGCCCGCCGTGAGCGCCGTCGCAAACTCGGCACCTGCGGCGAGCGCGAACGCGGTCATCGCCGGCACGATCAGCACCGCTGCCGCGAGACTCACTGCCTGCAACGCGTGAAACGAGTCAAGACCGGCGATCTGCAGCAGCTTCGCCGCGCCGATGAACAGCGGAAATCCGGGCGGATGCGGATGGTGCGCCGCGACATCAAAATGACGCAGCGCGAGAATGAACTGCGCCTCGTCCCAATCCCAGAACGTGCGGGACAACGCCGGCCATCGCGATACAGCCACGATCGCCGTCGCGATCGCAACCGCAAGACCCTGCCGTCGGGTCACTGTGTCTCCGCCGGACGCCACGACAACGTCAGCAACTGCAGCCCGAGATCGCGAGCATCCCCGCCCTTGTGCAGCGCGGACGGATTCACGACTTCATCGACGTCGATCGTGACCTCGTTGCGCACGCCGTTGCGCGAAGGGACGACCCAGCGTTTTTCCATCGCCGCATCGGCGGAAAACCGTTCGATCATCACGCCATTGAACATGATGGTAATCACCGGCTTCCTCGGTTCCGAGTCGAGAGGAACGTTGAACTTCATCGACAGCTCACCGTTTCCTCCAATCGCCGGAACGTACAGCGTCGAGTGCCGCCCCATCCAGCGCCACGCAGACGCCGGATCGCCTTCCTGGCCATACCATCCATCGGCGAACGCGACCGACGAGCTCAAGGGGCGGACGAAGACATCGAAGTACCGCTTGCGCGAGATCGACCAGAGGTGACCCCGAGGCCGTGTGAAATTGAGTCCGTCCTTCGCATTCGTGACGCCTTCGCTGATCAGCCAGCAGTGACTCACATCTCCCAGCGACAGCGGCGAAAAGTTGTCTACGACTGCCACCTGCCGGTAGTCCTTCAGCAGATACTCCGCCCACGGCCCCATGCTTCCGTGAACGTAGAGCGTCGTCGTTGCGCGATCGAGATGCCGGTGAATCCAGCGTTCCGCTTCAATGACCGGCGCGTCGTGAACGCGCACTTCACGCAGCGCAGAAGCAGACCATCGGATGAGACGCGTCACGATGAGCGCGCAGACGAGGCATTGCAATGCGATCGCGGCAATCGCTGAGCGCCGCTCGACAGCAGCAGCGATCCAGCGCAAACCCTCCGCACAACAGATCATGAGCAATGCCATCGACGTGGTTGCATAACGCCCGCCGGCCTCCGTGTTCAACATGAACATCGAGAAGAGAACGAAAGGGCCGAAGATCACCAGAGCCTCTCGCACTGGCCGGCGGAATCTCAGTAAGCCGGCGAGCGCGATGGCCGCGATGATCCCGGAGATCCTTCCCGCCTCGTACGGATCGAGCAGCATCGCCCAGTATGTGCGATACCAGACGGGCCGCTCGGGATTCATGTACGAATCGACCTTCATCACATATTCGCCATGCATCTTCACGGCGGTCCGATAAGCATCGAAGCCGGTCATCAGCGCCGCGCCGAAGAAAAATCCCCCGACCACGAGCACGAGAATCGCCGCACCGAAAATCGGATCGAGCTTCCGCTCTTTCCACCTCGGCCACGATGCCGCGAGCCAGGGATAAATGCCGAGGAGGACGTTCTGCGGCCGCATGACGCAGGCCGCGGCCATCAGAACGCAGCCTGCGAAATACGCAGCGCGGCTTCTCCTCCCACGCAGCAGCAGTGCGATCCCGAACAGCAGCATCGCCAGCGCCGGGATGTCGCTGAACGCCGTTCCGCCGTAGAACCAGATGTTCGGCGCGAAGCACGTCAGGAGTGCCGCGATCATCGCCGGCACTGCTTCCATCCGCAGCTCGCGGGCGACGAAGTAGACGCCGGGAAAGATCGTCATCGAACAGAGGAGATTGATGGCGCGCAGCGCGCGGAAGTCGTCGTGCACGAAGAGGCGGAAGAAACGGCCGAGAACGACGTAGAGCGGGAATCCGGGCGGATGAGGATGATGCGCCGCGACATTGAAGTCGTGCAGCGACAGGCAGAAGAGCGTCTCATCCCACTCCCAGAGGCTGTGCGCGGCAGCCAGCAGGCGAGTGAGAGCGACAGCGAGGGCGAGCGTGACGAAGAGGAGTCGGGTCTGGCGAGCGGACAAGCGGCACCATTCTCGCAAAATTGCCCCGCATCATGCCTGCAAAGGGAGTGCGGAGGCGCTGGTATCTCGACCTGCATGGAATCCGCCGCGAAGGATCGAAAGAAGCCGGCTTCACCTACCGCCATGCGGATGAACGGCCCGTCGAGGACGGCAAAGTTCTCGCCCGCATTCAGAAGCTTCGCATTCCTCCCGCGTGGAAAGACGTGCGGATCGCACGCGGAGAGAATGCTCCGCTGCAGGCCGTCGGCGTCGACAGCAAAGGACGGACGCAGTACCTCTACCATCCACGCTTCCGCGCACAACGCGAGGAAGCGAAGTTTCGCCATGTCGTCGAATTCGGCGAGAAGCTGCCGAAGCTTCGGGCGCGCGTTCGCGCCGATCTGCAGCGCGGCACACTCGACCGCGAGCGCGTGCTCGCGGCGATGATCCGCCTCATCGATCAGGCCTTCTTCCGCATCGGCAATGACAAGAGCGCCGCGCAGGAATCGACGTACGGTCTGAGCACCGTGCTCGGGCGCCACGTCGAGATCGATGGTGACGTGGTCCGCTTCGATTACATCGGCAAATGGAAGAAGCAGAACAAGCGGACGATTCGCGATGCCGAGGTGGCGAAGCTCGCGGCGACGCTCAAGAAGATGAAGGGGGGAGAGCTCTTCAAATTCATCAGCAACGGACGCGTGATCGACGTGAAGGACCGCCACGTCAACGACTACATCCAATCGATCATCGGCCCGGATTTCACGGCGAAGGATTTCCGGACGTGGGCCGGCACCCTGCTCTGCTCCATCGCGCTCGCGATGCAGGGCGAAGCGGCATCGAAGATGGAGCGGAAGCGGAAGATTCGCAAGGCGATCACAGCGACCGCGGAACAACTCGGCAACACGCCGGCGGTCTGCCGCAAGTCGTACGTCTGTCCGCGCCTGCTCGACGACTATCTGGAAGGCCGCACGTTCGAATCGCTGCGCAAGACGCGGCGCGGAAGCCCGGTCGTACGCGTCGGACTTTCAAAAGAAGAGAAAGCGCTGCTGAAGTTTCTGCGCGAAACGATTGCGGACCGCAGGCGCTCCCCTCGCGCCGCGTAACTCCTCCGCCGCAAGGCGGGGCGCGGGCCCGCGCAACCGCGAGCCCGCGATGGATCTAGAACGTCTCGCCGATCCAGAACTCCGTCTTCGTCTTGCCCACCGTGTGCTTGCCATCGAAGCGGCGTGCAAAGTCCCAGTGCAGTTCCAGGCCGAGGAAGTTGAACGAGAACCCGTATCCGAGTGAGGCCTTGCCGTCGACCAGGCGATGGTTCTGCGCGAAGTTGAACGGTTGTCCCTTGAAGTTCGCCGCGCCGATGTCGAAGAAGAGATTTCCGCGCACCTGCTGGAAGACCATGATCGGCGTGGCCAGCACATCGACCAGCGGGAATCGGTACTCGAAATTCGCAAACGCGGCTCGCGTTCCGATCAGCGAACGGAAGTCATAGCCGCGCAGCGTGTTCAGTCCGCCGAAGTAGTAGAAGTTCGGCAGATTGCCGGTCGAATAGCCTGCAAAGAGGCGCGCGGCGAGCAGCGAGCGCGACGTCACCTGCACGTACTTGCGCGCGTCGACCGTGACGTCCTGCGACAGCGTGCCGTGGTTCTTCATGTCGGGCGCATAGGTGAAGGACAGATCGTAGCGATGTCCCGCGATCGGGCCGAACTGGCGGAAGATCGTCGTGTCGCCGCTGAAGTCGGAGGTGACCAGTGGGAAGTTGTCGCGGCGATTGAAGATCGTGATACCGACGGTTCCGTCGCTCAGCGGCACCAGCGTCGGATAGTTGATCTCGCGGCTCTCGTATCCGCTGCCGACATCGATGCGGTGATAACGCGTGAAGGGATAGCTGATCAGGCCGATCGCACCGGTCTCGCGATAGATCTGATGCCGGTCGAGCGTGAACGAATCCTGAGCAGAGGTCGAATAGAACGAGCGGTTGTCGAAGACACGGACGCCCCAGTTCATCCGGTGCTGCAGGTCGAAATAGAGGAAGTCGAAGTTCGAGAACGACGAAACCGAATCGAGAGACGCGATGAAACGCCGCCCGCCGAGCATGTCGCTCATGTAGATGACGGAGCGCGACACGATCAACTGATCGGAGCTGATGCCTGCATTGACTTCGACATCATCGACGAACAGCTTGCGGCTGCGCGCGGACTCGATCTTCTCCGGATCGATCGCCACCTCCACCGGCGGCTGGAACGCCGCCCGCGCCTCGGCCTGCAGCGGCGCGGATGGCAGCGCAATCTTCTCCGCCGGGTGCAACGGCTTGTCAGTCGGCGTCGAGAAAAGCTGCCAGCGATGTTTGTAGTACGAGGAGAAAACCATCTTCTCCTTGTTGTTCGTGCCGGTGAAGACCACCGGAGTGAAGCAGCCGCCCACGACATCGGTGTACTGGATGACGTCGCCCGTCTCGAGATTCAGCGAGTAGATGTTGTAGGCGGCGAAGTTCGTCGGATCGGGAGGCGGCGTATCGCCCTGGCGCTTTGCCTTGTCCTCCGCAGCCTCCAGGATCCTCGATGCCTCTTCGATATTTCTTCCCGTCTGTTTGTCCGATGAGAAGAAGATGCGTTTCCCGTCCGGAGCGAAGTAGGCGTCGATGTCGTTCCACTGTCCCGTCGTGAGCTGATAGCGCTCCGAGGGATTCTCCAGATTCAGCTTGAAGAGCTTCGCGTAACCGCCGACGACCGAGGAGTAGACGAGCCACTTGCCATCGCGCGAGAACACGGGAGAGGCGTCGAAGAACTTGTCGTTCGTCAGATTCGTGACTGCGCCGCTTTCGAGATCGAAGAGGAAGATGTCGGGCTGGTTGCCGAGGAATCCGGAGAACGCGATCTTGCGGCCGTCGGGTGAATAGGCCGGGTTGAGCTGCTGCTCGACCTTCATCGGAATCGACTTGATCAGCGTGCCGGTCAGCGGATGAATGATGAGCAGGTTGCGGCCGCGCTCCTTCTTCGCGAACACCGCGATCTGATCGCCATTCGGCGCCCACGCGATGTCGCGCCCCATCACCGGCCCCACCGTGAACGCCTGCACGATCGGATATTCGTATTTGCTGGTGAATCCCGGCGTCAGGTTCTTCAGCAGTTTCCTCTCCGGGATGTTGAAGACGGCGATGTCGACGTCGTCGTTGTAGTCGGTGAAGCCGGCCAGAAGATCGCCGGACGGCGAAGGCACGGGCGAGATCTCGTCGCTCGGAATCTCCGGGCGGATCTTGAACGGGTCGCCGTACTCGATCGGCTCACCCTTGGCGACGAGCGCCGGCAGATACTGCTTGCGCAGCCACGTCCGGAAGTGCGTGTCGAATTCGTCGGGAGCGACATCGAACGCGCGCTTCAACGCCTTGTCGACGGAGCTGCCGAGCGTGTTTCGATATTCGTAGATGAAGTCGCGGATCCCCTCCCATCCGTACTTCGCCTGGATGTACTTGAACACCGCATGTCCGAATCGATATGCGAAATAGCCCTGCGGATTCTTGGTGATCGCCGGGATGTCGTCGTTGACCACCGCATCGCGAAGCACCATGCGGTCCTTCGAGTCCTCATCGCTGGCCATGAACGACGCGAGGCCTTCCATCAGCCACGTCGGCGGATTCGCCGTCAGCGTCTTGCCGAGTTTCCCCTGAAAGAGAATTTCGTACTCGAAGATGTGCGTCAGCTCGTGCTGGATGACCTGCGCGTTCTTCTCATCCGTGTTGTCGATCGGCACGACCATGCGGTTGCGCGCCGGCTCCGCGAATGCGCCGACCCCTTCCGGGATGAAGTTGAGATCGACGTTGGTCTGTTCGAACGCCGAGTGCGTCGCGTAGAAGATGAGCGGGATCTTCTTCGAGATCTGGTAGTTGAACTTGCGCGAGAGATCGTCGTACGCACTCTCGGCGGCATCGGCGACCTTCTGCAGCGACGGCTTCTCTTCGTCGTAGAAGTACACGTCGAAATGCGTGGAGTGGTAGATGTTCCAGTTGAAGCGGTCGTAAACGATCTTGTTCTGACCAAACGGATAGGCGGGCACAGCCGCGAGGACAATGACAAACAGCGCGATGAGACGCTTCACGATGCCTCCCGATGCAGCTCTATTCAGTAAAGACGTAGCGGCTGGCCGACGTTTCCTGCGATACGAAGATCCCGGTCAGTTGCGTCTCGAGTGACCTGAGGTTCTCGAAGAGGCCGAGGATCTCGTCGTAGTTGCGCTGGTCGAATTCCTTGAAGTCGCGGAAGTTCTCTTCCAGCACTTTCTCACCCGTATCGCCGTTGAAAACCGCAATGTCGATGTCGAAGACGAAGCCGGTGGTCTCCACGAGTACCTGCCGGTAGTACGTGCGGCCATCGGCGGGCGAGGTGTACTCCTCGGTGCGATAGCCCGACTTGTCGTTGATATCGAAATCGACGATGCCGGAGACGATGTAGTCCGCCCCGGTCTTTGCGCCGAGGTCCTTCCAGAAATCGCGATTCACTTCGAGCGACTTCATGTCGGTTCCCGGAAGCTTCGCCGGCGGACAGTCGACGATCTTCAGCTTCGTGGTCTTCGTGAGCTGCTTGCGGAGGTAGCGCTGAAACTCCGACTGCACGTCGACCTTCGAAGCGCGGTCGTTCTTGCGCTCACCGTTGTTGGCGATGACGAACGGAGCGATGGCGATCTTCTCGTCGCCCGTGATCTGCAGTTTCGGTTTCACCGGGAGCTTGAGTTTCACTTCGAGCACGCCGGCGACGGCAGCCAGCGGCACGAGTGCGACGAGAAACATGGCTGCGACACGTTTCATCTACACACCTCCGTGCGGCGGAACAGGTGGATTCGGAGCTGCCGGTTGCGGAAGACCTGGCGCGGTGGGCGGCGGCGCCATCGTATCGGGCGGTGTGTTCGGCGCGGGTGGCTGCGTCGCAGTCGCCGTCGGGGGCGGTGCGGCGGGCGACGCCGGCGCAGTCGAGGACGCAGCCTTCGCAGGCGTGCGCTTCTTGTTGCGCGACGTGAACTCGACGAAGCGGCTGTAGTTCTTCTGAATGTACTGGTTGCCTTTGTCGAGCTTCAGCGCCTCCAGATACTCACGCCGCGCCTTCTCGAAATCTCCGTTCGCTTCGTAAGCAACGGCGAGATTGCTGTGCGCCATCGCGTCGTTGGGACTCGTTTCCACGGCGCGCTGGAAGCGGAACATCGCCTCACGCCAGAGATTCATCTGCGCCATCTTCACGCCGAAGTTCTCCTGGTCGCGCGGCGAGTCGGCCGTGGGTGAGGAATGAGAACAGGAGCTGAGGAGAACGGCGATCGCGAGGACGGCCGTAGGGAACCGTAAATCCCGCATCATGAGTATGTTTCTCCTGGTGAGTGAGCCCGGATTATAATCGCAATCGTTTGGCGCTCCACTGCGCTTCCCTCCTCGCCTGACGGCACTTCAGCACCCGCACGTCTCATGAACGAGAACCCGCGCGATCTTCTGATCGCATGGTCATTGCTGCCCTATCTGACACCGAACCGGACACGCCTGCTGCTCGAGAATTTTGGAAATCCGCCCCTCGCTGCCTGCAAAGCCTCTTCCACTGCACTCGCATCACTCCTAAGCATCAATCAAGTGCAGGCCGGTGAGGTCAGGAATCCGTTACAAGTAAACGGCGAACAGGTCGCAACTCTGCGCGATTCGGTGATCACACTCGCCGATGCCGGCTACCCCGCGCTGCTGCGCGAGATCATCGATCCGCCACTTGCGCTGCATGTGCGCGGTGATCGATCGCTGCTGGCGAAGCCGGCGATCGCGATCGTCGGCTCACGGCGCGCGTCGCCCTATGCGATCAACGTCGCGCGCAAGTTGAGCGACGAGCTCTCGCGCGCCGGCCTCCTCGTGATCTCCGGCATGGCGCGCGGCGTCGATACCGCGGCCCACGAAGCGGCGCTCGATGCCTCGCTGCCCACCGCCGCGGTCCTCGGCACCGGGATCGACATCGCCTATCCGAAATCGAATCGCGCGCTGCATCGCCGCATCGGCGAGCAGGGATTGCTGATCAGCGAGTTCGCGCCCCGCACGCCGCCGCTCGCTCTCAACTTCCCGATCCGCAATCGCGTGATCTCCGGCCTCACACTGGGCACGATCATCATCGAGGCCACGGGCCGCAGCGGATCACTGATCACCGCACGGACCGCGGCGGAACAGGGGCGCGAAGTGTTCGCAGTTCCCGGCTCCATCTTTTCCGCCGGATCCGAAGGAACCCATCGCCTCATTCAATACGGAGCGAAGCTCGTGCACGATGTGAACGACGTTCTCGAGGAATTGCCCATCGCACTGCGCGCGGCGATCGAGGAGAAGCCGCCGGAGCCCGGCTCGCCTCTGCGCGAAGTGCTGGCGCTGCTCACTCGCGACGAAGCCACCGGCGTCGAGGACCTCGCGCACCGCCTCGGCCGCGCTCCGTCGGCGCTCGCCGAGCCACTCCTGCAACTCGAGTTGACGGGCTGGATCCGAGCACTGCCCGGTGCGCGATACGTAAGAGCGAGGTGAGACGAGGCGACAGGCGACAGGCTACGTGCCTGTTGCCTGCTGCCAGTCGTCTGGAATGCTCTGCTTCACTTTCCAGGCGATGAGACCGAGAGGAACGCCGATCTGGATCAGGCGCCGCAGCGGCTTCGGAAAGCCGAAGCCGATCAGGAGGCCGAGCACCGCACCGCCGGCGACGATCTGCACCGCATGCTCGGCGACGAATTGCTTCGCATCGTACTGCGTGCGAATTCGCTGATCGAGCTCGTCGATCCGCGTGCTGATGCCGTCTCGCGCCCGCGCGATGGCGCGCTCGACATGCTGCTTCTCCCGCTGAATGTCATCCGGCATTAATGGCTCCTGATCCGTGCGATGTCGGATTTGATCGACTCGATGTCCGTCTTGATCTGCTGCACCGAATCGTTAGGGACGAATTCGATGGCGGCGAACTTCTTCCTGCCCATGAAGGCCAGGACCGCGGCCGCGCCGAAGAGCACGATGGTGACGATGAGGCTCGACAGCCACGCCGGCACTCCGAGGGCGACGAGCCCGAGGGTGATCGTCACGAAGAGGAAGGCGAGACCGAAGAGTCCGAGAAAGAGAGCACCCGCAAAGAGGGCCGATCCGCCGCCCAGCTTCGTGACGGTATCCTTGACCTCCAGCTTGAGGAGGGCGACCTCACTCCGGAACAGCGTGGAAAAATCAGCGCTGAGATCCTTGATGATCTGTCCCAGCGAACGGTAGTCTTCATTCATCTGTGCTGCGCTCATGCTGCGTCATTGGGAGCAAAACAGGTACCTGATGCGTTGTGCGGACCCGATGCAATCACATTTCGTCGAACTGGTGAAGGACTTTCGCTTCGAGGCGGCACACTGGCTGCCCAATGTGCCCGAGGGGCACAAGTGCCGCCGCATGCACGGACATTCGTTTCGGGGAGAGGTTGCCGTGCGCGGCGAAATCGATCCTCGCACCGGCTGGCTCATCGACTTCGCCGATCTCCGCCGCGCCGTCGATCCGATCGTGCACCAGCTCGATCACTACTGCCTCAACGAGATCGAAGGACTCGAGAATCCGACGGCGGAGATGGTCGCCGTCTGGATCTGGAAGAAGCTGGCGCCGCAGGTGCCGGGGCTGGCGCGCGTCACGATCGAGGAGACGTGCACGTCGCGGTGTCATTATTTTGGGGATGGGACGAATGGGACGGATGGGACCGATGGGACGGATGGCTAACTCCCTTTTCTTCATTACCTCAAGGGGACGAATCTTACGGCTGCCACTTCGGTCCTTACCACTTTGCCCCCCTTCTTCTCGATCAGCCATAGCGTCTGGTTTTCCTGCTCGCCGACCGGCATGACGCACCGGCCTCCTTCGGCGAGTTGATCGAGCAGCGCTTCGGGGAATCTCGCGGGTGCGGCGGCAGCGAGGATGGCGTCGAACGGCGCTTCGCTGGAGAACGCGTCGAGGCCGCTGCCGGTCCTGATCGTCACGTTGTCGAAGCCGAGGCGCGCGAGCCGCTCCGCAGCCGTGCGCGAGAGCTCGGGCTGCAGCTCGGCGCCGTACACATGCCGCACGAGCCGCGCGAGAATCGCCGTCTGATATCCGGAACCGACGCCGATCTCCAGCACACGCTCGTGTCCTTTCAGCTTCAGCAACTCGGTCATCAGCGCGACGATGTACGGCTGAGAGATCGTCTGATTGTGCTCGAGTGGAAGCGGCGTGTCGTCGAACGCCGACGCGCGATGCTGCGGCGGCACGAACTCCTGGCGCGGCACGGATCGAAAGGCGTCGAGCACACGCGGATTGGAGATTCCACGTGCCTCGATCTGCGAACGGATCATCCGTTCGTTCTCGTCCCTATCGCTCTGCGACTGCGGCACGCGGGCGCTCCTTGACGACGCGGAGCTTGAGGACGCGATCTTCGTTTTGTCCGAGCGAGCGAAGCGAGACGGAGCATGCCGTCTCGTCGGGGTCGGCCCGCAACACTGCGCCCCGTTTCATGATGAGATCGCCGGCGAGCTCCACCTGACTCACGTTCGGCGGCAACCAAACTTTCACCGTCGGATTCTCCAGCGGCAGCGTACCGCGATTCGTCATGCGGATCGAGAGCAGCCGCGGATTCGCCAGTCGGTCCGCACTGAACGCAAACCGCTCCTCCCGCGCCTTCTTCCGCGCCTCAGGCCCGAACTGCGCCGCAACGGCCGGCGCACCGACCGCGCCGTCGGAGACCGGCTGCCCCGCCGCCCAGCGGAACGCCGTGCGGATCAGGAGCAGCAGATGAGGATCGTCGGCGGCGGCGAGCGAATCGGGATCGAAACCGAACCAGACGCAGCGCGAAGTGCCGTCGTCGAGATGCATGATCGCCGCACGCGCGCTCGTCCGCCATCGCGCGTCGACCATCATGTGCGGCGTCTCTTTCAGCAAGGCTACCGGTCCGCGCCGCGTCGCCACTTCGGTGCCCGGCGTCAGACGCGCGAGCACCGGAGAGGCCGACTCCGCGAGGTGCAGCGCATCGTCAGACATCCCGCTGTCGGCCGCGAGCTGGAAAGGTCCGACATGTCCGGCCGGTGGCGCGCCGGCAATCACAATGGCATGTCCGAGCCGTGCCGGAACCGCTCCGCTGTCGCATAGAACGACGACGCCCTCGGCCTCATCGAAGGCATCGATGCTGACGAGATTCGGAGAGAGTTCCGCTCTCGTCAGCAATCGCACCCACGCCGCCGCGAGCCGCGAATTCGGATCGCGCGTGACCACCGTGACTTTCGGCAACGGCTCGTTGACGATCACCAGCGACTGGCGCTCGATGAAGGACCAGATGGCCAGCGCCCCGGCAGCGATCGCAATGACCGCAATGGCGCCATAAGCCCCCAGATGCTTCCAGTCGACATGATGATGATGAAGGGACATTGTCCGGTACTACGCCTTGGTCTCCGGCGCCTCGGCCGGTACTGCGTCGCCCGGCTTGTACTGCTCGAAGAAGGCCTTCATCTGTCCCTCACGCCGCAGCTCCGCGGCGCTCTTGGGACGCCGCGCCTCCCTCACTTTGTATGCGAAGTACGAGGCCACCGCGAGAATCAGCGTCACGACGATCGAGACGAAAATGATGGTTGCGAGAATGTTCACCCAGTCGAATCGCATGGTCTTGTCCTTTGATTGAAGAGATCAGATGCGGCCTCTGCGGGCCAGCTTTCCCCACGACATGTCGAGGCCGATGAGCTCCTCCAGCGTCGCGAAGAGTTTCGTCACGTCGATGATGAGAATGTAGAAGAAGCGGTAGAGAACTGCATAAGGAACGAGGCGAAGATCCTCTTTCTCCATCAGCGTTGCATGAACTGCGATCAGGAGATCGAGAACCGTGAGCAACATCCACCACAGGACGAGAAGCTTCGTCATGCCGTACAGCAGTGCCACCCAGACGAAGAACAGATTGGCGAAGATGTTCATCGCCGGCCACACCAACCCTTCGAAAATCATGTACCAGAGCGATAATGGAGTCGTAATGACGCCGCTGGTCTCTGTAAGCAGATGTCTCTGCTTGCGCAGCGCCTGCAAAATTCCGCGGCACCAGCGATAGCGCTGCTTGATGATGTCCAGCAGTTCCTCCGGAGCTTCGGTATACGCAATGGCCTTCGGCTCGTAATTGATCTTCCACCCATCGGCGAGGATTTTCACAGTCATGTCGAAATCCTCGGCGAACGTGTCACTGTCATAGCCGCCGGTGCCCTCGATGGCCTTGCGGCGGAAGATTCCGATCGGGCCCGGAATGACGTTCACAGAGCGGAAGAACGCCTGGGCATTGCGCACGATATTCAGACCTTCGATGTATTCGAGGGCTTGCAGTTTCGTCCAGATATTGTGACGGTTGATGACCTTCACGTTGCCGGCGACTGCGCCGACGTGCGGATCCCGGAAGTGATAGACCGCATACCGCAATGCCTCGGCGGTGAGACGCGAGTCGCTGTCCATACAGACCACGATTGGCGCTTTCGACCGTCTGATCCCGTAGTTGAGGGCCTCGGCCTTGCCGGAGTTCTCCTTCCGGTAAACCGACACACGCACGCCATAGTGATTGCCTTCGAACTCCTTCATCTTCTCGAACGTGCCGTCCGTCGAGCCGTCATCGACCGCGATGATCTCGTAATACGGATAGCGCAGCTCGAGCAGTGACGCGAGCGACGACTGGATCACTTCCGCCTCATTGAAGGCCGGAACGATGATCGAGACGAAGGGATAGTTTTCGTAGACGCCGCCCTGGGACAGTTCACGCTGATGCAGGTAGCTGAACCAGATGACGAGGAAGTGGCGCAGGATGAGTAGCAGAAGGAAGCTGGCCAGCGTGACGACGAGCGCGCCAACGAACACCGGCCCGAATCTCTGCGGATAGCGGAACAGTACGATGGTCAAGACGACGACGGCGATGATGACTGCGATCGAAATGACGATCTGCAGCCGCGGATTCATGGGCTTCTTGACGGTAGCCATTAGTGGGTCTCCGGAATGACGGGCGAACCGGTGAGCACAGTGTTGTCGAAGTAGTAGGGATTGACCGCATGCCGGTCGTCATTCGAGAAGAGGCGCTTCACGCGAATGCCGACATAGAAGTGACGCTGCCAGTAATTCACCAGATCCGAGGGGCGGTTGCCCAGGACCGAATCGAGGCGGCCGCTTTTGCCATATCCATAGTTGCCGACGATGTCGAACGCATCGGAAACCGGCACGGTAGCCGTCAGGTCGTACGCGCGCAGATCGGAACTGCGGCTGCCCTCCCACGACCGTCCATATTTCACCTCCGCATTCCAGAAAAATCGGTCGTGCACGTTCTGCCCTACTTGTACGATTCCTGCGAGCGAGCGATAGTCGTTCGGCGACCAGTAGCGGTTGGAGCGGAAGTCGTACGACAGCCAGCGGCCGTCGCCTTTCACCGCCAGAAATGGCGCTTTCAGAATGCGAAAACTGACGACACCGTGCGCTGCGGCACGGCGATTGTCGTCGGAGATGAATCCGTAAGACGCATCGGCGAGATAGGCGAGATGCCCGCCTGTGTTGTAGTCGTAATGCCCGCGGAAGTCGTCAATGGAGATCGGCCGCGTGGAATTCGTAAGGGCAGGCGTCTGCAGCGATTGAATCGTGAAGACGTCGTAGATCAGATCGTAGCGGTTGTAATCGAGCGCGGCGCGGCTCTGCAGATTGGGCATCCACTCGCCGCCAAGGCCCCAGAAGGGACGCGTGCCGAGTCCGCGATCGTAGAAGTTGGCACCGAGGCGGCCACGGACCAGCATGTTGTCGTTGTATCGATAGAGTGCACCGGCGCTCAGCGCGTTCGCATGGACATCGTCTCCGCCATGCTCGAACTGATGACGCCCGACACCGAGTTGAAAGGCCGTGCGGCCCGATGTCCACTTCGCGGCGTCGAGATCGGCGCGCTTCATCGTGAAATCGTTTGAATCGGTGACGTATGTGTAGCGCGCGTCGAGCGTCGACGTCGGCCGCGTGTGACGGGCGAGGTCGAGCTCCTGCTGGGCTGCCGCATAGCCGCTGTCCATCGACAGCGCCATGTTCTGGTCGAGGACATCGTGATCCGTCCAACCGAACCAGCGATAGATCTGGCCGCGATTGAAGTACGCGCGCGATGGAACGTCGGAATAGAGCTCGCGCCGCGGATTGGAAGTCAGATCGGTGATCGAGCTGAACATATGCAGTGCGTCAGCGAACTGCGCATCATAAGAAAGCGTCTGGCCGTATTCGAGCTTCAGATCGGCGCGATCCGGGTATTGTGCGATCAACTTCTCGTACTGGCGCTCCGCCGCCGGATACCGGCGGTCCCAGCTCAGCACTCGCGCGTATTGAATCCTCGCGTCGGTATCGTCAGGACGAACCTTCAGGTAACGTTCATACAGAGCAATGGCATTGTCATAGTCGCCGAGTCCGACGTAGGCCTTCGCAAGAGACAGCATCTCGTCGGCATTCGTCGGGTTCGTCTCTTTCAGTGCGTCCAGCCGCGGTTGGAGCGCCTTCAATTCCGCCTGCCGGCGCTGTTCCGCCTGTGTGGCGATCTCGTCGAGCCCCTCGACGTTCTGCTTCGTATGCTCGCGCACGAAACGGACGTCGTTCAGCGCTTCGTTGTAATGGGCCCGATCGAGATTCAGCCGCGCACGTTCGACGCGGAGCGCCAGGTTGTAGGGCTCGGCCTCGATGAGGCGATTTACATGCTCGATTCGAAGATCGGGCGATGACCGGAGATCGGTGAGCAGCGCGCCCGCCTGTGAAGCATCCGCATGGCTGCCCGTGTACTCCGTCAGAAGCCGGATCGCGCCTTCGCGACTTCCGGCCAGAGCCTCGGCGTTCGCCAGCGCAATTGCGTTTTCCTCGCTCGGGCTCTGGTCAAAGAGCGTCTGCAGCCGCGCCACCGCGGCCTTGCTCGCGCCCATCCATGACAGCAGCCGTCCGTATTCCAGTTGCAGGTCAGGCGACTGACCTTCCTGCAGCAATGCCGAATACGCACGCTCTGCAGCATCGAGATGGCCTGACCAGGCAAGTGCGCGCGCCTGCCGGATGCGCACATCGCGGGTGCGCAATGAATCCGGAAGTGCTGCGTAAGTGTCAAACGCCGCGGCATAGCGGCCGGCGGCGAAATATGCGTCCGCCAGTGCGAGCCTGTCCTGATCCGTGGCTCCTGCAGCATTCGCGGTGCGCTCCGCGTCGGCGACCTTCTGATTGGCAACCGCGCGAAGGTGCGAGGCGGCCTCGTCGCGGATGGCAATGGCATCCGCGTCGGACGCATTGAGCGAGGTCAGCCTTCCCGCGATCTGCGACGCTTCATAGTACCGGCCCGCCTGCATGTACAAGCGAGCCAGTTCGATTTGCTGTTCACGGGTTGCGGTATTGGACTTCAGTGCGGATTCGAGTGGACTGATGCGGCTATAAACATCGCTCTGTGCGCGAGCGTCAATAGCGCAGAGCGCCGACAGCGACAGAGCCAGGACGGAAAGAAACTTTCCAGACCTCATGGCGGCGACCTTCCTTTTGCGGGAGCATTTGAGAATGCTATGCAGCCGTTGCTTTACTGCCTCTCCGGCGCGGCTTTGTGCAATGTGGATTCCAGGACGGGATTACAAGGGACGAAATCGGTGCGTTTGATCACTGCGATGTGATTGCCGACGCGGCGCTCCACGCCGTCGCTTACGCGATTCACGATGTGGTCACCGACCCACATCGCCGCCGATCCGCCGCCATCCAGATTGATCGCCGCACACACACCGAGCTCATCGCGCATGAATACTGCGAGCTGCTGCAGCGTAAGTCCGGGAACTCCTGTACGGCGTCCTTCGGCAATGACGAAGTACAACTGTGTATGATCCTGTGAGAGTCCGACCGCCGTGCGCGGGTGCGGCGACGCCGTGAATGCCGGGCTGCCGGGCAGCGGCTTGACGAGCTCACAATTGGCGACGAGCATCGGCCAGCCGGAAATTGCCGACACGACCCAGTCCTCGGGCGGCTCCATCACTTCCGACTGTTTCCTGATCGACGCCTTGTGCTCCCCGACCGCGACAACGCCTTCGCGCGACGTGTCCTTCGAGCCCTGCCACCGCCCGCAAGGACCAACGGTCAGGCCAATCGGATTGAACTTGTCGTCGAAGTAGTCGCCATTGATCGCAACAATCGCCTTGTTGTTCTTCGCATAATCGCTCACCTTCAGGCCGCGCTCGCTTTCACGGCTCACGACGATCTGCAGCGCGTCGTTCGTCAGGTCGACGCGTGTGACATGGACGTCCATGTTGTCCGATGTGTATTCCTGATAGTCGACGCCGGGGGTCACGCTCTTCCAGTCGGCAAGAGCCGGTGCCACACAGAGCAATACAAACGCAATGAGGGGGATGGATCGATTCATGCGGCACCGCGGCTTCAAAAGAGATGCCGGGAGAAAGCGGAATCCGCCTTGCAGAACCGCCGGGCACACAATGGCTCGCTATACCCGGTTCAGGAATGTCAACAGCGACGGCAGCGGCAGGCCTCAGTCGAAGGAACAGCCTCCCGCGAGGCCGACGCGTTCACAATCGCTGCTGGAATATGCACTGTTCATCATTTTCGGGGCTCTGATCATTCTCGGCGGATTCGCCATCTACTCCGCCTACTCTCCCTCGCACGGCCGCGTGCCGAACCACATTGCGGAAGGGTTGAAGGACGATCGGATCAACATCCTGATCATCGGCGTCGGCGGCGATTCCCATCCCGGCGGCGGCAAGGATCTGGCGGACTCGATTCTGCTGATGAGCCTGAAGCCATCGACGAAGCAGGCTGCCGTCATTTCCATCCCGCGTGACTTATGGGTACCCATCGGAAAACATGGCACGCACCGCCTCAATGCGGCGCACGCCATGGGCGACGATGGCGGTTATCCTGGTAAAGGTGCCGGCCTCCTCTGCGACACGGTATCCAAGGTGTTCAATCTTCCCATCCACGGATTCGTGCGTGTCGACTTTGCGGCGTTCGAGAAAGTCATCGACACCCTCGGCGGAGTCGATGTCTTCGTAGAGCGCGGTTTTTACGACTACCTATTTCAGGATGGCTTTCCGCGTGGATGGCAGCACCTCAATGGCCGCCGCGCACTTGCCTACGCCCGTTATCGCTACATCCTGGGGCCGGAAGGGGACAACTTCGCGCGCGAGTTCCGCCAGCAGCAGGTGATCGCCGCACTGCGGCAGCGCCTGGCCAGGCGCGACTCTTCGGATGTCGTGCGTCTGGCCGAGGCCGCGAAAAAACTTTCCGATTACACCGATACGAATCTCACGACGGCGCAGATCGTGACGCTCTATCGCACCTTCCATACGATCGATGACCGCTCTATTCGCCACATATCGCTGAAGCCGTTCTGTGAGGTCTTCGACGTCACGCGCATTGCGGAGCCCGGCGAGGCCGTAAGACCGCGCACGGGCGACTATCGCGAGATCCAGTCTGTGGTTCGCGGCGCGTTCAATGGCCGCGGCGAAGTCGCTTCCGAGGATCAAATCAAATTCTGATCTGGCCCACTCGTTGCTTCCGCCTCGCCAGACGCAGAAGAGATGGAGAGCCCAATGAACAGATCCACAGAAGTGAGCTCGAGTGGCGACGCACCCCGCCGCGACGGCCGCACTGATGTTCCGCTGCCGCTCGAGACGCCGGTGGCGGAAGTCGCTCCCAAGCGCAACGTGACACAGACAACCGATCGCATTGTGAGTGGCATCGACCTGATCGATTACGGCGCCGGCGGACTGCTGCCCAATCACGTCTACGTCGTCAAAGGCGGGATGGGCGTAGGAAAGTCGATCGCCGGACTGCAGTTCCTTACACGAGGACTGGAGCATGACGAGCCTGGCGTTCTGATCACCGATCAGAAGCCTGAGACGGTGCTCGCCCAGGCGCGGAGTATCGGCTTTCAGCTCGACGCCGCGGTCCGCCGCGAGCAGCTCGCGATCCTCAGCCCATCGGCCCGCTATTTCGAACTGGTCGAGAGCCCCTCGGACATCCTCGCAATCGTCGAAGAGCTCGGCGACTGCATCCGCCGCATCGGCGCCCGGCGGCTCGTCGTCGACCCCGTGTTCGCTCTCGTCAACACGGCCTATTCGAGCCACTTCGCGCTCACGCTGACCCAGTCGCTCATGAATGCGCTGGAAGAGTTGCCGGTCACGACGCTGCTCGTGGCGGAAGACGACAATGATCCGGAGCGCAATCCGATTCTCCGCACGCTCGAACAAAGCTCGTTCGGCGTAATCGATCTCTCGCACGACACGGCGACCGGCGGACGGCTGATGCGCCTGTCGAAGCTCCGCTACGCAAACAGCGACAATCTCTCCGCGCACTACCGCATCCTCGATGGACGCGGCCTGATCAATTACCGCGGCGAGGGCGAGCGTGTCGCCGACGTCACGAAGCCGTGGGAAGAGACCGCGCCGCTGCGCCGCACCGTGCTGCTGATCAGCGCGCAGCCGGAGACGATCCGCCGCGTGACCGACGCTCTCGGCAAGGACTACACCGTGGTCGCCGAGGCCGACGTGCAGGCGGGAGTGGAGCGCGCGCGGAAGGAGAAGCCGGGACTCGTTCTCGTCTCGCCGTCGCGCAGCGCGGCCGCCGTCAGCGCGATTCTCGACCTCGCGAACACGTCGGATTCCTCGCTCGCATTGATCTCGCCGTACGCGAACCGCCATTCCGACAAAGTGCTCTATCTGCGCGCCGGCGCCGACGACTTCATCGCCGAGCCGTTCCATCCCCAGGAGTTCCGCGCTCGCGTGGAGGCATTGATCCGCCGCAGCGGCCGGCGGCTAACCACGCGCGACAGCGGCATCGCCATCAGCTCCGATGACCTCATGCTGCTGATGAAATCGGGCGACACCGCCACGCAGCCGAAGAACCGCTCGCTGCTGCGGCAGGATGGCAACGACATCAGCTTCGACCCGGAATTCAACGACCGCATGCAGCGCAACATCGACACCGTGTCGAAGTTCAATCAGCCCTTCGCCGTCTACTGGATCAAGGCGCAGGACGGCGATCCCGAACTGCAGCGCGAGATGGTGTCCGCCTGCAGACAGGAGGACATCGTCTGCCACAACGCGAACGGCGAATTCGTCTGCATTCTCACCGGGGCGGATCAGGCAGGAGTGCAGGGATTCGAAAGCCGTCTCGCGAACCGGCTCGGCGACCGAATCGCACGGACGAACGTCCGCCGCGGTTACAAGCTATACGACAGCGGCACAGTTTAGATAAGGTTGCCGGGTTTCGTAGTGCGCGAGGCAGCCGTCATGCAGGAGACCTCACAGAAACCCGGCAATCAACCTCCCCGCATCGTCCTCATCGACGACAACACGAACGACGTGACGGTGACACGGCGCGTGCTGGAGCGCCGCGGTTACGACGTCGTCCCCGCGACATCGGGTGAAGAGGGACTTCGTCTCGCGTCGCAGGTGAATCCCGACGCGATCGTCGTCGACTATCGGATGCCCGTCATGGACGGCTTCGAAGTCACGCGGCGCGTGAAGTCCGATGCAAGGCTTCAGACGATTCCGGTGCTGATGCTGACCGGAGCCGACACGCCGCAGCACGTCGTCGACGGACTCGGCGCAGGCGCGGACGACTTCGTCACGAAAGGTTCCGACGCCGAAGTCCTCTTCGCGCGCCTCGGTGCCTTGCTGCGCGTGAAGGCGTATCAGGACGAGCTCCGCCGCGTGAACCAGCGCATGTCGCGCGACCTGCAGATCGCGAGGCGCGTGCAGGAAGCGCTCGTTCCGGCCGCGTCGTTCGACGCCCCCCGAATCGAAGCGCGCTCCGCCTACATCCCGAGCGAAACCCTCTCGGGCGACTTCTACGATTACTTCGTCCAGGAGGGACTCACCTATCTCTTCGTCGCGGACGTCTCGGGGCACGGCCTGCCGGCAGCGATTCTCGTTTCACTTTTGAAGAGCTACCTGCGCACCGAAGCGCCGACGGAGTCCTCCCCCGCGGCCTTCATGTCGCGCCTGAACGACTTCCTCTTCACGGTCAGCCTGCCCGCGCAGTTCGCGACGGCGCAGCTTCTTCGGATCGACGAGGAAGGCTGCCTCGTCTACGCGAATGCGGCCCATCCCCCCTTCCTCCTCTATCGCCACAAAGATCGCCGGACCGACATCGTCGAATATCCCAGCCACCTCCTCGGGGCGCTTCCGGGGATGGCCTACGAGGACTGCCGCCTCGCGATCGAGCCCGGCGATACGCTGTTCATCTATACCGACGGCCTGACCGATCGCCGTACTGCCGGCGGGGAGTTCTACTCCATCGAGCGCGTCGCGAGGCTGCTGGAGGAGTCCTCCGGCACCGTCGGCGAGGTCTACGATCGGATCTACGCCGACATCTGCTCGTTCGCGGCAACGGAAGAATTCAAGGATGACATCGCTTTTGTCGTAACGCGCTTCCACTGACGCGCGTCTAAGGACGACGAATGCGTACTACATCTCTGATTGCCGCTCTTCTCTTCGTGTCAACTGCCGCGGTCGCTCAGCAGAGCTCCCGCCCCACGTTTCCCGACGACTACACACCGAGCCCATGCGCACCGGCGACCTCCTGCCGCAGCTACATCCGGTCGGAGCTGCCCAACGCCGCGTTCGCGCAGCTCGGCCTCCAGCTCGATCTGAAGTGGATCGACAAGCACTACGACGAGATGACGGGCTACTTCGCCCCCATCTGCCGGAAGCACGCGACGTGTCTCGCCACTCCCGGCAACAACTTCCTATTCTGCGACGACATCCTGGTGCGCGAGTTCCGGGAGGTCTGCGACCGCCACTTCCCGAAAGCGAAAGACGCGAAGGAAGCGGAAGAGTGCCGGAACTTCACGGAAATCTGGGCGCTCGGGATGGACATGAACGCGAACTTCTTCGCCGAGCCGGCGCAGAAGTGCGCACGTGAGAACCGCCTCGACCGCATGCACGCGAAGCCGCCGGTCGTCTGGATGGAGCCCGCATCCCTGCCACGCGGATACAAGGGAGACATCTACATCTATGCGATCGACGCCGACACGCACGTGCCGGTTCAAGCCGATATCAAGGTCGGCAATCAGATCATCTACGCTCCTGCGAATCCCGCCGGCTCGCTGTCGACCGGTTATCCGTTCAAATGGCCGGTCAAGTACGTGCGCGTGAAGAACAGCGAGGGGCACGAAGACATCGTGCCGCCGGTCGTGAAGGTGATCTCGCCCTACTACCCCGAGGTCTCGTTTCCGATGCCGTCGAAACCGGGAAAGATGATCGTATCGATGACTCCGGCAAAGCTGCGGCCGGGAAAGAACACGATCACCGTGACGGCCAAAGATGCGGAGACGGGCGAGCCGGTCGAAGCGCGCGTGATGGCGAACGACCAGATGATCGGCGACACCAATCAGGTCATCGAATTCGAGGTGCCCAAAGGCAAGCTTCCGGAAATCTGGGCGACCTCGCTGTTCGACATGTACTCGGACGTGGTCGTCGCGAAGTAGGCGTCTACATCCGCGCCAGCAGTTCTTCAGCCTGAGGCTTCTTCGCGTAGCGCACGTCGGAGGCGGTGATCTTCTGCAGATATCCGCGCGCCGCCGCGGCGTCGTTGCGCTTCAGGTGCGCCCGGGCGATGAGGAACCACGTGTCGGCGACGTACTCGTTCTCGCTCATCTTCTGGCTGCGGAGCGCGCGCTCCAGCACTTCGACCGCCTGGTCGTACCGCTGGCTCGCGTAGTGAATGCGGCCGAGGTGTGCGAGCGCGTCGAAGTAGTCGTATGAGGTCTGCTCGACGGTCTCCGCCACGCGCTCGTAGAACTCCGCGGCCTTCACGTAGTCCTTCCGGTCGAAGTGAATCGCGCCGCAGAACAGCATTGCGTTGCGATAGAAGTACGAATTGAAGAACGGCTGGGCCGGATCGAAGAGCGTCAGCGCTTCCTGGAAATGCGCCAGTGCCTCGTCGTAATCGCCGAGGGCATAGGAGTTCAGCGCCTTGAGCGCGAGTGCCTGAGCGGTCACGTTGTTGTTGGACGAATAGCGCAGCGACTGATCGTGAAGCTCGCGCGCCTGCGCGTAATCGCGCTCCTCGTGCGAGAGATTGCCGAGGATCACAAACGACTTGTATTTGATGTCGTTCGCTTCATCGGACTGTTCCGATGCGCACGCTTCGCGAAAGCCGGCGGCGGCCCGTCCGGCGTCGCCTGAGTACAACGCGGCGACGGCGCGATAGTAGATCGCCTCCAGCGAAGTCAGAATCGGCGAGTGGCTGCGCGCGAGCTCATCGATGAACTGCGTGACGAGTTGCGCCAGCATGCGGTTGTCGGATGTGGGATCGACGGTGAAGTTCTGCAGATAGACGAGCCGGTTCTCGAGAATTCGCATCATCTCCAGCATCGCCACGATGCGCTCGTGCTCGTCCTCGGATTTGCGGAAGAGCCCTGCGAGCTCGCGCTGCAGATCCGAATACTCCTTCTCGTATCCGCGGACCGCTGATTCGGACGGCTCACCCTTCTCGTGCTGCAGCCTCGTTTCGAGCGCCACGCGGCGGTCGACCAGTTCGTTCAGTTTGCCTCGAGTCATGACTGCCGTTCGCGTCGTGCAATCGGAGTTCCAGCAGCCTCGAGGAGGCGGAATTCGATCTGATGGCGATCCTCGTCGATCGACTTCACCTCGATCTTCACGCGATCGCCGAGGCGCAGTTCGCGCCCGGTCGCGTCGCCGCGAAGGCGGTGCGCGCGCTCGTTGAAGACCCAGAAGTCGCCGCCGATGGTCGCCACCGGCACCATGCCCGTCACGAATACCTCTTCCAGGTCGACGAAGAGGCCGAAGGGGGCGACGCCGGTGACGATTCCGTGGAACGCGTGCCCGACCTTGTCGCGCATGAAGATGACCTTCTTCCACTCCAGCACTTCGCGCTCCGCCTCTTCCGCCCGGCGTTCCCGCTCGCTCGACTGGATCGCAATGCCGGGCATCACCGCCTCGATGTTCGTGCGCCGCTCGCCGTACAGCGCGCCGCTCGCCACGAGCTCGGCCAGACGGCGATGCACGATGAGGTCGGGATAGCGGCGGATCGGCGAGGTGAAGTGGCAGTAGTGCTCGAGCGCCAGGGCGAAGTGGCCGGTGTCCTCTTCCGAATAGAACGCGCGCTTCATCGAGCGCAGCACGATGTTCGTGAGGAAACGCTCCTCGGGCGTGCCGGCGACCGATTTGAGAATCCGCTGCAGTTCGGAGGGGCGCATCTCTTCGACATCGCCGCGAAGCGCGAGCTTGAACTCCTTGAGCACCTCGCGAAGATCCTCGAGCTTCTGCGGATCTGGCTGCTGATGCACGCGGAAGATGCCCGGTTGCCCGCCGAAGACGAGCTCCTGCGCGACAGCCTCGTTCGCGGCCAGCATGAACTCCTCGATCAGCCGATGAGCCACGTTGCGCTCGCTGGGAAGAATCGCCGAGATTTCTCCGCTCTCCGCGAGCACGACCGAAGCTTCGGGCAGATCGAAATCGATCGAGCCGCGCGCCTCGCGGCGCTTGCGCAGGATCTCGTAGAGCGCGTGCATGCGCTCGAACTCGGGATAGAGATAGCCGTATCGCTCGCGGAGTGCGGACGCGCCTTCTCCGGAATCAGCGGTGAGAATCGCGTTGACGTCCGTGTAGGTCATCCGCTCTTTCGTGCGGATCACGGACTTGTAGACCTTGCGCGAAAGCACGCGCCCACGAGGGTCGATCTCGAGGTCGACGGAAAACGTCAGCCGCTCGACGCGCGGATTGAGCGAGCAGATGCCGTTCGACAGACGCTCCGGCAGCATCGGGACCGCGCGGCCGGGAAAGTAAACGGACGTGCCGCGCTCGAATGCCTCTTCGTCGAGCGCGCTTCCCTCGGTGACGTAGTGGGCGACGTCCGCGATGTGCACGCCGAGGAGGTAGTTGCCGTTCGGGAGGAGCCGGACTTCGACTGCATCGTCGAAGTCCTTCGCGGTCTCGCCATCGATGGTGACGATGTTGTGCTCGCGCAGATCGATGCGCCGCGCGAGCTCCTCCGGATGCACTTCCGTCGGGATGTCTTCAGCCTCGCGTAGGACTTCCGGAGGGAAGTGATGCGGGATGTGAAACTTCCGAATGACGACTTCGATGTCGACGCCCGGCTCGCCGATGAAGCCGAGGACTTCGGCGATGCTGCCATAGGCGAACTGCGAAGAGCGATCGGGATACCGATCGATCTCGACGTTCACCATCTGCCCGTCTTTGGCATCCATCGTGGCGCCGGGTTCGATGAAGATGTCGGTATCGATGCGCACGTCGTAGGGGACGACGAACGGCTCACCTTCGTTTTCGTGGAAGCGGCCGACGACGGTGCGGTGCGCGCGCCGGAGGACCTGCGTCACCTCGCCGGCGATGTAGTCGCGATTGTGGATGCGGCGGAAGCTGGGCTTGCGCTTCTCGACGCGGACGACGACGAGGTCGCCGTTCATCGCTCCCTTCATCGAGCGGCGGTCGATGTAGATGTCGGGCTCGTCTCCGCCGTGCAGCACGGTGCCGTAGCCGTCGGGATGCACGCGCACGCGTCCGGCGTGGTAGGGCGTGAACTCGAGCAGCGAATAGCGCTTGCCGCGAAGGGCGATGACGCCGCCGTCGGCCTCGAGCTCTTCCACGGCGCGTTCGACACGCTCGCGCGTCGCGTCGGCATCGCCGAGGCGCTCCGCGATTTCGGAGATGGAGAGGAGGCGGTTCCCTTTGGAGCGCAGCAGATCGATGATCGACCGCTGCAGCTCCGATGGTTGGGTGCTCACGGCGTCAGCGCGCGCGCCCGTTTCCCTTCGATGCGCGATTCGGGCTCGAAGCAGCCACGCGTTTGTGCGACACGTGACGGCGGTTGGGGCGAATGGATTCAGCGAAGCCATTGAGCAGCGTCTGGCTGCGCAGCTTGTTGTGCAGAGTATTCCTGTGCACACCGAGCTTCTTCGAAGCTTGTGTGACATTGCCGCGACTCGCCGTCATGGCTGCCACGATGTACTTCCCCTCGAACGCTTCGACTGCCTGCTCCAGGGTGATGCCATTGCCGATCAACTCGCGAATGATTGCATTCAGGCGGTCGTCGATACTTACCATCGATTCAACCTCGTGATGTAACGGGCTCGTTTGCGGAGGAGCGAGATTCTACTACCGCGCACTTCGAATATATCCACATCTTTTACTCGCACGCGAAGAAAATTTTTTCGTGCCGATCATCGCTTGACAGAAGACGGTCTGAGCGCTACTGCGAGAAGAGTCATCAGTGTCACGCACGCGCCGGCGAGCAGCGAAAATGGGCGAAAAGTCCACAAAATCTCATGTTTTCCGGGACTCACACGCACCGCGCGAAAGTATCGATCGAAAATTTCCGAGCGCGCTTCGCGCTCGTCGACGAAAACACGCCAGCCGGGAGCATCACGCTGCATGAGGACCAGCAACCCTCCCTGCGGAGTGTCGGCACTCACACGCGCGTGTGCGCTGTCGAGTGAGAGCGCTTGTGCGGGAACCACTCGCCCATCCGGTTCAATGACGCGCGCCATCGGCTGCACATGCAGCGAATGCCACGCGTAGACTCCGCGCGCTCGAGCATCGAGGCGGTAGTAGTCGAGCGGCAGGCCGCGATCGGTGAGCACCCAGCCGACACCCGTCGAGTCGAGATGACCGATGTCCGGAGTGCGCACGTCGTTGCGCAGCGTCATCGAATAGCCATACGGCGCAACAGGCGCAGGAGTCGCCGCATCGAATCGATGTGAATAGAGATTGAGATATCCGCCCATCCACGCGGCGCGATCCGCGGTCGGAACTCCGAGCCTGACGACCTTCGCATCCCTTCCGACGAACGGCGGAAACGGTACACGCTGCAGATCGAGCGGCTCGACGAGGCGCAGAGGCACGGTGCGCGGGACGAGATCCGCGAGGAGAAGAAGCAGCACGGCGGCATCCACCCACACCCTCCGCTTCGGCAGGCGATCGAGCCCGATCACCATGAGGCAGATCACGGCGAAAGCGCCGAACGGAATGAGCCGCGCGGGATAACGGAAAATCGTCAGCGGCGCGCGCGCGATCCATTCTCCGGTCGGCAGATCGTTCCCCGCCGCCACGATGATCGATGCACACAACAGCAGCAGCCATGGCCACGCCTTCCGCAGGGCGGTCAAACCGATCACCGCGAGAAGCACCGTCGCGATTCCCACGTAGACGACGGGAATGAACTGCTGCGACATCGATGGGTCGAATCCGTGCGGAGGAATCGCGAGACGAACCCAGTCGCTGATCTTCATCGAATGGCGGAAGATCACTTCGCGCTCGAAACCGGCGCGGCGGTCGCTCTCGTGCAGCAGCTCGAGGAACGGAAAGAGCTGGATTGCGGAGAGACCGATGGCAATCAGGGCGGCCTGGAGTAACTGCTTCATGCCACCGGAACGGGGAGCGTTCCTGAAATACGCGATGGCGAACAGGAATGCCGCAATCGCCGCGAAAAATGGTTCGCCTCCGAGAAAAGCCAGCGCCAGCACGGCACCACCGAGGCGCGGACGCCGCTCGAGGCCGCACCAGATCGCGAGCGGCACCCAGGCCAGCGTCGCGAGGTTGTTGTTCACGTCCCACAGCGACACCGTCGGACCGCAGAGCATCAGCGCCGTCGCACCAAGGGCCGCAGCGCGCCGCGTCGCGCTGCGCACCAGCAGCGTGTAGGCATTCACCCCCAGCAGCACGACGTGCAGCATCACATACGACATGTACGCCGCCGCGAACGGCATCGCGATGAAGAGCCACGTGGGCGGATAGAAGACGCCCGTCTGCGGATTCGCGAGCCACGCCTCACCCGAGGCGTTGTACGGATTCCAGAGCGGGAGCCGTCCCGCGCGCAGATGAAGTGCCGTGTAGAAACGGAGCGGCTGGAAGTAATCGGTGTGATCGCGAAAGGTGAAGACTTCGTGATGCAGGATCGCAGGAACGAAGAGCGTTGCGGCAATGACCGCGATCAGCGTGACCGGAAAGGCATGGCGTCGCATCACGGCTCACGCGCAGCGAAGTCGCGCACGATCTTCCGCACCAGCCGCACCCCTTCCGTGAAGAAGCGCACGCGGATCCGCTCGTCGGGCGCATGCACGGTGTCGGCGTCGTAGTAGTTCACCTTGAATGGCGCGATGCCGTACGCGACGACGCCGCGTGCGCGAAAGAAACGGCTGTCGGAGGTTCCCGCTCCGACGATCGGCCCGAGCTTCGAGCCGGGCTCCGACTTCAGCATGTTCGAGGCAACCACGCGAAAGAGCTCGGTGTCGGAGCTCGTCTCGGCCACCGGCTCTCCGGCGAGCAGCACGTCGAGTGTCGCGTTCTTTCCCGCGGCGGCACGCACTCTCTCGATCATCGGCTCCGGGCGCTCATCGGGCAGAAGGCGGATGTCGAGATCGGCGCTGGCCCGTGCGGGAATCGAGTTGACCGATGCGCCGCCTCCGATGCGCGTGATCGCGATCGTGTCGTGCAGCAGTGCGCGATAGCCGGGCGTGAGCACGCGCCGCACTCGCTCCGTCTCCAGCGGCTCGCGAATGCCGCGCAGAATCTCGCCGCGCTCATCGACTCGCGCGCTTCCCGCCGCGTGGAAATGGCGCTGGACCGCAGGAGTCAGCCGGTACGGCGTCTCGATCTTCTCCACCTCCGCGAGCGCGCGCACCAGGCGGGCGACACTCCCTCCATCATCCGGCGGGGCAGCGCCATGGCCCGCCTGCCCCTTCGCCTCGAGGCGGATCCAGAGCGGCACTTTCTGCTGCACCTCGATGCCCCAGAAGGAAACGTGGTCGACGATCGTCTCCGCGTAGCCGCCTTCGTTCAGCACATAGCCGACGTTCGCGAAGAGCTCTGGATGCTGCTTCAGGAGCTCGTCGCATCCATGAAGACCTCCGAGCTCCTCGTCCGCTACGGCGAGGAAGATCACGTCGCGGCGAAGCGGCAGCTTGCGGCGCTGGATCTCGATGACCGACATCAGCTCCGCAACGCCAAGCGATTTGATGTCGAGCACACCGCGGCCGAAGAGATAGCCCCCCTGCGTGACGCCGTCGAACGGAGGCTTCGTCCATTCCGAGCGGATCGCAGGAACGACATCGATGTGATGGAGGAGCAGCAGCGCCTTCTCGTTCGTTCCCGACACGAGACGCGCGTAGAGCGACTGGCGGTCCGGATTCGAGCCGATCAACTGCGAGGGAATCCCTTCCTTCGCAAGAAGCTGCTGGAGATATTTCGCGCCGGCGGATTCATTGCCCGGCGGATTCGAGGTATCGATGCGGACGTAGGCGGTCAGCGCGTCGAGCGCCTCGCGGTCGAGAGGATCAACCGCGACGCCGGTGGCCCGGCGGCATTGAAGCGAAGCGGCGAACGAGAGAATCAGCGCGAGCGCAGCGACAGACCGACGAGCCGGCATTTCGTGCGCGCGAGTATAGCGACTACTGCGTGCTGTTTTGCGTCTGGACCTGCGTGCCTTCCGGATACGCGAGGAAGACGCCGTTCGTGTAGATGATGTCGCAATCGAAATTCGAGAACGGCCCCTGAACGACATTCGCCGCCACGACGCCGTCAGCGCCGGCGGACACGATCATGTATCGCGCTGCCGGCGTAGAACTTCCCCAGGTCTGATCCGTGCTGAGCACGAAGTTGTTGCCCCAGCCATCATGCTGAGGAAGCATTTTCGAGTACGTGGGCTGAAGTGCGGATTGAAGTTGAGTCAAGGTTACCGGAGTCGAGACGCCATCGATTCCTGCTGCGTTGTAGCGATTCATGTCCGTAGCACGCGCTTCCCAAGCCATCGCGATGGTGCGAATGTCGCTGACGGACCGTTTCTGCTTTGCCTTGGCGATTGCAGTGAGAAGATTCGGAATCGCGATCGCTGCCAGAATGCCGATGATGGCGAGAACCATAAGAAGCTCTACGAGCGTGAATCCGCTCATTCTTCGTTTCACGTTTCCTCCGGAACCCTGGTCCCTAAGCGCAATTCCAGTACCAAGCACCCAAATCGACTTAAGTCTCTGATCTCAAAGAAACTTGGGTGCAACGGACGTGATCGCGATCACGTCCGCGATGACGCGTTCAGTTAGGGGGTCTGACAAACTTTGTCAGCCCGCGGCGGCCGGGGAAGGCATAGTCAACTGGACAGCCAGCTCCTCGTCCGGCTGCTCCGCCTTGTAGCGCTCGTAGCACGCACGGCATCGCGCTTCGTACGAAGAGTCGCCGACTTCGACCTGCGCGTCTCCTCCCGAAACGCGCTGCGAATAATGCGCAGCGCCGCGGCAGCGAACGCAGACCGCGTGCATCTTCGACACTTCTTCCGCAACCGCAAGCAGCGCGGGCATTGGCCCGAACGGCCGCCGCATGTAGTCCTGATCGAGTCCCGCGGCGATCACGCGAATGCCCGCATCCGCGAGCTGCATCGCCACGTCGACGACGCCCGCATCGAAGAACTGCACCTCGTCGATGCCGACGACCTGCACGCCGATCTCCACGCGCGACAGAAGCTCCGCGCTCGTGGCCACTGCGTGGGCCTTCAATCTCCGGTCATCGCGCGATACGACTTCGTCCGTCGCGAAGCGGTCGTCGATGACCGGCTTGAACACCTGCACCCGCTGCCGTGCAATCACCGCCCGCCGCAATCTCCGAATCAGTTCTTCCGACTTTCCGGAGAACATGCCTCCGGCAATGATCTCGATCCAGCCGCCGCGATGACTGTCCAATGGGAAACCCTCCGTGGTTAACTAACGTCAGGATACCAATGAGAAATGCAAAATGCAGAATGCAAAATGCAAATCTGAAAGCCGTCTTTCTTTTCTCATTCTGCATTCTGCAGTCTGCGTTTCCCGCCGCTGCCGCCGACGCGCTCAGGATCGGCAGAATCACGATCGAAAGCATCGATGTCTACTCGAAGAGCGAAGCCGCCAAAGGCCGCTTCTATCGCGCCGCGGACGCGCTGCACATCGAGACGCGCGACTCGGTGATCCGCAAGTTTCTTCTCTTCCGCGAAGGCGATGAATACCATCCGGAGCGCCTGGCGGAGACGGAGCGGATCCTCCGCACGCTGCATTTCCTCAAGTCCGCCAGCGTCACCGCTTCCGAGCCGCATGACGGCGTCGTCGACATCCTCGTGAAGACCCAGGACGCCTGGTCGATCGCGCCGGAGACGCAGGCCGGCAACAAAGGAGGCGAGAGCACCTACGGCGCCAGCATCACCGATTCCAATCTGCTCGGCCTCGGCAAGGAAGTGTCGCTGAGCTGGGACAAGACGATCGACCGCACCCGGCTCGCAATCGATTACCAGGATCCCGCGCTCAACTCGCAATTCTGGTCGGCACATCTCGCCTACGGACACAACTCCGATGGCTACGATCACCGCTTCATTCTCCGCCGCCCGTTCTATTCGTTCGCGACGCCGTGGGCTGCCGAGGTGTCGTGGCTCGCGTTTCAGCAGGACGACCGGATCTACGCCAATGGCCGCACTGCCGCGCGTTTTCAGCAGGAGCACAAGATGATCGTGCTCGATTACGGAAGCGCACTCCATCCGAACGACGTCCGCGCGAATCGCATCACCGGCGGCATCCGCTTCATCGACGACGAATTCTCGAGCGTCGCCGCGGATCACCACTTCCGCTACCTGTTCGCGCGCTGGGACAAAGTCGAGAACGAATTCGTGAAGCTCAACTTCGTCAACAAGGACCTCCGCTACGAAGACTTCAACCTCGGCGAGCAGACATCGATCGAGACCGCGCTCGCGCGCAATGCCGGGTACGTGCGAGCATCGACGGCGAGCGGCCACGCCTTCGGACCGTCATCGTTCATCGCGCCGTTCGCCGCAGTCGAGAGCCGCTTCGAGTCCGGTCCGCAGAACAGCATCGCGACCGGCAGCATGCTGTTCGTCAGCCGCTACGGAGATGAACATCCTCAGGCGACGGTGGCGCGGATGGTGATGAACTACGGCTGGCGCCTCGACCGCCAGTTGCAGTTTTTTGCGGATGGCTTCACCGGACTGCGCGGCTATCGCGTGCATGCCTTTGCCGGCTCGCGCGCCGTCGTGATGAATGCCGAACAGCGCCTCTATCTCGGCCGCGAGATCCTGCAGCTCGCATCGCCCGCAATCGTCGCCTTCGCCGACGCAGGCAACGCAACCGACGGCGGCTTCACCACGCTGATGCGCCTCAAGAGCGACGTAGGAATCGGAATCCGTATCGGACTGCCCCGCACACCGAAGAATCTGCTGCGCATCGATCTCGCCTACGCGCTGCAGCGCGACGCGAGGGGACACAAGGGGCTGTTGCTGTCAGTGTCGAGCGGCCAGGCGTTCTAGGATGGGATGGGACTATGGGACGGATGGGACCGATGGGACGGATGGGGAGAACGGTTTCCACCCATCGGTCCCATCGGTCCCATCGGTCCCATCCGTCCCATTTGTCCCATCCGTCCCATCCATCAATCAAACACTTCTGCCAGTCGCTTGATCCCTTCCTGAATTCTCTCGTCGGTTTCCTTCGCGAATGTCAGGCGCATCGTGTTCCTGCCACTGCCGTCGACGAAGAAGGGGCCGCCGGGGATGAACGCGACACCGCGCGCGACGGCATCGGCGACGCGGCTCGCTGTATCGATGTCGTCATGCATCGTCACGAATGTGAAGAGGCCGCCGGCGGCACTCGTCCACTCCGCGCGTCCGCTGAAATGCCGCGAGAGCGCATCGATCAGCGTTGCGCGCTTGCCGCGATAGAACGCGCGCACTTTCTCGATCTGCGGGGCGAGGGCGCCGGTCGCGCAGAATTCATCCACGATCGATTGATCGAGCATGCCCGAGCAGAGATCCGCCGCCTGCTTCGCGATCTCGAGTTGCGTCGAGAGCGCGCCCGGCGCGAGGATCCATCCGCACCGCAGGCCCGGCGCGAGCACTTTCGAGAACGAGCCGAGGTAGATGACGCGGCCTTCTTCGTCGCGGGACTTCATCGGGGTCGTGTCGGCCCCTTCGACGTAGAGAAGCTCTCCGTAAGGATCGTCTTCGATGATGAGGAAGCCGTGCTTCGACGCGAGCTTCAGCACGGCATCGCGCCGCGCCTGCGTCATCAGCCGTCCCGACGGATTCTGAAAATTCGGGATCGTGTAGAGAAGCTTCGGTTTCGTGCGCGACGCGACTTCGTCCAGCGACTCGGGAACGATCCCCTCATCGTCTTGCGCCACGCCGGCGAGCACCGCACTTCGCGCGAAGAATGACGCCGAGCCGCCGATGTACGTCGGCAACTCGACCAGCACCACGTCGCCGGGATCGAGCAGAGTGTGCGCGATGAGATCGAGCGCCTGCTGCGAGCCGGTCGTCACCATGACGCCGGCCGTCGTGCAGGCGATCCTCCGCTCTTCGCAGATGCGCGCAATTCCCTCGCACAACCGCGGCAGCCCGCGCGTCGGCCCGTACTGCAGCGAGACCTCGCGCCGGTCGCGAATCACTCGCGCCGCAATTTCCGACATCGCCTCCGCGGGAAAAGTCTCGGGACTCGGGACGCCGCCCGCGAACGAGATGATGTTCGGATCGTTGATCAGCTTTGCGAAGGCGCGAATCGCGGAGGGGCGGAAGTTCGCCGCGTCGCGCGAGAAGAATGTGGAGTAGTCCGTCACTTCAGTGCTCCGACAATTTGATGTACGAGGCGAGGAACCAGCTCTCGACGCCGGCGGAGAAGATTCCCTGTACGACGCTGAGCAGCAGATGCGCAGGTGCGGTGACGATGGCCAGCGGCGATGCGTGCCCGGCCATCAGGATCGTGCTGATCGACCCGATCACGCCCGAGCCGCCGAGCCAGATCACCATCATCACGAACGCGACTGCGAAATGCAGTCCGAACGACGCACGGATCTCTTTGCGTGCGTCGCGCAGTGATTCGCGCGCGGTCACGCCGCGCGTCATCACGATGGCGGTCGCCTTCGTCGTCCAGGCGACGGTCAACAGCGCGACGATCGCCGCGAAGAACGCCCACAGCACGAGCAACGCGCAGCCGGCGACGATCGCGCCCGTGGCTCCCTGGCTCGCGATGATGATCAAAGGAATCGGCGCGATCGGAATCAGGATCACGACGCCCGCCACGACCCAGGCGAGGTTGTAAATCCAGAAGACCGGCAGCCAGCCGCGCTTCGCGCCCCGCAGAAAGCGCTCGCTCGTGAAGCTGTCCGCCGCGTAGACCTCGGTTGCGCCGGCCTGCACGAAGGAGTGGATCACGACGAAGACGCCGAGGACGGCCGTGATGACGAGGAGGATGAAGCCGAGGAGCTTCCAGTGCTCGAGAAGGGCGGCGACGATGATGTTCGCGCTCTCGTCGGGCGGCGCGCCCAGATCGATCCGGCCCAGACCGATGCCGACGAAGATGGGAACGATGATGGCGATGATGGCCGCGACGCTGATCGCCACCATCGCGAGATGCTCCGCAATCCGGAAGAGCAGAACCTGCCAGTTCCTGACCGTGGTGTCGAAGCCGCCGCGGAGAACATCGGTCGCCGAACGGCTCACAACGTGTTCTGGCCTTTGCCGACGCGGTAATCGGGCACGCCGGTCAGGCGGACTTCTTCCGTCATCTCGTAAAGCCGGCTGCGCAGGCGCTCGCCGATGCGGTCCGCGAGATCGTCGATGTAGTTCGTCGTGAAGAGGGTGACGCGCTCGTCGTTGTAACGGCTGTTGACGATGTAATAGAGGATGTCCTGGACGAACGTGGTCGGCTTCTGCGATCCGAGCTCGTCGAGGACGAGGAGATCGCAATCGATGAGCGGCCGCAGCAACTCGGCCTTGGTCGTCTCCGCGTCGGCGTCGAACGATGCCTGAATGTCCTGAATCAGATCCTGAAAATTCGAGAAGAGCAGACGGCCGCTCTTCCCGCTCTGAATGATCTCGAGGAGCGCCGCGACGGCGAGATGCGTCTTGCCGGCGCCGCAGCCGCCCATGAGCAGAAGCCCGCGTCCGTCGCGCTGCATCGGCCAGGAGTCGACGAACTCCTGAACCTTGCGCTTGGCCGCGATGAGCGCGCCGGTGCCGCGATCATGGAAGTTCGCGATGCGGCAGTGGTAATAGCGGCGGGGAATACTGGCCGCGCTGATGCGCTGCCGCCGCCGCAGATCGCCCTGACACCCGCACGGCTCGACGCGCAGCGAGTCGGTATCGAGCGGGATCCACCCCGAGCCATTGCAGCGCGCACACGGTTTGGGATTGGGGGCAATCGAGGACATTGGCGGTAGTTTATCGCGTCGCTGGCGTGGTTGTGCGGGCTCGCGGTTGCGCGGGCTCGCGGTGATGGAACCCTGCTGATCCGGGTGCGGGTCTTTCGCGTCCAACTCCCTTGGTGCAACGCCCCGTTAGCCTCCCCACCGCGAGCCCGCGCGCCCGCAAGCCCCCGCCCCCCGCCCCATGTGCCCAAGGTATACTCAACACCCCGTTCGCAATGTCATCGCAGCTCCTCGCGTATCTCGCGCAGCGGCCGGACACGGCCACCTTCCTGCTCCCGAGCGAGCTGGCCCGGACTGTCGATGAGCTCTTTCCGCGCATGGAGACGCTCCCCTCGCCCATCAAGATCTTCCCCGCGGACGAAGTCCAGCCGCCCATCCTCGGATTTCCGGTTGCCGACTCGCCCGCCATGCGCGATCTCGACGCCCGCCTCGACAACTGGCTCACCGTCGAATGCCTCTGGCAGGTGAAGCGCGACGCGCAGTCGAAGGAAAAAGCGCAGCTCGCGTTCGGCCAGTACACCGCGCAACTGACGAAGCTCGCCGAAAACGCGATGATGGCGAACGTCCTGTCCGACTATCACGCCGTTTTCTGGCTCGCACACTCGTTCGATCTCGCCCGCCAGTTCGCCAGCATTCCGCGCCGCGTGAGCACAGTCGACACGCAGGTCGGGCGGCTGCAGGGCGACGCGCTCAAATACCGCATCTACCAACGCTGGGTCGCCGAGACGCGCGAGCTGATGACGCACGTCGCCGCGAAAGCGGCCCCTCTGCTCGATGGCGACGAACAGCGCTCGCTGCAGTTCATCCGCCTCCTTCAGGAAGACGTGCTGCTGCTCACCGAGGAATTCGTCGGGCCCGATCTGCGGGAGCTGCGCTCGTTCGTCACCGGCTATCTGCACCGCGAGTTCCAGGCCTTCCGCGACAGCTTCGAGCGTCTGAAGGCCGCGGCGAACGACCTGCTGCAGAAGGACCGCACGTTCCGCTCCACTCTTCCGCTCTTCGGCTGCAATCCCGATGCGGGTGTCACGATCGCGCTTCTCATGGACGCGCGATTCCAGACGTTCCTCTACGAGAACACCGCGATTCAGAATGCAGTCACGCGCGAGGACCGCGAGCAGTTCGCGCTGATCTCGAGGCGTCTTCGCGAATTCGCGATTCTCAATCAACTGCGCCGCGGCATCGTCTGGCTCACGACACTGCCCAATGGCCAGCTCGTCTCCGACCGCCGCACCGCCGGAAATTTCTCTCACTCGACGCGGCCGATGGACTTCGGCCGTCCCGGCGTCGTCGATCCGATGGTGCACCGCTTCGGCCTCATCTACGACATCTCGGCCTTCACCGAGACGCTCGGCGCGATCAAGCGCGGCGGCGAAAAGGAGGAAGTGCGCTCCTATCGCCAGACCCTCCTCTTCCAGCGCAAGCTCGAATCCGTCGCGCAGCGCCACCGCCTCATGTTCGAGAAGTTCCTCGGCGACGGCGCGTTCTACACCACGCGCCGCGCGCTGCGCCTCGTGCGTGCCGCCGTCGAGATCCAGCGCTTCTACAGCGAGATGAAGCGCAAGGGCTTCGCCTTCAACAAAGGCCTCCGCATCGCGCTCAACTACGGCTACTACCGCCTCCTGCCGATGAAGGGCGGAACGGAGTCGAACGAGAAGATCACCGAGTTCTACGGCCCGGGCATCGTCGAGCTGTCGCGCCTGACCACGGGGAAGGCAAACAAGGAGATCGAGGAGATCGCCGCGTTTCTCATCGCACGCGGTTTCGATCAGACGAAGGTGCAGACGTTCTTCGCGCCGCTGTCGCGCGGCGTCGACGTCGTCGATCACGCCCAGCAGGCGCGCGAGTTCTACGCGTACATGAACGCCAACGGCAATCTGATCAACGAAGGCATCGTCGCGTCGATGCCGTTGATTCAGGAGCTCTCGACCGAGCTCGCCGCCGAAACGCAGCAGCTCTACAGGGTGAAGGCGCCATACGGGACCTACATCGGATTCAATCCCGCGATCCCCGGCATCGAGTACATCGGCTTCCGTCTCCTCGGCATGGTTGCGCTGAAGGGCCTCGACAATCTCGAAGTGGCGGAGATGGTGCCGTTCTCATCGGGCGAAGCCGTCGCCACCCCGCTCGAAACGAGCGACCCGCTGGTGATCGTGCTCCGCGCGGAGTTCCATCGCGACGACGAGCCGGCACCGTTTCAATCGATCGATCCCCAGCAGGACGCGCGCGATCTCCACGACACGACGACGGAGCGCCTCATCGCGAGCGAGCTCGTCGTCTGCGTACCGCTGGCCGATTATGAAGACGCCCTGATCGGCGAATGGGATCCGCTCTCCAACGACATCAACCGCCCGCTGCGCCTCCCCTGTGAAGATCTGAAGCATCTGCTCTCCACCAGGGGACGGCTCTCGCTCGAGATTCTGCAGACGCGCAAGGTGAGCCTGCGCGAGCTCTACGATCGCCTCGCCACCGACACGACACCTGTACCGCTGACGGAGTATCGCGGAGGATCGTACGAAGCGTTCATCGTCGGCGAGGTGGTGGAGAAGCTGTGATGACGGGGTTGCGCGGTCATGCGGGCTCGCGGGCTCGCGGTGGATTGAAGTAGCACCGCGCACCCGCGCAACCGCGAGCCAAAGTAAAATAACCCCGTGCGCGTCGACCACGACAAACGCGAGGTCCTCTGTTCCGTCGGAGATCTCGTTTACGAATCCACCTACCGCCGCATCGGCGTCGAGCGTGGCGACGGGTTCCGGCGGATGTGGATCGGGCAGGACATCCACATGAAGCGCGCCGAGTTGCGCGCTGCGGAAGATCCGCACTATCGCGCCGAAGTCCACGTCGTGCATCGCACGCACATCGGCGGGTGGAACATCACCATCACCGGCCGCATCGACGGTCTCTCCGTCGACAAGGCCGCGCAGCGCGTCGTGATCGAGGAAGTGAAGTCGATTCACTTCGATCTCGAGCTCGAAGCGCTGATGCGCTCCGACAAACTGCAGCGGCATCTCTACCAGTTGCTGCTGTACTCGCTGTTCCTCGCGGCCCAGCCCGACTTCAACGGCTTCGCCTTCGTTCCGCAACTCGTGCTCATCGATCTCGTCTCCAGCGAGACGAAGATCGTCGACACGGAATTCGACGTCTCGCGCGTCGCCTCGGCGCTGGAGCGCACGCTCGCGAATCTCATCGAGGAGATCGAGGCCGCGCACGCCCTCCGCGTCGCGAAGCGCGCGATCGCCGCCACGCTCCAGTTCCCCTACGACGCGATGCGCCCGTATCAGCCGGAGATGATCGCGGCCGTTGCGCGCGCCGTCGAACAGCAGGAGGCTCTGCTCGTCTCCGCGCCGACCGGCGTTGGCAAGACGATCGGCACGCTCTATCCCGCCCTGAAGCAGTCGCTGCGCCTCGGCAAGAAGCTCTTCTTCCTCACGTCGAAAACACTGCAGCAGGATGCGGCGATCGAAGCGCTTCGCCTGCTCAACGACGGCTCGTTCCGCGTGCTGCGCATCCGCTCCAAGCAGAAGATGTGCGCGCACTCCGAGATGATCTGCCACGAGGATTTCTGCCCCTATGCCGCGCAGTATTCGCAGAAGATGGAGAAGAGCGGGCTCAAGGAGCGCATCACCACGGAGATGAGCTACTTCGATCCCGACATCACGTTCGAGCTGGCCAGGTCGACGGAAGTCTGCCCCTTCGAAGTCTCCCTCGAGCTGATCGACGAGGCCGACGTCATCGTCTGCGACTACAACTACATCTTCGATCCGTACGTCGGCCTCAAGGCCTACGCGCAGGAGCACGACTACGGCGACTGCGTGCTCGTCGTCGACGAGGCGCACAACCTCGTCGACCGCGGCCGCGGCTACTACTCGCCCGAGCTGCACGAGAAAACGCTCGACGACGTGCGGACGCACCTGATGTCGCGCAACTGCTGGCTCGACGGATGGGAAGAGCTTCTCGAGATGCTGCGCGATCACATGCGCGACTTGTGTACGACCGGCGACCTCGCCGGTCCCGATGAGGACATGACCGGCGGCACCTGCCGCACTCATCTCTGCGAGCCGAGCCGCGAGCTCTTCGTCGAACAGCGGACGGAGTGGGAACGCCTGATCCTCGAGTACATCGGCTGGAAGATCGAGAACCGGATCGCAGAAGAGGACGACCCCGTGGTCGACTTCTACTTCAAGCTGGTGAAGTTCACGAATCTGCTCGTCGAAGATGGTGAGGAGTTCGCGCATCTCGTCGAGAAGACGAACGACGGCATCAAGCTCAAGATCTTCTGCAAGGATCCCTCGCGCTTCCTCGGCCGCATCTTCGAGTCGGCCCACGCGACGATCGCACTGTCCGCCACCCTCGAGCCGTTCGACTTCTACCGCAAGACGCTGGGCGTTCCGCCGGAGCGCACCGCGGAGATCTCGCTCCCCTCTCCCTTCCCGCGCGACAACCGCAAGATCGTGATCATCTCCGACGTCGACACGACCTACAAGAACCGCGGCAATCACTACGAGAAGATCGCGGAGAACGTCGCGCAGATCGCGGAAGCCGCGGAAGGCAACTTCCTCGCGCTGTTTCCGAGCTACGCATTTCTGCGCGAAGTGTCGGAGCGGATGCCGCCGCTGCAGAAGCGCGTCATGGTGCAGCGGACGGACATGACCGACTTCGAGCGCAACGCGATCCTCGAGATCCTGCGCAACCGTCCGAAGCGCGGCAATCTCATCCTCGCCGTGTCGGGCGGCATGTATGCCGAAGGAGTCGACTACGCGGGCGACATGCTCTCCGGCGTGATGGTCGTCGGCCCCGCATTGCCGCAGGTGAGCTTCGAGCAGGAGTTGCTCAAGCAGTATTACGACGATCAATACGGGTCCGGCTTCGAGTTCGCGTATCTGATCCCCGGCATGACCCGCGTCGTGCAGTCCGCGGGGCGCGTGATCCGCAGCGAGCGCGACATCGGAGTGATCGCACTGCTGTGCAAGCGATTCACGCAGCAGACGTACTCGCAGTATTTCCCCGCCGACTGGTATCAGGAATCGCCGCGCGAGCTCGTCTCGCGCAAGGCGGCATCCGAGATCCGCGAGTTCTTCGAAGCGAAGGCGACACCGCAGATGACGATGCGCTGGTGAATCGCCCGCTGCGCTATCCTCAGCGCACATGAAAAAACTGCTGCCTGCACTGTTCCTGTTTGCCGCTTGCGCATCCGCTCCACCTGCCAGGCCGCCGCAATGGAGCGAGATTCCGGCGCCGATCCTCAACGCCCTCTGCGCGAAGCTGCACAGCGAAGGCGTCTCCCACGAGTCGCAGATTTCGCTGCTGAAAACGACGCGGCCGCTGATCACCGCCAATTCCATCGGCGGGCTCGGCAGGGCCTTCGGCAAGCAGGGCGACTCCGCGATGATGGCCGATGTCCTCAACTCTTCGCTGCAGCCGCTGCCTCTCGCGGTCACGCAGGGAGGCAACTGCAACTGGCGCCCCGTCGACCGCATCGATGCCAGGCGCGACCATGAGACGCTGATCGTCGAAGTCTCGGCACCCTTCGTGAACCCGTTCGAGCGCGGGGAAGCTGGACTCTTCGCCCGGATGTCCGTCGGCGGACAGGCACCGCAGTGGTACTGGATTCCGGTTGCCGAGCACAACGGCGCATGGGCGATCGGCATGGTGCTGCCGCTCGATCTGCACGAGGAGTAAGCGATGGGAGAACCGATCACGATTCGCAGTGGCGCATCGTTCCGCACGGAGATCGTCGCGGGTGTACACACGATCATCGCCGACGAGCCGAAGTCAGCCGGAGGCAATGATGAAGGTCCGACCCCGTACGACCTTCTCGCCTCCGCACTCGGCTCCTGCACGGCGATGACACTCCACTTCTACGCAAAGCGCGAGCGCATCCCGCTGGAAGGCGTCGAGGCGGTCATCACGAACGATCGGATGCACGCCAAAGACTGCGCCGACTGCGCGACGACAACCGGCTACATCCACCGCTTCGACGTAACGCTGAGGCTGCTCGGCAATCTCTCTCCCGAACAGCGGACCGCGCTCCTCGGAATCGCCCGCCGCTGCCCCGTCTACAAGACCCTCACCTCGGAAATCAGGATCGAAGAGCGAAGCGCGGAAGAGTGAAGAGTGAAGAGTGAAGAGTGAAGAGTGACGAGTGAAGAGTGAAGAGTAAGGGAGTGAGGATTCCTCTCACTCAGCACTCAGCACTCATCACTCGTCACTCATCACTCGTCACTCATCACTCGTCACTCATCACTCGTCACTCATCACTCGTCACTCATCACTCGTCACTCCTCACTCGTCACTGCCCCTTTTGGCACCTTTCTTTCAAATAAACTGTACACGATGACTACACGAGTCCTTGTTGCCGACGATGATCAGTCGATACGGCAGTTGCTCGGCACGATCGTTCGGCGCGAGAGACTGAACGTCGACTGTGTGGCCGACGGCCAGGAGGCAATCGAGCGCCTTCGCGAGCACGACTACGGAGTGATCCTCCTAGATCTGATGATGCCGCGCGTCGATGGTTTCGGCGTGATCGAATTTCTCCGCACGCACCCGCTGAAATACAAACCGGTCGTGCTTGTCATCAGCGCCTACACCGATCAGCGATTCAGGAGGGTCGATCCCAACATCGTCGCCGGGGTGATCCGCAAGCCGTTCGAAGTGGCCGAGTTGCGAGACATCGTGCGGCTATGCGTCGCGGGTCTCGACGAAGTGCTCGCGCAGAAGGCCGGCACCGCCACAGACACACTCGATCAGAACGCGAGCGACGTCAACTAACCCCACTTCTCGAGCCAGTACTGCAGCATCACGACCGCCCATAGCGCCTTCGCGTGATTGGCCTTCCCGCTGCGGTGCTCGTCGAGCAGCGTCCGCACGCGCTGTGCGTTGAGCAGGCTGAGGCGTTCCGGCGCGAGAAGCCGGTCGACTTCTCCGCGCAATCCGTGGTTGATCCACGATGCGATCGGAACCGAAAGACCGCGCTTGCGGCGATAGATGACTTCCTTCGGAAGCCATTTCTCCGCGGCCTTCTTGAGCACCCATTTCGTCTCGAAGCCGCGCACGCGCAGCTTCGCGGGAAGCGACATCGCGAACGAGGTGAGGTAGTGATCGAGATACGGCGCGCGCGCTTCGACCGAGGAGAGCATCGTCGCGCGGTCGACTTTCACCAGCAGGTTGTCGCGGAGATAGCTGCGGTAGTCCAGCAGCATCGCGCCGAGGAGCGGCTCGTTGCGATACGGGCCGGCATCCGGCAGCTCGGGCATCTCGGTATTCGCCGCGATGTCCGCCGGCAGGCCGGTGCCGAACCAGGAGAGGTGCCGCTCGACCCATGGTTTCTCCGCATCGGAGACGAAGCGCTTGAGCAGAAACTCGAGCGTCACTTTCTTGCCGGAGCTGGGGAGCTTCGCCACGCCGCTGCGAATCGCGGAGCGCAGGAACGACGGCAGCGCGTCGTACACCGGCGCGACCTTGTGGCCGAGGTAGGTCGGATAGCCGCCGAACAACTCGTCGGCTCCTTCGCCGCTGAGAATCACCTTCACATGCTTCCGCGCCTCGCGCGCCAGGAGAAACGTCGGCAACACGGCGGGATCGGCGATCGGCTCGGCGACTCCTGAGGTCACATGCTGCAGCGCGTCGAGCAGCGTCTCTTCGTCGGTGCGCACCGGGATGTGCTTCGTGCGCATCCACGCCGCCAGCACCGCCGCCTCCTGGCTCTCGTCATACGACGCCTCGGCGAACTGCGCCGAAAACGTGTGCACCTTGTCGACGCCGATGGCACGCGAAGCGAGCGTCGCGAGCAGCGAGGAATCGAGACCGCCGCTGATGAACACGCCGACCGGGACATCGCTCATCACCTGCTTCGTCACAGCGTTCTCGAAGAGGCGCTGCAACTCGGCGACTGCATCCGAAGGCGATCGGTCAGCGATCGCGAACGAGGCCGGATCCCAATAGCGAACGACCTGCTGTCCGCCTTCGCTGAAGCGAATGAATGTTCCCGCCTCGACGCGCCGGATCGACTTGAACATCGTCCGCGGCTCCGGCACGTAGCCGAGGCGCAGGTACTCCGAGATCGCGATCGGATCGAGCTCTTTCGAGATTTCCGGATGGCGGAGAATGCACTGCAGTTCGGACGCGAACAGAATCTCGCGGCCGGCGCGCGTGTAGAACAGCGGCTTCTCCCCCGCGCGGTCGCGCGCCAGGATCAGAGTCCGCGTCCGGTTGTCCCAGATGCAGAGGCCGAACATCCCGTCGAGCTGCGCGATCGCGCCGGTGCCATGCTCGAGATAGAGCGGCAGGATCGCCTCGACGTCGGAGTTCGAGCGGAACGGATAGTCGGGATACTTCGCGCGGATCGACGGCGCGTTGTAGATCTCGCCGTTGCATTCCAGCCAGACCTGAGAGCCGGGTGCAGCGAATGGTTGGTCCGCACGCTCATGCAGATCGATGATCCGCAGCCGCGCCGTCCCGATGATCGCATGCGGATTCGTGAACTTCGCATGACCATCCGGCCCGCGATGAGCAAGCGCCTCGCTCATCTCCATGGCGATGTCGGGATACCGCAGCGCGGTTCCCCCTTCCGAGATCATTCCGTAAATGCCGCACATAAATCATAGTGACGAGTGACCAGTGAAGAGTGAAGAGTAGAAGCCGGAAGTACTCATCACTCATCACTAGTCACTCGTCACTGGCTCGTCATCGATACCCCGCGAAATGCGCCCCCTCGGCGATCAGCCTGTGGCCTCCTGCTTCGAGCTGCGCGCGATTCACCCGATCGTCGTTCCTCACGACATAGATCCGATCGGGACAGCATTGCATATCGGCTGGAGGGCGCCGGACATTCCACTTCCCTCCCGCGAACGCGTCATAGTGCCTGATGATGTAGTTGCTCGTGAACTCCTCGGCGTCCGGAGTCACGACCGTGACCGGCTTGCGGAGATAGAACTGCAGCGAGCCCGTGTAGGCCTCGATCCCGACGATCTGCGTCGACGGCTTCACGTACGGCCTCAACTGCTCCGCGAACTGATGCGCGGAGCGGCGCTCGCCGATCGCTTTCAGCAGCGGATCGGCGGCGATCGGCATCGCGATGACCGGAATCGACAGCGCGATGATCACCAGCTCCCTGCGCTTGATGAACGCGGCAGCAAGTCCCGCGATCAGCGCAATGACTCCGAGGGCGATCGCGGATGTCTTCGCCGGCCCGAGAAGTTCAGAGCGCATCTTGAGAAACGGCGGCGCGGCGATGAGCACGGCGCCCACGGCGATCCATGTGACCGCCGCCGCGCGCAGCCCCTTCGCCGTGCGCGCCACGAGCAGCGCGACTGCAGGCATGACCGGGAGGATGTACTGCGGCCGCTTCGATTGCGAGATCGAGAAGAAGAGAAACGGGATCGCGATCCAGAGGAATGCGTAAAGCATTGCGCGATCGCGCTCCGTCCATCGCGACCTGATTCCAGCCAGCGCCACGATCGCCCACGGCAGCGCTCCACCGATCAGATACGGGATGAAGTACCACGGCGGGCCGGTGCGCTTGAGCGCCTTCGTCGCCAGACGCTGCGCCGTCTCCGTGACGAGCACATACTTCAGAAAATCAGGAACGACGCGCGTGACGCCGTACACCCACGGCGCAACGATCACGACGAACGCCACGAGACCCCACCACGACCAGAGCGCGCGGAATCGCTTCTGCCGGATCGCAAACGGAATCGCCACGATCAGCGGCAGCAGAATCGCGACCGGCCCTTTCGTGATGACGCCGAAGCCGATCGCCGCCCACGCGATCAGCGAGGGGAGCGGACGTTTCACCGGCTGCTCGATCGCCTCGTAAAACGCGACGAGCGCGACGACGACGAAGAACGCCAGCGCCGAATCGAAGATCACCGTTCGCGAAAATGCGAGCACCAGCGGCATGGAGAGAAACGCGATCACCGCGACGCAGGCCGACTCCGCATCCCACACGCGCCGCGCGAACCAGAAGAGCACCGCCGCCGTCGCGAGCGTGAAGAGATACGCCGGCAGCCGCGCCGCGAGCTCTGTCGGCCCCAGCACTTCCATCGCCAGCGCCTCGGCCGCGAAGTAGACGACCGGCTTGTCGAGATACGGCATGCCGTCGATGCGCGGCATCACGTAATCGTTCGTCTCCGCCATCTCGCGGCCCACTTCGCCGTTGCGCCCCTCGTCCGCGTCGAACAGCGGAGTCGAGCCGATGTTGGCGAACAGAGCGATGGCGACGATGGCGATCCAGAAGAGGAGAAGTGTCTGCGGGCGGGTCAAAGCGCGGGCGATGATAGCGCTACACTCTATCGCCCATGAAATCGGCGGCCCTTCTCCTCGCTCTCACGACCCCGCTCTTCGCCGCGCCGCTCGCGATCCCGCCCGAGGTGGCGGCAGCGCGGGACGCGATCCGGCCGGCGGGTCTCGCATCGCATCTCCGATTCCTCGCCGACGATCTGCTCGAAGGACGCGAGACCGGAAGCCGCGGCTTCGACATCGCGGCACGCTACGTCGCCTCCCAGTTCGACGCCCTCGGCCTGCAACCGGGCGGCGGCAACGGATCATGGTTCCAGCCCGTCCACTTCCGCACCGGGCGCATCACCTATCCGCAATGCAGCTTCGTCGTGCATGACGGCAAGGAGGATGTTCGTCTCAACGCGCTCACCGACTTCATCCTGCGGCCCGGCCTGCGCGTCGATTCCGACGAGATCACGGCGCCGCTCGTGTTCGCCGGCTACGGGATCTCCGCGCCGGAGCTGGGCGAAGACGATTACGCATCCGTCGATGTGCGCGGGAAGATCGCGGTCGTCATCAGCGGCGCGCCGGCGCACTTTCCGACTGATCAGCGCGCGTATTACTCGGGCGGCCTCGTGAAGTCGGAGATGGCGGCGGCGCGGGGTGCGATCGGGGTCATCAGCATTCGCAGCAGCGCAGACGAGGCACGGACCTCGTTCGAGAGGATTGCCGCGCAGAGCGAGCTGCCGGCGATGCGTTACCTGAGCGCGGAGGGCGAGATCGCCGATTCGCCGCAGCGGATTCGTGCGAACGGAATGCTGAGCCATGCCGCAGCCGCCCGCGTGTTCGCCCACGCGCCGAAGAATCTCGACGAGATCCTGAGCGCCGCCGAGAAGCAGGCGCCACGATCGTTCCCGCTCAACGTGACCGCGACGATCCGGACGGCATCGATCCTCTCCGTCGCCGACAGCGAGAACGTCGCCGCGATTCTTCCCGGCTCCGACCCCGCGCATCGCGACGAATACGTCGTCGTCTCCGCACACCTCGATCACCTCGGCAATCGCGCGACGACGGAGGACCACATCTTCAACGGCGCGTATGACAACGCGTCGGGATCGGCGGCTCTCATCGAGATCGCGCGAGCATTCGCAGCACTTCCGAAAGCACCGGCGCGCTCGGTTCTCTTCGTTGCGCTGACTGGCGAAGAGAAGGGAGAGCAGGGCTCGGCGTACTTCGCGCAGCATCCGCCGCTCGAGCATGGAGCGATCGTCGCCAACATCAACATGGACATGTTCCTCATGCTCTTCCCCGTCAAGGATCTCGTCCTCCTCGGCGCCGAGCACACCTCGCTCGGCCCGCTCGCGCAAGCGGCTGCAGAGACGATGGGCTTCGACATCAGCCCCGATCCGATGCCGGAAGAAGTGCGCTTCATCCGCAGCGATCAATACTCGTTCGTAAGAAGCGGTGTGCCTTCGATCAGCATCAAGACGGGAAACATCAGCAGCGATCCGGCGATCGACGGCGCGAAAGCCACGCACGAGTGGCTGCGCACCATTTATCACTCGGTCCGCGATGACATGACGCAGCACTTCGACTGGGCGACCGGCACGCGCTACACGCAGGTGAACTTTCTGCTGGCATGGAGCGCGGCCAACGCGCCGGAGAAGCCGCGCTGGGTCGAAGGCGATTTCTTCGGCAAGAAGTTTTCTTCCGCAGTTCATCCCGACCGACCGTAGCGCAGCGAAGGGAGTGGAGGGATCAACGACGGCGCCGCGCGGCTCGCGGCGAGAAGAGCGATCGTGCCGGTGTGATCGCTGATCCCTCCGCTCCCTTCGGTCGGTCGGGATGTCCCGAGGCGGGATGCCCACGGTGCTGTTACCATTACTCACATGCCACTTCAGCCCGGCGAGATGCTCGGGCCTTACAAGATCTCTGGCCTTCTCGGCGAGGGAGGCATGGGCGCGGTTTACCGCGCCCGTGACACGCGGCTTCATCGCGACGTAGCGATCAAAGTCCTCACCGCGATCACGCTCGACGATCAGGAACGGCTCGCGCGTTTCGAGCAGGAAGCGCGCGCGACGGGGATGCTCAATCATCCCAACCTGCTGACGATCTTCGACGTCGGCAATCACAACGGCACTCCGTTTCTCGTCAGCGAGCTGCTCGAAGGAGAGACGCTGCATCAGCGCCTCACCAAGGGTGCGATCCCGCCGCGCAAAGCGGTTGAGATCGCGGCGCAGATGGCGCAGGGCCTCGCGGCCGCTCATGAGAAGGGTGTCGTCCACCGCGATCTGAAGCCGGACAACGTCTTCATCTCGCGCGAAGGGCGCGTGAAGATTCTCGACTTCGGCATCGCGAAACTGAATCCGAAGAGCGGCGCGGACGGCCCGACGTTTCAGGTTGCCGCCACCGAGCCCGGCATGGTGCTCGGCACCGTCGGCTACATGTCGCCGGAACAGGTGCGCGGCGAGATCGTTGACCAGCGCTCCGACATCTTCTCGTTCGGCACGATCCTCTACGAGATGCTGACCGGCGAGCGCGCGTTCAAGCGCAACTCCTCGATCGAAACGCTCAGCGCGATTCTCAAGGAAGAGCCGCGCGATCTGACCGAAGTGCTGCCGAACATCCCTCCCTCACTCGATCGTCTCGTGCGGCGCTGCCTCGAAAAAGACCGCGACCTTCGCTTCCAGTCGGCGCGCGATCTCGCATTCAATCTCGAGACGATGTCGTCGATGGTGATGCCGTCATCGACGCTCTCCCAGCCAATGCCGCAGCACGGCGTGCCGTCGACCCCGTCGCCGTCGCAGGCGACTTACACGCCGACGATCCGCACCGCGACACCGACGGCGCACCGCCCGCCGATGACTTCGGCAACGGCCGCGCATCCCACCGAGGTTCGCAATGCGACGATGGCGCGACCGCGCACCGTGCTGACGAAGCCGAAGCCGCGCGTCTCGCCGATCCTCACTGCCATCTTCTTCATCGTCGCCGTCGCCGGCGCGGCGTTCGGCGGCTGGTGGTTCGCGCTGCACGGCAAAGGCGATCAGCAGGAGCTGACATTCCGCCGCATCACATTCCGCCGCGGCGAAGTGCGCGGTGCGCGCTTCACTCCCGACGGCGACACGATCGTCTACAGCGCGGCGTGGGAAGGACAACCATCGGCCCTCTACGTCGCCAGCAGACAAAGCACCGAGGCAAGGCCGCTCGGAATCAACGACGCCGAGCTGCTCGCGGTGTCGAAGACCTCGGAGCTGGCGATCATGCTCCGCCGCGACCGGATGACCGGCATCGGCACACTCGCACGCATTCCGCTCGCGGGCGGCATGCCGCGCGAGGTCTCCGACTCCGCGCTGCGCGCGGACTGGATGCCCGACGGTTCGCTCGCCGCTCTGCGCATCGCCAACGGCAAGTACCGCATCGAAGCGCCCGTCGGCACCGTGCAGTACGACACACAACATCAGATTCTCGACATGCGGATCGCACCCGATGGCCGCATCGCATTCGTGGAGACGATCAGCGGAAAGAACATCCTCACGCTGCTCGACAACAAGAAGGCAGATCCCATCGCCATCGGCTGGAGCCACGGCGTCACCGGCATCGCCTGGGGTGCCGACGGCAAATCGATTCTGCTCACAGGCACCGACAGCGGCGCGCCGCCCGCGCTCTATTCGGTGACGCTCGCCGGCGACGTTCATCTCTCGAGCCGGCTCACGGGCCTCATGCGTCTCTACGATGTGTCGGGCGCGGGACGCGTGCTGCTCGCCAACGGCATGTGGCGCGCTGCACTCGAATATCAGCCGCCGGGAGAAACGACGGAGCGCGACGTCTCGTGGCTCGACTGGTCGATCGCGACGGATCTGTCGCCTGACGGCAAGACGATCCTCTTCAACGAAACGCGCGAAGGGGGCGGAGACAAGAACGGGATGTACCTCCGCCGCATCGACGCGCCGGCACCGGTGCGCATCGGCGATGGCATCAGCGACGGGCTCTCGCCCGATGGCAAGTGGGTCCTGTCTCACAGCGGAGCGAAGCTCGTGCTGCTGCCGACAGGCACCGGTGAATCGCGCGAGCTGAAGATCAACGGGCAGTTCGACAACGGCGCGGCATGGCTTCCCGACTCGCGCCGCGTCGTCGTCGCGGGCAGCGTGGACAAGAAGGACTATCAGCTCCATCTCATCGACACGCTCGACGAGACCTCGAAGCCGCTCACGACGGAGGGCATCTGGGGCGACGCATATCGTCCGTTCGCCGTCTCGCCCGATGGCCGCTTCGTCGCCGGCGTGACGCCGCAGCAGACGATCGCGCTCTATTCCGTCGACGGCAGCGCGCAGCCTGCGCCGGTCGCGGGTGCAGCGGCTGGTGAGATCCCGATCACCTTCTCCGCCGATGGAACGCTGCTTTACGTCTATCGTCCGACCGTTGTGCCGGCGAAGATCACGCGCATCACCCTCGCCACCGGCGCGCGCGAAGAATGGAAGACGTTCACGCCAGCCGATCCCGCCGGTGTGTACAAGATCAGCCCGGTGATCATCACGCCCGATGGCACTTCCTACGTCTACGACGCCCTCCGCACGCAGAGCGAGTTGTACGTGGCAGAAGGTGTGAAATGAGGCCGCCGGGGCGACCCGGGACCGCAGAAACCTCTTGTTGAGCTACGTCATCATCGGCATCGCCGCATTTCTTGCGGGCGCCATCAACTCGATCGCAGGGGGCGGCACGCTGCTCTCCTTTCCGGCGCTCGTCTGGATCGGACGGCCGGCCGTCATCGCGAACGCGACGAACACCGTTGCGATCTGGCCCGGCTCCTTCGCCGGTGTCGTCGGATTTCGCAACGACATCGCGAAGCTGCAGCGATGGCTCTTCTGGCTGATGGCTCCCTCACTCCTCGGCGGGGCGGCCGGCGCCTACCTGCTTCTGCACACGAGCGAGCGGATGTTCTCGCGCCTCGTGCCCTGGCTCATTCTCGGCGCGACGCTGCTGCTGGCGGCACAGGAGTTTCTCTCGCGCAAGTTCGCCGTGCTCGCCGAATCGCATCGCAGGCCGACGGCGGGCTGGATCACGTTCGTCTTCGCGTTCCAGTTTCTCGTCGGCGTGTACGGCGGCTACTTCGGCGCGGGAATGGGAATCCTGATGCTCGCCGCGCTCGGCCTCATCGGGCTCGCCGATCTGCATCAGATGAACGGTCTCAAGAATCTGCTCGCCATCTGCATCAACGGCGTCGCCGCGATCTACTTCGCGGTGCTCGGCGCCGTCGTGTGGCACGACGTCGTCCTGATGGCCGTCACGTCGATCCTCGGCGGATTCGCCGGCGCGCGCCTCGCGCACCGCTTCGGAAGGAAGTTCGTGCGCGGAGTCGTGGTGACGATCGGCCTCGTGATGAGCGTGGCGCTGTTTGTCAGGCTGTGAGTTGATCCCTCGCTGCGTTCGGGATGAACTGCGGCTCAAGGCCGGTAGAGAATCACCACGACGGCTACGGCGACGACGAGGATTCCGACGATCGTCCAGATCATCACGCGGTGGGCGCCGGCCATCGGCTTCGCCAGCGACGTGTTCCTGATCATGCGGCGTGCGGAGCCATCGTCGACGATCGCCGCGGCGCGGTCGCGGCAGTCGGCACACTCGTCGAGATGATGCGCGGCGAGCAGGATGTCATCGACCGGCGCCTTGCGGCTGACGTATCCGTCGATCTGCGCCTGCGTCAGGTGCTGTGCCACGCGCTGATTTTACGTCGCTCTGCCCTGAAGGAGCGCCTTTGTTGCGGCATGCTGTGGATTCGTCAATACGTCGCGGGCGTTGCCCTGCTCGACGACTTCCCCTTCGGCGAGGATCACGACGCGATCCGCGAAGTCGCGCGCGAAGTCGTCATCGTGCGTCGTGACGACCAGCGTCCGTCCTTCCGCAACGAGCCGCCGCAGCGTGTCGCCGAGCTCCTGCCGCCGCGCCGGATCGAGCGACGCCGTCGGCTCGTCCATCAGCAGCAGCGGAGGATCCATCGCCATCGCGCGGGCAATCGCCACACGCTGCGCCTCGCCGCCTGAGAGCTCGCGAGGCAATGCATCCTTGCGATGCGAAACGCCCAGCGACTCGAGCAACTGGAGCGCGCGCGCCTCGGCCGCCGCCTGCGCGGCATGCGCGACATGCAGAGGCGCGAGCGTCACGTTCTGCATCGCGGTGAGATGCTCGAACAGATAGTGTAACTGGAACACCATGCCGACCTGCTTGCGCAGCTCGCGCGCGAGCGTCCCCTTCGGCAGAGGGCCCGGACGGAGGACGACGCCGCCGATGTCGATCGAGCCGGCGTCGAACGCCTCGAGCGCGGCGACGCTGCGCAGGATCGTCGTCTTGCCGCCGCCGGAAAGCCCCATCAACGCGACGAGCTCGCCGCGCGCCGCGGTGATGTTCACTCCGCGCAGCACCTCGCGCGCACCGCGATTGAGCCGGAGAGAGTCGATGCGCAGAATCTCGTCGTTCATTCGGTCGACATCCTCCACTTCGATTCGAGCATCCGCGCCAGCCGGGCCAGCGGCAGCGACAACGCGAGATAGAGCCCCGCGCACAACGCACCGGGAATCACCCAACTGCCGATGTTCGCCGCGAAGATCGACGTCTGCTTCGTCAGCTCGACGACGGTGATCACCGACACGAGCGACGAATCCTTGAGCAGCGCGACGAAGTCGTTCGTCATCGGTGCGAGCGCGATGCGGAACGCCTGCGGCCCGCGCACCAGCGTGAAGACCTGATACTCGGTGAGACCGAGCGTGCGCGCCGCTTCGAGCTGCCCTCGCGGCACTGCTTCCAGCGCGCCGCGATAGATCTCGCTCTCATAGGCCGCGTAGTTGAGCCCGAGGCCGAGAAGCGCGGCGATGAAGGCCGGCAAACGGATCACCGACGACAGTCCGTAGTAGAGAACGAAGAGCTGCAGCAGCACCGGCGTCCCGCGCACCACTTCGACGTAGAACGTCAGCAGCATGCGCGTGAACACGCCGCCGTAAACGCGCCCGCTCGCGATCAGCACACCGACCATGATCGCCAGCGCCATCGCCGCGCACGACATCACGATCGTGATGAGCGACGCGCGCAGCAGCGCTGGGATGTACTTCATCACGACGTCCATGCGGCTCTCCCGCGGAGCCGCGGTCTGCGGCATCACGCGAGGCGCCTCGCCCTCGGCGACCGTCCTGAAGAACGCCGGCTGGTACTCGTCCCAGATCTCCCACTTGCGATAGATCTTCTCCAGCGTGCCGTCGCGCATCCGCGCCCGGAGGACGTCGTTGATCCGATCGCGCAGCGCGGTGTTTTCCTTCGCCAGCACGCCGACGTAGTGCCCCGCCGCCACCGGCTGCGGCTGAATGAAGATGCCACCCGTTCTCCGAAGCGCGCGCGCCGCGATGATGTTGTCGAGCAGCACCGCATCGACGCGTCCCTGCTTCATATCCTCGTACGGATGCACGTCATCGTCGTACGAAACCAGGATCACGCCCTGGTCCTTCTCCGCCTTCAGGAGCAGGTCGTAGGCGATCGTCCCCGACAGCGTCGCGACTCTGCGCCCCTTCAGATCGGCGAGCGTGCGATAGCGATCCTTGTCCTCCGGCCGCACGGCGATGACTTCGTGAAACTCGAAGTAGGGGACGGTGCAGGCGAGCGCCGCGCAGCGCGGATCCGTCTGCTCGACGCCGCTCATGCCGATGTCGAAATCGCCGCGCGCGACTGATTGATCGATCGACTGAAACTGCACCTGCACGAACTGCGCGCGGCGGCCGAGGCCTTTCGCGATCTCATCGGCGACCTCGACGTCGTAGCCGCGGACCTTCGACGGATCGGCGGGGTCGGCTTCCACATAAGGCGCGCCTCCTTCGGAGTCGCCGCCCCAGCGCAGCAACTGCTGCGCGTCCGCATGAAACGCGAGCAGCGAGAGGAGAACGATGAGCGTCTTCACGTTCTGCATGATAAAAACATGCTCCTGTGAATCAAGACCTTTCTCTCGCGCTCGCGCTAGCGGACGAAGCCGACGAAGTCACGCTGAAGTTTTTCCGCGCCGCATCGCTGAAGGTGAAAACGAAGCTCGATCGCACACCCGTCACGGAAGCGGACCTCGCCGTCGAGACTCTGCTGCGCGAACGCCTCGCCGCATCGCGCCCCGGCGACTCCATCCTCGGCGAGGAATTCGGGGTGAGCGGATCCTCGCAGCGCTGCTGGATCATCGATCCCATCGACGCCACGAAGAATTTCATGCGCGGAATCCCTGTCTTCGCGACGCTGATCGCACTCGACGATCAGATCGGCGTCATCAGTGCCCCCGCCCTCGGCATGCGCTGGTGGGCCTCGCGCGGCGAAGGAGCGTTCTGCAACGGACGCGCGATTCGTGCCTCGCGCATCGCGGCGATCGAAGAGGCGCAGCTCAGCTACGACGACATCACCGGCTGGGACAGCAAGGGACTGCGCGCGAAGTTCCTCGAGCTCGACCGCCGCTGCGGCCGCTCGAGGGCGTTCGGCGATTTCTGGTCGCACATGCTCGTCGCCGAAGGCGCCTGCGACATCGCGGTCGAGCCGGAAGTCGCGCAGTGGGACATGGCCGCCGTGAAGGTAATCGTGGAGGAAGCCGGCGGAATGTTCAGCGACCTCTCCGGAAATAGAGGCGCGAACGGCGGCAGCGGAGTTTCGACTAACGGTTTACTGCACTCGCAGGTACTGAAGATTCTGAATGATGGGACGGATGGGACGGATGGGACCGATGGGACGGATGGGTGAACGTCCCATCCGTCCCATCCGTCCCATCCGTCCCATTCGTCCCATTCCTCAAACACTATGAGCCTTGAAGAAGAAGTCCTCGTCGTCAGAACCTCGCTTCTCTCTCCCTACCTTCGGCCCGGACTCTTTCGCGAGAACGCCGAAGAGATCCTCGATCTCGTGGAGCGCGAGCAGGAGTTCCTCGTGCGTAGGATCGCCGAGGAGTCGCCGGAGTACCGGCAGATCATCCCGTATGTGGTGATCCGCAACGGCGACCACTGGTTCCTGCTGCGCCGCACGCGCAAGGGGACCGACGCGCGGCTGCACGACAAGCTCTCGCTCGGCATCGGCGGCCACATCAATCCCGGGCATGGCGTCGCCGAGGGCTTGCAGAAGGAGCTCGATGAAGAGGTCGCGATCGAAGGCGACTACGAGATCCGCTTCGCTGGAATCCTCAACGACGATTCCACCGAAGTCGGCCGCGTCCATCTCGGGCTCGTCTACGTGCTCGACGCGGCGACGCGCGAAATCCGCGTGCTCGAAACCGAAAAGCTATCCGGCGAATGGCATCCGGCGACTGCACTGGAGCCGATGCGAGAACCGATGGAAGGCTGGTCGCAGATCGTCTACGACGCTTTGATCAAGGAGTGATGCCGAATGCACCTCACGCATGACATGTTCCTCATCCCGATTCCGATCCTCGAGAAAATCATCCGGCCGGTTCTGGTCTATGTCTTTCTCGTACTGCTGCTGCGCGTCTTCGGGAAGCGCGAGCTGGCGCAGCTCAATCCGTTCGACTTCGTCGTGCTGATCTCTCTCTCGAACACGGTGCAGAACGCGATCATCGGCGATGACAACTCCGTCGCTGGCGGATTCATCGGCGCGTTCGCGCTGATGTTCTGCAACTATCTCGTCGTACGATTTCTCTTTCGCCATCGCCGTCTCGATCAGGTCGTGACCGGCACTCCGACGGTGCTCGTCAAAGACGGCAAGGTGCAGCACGATGCGCTGGCGAAGGAGCTGATCACCGTGCCCGAGCTCGACGTCGTCGCGCGCCGGCAGGGATTCGACGGAGTGCATTCGCTCGAACAATGCATCCTCGAGCCCGGCGGCGCATTCGTGATGAAGTCCAGGGAACCGTCGGAAAACGATCGCCGCTATCAGGAAATCGTCGCCATGCTCGGAGAGATCTCGAGGAAGGTGGACGGGTTGAGACCGTGAGTGGTCGTGCGGGCTCGCGGGCTCGCGGTGGTCCTTCACCATGAGCCCGCGTATCCGCGAGACCCCGAAACTAAACTTCGTCCTCCCCCTTCTCCGTCCCCTCGATCACGGGCCGCTCGACGACGTGCATGCCTCCTGAGTACGATCCGCCGCCGGTCGTGCCGAACACTCCGCCGTTGCCGCTCGGCACGCCGTATTCGCCGCGGCCGCTCTGTACTGCTTCGTCGTAGCCCCGGGCCGTCGGATCATTCTTCTCGTCCGGCGGGGTCGCACCTTCCGGCGCGTAGTCGATGTCGCTGTCGCTTCTTCGATTCGTAGCCATAATGCAGAGACAGGTGCAAGCGCCGCTCCCAATCGATTCGCATCTCGCGGAGATCCGCGAGCACATCCGGCGTCACCGCACGGCCGTGATCGTCGCGCCTCCCGGCTCGGGAAAAACGACGCGCGTGCCGCCCGCGCTTGCCGAGCTCGGCACGACGATCCTGCTGCAGCCGCGCCGTGTTGCGGCCCGCACGCTCACGCGGCGCATCGCGAGCGAGCGCGGCTGGACGATCGGCGAAGAGATCGGCTGGCAGATCCGCTTCGAGCGCCGCTTCTCGCGCCGCACGCGCCTGCTCGTCGCGACGGAGGGCATCCTCACCGCGCGCCTGCAATCCGATCCCCTCCTCAGCGATTTTCGAATCGTGATCCTCGACGAGTTTCACGAGCGGAGCATCCACGCGGATCTCGCGCTCGCGCTCGTGAAGCAGGCGCTCGACGCACGCGACGATCTCGCGGTAGTCGTCATGTCGGCCACGCTCGATGCGCAGCCGGTGTCGCACTTCCTCGGCGGCGCGCGCATCTTCAACGTCGATGCGCGCACCTATCCGATCGAGATCCGCTACCGCCCGAACACGACGGTCGCGCAAGCCGTCCGCGAGACGACGGGCGACGTGCTCTGCTTTCTGCCCGGCGCGCGCGAGATCGAACAGACGCGCATCGAGATCGGCGACATCGACGCGCTCGTTCTGCCGCTGCATGGGCAACTCGATGTCGATGCGCAGGAGCGCGCGATCGCACCCGCGCCGCGCCGCCGCGTGATCCTCGCCACGAACCTCGCGGAGACCTCGCTCACCGTGGAAGGCATCACCGAGGTGATCGACTCCGGCCTGCAGAAAGTGATGCGGTATGACGCGGAGACAGGGATCGATCATCTCGTCACGGAACGGATCCCGCTCGACTCCGCCGACCAGCGGGCGGGGCGGGCCGGGCGAACGGCGCCGGGCCGCGCGACGAGGCTGTGGGATGCGCGCGATCTGCTGCGGCCGCATCGCGAGCCGGAGATTCATCGCGTCGATCTCGCGGCGCCGATGCTCGATCTCATCGCCTGGGGCGGCGATCCGCGCACGTTCGAATTCTTCGAGCGGCCGCAGGAAGAGCGTCTGAACGCGGCGCTGGCGCTGCTGGAACAGCTCGGCGCGGATGCGGAGCTGCGCCGCTTCCCTCTTCATCCGCGGCTCGCGCGGCTGATCATCGCCGCGAACTTCGACGAGACGGCGATTCGCATCGCGGCGGCGATCTCGGATGGAGTGCGACTGCGCCGGTCGTCCACGACAGTCTCGGACGCATTCGCGCTCGCCGACGATGCGCCTCGCGAAACCGTGCGCGAGCTGATGGCGCGCGTGACGACGAAGCGGAGTGCGGACGAGACGGTGTTGCTGAAGGCGATTCTCGCCGCCTATCCCGACCGCGTGGCGATGCGGCGCGAACCGCGCTCACCGCGCCTCCTGCTGGCCAGCGGCACCGGCGCGGTCCTCGCGAAAGAGAGCGGAGTCCGCGACGGCGACTTTCTCGTCGCGCTCGAGCTGGCGGGCAGCGGCACCGGCGAAGCGCTCGTGCGCGCCGCGAGCATCGTCGAGAAGGAGTGGCTGCAGCCAACGCACCGCGAGAAGGTCCACATGTTGACGAATGCGGGAAATGTCCGCGCCGTCGAGCGCCTCTGGTACGGAGCCCTGCCCCTCGGCGAGCGCGGGACGGAGGTTGATCCGATCGAAGCGGAGCGGATTCTCGCCGAGGCGCGGAAGCCGCGGATCGATCCGCTGACGCAGCGCCGGATCGCGTTCGCCGGCGGCGAGAAGCATCTCGATCGCTTAGCGCCGCTCACGATTCCGCTCCCCTCCGGACGCACCGCGCGACTCGACTATCGCGAGGATGGATCGGTGTTCGCCGCCGTGAAATTGCAGGAGCTCTTCGGTCTCGCCGAGACGCCGAAGATCGGACCGAGGCAGATACCGGTGACGTTCGAGCTGCTCGCCCCGAACGGCAGACCGGTGCAGGTCACGCGCGACCTCCGCAACTTCTGGAACAGCACCTACGGCGACGTGCGGAAGGAACTGCGAGGCCGCTATCCGCGGCACCCGTGGCCGGACGACCCCTGGAACGCAACGCCGACGCATCGCGCGAAGAAGCGGGGGCAGTGAGCCCTCTCCCCGCATGCGGGGAGAGGGGGACGATGGGAAAGTTGCGCCGTCTTACTTCTGCTTTGCGGTTTCGAGGTTGATCGTCACTTCGACGTCATCGCCGACGAGAACGCCGCCGTTGTCGAGTGCCTTGTTCCAGCTCACGCCGAAATCCTTGCGGTTGATCGTCGTCGTCAGCGTGAAGCCGGCCTTCTCGTTCCCCCAGGGATCCTTCGCGGCGCCCAGGAACTGCACGGGAATCGTAACGCGCTTCGTGATGCCACGAATGGTTAGATCGCCGGTCACGTTGTAGAGATCCTTCTTCTTCGCCGGCACGATCGAAGTGCTCTTGAAGGTGATCGCCGGGAACTTCACGACGTCGAAGAAATCGGGCGTGCGGAGATGCTTGTCGCGGTCCGCATTGCCGGTGTCATTGCTCCCCGCGTTGATCGTGAACTCCACCGACGAAGCCTCGGCCTTCCCCGGAACCATGGTGATGGTGCCGTCGAAGTCGGTGAACTTGCCGGTCACGTTGCTGACGAGGTGGCGGACCTTGAAGTCGACGTCGGAGTGCGACTTGTCCACTTTGTAGACGTCGGCGGCCATGGGAAACGCGGCCGCGGCAAAAACGATTGAGAGAATGAAACGCTTCATGGAATTGACTCCTCCTTGAGTTAACGACGCACCGCATTGGCGGCGCGCAGGCTGTTGATCGTTTCGTGCATGGTGTCGCGGGCGCGGTCGAGCAGCGACAGCAGTTCGGCGAGCTCGCGCTTCCTGAGGCCGGACATCGTCGCGTCGATGCCTTCCAGCATCGGGCGGTCGAGCGAGTTGACGAGATCGAGACCGCTGCGCGTGATGCGGCACCAGACGCGGCGGCGGTCCACCTTGCACCGTTCGCGCGTCACGAGCTTCTTCGCCTCCATCCGATCGAGCAGACGGGTGATGCCGGGCGTCTCTTCGATCATCCGGTCCGCGATGTCGAGCGTCGGCAGGCCCTCTTCACCAGCGCCGCGCAGGATGCGCAGGATGTTGTACTGCTGCTCGGTGATGCCGTGCGCCCCGAGGATGGCGGCCATGCTGCGGCGGACGAGATCGGCGGTGCGGAGCAGTGCAACGCCCGCTTCCTCCCCCTTCGAAGCAAAGGGGCGGGTCTGCTTGATCTCCTGTTGGATGGGTGACATGGTGATAATTTAGATGATGATGATTGATTAGTCAAGTATTTGAGAAAGAAGATGGGACGGATAGGACGGATAGGACCGATGGGACCGATGGGAGTTCTCACCCATCCGTCCTATCCGTCCCATCCGTCCCATCCGTCCCATTCTTCCCATCCGTCCCATCCGTCCCATCCGTCCCATTCGTCCCATCCAGCCCTGCCAGCCGCCCGCTCGCCCACGCCCACTGAAAGTTGTACCCCCCGATCTTTCCGTCGACATCGAGAATCTCGCCGCAGAGGAAGAGGCCCGCGCACACTCGCGACTCCATCGTCGCGAGATTCACCTCGGACAGCGGCACCCCGCCGGCCGTCACCTCCGCGTAGTCGAAGCCGCGGTCGCCTGTCACCGGCAGCGGCAGCTCGACGACACTGCGGATGATCCGCCGCCGCTCCTCCCTCGTCAGCTTCCCGATCGCGCCGCCGCCGATCGCTTCTGCCAGCCGCTCCGGCAGCCCCTTGCGATGGAGAAAATTCGGCACCGTCATGTGCGCGTTCGCCGCGAGCAGTTCCCGCTCCAGCGACTCGAACGTCTCATCGGGCAGCAGGTTCGCGTGCAGGAGAGGCGCCCCCGCCTGTCCGCGCTGCGCAACCCAGTGCCGGCTCATGTCGAGCACCACCGGGCCGCTGAGTCCGAAGTGCGTGAAGAGCATCGAGCCGCGCTCGCGGTGATTCGTGCCGCGCAGAATCAGCTCGGCCTCGACGCTCGTCCCGCTCAAGGCCGTCAGCCAGTGATCGCGCTCGAGGATGAGCGGCACGAGCGCCGGAAAGAGCGGCGTCGTGGTGTGCCCGAGGGATCGGGCGAGGAGATAGCCGTGGCCGTCGCTGCCGGTTTTGGGTACCGAGCGTCCGCCGGTCGCGAGAATCAGCCGGTTCGCGCGCAGCTCTCCATTGATGACGAATCCGCGCTCGATCGTCTCGACGCGATAGCCGCACCGCACCTCGACACCCGCATCGCGCACCGCGCCGACCAGCGCATCGAGCACGGTCGACGCGCGATCGGTGACGGGGAAGAGCTTGCCCGTCTCTTCGCGCTTGAGCACGACGCCCAGCGACCGGAAGAACTCGATCGTCGCCGGCACATCGAACGTCCGCAGCACTTTCGCGATCGCGTTGCGATTGCCGTTGTAGTCGCGTGCGTGTACGGCGTCATGCGTGACATTGCAGCGGCCGCCGCCGGAGATCAGGATTTTCGCGCCGATCCTCTTTGCTCCTTCGAGCAGCAGCACGCGCGCCCCGCGCCGCGCCGCGAAAAGCGCCGCCATGAGCCCGGCCGCCCCTGCCCCGCACACAACGACATCGAATGTTTGTCGCTTCGTCACGCCACTCACATTTACCATTCCGCGGCATGAAGCGATACCTCTCCCTCCTGCTCCTGGTGACTCTCGCCGCACGAAATGCCCCGGCGCAGCAGCGGCCGATGGATGCCGCGCAGCTGCAGCTCGCACTGCGAAAGCTCAACGTCGTCGGCAGCGCGCTCTATGTCGCCGCACATCCCGACGACGAGAACACCGCGCTCCTCGCATGGTGGTCGAACGATCGCCTCTATCGCACCGGCTATCTCGCGCTCACGCGCGGCGACGGAGGCCAGAACCTCATCGGCGATGAGAAAGGGGAGCTTCTCGGCGTCATCCGCACGCAGGAACTGCTCGCCGCGCGGCGCATCGACGGCGCGGAGCAGATGTTCTCCCGCGCGCTCGACTTCGGGTTCTCGAAGAATCCGGAAGAGACGCTTGCGATCTGGGGACGCGAGCGCATCCTCGCCGACGTCGTGTGGGCCATCCGCAAATTTCAGCCCGACGTGATCGTCACGCGCTTTCCGACGACCGGCGAAGGGGGACATGGGCATCACACTTCGTCCGCGATCCTGGCCGTCGAAGCGTTCAAGCTCGCCGGCGATCCGACGAAGTTTCCCGAGCAGCTCAAGTACGTCGCGCCATGGCAGCCGAAGCGCCTCTTCTGGAATCGCTTTTCGTGGCAGCCGATCGATCCGAACGATCCGAAAGTCGCGAAGGACGTCCGTATCGACCTTGGCGCATTCAATCCGCTGCTCGGCCGCGCGTACACGGAGATCGCGGCCGAGAGCCGCAGCCAGCACAAGAGCCAGGGCTTCGGATCCGCGGAACGCCGCGGCACGACGATCAACTACTTCTCCCAGCTCGACGGCGATCCCGCTTCGAAGGATCTCTTCGAAGGTATCGACACGAGCTGGTCGCGCTATCCCGGCGGCGAGCAGGTCGGCAAGCTGCTGCAGCAGGCCGCGGACAACTTCGATCCGAAAGCGCCTGAGAAGTCGATCCCGATTCTTCTCGATGCCGCCGGCATGCTCGACCGCCTCGGAGCGCGCCCCGAGTGGTCGCCGAAGCTGCATCCATGGATCGAGGTGAAGCGCAACGAGCTCAATCGCGTGATCGCCGGATGCGCCGGACTCGCAATCGATGTCAGCGCCGCCGACGCGACGGTCAACGCGGGCCACGATCTGAAGGTCAGCGTCAGCGTCATCAATCGCAGCGACTACCCGTTCATCCTGCAGACGATCGGCTCGCGCTACGCGGCGCCGAGCATCGGCGTCGGCAAGAAGCTCGCGAACAACGTGCCGATCAAGACCGAGGTGACGCTGCACGTGCCGGACGACATGCCGGTCTCGCAGCCGTACTGGCTGCGCAAACCGGCGCTGAAGGGATCATTCGTGGTCGACGATCAGGAGCTGATCGGACTCCCGGAGAATCCGCCGGCGCTGCCGCTGATCATCACACTCGCTGACGACCGGATGCACACGCTCTTCTTCACCGTGCCGGCGATCTACCGATGGACCGATCCCGTGCGCGGCGAGCTGACCCGCACCGTCGATGTCGTGCCGGACGTCGTGACGAACATGACGAACAAGGTCTACCTGTTTCCCGACGCGAAGCCGAAGCAGGTCGTGCTGCGCGCCAAGAGCTTCAGCGGCGCCGGCGAATCGGTCGTGAAATTGAAGGTGCCGCAGGGATGGAGTGCGACGCCGGAGTCCGTTCCCGTCACGTTCAAACAGCAGGGAGACGAAGTGCGCGTGACGTTCACGGTCACGCCTCCCGCAGGTGAGTCAGAGGGAATCGCACAGGCGGTTGCAGGGCAGGCCCTCTCGCCTGCCCCGAGTCTGACCGACATCGAGTATCCGCACATCCCGCCGCAGCATGTCTTCGGCGACGGAACCGCGAAGCTGATCCGCGAAGACGTGAAGAAGAAGGGAACCCGCATCGGCTACATCATGGGCTCCGGCGATGAAGTGCCGGAGGGGCTGCGGCAGATCGGCTATGAGGTCAACATGTTGACCGATGACGATCTGGAGCGCGGCAACTTCGCCGGTTACGACGCGATCGTCACCGGCGTGCGCGCCTACAACACGCGCAAGCGCCTCAAGCTCGACACGTCCAAGCTGCTCGAGTGGGTGAAGAACGGCGGCACGCTGGTCGTCCAGTACAACACCAACTCCGGCCTGCTGCTCGATGCACCGGGCCCCTATCCGTTCAAGATCACCGGCGATCGCGTCACCGTCGAGGAAGCTCCCGTCACATTCCTGAAACCCGAGCATCCCCTGCTCGTCACACCCAACAGGATCACGCAAAAGGATTTCGAAGGATGGGTGCAGGAGCGCGGCGTCTATTTCACGAACGAATGGGATCCGAAGTACGAAACGGTGATCTCGTCGCACGATCCGAACGAGAGCGACAAGCCCGGCGGCGAGCTCTACACGCGCTACGGCAAAGGCGTGTACATCTACACGAGCTACGACTGGTTCCGGGAGCTGCCCGCCGGCGTGCCGGGAGCATACCGGCTGTTCGCGAACCTGGTGTCAGCGAGGTAGTCGCGCGGGCTCGCGGTGACTGGGCTCGCGGTCCCACCACCCCGAGCCCGCGTACCCGCGAGCCCGCATAACCTCGATGGTTTTCCGCTCGTTTTCCATCCCGACACTTTTCCCGCTTCGTCGCATGTCATTCTTCCCCCGCTCATGAACGTTCGCCGCTGGTACGCGCTGGTCATCGCCAATCTCGCGCTCTGCATCGCGCTGATGTACGCCTTCACGAGGTACTACCGTTGAGATCACTCGACTGGTTCGTTCTGATCTCGACGCTGGCCGCGATCGTCTCCTACGGTCTCTGGAAAGGGCGCAAGCAGAAGAGCCTCGATCACTATCTGCTCGCCGGCCGCAAGCTTCAGGGGCCGACGATCGCGCTCTCGATCATGGCGACGCAGGCCAGCGCGATCACGTTTCTTTCGATGCCCGGCCAGGCCTACGCCGATGGCATGCGCTTCGTGCAGTTCTACCTCGGCCTTCCGATCGCGATGGTGCTGCTCGCCGCGATCGCCGTTCCGATCTATCACCGGCTCGGAGTTTTCACCGCCTACGAATATCTCGAGACGCGCTTCGGCCCCGGAACGCGCACGCTGACGGCGTCGCTCTTCCTGATGCAGCGCGGCCTCTCGACCGGCATCACGATCTACGCCCCCGCGCTGATCGTCTCGCTGATTCTCGGCTGGAACATCCACATCACGAACCTCGTCATCGGCACACTCGTGATCCTCTACACGGCGAGCGGCGGAACGAAGGCGGTGAGCTGGACGCACGTGCACCAACTGATGATTGCCCTCGGCGGAATGGCAATCGCGCTGGCCATCGCGCTGCACTCGCTTCCGCCCGACGTCACGTTCGGCGAGGCAGTGCGCGTGGCGGGAAAGATGGGGCGCCTGAACGTCGTCGACTTCTCCTTCAATCTCAAGACGCCTTACAACTTCTGGTCGGGGATCATCGGCGGTCTCCTCGTCGCGCTGTCGTACTTCGGAACGGATCAGTCGCAGGTGCAGCGTTACCTGACGGGCGAGAGCGTGGAGCAGAGCCGGATGGGACTGCTGCTCAACGGCCTCATCAAGGTGCCGATGCAGTTCTTCATTCTGTTCGTCGGCGCGATGGTGTTCGTCTTCTATCAATTCGTTGCACCACCGCTTTTCTTCAACACGGCGGAGCGTGCGAAGATCGGTGCGAGCCGTTATGCGACCGATTACGCGCGGCTGGAAGACCGGCAGCGAGAGCAGTTCGTGGTGAAGCGCGATCGCGTGCGCGAGCTGATCGGCGCGCTGCGGGCGAAGGATCAGGCGAAGGTTGCGGCTGCGACGGCCGCGCTCCGGCAGGCGCAGAGTGCGGAAGAGGCGACGAAGAAAGAGGCCGTGTCGCTGATCCGCCGCAACGACCCGCGCGGCGACAGCAGCGATACGAACTACATCTTTCTCTCCTTCGTGATCCGCTATCTGCCGGCGGGCGTTGTCGGCCTCGTGCTCGCGGCGATCTTCTGCGCGGCGATGTCGGCGACGGCGTCAGGGCTCAACGCGCTTGCGTCGACGACGGTCATCGACATCTACCGCCGCTTCGTCCATCGCGACGCGACCGATCATGGTTCCGTCCGCGTGGCGCGGCTGCTGACGATCGGCTGGGGCATCGTCGGCATCATCGCCGCGGAGCTCATCGGCGGCAGCGGCTCGCTCATCGAATGGGTGAACAAGCTCGGCTCGTATTTCTACGGGACGATCCTCGCGATCTTCATCGTCGCCTTCTTCTTCAAGGAAGTGGGAGGGTTCGCCGTCTGCGCAGGTGCAGCGCTTGGTGAGATCGCCGTCACCTGCGCTGCCCTCTTCACCGACACCGCCTGGCTCTGGTGGAACGTGATCGGCTGCGTCGTGGGCGTGGGCGGCGCGCTGCTCGTCGAGAAGATGCTGCCGGCACCGCAACCCGATCCGGTCGCGGAGACGTGAGGTGAGCGCGGGCCCGCGAATCCGCAGGCCCGCGCGACCAGCGAACCTACTTCTTCCACTCGTCGATCTGCTTGCGGATCTCGCTCGCGAGCTCGCTGCTGTCCTTCTCGGTCTTCTTGGCCAGCGCCTTCTCGGCGGTGACGATCGCGTCGGTCTTCTTCCCCTGCTTGAGAAGGATGCGGGCCTTCAGCCAGAGGTTGTTCATCGTCTCGCCGGCCTTCAGCGATGCATCGTCCCACTGCGCGGCCTCGGTCATCATCCCGTTGTCGAACGCGAAGTTTGCGGCGGCCAGCGGCGTGCGGACGTCGTCCGCCTTCGCTTCGGCGACTGCCTTCGTCGCTGCGGCGAGCACCTTCTGTGTCGTGTTCGCATTGACCGTGAACGGGACCGCGACGTTTTCCCATCGCAGCGATACGGTCGCCTGATCCGCGGAGAGAACCGGAACTTCGAAGTTCAGCCACTCCGTGAACGACGCGGTGGCCGGCGTCGCCTTCACACGCAGCGCATCCTTCGTCTGGTCGTAGCTGTAGCTGCCCCACTGATTGGCGACGCTGTTGAAGATCAGCGTCCACTCCTTCTCTCCCGGAATCGTGTGCAGGGAGTAGGTGCCGGCAGCGAGCTTCTGGCCGTTGATCGTGACGTCGTCGCTGAAGCTGATCGTCGTCGCTTCGTTCGCGCCGGTGCGCCACACCTGGCCGTACGGCACGAGCGCGCCCCAGATCTTGCGGCCCTTCACACCGGGACGGCTCCAGACGATCGTCATGTCCGTCGTGCCGATGGTCTGCGTCAGACTGGCGTGCTGGCTGACGCGCGGATACTTGACCGCCGGCGGATTCTGCTGGGCGAGCGCCGCGGTCGTTGCGAGGAATGTGATGAGGAGTAGTGCGTTTCGCATGGCCGCGGATGCTAGCAGAATCAGGCAGCAGGCACTGGGGGAACGCGGGCTCGGGCGACGTCGAACACCCGTCAAAGCCTGCGGCTGTACCGGACCCGGGCCCGAACCCGAGTCCGCGCCCGGCTTTCGACGGCACAATCTCAAATCTCTTGTCGACTTCTAAATCGTCGCTGCGCGAATGAGCGCCGCGTTTCCGCCGGCCGGCGACTTCCCCGATAATGTGCGGGCGGTTTCGCATGCCCCGGGCGCGCGAAGACCGCAACCCCGCGGACCCGCGTGGCCGCGTAACCCACGGAGAGAACATCGATGGTTGCCATTCGCTTCACCGGGAATTACGAAGATCTGTCGACGGACCGCGGATATCAGTTCAAGTTCTATTGCGAGAAATGCCACAACGGCTACATGTCGTCATTCCAGACGTCGACGATCGGGGTGCTCGGCTCCGCGGCGCGCGCGGCGAGCAGCCTGTTCGGCGGATTCCTCAGCAACGTCGCCGACTCGAGCTACGAGGTGCAGCGCGCAGTTGGGGGACCGGCGCACGACTCCGCATTGAAAGCCGCGGTCGACGAGATCTCGCCGATCTTCAAGCAGTGCACGCGCTGCGGCAACTGGGTGTGCGAGCCGGTGTGCTGGAACAAGAAGGCCGGACTCTGCGAGAACTGCGCACCCGATCTCGATGAGGAGATGGCCGCGGCGCAGGCCGACGCGGCGCGCGAACAGGTGCAGCAGAAGGCACGCGAAGTGGACTGGATGAAAGGGCGCAACGTCGCGCAGGTCTCCGGCGCCGTCTGCCCGCACTGCGGCGCGAAAACGCAAGCCGGCAAGTTCTGCCAGGAATGCGGCGGCACGCTCGCTTCGAAAAAGAAATGCGGCGGCTGCGGTCACGAGGCGGAAGGCTCGCCGAAGTTCTGTCCGGAGTGTGGCGCGAAATACTAGGTCTCGCAGGCTCGCGGATACGCGGGCTCGCGGTGGAACTGCGTGATCATCGCCATCTTCGACGATTCAACGTTGCCTCGCGCCCGAGAGACGAGTGCCGATCTTTACTGGTACATCGCGCCGGGTGGCGCCGTGTACGACGTCTCGCGCGCAGATCTGATTTGCGATCCATTCGTCTCGTCGCGACCCGCGATCTTCCCCGATCTGGATCAGGCACTCGCCACGATGCCGGTCGATGATCCTGAATTGATCTGGCTGACACCCAGAGCCCCAGCGCCCTAGCACCCCGCTCTACTCGCTATGCGCGGGCAGATTCAGCGCCACGATTCTCCCATCGAGCTTCGGCTCCAGCGGCTGCGCATGCTTGTGGAACATCTCGGCCCAGACGTCGCGCAGCGGGTGCGAGTAGTCGGTCACGATCTTTTCCTTCGCGATGTGGCTCATCACAGGCTGCAGACCGTCGCCGCCGCCGGCGAGGAAATCGGGCATCGCGACGTGATACGTCGCCTTCGGATCGACCGGCCTTCCGTCGGCGAACGTCACCGAGGTCACGCGATGCCGTTGCACAACCGGCTTGTCGGCATCGAGCGCGAAGTCGAACGTGTAGCGTAGACCTCCGACCTGCAGCACAGCGCGATCGCCGCCCGTCGTCAGGTTCAGCGCGTCGATGATCTCCTGCCCCGTCATCTCCACGACCGTCGGATAGTTGTCGAACGGTGAGACCTCGTAGATGTCGCTGTAGACGAGCTCACCTTCCGGCAGAGGCATGCGGATGCCGCCGGAGTTCACGAATGCCGCATCGCTGTTGGCCCATTCGCGCAGGGTGTCCGACAGAAGGTCGCCGAGCGCCGACTCGCGCGAATTGGAGCGGGTGAACCTCGCTGCCGCGCGCGCGCCGATCTTCTCGTTGCGCTTCGCCGCGACCTGATCGAGAAACGGCTGCAGCACCGCGGCGACTTTCGCATCGGGCTGGATCAGCGCCCCGTCGAACGTTCGCTGGATCATCTTCGCCTCGGGCATCGCCTGCAGCGGATCGCACTGATCCGTTCCGGCGTAGACCATCGAGCAGATCATCGTGTGCGGCCGCAGCACGGTCTTCGCCGGCATCACCTTGTGCGCCGCCGGATCGATGTAGAGATCGAGTGCGGAGAACTCGCGGCTGAACGCGAGAGCCTGCAGCACCGGCACCCCATGAATGATCTGCCGCATCTGCGCATGCGTGTGGCCGCCGAAGTAGCCGTCGATCGTCCCCGGAGGCAGCGCGTTGATCAGGTTCATCGCCTCCTGATCGGTCACGCACGACGCCACGTCGTGCACATCGTTCATGTCATTGCAGCGGCCGCCCATGTGCGCGACCACGATGACTGCATCCGCACCCTGTCTGCGCAGCGACGCCGCTTCCCGAATCGTCGCCTCGACGGGATCGCCGAACGCCAGCGACGTGACGTTCGCGGCCATCGTGACGTTCGGAGTATCGGGTGTGGAGAGACCGATGATGCCGATCTTCACGCCGTTGAGCGCAATGAGAGTCGACGGCTTCGCCCACGACGGCGTCATGCCCGTCGCCTTCTCTTTCATGTTCGCGGAGAGAAACGGGAAGTTGGCAATGTTGACGTTGCGCTTCAGCGCGCCGAGGGAGTCGTCGCCGGGATTCTTGGCGACGCCGGCCGGACCGACCGGGCCATAGTCGAACTCGTGATTGCCGACGGCGACGGCGGAGTAGCCGAGCGCGTTGTAACCGCGGATGACCGGCTCGCCCTCGAAGTAGTTCGATTCCATCGTGCCCTGGAAGAGATCACCGGAATCGACGACGACGACGCGGCCATTGCTCTCGGCGCGCAGCGCGTCGAGGTAGCTGGCGAGCAGCGCGAGCCCGCCGTAGTGCACCGGCTCGCCGAGACGCTGCTGCGATGCGCTATGTCCGTTGAACCAGCCGTGAACGTCCGTCGTTCCGACGACGATCACATGCACCGCCTCGGGCGATACGCGAGGAGCGGCCGGCGCAGTCGCGCACGCCGCCGCCACCATCGCAATCAGCAGCGCGGTCGCAAATTGAAAGTTGAAAATTGGAAATTGAAAGTGACGGCTTGGTTTGGACACCCGCATATTTTCAATTTTCAATTTTCAATTTTCAATTTAGATTTCACCCGTGCTGTACCGCTTCTTCGCCACAGCCGTCGCATTGGCGCATCTCGCGTTCATTCTCTTCGTGATCGGAGGTGCGTTTCTCCTTCTTCGGTGGCCGCGGCTGATGTGGGTTCATCTGCCGGCCGCGATCTGGGGCGTGACGATCGAGCTCATGGGATGGTACTGTCCACTCACACGGCTCGAGAACTGGCTGCTCCGTCGCGCAGGACGCGAGGGATACAGCGGCGGGTTCGTCGCGCACTACATCTTCGCGCTCATCTATCCGCAGGGCCTGACGCGTCCGGTTGAGATCGTCATCGGGCTCATGGTCCTGGTCGTGAATGTGAGCATTTACGTGAGAGTGTTCAGGTAATGTCCATTGAAGGAATCCCGCAACATCCCGTTCCGATCACGGAAGGGACGTTCGACACGATCGGCCTTTCGCCGAACATCGTCGACGTCGTTCGCCGCTTCGGCTTCGAACATCCCACTCCGATTCAGGCCGCCGTCATTCCGATCGCGCTTTCCGGCAAGGACGTAATCGGACTGGCGGAGACCGGCTCCGGAAAGACCGCCGCATTCGTGCTGCCGCTCGCGGAGCGCCTCGTTCACGGCCGCGGCGTGCGCGGTCTCATCCTCTCGCCCACCCGCGAGATCGCACTGCAGACGAAGGCCTTTCTCGATCTGTTCGGTGCGAACCATGAGCTGCGCACAGCATGCCTGATCGGCGGCGTGAAGATGCTGCCGCAGGTCAAGGATCTGCGCGCGAAGCCGGACATCGTGGTCGCAACGCCGGGCCGTCTGCTCGATCATGTCAACCGCCTCAACGTGAAGCTCGATGAGATCGAATACCTCGTCCTCGACGAAGCCGATCACATGCTCGACCTCGGCTTTCTCCCGCAGATGCGCGACATCCTCCGTCTCCTGCCGCGCGCGCGGCAGACGATGATGTTCTCCGCAACGATGCCCGACTCGATCGAGATGATCGCCCGCGACTTCATGCGGCAGCCGGAGCGCATCGACATCACGCCGCAGGGCACGGCCGAAGGAATCAGCCACCGGCTGTATCTCGTCAAACTGGAGAACAAGCGCCCCGCGCTGCTCGCGCTGCTGCTGCAGGAGCTCGGCTCGACTCTCGTCTTCACGCGGCGGAAGATCGACGCCGACTGGCTGTTCCACATCCTCGACCGGCAGGGACATCCGGTGACGCGCATCCACTCCGATCTGTCGCAGGGAAAGCGCGTGGCGAATCTGCAGAAGTTCCGCACCGGGCAGCATCGCATCCTCGTCGCGACCGACATCGCAGGACGCGGCATCGACATCCCCGGGATTCAGCACGTGATCAATTTCGATGTGCCGGAAACCGTCGAGGATTACATCCATCGAAGCGGCCGCACCGCGCGCGGCAGCGCGATCGGAACGGTGTCGACGATCGCCACTTGGCAGGACATGCAGATGATCCGCAACATCGAAATCGAGATCGGCGAAAAGATCCCGCGCTGCACCGTGGCCGGCGTCCCGCCCGAAGTGGAACTGGAGAAGAAGCCGGCGGCGAGGGAGCGGCGGAGACTGTGATCGGGGCGGGCGGGCGGGCTCGCAAGCGCGCCCGCATGACCGCGAGCCCACAACATCACGACATCCCCGCCCTCCTCACGACTCTCCTCTCATACATCTTCTGATCGGCGATCTTCATCGCCTCTTCGAGTGTTCGCTCGCTGCTGAATTCGGCGCCGCCCCATGACATCCCGACGCGCAGGCGCCGTCCGTCGATTTCGGTTTCGACGCCTTCGCTCAACGGTGCGAGCCGCTCGTTCACGACTTCGATCGTCGAATTCGGCACGACGATCAGAAACTCGTCGCCGCCCCAGCGAAACAGCAGGTCATCCGCGCGGATGCGCGCGCGGATCGCTTTCGCGGCGGTGCGGATCGCGAGATCGCCGGCCTCGTGGCCCAGCTCATCGTTGATCCGCTTGAGGTGATCGATGTCGAGCATGATCGCCACGCCCGTCATCCCGCGCGGCATCGCCAGGAAGGCATGTCTGCTGAGCGCCTCCGTCAGCGGATCGGTGTGCAGCTTCTGCTGTAACTGATCGCGCACGAGGGAAAGCGCCGTCACGGCATCCGTCAACTCGCGGCTCGCCTCCTCGGTCGTGAAGAGAATCATCCCGAAACCGAGCACGATGCAGCCGAGGAGATCGGCGAGCGAGGAGTAGTGAAGGAACGGCAGATCCCATCCATTCGTGACCATGATGAACAGCGGGACGTACGCGGCGTAGGCCAGCGTCATGAGCGCCAGCGCGAGCCGCATCGTCTGCCAGCCGACCTGGCGCCGGTGCGGATGAATGCTTCCCAACGTCAGGAACGAGATGAACGTACCGATCGATACCGCGGCGGCCTGGCCAACGAACACGGCGTTGAAGCTGGAGGCGAAGCGCACCGGAACCGCCGCCAGGAGAATTGCCGCGGGCGTGCAATAGACGAAGTAGCGGATGCGGATCTCCGTTCCGTCGGCGAGCTCGCGCGAGCCGGCATAGAGAAGGCCGAGGAAGGCCCACTCGGCGAGGAGATAGAGCAGCCAGAAGATCCGGCTGTGCATCGCGATGAAGAGGCGCACCGAGGCGAGCGCAACGAACATCGACATCCACGCCAGCGCCCAGTTCCGCGCATACCGCCACGCGAACATCCGGCCGAGTTGCGCCATCACGAGAGCGAGCAGGAGACTCCCTGCTGCCTGAAAAGACACAGCGACCGTCGAGAAATCGGCCATTGCCTTTGGACCCGGCCTTAGTGTGGATCTAAGGAGCGCCGGAAACTGTAAGGAAGATCACAAAACAGGCGACCGCCGGATCCGCACCCCCGCCCGCACAGCACGCGTCTGGCCGAGGGTGATCACGGGGGTTGCGCCTGCTTCGACGCGGCGATTGAAGACGTTCTCCACGCTCACGAAGAACCAGCCGCGTTCCGCGAACAGGTCGGTCACGATGCAGGAGCGGAGCGGGAACTGATTGAGATCGTCATCGAACTGCTTCGAGGCCCATCGCGTCCGCACGCCGATCGAGCTAACCATCCATTGCACCGTAGCCTGATGCCGCGGCACCTGCGGGATGCGCTTGCCGTTCACGGCGGTGCTGGTCAGGAGATAGCCGGCGGTCAATCGCATGCCGCGGGGCAGGCGCCACTCCCCTTCCAGCTCCGCGCCGCGCGAGCGGGACGCGCCCGCGTTCCGGCGCTGGCGTGTGATCAGCGACGGCGTCGCGGAGAGCGTCACGTTCGCGATCGTGTCATCCATCCTCATCGAGAAGAGCGTCGCGCGCAGCCAGCGCCAGCGGACGCCTGTCTCAACGGCCTGGAGGTGCTCGGGTGTGAGCTCCGCGTTGGCCAGCGTCAGCACGTTGCCGGCGCGAAACCCGCGATAGAGCTCGTTGAGCGTCGGCGCGCGGAACGCCCGATAGGCCGTCGCGGTCAGTGCGAGATCACCCGGCGCGCGATAGATCATCGAGAGCCGCGGGCTCGTCGCCAGCTCGTGACCGCGCCAGGAATCGACGCGCAGCGTTGCCGTGATCGCGAGCCGGTCCGTCGGCGCGATGACATCCTCGGCGAATGCGCCTGCGATCTGCTGCGCGCCGCCGTTCTCGACGTGTGTTACCTTCCCGTTGGCCGCGTACTGCAACTCGTCGCTCGTGCCGTGCACATCGCGGTACTCGCCGCCGAAGAGAAATGCGTGATGCCGGCCGGCAACCATCGACCACTGCACACTGCCGCCGGCGCTGCGCGAGGGCACGCGCTGGTCGACGGTCAGCCGTTCCGTCGAACGATCATTCGAGATCGCGGAAAAGATCTGTCGATAGTCCTGATGCGACGCATACGCGCGCAGTGAGAGCGCGTTGCGATCGAAACCGAGCGCGAGCTGGCGCAGGAAGCTGTCGTTGGTCTGGAGCGGCGTTCCGTTGTCGCGCGACTCCGCATAGCGCGACGCGCGAAGGAAGAACGGCCCTTGCAGCGCGGTCACGTCGATGAGCGTGTGGCGGCCGCCCGCCTGACGATCCACTGCACCACGCTGCTCCGCGGGAACGAGCACATAGCCATCCGTCGTCAGCCATCCGGCCGCGATACGAAGATGCGGCCACGCCGCGTACACCGACGCCGTCCCCGTCCCCTGGCTTCCCGCCGACACCTCGGCCTCGACCGCGTTCGCTTCGCGCCGGCGGACGAACTGCACGACGCCGCCCATCGCGCCGCTGCCATAGAGATCCGAAGCGCCGCCGCGCAGCACTTCGACACGCTCCAGCGACTCCTGCTGGACGCGGCCCCAGTAGATCCATCCACCGAAGGGATCGTTGAGCGGGATGCCGTCGTCGAGGACGACTGCGCGCGACGCACCGCTCGCGCCGATGCCGCGCAGTGATACGCCCTGCGAAGTCGGATTCGCGGTCCTGCTGCCGGTGCGGCGGAAGAGCGTGAAGCCGGGAACCTGGCGCAGAGCATCATCGATCGTCGCCGCGTTCGCGACCTCCTTCCGATCGAGCACGACGACGCTCGCCGGCGTGTCCGCAAGGCGCGTCTCCGTGCGCGTGGCCGTGACGGTGATCGTGTCCGACGTCTGCGCAATCAGCGGGAGGGCGGCGAGCAGGAGCAGTCCGGCAAACGCGCGAATCGGCATGGTGCGATCCTGCCTCAACAGCGGCACTTTGGTGAATACTTCCGTTTGGCGGTGACCGGGCGAGACGCCCGCTCACTGCGGGCGAGACGCCCGCGCTCCAAAATACAATCCGCAGCCATGACCTTCTCTCCCGCCTGGTGGCTGCGCAATCCTCACGCCCAGACTGTGTGGGGCCGCATCACGCGTTCCCGAAGGCTCGTCGAGTTGCGGCGTGAGATCGTCACGACGCCCGACGGCGACGAGCTCGTGCTCGATCATCTCGATGCGGCTAACCCGGCGCTGCACTTCATCCTCATGCACGGCCTCGAGGGGAGCTCGCGCTCGGTCTATGTGCAGGGGATGCTGGCACGGATCGCGAAGCGCGGCTGCTCGGCGACCGCGATCAACTTCCGCTCCTGCGCGCGCGAGCCCGAGCACTTCAACCGGCGGCCGCGCTTCTACCACTCGGGCGAGACGGGAGATTTCGATTTCGTAGCGCGCGCACTCGCATCGAAGCTCTCCATCCCGATCGTTGCCTTCGGCGCGTCCCTCGGCGGCAACGTGCTGCTGAAGTGGCTCGGCGAACATCCCGGCGAGACGATTCTCACCGCCGCGGCGACGATCTCCGTCCCCTACGATCTCGGTGCCGGCGCGAAGCACCTCGACGAGAATCCGATCGGCCGCCTCTACGTCCGCTCGTTTCTTCGCACACTGAAGCGCAAGGTCGCCCGCATGGTGCGCGAGCATCCGTCGATCGAGCTCGATCTCGACCGCGCCATGAACGCGAAATCGTTCCGCGCCTTCGACGATGCGGCGACCGCGCCGCTGCACGGCTTCGAGAACGGTCAGGACTACTACACGCGCTCGAGCTCACTGCAGTTTCTGTCGAAGATCACCGTCCCCACGCTCTGCGTCAGCGCAAAGGATGATCCGTTCCTGCCGCCCGGCGTGCTGCCGCGAGCTCAGGCCGCGGCATCGCCCGCGGTGCAGTTTCTCGTGACCGAGCACGGCGGCCACGTCGGTTTCGTGATGGGACCCGCACCGTGGCGCGCAACGTACTGGGCGGAGCAGACGATCGTCGAGTGGCTGTTTCAGGCAGCGGGCAACAGGTAGCACACCTGCGGCCTGCTGCCTGATAGCATCCGCCCCCAATGTTGCGAGGAAACTTCGCCGCCTTCATTGCCGAGCGCCATCCCTTCGCGTTTCGCGCCGCCGTCACTGCACTGGAACAGGCCATCGGCACTTCCCCGTTCGACGAGCGCGACGGGTTCGCCATCGACGCTCTCCGCGGGCCGCTTCGCGCCGCGCTGGAACAGCATCTCAGCGAGACGATCGTGCCGGCCGCGCCGATCCAGGATCGCGTTCCGGAAACGACGCCGGGCATCTCGCTCAACCATCGGCTGCACCAGGCCGTCATCGAAGTGATCGAGGACTGCGACGGATTTCTCCGCCGCGCCGCGATCGCCGCATCGCTTTCGAAGGAAGAGAAGCGCGAGATCCTGCGCGGCATGCTGTTGACGCGCGCGACCGACAATCGCCTCAAACAGTTCTTCGCCGGCGGCGAGGTTCGCTACGGCAGCGCATCCTTCCAGGGCAAAGGCTTCCGCTCCCTCGGTCAGGAAGCGATCTATGCGGCGGCGATCCGCCTCCGCCGCGGGCCCGGCGGCGACGTCATCTCGCCGATGATCCGCGACCTCGGCGCCGTGCTCGCCATGCACAACAGCCGCGACACCGTCCGCATGGTCCTCAGCGCGCAGATGGCAAAGGCCGGCCCGCCGATGAACGGGAAGGATCTGCACGTCGGCGACTGGGAGCACGGCATCCTCCCCGCGATGGCGCCCCTCGGCTCGCCCGCGCTGACGATCGCCGGCATCGCGATGGCGTTCGCGCTCGACAGAAGCGATCGCGTCGCCGTCACCTTCGTCGGCGAAGGAGCGACGTCGCTCGGCGAGTGGCACGAAGCGATCAACGCCTGCGCCGCGCGCAAGCTGCCGGCAATCTTCTGCGTGCAGAACAACCAGACCGCGCTCTCGACGCCGGTGCCCGAGCAGTCATCGGTGCGCGTATTCGCCGACAAAGCGCTCGGCTACGGCATCCCTGCCGTCACGATCGACGGAACCGATCCCGAAGCGATTGCTGCAGCGTTTGGTTGGGCCGCGGAGCGGGCACGCACCGGACTCGGCCCCGCACTCATCGAGCTCGTCGCGATGCGCATGTGCGGCCACGCCCATCATGACGACATGCTCTATCTCGGCAAGGATCCGCAGCCGTCGTGGACGTATCCGCAGCTCACCGAGAACGGCTACGCGAACCGCGAGCTCTACGAGCTCTGGGCGGAGCGCGATCCGATCACGACGTATGCCGCGAAGCTCGAGTGGGATGGAGTGCTGGCCGAGGAAGAGCTCGAGGCGTGGAAGCGGGAGATCGAGGCGCTGGTCGAGGAAGAGGCGCGCAAGGTGATCGAGGCGCCGTGGCCGGAGGGAGAGCTCGCGGGTGAGGGTGTGCTTGCGGATGAGCCGCGGCGGCGGCGCATCGAAGTGCTCGATGAGGAGTGGCGACGGAGACAGGCGCTGCAAGGACAGGCGGGGGCGCCCCATGGACAGGCGGGGGCGCCTGTCCTACATGTTGAGGATGCGCCGCCGTTTGATCCGAAGGGGCGGACGTTTCTCGATGCGGTGATGCTCGGCGTCGGCGATGTGCTGCGCAGCGATCCGCGTGCGTTCGTCTACGGCGAGGATGTGGGCGGGAGCTACGGGAATGCGTTCCTGCTGCTCAAGCCGCTGTTGAAGGATTTCGGCGATCGCATCATCAACTCGATTCTGAGCGAGTCGGCGACGGTCGGTGTGTGCATCGGCGCAGCGCTGATGGGCCGGCGTCCGATCGGAGAGATTCAGTTCAACGATTTCATCGCGACAGGCTTCAACCCGCTGGTGAACAGCGCGGCGAAGATTCGCTATCGCTGGGGCGGTTCCGTGCCGATGGTGCTGCGCCTGCCGTGGGGCGGCCTGCGGCATGCGGGGCCGTATCACTCGCAGAACACCGAGGCGTGGTTCTATCGCGTGCCGGGTCTGAAGATCGTGGCGCCGTCGACGCCGCATGACGCGCGCGCGCTGATGTCGAGCGCGGCGGCGGATCCCGATCCGGTGCTCTACTACGAGCACATCGCCCTCTATCGCGATCCGCGCGTGAAGCAGTTGTTGTCCGATGATGCGCCGGCGCCGCTGCCGATCGGCCGTGCGGCGCTGCGCCGCGATGGGAATGATCTCGCGATCATCTCCTACGGCGCCTACGTGCACGTCGCCATGCGCGTCGCGGGAAGACTCGCCCAATCGGGCATCGAGGCCGCGGTGCTCGATCTCCGCTCGCTGATGCCGCTCGACCGCGAGGCGATTCTCGCTCTAACCAGACGTTGCAACCGCGTCCTGATCGTACACGAGGACACGCGGACGGGGTCGATCGGCGAGTCGATCGCTGCGGTCATTCAGGAGGAAGCATTCGAGTTTCTCGACGCGCCCGTGCGCATCATCGGTGCGCTCGATACGCCCGTCCCGTACTCGCCGCCGCTGGAAGAGGTGTTCCTGCCGAATGAGGAACAGATCGAGCGGGCCGCGCGGCTGCTGATGGCGTACTAGTGCTCTTTGCGTTCCAGCAACTCGACGTCGAGAAGGTCTTTCAGCCGCGCGGATGCGCGCTTGTCTCATGCAAGGGTGCGCCGAATCGCGCCAGAACGCGCGACGCATTCTCAGGGGTCGGGCTCCGGGTCGATCTCCGGCTCCTCGCCGAGCTTGTATTTCCGTACCGTCACGTTGCGCCGGTGCGCCATGAGTGAATGATCACTCCAATCGTACGACGGTGTCGCCACTCCCGTTGTCGGTGACGATGACGAACGGAACGATCGAGCCCTTTCCTCCAGTGACTTCGATCTGCAGCGCGAGGCCGTGCAGGTCGCTGAAGCTCGTATCGCGCGCCGCGCCGGCGAACGAGCGGAGCAGTTCCTCCTCCACGATCTGCCCCCGAGGCGGCAGCGTGAACGTGCGTGACAGCAATGCGCTGGTCACAGACTTCGCCTGCGTCACAGTCACGCTCGCGCGCACCGTGACGCTCTCTCCGCTCGTTTCGGTGAAGCCGAAGCTCGTGCGGAACGTCGACGAGGTCGCGGCGGCAACGGTCGACGACGTCGAGTCCTCGAGATCGGCGAAGATCTGCGACTGGCCGACGCGCAATCCTGCGCCGGCCGAGACCAGCGGGATCGCGCTGCCGAACGTTCCCGACGCCGTGCGATAGTCGCGCGCAGTCACCACGAGCTGTCCGCGCGACGGCGCGACGATGACGTTCGCGTTTGTTCCGGGCGACGCCACATCACTGATTGTCATCGTCTTCTTCGCGCCGACGGTGATGTCGCGCTCCTTCACCACACCGCTCGCATCGATCGTCTGCAACTTCGCATCGACTTCGGCGGCTCCGGGATTGAAGATCGTCAGATCGGTCGCCGGTTGCGCGGCCGCCGCGTGCGGCGCGGCGCGCCGCCTGCCGCCTCCGCCCGATGTCGATGATCGTCCTTCCGCAAAAGGAATGCGCACGGCCTCCGTCAGTTGATAGCCGTGCAGGCGGCTCCAGTCGACAACGCTCCACGTGTCGCCGCTGAGCTCGTCCGTGACGCGCGCATAGACGACGACGCGGCCGGTGAGCGTCGTGACCATCGCGGTGATCGCCTTCGCCGGCACCACTCCCTGCAACGCCAGCAGCCCGAATGCAGTGAGCGACTCCGTCCGCGCGCTGCCAACCGCAGCTCCGCTGCTGTCGAGATAGTCGATGCGCACACTCGCCGCGGCACCGCCCGTCTCCTGCAGATAGAGATCCGCGCCGCCGCGAATGCCGGTGAGATAGGAGATCTGATTCGCCGCCGTCGCGCGATCGGAACGAAATACGGGAAGATCGCCGATCGACGTGCGCGAGGGTTTCGCGCTGAGCACCTTCACCGCCGCGCCGACGTTCCGCCAGTCCGCGCTGCGCATCTGCAGCGTGCCGATCGAATCACTCGCGCCGTAGACGTTGCCGACGACATTGACGAGGCTCACTGCCTGCACGGCGCCGATCGCAGGCAGCGACGCCACGTTCGAGCTCGACGCCCCGGCCGGCGTGAAGTAGAGCTTCAGATCGCGCAGCGCCTGCGCGCCCGATGCATTGACGATCGAGACATCCGTCGTCACGAACGCTCCGCTCTTCTGCAGAGCGGCGATCCCCGGCGCGAAGAGCGCGACCTCCCCCTGCAGCGTGAGCGAGGGGGCGCCGGGCGTCACCGGCGGCTTCGCGGTGTCGATGACCGTCACGCGCGTGACCGAGACGCCGCTGCCTCCGCTGTCGAGCACCTCGAAGCGCGACGACGATGCCGAGCCTCCATCGACATAGACGAGACTCAGATTGGCCGATAGCGCGCCCGCTTCCACAGGGCGCTTCGCGCGCACGACACGGAAATTCAGCGAGATCGTGTCGCCCGGGCCGATACCGATCGGATCCTTCGGCGTCTCGACCCACGGCTGATCCGCGATCAGAATGCCCGCCAGCGGCGCCGTTCCGACGTTCTTGAATTTCACGGTGCCGACGGAATCCGAGCCCGCCGCTCCCGCCACTTCGATGCGCGTGCTGAGCGCCTGCGCCATTACCGTCCCCGTGGGCTTCGGCACCGACAGCAACGCGAGATTCACGGCGATGCCATTCGGCCCCGTTCCGTCGCCGGTCACCGCGACGTAGCCGTAGTACGTGCCTGCGGGCTGCTGGGTCGAGCGGATCGTGACGATCTGCGACGCGCCGCCGGCGAGCGTGAACGTCGCGGGCGAGATCGTGAAGAAGTCACCATCGCCGCGCGCCACCGTGAGGTTCGTCGTTGCATCGCCGTAATTTCGCAGCGTGAAGGTGTCGTCGTTCTTCGGCACACCATCGACCTGCACGAGGCCGCTCGCCGGCTCGACGACGACGACATCGGCCGGCGCAACGACCGGCGGTCCCGTCGCCGCAACGACTGCCGGCGACGCATCACTGACCAGGAGATTCTGCTGCGCCCAATGTGGATGCGTCACCGTGGAAACGGTGAACGCATAGCTCGTCGAGGCCGCGAGCCCGCGGATGACGATCGAGTCGACTTCCTTCGACGTCGTCGTCGCGATGGAGACCGGCGGGCCGCCGGCGGCACTCGCGGCAACGACCTGATAGCCACCACCATCGCCGACATAAGGGATCAGACCCCAACTAAGCGTTGCACTGCGATCCGTCGTCTCCGTGACCTTGAGATTGCCGGGAGTGATCGTCTGCGTAGCTTCGAAGTTTCCGTCGTACTGCTTCCGATTGACGAAGTCGCGAACCGACGCATCGCCTGTGATCAGCATGTTGTAGCCGAAGTCCGACGACGCATCCTTCAACGCCGTCAGGTTCTTGATCTCCGGCGGGATCGTCCCCCGCAGCGCATTGTTCGAAAGGCCGAGGTATTGAAGCGCTGTCAGATTGCCGATCTCTTTCGGGATCGTCCCCGTGAAATGGTTGCTGTAGATCGAGAAATTGGTGAGCTTCGTCAGCTTTCCGATCTCCGGAGGGATCGAGCCTTCGAGCTCGTTGACGATCAGCGACAGCGTATCGAGCTTCGCGAGATTGCCGATCTCTTTCGGAAGCGCGCCGCTGAGATTGTTGTATTCGAACGTGAGCGACTCGAGATTCGAGAGCTGGCCGACCGATGCCGGGATGGGGCCCTCGAACTGATTGGCGTCGAGGTGCAATCCCGTCAGCGATTGCATCGCGCCGATGTCCGCAGGAATGCGACCCGTCAACTGATTCCCATTGAGCGACAGCGTGACGAGGTTCGTCAGATTCGTGATGCCAGCAGGCAGAGGTCCGGTCAGCTGGTTATCGGAAAAGTCGATCCAGGTCAGCTTGTTGATCTCCCCAATCCACGACGGAATCGGTCCCGTAATGAGATTCCCGCCGATCGTGATCTCATCGAGATCCCGCAGGTTTCTCAGCGAATCCGGAATCGTGCCGCTCAGCCGGTTCGCGGCCAGATAGACCGTCGTCAGCTTCGTGCAGTTGCCGAGCTCACTCGGAATGTCGCCGTCCAGCAGATCGTGATACGCAAAGAGGACCTTCAGCTTCGTCAATTTTCCGATGCTGCGAGGGATCGGACCCGTGATCGGATTCTCCGATACGCTGAGTCCTGTCAACTCGGTGAGATTGCCAATATCCACGGGGATCGACCCTGTCAGTTGGTTGTCACCCACTCCCAACTTCTGGAGCTTTGTCAGAGTCGTAATCTCCGCAGGGATCGTCCCGGTAAACTTGTTGCTGCTGAGATTGAGGGCTTCGAGATTGCTCATGACACCGATCGACGAAGGAATCGAGCCGCTGAACAAGTTCTGACCGAGGTCGAGCTCACGGAGATTCGTGAGTCGCGTGATGTCGGCAGGAAACGGTCCGCTGAATTGATTCTGGTCGAGGTACAAAATCTGTAACGTCGTCAGATTGAACAGATCGGCCGGGAGTGCACCGCTGAGTTGATTGTTCCCCAGCGCCAGGTATTGGATCGCACGCAGCCCGGCGAGCGATGGAATCGTTCCGGTCAACTGGTTCCCGTAGAGATTCAGACGCTCGAGATTCGGGAGCTGCATGAGCTCCTGCGGAATCGATCCCGAAAGCTGGTTGACGTAGAGATTCAGTTCCGTGAGCGCGGTGAGTGAGCCGAGCTCCTTCGGAATCGATCCCGACAACTTGTTCCACTGGAGATCGAGATTCTGCAACTTCGTCAGGCGGCCGAGGTCGGGCGGAATCGCGCCGGTGAGCGAGTTGTACGAAAGCGCCAGCCCTTCGAGCGAGGCCATGTCGCCGAGCTCGCGCGGAATCGCGCCGCCGATGTTCGTGCCGAGGATGTGGAGCACTTTGAGATTGCGAAGCTGGCCAAGCGCGGTGGGGATCGTTCCCTCCAGCGGATTGTTGTCGAGATAGAGATCGCCGAGATTCGAGAGCTGGCCGATCTGCGCAGGGATTCCGCCGCTGATCTTGTTGTTGTAGAGCGAGAGATATTGCAGGGCGGGAAAGTCGCCGATCTGTGCGGGAAGAGGACCGGCAAGGTTGTTCTCGTAAAGATCGATTCCGGTGACTGCCGTTTGGCCCTCGTCGCAGCTGATGCCGTACCACGTGCACTCCGTGCCGGCGGCGCCGCCCCAGTTGTCGTGCTTCGTCCACGCGCTGCCGTTCGTGCTCGAGTAGAGCGCGAGGAGCGCGTCGCGCTGCGTTTGAGGGATCGATGCGGATGCACTCACGCACGCGAAGAGCGCGACGCCGGCCAGCAGCTTGTTCATGATGCGAGAAATGTACGCCTGTTGGGCGCGGACGTCTCGTCCGCACGTGTGCCGCGCGTCAGAGTTCGCCGCGATAGACGGCCCGCACCCACGCCGCCTCTTCCATCGTCAGCGCATCGCCCGCCGCCGCGGCGGCGGCCACCTGCTGCGGATTGCGCTGGCCCAGCAGCACGCACGCGGTCGGATTTCCGGCGAGCAGCGCCTGTGTCACCGCGCGCAGCACGGGCATCTTCGCTCCGGTGATCGACGCCGCGCGCTTCATCCGCTCGATGAACTCCGCGTCGGTGAACTCCGCGACGTTGCGGCGGAAGTCTCCCTCCGGGAACTGATGCGGCCGGTCGTACTTGCCGAGGAGCAGCCCATGCTTCAGCGGCGAGAAGAAGGCGACGCCGAGATCGTGCGCGTCGACATACGCCTTCAATCCGCTCGACTCGTACTCGTCGTCGATCAGATTGCGGAACGGCTGCACGACGTCGGGATCGACGCGCTCGATGTACTTCATGATCTTCGACGCATCCCAGTCCGACAGCCCGACGAAGCGCACTTTCCCCTCCTCGCGCAGCTTGTGCATCGTCGCCAGCGCCTCATCGAAGCGATCGCCGAAATCGCAATGATGAAAGTAGTAGAGGTCGATCGTCTCGATCCCCATGTTGCGCAACGATGCCTCGCATTGGCGGCGCATGAAGGCAGGATCGTAGTAGTGCCCGCTCGGCCCTTTGACGTATCCGAACTTCGTCGCGAGGAAGATCTCGCTGCGCGGCACGCTGCTCTTCAACACTTCGCCGATCAGTTTCTCCGAGTGCCCTGCGCCGTACGCATCGGCAGTGTCCCAGTGCGTGATGCCCGCGCGATACGCGGCGACGAGCGCCTCCTTCGCGAGCGCGTCATCGTGACCGGTCCAGCCGACGGAGACTCCTTCGTTCGTGTTCGGGCCTCCCTGCCCCCAGGTGCCAAGACTGATTGCGGGAACATGAACATTGGTCCGGCCGAGTCGAATCGTGCGCATCGGCGGGGATTGTAGTAGAGATGCAATCCATGGACAGCGCGACCGCTCTGGCCCTGTGGCTCGAAGAAGCGTCTATCACTTCCTGAGCGGATTCGCGGGCTCGCGGGCTCGCGGGTTCGCGGGTTCGCGGGCTCGCAGGTTCGCGGGCTCGCGGGCTCGCGGTGGGGACCGATTTCAACGTTGAGCCTGAGATTGCAGACATTCGGCGGGGTCTCTTCGCGATCGCCACCCACTGAAATCCGCAATGCCCCTGAATTTAGAAAGCGCGACGCGCGACGCGCCACATCAATTCTCAATTCAAAATCGGTCCCCACTGCGAGCCCGCGAGCCCGCGTGCCCGCGTATCCACTACTACAGGTCAGCGATCTTCGGCGGAGCGCCTTTCCACATCTTCGCGAACTGGGCGCGCTGCGCGCTGCCGCCCTTCTTCTGCCGTTTCATCGCTTCGGCGAGGCCGAACAGCGAGCGCGGGTTGTGCGGGTTGTGCTTCAGATCTTCGCGGAACACCTTCTCCGCATCCGCTGCGCGATTGGCCCGCAGCAGCGCGCCGCCGAGTGTCTCGCGCGCCGGCAACGGCCAGTCGGCCGGCTCGTCGTAGTTCAGCGCATCTTCGACCTTCGCCGCCTCCTCGTAGTGCGCAATCGCACCTGCGCTGTCACCCTTCGCCTCCGCGATGCGGCCGGCGAGAAGATGCGACCCAACGGTCGCCAGCGCTCGCTGCGAGTTCTGCGTGAAACCGGGATCCGTGGGCAATGACGGCAGCGCGGCATCGAGCTGCTTCTGTTCCGACTCCGCGCCGCTCACGTTGCCCAGCCGCGCGAATGCAGTGCCTCGCGCGAAGTGCCAGAACGCCGTCGACACCGGGCCGACATTCGGATTCGGCGCGCTCAGGATCTCCTTCCATTTCGCGAACCGAACGTCGACGAGCACAGGCGCCGTCGCGAACGACTCCACCGGCGGCATCATCTTCACGAACTGAATCACGTTCGCGCTGAACTCGTCCGCCATCTTCTTCGACGTCGCGTAATCGCCGAGCATCGCATACGAGGCGCTGCCGAACTGCAGGTTATGGCTGTAGTACATCGCCGCGTACATCGAGTCGGGGCCATGCTTGCGGATCCACTCGCGATCCACATCCGCTGCATGCGCGTTCGCCTTTCCCGCACCGGCGTAGTCGCCTGTGCGCTGCAGGATGTGCGCGGGCATGTGCACGAGATGGCCCGCCGACGGCGCGAGCGTCTTCAGGCGCTGCGCGGCGGCCAGCCCTTCTTCCGGATGCGAAGAGGCCTCGACCGCGTGGATCAGATAGTGATTCGCACCGATGTGATTCGGATCCTTCTTCAACACGCCCTTCAGCGTCGAGACGATCTCCATCGTCCCTTCCGCCGGCACACCGTCGTGCGTCCAGAATTTCCAGGGATGCAGATCCATGAGGCTCTCGGCGTAGAGCGTGGCGGCATCGAGATCATCCGGATACTTCTTCGCCACCTCCGCCATCGCCGCGCTGTACTCCTCGGACAATTTGTGCAGGTCGGCTTTCGGGTCGTTGCTGTAGCGCTTCGCGAGCGCGTTGATCAGATCGCGCTCTTCAGCCGACGCATGATCGATCTTCGCCAGCGCCTGCTGTTCGGCCTCCCAGGCGGCCTTCTCGTGATCGGGATCGACATCCATGTTGATGTTCGGTCCCTGCACGAGCGCGACGCCCCACCATGCGATCGCCAGATCGGGATCGAGTTGCGCGGCATGCCTGAACGAATCGGCGGCCGCTTCATGATTGAACGCGTACGCGTACTTGAGACCCTGATCGAAGTACTTCTGCGCCTCGGCATTCTTCGTCGAGACCGGATGGTGAAGCTTGCCGAGGTTGGGGTCGAGCTCAGGGGCGTTCTGTGCGTACACTGACAGCGTGAGCGCGATCATGACGGCGAGGTACTTCATCTGAATCCCTCCTGTTCGTTGTGCGCAGATGATATTCCGGGCACCGTGTATGTGGATGCCGCGGCGCGCGTGGCGTTTCATCCCGACTGGGCTGTGCGAGGCCACGTGATGGTGATCGCGCGCCAGCATGTCGAGAATCTCAGCGACCTCTACGATTGCGGCGCGTTCATGGATGTGTACCGCCGCACGGAGCGCGCGCTCCTCGACGCGACGGGATGCGAGCGCGCGATCGTGATGAAGCTCGGGATCATGACGCCGCATCTGCATCTGCACATCTATCCCGTGCCGGCGACCGCGACGCGGGAGGATGTCATGGCCGCGATCGATGGCCGCACGCATGTTCCCGTCGATCAGGAACTGGTCGAAGCGGTTCGGATGGCGATGGGCTCGCAGGGGCGACGCAGCTAACGGCTCATGTTCTCCGGGCCCACGAGAGAAACAGCGCGAACCAGCGACTCTCCATGAAATCAATGTAAGCTCATGATTCGATTGACGCGCACTGGTGAATGAGGCATCATTCATTGCCATGGCGCGCACACCCTCGACCACCGCTCCGCAGTCCGAGACCTTCCGCGGCACGTCGAAACGCGAACGTATCCTTCGCGCTGCCGTCGATGTCTTCGCTCAAAACGGCTACTTCAACGCGAAAGTCTCGGAGATCGCGAAGGCTGCAGGCGTCGCCGACGGCACCATCTATCTCTACTTCGACAACAAGGAAGATCTGCTCATCACGATCTTCCGCGAGCACACGACCCATTACCTTCAGGCGCTGCGCCGCGAGCTCTCGACGATGCGCCGCGCCGAGGACAAGCTGCGCCTTCTCATCCGCTATCACCTCGAGACACTCGGCAACGATCGTGCGCTGGCAGTGGTCTCGCAGGTCGAGCTGCGCCACAGCCTGAAGTTCATGAAGGGCTTCTCGCAGACCGAGGTCGCGGACTACCTCACGCTGATCCGCGAGATCGTCGAGCATGGTCAGCGCGAGGGGACCTTCCGCCGCACGCTGCATCCACAGCTCGTGGCGAAGAGTATGTTCGGGATCCTGGATGAGATGGTGACGTCATGGATTCTGTCGGAGAAGGACTACAGCCTGCACGATCAGGCGGAGCAGATCGCGGACCTGGTCCTGACAGGCCTGCTGTAGGAGCGCGGGCGCCTCGCCCGCAGCGACGGGGCGTCGCGCCCGGCCGCTCTGTCGATGACAGCGTCCGCTCTCCGCTTCGCATCCTCGCCTGCTGCCTGCTGACTGCCGTCTGCTGCCTGGCCCAGGCGCAGAACGTCGTTCACGACGCGAAGTCGCTTGCCACGGCACCGGCACACTGGGACAAGCAGCAGTGGACCCGCTTCGGCGAAGGTCTCCTGCTCGTCGCTGCGGTCTATGCCGCCGATCCCGAGATCCAGCGCATCGTCCAACGCAATCGCACACACTTCACCGACGAATATTCGAAGAACGTGATGCGGCTCGGCGGCGGAGCAGGTCAGGACATCACGATCGCGATGATCGTCAGCGGCTGGCTCGCACACGACGATCGATTGCGCATCACCGGCATCGAAGCCCTCGAGGCGAGTGTTTTCGCATCCGGCATCGTGACGCCCGCCATCAAGCGCATCGGCGGCCGCGCCCGTCCGATCCAGAACCTCGGCGCGCGCTCATGGCATCCGCTCGATCACGACTACGACTCCTTCCCCAGCGGGCACTCGACGAATGCGTGGGCGATCGCCACGGTGATCGCGAAGCGCTACGACGACTCGCGCGTCATTCCCTACGTCGCGTACGCCGCGGCCACGAGCGTCTCGCTGGCGCGCGTCGACATCAACGTTCACTGGGCTTCCGATGTGGTCGCCGGCGCGCTCATCGGCCGTGCGGTCGCCCATGGTGTCGTCGGGCGGCACCTCACATTGCTTCCGAGCCGTCACGGAGTGGTTCTGATCTGGCGGGCTACAATGACTCCATCGGATGGAACGTGAGCGCCTGTCGCGTCGCGACGCACTCTTTCTCGCGATCTGCGCAGCGGTGTTCGCAGTCTCGCTCTTCGTCATCCTGAAGTGGTTCAACGCCGCGTTTCCTGAAGCGTCCATCGAGTTCAAATACGACCGCGCGGCATCGCGTCCGCTCGCGGAGCGCGTGCTCGCCGATCTTCATCTCGATGTCTCGCAGATGAAGCATGCGGCGACGTTCGACTCCGACGACACCGCGCGCATCTATCTCGAGCGCGCCGTCGGACTCGAGCGGGCCAACGCGATGATGCGCAGGGACGTGCACGTCTGGTACTGGCATCACCGCTGGTTCCGGCCATCGCAGGAAGAGGAGTACGCGGTCGAAGTCGCGCCGACGGGAGAGATCGTCGCCTTCTCGCGCCATCTTCCGGAGAAGCTCGCGCTGCCGTCGATCGGCATCGATGCCGCGCGAGGCATGGCGGACGACTTCCTCGTCCGCAACGGTGCACGGCCCTCCGATCTTCAACTCGTCTCGCAGAGCGAGCGCAATCTGCCCAATCGCCTGCAGCGCATCTTCACGTGGGAATCGAAGTCGCTCCGCCCCGGCGGCGCTCCTTATCGCTACGAGATCACCGTCGACGGCAACGCGGTTACCTCCTACTCGCAGCGCGTCAAAGTCCCCGACAAATGGCGCGACACGTACGGCGATCTGCAGGCGCAGAAACAGGCCGCCGGAATCGTCGATGAGATTCTGCTGATCATCACCGCAATCGCAGCGCTGCGCGTATTCATCATCCGCCTGCGCAACGGCGACATGCGATTCGGTTTTCTCCTGCTCATCGGCGGCATCACGATGGTTCTCGTCACGGGGACGACGCTGAACTCGTTCCCCATGCTCGTCGCCGGCTACGACACGACCGAATCGTGGCCCGCCTTCCTGGCGAAGATCGTTTTCCTCAACGGTCTGCTGCCGGGCATCGGCGCAGCGATGGCGCTCATCGTCATCTGCGGCGCAGGCGAAGTGCTCTACCGCCAGCGGCTGCCCCAGCACCTGGCAATTCCACGACTCTGGACCTCGCGCGCTCTCGCCTCCCGGCGCGTCTTCCGCTCCTTCGTCCTCGGCTACACGATGGTCGGTTTCTTCCTCGCCTATCAGGTGATCTTCTATCTGGTCGCCGGACGCTTCGGCGCGTGGGCGCCGGCGGAGATCCCATACGACGACATGATCAACACCGCGGTGCCATGGATCGCGGTGCTCTTCGCCGGATTCTTCCCCGCGCTCTCCGAAGAATTCCTGTCGCGCGCATTCTCGATCCCCTTCTTCGAGCGCCTGCTGCGCTCGCGCGTCGCGGCCGTCCTCGTTGCGGGCTTCATCTGGGGCTTCGGGCACGTCGCCTATCCCAACGAGCCGTTCTACATCCGCGGCGTCGAAGTCGGACTCGCAGGCGTGATGATCGGAATCCTCTTCTTCCGCTACGGCCTGCTGCCGCTGCTCATCTGGCACTACACGGTCGATGCGCTCTACACGTCGCTGCTGCTCTTCCGCTCGCACAACACGTACTACGTCGTGTCGGGTGCGCTCTCCGCGTTCGTGTTCGCCGTGCCGATGCTCGTGTCGATCGCGATGTACTTGCGCAATCGTGGATTCGAGCCGGATGAAGATCTCTCGAACGCGACGCTGCCGTTGAATCCGGAACCGGAGACGATCGCGGAAGAGATCGTGGCCAATCTGCCGCCGGCGATGCCGCTGGTGCGGACGCGATTCCTCGCCGCGCTGACGGCGTGCGGCATCCTGGCGATTCTCATCGGATCCAAGCCGCCTTCGCTCAGCAGCGTCCTCGACTACCGCACGACGCGAGCCCGCGCGAAGGAGATCGCGCGCGAACACCTCTTGAACGTCGCACACCAGATCGTGCCGAAGAAAACGGTGGCGATTCCGCGCTGGGCATTCAAGTCGTGGAATCCGAACATGAAAGTCGAAGAGGGCGGCGGTCCCACCGGCTTCGACTCCGTCGCCGCCACCTATCTCGTGCGCCATGGCGTGAAGATCCCGGCGCTCATCGGGATCCTCCGCGAGCAGCATCAGGGCGGTGCGTGGGCGGTGCGCTACTTCACGCCGCAGGAGAAGAGCGAGTACGTGCTCGACATCGATGCACGCACGTCGCAGGTGATCGCGTACCACAAGTTCCAGGACGAGCAGAATGCGGGGTCGCGGCTCGAGCAGCGCGCGGCGGAAGCGGTCGCAGCCCGCGCGCTCGCCGAATATCACCTCGATCCGAATGCATTCGAGATCAAGGAAGCGCTCGCGTTTCCGCAGACGAACCGGCGCGACTGGCTCTTCCACTTCCAGGAGCGGAAGCCGATCGTCGCCGACGCCTGGCGCCGCGTCACGGTTCGCATCGCCGGCAGCGAAGTGACGCAGCTCGCGACGACGGTCAAAGTCCCCGATGAGGCCTATCGCGAGGCACAGCAGCAGACGCTGCTCAACGTCTTCCTCGGACTGCTGCAGATCGCCGGGATCATCGCACTCGCCTCGATGGTCGTGACGGGCTTCGTGATGTCGGCGCGCGACGGCATGCCGTGGCGGCGCGCCGGTCTCTACACCGCCGGGCTCGCGATCATCCCCATCATCACGGCGTTCGTGCCGTGGGAGTGGGTGCAGTTCGGATACAACCCCGCGGTGCAGTGGCCGACGTGGCGATTCACGGCGGTCACGCGGATGGCGCTGACCGCGGGGCTTCAGATCGGCGGGATCTTTCTCGCGCTGACCGCGATCCTCACGCTGCGGCCGTGGGCCGCGTCGCTGTTCACACGTGAAGGCCGCGCGCGCTTCGGCCGCAGCGGTGTCGCCGCGGCGATCACGGCGATCGCGATCACCGGCAGCGTCTTCCTCGCGTTGCAGGCATTCAGCAGGCTGTTTCCTTCCGTTGCCACGGTGCAGGGCGCCGCGCCTCCGGCCGAAGTCGCGGTGCCGATGCCGGCCCTGCTCGACGCGCTGCAGTCGCTGGTTAGAACGCTGTACGCCTGCGCCGCCGTGCTCCTCTTCGCGCGAGCGGTCACCTCCGCGCCGCGCCGCTGGATCGCCCCCGTCATCACCATCGGCGGCATCTTCTGCGCCCTGCTGGACACCGGCGCGTCGCCGGCCGAGCTGCCGCTCGCACTCTTCCGGGGAGCCGTGCTCGCAGTCACCGCGTGGATCGTGGCGCGCTACGTTCTCCAGGAAAACCCGATCGCCTGGCCCCTCGCCATCTTCAGCGCCGCGATGCTGCTCGCAGCGAACGACATGCTGAGCAACCACCGGCCGGATTTGCAGGCGAATGGGCTGGTGGTGTTGATCGGGCTGGGGGTGGTGATCGTGTGGCTGGTGGGGGGGATGGGACGGATGGGACCTATGGGACGGATGGGACCTATGGGCGGAGACGACAGGTTCTCCCTATAGGTCCGATCCCATTTCGTTGGTTGATGGAATGGGACGGATGGGACGGATGGGACGGATAGGACCGATGGGACCAATGGGTGGAGGTTCTCCCTATAGGTCCCATAGGTCCCATAGGTCCCATAGGTCGTCCCATTTCGCTGGTGATGGGATGGGACGGATGGGACGGATAGGACCGATGGGACCAATGGGTGGAGGTTCTCCCCATAGGTCCCATAGGTCCCATAGGTCCCATAGGTCCCATTTCGCTGGTGATGGGAATGAGACGGCTCCCCATCGGTCCCATCCGTCCCATCCGTCCCATCCGTCCCATCCGTCCCATAGGTCCCATCCCTCCCATTGTCCTATCATCGTTCCCCGACTCCACCATGAACCTCGGCATTGACAACTTCACTTACTCCGACCTCTACGACTACGACCGCCTGACGGCGCTCGCGACGTCGTTCGACGAATTCGTGAAGGAGCGCGATGACGCGCTCTTTGCGCGCTTTGCCGCCTATCGCGCGAATCCCGATTCGCTGACGCCGCCGCAGGAGTCGGAACTGCTCATCGCGATGAGCCGCGAGCTGGCGACGTTCCTCTGCCAGCTCTTTCCGGTCGATGGCGGCCCCGCGCAACTGCATCAGCGCGCGCAGCGCGATGCGCAGGTCGCGCGATTCAAGAAGGAGTTCGTGCAGAAGCGCGTCGCGAAAGTCGCATCGCCGGGCGCGGTCTCTGAGGAGATGGTCTCCGCGCTGATCCACACGATCGCCGGAGGCGAAGCCGATCGCGATCCCGAGCTCGCACTCGCCTGCACCGCGAATCGCCTCCTCGATCTCGAGCGCGAATATCCGCGCGGCGCGAAGGCCGCAACACCGTCGATCGAAACGCGCACGCAACTCGTGCAGCTTCGCGACTCGCTCCGCGCGACGCAGGCCTTCGAAGAATCGCTCGTGCGGCACGAGCCGGTGGAATCGCCGGAAGCGATCGCGCGCGAAACGGCCGCGCTGCATGCGCTCTCCGACATGCTCCTCGACTGGACCGCAGCGCAATGGAAGACCGGCCGCTTCGAGGGCTGGACGTCCTTTCACCTCCCGAAAACGCTCGTGTTCGACCGCCTCGTCGACACGAAACAGATCGACGAGCTCCGCGTTGCCGGCAACGAGAAGCACTACCGCCGCCGCGATGGATTCAAGCTCACCGATCCGCGCGCCACGCCGCGCATGATCGCGGATCAGGCGCACTACTGCATCTACTGCCACGAGCGGACCAAGGACTCGTGCTCACACGGCTTCCCGGAAAAGAACGGCACGTTCAAGCCGAACCCGCTCGGGCTCGCGCTCGAAGGCTGCCCGCTCGACGAGAAGATCGGCGAGATGAACGCGCTCCGGGCCGAGGGCGAGTCGATCGCCGGCCTGGCGATCGTGATGATCGACAACCCGATGTGCCCCGGCACCGGACATCGCATCTGCAACGACTGCATGAAGGCCTGCATCTTTCAGAAGCAGGATCCCGTCGACATTCCGCAGATCGAGACCGGCGTGCTCACCGACGTTCTCTGGATGCCGTGGGGCTTCGAGATCTACTCGCTGCTGACGCGCTGGAACCCCATCAACGTGCGGCGCCCGATCGCACTGCCCTACAACGGCAGGAACGTGCTCGTTGTCGGGCTCGGCCCGGCGGGATACACCCTCGCGCATTACCTTGCGAACGAAGGCTTCGGTGTCGTGGCGATCGATGGGCTCAAGATCGAGCCGCTGCCCGAGGAGATGACAGGCGGGGACGGCTGTCCTGCGCCGATCGTCGATGCGAAGAAATTGTGGGACCCGCTCGACGATCGCATCCTCGCCGGATTCGGCGGTGTGTCCGAGTACGGCATCACCGTTCGCTGGGACAAGAATTTCCTGAAGATCATCCGCATCGCGCTCGAGCGGAAGAAGAATGTGAAGATCTACGGCGGCGTGCGCTTCGGCGGCACGATCACCATCGAAGACGCCTTCGACCGCCTCGGATTCGATCACATCGCGATCGCCGCGGGCGCGGGCACACCGACGATCGTCCGGATGAAGAACAACCTCATTCGAGGCATCCGCAAGGCGAGCGATTTCCTGATGGCGTTGCAGCTCACCGGCGCATTCAAGAAGACGTCGATGGCGAATCTGCAGGTGCGGCTGCCGGCCGTGGTGATCGGCGGCGGGCTCACCGCGATCGATACCGCTACGGAGCTCTTCGCGTATTACCCGGTGCAGGTCGAGAAGATCCTCGAGCGTTACGAAAAACTCGGCGAAGAACTGCGCGCCGGGTATGACAGGGAAGAGCTGCAGATCCTCGACGAGTTCCTCGAGCACGGGCGTGCGGTGCGCGCCGAGCGCGAGCGCGCGGCGGCTGCCGGAGAGAAGCCGGATTTCATTCCGCTGGTTCGCTCGTGGGGCGGCGTCACGATCGCCTATCGCAAGTCGCTGCTCGATTCGCCCGCCTATCGCCTCAATCACGAAGAGGTGATCAAGGCCTTCGAAGAAGGGATCGCGTACGCCGAGTCCCTCGCGCCGGTCGAAGCAGTCGCCGACGAATTCGGGCACGTGCAGTCGGTGCTGTTCGAAAAGCAGGTCGTGGAAGACGGCCGCTGGCAGGACAGTGGTCAAGTGGTTGACCTTCCCGCCCGCTGCGTGATGGTCGCCGCCGGCACGAGCCCGAACGTCATCTACGAGAAGGAACATCCCGGCACATTCAAGCTCGACAAGTGGAAGCAGTTCTTCCAGTCACACGAGGTCCGTGTAGGACAGGCGCCCGCGCCTGTCCCGGGCGCTTCGACAGGCGAGGGCGCTGCGACAGGCGAGGGCGCCTGTCGTACACCGGAGATCATCGAAGTCGAAGATCCGGCACGCGACAACGGGTTCTTTACGTCGTATCAACATCCGTCGCGGCCGGACAAGCTGATCTCGTTCTACGGCGACAACCATCCGAAGTACGCCGGCAACGTCGTGAAAGCGATGGCCTCGGCGAAGAAGGGCTATCCCTATGTCGTCTCGCTCTTCGACAAGCTCGAACGGGCGGACGAAGCCAGATGGCACGAGCTCGTACGAACGCTCGATAACGGCCTCGTCGCGCGCGTGCACGAGGTGAATCGCCTCACGCCGACCATCGTCGAAGTCGTCGTGCGCGCGCCGATCGCCGCGCGGCATTTCGAGCCGGGACAGTTCTTCCGCCTTCAAAACTTCGAGCAGCATGCGAAGGAAGTCGGCGGCACGAAGCTCGTGATGGAAGGCATCGCACTCACGGGAGCGTGGACCGATCCCGAGCGCGGACTGCTGTCGATGATCATTCTCGAGATGGGCGGCTCGTCGAGATTGTGCGCGATGCTGCAGCCGGGCGAGCCCGTCGTCGTGATGGGTCCAACCGGCGCGCCGACGGAAATCCCGAAGAACGAGACGGTGCTGCTCGCCGGCGGCGGCCTCGGCAACGCAGTTCTCTTCTCGATTGCAAAAGCGCTCAAAGAAAACGGCTGCCGCGTCGTCTACTTCGCCGGCTACAAGAAGGCGGCCGATGTGTTCAAGCGCGACGAGATCGAAGCCGGCACCGATCAGGTGATCTGGTCCGTCGATGCGGGCGAGCCGATTGAACCGCGGCGAGAACAGGATCGTAAGTTCACCGGCAACATCGTGCAGTCGATGCTGACCTATGCGACGTCTGCCGATCGCATGTTCGACTTCAAGGACGTCAAGCGCATCATCGCGATCGGTTCCGACGGCATGATGCGCGCGGTGAAGGAAGCGCGGCATGGCGTGCTCGCCGGCTATCTCGATCCCGAGCACGCCGGCATCGGGTCGATCAACTCGCCGATGCAGTGCATGATGAAGCAGGTCTGCGCGCAGTGCCTGCAGCGCCACGTCGATCCGAAGACGGGGAAGGAGACATTCATCTTCTCCTGCTTCAATCAGGACCAGCATCTCGATGAGGTCGACTTCGTGAATCTGCGCGCGCGCTTACGGCAGAACACGGTCGTGGAGAAACTGACGAATGCGTGGCTGACTCGGCTGCTGGCGCACTCCTGACGGTTCCCTCACGAGACGCTGACGTCGCGACGGGTCACGCTTTGCACAGTGGGTCAATCACATCCCCATGTGATGAATGCCTTTCGGCGAGAATCCTGACCCACGTCGAATCCACATCTTCGTGTTTTCAATGATTTACAGGACGGCACACGCCGTGCGAAAGGGAGCGCCTGCCGCAAACGGCGAAACGAACTGAGAGGAGTCAGAAAAAGGTCAATGAAGAAAGCCACTGTCATTCTTGCCGCACTGTCCCTCACCGTTGCCACGAGTGTTTTCGCACAGGAAGACGAAGGAGCGAGTCCGGATCTCAACCCGAATGCCGCGCACCGGCTGATGAACCCGAACGGCGTTCGCATCGATCAGGAGGGACTTGAAGTCGCTCAGGTCGATCAGCAGTTCGATCAGGAAGGTCCGCGTTTCGTCAACGTCCACAACGAAGCTGGCACGCCGGGTGGCAGTGGCAACCTCGTGAATCACGGCGGCGGCGTCATGGCGTACGCACACGTCGTTTGTATCTTCTGGGGCTCGAGCCTCTCGTCCACCAGCAGCTATGTTCAGGAAATGCGCGCCTTCCGCAATGGATCGGGCGCGATGGTGAAGCACACCAGCATGCTCGGCCAGTACGGCGCGTACCAGTCGAACTTCGTCGGCTCGCAGGCTGACGTCTTCGACTCCACGAACCCCAGCTCCGCCAAAGTCACCGACGCGATGGTGCAGAGCGAAGTGAAGAAGTGGTTCTCCGGCAAATACGACACGAACACGATCTACGAAGTGTTCATCCCCAGCGGCTACTACTCTGATGACGGCACGGGCGCGCAGTCGTGCGGCGGCGCGAACCTGCAGTACTGCGCTTATCACAGCAGCGGCGACGGCACACATCTGCCGACGAACGTGAAGTACTCGATCGAGCCGTATCCGAGCTGCAGCGGCTGCAAGGTCTCCGGCTGGACGACCGCGCAGAACGCCGAGCACTTCATGGTGCACGAGACCCGCGAAGCCGTCACCGATCCGTACGGCACGACGTGGTACGACGCCGCCGGCTACGAAGCCGACGACAAGTGCGCCTGGGTCGGGCTCTTCCTCGAGACCGCGACCGACGGCCACACCTACGGCTATCAGCCGGAGTACTCGAACTCCTCGCGCTCCTGCGTGAACTAAGTAGAACTCTTCGGTTTCCCTCCGGCCCGGGCACATCGCCCGGGCCTTTTTTTCTCTAGAATCCGCGCTCATGCGACGACTTCTCGCGCTTGCTCTTCTCTTCACCGCCTGCACGACGACCACCACGACGACGAAGCCTGCGAACAACGACGACGCTCTGCGCACGCAGTTGCGCAACTACGTCGTCGGCTTCATGCGTCTCAACCCGACCGTCAACACCTACCTCGGCGGTGCGGGACTCGATCCTTCGCTGCGCGAGGCCGACGGCCGCCTGCGCGATCACTCGTCCGCCGCACTGGCGAAGGAAGACGCATGGCTCGCGGAAGTCCAACACGGCCTCGAGGCGATGGATCCGGCAACGCTCTCCGCGTCCTCGCGCATCGACCGCGAGGTCACGCTGGCGCAGATCCGCTTTCAACTGCACCTCCACCAGGTGCGCAAGTACCAGCAGCGGTCGCTCGACACTTACACCGACGAGCCGTTCCGCGCGGTCGACTTCTACATCCAGGGGCTCACGCAGACCGGCCCCACGACCTACGGAACTCCCGATGAATGGCGTCTGATCGTGGCGCGCACGGAAACGATTCCCTGGTATCTGGCGAACGCCGAGCAGGAGTTGCGGGAAGGAATTGCGGCGAACAACACGCCCGACTTCCGCATGCTCTATCGCAACGGCATCACGACGACCGAGGCCGACGCGAAGTACTTCGACGCGACGCTGACGCAGATCGCGGAAGAGCGTCTCGCGGCGGGACCGGATCGCGAGAAACTGATCGCGGATCTCCGCGCGGCATCCACCCGAGCCGCAGCCGCGTATCGCCACCTCGGCGCATTCATCGCATCGGCGTTCTTCGACGATCCTTCGCGCGAGAGCGGCGTGAAGAAGCAGTTCGCCGGCGACCGCTTCGTCTTCGGTGAAAAGGAATATGACTGGGCGCTGAAGAACAACCTTCGCGTGAAGAAGACGACGGCCCAGCTCTATGACGAAGCATGGCCGATCGTGCAGGAAACGCAGAAGCAGATGATCGAGCTCGCGCGGGAGATCGGCGCGAAGCACAACTGGCCGCTTCCTTCCGACGGCAACGCGGCGGTGCGCACCGTATTCGACAAGCTCGGCGAGGACTATCCGAAGTCCGATGCGGAGATGATCGGCTGGTATCGCGATGCTGCATTCCGCCTGGTGGACTACGCGCGCAAGACCGGGCTCTTCGACGTGCCGGCCGAGTACAAGCTCGATGTCACCGAGACGCCGCCTCCTCTGCGCGCCTCGATCGACGGCGCCGCGTACTATCCTGCGCCGCCCTTCAAGACGTCCGGCGTCGGCCGCTTCTACGTCACGCCAACCGACAACGATCCCGCCGCGCTGAAGGAGAACAATCGCGCCGCGATTGCAGATCTCTCCGCACACGAAGGTTTCCCCGGCCACGACTGGTACTACAAGGTGATGACCATGTACCGCGATCAGATCTCGCCGGTGCGCTGGCTGACGCCCGGCGCGGTCGAAGATTCGTCGTCGATGTGGGAAGACTCGATGTCCGGCGAAGGGTGGGCGCTGTACTCCGAAGCGCTGATGGCGGAGCCGCCGGGGTTCTACACGCCGGAGGAACATCTCTATCAGTTGCAGGGCAAGCTCTATCGCGACCTTCGCGTCCGGGTCGACACAGGAATCCACACCGGCCGACTGTCGTATGACGACGCGGTCGATCTCTTCTCGAACATCGTCGACTTTCAGAGCGGCTCATGCCGCGACGCGACGATCTCCGATTCGAAGCGCGCGAGCTGCAAGTCCGCGGAGCGCGCGATCTTCCGCTACTCGAAGTGGCCCACGCAGGCGATCACCTACCGCCTCGGCAAGGACGAGATCTACGCACTGCGCCACGCCGCCGAAAAGCGCCCGAACTTCGATCTGAAACGGTTCCATCTGGATTTCATCCGAATGGGATCGATCCCCGCAGGCTATTTCGGGGAATAGCGAAGGTCGTTCGCCGACAATCGCACGCCGGAGGCGTGCCTCCTTCAGAACATTAGCCACGGGTAGCGCCAGAGGCGCTACCCGTGGCCACGAGCGCAAGAAACCTCACCACAAATACCGCTCGTCGAACACGATCCCATGTTCAACGATGAGCGAGCGATATTCATCCTTGTAGGTGAAGGCTCTGTGGTGCTCCTGCTGCGTGCGAATGTACGCACGCAGCGCATCCATGCGATACGCGCTCACGGAAAACGCGCCATATCCAACCTGCCACTCGAAACTCGGCATGCTCAACGCGTCATGCACCCACAACGAGCTTGCACGCTTGATTTCGCGAAGGAAGCCGGCAATGCAATGAGTGGCCTTCAACCCGACCAGCATGTGAACCTGATCGTGGACTCCACCGATCTCCAACGGAACACCACCACATCGCCGCGTGGATTCGGCGAGGGTTGCGTGTAATCGTTCCTGCCATGAAGGTGCGATGAACGGCTCGCGATCCTTCGTGCTGAAGATCAGGTGATAGGTGAGATTCGTGTGCGTCGATGGCATGAAGGAACGTTCCCTCGGACTGCGCCAACAACGCAAATTTTCTACGTGAGGTAGAACGTTCAGCGACCGGTGGTAGCGCCTCCGGCGCTACCATCGGCTAATCTCAAGATGGTGGCACGCCTCCCGGCGTGCGTTCATCGGCGTAGGTTCGACTCTTCCACCATCAGACAGCGGTCCTGCACGACTTTGATCCCTGCATCTGCGAGCTTTCTTGCTGCTTCGTCGTTGCGGATTCCGAGCTGGAACCAGACGCTCTTCGGTTTTGCGGCCAGGATGTCGTCGATGTGCGGCGGGATGTCGCTCGAGCGGCGGAAGACGTTCACCATGTCGATGGGGCGACCGATGTCGGCCAGCTTGCGGAAGACCGGCTTGCCGAGAATCTCCTTTACTTCCGGGTAGTACACCGGCACGGGGATCACGTCATATCCCGCCTCGTGCATATGCGCGGGGACGTAGAACGCGGCCTGATCGGAGTGCGACTCCGGCTTGATGCCGAGGACTGCGATCGTCCGAGTTTCGCGAATGACGTCGAGGATTTCGTTGGGGTCGGTGATGATCATGACCGCGCATTTCAACGCAGAGCGTCGAAATACGCAACGAGCTTCGGCGAGAACACCGTCTTGTCGAGCCTGAGGTCATGCCTGAGCTTGAGCGCCGCGCGGAAATCGTCGCTGGCGGACGCGAGCAGAGCGTCGGGCTTCTTCGACAGCATGCCGCGCGTGTAGCGCGCGCAGCCGCGCAAGGCGTAGGCCTGCGCATCGGGCTTCGAGCCGAGCACCTTCGTCAGCAGCGATTCCGCCGTCTCCAGATCGCCGGTGGCATACGCGCGAAACGCGAGCTCCAGGTCGGCGCGCGCATCGCGAGGTGGTGCAGCGGCTTGTTGGGCCGCCGGCTTCGCCGCCAGCTCCTTCCGAGCCTTCTCCAACTGCGCTGCGAGCTCGCGATCCTTGATCGCAACCTGATCGGCGACGCGGCGGATCTCATCGTCCTTCGGCTTGTCGGCCAGACGATGATCGAGCTGATACGTCTCCTGCAGTGCGTTATGCAGATACGACTGCAGTGCTGCGCTTCCAGAGATGCTGTTCGCCTCCAACAGGTGCCGGCGATACATCTGCAGCGACACGCGCGCGCCCACCAGCGCTTCACTTTCGACGACGATCGGCACGGGTGCCGGTGCAGGCGCCGGCGCGGCCGTCTGCGTGGCCACCGGCGCGGGAGGCGGAAGCGGCACCTTTTTCTCGGCGACGGTCGCCGTCACCGGTTGCGGCTTCGGCACCGTCACCGAAGGCTTCGCGCTTTTCGCCTTCTTCGCTTCGTCGGCGGCGGAGATGAACATCTCGCGCGCCTGCGCCGCGGTCTCCGAGGCGCGCTTGTACGCGCCGATGTTCGTCCCCGCGTGGTTGAACTGGTCGAGCGCCTCCTGCAGTTTCTGCTTCGCGCCCCGATAGCTCTCGCTGCGGTCGCCCCCTGCGGCCACGGCTTCCATCTGTCCCGACAGCGCGTGGCTGATCGCGGCATCCGCCGCTTTCCTGCTGTCGGCCGCCAGCGCTTCGGCGTCGCGCTTTTTCTGCGCCTGGGCACGCGCGACCCACTCGCGCAATTGCGCGTAGTACTGCGTCGACTGTACGACGCCCTGTTCCTCCGACATCTTGAACTCGCGCAGCGAGCCGTCGATGTCGCCGAGGTTGTAGCGGGCGATGCCGAGCCAGAAATGCGGAACGTAGGTGATGATCTCGTTCTTCGCCCGCGCCGCACCGTTCTCGTTCGGCATCTCACTAACCGCGCGTTGCAGCTCATCGACACCGGTCTGATAGTTGTGCGCACGGACGGCAGCGACGCCGCGGTTGTAGGCATCCCACCATTTGTCGCTCGCCGCGAACAGCGAAACGACAGACAGGAGACAGCAGAGCGCAGGGATCAGCCGGCGCCGGATCATTCGCGCACTCCGAACCGGGGAAGAGGCGCCTGCGAGGGATCGGCGAAGTGAACGTCGAGCGTTCGCTCCTCCCCTTCCTTCACCTCGACCAGCTGCTTGATCGGGTCCTTGAATTGCGGATTCGAAAACGTCACCTCGTAGCGGCCCGGCGTGACGCTGATCGCATCGGGCGTCAGCAACTCCGGCTTGCCTGCGATCGAGACGTCCTGGCCGCTGTCGAGATTGCGGATGTGGGTCACGGCCGCCCATGGAAACGCATTCATGGCCAGATGCGCGGCCGCGACCGGCTTCGCCGCTTTCGCCGTGCGGGGCGGAACCTCGTCGTGCCTGCGGAATGTGAACAGGAGTCCGACGACGAGCGCGATCGCCGCAGCCAGACCGATGAGCCATCCTTTTCTGCGCGGCGCAGCAGCCTCGATCGTCGGCGACGCCACGCGATCCAGCACGACATCTCCCGGCTCGCGCGTGGTGATGACGGTCGCGACATCGGCCTGCCTCGGCGTCTCCCGCACGACGCGCGTCGCCTCCTCCGTCGCTTCTGCCGCCACCGGCAGTTGCACCGGCGCGCCGGCGCGATCGTCGAGCGACGGCAGCACTTCTTCGAGCGCGTGCGCGAAGTCGCGCGCCGTCGGGTAGCGGTTCTTCCGGTCTTTCTCAAGCGACTTGAAGAGAATCCTCTCCAACTCCGGCGACGCCGTCACGTTGGGATTCACTTCGCGCAGCCCCTTCGGACGCTCCGACGCGTGGAGCATCACGTAGGCGTGCGGCGTGTCCGCCTGAAACGGCGGCACACCGGTGAGCATCTCGTACAGCACGATGCCGAACGAGTAGAGATCGGCGCGGCCATCGATCCGCTCTCCGTCCGGCATCATGCCGAGATGCTCAGGAGAGCAGTACTTCCACTTACCGACGAACATGCCGGTCTGCGTCTTCGCTTCTTCCCCGCCGCCGGACTGCTTGGCAATGCCGAGGTCGATGATCTTCACATGCTCGACGCCTTCGTCGTCGCGAGTGATCATCAGGTTCTCGGGACTGATGTCGCGATGCACGATGCCGGCGCGATGAATCGCGTCGAGGCCCATCAGCGCCTGAATCGCCAGAGTCGCGGCATAGCGCGGCGAGAGCGGGCCGCGGCTGTCGATCAACTCGTGCAGATTCGTTCCCTCGATGTACTCCCAGACCATGTACCAGGAGCCGTCGTCGATCGTGGAGAAATCGAAGAGCGTCGCGACGTTCGGATGGTGAATCCGCGTCGCCAGACGCGCTTCGCGCAGAAAGCGTTCGTTCGCACCGGGATCGGCCGCGACGTTGGGCCGCATCAGCTTGATCACCCGCAGCGCATTCAGATGAATGTGCAGCGCCTTGAAGACTTCCCCCATCCCGCCGATGCCGAGGCGCGAGAGAATCTGGTACTTGCCGTCGACGGGCACTTCGAAGTGCCGGCGCAGAAAGTCGGTGATCGCTTCACCGCAGTACGGGCATGCTTTGAATTCGGGGTCGATCGCCGACCTGCAGTGGATGCAGAAGAAGGGCATAGTCTGAGGATTCCGGTATTCAAGCGATTATAAGCTGCGCATCATGAAGGAGAAGACCATCTCGGTGCGCTCCAGCGGGCGCGAGCAGATTCTCATCGTGACACGGGACGTCAACGCGGCCCTCGGCGAGCTCACCAGCGGAGAGGGGATCTGCACGATCATCGTCCCGCATACGACCTGCGCGATCTCCGTCAACGAGAATGCCGACCCCGACGTTCCCGCCGATCTCACCCGCGCACTGCGAGCCATGATTCCCGGCGTGCGATTCGATCATGGCGAGGGCAACTCCGATGCGCACCTGCTCTCGATGATCATCGGCACATCGCTGAGCTGGCCATATCGAAACGGAAAGCTCGTCCTCGGCACGTGGCAGGGCATCTACTTCGTGGAGCTCGACGGACCGAGGGAGAGGAAGATCATCGTGTATGTCTGACAGGGGAACCATGGACAACTTCGATGTCATCGTCATCGGCGGCGGTACCGCCGGTCTCGTCACCGCCTCCGGTTGCGCGCGCCTCGGGCGGCGCGTCGCGCTCATCGAGCAGCATGCGCTCGGGGGCGACTGCCTCTGGACCGGATGCGTCCCGACAAAAGCGCTCGTCGCCACCGCGAAGCTCGCACATCAGATGCGCAACGCGCACGTCTTCGGACTCGAGCGTCACGAACCGGCGATCACGCCGCGCGCGATCATGGATTCCATGCGCGCCGAGCGGCATCGCATCGAGCATCACGACGATCCGGAGAAATTCCGCGGCCTCGGCATCGACGTCATCTTCGGCAGCGCGAAGTTCGTCGCGCGCGATCAGATCGAGGTCGATGGACGAGTCCTCCGAGGCAAAGACATCGTGATCGCGACCGGCGCTCGCACCGCGGTGCCGCCGATCGAAGGTCTCGCGGATGCGAAGTTCATCGATCACGCGACGTTTCTCGACCGCAACGAGTTCCCGCAGTCGCTGCTGATCCTCGGCGGCGGAGCGATCGGCATCGAGTTCGCGCAGATGTTCCGCCGCTTCGGCTGCGAGGTCACCGTCGTCGAAATGGCCGCCGAGATCATCAACAAGGAAGATGCGGATGTCATCGCGCGCGTCCGGCAGATTCTCACCGAGGAGGGTGTGGCGCTGCACACCGGCTGGGGCGTGAAGTCGGTGCGCACGAGCGGCGGAAAGAAGATCGCGCGGATCGAGAACAGCGTTGCGGAGTCGCGCGAGATCACCGTCGACGAGATCTTCGTCGCCTCGGGACGCCGCGGAAACATCGACACGCTCGGCCTCGACGGCATCGGAGTCGCCACGAACCGCACGTTCGTCGTCGTCGACAAATATCTGCAGACGTCCGTGCCGCGCATCTGGGCCTGCGGCGACGTACACGGCGGCCTGCAGTTCACACACGTCGCGGCCTTCGAAGCGGTCAAGCTCGTGCGCAACATCCTCTTCCCCGGAAAGTCGGCGATGTCGTACGACGACATTCCGTGGGCGCTCTACACCGATCCGGAGGCGGGCCACATCGGCATGACGGAGCGCGAGGCGCGCGAAGCGATCGGCGATCGCGTGCGCATCTACAAAGTCGAGATGAGCGATGTCGACCGCGCCGTCGTCGACCGCACGGACAAGGGTTTCATCAAGTTCGTCTGCGACGAGAAAGGGCGCATCCTCGGGGCGCACGCACTCTGCGCAAACGCCTCGACGCTGATCGCACAGATCGTGCAGGCGCGGAAGAAGAAGATGAAGGTGGGCGAGCTCGCAGGAGTCGTGTCGCCCTATCCGTCGCTGGCGGACGCGATCGGCAAGACGGCGACGCTGTACTACCAGAATCTCGCGGCGTCGTGGATCGGGAAGCTGGGAAGAAGGATCGCCGCCTGGTCGCAGTGACCGCGGCGGGGAATGTTATCGTTGCGAATGGAGGGCCCATGAAAAAGATCATTCTCGTTACCCTCGTCTGTCTCGCAGCAATCGCGTGCTCGCACGCGAAGAACGGTCCGATGGCGATGGCCACGCTGTCACCGACGACCGGCCAGACGGCGACAGGCACCGTGCGTTTCCAGGATCTCGGTGAAAACGGAACAGAAGTGACCGTCGACCTCACCAGCGTGCCGCCCGGCGTGCACGGCTTCCACATCCACGAAGGCAACAGCTGCGCGGATGATGCGAAGGCCGCGGGCGGGCACTTCAATCCGACGAGCATGCCGCACGCTGCGCCCGATGCCGTCTCGCATCATTCCGGCGACTTCGGCAACGTCACGGCTGACGACAAGGGAGAAGTGCACACGACGTTCGTCACGCACTCGATCACGGTCGCACCGGGCACGACGTCGGTCGTCGGCCACACGGTCGTCCTGCACGCGAGTCCCGACGATCTGACGACGCAGCCTTCGGGAAACGCCGGCGCGCGCATCGCCTGCGGCGTCGTCAGCGGGATGGCAGGTTCAATGCAGCACTGAGCGTGCATGAAGCGCGTTCTGCTGATCTCATTTCTGCTCCTCACATCCGCCTGCGCATCGCCTCAGGGCGGCGCGACGCAATCGAGCTCACAACCGGGGCATGGGGCGATCACCATGATGGTCGTCCCCAACCCCATCGTCGCGAAGAGCGCGGGCCGGGACATGTACGACTTTCCCTTCGACGTCGTCGTTCGTGAAACCGGCGGACATCCCGTTCACGTCACGCGCGTGTCCGCTGACGTTTACGCGCTCGGATCGATCCTCGTGGCGCAGCAGACGTATGACGCCGCGCAGATCGCATCGATGGGATTCGCGACGACCATTCCGGCGAACGGCGAATTGCGCTACTCGTTCCGGCCGCGCAAGGAAGTGACCGACGAGCGCCTCTTCGGAGGCGTGAGCGCCGAGGTCGTGGCAGAGGGCGCGGATGAAACAGGCACCGCCGCCAGCGCAACGACGACGGTGTCCGTGACGCGATAAATCAGCCAGCAGGCAGCGGGACCTTCTTCCCTGCTGCCTGCTGCCTGTCCCCTGCTGCCTGATTCAGAGGAGCCCGAACTCGCGCATCTTCCGCCAAAGCGTGGCGCGAGAGATGCCGAGAGCGCGTGCCGCTTCTTCGCGGCGCCAGCGATGCGCTTCGAGCGCAAGGCGGATGCGATCGGCCTCTCCGGAAATCTCCTCCGGCTTGAACGCGAGGACATAACGAACGCCATGGATGCCCATGTCCTCTTCGGACTCGAACGGAGCGACCGTAATCGTACCCGCGCGCGGGCCGCGGACCGTCTGCACCATCGTGTGGAGCGTCTCACGATGTTCGGCCTTCATCGCGAGATCGACGGCAACGCCGAGCGCGTCGGCGACGGAGCGGCCGCGAAGTTCACGATAGGCTTCCGGCGCGTAGATCAGCCGGCCATCCGACGAGGCGCAAAGCAACACTTCACCGACTGATGCGAACAGCACACTTGCCGCTTCAATCGCGGTCTTTTCTTCGGCTACCAGCATGATGCGAACAGGATCTCCGCACCTATTGCCGGCCCGCTGTGACGTGCGACGCCTCGCTCTGTGACACGTAGCGTCGCGGGGAGCAGTCACTCGGACGTCATCGATTTCAACGCGTCGACGGCCGGAATCAAAAACCCGCTCTTCTCCGTCTCGACGATTCCGTCCTTCTGCCAGCGGCTCATCAGGCGGATCGCGGTCTCCAACGTCGTTCCGATCAGATCCGCGATTTCCTGACGCGAGAGCGGCAGAGGGATGAAGGTCGCGTTTCCACGCGGAATCCCGACGCGATCGCCGAGCGTGAGAAAGAGGCGCGCCGCGCGATGTTCGGCGGAGCCGGTGAGATCGGCGATCCGCTTGTTGACCATCATCAGGCGATAGGTGAGACCGGCGAGCAGATGCCGCATCATCTCCGAGCGCCGCTCGAGCAGCGCGAAGAACTCCCGCTCCGGAATGGAGAGGATGCCCGAAGGCTCGAGTGCGATGGCACTCGCCGGGAAGGGACGGCGCTCGAACACCGCGACCGCTCCCACCGGTTCGCCCGGCCCGAGGATCTCGAGGATGACGTCGCGGCCGCCGGCGGCTTTGACGATCTTCACGCGGCCGATGTGGACGAAGTGGATGCGATCGGCCGGCTCCCCTTCCTGAAAAATCGTCTCGCCCTTCTCATAGCCGCGCATGCGGCACAGCGGAGCAAGCGCATCGCGGTCATCTTTCTTGAGCGCGGAGAGAAGGGGAATCGCGTCGAACGGGATGGGCACTTCGATCGGCATACCGCGGAGTCTATATGGTCGGGCGGTTGCGCGCGCCGCCGGATCGAGGTTGGAAACCGTATGACAGAAGTCATGGCTCCTTCTCTGGCCCAACCGCAAACTGCAACGCATGGATACGAACACGAAATCGATCGGCGAACTCGCATTGGAAGTCCCACACGCAATCGCGGTGCTGGAGAAATGGAGAATCGACTACTGCTGCCACGGACAGCGTTCCGTCGCAGAAGCCTGCAAGGACGCAGGCGTCACGGCCGAAGAGCTCCTGCGCGAAATCGGCACAACTCCCGTCACCGACGACGGACGCGACTGGTCCTCGGAATCGCTCATCGCGCTGCAGGACTACATCATCGACACGCATCACGTCTTCACGCGCCAGGCGATGGAAACGATCACCGTGCTCGCGGACAAGGTCGCGATGCGTCACGGCCCGTCGCATCCCGAAGTCAACCGCGTGCATGAGATCGTCACGGCACTCGTCAACGACCTCGGCCCGCACATGATGAAGGAAGAGATGGTCCTCTTCCCGTACGTCGCAGCCCTCGAGCGCGGAGAGCAGCCGGCGAACTGCTTCGGCACCGTCCGCAATCCGGTGCGCATGATGATGATCGAGCACGACGCGGTCGGCGGCCTGCTCCGCGATCTCCGCGAAGCGACGAACGACTACCGGCTCCCCGATGACGCATGTCTCAGCTTCCGCGCACTGTACGAGCGCCTCGCGGAGCTCGAGCAGGATCTGCACAAGCACATCCATCTCGAGAACAACGTTCACTTCCCGCGTGCCGTGGAGCTCGAGGACCATGTGTAGGACAGGCGCCCTCGCCTGTCCCCCAGGTATGGTTTCTTCGCCGGAGACACGACGACAGGCGGGGGCGCGACAGGCGGGGGCGCCTGTCGTACACCTTTCGCTGCGGCCGCTGGCCCTTCCGACCGAGCATGGCGGCTGGGGCTTCCTCTTCGAGCCGCTCGTTCTGGCGATGATCGCAGCACCGTCGTGGTGCGGCGTTCTTCTCTGCGCCGCGGCGATCGGCGCGTTTCTCACGCGGCAGCCGCTGAAGCTGGCGATGCAGGATCTGCTCAAGCGCCGTCTCTATCCGCGCACGAAGTGGTGCGCGATGTTCGCGATCTCCTACGGCGCGGCGGCGTTCGTCGCGCTCGCCGTGGCGCTGGCGTTCGGCGGATGGCGCATCGCGATTCCGTACGCGGTCGCCGCACCGCTGGCAATCGTGAACATCGTCTACGACGCGCGCAACAGAAGCCGCGCGCTCCTGCCGGAGCTCACCGGACCGGTCGCGATGGCGAGCAGCGCGGCAGCGATCGGAATCGCCGGCGGGCTGCCGCTTCGCGCTGCATTCATCCTGATGACACTCGTCGTCCTGCGCGGATTGCCCGCCGTTGTCTATGTACGCACGCTGCTCCTGCGCGCGCACGGCAAGACGGCGTCGAACATCCCGGCAATCGCCATGCACGCCGCATCGATGTTGATCGCCGCCGTGCTCGGCCGGTTCGTCGCTGTCTTCATGCTCACCGCACTCCTCGGCCGCGCGCTTTACGGTCTCACGCACACCGTCGCGCCCGCGAAGAGCATCGGCTGGCGCGAAATGGGATGGGGCGCCGTCTACGCCGTGGTGTGCGGCGCGGCGTAGACGTCACCATTCCCATCTCGCGAGAAACAGATTCGTATCGTGGCTCGCCGGGTTCGCGCGATTGCTCGCCCAGACGAGCCATTTACCGTCGGGGCTGAACATCGGAAACCCGTCGAAGCCCGGCGCGGTCGTGACCTGTTCCGCCTCGCCCCCTTCCTTCGGGATCAGGAACAGATTGAACTCGCGCCCTTTCGGATCGCCGGCGTTCGATGCATAGATGACCTTCTTCCCGTCGGGCGTGAAGTAGGGGCAGAAATTGGCGGCGCCGTTGTGCGTGATCTGCCGCTGATTCGTGCCGTCGGCGTTCATGACGAAGAGTTCCATGGTCGTCGGCTTCACGAGGTTCTTCGCGAGCAGCGCGCGATAGGCATCGAGCGCCGCGCCGGTGGGCCGTCCCGCGCGCCAGACGATCTCCGTGCAATCCGCATTGTAGAAGGCGCCGCCGTCGTAGCCCGGCGTATTGGTCAACCTCTTGACCTTCCCGCTCTCGTCCATCTCGTACAGATCGAGATCGCCATCGCGCATCGACGTGAAGACGAACTTCCCTCCCTTGTGGCACCACGTCGCCTCGGCGTCATATCCCTCGCTGTTGGTGAGGCGCCGCATTCCGGAGCCATCCGGATTCGCTTCCCAGATGTCGTAGGACGGATAGACGGCCCACACGTAGCCCTGCGAGTGGTCAGGCGGCGGCGGGCATTCGGCGCCTCCCGTCTCCGTCGTCGCGTAGATGATCTTGTCGCCCTGCGGATAGCGGAAGTACCCGCACGTCGTCCGCCCCTTGCCGCTCGAGATCCGCTTCGACTCGCCGGTCGTGAGATCGAGAATGAACTCCTGATCACAACCTCCGGCCTCGACGAATCCCTGGTAGATCAGCTTCGTTCCGTCGGGACTCCAGTACGCCTCGGCATTCTGTCCGCCAAACGTGAGCTGGCGAATGTCTTTCAGATGCTTCTCGCCGTCGAAGGTCTTCTCGAACGGCTTGCCGGCGTGTGGGACAGGCGCCCCCGCCTGTCCCGGCGCCCCCTGCCCTGCTCCCTGGCCGTGGACAGGCGAGGGCGCCTGTCCTACACCTCTCGAGCCCAGGGTCGCGCGCAGCTTCACCCGCTCGTTGTTGCGGATCACGATGACGTCGATCGTCTGTCCCGGCTTGTGATCCTGCAGCGCGTAGGTCATGTCGTAGAGGTTCTCGATGCGCGTGCCGGCCATCTCCACGATCTTGTCGCCGCCTTTGATGCCAGCCTTCTCGGCCGGGCTGCCCGGTCTAACGTCCGACAGCAGCACGCCCCCCTCCGTGGCCTCCATCGCGCGGTAGTCGGGAACGGTGCCGAGGTAGGCGCCGTAACCGCGGCTGTCGCCCTGCATGGCCGGAGCGGCGGTCGTGCGCGCGTAGTGCGGCGTGATCTCGCCGCTTGCGAGCGCCGCCGCGAGAGACGCCGTCGCCGCGACCGCTTTCTCCGCGCCCGCGTAATTCAGAAACTCCGGCTTGTCCTCCGGCGTGTGATAGCGCTCATGCGCGCCGGTAAAGAAGTGGATGACCGGAACGTGCGCGGCGTAGAAGCTCGTCTGATCGGACGGCCCGTAGCCGTCGCCGCTCGACTTGATCGTCAACTTGTTGACCGATGCGATGCGGTCAATCGCCGCCTTCCATTCCGGCGCCGACTCCGACCCGAACGCGACCAGCACGTCGTCCTTCATCGCGCCGATCATGTCCAGATTCACCATCGCCACGATGTGCTCCATCGGATAGTGCTCGACGAAGTACGAAGAGCCAGCCAGCCCGCTCTCCTCGCCGGAGAAGAGCGCGAAGACCATCGTGCGGTGATTCGCGGCATGCGCGAGCTTTGCCTCGAGCCGTGAGGCCGCCTGCAGCACGCCCGCGGTTCCTGACGCGTTGTCGTCCGCGCCCGGGTGGATCGCGTGCTCGTTCGGCTTCATCGAGCCCTCGCCGCCGTAACCGAGATGATCGTAGTGAGCGCCGACGACGACGATGTCGCCCGCGAGGGCGCCCTTGCCGGGGATCACGCCTGCGTAGTTCGCGGTTTCGGCGTAGGCCGCCTTCACGTCGAGGCGGCCGTCGATCCGCTGCTCGAGTGCGCGCGAGCGCGGCTTCAGATCGTGGTCGACATCCTTCTGCCATTGCTCGAGATCGGTGCCGATCCACTTCTGCGCGACCGAAGTCTTCACCTGAATGACGGGAATGCCGGCGGGACTCTGCGGACCATCGTTCTTCAGCGCGGGGATGCCGTCACGCTTCTCGTCCTGCAGCGGGCCTGTCGTGAAGATCACGGCAACCGCGCCGCGCTCCCGCGCCTGCAGGACTTTGTATCGCATCGCCGACCAGCGGCTCGGCTTGCGGCCATCGAACGGCGAGTTGTCGTCCTTCTCCTGCGGCTCGTAGCGGAGAATCAACGCGACTTTGCCCTTCAGATCAATGCCTGCGAAGTCGTCGTAGTTCAGCGGCGGCGCGGAGATGCCGTAGCCCGCGAAAACGACCGGCGCGTGAATCTCGCCGGAGCTCGAGAATCCGAGCGGCGTCCAGTCATCCTTGCTCAGACCCTCGATGTGATTGCCGGCCCCGAGCTCGACTCCGGTCTTCACCGGAAACGGCTGGGCGAACTTGCCGTTGAATGCCGGCTTCAGTCCGATGCCCTTCAGCCGCGACTCGATGTACTTCCCTGCGAGCACGATTCCTTTCGTGCCGAGGCCGCGACCCTCCATGTCAGGCGCCGCGAGTGTGCGGACATCCTGCTCGAACGTCTGAGCGAAGAGCGGTGTGGTGAGAAGAAGAAGGAGCAGGCATCGCTTCATGGGCGCAGTTTATATGGCCCGGAGACGCCGGCATCTACGATCACCCCACTCCTGCCTCCGAAGATCCTGGCGCTTCGCACCAGGATGAACTCGGGATAGGATTCGCCGCCATGCGAGGCCCGATCACTGAATTCATCAAGCACCACTACCGCCACTTCAACGCCGCCGCACTGGTGTCTGCCGCCGAGGACTACAACAAGTACCTGGCGAGCGGAAACAGGATGCTGATGACGGTCGCCGGCGCGATGTCGACCGCGGAGCTTGGAATCTCGCTCGCCGAGATGATTCGCCAGGACAAAGTGCACGCGATCAGTTGCACCGGCGCGAACCTCGAAGAGGACATCTTCAACCTCGTCGCACACGATCACTACGAGCGCGTGCCGCACTACCGCCAGCTCTCGCCGGCGGAAGAGCAGGCGTTGCTCGAGCGGCACATGAATCGCGTGACCGACACCTGCATCCCCGAAGGCGAGGCGATGCGCCGCATCGAATCCGCGGTGCTGAAACATTGGATGGAGAAGGACAAGGCGGGCCAGCGTCTCTTCCCGCACGAGTTCATGTACGAGATCCTGCGCGACGGCTCGATCCAGCAGTACTACCAGATCGATCCGAAGCACTCGTGGATGATCGCCGCCGCGGAAAAGAATCTGCCGATGTTCGTCCCCGGCTGGGAGGATTCGACGCTCGGCAACATGTACGCCGGGCACTGCATCTCGGGCGACGTGAAGAACGTGCACACCGTGCGCACCGGCATCGAGTACATGATGTCGCTCGCCGACTACTACACGAACACGTCGGCCGATGGAAAGACGATCGGCTTCTTCCAGATCGGCGGCGGCATCGCCGGCGATTTCCCGATCTGCGTCGTCCCGATGCTGCATCAGGATCTGCAGCGCACGGGCGTTCCCCTGTGGGGCTACTTCTGCCAGATCAGCGACTCGACCACGTCGTACGGCTCCTACTCCGGCGCCGTGCCCAACGAGAAGATCACCTGGGGCAAGCTCGGCATCGATACGCCGAAGCACATCATCGAGAGCGACGCGTCGATCGTCGCACCGCTGATGTTCGCGTACATCCTCGGATGGTAGCCTCAAAAGAACAGACCCTTCCCCTCCGCTGATTCGAAGGGGAAGGGCCTCGTAGGAGAGAAGGAGACCAGGAATGAGAGAGCGGTCACCGCTAGACCGCGAACGCAACTCTTGGTACGGGGGTCGAAGAAAAAGCGTCTAGAACTTTTTTTACCGCGAGCCCGCGAGCCCGCGAATCCCCGCCCTCACGAACCGTCGCGCAACATGCCGCGCCGCAGAATCGTCGAGATCTCCGAGACGACCTCATCCGTGCTCTTCCCGAAGTGATCCTTCACACCAAAGAGGATCTCGACGGAGAAGTAGTTGTAGAAGATGCGGGTCGCGAGCATGACCGCGGAGGTCGGCGAGAGACCTTCCTGCAGCCGCGCCTTCAGCGGCTCCTCCAGCCCGTTGATCCGGATGAAGGCCTCGAAGCGGCTGGCCATCTGCTCGTAGAACTTGCGGATGTGGGAGCCGTCGAACTCGACGACGTCGACATAGATCAGCGCAACATACGCGCGATAGTCCTTGACCGTCTTCCGCGCGGCGAAGCCGAGCTCCTCGAGATTGTCGGGAAACGTCCCGTGCTTCAGCGCCTGCAGGAAGGGGAAGTCCGGCCGCGACGTCTCAGCGAAGTACTGATCGAGCAGGGCGCGGAAGATCGTCTCCTTGTCGGGAAAGTGGTGATAGACGTTCCCCTTCGACAATCCCGCCGCCTCGGCGATGTCGCGCACGCTCGTCGCGCCGTATCCACGATGCGAAAAGAGTTTCAGCGCGGCATCGAGAATCTGCGCGCGACTCCGCTCCGATCGTTCTTCCTGCGACATGGGTGGAACTTTATCCTTAACGGGCCGCCGTTTGGTGGGTTCAGTTCTCATGGCACCATCTCGCGAAGCGTTTCCTTGACGACTTTCCCATAAGGCGTGCGCGGCAACGTCTCGAGAAAAACGAACCGCCGCGGCACCTTGTATCTTGCGATGCGCAACGCCAGATACGACGCCAGCTCTTCCTCGGTTGCACGGCCGACGACGAAGGCGACGCCGATCTCGCCCCACGTCTCGTCCGGGACCGCGACGACGGCGGCGTCGCTGACCGCCGGATGCTGCACCAGTTCCGCTTCGATCTCCGCCGGGTAGATGTTCACGCCGCCGCTGATGAACATCTCCTTCTTGCGCCCTGCGATGTAGAAGAACCCTTCGTCGTCGCACCGCGCGAGATCGCCGGTGCGAAACCAGCCGTCCTCTCCGTACGCGGCGCGGGTTGCCTCCTCGTTGTTCCAGTAGCCAAGGCTGACGTGCGGGCCGCGGATCTCCATCTCGCCGATCTCACCATCCATGTTCGTCAGCCGCACCTCGGTGAACATCATCGGCTTGCCGATCGAGCCCGGCTTCCGGAACGAATCCTCGACCGTCATCGTGAAGCAGTTCACGCCGGCCTCCGTCATTCCATAGCCCTGCTTGAAGGTCACGCCGCGCTTCTGGTAGGCCTCGATGATGAAGTGCGGCAGCGGCGCGCCGCCCGAGATGAACCAGCGGACGCGGGAGAGATCCACGGTGGCGAACTCCGGAGCCTCCATCAGCATCTTCCAGATCGTCGGGACGCCTAACACGACGCTGCACCTCTCGCGCTCGATCGTCTGCCACACCTCGGTCACGTTGAAATTGCGATGGAGGATCATCGTGCCGCCGGCGGTGAAGATCGGGATGAGAAACGCCGCGAGCCCGCCGGCGTGATAGATCGGCGTGTAGAGCGGAGAGATGTCGTCCGCGCGCAGGTCCCAGTTCACGACGGTGTTGTAGCCGTTCCAGAAAAGCTGCCGCCGCGGAATCATCACGCCCTTCGGCCTGCCGGTCGTCCCGGAGGTATAAAGGAGCGCGGACGTCTCGTCCGCATCGATCCGGCGGCTCACCGGATCGGCGTAAGGCCCGTTCAAGGCATCCAAAGGAACGATCTCGCGCATCCCGCAGTCGGCGGCGATCTGCGCGATTTCGTGCCCGGTGGCGCGCGTGGAAAGCGGCACGGCGATCGCCCCGATCTTCATCGCGCCGAAGAACAGCGCGATGAACTCCAGCCGGTTCTCGCCCGGGATGCCGACCCGATCCCCCGCGCTGATCCCGCGCGCGAGGAGCGCGCCCGCCGCACGCTCGATCTGCGTCTCGAGATCTCTGTAGGTGAGGCGCTGCCCGCTCTCCAGCACGACGAGCGCGACGCTTTCCGGCGTCACACGCGCGCGCTCGGCGAGCAGGTCGCCGTCGAACATCATTGCAGCGCTCCGTACAGCAGGCGGAGGAACTCCGCCGGAGCCTGGCGGTGCGGAATGTGTGCGGCGCCGTCGATCACGTGCAGCGAAGAGTTAGAGATCCGCGACTGCAGCGTCTTCGCGTAATCGAGCGGCAGCAGTCCGTCGTCCGCCCCCCAGATCAGCGTCACCGGCATCGTCAGCTTCGGCAGGCGCGTATCGACGAGCCATTCCAGAATGCCGCCCTCCAGCACGCGCTTCTGCGGCAGATCCTTTGCCTTGAGCACGGCGTCGACGAGAAACTCGGGGATCGCCGCGTTCGGTCCGTGCACCATCCGCAACAGCCGGATCGCCTCAGTCCGGTCCTTCGGGAAGAGCGGCACGTGACTGACGTCCCACGCCATGCCGCTCGCATCCTCGAGGATGAGATTCGACACTCGCTCGGGATGCTCGCTCGCGTACAGCATGCTGACCCAGCCGCCCATCGAGTTGCCGGCGAGAACCACAGGCTGCCCCGGTGACTCGCGATCGATCACCATCGCCAGCGCGTCGATGAGCGACCGCATCGGCAACGGCCCCGTCTTCGGCTGGCTCTCGCCATGACCCGGGAGATCGATGATGATGACCTTGTAGTCCTTCTTCAATTGCGGCGCGACGGCCGACCAGCTTCCGGCCTGATCGTTCACGCCGTGCACGAGCACGAGCGTCCGCTCGCCGCTGCCGCCGCGAAACCAGACGACGCCATTCGACGAGTACTTCGCGAAGCCTGCGCGGCGCAACCCGCCGCGCGTCATCTTCTCGAAGGCCTGCAGCGGATGGGAGCGCGCGTAGAGCGTCGTCGCGGTGAAGGTCGCGATGATGAGCGCGAGGAACGTGAGAATGACGTTCATCTTCATCCCCTGAACGTGCGGACGAGGCGACCGCACTCCTCCATCATCCGAAGAGTCTCTCGTCGTCCGGAACGCGGAACGCCGCGCCGGCCTGGTTGTACCCGACTCCCGACCCGATCATCACCACGAGATCGCCGGCCTTGATCTTCTTCTCCCGCAGCGCGTCATCGAGCGCCATCGGAATGCAGGCCGATCCCGTGTAGCCCCACTTTTCCATCACGGTGTGCGTCTTCGACATCGGCAAGCCGAGCTCGTTCATCACCAGCTCGATCGTCGGCTTGCGGACCTGCGTGAAGATGAGGAAATCGATGTCCTGCACGTCGAAACCGCCGTTCTTCGCCACGTCGCGCACGACGGCGGGCCAGCCATCGTTGTTGATCTCCGGCGGATAGCGGTCATACATCTTCACGCGCGCGCGTCCCTGCCTGAGCGATTCCTCGGTCGTCGGCTCGACGGTACCACCGGCGAAGATCGCCCAGCGCTTCGCATACGAGCCGTCGGCGCGAAAGGCGGAGGAGACGAAGCCTCCGTCCTCCGACCGCTCCAGCACCGCCGCTCCCGCGCCGTCGCCGTAGAAGAACACCATCGGGTCATCCGGCGCGCTGAGCTTGTGCATCAGGTAGACGCCGATGACCAGCACCGTCTTCAGATTGGCGTTCGTCGCCATCATTCCCGCGGCTGCCGTGTACGCCGTGGGAAACGACGCGCACGCACATCCGACATCGAACGTTCCGGCCCGCGCCGCGCCGAGCTTGGCCTGGACGATGACCGACGTCGCCGGCGTGATGAAGTCCGGCGAATCGGTGCCGACGAGAATCAGGTCGACATCGGCCGGAGTCTTTCCGGCTCGCTGCAGCGCAAGGTTAGCCGCGCGCACCGCCAGATCGGACGTGGCCCAGTCCTCGGGCGCATACCAGCGCGTGAGAATGCCGCTCGATGCCTGCATCTTGTCGACGAACTCCGGCGCCACGTCCTTGAATCGCGCGCGAAGCACGTCGTTGGTTACTTCGATCTCCGGCAGGTAGCTGCCGGTCGCCACGATCGTTGCGTTCATCAGGTCCCCAGCACGAGTCCACCATCGACCGACAGCACCGCACCATGGACGAACTTCGCCGCGTCGGACGCCAGCCACGCGTACGCATTGGCGATGTCTTCCGGCTCGCCCATCACACCGAGCGGCGTGTGCTGGCGCATGCCGTCCAGCACTTTCTCCGGCATCGCCTTCACCATCTCCGTGGCGATGAATCCGGGAGCGACCGCATTCACGCGGATGTTGTATTTCCCAAGCTCGCGCGCCCACGTCTTCGTGAAACTGATGACGCCCGCTTTCGTCGCCGCGTAATTCGTCTGGCCGAAGTTGCCGTAGAGACCGACGATCGACGATGCGTTGAGAATCACTCCGCTCTTCTGCCGGATCATGTGCGGCACGACGGCACGAGTGCAGACGAACACGCCCTTCAGATTCACGTTGATCACGGCGTCGAACGTCGCGTCGTCCATCATCGAGGCGATCGCGCCATCCTTCACCTTCACGAGCTGCGCGTCACGGACGATGCCGGCGTTGTTCACCAGCACGTCGATGCGGCCGTACTTCGCCACCACATCGTTCACCGCCGCCTCGACCTCTTCGCGATTCGTGACGTCGATCTTCGGTTCCGTCGTCACGTCCCACGCAAGAACCGTCGCACCTTCGTTCTCGAAGCGCGCCACGGTGGCGCGGCCGATGCCGGCCGCACCACCCGTCACGATGACGATCTTGTCCCTGAGGTTCAGGTCCATCAGTAGATCCAGCGGAGACCCAACTGGATCTCGCGGGGCATCAGCGTCGCGGTGTACTGCCCGAACCGCGGGTTGTTGACGTACGCCGCCTTCGGATTCGCAATCGTCGGGCCGCTGAGGAACTCGCCGGCCTGCACCGACTGCACATCGAAGTTCTTGAAGTTCGTCACGTTGAACGCCTCGGCGATCGCCTCGAAGTGGCCCATCGGTCCAACCGCGAACGCCTTCGTCAGCCGCAGCGAAAGCTGCCGGAACTTCGGTCCATGCTCGGTGTTCCGGCCTACGCCCGCGGGACGATCGGAGTTCTTGCCGTCGCCGTTGTAGTCGTAGCCGAGACGGTGCGTCCACGGCTGGCCTGAGCCGTATTCGAAGATCGGCGAGATCGCGATATCCCACGGCGCATGGAAGATGCCGGAGAGCACGACGCGATAACGCTCGTCGCCGCGCGCGCGGCCGTACTCCGATTCGAGGTCGGCCGGATCGTTCGGATAGCCCGTCGGGAAGTCGGGTGAGAAGTCGTCGCTGATGTTCTTCTTGTTGGCGAGCGTCACCGACGCCGTGACGAGATCGTTCTTGCGCACGTTCCCGTTCAGGCTGAAGACGAGCGCCTTGTACTTCGAGTGCCCGTCATTCGAGTAGACGTTCACCTGGTCGTACGTCTTGATCGGACGCGTGTGCGTCGCGTTGCCGCTCCAGTTGATGTCGTGAATGACGACTTCGTCGCGGCCATCGACATAGACCGCTTCCGTATCGAACACGAGGCGCGACTGCCCGAGGCGCATCGAGTATCCGAGGGTGGCCTGATCGGCTTCGGGGCTGTGGTAGTCGGGCGAGAGCAGCGCAATCGCCGGCTTCGACACGATTCCGGTCGTCGTCGGATTCTGCGGATCGAGCGCCAGCGCCGGAATGCCGAACAGCGCACCATTCACGCGCGTGTACGTCACGCGGCCCGTGACGCCGTTCTGCTGGCGCTCGGTGAGCGCCGGCACGAGGAGGAAGCGGCCGATGAAGCGGCCCGCGCCGCCGCGCAGCACGTTGCGGCCGTCGCCGTTCATGTCGTAGCTGAACGAGAAGCGCGGCTGATAGTTGTTCGTGTCCTTCTTGCGCGGATTCGGAATCAGCGGGTGCGTGTAACCCGGGTTGTTGCCGTTCGTGTCGAGGTCGTAGCGGATGCCCGCATTGATGACGAGGTTCGGATTCGGACGCCACGCATCCTGCAGGAACACGCCATAGATCGTCGTGTCCATCGCCACATCCGATGAGCCGACGCCATACGCATACGCGAGCGGAATCGTCTTCGTGTCGGTGAGCCAGAGGAAGAGGCCGTGCTCGTACGTGTCGAGGCGAAAGCGCTCGTGCACGCGCTGATACGACGCGCCGGCCTTCAGGTCATGCGAGCTCTTGCCGGTGACGAAGTGCTGGTTGTAGGTGTCGCGGAGCTCCCAGGTGTGGCCGTCGCCGAGAAGATCGCCGAGGATGTTGCCGCCGGTCTGAAGCGTGTTGCCGGAGGAGAACCAGTCGGCGGTCGCATCGGAGTTCGTCGGCTCGTAGAAGCGGCGCTTGCCGAACTGCATGCGCGCCTCGTTCGATGCGTTCGCGTTGATCGCCCAGTTGTGCTCCGCCGTGCCGTTCCAGTTGCGGCGCTCGAGCGTCTGGCCGTAGGACGCATCCGCGACACCGCCGACACGGAAGTTGTCCTCGTTGTACTTCTCGTACGCGATCTTGAAGCCGGCCGTGGTCTGCGGATTGATGTTCGTGTCGAGGCTTCCGAAGATCAGCGTCTGATCAAATGGATGCTTGACGTCGGCCGCCTGACCGGCGAATGCACCACCGGGGCGGAAGAGCACGATGTCACGCTGATTGATCTGCTCGACCGATGCGAAGTAGAAGAGCTTGTCCTTCTGGAACGGGCCGCCGGCTGTGAAGCCGAGCTGATGGCGCGAGAAGTCGTTGTTCTTCTTGAGATCGAGCGCGCCCTTCGAACGGAGAGATGCATCGCGGAAGAAGCCGAAGACCGTGCCGTGCATGTCGTTCGTGCCCGACTTCGTCACGATCGACAGCGCACCGCCGGCCGAACCGCCGATCTCCGTGTCGAAGCGATTGTTGATGACGCGGAACTCGCGCACTGCATCCTGGCTGAAGCGCGCACGCGCGAGACCATTCACCTGGTCGGTCATGTCGACGCCGTCGACGAAGATCGTCGACTGGGATGCGTTGCCGCCCGCGCCGATCACCGGCCCGCCGTTGATGAAACGGAAGCCGCCGCGCTCGCGCTCGACGCCCGGCGCGATGAACGCGAGCTGCTCGAAGTTGCGATTCACCGTCGGCAGTTGCTGGATCTGCTCCGGCGTCACGTTCGTCGACGAGTCGGTGCGATGCACATCGACGACCGGCACATCGGCGCTGACCGTGATCTGCTCGCTCGCCGCCGCCTTCATGACTGCAGAGAGCTTCGCGGTCTGCCCGACGAGAATCACGACCGACTTCTGCGTGATCGGAGCGAAGCCTTCGAGTGCGAAGGTGACGTCGTAGTGGCCCGGCTGCAGCACGCTCACGCGCGCCGTTCCGCTCGGATCGGTCACGACGTTCGTCGTGAAGCCGGTCTCAGGACGGGTCACGGTGACGGTGACACCCGGGAGGGCAGCCCTTGATTGATCGAGAGCCACCGCTTCGATCGCGCCGGTATCGATCTGCGCGAAGAGCGGGAGCGAGAAGAGACAAACGAGGGCAAATGCAAGCAAGGCACGGGGGTGAGACGACATCGTTCCCTCCTGGACGCTTACCGGCCGACCGGTCGGTTTCTTTTTCGGCGCAGTGTAGGAGCGGTCGTTACCGAAGTCAAGCACACGCCCCGTCGTCTCCTCACGAACCCCCTCTCCCCGCAAGCGGGGAGAGGGGCCAGGGGGGAGGGGCCGTGCCTACGACTTCGCCTCAGCCCCGAGCGCGTTGATGCTGTCCTGCACTTCCGTCTTGTCCGACTGATTCTGCGCGGCGCTCATCGCCTTCCCGTAAAACTCCATCGCCTTCGCTTTGTCGCCTTTGCCTGCCCACGCATCGCCGAGAGCGTTCAACCCGCGCCACGACTTCGTGTCGCCGAGCGACTTGATCGCCTCGTCGAACTTCTTCTGGCTCATGAGCACGTAGGCGGTATTGATCGGCGCGATCTCAGGAGACATGAGCGTCTCCGCCCGTGCGCGCAACTCCTTCGCGCCCGCGGCGTCGCCCTTCTTCTCCAGGATGCGCGCTTTCAGGCGCAGCGCCTGCGCATTCGGCTGCATCTGCACGGCGTGATCCGCGTAGGTCAGCGCGAGATCGAGATCGCCTGCGCCGAGCGTCCAGCTCGCGGCTTCCGTCCACGCCTGCGCATCCCAGTGCATTTCGCTCCGGAGCTTGTTCCTGATTCCTTCCGCGACGAGCGACTGCGTGTCGGCGGAGATCTTCACCGGCACGCGCGTCTTCTCCCAGCGCATCACCAGCGTGATCTCGTCTTTCTTCCCGTCGTCGAACGAGTAGACGAGCCGCTCCTGCATCTCCGCAGGCTGCGCCGTGACTTTTACGCGCAGCACGTCTTCAGCCGGATCGTAGCTGTACGTGCCCCATCCGCCGGTGAAGCGATTCAGGACGAACATCCACTGATCGCGGCCGGGGATGTAGAAGAAGCTGTACGTTCCGGGGGCGACCTCCTGCCCTTCGATCTTCACCGGCGTCGAGAACGTGATCGTGGTCGGATCATTCGCGCCCGCGCGCCAGATCACATCGTACGGAACGAGCCCGCCGAAGATGTGCCGGCCATTCGCCGATGGGCGGTGATACGAGACGCGAACATCGGTGATGCCGAACGATTCTTCGATCACCGCGCGGGGACTGGCCTGCGGAACGCGGATGTGCGGCTGAGCGATCGCGCTCGCGCAGATGGAGAGAGTGAGAGCCACGAGAAGCAGACGACGATTCATGTTTCCTCCGATTGTTTCCGAGGATCGTAGTCTCGAAATTCGCTCCTCCTGTTTCGCGACGGTGAACGAATCGCTACCATTGGCGCAACCCGACAATCCGGAGGCGGCACCATGCTGGTCACTGCTCTTCTGTTGATCACGGGAAGTGTCTTCGCCGACATTCCCGGCACGACAGTCTCGCTCCCCAAGCTGAGCACGACGATCAATCCTCGCCTCGTCCTCCCCACTGCCGGCGGAACGATCTGGTTCGACGAAGAGAAGTTCACGCCGCACACGATGGGCTTCTTCACTCCCGGCGGAAACGTGACGAAGTTCAACATCCCGTGCGACAAGTGCGATCCGATCGGCAATTTCATGAGCTACGTCGAATCGATGACGGCCGGTCCCGACGGCAACATCTGGTTCGTCTGGACGCGCGTCGCAGGCGACGGAGCGCCGATCGACAACGGGATGAACAACTACGTGAGCCGCGTGACGCGCGATGGCACCTTCACCACCTATCCCGTCCCGACTCAATACGCGTTCCGCCGCTTCCTCGGCTTCAACGGGCACTCGGCGATCATCACCGGGCCCGATGGCAATCTCTGGTTCAGCGAATGCACGGGAAACAAGATCGGGCGCATCACCACGGCGGGCGTGCTCACCGAGTTCACCGTCCCTTCCTCCGTGCTCGTTCCGACGGCGCCGTCGAACATCATGACGAGCTTCGCGTCGGGACTCACGATCGGTCCCGACAACAACCTCTGGTTCGTCGAGAACCGCACGGACAAGATCGCGCGCATCACGACGAGCGGCGCGATCACCGAGTTTCCGCTCGCTCCGCACAGCGCGCCGTACTGGATCACGACCGGCTCCGACGGCAACCTCTGGGTGACGGAGATCGGAGAGGCAGGCCGCAGTTCGATGATCGCGCGCGTGACGACAGCGGGCGCCGTGACCGAGTATGCGATTCCCGCCGGCACGAACTTTCCGCTCGAGATCACGAGCGCGCCCGACAAGAATCTCTGGTTCACACTCGCGAGTGGATCGGTCGCGCGGCTCGAGCTGCCGGTCAGCGGTGCGGCGCCGGTGATCACGACCTCCGCGGTCCCCGAGTCTGCGCGTCCCTTCGAGATCGCGTTCGCACCGGCATCGGCGCCCGCCTCACGCACAACGCCGCAGCAATCGTCCGAAGCGAAGCCGCAACCCGCGGCACCGCTTCCTCCGCCCGGCAGACGCCGCGCCGTCGGGCCGTCGCGCACACTCTGGACCGGCCGCGTCACGCTCACGCTCAAGATGCCGCTCAAGGACGAGCAGCGCGCGTACTTCGAGCAGCACACCGCGGAGCTCGCAGCAGAGGGCGTCACGCTGAATGCGGAGGGACTGCAGTTCGCGACGAAGCCGGCCGCAGGATTCAAAGTCGTCGTTGGCGACGAAGTCGCGATGACCGGGCTCGACGGCGTGTTCCGCCTCGCGGCGCAACCGCGTGCGGGCGCGCAGATTCGCGTCACAGGAACCGACGGCTTTTTCGACAAGACCGTGCCGGCGCAGGATCACGTTGCCGCGAATGGCGCGCCCGTCACTCCGATCGATTTCGCCGTCACGCTCTCGAACGGCCCGAACGGGATGAATGACTATCCGTCATCCACCGGCAACCTCGTCGTCATCGACGCCACGCCGCCGGATCAGGGCTTTCCCTGCGGATCGCATAAGGACTGCATGCTCGCGAAGTGTCCGCCCGGACGCTGCTGCCTCGATTACGACGGCAAGTGCAAAGACACGCCGCTGACGCGCTGGGACTGCGAGCCGCTGCGCGTGCAGCAATTCATCGGCAGTACCTGCCAATGGTGGGTGACCGAAGGATCGTGCATCAACGAGGGGGCGATGACACTCGGCCTGGGGCCCGGTTGTTTCGACAACCACCGCGGACGCGAGTGTCAGGATATCGACGCCACCTTCCTCGGCCTGCAGCTCACGACGAAAGACGTCGTCACGAATGCGCCTCCACCCGATCCCCGCACACTCGCACAAGAATCGTACGACAGCAGCACGGAAGAGACGACCGCCTTCTGCGGCGACTTCGTCCAGCTTCAGTTGCACAACAACACGCAGGCGAACGAGACGCAAGTCTCGTTGAATCCTCTGCTGTCAGGCCTTTTCGGGTGCGTTGCCAACGGGGAGATCGATCGATCGGGAACGATCGAACATTTCGCGCAGGTAAGTGAGAGCACCAAATCAACGGAACTATCGGGCGCTTATCGCCACATCAACGACTTCTCGATTCTCTACACGGCACCGAAGACTCTCTCCTGCGATCCGGCGACCGACTACATCGAGGCGGCGGCCGCCGGCCGTTTCCGCGTGGTCAAAGTTCACGTGACGTGCGGTGGCTCGGATCCCAATCACGGCATCGCGATCCCGGCACCGGTGATCAGGCCGCCCGGCGGCCAGTATCCGGCTCCATCCGTCGACGTGACGATCACATCATCGATTCCGGATGCCGAGATTCACTACACGATCGACGGAAACAATCCGAGCATTCTCAGCCCGATGATCGCCAGCGGCGGCACGCTTACCGTCGGTTCTTCGACCACGGTCAAGGCACGTGCGTTCCTGCGCAACAGCGGCGGAAAGAGAAGCTTCGTGTCGTCGGAGAATTACGAGATCTACAGGCAGCTCGAGGCCTCGATCACGCGCGTCGAAGACACACCCAACGGCGGGTGCAAGCCGATCAGGATCCGGTACGCGGTCAAACCGGCAAACGATTTGACGAAGATCGCGATCACGCTCGATGGCAGTGAGCCGCTCGAAGCAAACGCCCTTCTCTCCCGCGGCGACGAAAAGCTTTTCGCTCCCGGCCCGCCGGTGACGATCAAAGTGCGTGGCTTCCGCCCCTTCTACATTCCGAGCATCATCGTGATGGACACGTTGACGTGGGGTGACTGCGGCATCGACGGTTTTGGCACCGCATCCACACCCGACGGCGATCAGCTCATGCAGGTGCACACGACGCCGCCGAAGTGAATCACCATCCGCCCGGTCGTCTTCCGCCGCGCGGATAGCCGCCGCGTCCGCCGCGTCCGCCGAAGTTGGTGTCGCGCAGGCGTTCGCGGCGCTGTTCGCGGATCGCATCCTGCAACGCCTCCCACTGCGCGCGCGAGAGCAGCGCGCGTTGTGCCGCGAGGTACTTCAGCTGGCGCGCGAAGAGATCGTCGCGCAGAACGCGCAGCCGCTGCCCCGCGCTCATGATGTCCTCAGCGGACGGCTTCTCCATGTCGAGTGCGTTGCGCAGATCGCGCTCGGCGACGCCGAGGTCGCGCTGAAGGCGGGAGATCTCATCGCCTTGCTCGGACTGGAGCTTGTCCAGCGCCGTCATCTGCTCCGCCGACGGCTTCACCGCCTCGGCGAGCCGCGCCTGCCGCCACCAGTCGGCGGGAGGAAGAAGCATCGCTGCATCGCGAACGCGCTCCACATCCTCCATCGGACGCCGTGACGGCTGCGGCTGATCGTCGTAATCCGAGCTGGCACATCCTGCGGCAATCAGAAGAAGAGCGGCGGCGAGCAGGCGTCTCATGCCTCTCGCTACGCCCGAGTCACCGAAATGTTGAATGAGGATCGCGGCCCGCACTCCGCTAGAATTCAGAACGCAACTTCGGAGGCTCACGGATGTCGCTCCTCTCCCAGCGTCAAGGTCCGGCGTTACCCCTCCCTCGCCTCGAGGGAAAGGAAGTCCTGGTTGGCCCTGATCCTTCGATCGCGAAGGTGAAGGGGGTCATGTTCGGAGGCCGGAAACAGCTTCTCACCGATGTCGGTGGCGATGAGCTGTTCTACGCCGTCCTGGCGAAGCTGACTCCGCGCACGTTGCAATACACGCGCACGCCGCTCGCGTCGAGCTGGTGCGAATTCGAGTCGCTGATCGAGCTCGACAAGTCGATCTACGACGCGCTGCGCGTCAAGCATCCGAATGTCCTCGCGCTGATCGGCGCGGCCTCCGCGGAGCTCGGGATCGGCAAGGTGTACAAGTCGCTCGACACGGGAGAGCTGACGAAGTTCATGGAGAACATCGCGCTCTTCCACAGCCAGTATCAGAAGTTCGGCCGTGTGAAGTTCGAGAAGACCGCGAACGGCGGCCGCATGGTCTATACCGACTATCCCTGCTACAGCCCGATCTTCTGCGCCAGCGGCATCGGCTACTTCCTCGAAGCGATTCTCCGCCACGGCGGAACGGATCCCGCCGTCGTCGAAACGAAGTGCCAGACGCTCGGCGATACGACCTGCACGTACGACATGACCTGGAAATGAGGTCGCAGGGCGCGATGATCTTCCATCAGTTCTATCTCAACTGTCTCGCCCATGCCTCGTACCTCGTCGGATCGGAGGGCGAGTGCGCGATCGTCGATCCGCAGCGCGATGTCGATCAGTACATTGCCGAGGCGGAGGCGCGGGGGCTGGCGATCCGCTGGATCCTCGAGACGCATCTGCACGCGGACTTCGTGAGCGGGCATCGCGAGCTCGCGGCGCGAACCGGTGCGGAGATCGTGTTCGGCGCCGCTGCGAATGCCGGCTTTCCGCATCGCGCAGTCAACGACGGCGACGTGCTGCAGATCGGCTCGCTGCAGTTGCGCGCGCTGGCGACGCCCGGACATACGCCGGAGAGCATCTCCTGGCTGATCGTCGAAGACGGCGAGCCGCGCAAGCTCCTCACGGGCGACACGCTCTTCATCGGCGACGTGGGCCGCCCCGATCTCGCCGGTGCCCGGGGCTTCACCTCCGAGCAGATGGCCGCACTTCTCTACGATTCGCTGCACGGGAAGATCCTCACGCTGCCGGACCATGTCGAGGTCTGGCCCGCGCATGGCGCCGGCTCGGCGTGCGGCCGCAACATCTCGGCGGATACCTCCTCGACCATCGGCCTGCAGAGGAAGACTAACTATGCGTTGCAGCCGATGTCCCGCGAAGAGTTCGTCCGGCTGATGACGACCGACATCTCCGAGCCTCCTCCCTACTTCTCCCGCGATGCGGAGATCAACCGCACCGGCGCCCGCCCGCTCGCCGACATCGATGCTCCGCCGCTGCAGCCGGCGGAGGTCAAGGCGCGGATTGCCGAGGGCGCCGTAGTCCTCGATGTCCGCGACGCGGACGCCTTCGGCGCCGGCCACATCCCCGGCTCGATCAACATCGGCCTCGGCGGGCAGTTCGCATCGTGGGCCGGAACGCTGCTCTCCGCCGGTGATCGCCTCATCATCGTCGCCGATTCGGCCGAGCGGTCGAAGGAGGCCGTCATGCGGCTGGCGCGCGTCGGAATGGAGAACATCGTGGGCTGGCTGGACGGCGGCATCTTCGCCTGGAACAACGCAGCCTTCGAGCTCGCACAGCTCCCGCAGATATCGCCGGCTGAGCTCAAAGGCTCTTCATCGCGCGTCCTCGACGTACGCCGTCCCGCCGAATACGCCGGCGGGCATGTCCCCGGCGCGCTGTCGATCCCGCTCAACGAACTGCAGCGGAGAGTTGGGGAAATCAAGAGCGGCGGCCCGCTGGCCGTGATCTGCGCCGGCGGCTATCGCTCGTCCGCCGCTGCATCGCTGCTCGCACGCCACGGCTTCCACGGCGAATTGCAAAACGTCACCGGCGGAACGAGTGCATGGATCCGCGAGGGTTTCGAGACTGAGAGATAGTTGGGGTACTGGGGCTCTGGGTGGTGCAGCGAGTTGTTAGCACCGCGAGCCCGCGAGCCCGCGAAACCGCGAACCCACCCAGCACCCCAGCGCCCCGCGAAGCGAAACCTACTCCCCGTTCCGCCTCACCAGTTGGCGTTCCACCAGCGCGACGCGCGCGAGAAGCTCCGCCTGACCGCGAAGCAGTGCCTCGATCTCCATTTCCGCCTTCAGATTCACCTGATAATCGTTCTCGGCGAGCAGCTTGTCCTTCGATGACTGGCGGTTCTGGCTCATCATGATGATCGGCGCCTGCAGCGCGGCCACCGTCGACAGCGCGAGATTCAGCAGGATGAACGGATACGGGTCGAACGGATGGGCCAGCAGCAGGATGTTCGATCCCATCCAGATCGCCATGATCGTGCTGAAGAGAATGATGAACGGCCACGAGCCGCCGAACGCAGCGACGCGATCCGCAATCCGCTGACCGAACGTCAGCGTCTCTTCCGCTTCCTCCAGCACGTTGCGCGAGACCTGCCGCGACATCAGCTCGTTCGTCTGCCGCATCCGCTCGCTCATCTCCGCGATGATCCGCAGCGCGGCCGCCGGATTCTTGTTCACGAAATCGACCATGTCGTCGCGGTCCAGCCGCACGAGATGCGACGGCTTGATCGCCGTAGCCGTCGCCGATCGCGGAGAGCCGTCGAAGAGCGACAGCTCTCCGAAGTACTGTCCCGGGAAGAGCGTCGCAAGACAGACGCGTCCCTTCCCTTCGCCGTACGAGATCTCCACCGCTCCTTCGTCGATGACGAACAGCGATGAGCCCTCGTCGCCCTGGCTGAAGATCACGTCGCCGGGCGCATAGTCCGCCGACTCGAGCCGTTTCGCGAGCGAGGCGAGATCCTCTTTCGTCAGCGATTCGAAGAGCGCAATGTTGCCAAGCAACTGCTCGCTCGTCATGCGAGAGGACTGCGACTCTGTGTCCATGTGTCGATAAGGATACGACAACGATGCCTTAACGGCGCCTATCCCTCTTCCCTCAGGCGCCGCTCGTGCGCGGCCAGCAGATCGCTGCGGGTGATGATGCCGACCAGTTGCTGCGGATGCGCGCGCGATACGACCGGCAGCCGGCCGACGTTCTCGCGCACCATGTGATCCGCCGCTTCGCGCAGCGACATGTCGGGAAAGATCACCGAGGGCGGGCGCGTGATCAGATCGCCGACGCGCGTCGTCGCCGGCTTGCCGAGAAAGTCGCGCCGCGTGACGACGCCGAGAAGGCGCTGTTTCTCATCGACGACCGGAAAGCCCTGATGCGTGTCGAGCACGGCTCCCGCATCTCCCAGCAGCGAATCGGCGCGCAGCGTTACGACGTTCGAAGAACATGCGGTGGCGATCGAGATCTGATCGAGAAAATCGGCCGCGTACTCCATCGGCACCCGCACGCCGCGCCGCGCAAGCTTCTCCGTCATGATCGTGTTGCGCATCAGAAGGGCCGAGACGAGGAAGCCGGCGGTGCAGCCGGCGAGCAGCGGCAGGAGTCCCATCGGCTGCAGCGTCGTCTCGAACGCGAACACCACGGACGCCAGCAGTGCTCGCGACGCGCCGGCGAACATCGCCGCCATTCCGACGAGCGCGCAGATGCGCGGATCGATCCCGCTGCCCGGCCATTGGTGCGCGATCAGTTCACCCAGCGCAACGCCCGTCGCCCCGCCGATCGTAAACAGCGGCGCGAGCGTTCCTCCCGAAGTGCCGCTGCCGAGGGAGATGGACCAGGAGAAAAACTTCATCAGGCAGAGGAAGAGCACCACCTTTCCTGTGATCGTCCCCGCGACGAGCCCTTCGATGTTCGTGTAGCCCACGCCCAACGTACGCGGCGCGAAATAGCCGACGACACCGACGGCGATTCCGCCGAGTGCCGGCCACCACATCCAGTGCACGGGCAGCTTCTCGAAGAGATCCTCGATCCAGTAGACGGCGCGCGTCACATAGACGGAGAGCCAGCCGATCAACGCGCCGAGGAGGGCGTACATCGCGAGTGCCTCGCCGTTTGGACGCGCGAGGAGCGGCATCGCGAAAATCGGTTCGGTGCCGACATAGAGCACGCGGACGGCCGTCGCGGTGGCACTCGCGAGCGCGACAGGGACGATCGAGCGCGGACGGAACTCGAAGAGCAGCAACTCGATCGCGAGCAGCACGGCCGAGACCGGACTGCCGAACGTTGCTGCCATACCAGCCGCTGCACCTGCCGCGAGCAGCGTCTTCCGTTCCGACGGCGTCGTGCGCAGCAACTGTCCGGCGAGCGATCCCAGCGCGCCGCCCGTCGCGATGATCGGTCCTTCTGCACCGAACGGGCCGCCGGTGCCGATCGAGATCGCAGCCGACAGCGGCTTGAGAAACGTCACGCGCGCCGGAATCCTGCTCTCGTTCAGCAGCACCTGCTCCATCGCTTCGGGGATTCCATGGCCGCGAATCGCTTTCGATCCGTAACGCGCCATCACGCCGACGATCAGACCGCCGATGACCGGCACGCCGATCACGAGCAACCCGAGATGATTTCCCGCCGGCGAGGTGAACGCGGTCGAGAAGCGGCCGTAGAAGGCGATGTTGGTGATCAGGCCGATCAGCCCGACGAGCGCCTGCGCCACGAATCCGGTCACGAAGGCGAGCAGCATCGCCCACATCGAAATCACGACGACACGGCGGTCGAGTGCATTGCGCTCGATCGGCACGCGCGCCGACTGCAGCGCCGCTCCCAGCGACGGCGCGACAGGCACTCCTTCGGTCGTTGCTCCTGCTTCGAACTCAGTCACGGCTGCTCCTCTCATCTTCAAAAAACATCGGCGGAGCTTCGGTGCTCCGATCCATGGTGTCGACGATCGCGACGAGGTAATCGGCGAACTGCCTCCGATCGGCCTCGCTCATCCGCTCCAGCAGATCGATCAGCTCCTGCTGCGCCACGCGCGGAGCCTTGCGGACCGCCGCACGCCCCGCGCGCGTCGGCTTGATCACCAGCCGCCGCGCGTCCTCCTCGGCGCGCCTGCGCTCCAGCAGCCCCGCGTCGCACAGACGGGCGACGACGACGGAGACCGAGCTCTGATCGGTGCGCGTCCGCTCGGCGAGCTCTTTGAGCGAGAGCTCCGGCGTCTTCGTCACTTCGTGCAGGACGAAGAGCTGTGCACTGGAGAGGCCGCGCTCATTCCGCGCGGCCTGATCGGAGAGGCGGAGCAGGCGAACGAGGCGCCGGATGGCGTCGAGAATCCGCTGGCTGTCGGTCATCGTCGCACCCCACAATTACTTGGGACCCCAAGTAATTCCAGAAGGAGCCGATCCACCCCCATCCACCGTCCCTCGTCCCTCGTCTCACGTGCTATCCTCCCCGGCGTTGAGCGAGCAATCGTCCGAAGAACTCGACGAACGAAGCATTGCCAGGAAATACGGTCTGCGGGAGCTGGTCTACCCGGGCTCGGAGCAGCTCAAGACCCTGACTCATTTCCTGAACGGCCTGGTGGAAACACGCCGCTGCGGAGCCGTCCCGAAGACCGCAGTCGTCGCGCTGCTCGATTTCCTGCAGGGCATCGTGAACCGCCAGCACATCACGAAGGGACCGCACATGACGCAGGAGGAGTTCGACTTCCTGCAGACACCGTATTACCTCGCGGCGCGCATCGTGACGAAGCTCGTGCGGGAAAAGAAGCTGCAGTACGAGCGCGAGGGGAAGATCTACCACACGACCTACAACGCGCTCTCGCAGTTCATCGAGCTGCTGAGAAGCCTGCTCGATCCCGGCTGCTACTGGCTGCGCGTCAAGACCGTTCCGGATGGCATCGTGGAAAGCGCCGAGCTGCTGCGCGACTTCCTCTACGCCTATCCCGAGCAGCGGAAAAAGGGTCGCGCGCTCTGACACGCCGATGGTGAAACGCTACGACCGCGCGTATTTCGACAAGTGGTACCGCCGCGTCCGCGTACACACCCAGGGTGAGATGCAGCGAAAAGTTGGGATGGCCGTCAGCGTCTGCGAGTATTTCCTCCGGCGCCAGATTCGCAGCGTTCTCGACATCGGATGCGGGGAAGGCGCCTGGTTCCCGCATCTCCGCACGCTGCGCCCCCGCCTCGCCTATCTCGGCATCGACCCGAGCGATTACGCCGTGGAGCGCTTCGGTGAGACGCGCAACGTCCGCAAAGGCTCGTTCGCGGATTTCGATGCCGGCCGGCGCTTCGACCTCGTCATCTGCAGCGACGTGCTCCACTATCTGACCGAAAAAGAAATCCGCCGCGGACTCCCTGCGCTCGTCGCCGCGACCGGCGGCATGGCCTATCTCGAGGTCCTGACGTCGAAGGAAGACATCATCGGCGATCTCGATGGCCTCATTCGCCGCTCACCGAAGTGGTACCGCAGCCTGTTCCGCGACGCAGGACTCGTCGAGTGCGGACCCTACGCCTGGCTGTCCGCCGACGTGGCGTCCGACGCCTCGGACCTCGAGCTGGCGTGATGGTCGCGCGGATACGCGGGCGCGCGGGCGCGCCGGCGTCCACCCATCACCACCACCACCGCGAGCCCGCGCAACTACTCGATCACCGACAACTGGATGTTCGGCACTACGGTGACGATCGCGCGCAGCGAGTTCGCAATCAGGCAATCGCGATGCGCGATCTCGATCGCCTTCAACGTCTTCTCCGCCGCAAGCGCATCGGTGATGACGATCGTCGGCTTCACGATCACACGCGTGAAGCAGTAGCCGGCGTCACCGGCCTCCAGAAATCCTTCCGCCTCGCTGTAATACGCTTCGACCGGCAGTTGCTGGCGCTCGACGTGATGCGCAAACGTAATCAGCAGACACGTCTCGACGGCCGCCACCAGAAAGTCCTCGGGCGTCCAGAAACCTTTTTCGCCCTTGAACTCCGGCGGTGAGGAGACGGCGAGCGCCGGCTTGCTCGCCGCCGACAGCTTCGCGTTCCTGCGGCCGAGCCATTCCGTGGACGTGCGGTAGGTGAACGCCTTGCGTGCAACCGAAGTGGTACTCATACGCGTCAGGTTGCGCCGAGCACCGGAGCCGGGCCGTGCCTGAAATCACGAAGCCTTGTGACGGCCGCGTCTCAGTATGCGATCCGCCGCGAAGGCGGCCGCGGAACGACGGCCTCGACTTTCACCCGTGCATCGACGGCGATCGCACCGCGCGGCAGCACCTTCAGCGGATTGATGTCGAGGTCGCGGATCTCCGGGCAAAGGCGCAGCAATTCCGAGAGCCGCAGAATGACTTCCTTCAGCGCCTGCACATCGCACGGCGGCGCGCCGCGGAACCCCTGCAGCAGCTTCGACCAGCGGACGTCGCCGATCATGTCCTCGACATCGACGTCATTGAGCGGATGGATTCGGAACGAGACATCGCTCAGCAGCTCGACGAGCGTTCCGCCCGCTCCATACGCAAGGACATGTCCGAACGTCGGATCCTCGGTTGCACCGAGCATGACCTCCACGCCGCCCTCAACCATTCGCTGCACCAGCACGCCCGACATCCGTTCTTCGAGCCGCTCTTCCATCTCTTCGTAGGCGATGCGTACCTCGCGCTCATCCTGAAGGTTGAGCACGACGCCGCCGGCGTCGGTCTTGTGCAGCAGCGTCGCGCCGACGGCCTTCAGCACGACGGGGAAGCCGATGCGCATCGCGGTCTGCACCGCGTCGTAGACGGTCGCCGCGTAATCCATCGGCGCGGTGGGAATCTTCGCCGCATCGAACAGCGACTGCACATCGAGAGGTCCCAGCCACCCTCCGCCTGCCGCGAGCTTGCGCTGCACGATCTCGCGCAGCACGGGCACATCGACATCCTCGAAGCGCATGCCGTCGCCGATCGGTCTGCGGCGCCATTCCGCGTAGTTCGTCGCGCGCGCGAGCGCAGCCACCGCCCGCTCCGGGAACGGAAACGAAGGCACCGGCTCCAGCGAAGTCACCACGCCCTGCGATCCCATGAACGTCGCGACGAGCGTCTTCCCCTTCGCCTCCTGCGCGCATTCGCGAATCACGGCGGCGACATCGAGCGCGTCCTTCGGCAGCACCGGAATGTAGATGACGATGATCGAGTCGACATCCGGATCGTCCACGAGCAGCTTCAGCGTGCGGCGATAGTCGCTGGCCGAAGCGGAGGCGATCATGTCGATCGGATTGCCGACGCTCGCCGCCGCCGGCAGATACTCGCGCATCTTCGCCGCCATGTCCGGTGTGATCGGCATCAGCTCCAGACCGCGCGCTTCGCAGGCATCGGCGGCGAGGATTCCCGGTCCGCCGGCATTCGTGACGATCGCCACGCGGCGGCCGAGGGGGAGCGGCTGGTTCGCGAGGAGAGCCGCGATGTCGAACATCTCTTCCAGCGTATCGGTGCGGATGATGCCCGCCTGCTTGAACAAATCGCGAACGATCGCATCGGACTCGGCCAGCGCGCCGGTGTGCGACGACGCCGCACGCGCGCCGGCCTTCGAGCGCCCCGACTTCACGGCGATGATCGGTTTGCGGCGCGCGACACGGCGCGCAATCTCGCCGAACTTGCGCGGATTTCCGAAGCTCTCCAGATACAGCAGCATCACATCCGTGTTTGGATCTTCCGACCAGTATTGAATGAGGTCGTTGCCGGAAACATCCGCCTTGTTGCCGACGGAGATGAAGGTCGAGAACCCGACGCCGATCGAGCGCGCGTAGTCGAGGATCGCCAGCCCGAGCGCGCCGCTCTGCGACGACATCGCGACGTTGCCGGCCGGCGGATAGATCGACGTGAACGTCGCGTGCATCTTCACGCTGGGATCCGTGTTGAGCACGCCCATGCAGTTGGGACCGACCATGCGCATGCCCGCACTGCGCACTTTGTCCAGCAGATGCTGCTCCAGCGCGCGGCCCTTCTCGCCCGTTTCTCCGAACCCCGCGCTGATGACGACGACCGCCGCGACTTTCTTCGCGATGCAGTCATCGATCACCGCCTCCACATCGGGAGCCGGCACTGCGATCACCGCGAGATCGACCTGGCCCGGTATGTCCGCAATGCCCGCAAAGCAGGGAACGCCTTCGATGTCGCGGGCCATCGGGTTGATCGCGTAGAGCTTGCCCTGAAATTCCGTGGCGACGAGGTTGTGCAGGATCTCCGCGCCGAGGTTGCCACGCCGGCGCGAGGCACCGACGACGGCGATCGACTGCGGATGAAAGATCGAGCGCATCGACGCATACGCCGCTTTCTGCGAGCGCTCCGCAGACTTGTTCTCGTACTCGCTCGTCGCCTCGATCGAGAACGCGACATGCACCGTTCCCTCTGCCGACTTGCTCCGCGGTGCGAAGCCGGAGAGCAGAAACACATCGAGCATCTTTCGATTCGTCGGCAACACCTCGGCCACGAACGTGTCGATGTTCTTCGTCCGCGCGATCTGCGCCAGCTTGTTCAGGAGATGCGTGCCGATGCCGCAGCCCTGCGCGGAATCGGCGATCGTGAAGGCGACTTCCGCACTCTTCGGATTGCGCCTCGCGCGGAAGAAGTGCGCGATCGCCACCAGCTCGCCACCGAGCTCGCCGACGACGCCGAAGTCCGCGTCGTAGTCGACGTCGACCGGCGAGTCTTTCAGTGCCGCGTCGGGCGTGCGCACGTCGAAGAAGCGCGAGTGAAGACTGTCGGAGGAGAGCCCGCGAAACAGCGCGAGCAATGCGTCCCGGTCCGACGGGCGGACCGGCCGTATGCGAAGAGTCCTTCCATTACGAAGGACGACATCCGATTCGAAGTGGGCGGGATAGACGGCAACGGGATCGATGATCGACATGGTTCTCCATCGTCCCCTCTCATCGCATTGCGGCGAGCGGGGCCAGGGGTGAGGCTCAATTGAGAAAATCAGGCGACGACGCTGACCTTGTTCCCCGACAACTCGAAGTACATCCGTTCGAGCTGATCATCCGTGAAGTCGTCCCAGCCGCAGCAGATGTCATGGATGTCGGTCTGGACATCGCATGCGATCGGCCGCTCGTGGACCTGCTGCTCCGCAAGCTGCCAGTCGTTGGCAATCTGCTCGAGCTGCCCGCGCGTCAGCGACGGCCGCTTGCGCACGACCCAGTCGAATTTGCGCCGCAGGTCGCGATCGCTGAAGTGGCTGAAGCCGTGGCAGAAGATGCCCTTCTCCGCAGCGACCTTGCAGATGGAGTTCTCCTCGTCGGTCAGCTTGACCAGTTCGGAACGAATGAGGGAAATGAGCTCGTTGCGAGTGGACATTGGCAACCTCCGTCGGTTGATCTTCATCATCGAGTCGGCGCAACCATGCCGCCGTAAGGCACCTCACAACGGGATGTGAGGCGCGTCACACGGCGACACCGCCACCGTCATAGGCCGAAGTTCGCACGGCGAGGTCCAATGCCGGCATGTTCAAACCGGTCGAGCTCGAGATCGAGCTGTTCTGTCGCGGCATGCGGATCGACTCCGCTGCCGGCCGCCGCATCACCCGCACGCGCGCCGGTCTCGGCTCCGGCCTCGAGATCGTCATCCCCGCGAAAACGAAAGACATCTGGATCAACGTCCCGGTCGTCGAAGAATTCGCGAAGCACTCGCCGTTCGAGCTGCACGAGACCGATGGCTCGTGGTACGTCGCCGACCATCGCAACGGCGTTCAGTATCGCGTCACGATACCGAAGGAGCCGGAATGGTATTCGCGGCTCACGTCCTCGGGCGTCGAGATGAGCCGCATCGGCGTGCTGCAGGGCAACTACCTCGGCATCTACGTATCGGCGCGCTGCCTCTACTGGGCCTCGAACATCTCCGCCGCGTGCAAGTTCTGCACGACGGGCGAGAACGTCGGCACCGCCGAAGAGTCGCGCAAGAAGATCTCCGATGTGGTCGAAACGGCCATCGCGGCGCGCGACGAGTCGGGCTCGATCTTCACGCACTTCAACACCGGCTACCACTACGAAGAGCAGGACGATCGCGAATCGATGCACGGGCTGAAGATGTGTGAGCCGTATGTGCGCGCGGTGCGCGAACAGGTCGGGGGGTTCATCGGAGTGCAGGCCGTGCCGGTGCCGAAGCGGCTCTTCCGCGAATACGACCAGCTCATCGACGCCGGCACCGATCACTTCTCGTTCTGTTATGAGTTCGAAGATCCTGTGGTGTTCGCGCGGCTCTGTCCCGGCAAAGCGAAGACGCTCGGCCAGCAGGCCTTCTTCGACGCGATGGAGTACACGGCGAAGAAGCTCGGCCAGGGACGCGTGTCGGGCGAGATCATCGCCGGTCCGGAGCCGATCGAGGCGACGAAGCGCGGCATCGACCGCATCGTGAACGCCGGCGCGTTCCCCACGGTGTGCATCTTCCGCCCGACGATCGGCAGCGAGATGGAACACGAGCCGCCGCCGCACCCCGAAGACATGAAGGAAGTATTCGCCTATCTCCATCAGGCATGCCGCCGCGCCGGATTGCCGGTCGGAATTCTGCCGATCGAAGTCTCACTCGTGGTGCAGCCGGAGGAAACCGCCGATCTCGTCGAACCGCTGTTCGCCGACCGCGTCTATGCCGCGAAGAACTGGACGCTCCGGCAACTCGCGAAGCCGTATGTGGCGTGGAAGACCCGGGCGATGGTTCCCGGTGGCCGCGGACTCGCCGCCGCGCGGTATTGAGCCGGCCCTACTTCCAGTGCAGCAATCGCAGCGCGTAATCGCGCGGCGCGACGCGCTCCTCGTAGTCCTCCGAGCTCGCCGGATCGAGCTCCCACCGGTGCAGGTCGCGCTCGCGCTCTTTCTCGCCGAAGCGAAGGATCTCGTCTTCGTCGTAGCCGATGCCCATCGCGTCGCCGTATTCGTCGACCACGTTCTGATCGGGCGTCATCATGCTTCCGCAGACGGTTTCGTCGCCGCACGACTCGGCCATCTCCCACTGCGCGTCGATGTCGCCGCCGGAGAGCTCCGGACCATTCGCCGTGTTGTGGCGCAGGCGCGCCTCGAGACGCTGGCGTCCGAGCTGGATGTTGAACTCGTCATCGATTTCGGATCCGAGGAGCATGAGATCGTCGAGCTCGTCCATGACTTCACCTCAATGATCGCGTCTGGTCAGTGACTCGTTGTGCACATAGATCGGACGATTGCGAATCGATGTGAGCCGCGCCATCTGGCCGAACTCGCGATTCGTCATCCGGCGTCCGAGGTCGGACTGCGCGACCATGCCGACGAGCCGGCCCTCGGCGGTGATCACAGGGAGATGATGAATCTGATTCTCCGTCATCAGCTCCGCCGCCCGCTCGATCGTGTCATCGGGCGACACCGCGATGACAGGCGCCGTCATGAACTGCGACACCGGAAGGTCGGAGGCATTCGTGACGTTCGCGACTGCGCGGCAGGCGATGTCGCGGTCCGTGATGATTCCGATCAGCTCTCCATCGCGCGTGACGGGAATCGCAGCGCAGTCATTCGCGCTCATGAGCTGCGCAGCAACCCGAAGCGTGGTCGACGGCTCGCAGGAAGCAGGACTGGTCGTCATCAGCTCGTGCACTCTCATGCAAGCCAAGGTACGCCCTGGCGAACCCGCCTGCGCTGCGCGCAATCGCCGTGCCGTGTGTGCCGCGTCACAAGGCGGAGTGCGCACAGTCATCGGGCGAAAACCTCTTCGCCTTTAGCCTCTGCTTGCGGAGGTGATGTATGTGTCTCGGACTGCCAGGACGCATCGTATCGATCAGCGGGAAGACGGCCCGCGTCGACTTCTGGGGCAGCGTGCGAACGGTGAAACTCGACGCGATGAAGGAAGCCATCACCGCGGGCGACTACATCATCGACCACGCCGGCTACGCCGTGCGGCGCATTCCCGACGAGGATGTCGCCGACACTCTCGCGCTCTATGAAGTGATCCTCTGCGAGGCCGGAGGCGATCCGATCGCGACCGACGTCATCGCCGCATTGCAGGAAGAGAGCGAAGAAGAGCTCGCGCTGGTGTGATGCCATGAACGGAGACTCCTTCACGCCGTTGCGCGTGGCGATCGCAGGATCGCGATCGCTGCCCGGCGTACGGCAACTCCTCGCTTCTCCGAATCGCGGGCGGCTCTTCGAGCTCGTCTGCGCGATCTCCGGCGATGACCACATCGCGGAGCGCGAAGATCTCGAGATGTTCGGCATCCCGCTGGTGCAGTCGCCGGATGATGTCGAAAGCGATCACATCTTCCTCACCTCGGGATCCTTTCCGCTGGACAGCCGCACCTACGTCCTCGACACGGGAGATGTGCTCGGCGCGCTGTTCGCCGGTGCGACCGAGACGCGCAGCACGATGTGCCTCGCGGATGGAACACCGTTCCTCGTCAGCGGACCCTTTCACGTGCCGCCGATCATCGACGATGCGCGCGCGCGCGGCGATGCGGAGATGATCGAGGCCTACGCGAAACTGCATCGCCGGTGGATGATCGAAGCGTCGTATGGCGTGATGCTGCAGAAAGCGATCGAGTTCCTCGCCGCAGGCAGCATGCAGATCGTCAACGGTGTGGTGTGGATCGACGGCGTGCCCGGTCCCTGCAGAATGGGCGACGCGCCAGCGTCGTGTCACGAGCAGGAAGAGGGCGTCCCGATCCGCTGCCCGTTCATCGAAGCGCGGTGAGGGGGATGGGAGAATGGGACCTATAGGACCTATAGGACCTATAGGACCTATGGGACCTATAGGTGGAACGTGCAAACAGCAACGGTTCCGCCTATAGGTCCCATAGGTCCCATAGGTCCCATTCTCCCATCCAAAAAAAAAAGACAGCACCCGCGGGTGCTGTCTTTTGTTCGCTTCGCGAGTTTCGCTTAGATGACGAAAACGTTCGCGGCCTGCAGGCCCTTCGGGCCACGTGCCACTTCGAATTCGACCTGCGCGCCTTCGGCGAGCGTGCGGAAGCCCTGGCCCTGAATCGCGCTGAAGTGGACGAAAACGTCCTCGCCACCTTCAGTCGTGATGAAGCCGAAGCCCTTCGCGTCGTTGAACCACTTGACGGTACCGGTAGTCTTCACGGTGTGTATCTCCTTTCTGCTGTGCTGCCAGATCGGAGACTGCTCTCCACCAGCGGGCAAACAACGGAATCGAGGCAGCGCAACCCTGGGTGTGCGCCGGATATTCCCCAGCGGCCGAACTACGACGACCGGCAGGGGCAGAACGCGCCATCGTTCGGCCGGCAGATTCGCTCGCGGCCGTGATCGCCGGCGCTGTGTCCACACGACGCACACACATTCCCCCCTGCCACCAGTCCTTCGCAGACGCACATGTAGTCTTCCGATGGATAGTGGATCACCTGATGGCAGAGCTCGACCACATGGTGCTCTTCGGGCTTGTGCTCGCAGCAGATCTTCATCGCCTACATCGTCCTTCCTGCGGCAAACGTCGCAACGTGAGCTGCATCACGAGTGGATGTGCGGCGAATCATCGGAACCATTCTGCCACGCGTGCTCTCATCGGAACACACAGGACAACTCCAGTTGTCCGACGTTCCTTTGAGGTGCGCGATGGAATCCTTGCAATCACCGGTCGTTACCTGGGAGCTCACCCGGGCCTGCCGCCTGTCCTGCCTCCACTGTTCCGTGGGCGCCCAGGCCAAACGGAGCCCGCTCGAATTGTCGACGTATGAGGCATACAAGACAATCGATCAGATCGCCGCGATCCGTCCTCAGGAGCTGACCATCACCGGCGGCGATCCCCTCGAGCGCAGCGACATCTACCAGCTCCTCGACTACGCACGCCGCCGCGCACTCGCACCGACACTCACCGTCACCGCATCCCCCTCGCTCTCCGGATCGACCATCGGCACGCTGAAGCGCAATGGGCTCTCGCGCATGGCGATCGCGCTCGATTCCGCAAAGCCGAGCCAGCACGATGCGGCGCGCGGCATCACGGGCCTCTTCGGCTCGACGCTGCTCGCGATCCGCTGGGCCAGGACCGTCGCGCTGCCCGTCGAAGTGAACACGCTCGTGACCCGCGCCAACTTCGCCGAGCTCAACACCCTCGCCTCTCTCCTCGGAGATCTCGCGGTCGAGCGCTGGAATCTCTTCTACCCCGTTCCGATCGGCGAATCGAAGCATCTCCCGATGCTCAACGCGGACGAGACCGAGCAGACCTTCGGAGTCCTCTGGGAAATCTCGAGGAAGGCGAGCTTCAAGATTCGCACGGTCGAGGCGCCGCACTACCGCCGCTATGCGATCCAGCGCGAAGCCGGCGCTCACACGCTGAACGGCGCGCCGAATGGGAAGCTCACTGCGAACGACTGCGCGGAACAGATCTTCATCTCGCACACCGGCGAGGTGAGCATCAGCCCGTTCCTTCCGCTGACTGCAGGCAATGTCCGCTACCAGCCGCTCACGACGATTCATCAGCGTTCCGATCTCTTCATGTCGCTGCGCAATCCGGCGAATCTCAAAGGAAAGTGCAGCCGATGCGAGTTCCGCAGCGTCTGCACCGGCTCGCGCGCACGCGCGTTCGCAGTGACCGGCGATCTCTTCGCAACCGATCCGCTGTGCGCCTATCAACCTGGAGCGTTTGCCGCAGCAACACCGATTCTTCAGCCTGTTGAAGTGACATGAACAGCAGCGAGTACGACCCGCGGGTGACCCCGTGGCGCATCGACGACGGCGAGTTCTACGATCTCGAAGACCGGCGTGCGCAGATCGAGTTTCTGCTCCGCTATGCCGTGCTCGCACCATCGGGCCACAACACGCAGCCGTGGTCGTTCCACATCACCGATGACGGCGTCGAGGTCAACGCCGACTTCCAGCGATGTCTCAGCGTCGTCGATCCCGACGATCGCGAGCTGTTGATGAGCATCGGAGCGGCCATCACGAATCTCCGCGTCGCGGCGGCGCGCTTCGGCTTTGAATCATCGGTCCTCTACCGCGCCGATGCCGATCCGCTCGCACTCGTCGCGCTGCGCGAGACGAGCAGTCCCGATGCGGATCTCATCCGCCTCTTCCCCGCCATCAAGATGCGGCACACGAACCGCCACGACTTCGACGGCCGCGCCCTCGAGCCGGAAGCCCTCGGGTCGCTCTGCGATTTCATCGACGACCATGCCCTGACGATTCACATCGTGGCGCCGCACGAGAAGACGCAGGTCGCGGAGCTGATCGAGGAAGGCGACAAGCTGCAGATGGCCAACGGCAGCTTCCGCCGCGAGCTCGCCGACTGGGTGAGGCCCAGCGATAGCGACCAGCCCGATGGAATCAGCGGTGACGCGCTCGGCATTCCCGATCCCATCACCCCCGCCGCCCCCTGGCTCCTGCGCCGCTTCGACGTCGGCGCCATCCAGTCACGCCATGACCGCGAGCTCGCGGAGCACGCGCCGGCATTGCTGATCGTGCACGCCGACGACGATCGCGTATCGCTCCTGCGCGCCGGCGAGACCCTCGAGCACCTGCTCCTCCTGCTGACGAAGCTCAGCCTCCAGTACTCGTTCCTCAATCAGGCCATCGAGGTGCCCGTCCTCCGCGACCAGTTGCAGTTGATCGCCGGAACACTCCACCCTCCGCAGCTACTGTTGAGAGTGGGTTACGGCCGCCCGATCGAAAGGGCAACACCCCGGCGCGAGGTAGGTGCAGTGGTTAGTTAGGGTGGATGGGACGGATGGGACCTATAGGACCTATGGGACCTATGGGTGGAACGGTGATCTGCCTATAGGTCCCATAGGTCCTATAGGTCCCATAGGTCCTATAGGTCCCATCCGTCCCATCCACCCCTCACCGCGCCGCCAGGTACTTGTACATCCCCCAGCGCGCGTTCACGTCCGCTTGTGCTTCCGCGAACAGCTTCTGTGCGGAACCGTCGCTGCCTTTGATCAACTGGTTGAAGCGATTCTCCATTCGGAGGAACTGCTCGACCGGGATCTTCGGCTCGCGCGAGTCGAGCTGCAGCGGTTTCTCTTTCTCCGGGTGATAGCGATACAGCAGCCACTGGCCGGCATCGACGATCGCCTTCTGGTGCTGCAGGCCGGCCGCCATGTCGAGTCCGTGCGCGATGCAGTGGGCGTAGGCGATCACCAGCGACGGCCCGTCATACGCCTCTGCTTCGAGCAGCGAGCGCAGCGTGTGCTCGTCCTTCGCTCCGAACGAGACGCTCGCGACGTACACATTGCCGTACGTCATCGCGATGAGCCCGAGATCCTTCTTCGCCGCAGGCTTGCCGCCGGCCGCGAATTTCGCCACCGCCGCACGCGGCGTCGCCTTCGACGCCTGCCCTCCCGTATTCGAATACACCTCGGTGTCGAGCACGAGGATGTTCACATTCCGGCCGCTGGCCAGCACGTGATCGAGTCCTCCGAAGCCGATGTCGTAGGCCCAGCCGTCGCCGCCGACGATCCAGACGCTCTTCTTCACAAGGTACTTTGCGAGTACGAGCAGTTGCTGTGCATCGGTGGAGTCGAGCTTGTGCATGCGCGTCTTGAGCTCGATGCGGCGCAGCCGCTCTTCGAGCAGCGCGACGCGCTCACGCTGTTCCGCAATCTCCGCCTCGTCCTTCTGCGGGCATTCGAGGATCGACTTCGCGAGCTCTTCCCCAATCTCCGGCGCGAGCTTCTTCAGCAGTTCCTGCGCGAAGTCGCGCTGCTTGTCGATCGAGACGCGGAAGCCGAGTCCGAACTCCGCATTGTCTTCGAACAGTGAGTTGCACCAGGCCGGGCCGCGGCCGTCGGCGTTCTGCGTCCACGGCGTCGTCGGCAGATTGCCGCCGTAAATCGACGAGCAGCCCGTCGCATTGGCGACGATCATCCGATCGCCGAACAACTGCGTCACCATCTTCAGGTACGGCGTTTCTCCGCAGCCGACGCAGGCGCCGCTGAACTCGAACAGCGGCTGCATCACCTGCTGATGGCGGATGAGTCCCGGCGTCAGCTTCGTGCGATCGAACTCAGGGAGGCCGAGGAAGAAGTCCCAGTTCTTCTTCTCGGGCTCGAGCAGGTCGTCATGCGGCTGCATGTAGAGCGACTTGCGATCGGCCACCGTCTTCGACTTCGCGGGGCAGACGTCGACGCAGAGCTTGCAACCCGTGCAGTCTTCCGGCGCGACCTGAATCGTGTACGCGAAGCCCTTCCAATCCTTGTGCACCGGCTGCAGCGCCTTGAAGGTCGGCGGCGCTTCGCTCTTCAGATTCTCGTCGTACACCTTGATTCGGATCGCGGCGTGCGGGCAGACGAGCGCGCATTTCCCGCATTGAATGCAGGCCTCCGGATCCCACACCGGGATCTCCTGCGCGAGATTGCGCTTCTCGAACTTCGCGGTGCCCGTCCTGAACGTGCCATCGCAGGGAAGTGCGCTGACGGGCAGATCGTCGCCCCTGCCGGCGAGAAGTGTGTGTAGGACAGGCGCCCACGCCTGTCCCGGCGCCCCCGCCTGTCCCGGCGCCCACGCCTGTCCCGGCGCCCACGCCTGTCCCGGCGCCCACGCCTGTCCGTTTTCCCCCGCCATGAGGACAGGCGAGGGCGCCTGTCCTACACTCGGCAGCGGGACTTCGTGCAGCGCAGCGAGCGTCGCATCGACTGCCTTCAGATTCTTCGCGATGACGGCTTCGCCTTTCGACGCATACGTCTTCTTGATCGCGTGACGAATCGCCTGCAGCGCCTCTTCGACCGGCATCACTTCGGCGAGCGCGAAGAAAGCGACCTGCATGATCGTGTTGATGCGCGAGCCCATGCCCGCTTCGCGCGCGACCTTGTTCGCATCGATGACGAAGAGCCGCGCCTTTTTCGCGATGAGCTGCTGCATCACGCGCTGCGGGATCATGCTCTCGTCGCCGTTGAAGAGGAACGTTCCCCCCTCCATCAGCTCCTTCACGATGTCGTAGCGATCGATGAGAGACCGCTGATGACAGGCGACGAACTGCGCGGCGCTGATGAGATAGGTCGACCGGATCGGCTGATCGCCGAAGCGAAGGTGCGACACCGTCGTCGCGCCGGCCTTCTTCGAGTCGTAGACGAAATAGCCCTGCGCGAAGTGGCCGGCGTCGCCGAGGATCTTGCAGGAGTTCTTGTTGGCGCCGACGGTGCCGTCGGATCCGAGTCCGTAGAACAGCGCACGCTTCACAGAGTCGGGCTCGATCGAATAGCCCGGGTCGAAGTCGAGCGACGTGTGCGTCACGTCGTCGTGAATGCCGACCGTGAAGTGATTGCGCGGCTCCGGCTGCGCGAGATTGTCGAAGATCGCCTTCACCATCGCCGGCGTGAATTCCTTCGAGGAGAGCCCGTAGCGGCCCGCGGTCACGTTGACGTAGCACTTCGACTCGTACAGCGCGTTGACCACGTCGAGATAGAGAGGATCGCCGATGGCCCCCGGCTCCTTCGTGCGGTCGAGCACCGCGATATTGCGCACGCTCAGCGGCAGCGCGGCGATGAAGCGCTTCGCATCGAAGGGGCGATACATCCGCACCTTGAGCACGCCCACCTTCTCGCCTTCTGCAGCCAGCGCAGCGACGGTTTCGTGCGCAGCCTCGCATCCCGAGCCCATGAGGATGACCACGCGCTCCGCATCAGGCGCGCCGAAGTATTCATACGGCTTGTAGGTGCGGCCGGTGATCTTCGCGAAGCGGTCGAAGGCCGACGCGATGATGTTTCCGCACTCGAGATAGAACGGATTCGAGCGCTCGCGCGCCTGGAAGAAAACGTCGGGATTCTGCGCCGTGCCGCGCAGCACGGGGCGGTCAGGCGTGAGCGCGCGTGCACGATGATCGAACACGAGCTCGAGATCGATCATCTTCCGCAGATCCTCATCGCTGAGCAGCTCCACGCTCGCCACTTCGTGCGAGGTCCGGAACCCATCGAAGAAGTGCACGAAGGGAATGCGCGACTCGAGTGTCGCGGCGTGAGCGATCAGTGCGAAGTCGTGCGCCTCCTGCACACTCGCCGAGGAGAGCATGGCCCATCCCGTCGAGCGCACGGACATCACATCGCTGTGATCGCCGAAGATCGAGAGCGCGTGCGTCGCGATGCTGCGCGCTGCGACGTGGAACACCGCCGGCGTCAGCTCGCCGGCGATCTTGTACATGTTGGGAATCATCAGGAGGAGGCCCTGCGAGGATGTGAAGGTCGTCGCCAGCGTGCCGGTCTGCAATGCGCCGTGCACGGCACCGGCAGCACCGGCCTCGCTCTGCATTTCGATGACCGACGGAATCGTTCCCCAGAGATTCGGCTGCTGCTCCGCGGCCCACGAATCGGACCACTCACCCATCGGCGAGCTGGGCGTGATCGGGTAGATGGCTACGACTTCACTGAGCTTGTAGGCGACGCGTGCAACGGCTTCGTTTCCATCGAGCATCGCGCGATTCACGGACATGTTCAGCCTCCAGGAGTGAACATAGTCGTGTGACGAAACAGGCCCGAGGACCGGCAGCACAGGAGCGTGTGATGGTGATCACGAAAGGAGCGCGGGCGGGGCGCCCGCGCTTCACTTACCGGCCGTTGTGGGTCAGGGTCTTCATGCAGTCGTAGCACGAATTGATGTCCGTGCTGAGCAACTGCAGGATGCTCCACCAGAGCGAGGGCTGCTCTTCCAGAATCGTCGTGAAGCGGTCTTTGTCGATGAAGCCTGTGACGGATGGAGTGCGCGCGGTCGCGGAGCAGTTGTGCGGCTTGCCCGACACGACGCAGCTCAGGCCGAGGATCTGGCCGGGGCCGGCGACGAGGAGCGGCTTCGCATGTCCACCGCGCGACGAAAACACCTGATCGATTTCACCGGAGTGGACGATGTAAACGCCGCGCGGATGCTCGCCTTCGCGGAAGAGGATACTTCCCGTCGGCCATCCCTCGGCTTTTTCATAGCGGGCCAGCGCACGAACGACAGATTCGCTCAGTGCCGGATTGATTGCTTCCTGGAGTTCGACGGTCACGTTCGCCACCTCATATACGAGAGTTTTGCGCAGCCTTCACGGTACGAACATCGTTGTGTGATGCACTGTGATGGCTCGTACATGAGGTGGTGTCACCCGTCTCACACGCTGACCATCGTCTCCAAATCATTCCGATTCACGACGAACAGCGTCGACCCCTTCACGTCGATGATCTTCTTCCGCTTGAAATCGCTCAGCAGGCGCGTGACGGTCTCGCGTGTGGTGCCGATCATCTGTGCAATCTCTTCATGCGTCAGCAGAACTTTGAGCCGCGTTCCTTTCGGTGTCGCCTCACCGTCGCTGATGCACCAGTCGAGCAGCAGACGTGCGAGCTTCTCCGCGGTCGTCTGCGACAGGCCGAGCGAACGGATCTCTCGCTGCGCCGAGTGATACTTCTCACTGAGCTGCTGTGCGGTGTGCATGCACGCTTCGAGATGCGTGTTGAGGAACTTGAGAAAGTCCTCGCGCTTGACGAAGTTCAACTGCGACGGCTCGATCGTCTCCGCTGAGACTTCGTAAGGACGGCCGAGGATCGTCGCGCTCGCGCCGAGGACTTCACCCGGCTCGGCGATCTTGACGATCAGCGTCTTTCCTTCGGTCGACGACGTAGTCAGCTTCGCTCGTCCGCTGCAGAGGATGAACACGCCTCGCGGTTCTTCCCCTTCGACGAACAACAACGAGCCCTTTGGATAGAGGCTCGTGAACTTCACACCGTCGAGTGCGCGCACCACCGGTTCCGCCATGTTGCAGAAGAGCCGCTCCGCGCGAACGCTGCATTCATTACAGTTGTATTCGACTTCCAGGTTGTACGGTGACGGCATACGGCCTCCGATTGTGCTCATGACGGGAACGGCTGATTACGCAGCACTTCTCACGTCACACAATGTAGCGAGGCCGCTCGCAAGCGCGCACGGTCAGGGGTCACAAGTCGATGTGACATCAATCACAAGGCGGGGTGCCTCGAAGTACCGTGCCGACCAACTGGCCGGTTTAGATTGCATGGCGAGCCGGTCATGTTCAAGGCAGAAGACAACAGACAACAGGCAGCAGGACTCAACGCGACGTCGAGCGCCTGCCGTCTGCTGTCTGCCGCCTGCTGTCTCAAACGAATCACCCGCTCAGGTGCCACCCTGCCGTGCGCGTCCGCTGCGGTATCGAGCAACCAAACGACGCACTCCTCCTTCCGATCACACCCTTCCGTCATCCGCAATTTCAGGCACTCCTACTGATACCGCTCCCCGTGCCGCCTCGCTTCCGCGAGGCGTCATGGGGAGACCTCCCTTTGCTTCAGACTTTTTCAGTGGGCGATTCAATGAAAAATCCCTTCCACCAAGGGCGACGAAAAGGGCGCTTCACCGAGCACGGATAGCGAAGCAGTTACTCACTGAAAACCACCATATCCCGCATTGCGGAGTTGGTTCAGGAGACCGCGGCCTCGACCAGGACCGGATGTGAATCGACGGCGCCTTTGAGCCGCGAGAACCGAAGGAAGCGCGCCGGCGCCGCAGTCGTACTCGCGATCGTGAATGGACGATCGGCCATCACCAGCACTGCATCACCATCTCTCAAAAGATGATGCTCCGTCTCGAAGCTCACGCGAATGCTTCCTTCGACGACATACAACATCGCCGTCGATCCGGCCGGCGACGCCGGCGACGACATGCGCTGCCTTCCCTCGAGGCGGCAGTCGTCGAGCTCCACGCGCTCCGCCGGCTCGGTGTGCTGGAGGAGATGCTGATGGCTTCGATCGGACGCAGACGACGCAGATCGCGAAATGGCGATGACCGGCGATTCCACGATCTCCACGAAGTCGGCGAGCGACATGCCGAACGCCGCGGCGACGCGATCGACCACGGAGAGCGTCGGCTCGACGCTGTTCGTCTCCAGATAATGAAGCGTTCCCTTGCTGATACCGGAATGCGCGACGAACTTGCGCCGGCTCCAGTTGTCGCGCTGGCGATACGCACGCGAGCGAGGTCCGATCGCGGCCGCAACCGCATCGGGATCGTCATAACACCGAACGATCGAATCCTCGGGTGGCAGCATTCCGACCTGAATCGGCTGCTCGTCGAGCATGCGCGAGAGGCGAATGCCTACCGCGTTCGCCAGCCGCAGCACGCTTGCGATTCCCGGATTCGAACCGCGCCGCAAAAGATGTTTGACGATGTTCTGGCTCAACCCGGCGCGCGCCGCAAGCGCAGCCAGCGACCAACCGTAATGTTCTCGAATCGCTTCGAGATTTCGTGCGAACCGCTCCGATAGAACGTCCGCACGACTGATGATTTCCTGATTGGAGTTCACGCTCTTGCTCCTTCACTCGGATCTGTTGAACCGCGCGAGTGGAGGAGCGGATCAAATGCGAAGAGCCGAGAGGAGGGAGAGACGCCGTACCGCCGACGACGATTCGCCGGCGAATTCTTCGAGCGCCTCCAGCCGGCGCGTGTGCAGCAGGTGAGGCAACTCCGTCAGCGCTGCCGCCGCACACTCGCTGCGCGTGGTACGCGGCGACGAATGCGATAAGCGCACCGAATGAACGGGCTGCCCCTTGAGCGGCACGTGATGAGAGTCGCAGGCCACCGAACATGCCGAGTCCGGCGCAAGGGCCTGCTCAGTCACCACAGCAAAGCTGATCGCGATCGCCACTGCGATCATGAGCAGCGTAAGAACGCCATGCCGGACGGGAAGACTCATGTCGTTATGAGCGGAAGTATAGCGAACGAAACGGATGGGGCAAGCGCGAGCGCCAGGGTCAGGACCTGCGCATCTGGCCGTCCAAGTGACCCACGCCGCAGCCAGCTACGCCATATCACATGCGACAGTGACACTAACCATTTGTTGCATCATCACGTTAGCACTTCGCCACTCCATGACCCGCGTGTCACGGTCTTTACCGTCCGGCTCTCCCGGTCAACCTTCATCGCGTTGAGCAGCGGCTCACGGACAGCCATCGGAAACTGACCCACCAGACGCCGGCTCGCGAGAGAAGCAATCGCGATAACTCTTTCCTTTTGCAGCACTTGGGCCGCTCCTGTTCCTGATGGAGCAAGCGGCACAGCCGTTGCGCTGAGAGCGAGCACTCGAAACACGAAAAGAAGGGGGAATTCATGTCTCGAACCCGATTCGCGTCTGTGGTGCTGCTCCTCGCTCTCTCCGTCCCGATGATGGCCAGCCACTCCTGGGGCGGATATCACTGGGCTCGCACCTCCAATCCTTTTACTCTCAAGCTCGGTGACAACCTGACGAGTGCGGACTGGAAGGGTCATCTCTCGCAGACCAGCAGCGACTGGAATTCAGGCAGCTCGCCAGTCCGCACGACAGTCGTCGCCGGCACGTCCAACAAACGCTGCTCGATGGTCGCCGGCACGACTCAGGTGTGCAACAGCCGCTATGGCAACAACGGCTGGCTCGGCCTCGCATCGATCAACCTGACCGGCGGCACGCACATCACGCAGGGCTCGGCGAAGATGAACGACACCTACTTCGACACCGCTACGTACAACAACAAAAACGAGCGGGAGCACGTGATGTGTCAGGAAGTCGCCCACACGTTCGGCCTGGACCACCAGAGCACCGACGGCTCATCACAGAATTCCTGCATGGACTACTTCTCGAACACAGGTGCGAACGCCGGCAGCACGCAGAGCACGAAGCCGAACTCGCACGATTTCCAGGAGCTCAGCTCGATCTACGCGCACCTCGACAGCTTCTCCACCCTCAGCCTGACGACGGGACTCGACCACATGGCCGAGTCACTCAGCATGCCCGTGCGCTGGATCGGCGATGATCTCACCGAAGTGTGGCAGCTCGGCACACCGATCGAGTGGGATCACAAAGGCCGCGCGATCACATTCGTACTCGAGTTCGGATCGGATCACGATGGCGAGGAAGAAGCCATTCTCAGCCATGTCTTCTGGGCCGACGATGACCTGCTCGATCATCCGACGGTGCAGCACAGCAACGAATAAGGTCCCGTTCTAAAAAACGATGAGAGCCCCGCCACAACGCGGGGCTCTTTCATTTCTATGGGATGTGAACTTCCGCGGCTCTTCCGTTGGCTCCGGGATGCACGACGACCCGCATCCCGCTCCGGAGCTCCTCCGGCTTCGCTTCATGACTCGTCCCGCTGCCGTGGTAGTAGCGCGTCGACGCGGAGAGTGGAACCGTCGTGTTTCCCGCATCGGTCTTCACGACGATCTCCGTCGCAGAAAACGCCGCAATCGTGCCGGCTACATGCTTGTGCCCGGCATGCGCGAACACATTAATGGTGAGCAGAGCCGTGAGGGAGAGGAGCAGCAGTCGTCGTTTCATCTCCCTGTAGAAACAACTCCTCGTCCTGTTCTTCTTTCCGCTCGGCGGGACTGACTGGATTCAGCGACTCCATTTCCTTCAGCTCATCCGGTGTGATCTGCGGCAGATGGCGGATGAAATGGACGAGTGTCCAGCTCGCATAGCCTGATGACGCGGTTCCATTTCCGAAACCCGGCATCCCGCTGAGCCGCACGCCATTCTCGATCGTCGCGAAAAGCTCTCCATCGGAAAGCGACTGCGTCTCGCTTCGCGCCAGGTCGGTCGCCCGAGGATAGAGGTGCGCGCCCATCTCCGTCTTACCTCTCCCATCGTTGCCATGACAGTTCGCGCAGTGATCCGCGAAGTGCGCTCGCGCCTCGGCGAGCACTTCCGGCGTCAGCGCAACCGGATTCTTCATCCCGCGCAAATCCGAAGGAACAGCCAGATGCCGCATCGAGCGCGCGGCCACTGCCTCGATCGCCGTCGGCTCATCGTGCGCGCTGAATCCGTAGCGCAGCGTCCGCACCGCCATGAACATTCCGATGAGCACGAGAATCAGGAGGACGCCGGCGATCGCCTTTCGCATCGCTCACTCGACGCGCCGCGCGCGCGGCCCCTGTGAATACCAGCCCGGATCGCGCGTGTAGTCCATGTCATCGCGAATCTTCACGATCGTGAACATGCCGCCCATGTCGATCGGACCATACGGCCCCTCGCCGCCCCGCATCGTGATGCTGTTGCGCGGCATCGGCATCATGCCCTGCATCTCCGCCATCTCGCCCATGCCCGTTGGCCCCATGATCATCGTTCCCGGCGCCAGCGTATTGAGCCTCGCCTGCGTATTCGCGGCGTCGATGCCGAGGAGATTCGGGAGGCCGTGCCCCATCTGATTCATGACGTGGTGCGACTTGTGGCAGTGGAAGGCCCAGTCGCCGGGATTGTCGGCAACGAGCTCGATGTCTCGCGTCGATCCCACTGGCACATTGACGGTGTTCTCCGGAATCCAGGCCGATTCCTGGATCGGGCCGGCGTCGGTTCCCGTGACGTAGAACTTGTGTCCATGAATGTGAATCGGATGGGAATCCATCGTCAGGTTCGCGATGCGAATTCGGACGCGATCTCCTGTCCGCACGAGCAGCGGCTCGGTTCCGGGGAACACGCGGCTGTTGAATGTGAAGACATTGAAGTCGAGCATCACCGTGGGATCAGGCGTCGATGCTCCCGGTTTGATGAACCATTCATTGAGAAAGATCGCGAAATCACGATCGACGCGGCGCGTGCCCGCGTCGCGCGGATGAATGACGAAGAAGCCGTGCATCCCGAGCGCGATCTGCACCATCTCATCGAAGTGCGGGTGGTACATCAGCGTCCCGTTCTGCTTGAGCGTGAACTCGTACGCGAACGTCTCGCCGGGTGCAATCTTTGGTTGGGTGAGCCCGCTGACGCCGTCCATTCCGTTCGGCAGGATCACTCCGTGCCAATGAATCGACGTCCCCTCGGGGAGATGATTCGTCACCAGAATTCGCACGCGATCGCCTTCGAATGCCTCGATCGTCGGCCCGGGCGTCATCCCGTTATAGCCCCAGCAATTCACCTGGAATCCATCGACGAACTCACGCTTCACCGGCTCGGCGGTCAGGTGAAACTCCTTGACGCCGCCCACCATGCGATATGGAAGCGTTGCTCCGTTCGGCGTGACGACGTTCGTGCGTCCTCCCGCGCGGCGCGCGTGGCGCAGCGCCGAGCGCGTTTCCTTCGCTTCGCCGCGCCGCGCAGCGAGGCCGGCGAGCGTCGCGCCGAACGATGAAAAGAGGACGTTGCGGCGCGTGATGCCCATCAGCGGTCTCCGATCCCATGCAGCGCGCGATCGAGCCCGATTCGCGCGCGCCAGTAGTCGCGCTGCGCTTCGATGAGGCCGCGCCGCGCTTCGGCTTCACTCTGCTTCGACTGCAGAAGCTGGAACGTCCCGACGAGCATCGCGTTGTGCTCGAGCGTCGTGAGGTGCACGATCCGCTCGCGACGGGGGACGACGACGTTCCGGTAGTACTCGACACGCGCGCGCGCCTCGATGAGCGATGCCCGCGCCGCGCGCAGGGATGAGGACGACTCCGCGAGCAGCGCGTTCAACATGTGCTTCGATCGCAGCCACTCCGCTTCGACGCGATTGCGCGCCGCAGTTCCCCGGTTGAACAGCGGCAGTGGAAACTCGAGTCCCGGTCCCCACGTGCGCGGCCCTTCGGCATCGCGCTGATAGTGAATGTCGCCAACGAGCTCGCCGAGTGCGGCGAGGCGGGCCAGCGGGAGCTGGCGGCCGGCGGCGTCGATCTCGCGGCGCACGATGGCGATGTCGAGCCGCTGCGCGGCTGCAAGCTCTTCGAGTTGCGATGGTTCCGGTTCACTCGCCGGCAGCGGAGGAAAATCCTGCGGCAATTGCCACTCGATCGAGTTGTCGCGCAGCCCCATGTTCCTCACGAGTGCCTCGCGCGCGACCAGCAGATCGCGCTCCGCTCGCGCCAGCCCGAGCTTCGCCTGCTCGTAGCTCGCCTGCTCGTTCTCGAGATCGAGATCGGTGATGTTGCCGGCGTCGTGCTGCCGGACCGCAAGCTCGGCGGCGGCCTTGGCCGATTCGAGCGCCACCCGGTTCTGTGCAACCTGCTGCGAGGCAGCGAGCAGATCGCAGTAACTCTCGCGCACTTCGGCGGCGATACGCAGAACTGCGGCGGTGATCCGCATGCTTGCCGCGTCGAATCCGATCCGCGCGATCGCGCGGCGGCTGCCGAGGCGCAGCAGATCGACCAGCGATTGTGCGAGTCTCAATTCGTACGCGTGGAAGGGATCGGCAGGAATGCGGTACTCGACTTCGAGCAGAGGATTCGGAATCGTGCTCTCCTGCAGCAGTGCGACGCGCGCGATGCCGAGCTCCGCCAGCGTCACCTGCAGCCGCGGACTGTTGCGCATCGCGATGGCGACCGCTTTCTCCGCGGTCAACTCGCCGTCACGCAGCAGCGCGAGAGACTGCGGATCGTCAGACGCGTTGGGCTGCGCCGCCCACACGACGCGCTCCACTCCGCGCGCCGCGAGTGCCTGTTCGACCTCCGCTACTCCCGCATCGCGGGGAACCGAGGCACATGCAGTCAGGAGTGCCGTGGCGACCACTGCTGCGAACTTCATTCAGCGATCCTTCGTTTTCGGCGCGTCGAATTCATCGGGATGGAGCGTCACATCGGGATGAACGCGAGCCATCGCGCCCGATGACCGCGGCGCCTCGAGATTCATGGTGACATCGGCGTTCGCCGCGGAATGTTCGTGCTGCATGCCGGCCATCGTGCCGTGATGCATCTGCGAGTGATCCATCTGCGAATGATCCATCCCGGGCATCGCTGAATGGTCCATCTTCGAATGATCCATTCCCGCCATCTGCGAATGGTCCATCTTCGAATGATCCATCCCCGCCATCTGCGAATGATCCATCTTCGAATGATCCATGCTCATCCCCGGCATCGCTTCATGAGCCGTCGCGGGAGGAGCAGGCTCCGGCGCGTGATGTTCCTGAGCTCCTCCGCCATGATCTCCCGCAGTGACCGGAGTCCCCTTCTTCACCGCCTCGGCATATGCGGCCGCGCTTTTCGAGGCGACCGATTGCCTGCCGCCGCAGGCGAGCAGCATCGCGATCGCGCTGCAGAGCGCGAGCCGCCGGCTCACAGCTTCACTCCGCGCAAACGCAACGCATTCGTGATGACCGACACCGAGCTGAAGCTCATCGCGGCCGCAGCAATCATCGGGCTGAGCAACACACCGAAGAATGGATAGAGCGCGCCGGCAGCGATCGGCACACCGAGCGCGTTGTAAACGAACGCGAAGAAGAGATTCTGCCGGATGTTCTTCATCGTCGCCTCACTGAGGTGGCGCGCCCGCGAGATCGCGCGGAGATCGCCTTTCACCAGTGTCACGCCGGCGCTCTCCATTGCGACGTCCGTTCCCGTTCCCATCGCGATGCCGACATCCGCCTGCGCGAGCGCCGGCGCATCGTTGATTCCATCGCCGGCCATCGCGACGACGCGCTTCTGCTTCTGCAGCCGCTGCACCACCTCCGCTTTCGATGCCGGCAGCACATCCGCGATCACTTCATCGATTCCGAGCTTCTTCGCCACGGCCTTCGCCGCAGTCTCACTGTCGCCGGTCACCATCACCACGCGAAGACCGGACGCATGCAGTTCGCGGATCGCATCCGCCGTCGTCTCTTTCACTGGATCCGAGACAGTCAGAAGTCCCGCGCACTCGCGGCCAATCGCAACGAACATCACGGTCTGGCCGTCGGCGCGCAGCCGCTCGGCCCAGTCATTCAATGCACTCGCATCGATCCTGAGCTCGTCGAGCATCGCGTGGTTGCCGACGATGACATCTTTCCCATCGACATCGCCGCGCACTCCTTTGCCCGTGATCGACGTGAAGTTCGTCGCCTTGCTCACCTGGATGCCGCGCGCTTCCGCGCCGGCGATGATCGCCGAGGCCAGCGGGTGCTCGCTCGCCCGTTCCACGGCAGCCGCGAGGCGAAGCAGCTCGTTGCCGTCCACTCCCTCCTTCGCGACGAGCGACGAGAACACAGGCTTCCCCACCGTCAGCGTGCCGGTCTTGTCGACGACGAGCGTATCCACCTTGCGCAAACGCTCGATGGCGTCCGCGTTGCGGAAGAGCACACCCGCGGTCGCCCCTTTGCCCGCGGCCACCATGATCGACATCGGAGTCGCGAGTCCCAGCGCGCAGGGGCAGGCGATGATCAACACGGCGACGGCGTTCACGATCGCGTACACGAACCGCGGCTCCGGCCCGTACACCATCCACAGTCCGAACGTCGCGAGCGACGCGAGAATCACGGCGGGCACGAAGAACGCCGACACTCGATCGGCGAGCTTCTGAATCGGCGCGCGGCTCCGCTGAGCCTGCGACACCATCTGGACGATCTGCGCGAGCAGCGTCTCCCGGCCGACTCGCTCTGCGCGCATCAGCACGGAGCCGGTCGTATTGACCGTCGCTCCGATCAGCCGGTCGCCCTTCTGCTTTTCGACCGGCAGCGGCTCGCCGGTCACCATCGATTCGTCGACGCTCGTCGTCCCCTCCAGCACGACGCCATCAACCGGAATCTTTTCACCCGGTCTCACGCGCAGCGTGTCGCCGGCCTTCACTTCTTCGAGCGGCACATCGCGCTCGCCGCCTTTCGCGTCGACACGACGTGCGGTCTTCGGCGCGAGGCCGAGCAGTGCACGAATCGCAGCTCCGGTCCGCTTGCGCGCCCGCAGCTCGAGGACCTGCCCGAGGAGGACGAGCGTGACGATGGCGGCGGCGGCTTCGTAGTAGACATCGCCGCGCACCGCCGGCGGAAAGATCCCCGGTACCACGGTGGCCACGATGCTGTAGACGAACGCGACGAAGACGCCGAGTCCGATCAGCGTGAACATGTTGAGATTGCGCGTGACGATGGAATCCTTCGCGCGAACGAAGAACGGCCAGCCACCCCACAACACGACGGGCGCCGCGAGCGCGAGCTCGATCCACGGACTGATGCCGTGCATGAACATCGCGATTCCCACGAGTGGGATCGTGAGCAGAGCGCTGATCCAGAAGCGGATCGACATGCTCTTCAACTCAGGATCGGCTTCCTCTTCGAGCGTGATCGTCTCCGGCTCGAGCGCCATGCCGCACTTCGGACACGAGCCCGGCCCGTTCTGCCGCACCTCGGGATGCATCGGGCAGACGTAGACCGCGCCGGGCATCGTCTTCGCCGGCCGCGCCGCCGCCGGCTCCGGCGTTGCCGGCTCCTTCTTCATGAACGACTTCGGATCTTTGTCGAACCGGACTTTGCAGTGCGGGTTGCAGAAATAGATCGTCTGCCCCTCGTACACCGACGAGCCTGCTGCTCGTGCCGGATCGACTGTCATGCCGCAAACGGGATCGATGTGTGTCATATCGGTTGTGACGCAGACTGCGCTAACTCATTACTCGGTAAAATGTGACGCGCGGTACATGGCGATGTGTCCGGGAGAAACTCCCGGAATGCCTTCTTCGTCTATCTTGTCGTTGAGATTGTTCATGGGCACCAGACGACTCCTCGGCGGTCTCGGCGTTCTGTTGTTCTTCGCCGCATTCTTCGCACTGCCGCTTTACGCGGCTGCGACGATCTGCACGATGGCCTGCTGCCATCACGCGCCGAGCGTTTCGATGACGACGGCGGAGGCGAATGGCTGCAGCACCGAGTGCTCGATCCGGTCCGGCGTTGCAGCCGATGCCGCGCAGGCAAAGACGCTTCCGGCGCCGAATCGGACGACGCATCATGCCACCACTGCCGCCACATCCGTAAACATCTCCGCATTCCGCGCCGGCAATCCGCTCGCACTCGATTCCAGTCACCACGCGCCTCCCGGCGGCACAGCGCTGCACATCCTCCACACCGTTTTTCGCATCTGATCCTCGCCGCTCGTTCGCTCTTCAACGAACTCTGAAGCTTGCGAGGACTCCATGTTTCGAACTCTCGGCGCCTGCATGGCAGGCGCACTGCTGCTGACCACGAGCGCATTCGCGATCGACTGGAATGATCCGCATTCCGTCGTTGGCGCTGCGCTCGCCAACGCTCCGTCACTCCGCGAAATCGACGCGAAACTCGCTGCCGCGCGCGCGCTCCAGCAGGAAGCGGGAACGTTGCCGAACCCGATGCTGATGGCCGGTGTGCAGAACCAGCAGATCGATCTCAAGCGCGATCCGGCGATGACGATGTACATGGCGGGAGCGTCCCAGACATTCATCCGCCGCGATCGCCGCGAGGCGATGCAGCGTGTCGCCGCGCTCGAGGTCGAGAGCCTGGAGCAGGAAGCGGAGTCACGGCGCGCAGCGATCACGCGGGATGTGCTCGTCGCGTACGACGAGGCGGCCACCGCCGAGAATCAGATCGCAGCGAACGAGGATCTCGCGAAGCTCGCTGCTCTCACGGCTGACGCCGCGAAGAGCCGGTATGAAGCCGGCGCCGCGCCGCAATCCGACATCATTCGCGCGAAGCTCGAAGCGAGCAATGTGCGCCATCAGGTGCTGATGCAGCGAGGCGTCCGCGATACCGCGCTCGCACAGCTCCGCGCTCTGCTGAGCCTCGCGCCCTCCGAGAGCATCCCGTCGTTCGCTCTTCGTCACGAGATGGAGCACCACCAACGCGGTGCTGATCCTCTGCTCAACCCGGCGACGCCAGCGACAGCCGCGCTCGAGTCCGAGCTCGGCCGCGCGGAGGAGGAGATCCGCCTCGCCAGACTCGCAACGAAGCCGGACATCAGCGTCGAAGCTTCGTACGGATTCAGGCCGGGGATGACGGATGTCTTCAGCATCGCCGGACGAATCGAGCTGCCGATCCGCCGGAAGACGGCGATCGAGCCGCGGATTGCGGCGGCGATCGCACGCCGCGACGAAGTGCGCGCGCAGATCGACACGCTGCGCCAGCAGCTCGTTTCCGCGTTCGGCGAGGCACTCGCCTCGCGCAATGAAGCGATCGAGCAGATCAACCTGCACGTCGAGCAGCTCGTGCCCGAGGCGAAGCTGGGATTCGAGTCGGCACTGGCCTCGTATCAGGCCGGAAAGACCACATTCGATTCCGTCCTCGGCGCGCTGCAGACGTACCGCCTGCTCAACGTCGACTACTACGACTTCGTGCGCCAGCTCCTCATCGCCGACGCGGAGATCGACGCCCTGCAGCATGGCGCGACGGGGCGAAGCGGCGCGATCCAGATGATGGGAGGTGCACGATGAAACGCTGGGCTCCGTGGATCGTTGCAGCAGTGTTCGCGATCGCATTCGTCGTCGCCCTCGCCGGCAGGCGCGGCGGCAACTCGAACGAGATCGACGGCGTCACGCAGGATGGATCCGGGCGGCGCGTCGTCGCATGGATCGACCCGATGTACTCCATGGGTCCGCCGCACGAGTACAAGTCGAATCATCCCGGCGTCGCGCCGGACTGCAACATGAAGCTGGTGCCGCAATACGCGGCGGAGAGCACGAGCAGCGGCGACGCGGGCGCGGTTTCGATTCCGTCGCAGCAGCAACAGTTGATCGGCGTCAAGCTCGCCACCGCCGGGCTGCGCGACCTCACACATACGATTCGCACCACGGGACGCGTTGCCGCCGACGAACGGCGCACGGCTCAGGTGCGCACGAAGTTCGAAGGTTTCATCGACACGCTTTACGTCAACGTCACCGGGCAGCCCGTTCGCCGCGGCGAACCACTCGCCGCGATCTACAGCCCCGACCTTCTGGCGACGCAGAACGAATTGATCCTCGCCGAGCGCAATCACTCCGAGCTCGGCCGCACGCTCGCCGGCGCGGCGCGCGCGCGCCTGCGCCTCTGGGACATGAGCGGCGCCGACATCGATCGCGTCGCAGCAACGGGCAAGCCCATCCGCGATGTCGTCCTGCGATCGCCGGTCTCCGGCATCGTCACGACGAAGAACGCGGTAGCAGGTGCGCGCGTCACTCCGGCAGACATGCTGTACGAGATCACGGATCTCTCGCACGTGTGGGTGCTCGCGGATATCTACGAATCGGAACTGGCCGCGATTCATACCGGCACTCCCGCGCAGGTCACGGCCGGAGGACAAACGCTCTCGGGCCGCGTCACGTTCATCGGTCCCGTCATCGCGGCCGCCACGCGGACCGCGACCGTACGCATCGAGCTGGATCATGCAGATGGTCTGTTGAAGCCCGACATGTTTGCAGAGGTACTTCTCGAGCAGCAGCAGGGAAAGTCGGTCGCCGTTCCCGACAGCGCGGTGATGAACACGGGATCCCGCATGATCGTCTTCGTCGCGCGCGACAACGGGACGTTCGAGGCGCGCGAAGTCACGGCGGGTGCGAAGGCTGACGGCTACTACGCGATCCGCTCCGGCGTCGCGGCGGGCGAGCGTGTCGTGGTCGACGCGAACTTCCTCGTCGATTCCGAGTCGCGTCTCAAGTCCGCGCTCTCGCGCATGAACGGGAGCGGCCAATGATCGACCGGATCATCCGCTGGTGCGCGATCAATCGCGGCATCGTCGTGATCGTCGTCGGCGCACTCGTCGCGATCGGCGTCTGGAGCATCCAACACATCGCCGTCGACGCCCTCCCCGATCTCTCCGACACGCAGGTGATCGTCTTCTCGAAATGGGACCGCAGTCCCGACATCGTCGAAGATCAGGTCACGTATCCCATCACGACCGCCCTGCTCGGCGCGCCGCATGTGAAAGCGATCCGCGGCTTTTCCGACTTCGGCTACTCGTACGTCTACGTGATCTTCGACGAAGGGACCGACATCTATTGGGCGCGCAGCCGCGTGCTCGAATATCTGTCCAAGGTTCAATCGCAGTTGCCGCAGGGAGTCGAGACTTCGCTCGGCCCCGACGCGACCGGAGTCGGCTGGGTCTTTCAGTACGCGCTCGTGGATACGACGGGCCAGCACTCACTCGCGGATCTGCGCACGCTGCAGGACTGGCACATTCGCTACGAGCTGCAGTCCGTGCCGGGCGTCGCCGAAGTGGCCAGCGTCGGCGGCTTCGTGCGGCAGTACCAGATCACCGTCGATCCGCAGAAGCTCGCGTCGTACGGCATCCCGCTGATGCAGGTGAGCGACGCGGTGCGCAAGTCGAACAACGACGCCGGCGGGCGGCTGATCGAGTGGAGCGGCGCGGAGTACATGGTCCGCGCACACGGATACGTGCGCAGCAAAGCGGATCTCGAACAGATCGCGCTGAAGGCCGCGAACGGGACTCCCGTGCGCCTCGGCGACATCGCCGAGGTCCAGCTCGGGCCGGAGCTGCGGCGCGGCATTGCGGAGCTCGACGGCAAGGGAGAAGTTGCCGGCGCCGTCGTCGTCATGCGCCATGGCGAGAACGCGATGAACGTGATCAACGGCGTGAAACAGCGGCTCGCGCAGATCGAACGATCACTGCCGAAGGGCGTGAAGATCGTCACGACGTATGACCGCTCGGAGCTGATCGCCGAATCGATTCACACCCTCAAACACGAGCTGCTGATCGAGATGCTGATCGTCTCGCTCGTCATCCTCATCTTCCTCTGGCACATCCCCAGCGCGCTGATTCCGATCTTCACGCTGCCGGCCGCGGTGATTCTCGCGTTCATCCCGATGCGCCTCTTCGGCATCAACGCAAACATCATGTCTCTGGGCGGCATCGCGGTCGCGATCGGCGCGCTGGTCGATGCCGCGGTGGTCGTCGTCGAGAACGCCCACAAGAAACTCGAGGCGTGGGAGAGCGGCGGCCGGCAGGGCGACTACAAAGAGATTCTCATCACCGCCATTCAGGAAGTCGGACGCCCCAGCTTCTATTCGCTGCTGGTCATCGCTCTTTCGTTCATGCCGATCTTTGCGCTCGAAGCGCAGGAGGGAAAGCTCTTCAAGCCTCTCGCCTTCACCAAGAATCTCTCGATGGCGCTCGCGGCGCTGCTGGCCATCACGCTCGATCCAGCGCTGCGGCTGATGTTCACGAAGCTGAAGCGCTACGACTTCAGACCGCGCTGGCTCGCGGCGGGGGCGAACGCGGTCCTCGTCGGCCGCATGGTTCCCGAGGAACGGCATCCGATCTCGCGAGTGCTCTTCAGAATCTACGGCCCGCCGATCCACTGGGTGCTGCGCCACGCACGCCTGGTGATCGTGCTGGCGGTCATCGTCGTCGCGGCGACGATCCCGGTCTATTTCCGCGTCGGCCACGAGTTCATGCCGCCGCTCAACGAAGGGGTCATTCTCTACATGCCGACGACGCTGCCCGGCATCTCCGTCACGGAAGCGAGCGCACTGCTGCAGAAGCAGGATGAGCTGTTGCGGCAGGTTCCCGAGGTGGAGCGCGTGTTCGGCAAAGCGGGCCGCGCCGAAACCTCCACCGATCCCGCGCCGTTCTCGATGATGGAGACCACCGTCGTCCTGAAACCGGAATCGGAGTGGCGGCACAAGAAGCGCTGGTATTCCTCCTGGATGCCGGACTTGCTGCAGCCGCTGGTTAGACCGTTATGGTCCGATCGACTGTCATGGGAGGATCTGACCAACGATCTCGATCGCCGGCTGCAGATTCCCGGACAGACGAACGCCTGGACGATGCCCATCCGCAACCGCATCGACATGCTGACGACGGGCATCCGCACGCCGGTCGGCATCAAGGTCTTCGGCTCCGACCTCAAGCAGATCGAGAACATCGGCAAGCAGCTCGAACAGATCGTGGGCCAGGTGCCGGGCGTGCGCAGCGTCTACGGTGAGCGCGTTTCAGGCGGCTACTTCGTCGACTTCGACATCAACCGCGCCGCGATCGCGCGTTACGGATTGACCGTCGACGACGTGCAGCAGACGATCATGACCGCCATCGGCGGCGAGAACGTTTCCACGACGATCGAAGGCCGCGAGCGCTACCCCATCAACATCCGCTATCCGCGCGAGCTGCGCGACGAGCTCGACAAGCTGGGCCGCGTGCTCGTCGCCACGCCGTCAGGCCCGCAGATTCCGCTCGCACAGCTTGCGTCGCTGCGCATCGCAGAAGGGCCGGCGATGATCCGCGACGAGAACGGACGTCTCGCCGGCTACGTCTACATCGACGTCGACACCGCGCGCCGCGACCTCGGCAGCTTCGTCGACGACGCAAAGCAGGCCGTCGCCTCTCACCTGCGTCTGCAGCCTGGCTATACGCTGCAGTGGAGCGGTCAGTACGAAGCCATGCAGCGCGTGCGCGATCGGATGATGTTCGTCGTCCCGCTCACGCTCTTCGTCGTCGCCTTCCTCATCTACCTCAACACACGCTCGATGCCGCGGACGCTGCTCGTGCTGCTCGCCGTGCCGTTCTCCGCCGTCGGCGCCGTCTGGTTGATGTGGGCACTCGGCTACAACGTCTCCATCGGTGTCTGGGTCGGCCTCATCGCGCTCCTCGGTCTCGATGCGGAGACCGGCATCTTCATGCTGCTCTATCTCGACCTCGCGTACGATCAGATGAAGCCGCGCAACCAGGACGAACTGCGCGAGGCGATCTACCACGGCGCGGTGAAACGAGTGCGGCCGAAGGTGATGACCGTCGCCTGCGCATTCTTCGGCCTCGTCCCGATCATGTGGTCGGCGGGCGCGGGCGCCGATGTGATGAAGCGCATCGCCGCGCCGATGATCGGCGGCCTTTTCACCTCGTTCCTCATGGAGCTGCTCGTCTATCCGGCGGTGTATCTGTTGTGGCGGAAGCGCGAGTTGCCGGATACAGCAGAGCCGGCGCTCGCTAAGACTGCTGGACAATGAAGAAATGATCGCCGCTCTGTTTCTCGCCGCGCAACTGATCTCGATTCCCTCACCTGCCGGCCCCGGGTCCGCGGAGCCATCGCTCTTCGCAGCGAGGGACGCGCTCATTCTGAGCTGGACCGAGGGGCCGGAGCTGCGGTTCGCGCGCTACGACGGAAAGAAGTGGTCGGAACCGCGCACGGTCGTTCATCGCGATGACCTCTTCATCAACTGGGCGGATTTCGGCACGGTGATCGAGGATTCCAACGGTGTGCTCTTCGCACACTGGCTGCAGAAGAGCGGATCGGGATACGCCTATGACATCTGGATGTCGTCGTCTTCCGATCGCGGCAGGACATGGAGCGCACCGTTCCTGCTCAACCGCGACGGCAGGAAGAACGAGCACGGTTTCGTCTCGCTCGTTCCGCTCGCCGGCGGTGGTGTCGCGGCGGCATGGCTCGATGGACGGAACATGCCCGAGGGAAAAGAAGAAGGAGAGATGTCACTCCGCTACGCGACGATCGATGCGCGCGGCAAGATCGCCGCCGAGACGGAGCTAGACGGAAGGACTTGCGAGTGCTGCACGACGGGAATGGCGATGACCTCGAACGGGCCGCTCATCGTCTATCGCGACCGATCCGCGGACGAAGTTCGCGATATCGCGTACGTGCGGCCCGGCTCGAAGCCGCACATCGTGCACGATGACGGGTGGAAGATCACAGGCTGTCCCGTCAACGGACCGCAGGTGGACGCCAAAGGAAAAAGCGCTGCGGTCGCATGGTTCACGGCGGCCAATGGTGCGCAGCATGTGTATGCCGCCTTCTCGCGCGACGGAGGAGCGGCGTTCGGCTCTCCGATCGCAGTCGATGGCGGGCATCCCTCCGGCCGCGTCGACATCGCGCTGCTCGATCGCGATCGCGCGTTCGTGACGTGGCTCGAAGGCGATGAGATCCGCGGCCGTGAAGTCACACGCGACGGACACGCAGGCGCGCCGATGAAGATCGGCGACTCCGGCTCGTCGCGTGCCGCGGGCTTCGCGCGCATCGCCGTGTTCGCGCGCGATGTCTACGTCGCATGGACAGAGCCGGCGCCCGGCGGGAAACGCGTTCGCGTCGCGCGGATTCATTGAAGGGAATCCCGCAGCCTCAGGAGTAGACTCGGCGGCGAATCGGAGGTGACCATGCCCGCTGCGATCGCGCTCGCCGTCGTTGCTCTCATCCATGTGTGGGCATTCGTACTCGAGTCCATCCTCTGGACGACGCCAACCGGCAAGCGCTTCTTCGGACTCTCGACCGAGCTCGCCGAAGGATCGAAAGCGCTGGCGATGAATCAGGGGTTGTACAACCTGTTCCTCGCCGCGGGGCTCGTGTGGGGAATCGTCGCGCCGGCGGCGTACCGATTCGACATCCGCCTCTTCTTTCTCTCCTGTGTGATCATCGCCGGAGTCTTCGGCGCGATCACGGCGAAGCGATCGATCCTGTTCGTGCAGGGCGTGCCGGGATTGATCGCGCTCGCGCTCGTCATCATCACGCGGTGAGGCCGGCGGCCTCACGCTTGCAAACGGAGTGAACCATGCGACTCGACGATCAACGGCGAAGCTCCAATGTCGAAGATGAGCGCGGCAGCGGCGGAGGCGGAGGCGGTTTCGGCCTGCCGGTCATCGGCGGCGGCATCGGGACGCTCGTGATTCTCATCATCGCGGCCCTGTTCGGGATCAATCCGCGCGCGCTGCTGCAGCAGCAGCCGGCGCAGCAACAGGCGCAGCGGCGCGCACCGGCCCAACCGGGAGCTGCACCCGCCGATCCGCAGGCGGACTTCGTCGCTGCGGTTCTCGGCGACACGGAAGACGTCTGGCACGCCTACTTCAAGGAGCACTTCGGAAAGGACTACGAGGAGCCGCACCTCGTGCTGTTCAGCGGAGCGACGCAGTCCGGCTGCGGCTTCGCACAATCCGCGACCGGCCCCTTCTACTGTCCTGCCGACGAGAAGGTTTACATCGATCTCGAGTTCTATCGTGAGCTCAAGGAGCGCTTTCAGGCGCCGGGCGATTTCGCGCAGGCCTATGTCATCGCGCACGAAGTCGGCCATCACATTCAAAACCTCCTCGGCACATCGGAAAAGGTTCACGCGATGGAAGAGCGCGCGTCGCAGCGGCAGGCCAATGCGCTTTCCGTGAGGCTCGAGCTCCAGGCCGACTGCTACGCAGGCGTCTGGGCCAACCACGCGCAGAAGATGAAGAACATCCTCGAGCCGGGCGATGTCGAGGAAGCGCTGAGCGCGGCCAGCGCGATCGGCGACGATCATCTGCAGATGCAGTCGCGAGGCTACGTCACGCCCGACTCATTCACGCACGGCAGCTCCACACAGCGCGTGAGCTGGTTCAAGCGCGGATTCGAAGGCGGCCAGCTGGAGAACTGCGACACGTTCTCGCGCTAGTGCTCTGTCCGTCCCCCTCGCCCCGTCGAAGACGGGGAGAGGGGTCAGGAGTGAGGGGCCTACTCCGGCAACTGCTGCTCGGGATTGAAATCGGGCGGCGCAGGCGGTCCCGGAGGAATTCCGCGACGGAGCCGGCTGTGCCAGAAACCATACGAGAAGTAAAAAACCATACCCGCCGCCAGCCACCAGACGAATCGCATCCATGAGCGCGGCGGAAGGTAGACGGCCAGCCCAACGCACGAGAGGGCGCCGATGATGGGAAGCAGATAGGCACCACCAGGGACGCGGAAAGAACGCTCGCGATCAGGATCCTTGATTCTGAGAATCATGATCCCGAGGCAGACCAGCATGAAGGCGAACAACGTCCCAATGTTCGTCAGGTCCACCATGTCTTCAAGCGACGTAAACATCGACGTCACACCGACCGCGACACCGGTAACGATCGTCGCAACGTGCGGGGTTCCGAAGCGCTTGTGCACTCTGGACATGACGGGAGGCAGCAGACCGTCGCGCGACATCGCGAAGAATATGCGCGGCTGGCCGAGCTGAAAGACGAGAAGCACCGCGGTATGCGCAATCACGGATCCCAGAGAAACGATACGCAGAGTCCAGGCAGGCATGTTCGCGTACTTCATCGCCATCGCAAGTGGCTCGGCCTGTTCGGTCGCCAGCTTCTTGACGAGCACGGGATACGGAATCACGCCGGTGAAAACGGCAGCGATGATGATGTAGAAGACTGTGCAGATGATCAGCGATCCAATGATCCCGATCGGCATGTCGCGCTTGGGATTCTTCGCCTCTTCCGCTGTGGTAGACACCGCGTCGAACCCGATGTAGGCAAAGAAGATAATCGCCGCTCCGCTGAGCACACCGGTGATGCCATTGGGCATGAAGGGATGCCAGTGCGCAGGTTTCACCGCTGGAACGCAGATCACGACGAAGAATCCCAGCACCACGATCTTCAACGCCACCATTACGAAGTTGAAGCGCGCCGATTCGCGTATCCCCCACACCAGCACGATCGTGATCAACGTGACGATGACGACAGCCCAGAAGTTGAAAATGATGGGAAACCCGAGAACGCGCGGCGCGCCAGCCACGACGTCGGGCATCTTCGCCGCAGCCGTACCGTAATCAACGGTCATCCACTTCGGCAGCTCGATGTTGTAGGTTCCCAGAAACGTGTTGAAGTAGTTCGCCCACGAAAGCGCTACTGCCACGTTCCCGATCGCATATTCGATGATCAGATCCCAGCCGATGATCCACGCGATGAGCTCACCGAGCGTCGCATAGGAATATGTGTAAGCCGATCCGGCAACAGGGACCATGGACGCCCATTCGGCGTAACAGAGCGCAGAAAACGCGCAGACCAGCGCCGCGACGATAAGCGACACCGACAGCGCAGGTCCGGCGCCAAGACGCTGGCCATCGCCCGCAGCCGCAGTGCCGATCGTGGCAAAGATGCCAGCACCGATGATCGCCCCGATTCCGAGCGCAACCAGATTCCACGGTCCGAGGACTTTCTTGAGTTGATGCCCCTCTTCCCGAGTCTCAGCAATGAGCTCGTCGAGCGACTTCGTGCGGAACAGATCGCGAATGTTCATGTGTGGCGCATGATATTAGACTTCGCCTGTACGACATGCGCCGCCGCCTGTACGACAGGCGCCCTCGCCTGTCGAAATTCATGAACAGGCGAAATTCATGGACAGGCGAGGGCGCCTGTCCTACACACACACACACAACCCGAGGAGGCCACGCCCATGACCGCGATCGAACAGAGCGCACCTGCCAAATATCCCGACGTCCGCAACTACATCGCCGGCAATTTCGTCGAGTCGAGTGCCGCTGAACATCTCGACGTCACCAATCCCGCCGACGGCAGTGTGATCTCGCGCGTGCCGCTGTCGAGCGGCACCGACGTCGATCGCGCAGTCGAAGCGGCGAAGAAGGCGCTGCCCGGCTGGGCCGGCATGCCGATCAAGGAGCGTGTGCAGGTCTTCTTCCGCTACAAGACTCTGCTCGAGAAAAACATCGAGGAGCTGGCGGCACTCGTCACCGAGGAAAACGGCAAGATCCTCAGCGAAGGCAAAGCCGAGGTGCTGAAGTCCGCGGAGCTGACGGAGTTCGCATGCTCGCTGCCGCAGATCACCGCGGGCGAGGTCCTCGAAGTGAGCCGCGGCGTCGAATGCCGCGTCGAGCGCTATCCGGTCGGCGTCGTCGCATCGATCACGCCGTTCAACTTTCCCAACATGGTTCCCAACTGGACCATCCCCAACGCCATCGCCCTCGGCAACTGCATGATCCTCAAGCCGTCGGAGCAGGTGCCTCTCTCCTCCGGCCGCATCGCCGAACTGCTGCGCGAAGCGGGGCTGCCGGATGGTGTGCTCAACATCGTCCACGGCGGCCAGGCGACGGTCGAAGCGATCTGCGATCACCCCGGCATCGAAGGCATCAGCTTCGTCGGCTCGACCAAGGTCGCGAAGATCGTGTTTCGCCGCGGCAGCATGAACTACAAGCGCGTCCTCGCACTGGGCGGCGCGAAGAATCATCTGATTGTCATGCCCGACGCCGAACCGGAGATGACCTCCGGCAACGTCGTCGCATCGATGTCGGGCTGCGCCGGCCAGCGCTGCATGGCCGCCTCGGTGATGATGGCCGTCGGCAAGACGGATCACATCATCGAGCGCATGGTCAGCATCGTGCGCGGCATGGTGCCGGGAACGCACATCGGCCCCGTCATCTCACGCGCGGCGAAGGAGCGCATCGAGAGTTACATCACCGAAGCGGAGACGATGGGAGCGAAGGTCCTCGTCGACGGGCGCAACTATCGCGTGCCGGGAAAAGAAAACGGTTTCTACGTGGGACCGACGCTCATCGATCACGTCACGCCCGAGATGCGCATCGCGCAGGAGGAAGTATTCGGGCCGGTGATGGTGATCATCCGCGCGAAGGACGTCGATGAGGCGCTGCACGTGCAGCATCGCTCGCCGTATGGCAACGCGGCGGCGGTGTTCACGGAGAGCGGCGGCACCGCGCGTTACGTGATGGAGAACGCGAGCGCCGGCATGGTCGGCGTGAACGTCGGAGTGCCTGTCCCGCGCGAGCCGTTCGGCTTCGGCGGCTGGAACGAATCGAAGTTCGGCGTCGGCGACATCACCGGCCGCGGCTCGATCGAGTTCTGGACGAAGTCGAAGAAGATGACGACGAAGTGGAACAAGGAAGCGGGCGTGAACTGGATGTCGTGAGGTGGGTGCGCGGGCGACGCGGTTACGCGGGCTCGCGGTTACGCGGGCTCGCGGTGAGCACTAGTTGCGCGACTCCAGAGCGGCGAGCCGCTGCTCGATTGCTGCGCTTCGATTGCGAAGCTCCTCCAGCTCGGAGCGAAGTGCCGCGGCTTCGAGCCGTTCCTCCACTGAAAGAAGACGCGTCTCGACGGCGGCGAGGCGGCGCTCGAGGGCATCCATTCGTTCCTCGAGTCTGCGCAGCCCGGCTTTGACAGCGGTAAGCTCGCTCTCAATTCGATCGAGGCGCTTGTAGATCGCGTCGAAATGAGAGTTCATGTCATCGCGAAGCGTGTCGATTCGGACGTCGACGATTTCCTGCATTTCCGGCTTCACCACTTCCCGGTGAAACCGAAGCAACGTCTGCCAGAGCTCTTCCGCCATGGCGATCATCCTACCTCGGACGCGTGAGTGCTGCGAATTCGAGGGTAGCGCTTGTAGATCGCGTCGAGATGACGGCTTCGACGGGCATCCTTCAATCCTACGTCGGGATACACTAATTGCAGGAGGTCCGGCCTGGACGCCCCAGCGACGATCCTCGTGGTCGATGACAATGCGATCAACCGCGCGCTGCTCGAAGAAGAGCTGACGCATCGCGGATTCTTCGTGCGCATGGCGGACGGCGGTTCGCAGGCGCTGGAGATGGTCGCCACCGAGCACTTCGATCTCGTGCTCCTCGACATCATGATGCCCGACGTCGACGGCATCTCCGTTCTCAAGCAGATCCGCGACAAGTCCACCGGACTCGATCTCCCGATCATCATGACCACGGCGCGCGCGGAGCGCCGCGACATCATCGAGGCGCTCGAGCTCGGCGCGAACGACTACGTCACGAAGCCGATCGATCTGCCGGTTCTCCTCGCCCGCGTCCGCACGCAACTGGCGCTGGCCCGCGCCAGCCGCGAACTGAAGAGCGCGCAGAAGAAGATCCTCGAGCTCACTTCCTCCGCCTCGTCCGCGCATCGCGATGTGGAGTCGTGGTCGAAAGCGACCGCGGCGGAAATCTCCGAGCTCTTCGGCGCACTCGTCGAAGTCGTCTTCGGCAAGCGCGACGACATCACGTCGGTCGTCGTCAATGAGACGAACGCGGTAGGCGGCCAGACGGCGCGCTCGGATGGAGACACGATTCACATTCCGGTACACGCGGCGGGGCATGAAGCCGGCGAAGTCATCGTCCATCGCCCGTTCATGACGCCCGAGGAGCGGGTGCTCGTCGAGAGCTTCGCGACGCAGCTCGGAGGCGCGATCGAGATGCGCGATCTCCGCTGGGAGCTGACCGCGGCACGGCAGCGGTTCTTCGACCGGCGGCAGGAGCTGATCAGCCGCGGCGAAGTGCTGCTGCACGTCTGCACACGCTGCGGCCGCTGCTACGAGCACACCGTGCCGGAGTGTTCCGAGGATGGATGGCCGCTCGATGCGGCGCAGCTCGTGCCGCTGCGCGTCGCCGACCGCTACGTTCTCAAGCGGCGAATCGCCGTCGGATCGACGGCGCGTGTCTTCGCCGCGGAAGACGAGCGGCTCAGGCGTCCTGTGGCCATCAAGATCATCAAGGCCGAATACTTCAACGATCAGGAAATTCGTGCGCGCTTCGAGCATGAGGCGCAGGCAGCGGCGAAGATCGATCACCCGAACGTCAGCACGGTGTTCGACTCCGGCGCGCTCGACGACGGCTCGCTCTACTTCGTGATGGAGCAGTTGCGCGGCCTCGATCTCGCGCAGATGATCCGCGCCTACGGCCCGGGCTCGCCATCGCAGGTCGCCTCGCTGCTGCGGCAGGTGGGGCCGGCACTCACTGCGGTGCACAAGGCCGGCTTCGTCCACCGCGACATCAAGCCTTCCAACATCTTTCTCTGCGAAGAAGGCGCCGGCTTCCGCGCGAAGATTCTCGATTTCGGAATCGCGAAGTCCATCGACGCCGACTCGACTCTAACCCGCCACGGCAGCTTCATCGGCACCCCGGCGTACATGGCGCCGGAGCAGATCGAGCGCAAGCGCAAGGTCGACGCCCGCACCGATCTCTATGCGTTCGCAACGGTCGCCTACGAAGCACTCGCCGGCCGGCGCGTGACCACGGGGAAAGAAGTCACGAAGGTCTTCGCCGAGATCCTCTACGAGCAACCACCCGCGCTGTCGACGCTGATGAGCGGCAATGAAGCGCTCGATGCGGCGTTCGCGCGTGCGCTCGCGAAGGATCCCGAAGAGCGACCGGCCACGGTCTCCGAATGGTCGGATGGCGTCGCCGCAATTCTCGAATCGATGCCCGCCGAGAAGGGCTGGCCCGCGAACTTCGCCGTGTGACCAGAGCACTTGCCAAAACGTTGCATCTTCGATTCACTCTACGCACCCCAACAATCTGGCAAGGAGGAGTCCCATGACCGCTTATGTCGAGGACGACATCTCTCCGAAAACGAAAATGTCTCCGTACGTCGAAGACTTCATGGCCGACGTCAAGGCAAAGAATCCCGCGGAACCGGAGTTCCATCAGGCAGTATTCGAAGTCGCTGAATCCGTTTCCATCGTGCTCGAGCGGCATCCGGAATACCGCTCCGCGAAAATTCTCGAGCGGATGGTCGAGCCGGAGCGGCTGATCATGTTTCGCGTCCCGTGGGTCGACGACCGCGGCGAAGTCCGCGTCAATCGCGGCTTCCGCATCGAGATGAACAGCGCGCTCGGCCCCTACAAAGGCGGCCTCCGCTTTCATCCATCCGTCAACCTCGGCATCCTCAAGTTCCTCGCCTTCGAACAGGTCTTCAAGAACAGTCTGACGACGCTGCCGATGGGCGGCGGCAAAGGCGGCTCCGACTTCGATCCCAAGGGGAAGAGCAACACGGAGATCATGCGTTTCTGCCAGGCGTTCATGGCGGAACTCTTCCGCCACATCGGTCCCGACACCGATGTGCCGGCGGGCGACATCGGCGTCGGCGGCCGCGAGATCGGCTATCTCTTCGGCATGTACAAGAAGCTGCGCAACGAATTCACCGGCGTGCTCACCGGCAAGGGACTGAACTGGGGCGGCTCGCTCATCCGGCCCGAAGCGACCGGCTACGGCGCGGTGTACTTCGCCGCGGAGATGCTCACCACCCGTTCGCAGACGCTGGAAGGAAAAGTCTGTCTCGTTTCGGGCAGCGGCAACGTTGCGCAGTACACCGTCGAGAAACTCCTTCATCTCGGTGCGCGCGTGGTCACGCTCTCCGACTCGAACGGCTACATCTACGACGAAGAGGGCATCGACCGCGCGAAGCTCGACTTCATCCTCGAGCTGAAGAACGTGCGCCGCGGCCGCATCGCCGAGTACACGGAAAAATTCAAGAGCGCGGTCTACACGCCGTTCTCGCCGGGGGCGGAGCACAATCCGCTGTGGGATCACAAGGCGGATTGCGCGTTCCCCAGCGCGACGCAGAACGAGATCAACGCACGCGATGCGAAGAACCTCCTCAAGAACGGCGTCTTCGTCGTCTCCGAAGGGGCGAACATGCCGACGACGATCGGCGGCGTGAATCAGTTCCTCGAGGCGGGCATTCTCTACGCGCCGGGCAAAGCGGCGAATGCCGGCGGCGTCGCCACCTCCGGACTCGAGATGAGCCAGAACAGCATGCGCCTCGCGTGGAGCCGCAGCGAAGTCGACCAGAAGCTGCACGGCATCATGAAGCGCATTCACGAGACCTGCGTCGAGATGGCGGCGCGCTTCGGCACGCCCGGCAATTACGTGAACGGCGCGAACATCGGCGGCTTCCTGAAGGTGGCGGATGCCATGATGGATCAGGGAGTCGTGTGAAGCGGGGATGAGGAGAGAGGGATGAGGCCTCATCCCTCATCCTTCATCCCTCATTCCTCAACATGTCTCTCATCCCTCCACCGTCGTCTCTCACATGGCTGCAGGGGTTTCAGCAGCTCGAGAGACATCGCATCCGCGACATCCTCCTCGTCTCTTCTCTGTTCGATTTCTATCTCTTCGAGGAAGAAGGTCTCCTCTACGAGCAGATTCAGAGCGAGTACCGCGGGCTGCAGCTTTCGCACACGCCGGAGTTCACGCGCGTCTCGAGCGGCGCCGAGGCGATCAGGCTTCTCAAGAGCGGAACGCAGTTCGATCTGATCATCACCACGCTGCACATCGAAGACACGACTCCGATTCGTCTCGCGCGCTCGCTCCTCGACGAAGGCATCACCACGCCGATCGTCCTCCTCGGCTATGACAATCGCGAGCTCAACGACCTCATCACCCATCAGGAGATCTCCATCTTCGATCGCATCTTCGTCTGGCAGGGAGACTTCCGGCTGCTCATCGCCGTCATCAAGAATCTCGAAGACGAGTGGAACGTCCGCGAAGACACGACGAAGTTCGGAGTGCAGTGCATCCTTCTCGTCGAAGACAACATCCGCGATGCATCGCACTTCCTGCCGCTGCTCTACGCCGAGATCATTCAGCACTCGCAGCGGCTGATGTCGGAAGCGGTGAACGCGGCGCACCGCTCTGTGCGGCTTCGCGCAAGGCCGAAGATCCTCCTTCGCTCGACGTGGGAGGATGCGATCGCCTGCTTCGACGAATTCAAGGAGCACATCACGGGGGTGATCTGCGATGTTCGATTCCCGCGCGACGGAAAGCCGGACGATCGCGCCGGATTCGACTTTGCCAGTCGCGTTCACGCCGGCTTCTTCGACATCCCGGTCCTGCTGCAATCGAGCGATCCGGCGTATGCCGGAGATGCGCAGGAGGAAGGGGCGCTGTTCCTCTGGAAGAAGTCGCCGTCGTTCGTCGAGGACTTCCGCCGGATGCTGCGCCAGAACTTCGCGTTCGGCGATTTCGTCTTCCGCATGCCGGACGGGCGCGAAGCGGGCCGCGCGACCGATCTTCGCACGCTCGAAGAGCAGCTCCGCATCGTCCCCGATGAATCGGTGGTCTACCACGCGTCGCGCAATCACTTCTCCAACTGGCTGAAGGCGCGCACGGAATTCCAGCTCGCATCGCGGCTGCGGCCGAGCAAGGTCACGGATTTCGAATCGGCTCACGACTTGCGGATGCATCTCATCCGTCAGGTGCACGAGCACCGCGCGTTCCGCCAGCGCGGCCTGCTCATGGAGTTCTCGAAGGACACGTTCGATCCCGAGAACTCATTCGCGCGCACAGGCGGAGGATCGGTCGGCGGCAAGGCGCGCGGCCTCGCGTTCTTCAACGCGCTCCTTTCCGCCTACGACGTCGCCGGCCGCTTTCCGGGACTCGAGATCGAAGTGCCTCCCTGCCTGGTCGCCGGCACCGACGTCTTCGATCGCTTCCTGTCCGAGAACGAACTGCAGGCGTTCGTCCAGAACCGCGGCGCGAGCGACGAGGAGATCCAGCGGCGCTTTCTCGACGCGCCGCACTTCCCCGAGGCGACGCTGGCGGAGCTGGCGGCGTTTCTGGAGCTCTGTCCGCATCCGCTCGCCGTCCGCTCTTCGAGTCTGCTGGAGGACTCGCAGTTCCATCCGTTCGCCGGCGTCTATCAGACGTACATGATTCCCAACGACCACCCCCATCCCGCCGTGCGGCTGCACGAGCTGGTCACCGCGATCAAGCGCGTCTACGCGTCGACGTTCTATCACTCCGCGCGCGAGTATCTGAAGGTGACCTCGCTCCGCTTCGAGGAGGAGAAGATGGCGGTCATCGTGCAGCAGATGGTTGGGGCGCAGCACGAGGATCGCTTCTATCCGGAGATCGCCGGCGTCGCGCGTTCCTACAATTTCTATCCGGCCGGCCCGCAGAAGCCCGACGAAGGCATTGTCTCCATCGCCCTCGGCCTCGGCCGCACGATCGTCGAAGGCGGAGCGTCGGTCCACTTCTGCCCGAAGTATCCCGATCACCTCCAGCAGTTCTTCTCCACGCGCGATGCGCGCAAGAACAATCAGCGCGAGTTCTATGCGCTGCGGATGGTGCAGCAGCCGGTTGAGATCACCGCGACCACCGACGAGCGCGTCCTCAAGTACGACCTCGGCGTCGCCGAACGGGATGGAACACTCGCACCGATCGCCTCGACGTTCTCGGCGGAGAACGATGCGCTCTACGACGGAGTCTCGCGGCCGGGGATGCGCATCGTCACCTTCGCTCCGATTCTGCGCAACCGCACGGTGCCGCTGGCGGAAGCGATCGATTTTCTCTGCGGGCTCGCAACGTGGGGAATCGGCACGCCGGTCGAGATCGAGTTCGCCGTCAACCTCGCCGGAGGAAAACTGGGAGTGCTGCAGGTACGCCCGCTCCCGCTCAGCCGCGAGACGGAAGAGATGACCATCGACGAAACGCCTGACGAAGATCTGCTCTGCCAGAGCACGCAGGTTCTCGGCCACGGCGTGATCCGCGATCTGCGCGACATCGTCGTCGTCGACATCGATCGCTACGAGCGCTCGAAGAGCCATCAGGCCGCGGCGGAGATCGCGCGCATCAATCAGATGCTCGTCGCCGAACAGCGGCCGTATCTGCTGATCGGCCCGGGACGCTGGGGCAGTCTCGATCCGCTGCTCGGGATTCCGGTGAAGTGGGAGCAGATTTCCGGCGCACGCGTGATCGTCGAGGCGGGATTCAAGGACATCAGCGTCGACCCCTCGCAGGGCTCGCACTTCTTCCAGAATCTCACCGCGTTCCAGGCCGGCTACTTCTCGGTGAGCGATCGCGTGCGCAACAGCTTCGTCGACTGGGAGTGGCTCTCGTCGCAACCCGCAACCGAAAGCGGGACATTCGTGCGGCACATCCGGCTACAGACAACCATCGTCGCAAAGATGAACGGCCGCACCCGCCGGGGAGTGATCGTGTTGAAGAGTGACGAGTGACGAGTGACGAGTGATGAGTCGAGGAACTACTCTTCCCTCATCACTCATCACTCATCACTCTTCACTCGTCACTCTTCACTCGTCACTCTTCACTCATGATCAATGATGCCGCTTCAGTTCCTGGATCACGATGTGCGCGTCGGCGCGCGCCGACGGTGAATCGTCGAGCTCGAACTCGTCGATCGTCGCGGCGACACCGTACTGGCCGCCCATCTGGTTCACGCGGACGATGCGGCCTTTGCAGCGCACGTTCACGGCATCCGGAACGCGCAACAGATACGAGATCTCGGTGTCGACTTCGAGCGGCTCGTTCGTCGTGAAGAACACGCCGACACCGCTGACGTCGCGCGTCACGCCGCTCGTGCCACCGAGCTCGATTGGAAAGGTCATCGGGAATCGTTCTGCGCGTCTGCGATCGTCCGCCAAGTCACCACCTCAGGCCGCCATTCTGCCTCAAAACGCAGCGAACTATGCCGCCTCCGGCTCACCGATTGCCGCCGGCTTCGCGATCTTCATCAACAGTGCGTACACACCGAACGCCACGCCGAAGCCGACGAACCACCCGTAGTCGTAGAGAGCCTTCATGGCCGGCACCGCGAGTCCGATCCACGCGAAGAAACATCCGAGGAGCGTCGCGACAACGGCGCGCCAGTTCCAGCCCTTCGCGTAGGTGTACGCTCCTTCCTCCTTATACAGATCTGCGAGGATGAAGTTCTTGTCGCGCACGATCCAGTAATCGGCGATCAACACCCCGGCGATCGATCCGAGTCCGCCGCTGTAGCCGACGAGCCACTTGAAGATGTACCCCTCGGGGTCCGCGAGCAGCTTCCACGGCTGCATGACGATGCCGAGGATGCCTGTGATCAGACCGCCGGTACGGAACGAGATGTACTTCGGCATCGCGTTCGCGAAGTCATTCGCGGGCGAGACGACGTTCGCCGCGATGTTCACCGAGAGCGTCGCCACGACCACGGTGAACATCGAGATCGCGACGATTACCGGCTGCGTGAAGTGGCCGACGAGCAGCACCGGATCCCACAACTGATTCATCGATTCATTCGAATAGATCACCGCGGCTGCGGACGTGATGATCACGCCCATCGCCGCGAAGACCGTCATCGTCGTCGGCAGCGCGACGGTCTGGCCGATCGCCTGCTCGCGCTGCGAGCGGCCGAAGCGCGTGAAGTCCGGCATGTTGAGCGAGAGCGTCGCCCAGAAGCCGATCATCGCCGTCAGCGAGGGGATGAACACCGGCTTGAACTTCACCCACGTGTTCAGCTTGCCGGGATGCGTGACGAGATATCCGAGGCCGCCGGCGCGCCACACGGCCCATGCGAGAAGCAGTGCGGTCATCACGAGCACGAACGGCGCGGCCCAGTTCTCCACGGCCCGCAGCAGATTCATGCCGCGATAGATGATGTAGATGTTCATCGCCCAGAAGACGAGGAACGACAACCACTCCGTCGGTGTGTGACCGCCCACGGCACCGCCGAGGAGCGTGGGCCAGGCGGGGATGATCGACTTCATGAACGTGTGCAGCGCCTGGCCGCCGATCCAGGCCTGAATGCCGAACCAGCCGCAGGCGACGAGCGCGCGCATGATCGCCGGCAGATTCGATCCGATCGTGCCGTAGCTCGCGCGCGCGAAGACCGGAAACGGGATTCCGTACTTCGTTCCCGGATGCGAATTCAGAAGGATGGGGATCAGGACGATCGTGTTGCCGAGGAGAATGGTGAACAGCGCCTGCCACCAGTTCATCCCTTCCGCGATGAGACCCGACGACAGCATGTACGTCGGAATGCAGTGCGCCATGGAGATCCAGAGCGCGGCGTAGTTGTACGTCGACCAGTCGCGCTTCGCGACCGGCACCGGCGCGAGATCTTCGCTGTACAGACGGCTTTGTTCAATCGCTGAATGGTCGCGGAGCTCCACACGGCCATCATCGTGGCGGATCACGTCGTCTTGTGAGTGCATTCGCGCATTGTAACGGGGGCGGGGGCGCCTTACGGCGCGGCGCGAGGCGCGAGGCGCTAGGCGCTAGACGCTAGACGCACCGTACGCCTTTACGGCGCGGCGCGAGGCGCACCGTTATGAATTCAAGAGTCGCCAGCGCGTCGCCAGCGCCCCGCGCCCCGCGCCCAGCGCCCAGCGCCTCGCGCCGCGCCGTAAGGCGCCCAGCGCCGTAAGGCGCCCCGCCCACCCGAACCCGCGTACAATTTCCTTTTCCACTAACAAGGAGACCGCCATGGCCGATCTATCAACGACATTCACAGGCATTCGCTTCGAGAATCCATTCATGCTGGCGTCCGCGCCACCCACCGAGTCCGACGCGAACATCATGCGAGCCTTTGAAGCGGGATGGGGCGGTGTCGTCACGAAGACGATCGGTCTGCATCCGGTGGTCAACGTCAAAGGTCCGAAGACGAAGTTCCTCCGCGCCGACAACGGTGACTCGCGCCTCTCGATGACCAAGCGCCCGAATACCACGCTGATGGCGTCATGGAACTGGGAGCTGATCTCCGACAAGCCGCTCGACTGGTGGATCGGCAAGCTCTCCAACATCAAGAAGCAGTATCCGAACAAGGTGCTGATCGCCTCCATCATGGCCGGCTCCGGCAATGACAAAGAGCTGAACAACTGGCAGAAGCTGGCGAAAGCCTGTCAGGACGAAGGTGTCGACGGGCTCGAGCTCAACTTCTCCTGCCCGCACATGGATCGCGTCGACATGGGCTCGAACGTCGGCAAGGACAAAGTCCTCTGCTCCGTCGTCACCATGGCCGTGAAGGAAGTCGCGAAGATTCCTGTCTGGGTGAAGCTCACGCCGGCAACGTCGAACATCGCTGAAGAAGCCGAAGCGACGTTCCGCGGCGGTGCGGATGCGATCTCGACATCGAACACCTGGCCGTCGCTTCCGCTCATCGATCCCGACACGCTGGAGTTCGAGATGAACGTGGAAGGCTTCGTCTCGCCGGGCGGACTCGGAGGCCCGGCCATCCTGCCGCTGGCGATGGCGAAGGTCGCGCAAATGACGACGAAGTTTCCCGACAAGGAGTTCTCCGGCATCGGAGGCGTCTCCACCTTTGCCCACGCCCTCAACTACATCCTCCTCGGCTGCGGCACCGTGCAGGTGTGCACGGCGGCGATGCTCGATCACGCGATCGGGCCGAACGTGATCCGGAATCTGATCGGCGGCATGACGGACTTCTTCGAGAAGCACGCGGACAAGGGGTGGAAGTCACTCGCCGACATCCGCGGCATCCGCCGCGACCGCATCGTCGCGCACTCGCAGATCAAACGGCCGGAGCAGCTCGACTATCACGGCGGATACGACGAAGAGCACGAGGGCTACGCGGCGCTCACGACGACGTAGCGCCGCGGCTGCCGACCGCTTCGATCTCCAGCAGCAGCTCGCGCCGGCAGATGTCGGCGCGCAGCACGAGCATCGCCGCGTGCGGCATCGCCGCCCGCAGCTCGTCGGCAATCGGAAGATCGCCCTCATTGCGCAGATAGAGCTTGAGGTGCGTGAGGGCGCCGAGGCCGGAGCAGCCGGCGTGCTTCGCAGTCAGCTCGATGTTCCGCAGCGTCTCCCGCAACTGCGCGTGCACATCGCCGGGATGCAGCGACTCGTGGCCGACGATGCTCGACGTGCCGGCGATGAACACCATGCCGCCGAACGCCGTCGCGCGCGCGAATGAGGGGCTGCACCGCCCGTACTGCCGCGGATAGTCGTACGCGCTCACCTGCCGCGGATTTTCGAAATGCTGTCCGGGACGCGCGGAGGCGAGGTAGTAGACGACGAGCCGCGGCTCGCGAATCCCGATCGCGCTCGCCGCCGGCAGGCGCTCCTTCCCCCATCCCGCGGCGGCGAACGCATCGTGACGGCCCGCGCAGAATCGCCGGTACCGTTCGTCGTCGCCTTCACCGGCATTGATGTCGCGCACGTGATTCCAGACGCGCAGAAGATGCGGATGTCCCTCGCGTTTCGTTCGCTGGAGAATCTCGGTGTAGGCGTCGCGCGCGGCGCGCTCGATGTCTTCATCGTCGTCGCAGACGAAGGAACCGAACAGCGCATCGCCGCGCCACACCTCGCAGAGCGGCTGCGGTCCGAGCTGCGGCATCGGCAGCGGCGCGATGCCGATCGCCGAAGGGTCGTCAGGAATCGCCGGAAGATAATCGACCGAGAGCGAGGCTGCAGGCGCGCTGATCATCGGATGGCTCATCCGCCGAGCTGCGCGGCCATCGCGATGCGCATCATCCGCCGCGTCTCCGGATCTGCAGTCTCATACGTCCGCTGCAGCATGTCGATCTCACTCGCCTGCTCGCGGCTGATCGTCAGCCCATCTTCCGGCTGCTGCGGAGTTGCGGTGTAGTGCTTCGACCAGCGGCTGTCGCGATAGCGAAGCATGATGTAGGGCATCGTGTCTTCGTCGTCGAGCTGAAGAAAGAGACTTCCGCCGCCGAACACCGGCGACGGCGCCACAGGCTTCGGCGGCGCGGGAGGGGGCGCGGGCATCTCGATCGCTTCCACCGGCTCGGGCTCGGCCGGCTCTGGCTCTACGACAGCGGGCGGCTCAGGCGGCTCGCCGCTGAGAATCATCGCGATCAATCCCGCCGCTTCAGGATCGAGATCGTGAAACTGCAGTCCGCTTTGATAGATCAGCGTCCCGCCCTTGCGGCCGGAGATCTCCGAGCGCGCAACGCGCGCCTTGAACCGCGACCTGAACGCGCCCCATTTGATCTCGAGGTCGGCGTTGCTGTTGACGGTCAGCTTCTCTTCATGCTCGACGCGTGCACCCGCGGTACTGAGGTCCACGACACGTGCGGTCTGAACACCGACCTTGATCTGCAGTAGCTCGCTCAGAGTCGAGCGCGGAGCCTGACGGCGTTCACGATCCATGCGCGAACATTCTAAGGTACTGAGTGCTGAGTACTGAGTGCTGAGTGCCGAGTACCGAGTGACGAGTGATGAGTGACGAGTACCGAGTGCGGAGTGATGAGTGACGAGTGATGAGTGACGAGTGTTGAGTACCGAGCACTGAGTACCGAGCACTAGGTGACGAGTCTGAGCACGGATCGCTCTCGTCACTCAGCACTCGGTACTCAGCACTCATCACTCGTCACTCATCACTCATCACTCATCACTCATCACTCATCACTCGTCACTCACCAGTAATACAATCGCCGCGTTCTGGAGGTCGTGATGAAAACCCTCATTCGCAATGGCCGCATCGTTACTGCAGTCGACGACTATCACGCCGACATCCTCATCGAAGGAGGTCAGATCGCGGCGATCGCGAAGTCGCTCGAGAACGTCGAGGCTGACCGCGTCATCGATGCCCGCGGACGTCTCGTCATTCCCGGAGGCATCGACCCGCACACGCACATGGAGCTGCCGTTCGGCGGCACGTCCGCATCCGACACGTTCGAAACAGGCACGCGTGCCGCGGCCTTCGGCGGCACCACGACGATCATCGACTTCGCCGTGCAGTACAAAGGTCAGTCGCTCGCGCAGGCCGTCGACGCGTGGCATGCCAAGGCGCAGGGCAACACCTCGATCGACTACGGCTTCCACCTCATCTGCACGGACATCCCCGACGAGCGGCTGCCGGAGATGAAGTCGATGATTCGCGAGGGCATCAGCAGCTTCAAGCTGTTCATGGCCTATCCCGGCGTCTTCCTCGTCGATGACGCCACGATCTACAAGGCGATGAAGACCGCCGGTCACAACGGTGGCCTCATCTGCATGCACGCCGAGAACGGCGTCGTCATCGACGCGATCGTCAAGCAGGCGCTCGCCGAAGGGAAGACCGATCCGAAGTACCACGCGCTCACCCGCCCCACGAAGGCTGAGGCCGAAGGAGTACACCGCGCGATCGCGCTGGCGGAGATCGCGGAGACCGCCGTCTACATCGTTCACCTCAGCTGCAGCGACGCGTTAGACGAGGTGACGCGCGCGCGCGACATGGGCACACCGGCCTATGCCGAGACCTGCCCGCAGTACCTCTTCCTCGACTACTCGGTCTACGAGAAGCCGGGCTTCGAAGGGGCGAAGTACGTGATGACGCCGCCCATCCGCGAGCAGTGGAATCAGGAAAAGCTGTGGCGCGGACTGAAGTTCAACGATCTGCAGGTCGTCTCCACCGATCACTGCCCGTTCTGCTTCAAGGAGCAGAAGGAGCTCGGACGCGGCGACTTCTCGAAGATTCCGAACGGCGGCCCCGGCGTCGAGAACCGCATGTCGCTCATCTTCAACGGCGGCGTCGCGCAGGGACGCATCTCACTCAATCGCTTCGTCGAGATCACCTCGACCGCCGCAGCGAAGATCTTCGGCCTCTTCCCCCGCAAGGGAACGATCGCCGTCGGCTCCGATGCCGACATCGTCATCTTCGATCCGAACGAAGAGCTCGAGATCAGCGCAAAGACCCACCACATGAACGTCGACTACTCCTGCTACGAAGGCTGGAAGGTGAAGGGCGCGACGAAGACGGTGCTCTCCCGCGGCGAGCTCGTGATCGAGGAAGGAACGTACGTCGGCAAGCCGGGAATGGGGCAGTTCGTCAAGCGTGGGGAAGCGTTGAGATTCTAGGGCTCTGGGGCTCTGGGGTGCTGGGGTGGTTCGAAACTACGAACACCCAGCGCCCTAGTGCCCCAGTGCCCCAGAGGCCTTGTCACCCACCGCCTGCCGCAGCGCCTCCAGCAACACCGCCGGGCTTCCCTTCGGCACGATCACGGACGTCGCTGCCTTCCAGCGCTCCCGATCGGTGTGCGAGAGATCGGCGGCGGTCATCGCGACGATCGGCAGCTCATGCATGTCGGGATCGCGGCGCAGCGACTCCGCGACCCGGATCCCGTCGATCCGCGGCAGCATGTAGTCGATCAACACGACGTCCGGCGGATCGTTGCGCGCGATCATCACGCCCTCCTCACCCGACTTCGCACACTCCACCTCGTACCCGGCATTCGTCAGCACTTCTTCGAGAATGATCCGGGTGTGGAGATCGTCATCGATGAGCAGGACCCGAATGGGCATCTCGCTCCATCATACGGTAAGCTTCTCCGCCACACATCCACCAGGAGCCAGCTCATGTCCAGAATCGTGAAAGCAGGTCTCATTCAGACCGCACTTGCCTGCGGTACTGACGAAAATCTCGAAACCATCCGCAATGCGCAACTCGAGCGCACTCTCAAGTATCTCGATCAGGCCGGCCAGCAGGGCGTGCAGATGATCTGCATGCAGGAGATCTTCACCGGCCCCTACTTCTGCGCCGAACAGAACACGCGCTGGTACGACTCGGTGGAGAAGATCCCCGACGGTCCGACAACGAAGCTCATGCAGGAGTATGCGAAGAAGTACAGCATGGTCATCATCGTCCCTCTCTATGAAGAGGAGTCGACCGGCGTCTACTACAACACCGCCGCCGTCATCGACGCCGACGGCACCTACCTCGGCAAGTACCGGAAGAACCACATCCCCCACGTCGCTCCCGGCTTCTGGGAGAAGTTCTACTTCCGCCCCGGAAACCTCGGCTATCCGGTCTTCGATACGCGCTACGGAAAAGTCGGCGTCTACATCTGTTACGACCGCCACTTCCCGGAAGGGGCGCGCGAGCTCGGGCTGAATGGCGCGGAGATCGTCTTCAATCCCTCGGCCACGGTCGCCGGCCTCTCCGAGTATCTCTGGAAGCTCGAGCAACCCGCGCATGCGGTTGCCAACGGCTACTTCGTCGGCGCGATCAATCGCGTTGGGTTCGAAGGACCGTGGAACATCGGAGAGTTCTACGGACAGAGCTACTTCGTCGATCCGCGCGGCCAGTTCCTCTCGGTTGCGAAGCGCGATGAAGATGCGCTCGTCGTCGCCGAGCTCGACTTCGACAAGATCCGCGAAGTGCGGAACACCTGGCAGTTCTTCCGGGATCGCAGACCGGATACGTATTCGGGGATCGTGAAACCCTAGTCACGTGGATACGCGGGCTCGCGGGCACGCGGTAAGAGAGCCGCTTGCCACCGCGAGCCCGCGAGCCCGCGGAACCGCGAAACCATGTCCCGAGACCACCTCATACTCCATATCAACGGCCGCGAGCACATCGTCCGCGGCGACGGCATCTACAAGACTCTCTCGAACTATCTCCGTTACGACTTCGGCGCGACAGGCACGAAGATCGTCTGCGAAGAAGGCGACTGCGGCGCCTGCACGGTGCTCATTCGCTATGGCCGGGATGAGGATTTTCTGCCGGTCAACTCCTGCATCCAGTCTCTCTTTCAGCTCGATGGGGCGAGCATCGTCACGGTCGAAGGATTGAAAGAGAACGGCGAGCTGACGCCGGTGCAGGAGTCGATGGTCGCCTGTCATGGCGCGCAATGCGGCTACTGCACGCCGGGCTTCATCATGGCCATGACCGCGATGTTCGAGAAGTGCGATCGTGTGGACGAACGGCAGACGCGCGAAGGTCTCGTCGGCAATCTCTGCCGCTGCACCGGCTACGAGCCGATCATCAAGGCGGCGCTGCAGGTCGACGGCTCGAAGACGCAGAAACTGCGCGACCGTTATCCCGCGCTGCCCGACGCACGCGACGCCGTGCGCATCGGCCGCTTCTATGCGCCGACCACACTCGAGGAAGCGATCGCCTTCAAGCGCGAGCACAACGCGACGATCGTGCGCGGAGGGACGGATGTCGGCGTCTGGATCAACAAGCGCGGATATCAGGCGCCGGCGATGCTGTCGCTCGCGAAGATCGCGGGCCTCGACGAGCTGCGCGAGGACGCCGGGACGATTCTCGCCGGCGCGAATGTGTCGCTCGCGCGTCTCGAGCTGTTCGTGCGCGAGCGCATCCCGGAGCTCTACAAGATTCTCTCGATCTTCGGCTCGCCGCAGATCAAGAACGCGGGCACGCTCGCCGGCAACATCGCCAACGGCTCGCCGATCGGCGACACGCTCCCCTATCTGATGGTCGCCGATGCGCAGCTCGAGCTCAACGGCGGCGCGCGCGTCGTTCCGATCAATTCGTTCTACAAGGGCTACAAGCTGTTCGATCTGGCGCAGGACGAGATCATCACGCGCGTGCGAGTGCCGATCGTGCGCGACACGTTGCGGCTCTACAAGGTGAGCCGCCGCCGCGATCTCGACATCTCCGCATTCACCGCGGCGATCCGCCTCCGCTTCACGGATGCGCACATCGAGCGCGCCTGGGTCGCATACGGCGGCGTCGCGCCGACGGTCATCCGGCTGCCGAAAACCGAAGCGTTCCTCGCCGGGAAAGCCGCATCGGTCGATCTGTTCAGGGATGCCGGTCGCATCGCGAGAGAAGAGGTCCGGCCGATCTCCGACGTGCGCGGATCAGCCGGCTACCGCGCGCAACTCGCCGAGAACATCATGGCGAAATTCGCGCACGAGGCCCTCTGATACGCAGCGGGGTTCACTCCCGGCGGCCATCGGCTATGTTCTTCACGTGATCCAGCTCGACAATCGGACCACAGGCCTCCGCTCACAAGGAAATTGGTTCATGGCCAGACCTCTCGTCATACTTTTGTCGACAATTCTCCTGGCAGGTTGCCGCGCGGAAGACACGTCGGCCGGCCCGGGTCTTTCCGTTGCGGAAGCTACTCGGCTATCACAACGCATGGAGGCTGACGAACAGGCGAGACGCGCTCGGGGGTTGCAACAGCTGAGGGCTTCTTTCAGTAACTCTGAAGAGATCACGGAGTACCGAGTCGTCAGCCCTTTCAATCCAGACTTTTCGCGCCTGAAGAACTCGCCGCGGAAGTACAAAACCTTCCCGGTGATCGCCCGGTACACGCCCTCTAAGACAGAAGCTCAGTCCCTGGCTGAACTGCTTTCCAATCCATCAAGCTATCTAGGTCCGGGAAAGGAGTCGACATGTCTACCCGACCCGGGTTACATCGTGGCGTTTACTTCCAACGGAGCCTCGATCGACGTAGTTGTGTGCTTTGCCTGCGGTGACGTCTGGATCAATGGTGTTCCAGCGTTGGAGCACACAACATTTGCGATTTCACCAGCAGCCAGAAAGGCATTGCTTCCACGGCTTGAAGTCCTGGCACGGGCAAGCGCCGCCTAACTCTCTGCACGCTGCACCATGACCCCGCTGCAGTCTTCTGAGAGCATAATTCTCCCGCCTGAGTCGGAGTAGGCGAGCACCGAACCGTTCGGCGGAACGAGGTCACGACGTGAGCTACAACATCACCGTCAACGGGGCTTTTCGAATCACACCCGCCGCGAACGACCAGCAAAGAGAGATCGTCGAGCAGGCAAACCGCGGCTGGAAGATCTCGCCAAACGGTACCCTGCTCCATCTCCCTGCTGGTGAGGATCATCCAAACCCTTTCCTGGCTATCGAATACTTCGTTACCGAGCTGCTCCCATCGATTGGTCTTCGAGCAGAAGGCGAGGTTAGATGGCACGGCGAAGACGGAGGGCAGGGTGAGATTGGCGTTGCCAACGGCACGGTTGTAATCACCACTCCCGAACCCAAGCGCCTTGATCGTCGAGAAGTTGAGCGGCTTCTTGATCAGCTCACAACGGGGAGCGACGAGGATCGAAAGATGGCGGCTCAAGTGCTACAGGCGTTTAACGAAGACGGCCCCGAAGTCATCGCCGCATTGGCGGTCGCTCTCTCAAGTGCCAGCGTAGAAGTTCGAATCGCAGCGGCGAATCTGCTCGCAGCATTCGGCCCGAAGGCACTGCCCGCATTGTCTGCACTGCGAACCGCACTCCGCGACTCTGAGGCCTGGGTTCAAGCTGCGGCCGCTGAAGCTATCGGTGAAATCGGCCCCGCCGCAGCCATCGCGCTACCTGACCTGGTCGAGCTTCGCAAGCATCCATCGTACGGCCCGTCAGGTCGGGCATTAGAAGCCATCAGGAAACTAGGCCTGCTACCGGTCTAACTCTACGGTGCACCGCCGCGGTTTCTTTCACTCCGATCCTTTCTCTAATAATGCGATGCGCGTGATCTGCCTCGTTGTGCTGTCCCTTCTTGCCACTTCAGCGCTGGCGGAAGAATCCGTCGTCTATGTCTGCAAAGGACTTGAGGCATTTCGAATGGAAGGTACTCACGCTACCGATTGGACCTGGGGAAACATCCGAGCTCAACAAGGTTCGACAGCGATAGGTTTCTCCCTTGGCCCATCGGCTCCGGAGATCGTGCCGTCCAAACGACCACCAGGGTTTCGGTCGTACACCATTCAACATCTCGGCTCCGTCGATCTTCGCTATGGATTCAATGTCCGGAGGAATCAGTTCGAAGCGACGCTGATCGGCGCCCCGATTTACCGGAAACTGAATCTGGTTTCTCGCCCGGCAGATCGGGAAATCCTCTTACAAGTAGCGCGGATTCTGTCGTCAGCTACATGCCACGCCACGGGGCGTAGCAAGTAAGCCACGTGCCCAGCTCAGCCCGGCGGTGTGAAGCACGGCGCAAGGTGACTTTGACACACGCAACGGATCTCTGGGATTCATTGGTTTGAGGCACACGGAATCGGCGAAGGCTACCGAGCTCGGGTCGGTGCGAGTGGTCGACGAGGAGGGTGAAGACTCCCTCTACGCGAAAGAATGGTTTCTCCCATCGAGTTACCCGAGCTCATCGAACAAGCCGTGGTTGGACTAGCGAATCGCTCGGCGGTCTAACTCTTCGGTGCAGCTGCACGTTGCCGCATGCCGATCAGATTCCAACGAATGGGTGGCACTCCTGAACAGCCGTTCTGTACCGAGCTGACGCGCCGGCCCGGCACGCCCTCATCCCCTGTACACCGTTCCTTCCTCCACGAAGCAAAGTGGATTTCCCCAGGGGTCATTCGCGTAGAACGAGCGCTCGCGCCAGGGACGGACCGCGATCTCGCCGCCCGGCGCATCGTGTACCGCTTCCGACGAAAGACAGCCCAGCGATTTCGCGCGCGCGAACACCGCTTCGAGATCCTTCACCGTGAAATAGAGCGCCTTCGCCGCGACATGCGGCGCGGCGGTCTCAACCACCTGCAGCATCACAGGACCGCAGTCGTAATAGGCTCGCGCGCCGCGATCGCGCCGCCCGGCGATCCCCAACAGGCTGTCGTAAAACGAAATCGCCGCTTCGAGGTCACCGGCTTCGACGTTCAGGCGGAAGAACTGCGGGATGTCGCTCATGGAGAAATCGTACAACCCATCCGGCCGCCCGGCTGCCGGTTTAAACTACACCGATGTCCAGCGTCGGAAAGAACATCCCCCATGATTCTGCGCGCGGCCATGTCTCCGGTGAGTCGATCTACATCGATGACATCCCTCCCGCGCGCAACGAGCTGATCGTCGACTTCTTCTTCTCGCCCGTCGCGCACGGCCGCATCCGCTCGCTCGATCTCGAAGCGGCGCGCCGCGTGCCCGGCGTTGCCGCCCTCTTCACGCACAAGGACCTGCACCACAACCGCTTCGGCGCGATCATCCAGGACGAGTTGCTGCTCGCCGAGGACGAGGTCACGTTCATCGGACACCCGATCGTGGTCATCGCCGCGGAACACCGCGACGCGATCGCCGCGGCGAAGAAAGCGATCGTCATCGACATCGAGCCACTCGAGCCGGTCTTCACGATCGACGAAGCGAAGAAGCGGCGGGATTTCATCGGGCCTGTGCGCCACATCCGGCGCGGCGATGTCGATGCCGCCTTCGCCAGCGCGGAGAACATCCTCGAAGGCCGGTGGATCAACGGCGGCCAGGACCACTTCTATCTCGAGTCGCAGGCCGCGATCGCCCATCCCGGTGAATACGATCAGCTCACCGTCCACTCCTCGACCCAGAATCCTTCCGAGGTTCAGGAGGTGATCGCGCACCTTCTCGGGCTGCCGATCAACAAAGTCGTCGTGCAGACCAAGCGCATGGGCGGCGGCTTCGGCGGCAAGGAGTGTCAGGCGACGCATCCCGCCGCGATGGCCGCGCTCGTCGCGCACGTGACGAAGCGCCCCGCGCGCATCGTCTACAACAAGGACGACGACATGCGCGTGACCGGCGGCCGCCATCCATTTCAGAACGACTACAAGGTCGCGTTCCGAAACGACGGCACGATCACCGCGCTGCGCGCCGAGCTCTTCTCCGACGGCGGCGCGTATGCCGATCTCTCGACCGCCGTCATGGCGCGCGCGATGACGCACATCGACAACGCCTACTACATCGCCAACGCCGACATCACCGGCACCGTCTGCCGCACCAACTATCCTCCGAACACTGCCTTTCGCGGCTTCGGCGGACCGCAGGGCGCCATCACCATCGAGAACATCCTCGAAGAGATCGCCGTCCACCTCGGCCTCGATCCCTTCGATGTCCGCAAGCGCAATCTGTACGGATTCGAGGATCGCAATACGACACCGTACCGGCAGGTCGTCCGGAACAACATGCTGCCCAGGATCTTCGATCAACTGGAGAAGACCTCTGACTATCGCGCGCGCGTGGCGGATGTCGCGGCCTTCAACCGGAAGTCGGAAACGCATCTGCGCGGCATCGCCTGCACCGCCGTGAAGTTCGGCATCTCGTTCAACACGAAGTTCCTCAATCAGGCCAACGCGCTCGTCAACGTCTACCTCGACGGCTCCGTGCAGGTCTCGACCGGCGCCACGGAGATGGGCCAGGGCGTCAACACGAAGATCAAACAGCTCGTCGCCGAGGAGCTCGGGATCGATCCGGAGATGGTGATCCTGATGATCACGTCGACGGAGAAGAACAACAACACGTCGGCCACTGCGGCTTCGAGTGCGGCGGACATGAACGGCGGCGCGGCCATCGACGCCTGCGTGCGCATTCGCGAACGGATGGAGAACGTCGCCCGCGAACACTTCCGCTGCTCCTTCCATGAAGTGCCATGGACGAAGCTCGTGAAGAAGTGCTATCTCGAGCGCGTCTCACTCGGCGAGCGCGGCTTCTATTCGACGAAGGGCATCGACTGGGATGCCGACAGCGGCGTCGGCTCGCCGTTCCTCTATTTCACGCAGGGGGCAGCCGTCTCGGAAGTGGAGATCGATCGCTTCACGGGACACATGACGATCCTGCGAAGCGATCTGCTGATGGATATCGGCAAGTCGATCAACCCGGGCATCGATCGGGGCCAGATCACCGGCGCCTTCGTGCAGGGGACGGGATGGCTGACGAACGAGGAGCTGCGCTACGCGCCGGGCGGCGAGCTGCTGTCGCATTCGCCGACGACGTACAAGATCCCGAACATCGGCGATCTCCCCGCGATCTTCCATGTGGACACGATCGTCAATGAGGAGAACACGGTGAACATCCGCGGCAGCAAGGCCGTCGGCGAGCCTCCCCTCCTCCTCGGCATCTCCGTCTTCATGGCGATCAAGAACGCGCTGAGCTACGTGAGCGGAGGCCGGATCCCGAAAATCAACGCGCCGGCCACAGGAGAAGAGATCCTGATGCGCCTCACCGCCGCACAGGTTCCCGGAGGCCGAACCGCCGGCGCGCCGGCGGTTCTTGGTGCAGCGGCTGGTTAGCTCAGCCGGCGGGCGGGATGACAGGCGGCACGATTGATGATAGAAGACAATCGCTTGAATACCCCGATTGTCTCCAGTCTCGGCCCCGAACCATGGAATGCACCCTGGTGGAAGTCTGCCAGGGGCGATCGCGCGACGTTTTTCTACATCGTCGCCATTCATCTGCTCGCCATCATCGGCCTGTTCGCATTCCCGCGGCCCGGCTGGCGCGTCGCCGCCATCACGGTCGGCCTCGCCTGGCTTGGCGGACTCGGCGTGACGGTGTGCTATCACCGCAGCCTCGCGCATGCATCCGTCAAGCTGCACCCGATCGTCCGGCATGCGCTGATCTTCTTCGCGATGTTCAACGGCTCCGGCGCGCCGGACAGTTGGACGGCGAATCACCGGCAACATCATGCGAAGGTCGAGACACCGGAAGACATCTCCAGTCCATGGATCGGCGGATTCTGGTGGGCACATCTGCGCTGGCTCTGGCAGGCGGGCAACGTCCCGCTTCCGCGCTGGTGTCCCGATCTCGATAAGCCGCAGTACCGCTTCTGGAATCGTGCACAGATTCCTCTGCTGGCTCTGTCACTGTTCTGCGGTCTGCCGTTCGGATGGGCGGCCTTCTTCTGGCTCGGCCCCATGCGCCTCGTGACGTCGCTGCACGCGCAGTGCTTCGTCAACAGCATCGCGCACATGCGCGCGGGCCGGCAGCCCGGCGAAGACTCGTCGCAGAACATCGTCTGGCTCGCCCCTCTCCATTTTTTTCAGGGCGAGAACTGGCACGGCAATCACCACGCGAAGCCCTGGGCCGCACGCCTCGGCTGGACCGCGTGGCAGATCGACTTCGGCTGGTACGCGATCGTGCTGCTGGAGCGTGCCCGCCTGGCAACCAACATCCGCCGCCCCAGCTAAGTGGAGTGCGGACGCCTCGTCCGCACATCCATCAGTGAAACGTCTCTGCGGCCGTCGCATGCTCGCCGCACGCATCGGGATCGCCGCCGTTGCACGCCTTCGTCAGCAATGCGCGAATCTGCTCCGGCTTGTACGCGCCGAGCTTGCCCGTTTCGAGATGCCGTGCGAGCACGCGACACGGAAATCCGCCCACGCGATCACAAGCGGACTCGAGATACTTGCGCGCGCCGGCGCGCGATGCCGGATTCTCCGACTCCAGCATCAAGCGTCCCACCATGCCGCAGGCAAACGGCTCCTTCGCCGCGCAGGACTTCTCGAAGATCCGCCGCGCGCACACGAGCTCCGCGGCGGTATGCGTTCCCGCCCAGATGCTCGCCGCGTAGTTCGTACATCCGTTCGCCGCGCCGAGACTGCAGGCTCGCCGATAGTAGCGAATCGCCTCCGCGCGCCGCTTCGCATCTGTCTCCGCATCGTAGGCAAGGCCAAGACACGACGCCGCATTTCCTGCCAGACAGTTGAGCCGGCATTCGAGATACGCGTTCCCGGCACAATGGGGAACCGACTCCAGCACGCGCAGCGTACCGGCGGAGTCCGCGAGGCAGGAGCCCTCTTTCTCCCGGCTCGGGCTGCATCCGCCAATCAACAGCGACGCGAGCACCATCCATGCGACGATGAAGCGCGCTCCGTTAAGTTGATTTTCCAGGTGTGACCCCCGAAAACCAACTTAACATGATCGGCCGTTGGATCATGATCATCCGATCGAAGAGTGTTCTTGGATTTGGGGCGGCGGCGATTCATATTCGGGATGGCCGCATTGAGCGACTTTCTCATTTCGACGACGTCGATGGCGAGGTCACGGACTATGGCGATCTCACCATCATGCCGGGCATCGTCGACTCGCACGTCCATGTGAACGAGCCGGGGCGCACCGAGTGGGAAGGCTTCGAGACCGCGACGCGCGCCGCGGCTGCCGGCGGCGTGACGACCATCGTCGACATGCCGCTCAACTCCATTCCCCCAACCACCTCCGTCTCCGCGCTGATGCAGAAAGCGGAAGCGATGGAAGGGAAGCTGCGCGTCGACGTCGCGCTGTGGGGAGGCGCTGTTCCCGGCAATGCTTCCGAGCTCCGCGACATGCTCGCGCACGGCGCCGCCGGCTTCAAATGCTTCCTCACCGACAGCGGCGTCGCCGAGTTCGGCCACCTCGATTCCGACGGACTGCGGCTCGCACTCGATGCGCTGCGCGACACCGACGCTCCGCTGCTCGTCCATGCGGAACTGCCGGAGCACATTCACGATGTCGCCGGCGATCCCTCCGCCTACTCGAGCTATCTCGCATCCCGGCCGGGTGTCGCGGAGAACACGGCGATCGAGCTCGTGTCGCACACGGCGGCGCGCAGCGGCGCGCGCGCCCACATCGTGCATCTCTCCTCATCCGGCGGACTGGAGACGATCGCGCGCGCCCGCGACAAGCGCATCGCGCTCACCGCCGAGACGACGCCGCACTATCTCTACTTCGACGCGGAGTCGATTCCCGACGGCGCGCCGCAGTACAAGTGCGCGCCGCCGATCCGCGAGCATCGCAATCGCGAGGAGCTCTGGCGCGGCATCGCCGACGAGCTGATCACCGCGATCGTCAGCGATCATTCGCCCTGCACTCCCGAATTGAAGAAGCTGAGCGAAGGAAACTTCGCACAGGCGTGGGGCGGCATCTCCTCGCTGCAGTTCGGCCTGCCGATCGTCTGGACCGAAGCGCGCAAGCGCGGCATCTCACTGGAGCGGATCTCGCGCCTCATGAGCGAAGGTCCCGCGCGCCTCGCCGGCCTCGGCCACCGCAAGGGGAAGCTTGCTCCCGGTTATGATGCCGACCTCACGGTCTTCGATCCGCATGCGTGCTTTCGCGTCGAGCCATCGATGATCGAGCATCGTCACAAGGTGACGCCGTACGCCGGCTGCGAGCTGTATGGCGTCGTGAACGCGACGTACGTAAGAGGGCAAAGGGCCGGCGACATCGTCATCGGCCAGTGGATTCGCACATGACAGACTTCCGCGATCTCGCCGATCTCGCCTCCGAACGCCTCGGCGGTTCCGTGCTCTACGCGACGGACGACTACTTCGCTGAAAAGGAAAATCTCCTCAAGCAGGCGCCTGCCGTCTGGAAGGAACATGAGTACACCGACCGCGGCAAATGGATGGACGGCTGGGAGTCGCGCCGCAAGCGCGTCGAAGGCCACGACTACGCGATCATCCGCCTCGGTGCGCCGGGCGTGATTCGCGGCGTCGTCATCGACACCGCCTTCTTCCGCGGCAACTTCCCTTCTCACGCCTCGCTCGAAGGTTGCGTCGCGCCGGTCGAGACGCCGCACGACGCGCTGACGAACTGGCTCGAGATCCTTCCAAAGTCCGAGCTGCAGGGGAATATGGAGAACGCGTTCGCGATCGACTCGCCGCTCGCGTTCACACATCTTCGATTCCACATCTATCCCGACGGCGGCGTCGCCCGCCTGCGCGTGCACGGCGAGGTCGTGCCGGACTGGCACCGCGAGGGCGGACTCGATCACGAGCTCGATCTCGCCGCGATCGAACATGGCGGACAGGTCCTCACCTGCAGCGACATGTTCTTCGGTCCGAAGCACAACCTGATCATGCCGGGGCGCGCCATCAACATGAGCGACGGCTGGGAGACACGCCGCAGCCGTGGCGCAGGCCACACCGACTGGGTGATCGTGAAGCTCGCGTGCGAGGCACACGTTCGCCGCGTCGAGCTCGACACGAGCTGGTTCAAAGGCAACTTCCCCGACACCGCATCGCTCGATGCCTCCCGCGATGGCGAGACGTGGCAGGAGATCCTGCCGCGCACGAAGATGCTCGCGGACACGCGGCATGTGTACGACGTCGATGCAGTCGCGACGCACATCCGGTTGACGGTCTATCCCGACGGCGGCGTGGCGCGGATGCGCGTCTGGGGACGCGCGACCGATGCCGGGCGCAAAGCGATGATCGCGCAGATGATCAACACGCTCGCCGGCGATGCTCCGCTTCGCCGCGTCTGCGGGTCGGCGGAATGGGTGCGCCGCATGCTCGCCGCGCGGCCGATGACGGACCCCTTCGCCACGTCCGACGAGATCTGGGCGTCGCTCTCCGAGAAGGACTGGCAGGAAGCATTCGCCGCCCATCCGCGCATCGGCGAGCGAAAGGGGGGCGCCTGGTCAGCGCAGGAACAGAGCGGCACGCGCACCGCGGCCGCCGAAACGATGCTCGCTCTCGCCGATGCGAACCGCCGTTATGAAGAGAAGTTCGGCCACATCTACATCGTCTGCGCAACCGGCAGGAGCGCGGACGACATGCTGCGACTGTGCAACGAACGGTTAGACAACGACCCCGCCACCGAACTGCGCGTCGCCGCGGAAGAGCAGCGCAAGATCATGCACCTCAGACTGGAAAAACTGGTGACCTAGCATGGGGATCTCCACACACGTCCTCGACACATCCAAAGGCCGCCCGGCGGCAGGCGTGAAAATCACGCTCGAATTCGATCAGGGAGGCTTCGACGTCGTCTGCCTCGGCCAAACCGACAGCGACGGCCGCCTGCGCCTCGCCGAGCAACCGCAAGCGGGCGTCTATCGCATCACGTTCGACACGGGCGACTACTTCAAGGGCGAGACGTTTTTCCCGGAGACGGCGATCACGTTCGAGATCAAAGATCCGTCGCAGCACTACCACGTGCCGTTGCTCGTCTCGCCATTCGGCTATTCGACGTATCGCGGTAGCTGAGCAGATAGGGCCGGATGAGATCAGGCCGCAGATACCAGAGCGCGGCGATGGCCATCGCGATCAGCAACAGCAGCAGGAGCACGATCGCCGGTCCGCTCCGCTTTTTCTTCGCACTGTCCGCGGCCGCCGTCTCCGGCTTTTCGCTTCCGCTGCCGCGCATCGCATCCATCTCCCGGATCCACGCCTCGGCTGCCTGAACGGAGCCATGCTTGCGGCGCTCCTGTCCGAACTTCGCGTCGTACATCGCGAGCAGCCGCCGGGTCTTCGCGATGTTCCCCGCCGCGTGCGCGGCGACGATCTCCTGCCGCACCTTCTCGCTCGAGTCGACGAGCGCCTGCTGGAAGTAGGCGGACACGGCGAGGTACTCCTCATCGGTGGCGGCGCCCTGTTCGAGATGTTCCGCCAGTTCGTCCAGAGTCCGCCCCGCGCTGGTGAAAGACTCGCCGGCGATCCAGGTACGGACCTTCGCCAGCAGTTCCTCGCGGCGGCGCAGCCACACCTCGGTCTCGAACTTCAGGGCCGCCGGCGCAAGGCGCCGACCGAGGCGCTCGTCGCGTTCCCCAACCAGCCGTTGCATCTCCTTCGGTTTTCCCTGCTGCTTCGCACTCTCGATCGCCGCGGCAAACCACGATTCCTTCTCCGCCGCTCCCGCGTCGAGCTCCTTCCGCAGGCGCCGGTACTGCCCGTCGGTCTCCGCCTTCACGCCGAGGTGCATCTTTAGTGTCTGCAGTGCAGCATCGGCCTTCGCGTACTGCTCGTTGCCGAGTGCGAGCGCGACCTCGTCATAGAGATCGCGCTTGCGGCCCGGCGTCGAGTCCGCCGATGCCGTGCGCACGGTCGCCGCCATCGGGGCCTGCACCTTCGGCGGAGGAATCGCGACAGGGACATCGGCGATCGACTGTGCGACAGGCAGCGCGGAAACGAGCGTCGATGGCAGCTCGACGGTCTGCGGCAGCGCCGGCAGCGCGGCCTCGAGCGCGCGCGCGAATTCGTACGCAGACGAGAACCGCCGGTCGCGATTCTTGGCGAGCGCGCGGAAGATGAGCGCCTCCAGTTGCGGCGGGACGACGGCCGTCGGATTCGCCTGCCGCAGCGGCGGCGGCATCTGCTGCGTCTGCATCAATAGATACTGATGCGGCGTCTCCGCCTGGAAGGGCGCGACGCCGGTGAGCATCTCGTACAGCACGAGGCCGAACGAGTAGATGTCGGAGCGGCCGTCGATCCGCTCTCCTGCGTCGAGCATCCCCAACTGCTCCGGCGAGCAGTACTTGAACTTGCCGACGAAGATGCCTGTCTTCGTCTGATCCTCGCTCGCGTCGTTCCACTGCTTGGCGACGCCGAGGTCGATGATCTTCACCCGCTCGAGTCCATGCTCGTCGCGCGCGACCATCAGGTTCTCCGGGCTGACATCGCGATGCACGATGCCGGCGCGGTGAATCGCGTCGAGCCCCATCAGCGCCTGCGACGCGAGCCGGATCGCCAGCTCAGGGCGGAGAAACTGCCGCTGGAGAACGAAGTTGCGAAGGTTCTCACCATCGACGTACTCCCACACCATGTAGAACGATCCATCCGGCAGTGCGGAGAAATCGAAGAGTGCGGTGACGTTCTGATGCTGGATGCGCGTGGCCATGCGCGCCTCGCGCAGAAAGCGGTCATGCGCCGCCTGATCACCGGCGATGTTCGGCCGCATCAGCTTGATCACGCGCGGCGCGTGGAGATGAACATGCTCCGCCTTGTAGACCTCACCCATGCCGCCGATGCCGAGCACCGAGAGCACGCGATATTTCCCATCGAGCGGCTCGCGCGAGTGAAGGCGCAGGAAGTCGGTGATCACCTCGCCGCATGCAGGGCATGCGTTCAGTCGCGGCGCAACCTCGGCATGGCAGCGAGGACAGGGAAACACGATGAGATGACTATACGCGTCACCTCATGATCAGCGCGAGACCGGCAAGACAGAGCAGGAGTCCGGCGAGATTCGAGAACGACAGGTGCTCGCGATACAGCAGCACGCCGAGAGGCAGCATCACCAGCGCGACCGCCACGTTGGAGGTCACCGCTCCGAGGCTGATGTTCAGCCCCGCGCGATAGGCGAGCAGAAATCCAAGCTCGACGCCGACGATGGCGATGCCGGTCGCCACCGCCGCCCAGTTGAGTGACTTGAGCGAGGCCTCCTTCGGAACACCTCCGGCGAGCAGAACGACGAGCGTGACCGCGAGCGCCACGAGATAGGTCACGACGAGCGAAAACATCGGATCCGCATTGCGCGGCACCGATTTCTGCGCGAGGTGATAGACGACGTTGGAGACGATCGTCAGCCCGAGAGGAAGGAGGAAGAGTCGCATCGAAAGACGATACCAAAGCCAGCGGTGCGAAGCCGGGAATGACGGACCTCTCCCCTCCGCTCGCGGATGTCACGCGCGACGTTCGCGACCTGCTGGTGAGAAAACTCGACGACCACGATCTCCTCATCGATCTCGAGAAGCGCGTCCAGGTGCTCGAAGCGCGTCACGACTGAAGGTTTGCGCCGCGCGGCCGCGCGTGTCTAACCGTTCGTGATGATGAACCATCGACGAGCGATCCCGCCCCTCCTCCTTTTGACTCTGCTGACGATTTCCTGCAAAAAGAGCGTGGCGGATGAGAGTGCCGCCACTCCTTCGCGTGCCACGGCAACCGACGTAGTCCGCACGAGCGAATCAGCGCTCGCCCCTCGCATGATCATTCGCAACGCGGCGCTTTCGCTCGTCGTTCGCGATGCGGGTGAGGCGATCGCAAACGCGGTTCGTGTCGTCGAGGCGAGCCGCGGGTATGTCGCGGAGACGAAGCAATGGAAGGAATCGAACCAGACGCGCGCTTCAGCCGTGCTGCGCGTTCCTTCGAGTGCACTGAGTCCGGTCCTCGAACAACTGCGCCATGTCGCGATCCGCGTGCAGAGCGAGGCGGTCACCTCGCAGGATGTCTCGCAGGAGCACGTCGATCTCGCAGCGCAGCTCCGCAATCTGCAGGCGACCGAGGTCGAGCTTCGCGGGCTGCTCACCACCGTTCGGCAGAGAACGCAGAAAGCGGCGGACGTACTCGAGGTCTATGCGGAACTGACGAAAGTGCGAAGCGAGATCGAAAAGACGCAGGGACGGCTCGAGTACCTCTCGCAGATGACGGCCTACTCCACGATCACGCTCGACGTGATTCCCGATGCGCTGGCCGCACCGCTCGTCGAGCCCGGCTGGCAGCCTCTCGCGACCGTGCGCTCGGCGACTCGCTCGATGCTCGGGTCGCTCGAGGTCCTGACCGATGCCGGCATCTGGCTCGTCATCTATGTGCTGCCGATCGCTCTGCTGTTCGCCGGCGCCCTGCTGATGCTGCGATCCGCGTGGCGGGTGGTGTCCGGACGAGGCGTCCGCACTCCTGTCAGATGACTCCGCGCGACCGCAGTTCTTCGACCTCGGCCGATTCGTATCCGAGTGCGCCCAGCACGTGGGACGTGTGTTCCGACAAACGCGGCGGCGGCGTTTCCAGCGCGCCGGGCGTCTTCGAGAATTTCGCCGTGAGCGTGAACAGCTTCAGCGGTCCCAGCTCAGGATCCTCGATCGTCTGGATGGACTGGCGGTGCGCGACCTGCGGCGCGTTCAATGCCTCTTCGAGTCCGGCGATCGCGCCCGACGGAATGCCTTTCGCGTTCAGAATCTCCACCCAGTGCCCGGTCGACCCGGACATGAGTGGCGCTTCGAGCAGCGGCGTGAGGAGCGCGCGATTCTTCTTCCGCGTATCGCGCTCCTCGAAGCGCGGATCGCGTTTCAGTTCCGGCACGCCGAGCGCGTCGGCCAGGTCCTCCCACTGCTGCTGCTGGTTAGCCGCGATGTTGATATAGCCGTCCGCCGTGCGGAACGTCCCCGACGGCGCCGCGGTGAAGTTGTCGTTGCCCATCAGTTGCGGCTGCTGGCCGCCGATGAGCAGATTGGCGGCGACCCAGCCCATCATCGGCATGATGGAGTCGAGCAGCGCGACGTCGATGAGCTGGCCTTCTCCCGTCCGCTCGCGATGGAACAGCGCGGCCATGATGGCAAACGCCGCATTCAATCCGCCGACGGTGTCTCCCACCGGAAACCCGCAGCGCAGCGGATTGAGGCGCTCGTCGCCGTTGATCGCCATCACTCCGCTGAGGCCCTGAATGATCTGATCGTAGGCCGGCTTGTGCGCATCGGGCCCGCTCTGTCCGAAGCCGGAGATCGCGCAGTAGACGAGGCGCGGATTGCGCGCCGCCAGCACGTCGTAGCCGAGGCCGAGACGGTCCATGACGCCGGGACGAAAATTCTCGACGAGCACGTCGGTGCCGTCGATGAGCTCGAGGAAGATCGTCTTCGCCTCGTCGAACTTGAGGTTGAGCGTGATCGACTTCTTGTTCGCGTTCTGCGCGAGAAAGCTCGTTCCCATCAACTGCTGATTGAGCTTCGTGACGCAGCCGAGCTTGCGCGCCAGATCGCCGCCCGATGGATTCTCGATCTTGATCACCTCCGCGCCGCACAGCGCGAGGAGCTCGGTCGCGAACGGCCCCGCGAGCACGTTCGTCATGTCGAGAACACGAATGCCTTCGAGAATCGATTTCATACCGCCACGCAATCCAGCATGTTTCTGATCGACGATGCCGCTTCGATGAGTGGCTCCAGCACGATGTCGCCGCGCAGCCCCATCATCTGCATCATCCGCACGAGCTCCTCCGTGTTCGTGTTGCCGCTCTGCACTCGCGCCGCGGGACAACCGCCGAGTCCTCCCACCGCCGCCTCGAACGACTGCACCCCGGCGCGGAATGCCGCGTAGCAATTCGCCAGCGCCAGGCCGTACGTGTCGTGAAAGTGACAGGCCAGAACTGCATCCGGAACGAGGGCGCGGATGGCTCCGTAGAGATCTTCGACCTGCTGCGGATGCGCGAGGCCCGCCGTATCCGCGAGGCTCATCGCCGTCAGCCCCGCATCGGCGTAGCGCTTGATGATGTCGAGCACGCGGCTCGCCGGCACCACGCCTTCGAATCCGCAGCCGAACGCCGACTGCACGGAGACCTGGACACTCGCTCCCGCCGCGACTGCACGCTTCCCCATCCCCACGATGCGCGCCACCGACTCCTCGGTTCCCGCTCCGGTGTTCTTGAGGCTGTGCGTCTCACTGGCCGACGCGCCCATGCAGAAGTGCTCCACTCCGCACGCAAAGCCGCGCTCGAGTCCTTTCTCGTTCAGCACGAGCGCGGTGAGGATCGTCTGCGCCGGCTTGTGCCTGTTGAAGTGCGCGAACAGGCGATCCGTATCCGCCATCTGCGGCATGCGCTGCGGATTGACGAACGAGCCGAGCTGTATCGCATCGACTCGCGACGCGAGCAGCGTCTCGATCCACGCGATCTTCAGCTCCGTCGGCACGATCGCCGCCTCGATCTGCAGCCCGTCGCGCGGGCCGACCTCGTGAATCGCGACCCGGGGCGCGCTCACACCATGACCCCCACGCGCGCGGCGATCGCCTCCGCCATCTCCAGCGTCGTGTGCGATCCGCCCATGTCGTAGGTGCGCACGATCCCTTCCTCGATGACTGCGGCCACGGCGTCCTCGACGCGCTCGGCCTTCTCCGCTTCGCCGAGCCACTCGAGCATCATCTTCGCGGCGAGGATCGTCGCGATCGGATTCACCTTGTACTGCCCCGCGTATTTCGGAGCGGAGCCATGCGTCGGCTCGAACACGGCGAGCTTGTCGCCGATGTTGCCCGAGGCACCGAAGCCGAGACCGCCGACCATCTGCGCGCAGAGATCGGAGATGATGTCGCCGTAGAGATTCGGCGCCACGATCACGTCGTAGTTGAACGGATTCTTCAGCAGCCACATCGTCATCGCGTCGATGTTCGCGTCGTCCATCTGAATCGCGGGATAGTCGCGCGCCACTTCCTTCGCGATCTCCAGGAAGAGACCGTCCGTGGCACGAACGACATTCGCCTTGTGGACGACCGTCACTTTGCGGCGGCCCTGCTTCTTCGCGAACTCGAACGCGGCGCGGATGATCCGCTCCGATCCATGCCGCGTGTTGATCTTGCAGGAAATCGCATACGCATCCGGCGGCAGGTTCGCGAATGCCGCGAATGGCTTCGACAACGTGCGCAGCGTGCCGGCCAGCGTCTCCGGCACCGGCGAGAACTCCACGCCCGCATACAAGTCCTCGGTGTTCTCGCGGAAGATCACGAGATCGATGCCGCTCTTGTAGTTCAGCGGATTGCCGCGATACGCGCGGCATGGCCGCAGCGACGTGTAGAGGTCGAAGAGCTGGCGCATGCGCACAATCGGCGAGCGGTACACGAGGCCCGTTCCGCGCAACGCGGGCGACAGCTCCTTCTCCGCCTCCTTCACCGGCTTCGACGTGATCGCGCCGAACAGCGCGGCGTCGACGTTCCGCAGCAGGTCGATCGTCCGCTGCGGAAACGCATCGCCTTCTTCACACCAGAAGTCCCAGCCGATGTCGCCATGGATGTACTCGGCCTCGAACCCGGCCGCATCGAGAACGATGCGCGCAGCCTCGAGAACTTCTTTACCAACACCATCACCGGGAAGCCACGCAATCTTCTTCACTGTCATCTCCTCACCAAACGCTTACGGTGTCGGGCCGCCCATCAGTCCCATCGGTCCCATCGGTCCCATCAGTCCCATCAATCGTTGTTTCGTGTAGGCGATCAACCCGCCGGCATCGATGATGGCCTGCCTCGATCGCGGCAGCGGAACGGTCGGGAACGAGTTGCCGCTGGTGCGATTGACCACACGGTCCTCGAAGATCTCGAGCTCGTCGCCGGCCTCGCCGTCGATCTCGGGACAGACGATCGTGCGCAGACCGAGGTTGATCGCGTTCTGCAGAAAGATGCGTGCGAAGCCGCGGGCGATGATCACCAGATCATGGCCTTTCAGCGTCGACGCTGCCTGTTCGCGCGATGAGCCGCAGCCGAAATTCTTTCCGGCGACGATCGCGCTTCCGCGCGGGATCTCGCCGGTCACCAGCGCCTTGTTCAGCGCGGCGAGATCGGCGAATGCGTACTGCGGCGTTTCCGACGGAAGCACCGTCGCCATGTAGCGGCCCGGATAAATGACATCCGTCGAGATGTCGTCAGCAAGCTTCCAGACAAGCCTGGTTGTCGTGCGAGGGGAACTCGAAGTGCTCATCGTTCTTCACTCCTTGCGGCGGGCGCGAGATGCGGCCGGTCAGCGCGCTTGCCGCGGCGACCGCGGGCGAGCAGAGGTAGACCTTCGCCTTCGGATTTCCCATGCGCCCGAGGAAATTGCGATTGGTGGTGGAGAGGGCGACTTCGCCGTCGCCGAGCGCGCCCTGATGCACGCCGAGACAGCAGCCGCATCCGGGATTCATGACGACGGCGCCGGCGCCGATGAGATCGGCGATCACGCCGCGCTTGAGCGCTTCGTCGTAGATGCGCCACGAGGCGGGAAAGACGAGCATCCGCACGCCGCGCGCGATTTTCCGTCCCGACAGAATCGACGCCGCGACGGCGAGATCGTCGGCGCGACCGTTCGTGCACGAGCCGATCACGATCTGATCGATCGCCGTTCCTTCGATTTCGCTCAGCGGCTTCACATTGTCGACCGTGTGCGGGCAGGCGATCTGATAGGTGAGCTGCGAGCAGTCGATCTCGATCGTCTGGCTGTAGACGGCGTCGGCGTCGGGACGGACGAGCGTGATCGTGCCGCGCACGTGCGCGACATCGTGCAGATAGCGCAGCGTCTCCGCGTCGGGAGGCACGATGCCCGCGGTGGCTCCCGCTTCGACGGCCATGTTGCAGAGCACGAGGCGCCCCGACGTCGTCATGTTGCGAATGGCCTCGCCGTGGAACTCGAGCACTTTGTAGTTCGCACCTTCGGCAGTGAGGCGTCCGATCGTGTGCAGGATCAGATCCTTCGCCGAGACGAGCTCGGGAAGCGTGCCGTTCACGATCACCTTGATCGTCTCGGGGACCTCGATGTTCAGCGCGATGCCGAGCGCCCAGACGCTGGCCATCTCCGTCGCGCCGATGCCGAACGCAAACGCGCCGAGGGCGCCGTGCGTCGTCGTGTGGCTGTCGGTTCCAACGACGACCGCGCCGGGCAGCACGTAGCCGCTCTCGGGAAGGATCTGATGGCAGATGCCGCCCTGATCGGCGCGGATGTCATGAAACTTCCCGATGCCCTGCGCGGCGACGAAGTCGCGGATCTTCTTCTGATTGGTCGCGGTCTTCGCACTTTCGGCGGGAACGCGATGATCGAAGATGATGGCGATCTTCGCCGGATCCCAGACGCGGGCTTCGCGCCCGGTGCCCTCATAGATCTCGAGAAACTGATTGATGACCAGCGCCGCGTTCTCGTGCGACATGGCCAGATCGACGCGTGGCTCGACGACATCGCCGGCAGTGACTGAAGCGCGGCCCGATGCCCGAGCAAGGATCTTCTCCGCGATTGTCATTCCCATGGAGCGCCTCCTCGATGAAGCGGATCGTAAGGAGGGAGCGACCTTCTGTCGCGCGAGTTGATCACCGAGGGTGGTGAGCGTTGCTACAGGAAGGGAGTGCGTTATGCAGAGTTGCCTGGCAGGTGGGCACGCGGTAGCGCGGGCGCGCACTTGGTCACGCGGTCGCGCGGGCGCGCGGGCACGCGGTATGGGGACACCGCACCTTCAAGACAGATCAGCGTCGCCCGTGCGGCACTAACTCGTGCCTCAGCGGAGCACCGCGAGCCCGCGCGCCCGCGAACCCGCGCGCCCGCCTACCCACGTGCCCACGAACCCACGAGCCCAGAAGCACCGCGAGCCCGCGCGCCCGCGAGCCCACGAGCCCCCCCAAACGTCACTTCACCGTCGCCAGCGCCTTCTCCGTCGCCCGCAGCAGCGCCTCGGAACCGACCGGCGCGCCGGTCGCGTTTCTCATCCACAGATCCGGCGTCACCGCCCCCATCTTCGCCATCCGCTCGAACTCGCCGCCGATGTTGTTCGCCTTCTCCATCTGCTCGTCGATCTGAAACGCGATCAGATGTCCGATCGGATAGTCCGGCAGGTACATCGACGAATCGACCATGTGCGCATAGATCCCGAGGAGCGTCACATCCTTCACGTGGAAAACGGGCGCGTAATAGCGGTTCCAGATGTCCTTCGCGATCTGCACCGTCGCCGCCCGCAACTCGGCGGGCGTTGCACTCGGATGCGCGTACATCCATTCCCACACCGCCATGTCGACGAGGGCAACGCCGGCGATCTCGTACGCTCCCCAGAAATCATTGAGCGTCTTGAGCGCGCTCGATTCCGCGCTCGGTTTCGCCAGTCCGAGCAGCTCGAGATCGTGGTTCTGAAAGACGAACGCCAGCGCTTCGGTAAACGCGGTGTTCGGCACTCCGTTCAGCGAGTAGTAGTCGATGTAGTTGAGCGAGAACGTCTGCTCGACGTTGTGCCCCATCTCATGGACCGCGATGTTGTAGCCCTTGTAGTCCATCCCATCGGCGCCGACGCGCGTGCGGAGATGCGGATGATCGTCGCGGCGTCCGGCGCCGAGCGCATGGCCCGAGCCGCGCGCCGGATCGACGACGATGTTGTTCGCAAGCATGTCCGCCCGCTCCGGCGAGAAGCCGAGCTCGCGGAAGAGACGCGGCATGTCCGCCTTGTACGCGGCCGCAACCGGATACTTCTTCTTCGTGATCTCGTCGAGTTGCGCGTCGGTGTACTGGCCGCGCGGACGGAAGCCGTTGTACCAGATGTCGAACGGCTCGAGCTTTCGCCCGAGGCGGGACTCGATGAGTTTCGCGACGCGAGGGACGAGCGGCGAGGCCAGCACCGATTCCAGCATCGCGCGCACGCGCGGCTCGGGAATCTGCCGATCCTCATTGAATCGCCGCTGGATCAGCGTCGGCGCCGTCGGCGAGTACTTGTCGATGAGCGTCGCTGCGCGGAAGGTCTTCAGGATCGTCGCGTAGCGGCTGTCCGCCTGATCGATCTTCGCTCCCGGCGTGAAGTGCTCCGGCGCATCGTTCACCGCGGCAGGCTTCACTTCGTTCGTCCACGGATTCCAATCGACGGCGGGATTGTCGACGACCTGATTCGGAATCGACTGATCGACGATCCGCTCCATCACGCGCACGATCGCGCGCTGCTTCGCGAGGCCGTTCTTCGGATCGCTGTAGCTGGCCTTGATCTCGTCGCGAAGATTCCAATGCTCGAGCAGACGCATCTTCGCCGGGAAGAGGCGCGTCCCCTTCGCATCGACGAGGTGGTGCATCCAGATGTTGTAGGTCGACACATACTGCGCGGCCTCGGAGCCGAGCTTCGCGGCCTCGAGATTCACATCGGCAGGAATGCGCTTGGAGAACGTCTCGGCGAGCTTCGTCTCGGCCCACTGCCGGCGCGTCCACTTGTCGCCTTCGGCGAGGCGCTGCTCGAGCGTGGTGAGAGGGAAATTCAGAAGGACCGTGAACGCGATCTTGTTCGCGAACAGGTCGTCGCTGATGTGCGCGCCGGGCGAATACTCGGCGAGTGTTTCGTCGAACGGATAGACGGGACCGAGATCGAGATCGGCCTGCCGGCGGAGATCGCGGCCGATCGCCACGTTGTAGCCGAAGATCGATTCGTAGACGAACTGCATGCGATCGAAGAGCGCATCGAGCGTCGCCTGATCGCCCGCGAAATTCGTCCGGACGAACTCCTCCATCGCCGCTGAATCGCCATCCGACGGCCTCCAGAAATCGGAGACCTGTTTGATGCCGCGCACGATGCGCGGCCGCTGCGCCTCGCCATACTTCGCAACGAGCTCCGTTTCGAGTCGGGACTGCGCGTTCATCGAAGCAGAGAAAAGCAGCGCGGAAGCGAGAAGCAGTGTCTGTTTCATGGCGGCGCGAGTGTATCAACGCTGCGCGCCCTGACGTCCAACCGCGACAGAACCGTTTCACGCGGGGCGCGGAGTCGCGGACTCGTGAGAACATCGGAACCGTGAAAACGCTTGACGCGCTGGAACGTGCGCGGCGCGAGCCATTCGCGGAAACGAAGCTGCTCGAGTTGCTGGCGGCGCTCGAGCGCGCGACGTTCCGCGATGCAGCGGAGCTCGCGCGATTTCACGACGCGCTGCTGTATCTGGCCGCCTATCCTCCTTCTGCCCGCGTGCTCAAACGTGCGGAATCGATGCTGAGACGCATGGGGCCGCGCGTTGCGTCGCTGGACGACCCGTGGCCGCTCTTCGATCCCGCGGTGTCGGGGATCGCCAGAACATCCGTGACGGTCGTCTTCTCCTACGACTTCGTCCGCTGGCTGCTCGACCGGCATCCCGGCGATGTGGACATCGACTGGGAGCAGCGATACGACAGCGAGCGGATGGCGGCGGTGATCCCGCTGCTGCTGCCGATGGTTGCCGAGGAGGCGAGGGTCGACGCGAACGTCGAGTATGCGCGGTGGCTGAAACCCCGCGGGGTGCAGTGGCTGGTTAGCCAGCTCGGCCGGCTGTCCAACGGTGCGGCGCTCTACGATTCGCTCGGCCTCTGGATCCGCTGGAACCTCCGGACACCCAGCACTCGGACGTTGATGCGCTTTCCGGCAAAGGAGATCTTCTACTCTGCCGCGCCGCCGCTGCCGAGGCGCGAAGTCTCCATCGCACGCGAGATGGAGGGAAAGTCGCTGCGGATCCGGAAGCTGTCGCGCCGCGAAGGCGAAGCGGCACTCGACATGGCCCGCGCCGCGCTCGCCATCCGCTACCGCGAGCTCTATGGTTTCACTTACGGCGATCCCGCTTCGGTGCTGGTGGCCGCCTGCGGGCGCGGCTTGCAGATCCTCCTCGCCGGAATCTCGAGCGACCGGCGGCTGCCGCTGCGCGCCGGCTTCGCTCCGCTGCTGATCCGCAACGGCGTCCCCATCGGCTACGGCGACGCCTTCGGCCTCTGCGAGAGGATGGAAGTGAGCCTGAACATCTTCTACGCGTTTCGCGATGGCGAATCGGCGTTCTGCTTCGCGCAGATGCTCAAGCTCTACCGGCAGCTCTTCGGCACTCGGGTGTTCTCGATCGATCCCTATCAGATCGGCAAGGAGAACGAGGAAGCGATCGAGTCGGGCGCGTTCTGGTTCTACCGCAAGCTGGGATTCCGCTGCGCCGATCCCGCGATCGAGAAACTGGCACAGCGTGAGGAAGCCAGACTCGAGGTGCAGCCGCTGGTTAGAACTTCCCCGCGCACGCTTCGCCGCCTCGCCCAGGGGCCGATGGTGTACGGCCCGAAGGACTGGGACCGCTTCAGAATCGGCAGACTGGCGCGGGCGATCGGCAGCGAAGAGCTCCGCGCGCTCGCCGCGATGCGGCGCAGCACGGAACAGGAGTATCTCGCCTCCACAGCCGCCAGCGCGCATCTGCGCCGCCGGCTGATCCGCCTCGGATCGTCTTCGCTATGATCCGCAGCTCATGAGCAACCTGAGAGTCATCGAGGCCAAGGCCTTCGTGCCGGCCAAAGACTTCGAACTGTCGAAGCGTTTCTACGAGGATCTCGGTTTCAAGAAAGCGTCCGACGGCGGCGGCGTCGCCTACTTCCATCACGGCGAGGCGAGCTTCCTCCTGCAGGATTTCTACGTCGAAGCGCTGGCCAGGAACTTCATGATGCATCTGCTCGTGGAAGACGTCGATGCCTGGTGGCAGCACATTCGCGATGCGGACCTCGCCGGCAAATACGGCGTCCGCGTGACCGAGATTCAGCAGCAGCCATGGCGCATGCGCGACTTCGCGCTGATCGATCCCTCCGGAGTGCTGTGGCGCATCGCTCAAAACACCGGCTGAACGCGACGGACACGAACGATCGCTTGTGACGAAGAGGCCAGCGCACGGCTCTCTGCGGACGTAGATTGTTGCGGCAGAGAGGTGTGTGATGGCCCTTCGAGCGTCGTTTCTGCTCCCTCTTCTCGTTCTCTATTCCTTCGCCGCGCAATCGGGTGTGCTGGCCTGGAGCAGCGGCGGACCGTACACGGGGCAGGTCACGGCCATTCGGTTCGACACGAAGAATCCGGACCTCGTATGGGCGGGCACGCAGGCTCAAGGCATCTTCCGCAGCAGCGACGCCGGGCTGACGTGGACGGCGATGAACAAAGGCCTGCTGAAAGTTCCGATCGCGGCGATCGAGATCGATCCGGCGAACTCCGACACGCTATGGGCCGGCACGACGATCGGCACGATCTACAAGAGCACCGACGGCGGCGCGAACTGGACACAGTCGACGTCGGGACTCTTCGCCGGCGGTGCGCGCATCACAGCATTGGCGATCGATCCGCAGAACCCGTCGACTCTGTTCGTTTCGACGACGAGCGACGCGGTCTACCCATCGCTCGGCGTGCAGAAATCGACGAACGGCGGCAGCTCATGGTTCGACGCCAGCGCCGGCCTCGGCACGAAGAACGTCTACTGCCTCGGCATCGATCGTCAGAATCCGTCGATCGTCTACGCGGGCGGCATCTGGGACAACTCCGACCATCCCCTCTTCAAGTCGGCGAATGGCGGGTCGAGCTGGGTTCCGATCTCGACAGGATTGTCCGTGCTCAGCGTCGACGCGATCGGTGTCGATCCACTCGTCAGCGGCACGCTCTTCATCGCGCAGGCCTCGGGCATCAGAAAGTCGGCGAATGGCGGCACGTCGTGGGGCAGCGGCGGAAGCGGCCTGCCGTTCTCGCCCGGCGCGAAAGCGCTCGTGTACGAGCGCAACAGCTCGTCGAACATCTGGCTCGCCGGCACGAGTGACATCTACCGCTCGACGAACGGCGGCACGTCGTGGACCGCGGCAAAGATCGGCAACACGCGCGTGAACGCGCTCGACGTCAATGCCAACGGAACGGTCATCGCAGGAACCGCGACTCTCGGCATGTATCGCAGAACGGCAGGCGACTCGAGCTGGACGGAAGCGAACGCCGGCTTCCTCGCATCGCGCATCTACACGATCGCCGCCGACCCGGTGAGCGCGGGCGTGTTGTACGCGGGAAGCGAACAGACGGGCGTGTTCAAGAGCACGGACCATGGACGCAACTGGCAGCGGCTGGGAACGGAGTTCCTTCTCAGCTCCGTGTACGCGATCGCGATCGACCCGAAGAAGCCGTCGACGCTGTATGCGGGAACCTACGGAGGAGGAGCCTTCTACAAATCGACGGACAGCGGCGCCACGTGGAAGCCGCTCGCGTTTCTCAATCGCGTCAATGCGATCGCGATCGATCCCGCGGTCACCGACACGATCTACGCGGGCACGGAGCTCTTCGGCGTCAGCAAGAGCACGAATGGCGGCACGAACTTCACGACGATGTCGGCGGGACTTCCGTCGCAGAGCTTCATCCTCGCCGTCGCCGTCGATCCGGTCAGTACGATGACCGTGTACGCCGCAGTCCGCAGCCAGGGTCTCTACAAGAGCACGGACGGCGCTGCGAGCTGGACGAAGAAGAGTACGGGGCTAACCGGCGGCGACATCACGGCGATCCTGCCGGTGCGCGAGGGTCTGCTGCTCGCGGCGACGGCGTCCGGCGGAGTCTTCAGGAGCACCAACGGCGGCGATGCCTGGAGCGAGTCGAACAATGGAATGACGACGAAGTCCGTTCAGTCGCTCGCACTCGATGCGGCCGGCTCGAACCGGCTTTACGCGGGCACGGTGGCGGGCGGCGTCTTTCAATCGTCCGACGACGGCGCGACCTGGACGCTCCTCGGCAGCGGCGCGCCGGCGACTTCGCTCGCATCGCTGGCCGTGGAGCCCGGCGGCAGCGCAATCCACGCCGGAGCGAACGGCGGCGTCTGGTCGTATCAGTTCAAGGCATTCGATCCGATTCTCACCCTCACCTACCCCACCGCCGGTGCGCAGCTCGGGAATCCCCTGGTCATTGCCACGAGCCTCGCCGAGTTCACACTCGATTGCGCGACGAGCGGGAGCTCAGGCCAGGGACGCGGTCACATCAGGATCGAGGTCGATGGGACCTTCGATTCGAACGTCTGTGCCGCGGCGGCGAAAGTGTCGAAGACGTATGCGCCCGGTTCGCATCGCCTCACTGTCTCCCTGCGAAATCCCGATGACAGCGCGCTGACGCCGCCGGTCGAGAAATCGGTGAACATCACCGTGATCGCGGTGCCGCCGCCGGCAAGGAGGCGGCCCGGCGCGTAACGAATCGCTCAGTCTTTCTTTTCCCGGCGTCCCTTCATGATCTTCACGAACGAGCGGCTGCGCAGTTCGTCGAGTGTCAGGCCGGTGGCCAGCGCTTCCTCTTCGGTGATCGCGCCGCAGTTCAGCGCGCGGAGGAAGTAGTTCAGGAGGCCCTGACCGGTCGCTGCATCATCGAAGACGTCGCCGACGAGCGTCGCCTGGCCGGCCTTCTCGATGAAGTTGCGCAGGCGCTCGGTCGCGGCCGCGGCGCCCTCGAGGAAGAACGAGTAGACCGCGGCGTAACGCGTCGGAAGCTGCGCCGGATTCAGATCCCAGCCCTGGTAGTAGGCGTTGATCAGCGAATGGCGGATGTGATCGACGTGCAGCCGCCACGCGCGATGAACGACGCTGCGGTTGTCGGCGATCTGCTCCGCCGTCAGGTTCGCTCCGCGATGCGGCGCGATCGGCATGATGTTCGTCGCGCCGTCCGACAGCCAGAGCCCTGTTCCCGCGTAGGCGACCTGCATCATCTGCCGCGCGAAATCACACGACGGATGATCCATCCGCTGATGGGCCGCGGTGATGTTGCAGCTCGCGGTGTAGTCGTAGGTCCCGAAATGCGCCGCGACTGCCTTGCCGCGCGCGGCGGCGAGAAACAGCGGCAGATTCGACACGCCGTTCTCGCTGAGAATCGACTGCGTCGTCTCGATCATGAACTCGAGCTTGAGCGATCCCGGCGCGAGCCCCAGCCGCGGCTCCATCACGTCGTAGAGATCGGCGAGCATCGTCACCTGCTCGGGCAGCTGAATCTTCGGCAGCGTCACGACGAACCATGGCGGAAGCTGTCCCGCCTTTTCGAGCAGCGTCGTCAGGAAGATGTCGAGCGTCCGCACCGAGCGCTTCATCAGCTCCTGCGTGAAAGGCTTGATGCGGATGCCGATGAACGGCGGCAGCGTCCTGTTCGCCATTCCCGCCGCCACTTCCGCGGCCGCGGCGGCTGCATGTCCGTCTTCTTCATCGTCGGGACGATTGCCGTAGCCGTCTTCGAAGTCGATGCGGAAATCTTCGACCGGCTCGCGCTTCAGCTTCTCGATCACGCGCGAGTAGATGCGGTCCGCAAGCGCGCCGTCGATGCCGATCGCATGCGCGAGCGTCGGCCCATCCGGCGCGAACTCGTCGAGCGATCGCAGCGCGAGCGCGCCGAGCTTCACCGTCGTGTCGGATTTGAAGAGTTGCGCCCCGCCGTACACGGTGTGGACAGGCTGCCGCGCCGGCGAATCGCCGGGAAAGCGGCGCATGAACGGGATGAGCGCTTTCTCCAGCGGAGCTGAAGCAACGGCAATTTCATTCTGCGTGAGTGTCGTCCTGGTCATCGTTTGAAAATCCCTGTTCAGTGTTCCCGAATCAACTTCGCCACGACCCAGCCCACCAGCACCAGCGCGCAGAGAATCTGCCAGTTGTACTGATTGCCGTAGAGCGCGATCGGAAAGTGATTGCTGATCATGATCAGCACCACGGGAAGCACGATGAATGTGTTGTGTTTCGAGCGGTTCTTTGCGCGATCGGCGAGCGTCATATCCGCCGGCTGTCCGGCCTTCGTCGCCGCGATGAGCTGGCGCTGCGCCGGGAGAATGCGCATCCAGACATTCGCCGCCATGAATGTGCCGAGCATCGCGCCCGTCTGCATGAACGCCGCACGGCCGTCGAAGATGCGGGCGTTGAGATAGATCACGCCGGCGAGCAGCAGATACGAGATCACGAGTCCCGCGATCTCATTCCTGGCCAGCGGCGAGATCCACATCAGGTCGTAGAGCAGCCAGCCGCCGATGATCATCGCCACGCTGATCGCCACCTGCTTCGACGTCGGCATCAACCCGCCCGTGTAGTAGACGAGCACGAGGAGACAGATTCCGCTGAGCCACGTCAGCGCCGCCTCCCAGCGAAACCAGTGCAGAGTCTGATCGCGCAGCTCCGGCACCTTCTGCTTGTCGACGATATAGAAGCCGCCGCTGTGCACCATCCACACATTCTTCTCGCCGCTGTGAAAGCGGCGGTCGAGCCATGTGAAGAAAAACGTCTGGCCCACCCACATGATCGCGGCGAACACATGGAACCAGCGGAGGCCGAGGTTCAGCCATTCACGGATGAGGTAGCTCATGAGTGGGGGAAAGATACCAGACCAGACAGCAGGCAACAGGCAGGCAACCGGCCTCCGCGCGAAATCGCCACCACTCGTAATTCGTTTACCTGATCTCCCATGAAAACGAAAACGATTGCGCTCGCTCTCGCTACGCTTCTGCTCGTTCCGGCTGCGTTCGCCGGCGAGTCGCGCCCGCTTTCGGCCTTCGGCTTTCCGCTGCCGGTGCCGCAGTACCTCTCGCAGATCATCAGCGAAGCGGCGGCGAAGTATCGCCTCGATCCGAACCTCATCGCCGCGATGGCCTTTCGTGAATCGCGCTTCGACTCGAATGCCGTGTCATCGCGCGGCGCACAGGGCGTGATGCAGTTGATGCCGAAGACTGCGCGCGCCCTCGGAGTCAGCGACGCATTCGACGCACGCCAGAACGTCTTCGGCGCGACGAAGTACCTCCGCACGCTCTTCGATCGCTTTCACGGCGACGTCGATCTGACGCTCGCCGCATACAACGCAGGCCCCGAGCTCGTCGCCAAAGCCGGCCCGAATGCGACAGCCGAGGCGGTGGCGTACGTGGCGGCGATCAAGGGATACCTTTCGGACAGCAGGCAGCGGGCAGACATCCGGTAGGCGTGTCTCCGCGCCCCGGCGTTAAGATGAGCCATGTCCGATCTTCGCTATCCGATTGGCCCGTTCATCGTGCGCGAGGTGCTCACACCGGCAGAGCGTGCGGCCGAGCTCGCGCACATAGCCGCGACGCCGCGGAACATGCGCGCCGCCGTCGCCGGCCTCACCGACCAGCAGCTCGACACTCCCTATCGCGAGGGAGGATGGACGCTGCGCCAGGTCGTTCACCACGTTCCCGACTCGCATCTCAATGCGTATTGCCGTCTGAAGATCGCGCTCACCGAAGAGGGAACGCCGGCGATCCGCCCCTATGACGAGAACGCGTGGGCCGGGCTCGCCGATGCGAAGCAGCCGATCGACGTCTCGCTCACGCTCCTCGAAGCCATCCACGAGCGCTGGATGACGATCTGGAATGCGATGAAGGACGAAGACTTCTCGAGAACGTTCCTCCATCCCGAAAGCGGCAGGCATTCCGTCGACTGGCTGGTCGCTCTCTACTCGTGGCACGGCAGGCATCACACGGGCCACATCACTTCGACGCGAGAACGGATGGGCTGGTGAAGAAAAAGGGGTCGGGGGACGAGCTGGTCGTCTTCCTCACCGCGATCGACAACCAGGTGGTGGACGCGCTCGCCGACCGTTTCAGTGTCGTCGTCGCGCCGAGCGATCCACCCTCTGCCGTCATCGACCACTGCGGATTTCGCCGCGCGCACCTCGTCGCCTCGGGCCAGGCGGCCGCGCTGGCCCTCGATCTCTTTCAACGCCGTTCCGATCTCGTGCAATCGCTGGCGCTCTCGGACTTCGAGCCGGAAGATCATGCAGAGTTCCGCGCGCTCTTCGAGCTCATCGACGTGCCGCTGCTGCTGATCAACCCGAACGCGTTCTTCCAGGCGATGCACGCCGCGGTCGCGACCTCGCAACTGGTCAGCATCGATGCCGATCCTCGCCTGTACGCACAGGCGCTCTGGTCGCATCTGCTCCGCGCGCGGGCGAGCGAGACGCAGCGCACGGTCGTCGCGAAGCCGAAGCCGATCTTCGTCGACGCCTCCACGCCCGCTCACGCAATGCTCACGATCCTCGGCCATCGCCGCGCGCGCTGCTTCGTGTCGGCAACCGCGCCCGCGGATCCGGTGGGCCACGCCGTCCTCGTGCCGCATGATCAAACGGCGATCGCGATGGCCCAGGGTCACTGGCTGATCTCCGGCCGTCCACAGGCGGCGATCACCGAGTCGCAGCCGATCGTCGGCAACATCCCGGTCGTGCTGCTCTCGCAGACCAAGCCGGCGGCCGATCCTCAACCGCAGGCGCTGGAATCGATCATCGACAACGCTCTGGCACAGCGCCTTCCCGTTCGCGTCGCACTTCCCTCATCGGATGAAACGATTCCGCCGCTTCAGGTCCGGTTCGGAAACGTGCCGCGCCTGCAGCCGCCCGCTCCGGTCGAACCGTCGCGCGATGCGATCGATCGCGCGGCGCGCATGCTCGCCGCCGCCCAGCGGCCGCTGATCGTGACGGGAGAGCTCGGCCGCTATCGCGGAGGTCCCGAAGCGCTGGTGCAACTGGCGCAGAGACATGGAATTGCTGTGGTCGAGCACGACCGGCGCTCTTTCTTCAATTTTCCGACTAACCATCCGCTGCACCTCGGCTTCAAATCCTCGCCGTTCGTGAAGCATGCCGATGTCGTTCTCGTCGTCGAGTGCGAGGAGCCGTGGGATGCGGAGTACACGAATCTCTCGCACGATCCGCTGATCATCGATGCGGGAATCTCGCCGAAACCGGCGGACGTCACGCTGGCCGGCGATCCCGCGCTCGCACTGCGCCGCCTGACGGCGAGCATGGACAAGGCGCGGGCCGAACGCGAGAAGGTCGCGGCGCGCGCTGCGGCCTACGCGTCGGAGCATCGCCGCGTGCTGCAGCAGGCGCAGAGCCGCGCGATCGCCGAAGCGGCAAGGCCGTTCGTGACGCAGCAGTTTCTGTCGTATTGCATCGGCGAGGCGATCGATGACCGCGTCACGATCTGGAACGACTCGGACCTCGATCCGCAGCTCATCGCGCGGCGGCTCCCCGACTCGTGGTTCGCCTCTTCCGCCGCCGGCTGGGTGTTCGGCGCCGCGATCGGCGCGAACCTCGCGAATCGCGATCAGACGATGGTCGTCGTCATGAGCGATGAGAGCTATCTCGCCAGCGAGCCGCTGGCCGCGCACACCGTGGCCAACGCGAAGAAACTGCCGGTCGTCGTGATCGTCTTCAACCAGGCGACGACCGTCAAATGCGACGCCGTCGCGGAGTCGTGCGGCGCGAAGGGGATGTACATCGAAGAGCCGCGCGATCTGCTGGCGGGCATCCGCAGAGCCATCGAGTTCGCCCGGATGGAGAAGCGCCAGGTGCTGGTGAATGTCGCGATCGGCTGACACTCACGCACACTCATGCTTCGCCTGCTGAACCTCCGACGCAAGTTGCGCGATCGTCACGGGCTTCACGAGATAGGCATCGACTCCGTACCTGAGACGCGCTTCGTTTTCGTAGCGGAGATTCTTGTAGACCGCGGTGATGATGGCGATGCGCGGCCTGTAATCCTTGTCGAAGTGGCGGATGAAGCGCGCGACCTCGAAGCCGTGCATCTCCGGCAGCAGGCCGTCGAGCAGGATCAGGTCGGGATGGAGCTGGCCGGCGAGGCGGATCGCCTCCGATGCCTTCGTCGCCACGATCGGCTCGATCCCCAGTTCGCGAAGAGAGCCGATGAGGATCTCGCGCACCTTCGGAGAATCATCCGCGACAAGCACGCTCGGTCGCTCTGAAGCCGGGATGTTGTTGACGCTCCTGATGGGATCGTCCTGCGTCAGCGTAGCGTTCATGGTTCGCCTCCTCGCTCGATACTGTCGCGTACGCTGTACTGAAAAGGGAGTACCAGCAGGGAAGAGTGAGTTGTGTCAACGACTTACGCGTTTTTCGGACGACCCGGCGCCGTTGGAAAGCAAACAGGCGTCTGAAACCTGAACGCAAATGCCTGAGCTTGCCGGGCAGGAGGCAACGGAAGGCCGGCATCCATTCTTCATTCTGAATTCTGTGATTCTGAATTCTGAATTCTGCTTTTCGTCGCCCCTCAAGCGAGAGTCAAAAGCGAAATTCAGAATTCAGAATTCAGAATTCAGAATGAAAAATTGAAGGCCGGAAGTTGCGCAGTTCTTCGTTCAGTGACGGTACCGGCCCACCAGCTCTCCCCTGCCGAGTACGTGTCCCTCCAGGGCGCGCATCAGCGCATCGCGGTCGCTGCCGGCGGGCAGGCTCAACGTCGTGTCGAGCGCGAGGACCTTGTAGTGATAGTGATGCTCGCCGGCGGGCGGGCAGGGCGGCGTGTAGCCCGTGCTGCCGGCGCTGTTCCTTCCTTCGACGCCGCCGGTCAGCGCCGTGCTCGACGGCGGAATGTTCCAGACGATCCAATGCGTGAACGTCCCTCCCGGCGCGTCGGGATCATCGACGATCAGCACCAGCGACTTCGCCGCGGGCGTCACGCCGCTGACCGCGAGCGGCGGCTTCGCTCCGCCACCCTTGCATCCGTACTGCGCAGGGATGTCATCGCGATCCCTGAATGCTGAGCTCGTGATCGTGAGGTGATGCTTCGTGCAGCCGGCGAGCAGCAGAACGGCGAGCATTACAATCGCCGCGTGGCGACATTTTTCGAAACGCTCAACGAGTTGATGGCCGCCGAGACTCCGCTCGTCACGGTGACGGTGGTCGATACGATGGGAAGCGCGCCGCAGGATCGCGGTGCGAAGATGATCGTCACCGCGGAAGGTCTGCGTCACGGCACCGTCGGCGGCGGAAAGATCGAGACGAAGGCGATCGCCGAAGCGCAGAAGATGCTTCGCGGCGAACTGCAGGACACCACGCATTTCGTTCAATGGAACCTCAACAAAGACGTCGGCATGACCTGCGGCGGAATCGTAAAGCTCTACTTCGAGGCCCACAACGCCCGCCGCTGGCACATCGTAATTTTCGGCGCCGGCCATGTGTCGCAGGCGCTCACGACGCTACTCGTGCATTTCGACTGCCAGATCAAAGTGATTGATCCCCGCGCCGAGTGGCTCGAGCGTCTGCCGAAGTCGCCGAAGCTGACACCCGTGCAGACCTCCGACATGCCTTCCGAGGTCGCGGCCATTCCCGAAGGCGCGTTCGTCGCGCTGATGACGATGGGCCACACGACCGACAAGCCCATCCTCCTCGAGATCCTCCGCACCCGCCGTTTTCCCTACCTCGGCGTCATCGGCAGCAAGTCGAAGGCCGCGATTCTCCGCCGTGATGTCGCGGAGGTGGGCTTGCCCGAGGAGGCGCAACATGCGTTCTTCTGCCCGATCGGACTGGAGATCGGGAGCAGCAATCCGTACGAGATCGCCGTGAGCGTCATCGCGCAGATGATCGCAGCGAGGGATGCCGCGCGTCAGGAGAGCGCCTGACGCCGGCGCGTCTTCTCGTCCTCGCGTTTCGGCATCGAATTCGAAACGGTTCTCGCCCTGGCAGCCGATGAGCAACCCTATCCTCGTGGTCGAGGATGACGAGGTCGTGCGCCGACTCGTCGTCGAGCATCTCGCGCAGCGGGCGGGCATCCGCGCCGACACGGCGCGCGACGGCGTCGAAGCACTGCATCAGCTCGCCAGTCATCGCTACGCCGTGATCGTGCTCGACATCGTGATGCCGAAGATGACCGGCATCGATTTCCTTCACTCGCTGCGCGCCATGATCGACGATCCGTCGTTGCCCGCACCTCTCCGGCAGCCCGCCGTGGTCGTGGTCACGGCTACTCCGGCGGAGGACCTTCCTAACGAAGCGCTGCACCACTACGGCGGGCTCGTGCGCGGCATCCTCCGCAAACCCGTCGATCTGGAAGCCCTGTTGAAAACGGTGGAGGAGCTGGTGCGGTAACGCCTGTCGCATCCCTCCCCTGATACGATCCCCTCCGAATGGCACAAGCAACTCCTCCGCGATCGCGTTACGTCACGATCCATGGGCACTTCTATCAGCCGCCGCGCGAGAATCCGTGGCTGGAGGCGATCGAGACGCAGGACAGCGCCGCCCCCTACCACGACTGGAACGAGCGCATCACCGCCGAGTGCTACGGACCCAACGCATCCTCGCGCATTCTCGACGCGAAGGACCGCATCCTGGAGATCGTCAACAACTACTCCTCGATCAGCTTCAACTTCGGGCCGACGCTGTTGTCGTGGATGCAGACCGCGGCGCCGGAAACGTATCGCGCGATTCTGGAGGCCGATCGCACCAGCCGCTCGGCGATCGCACAGGCGTACAACCACATCATTCTTCCGCTCGCCAACGAGCGCGATCAGCGCACGCAGGTCCGCTGGGGCATCGCCGATTTCGAATGGCGCTTCGGCCGCAGACCGGAAGGGATGTGGCTCCCCGAAACGGCCGTCGACATTCCTTCGCTCGAGGCGCTGGCGGCGGAAGGAATCCGCTTCACGATTCTCGAGCCGCACCAGGCGCTGCGCTACCGCGCCGTCGGCGACAGCGGCTGGACGGAGGCCAACGGCGGGCTCGATCCGACGCGGCCCTACGTCTGCAACCTCCCGTCGGGAAAGAGCATCGCGATCTTCTTCTACGACGGGCCGATCTCGCGCGCCGTCGCCTTCGAGCGCCTGCTCGCCCGCGGCGAGTACTTCGCACACCGGCTGACAGGCGCGTTCAACGCGGCCCGCAAAGAACCGCAACTCGTCAACATCGCGACCGATGGGGAGACATACGGGCACCATCATCGTTTCGGCGAGATGGCACTCGCGTATGCACTGCACTACATCGAGGAAAAGGATCTCGCGACGATCACGAATTACCGCGCCTACCTCGAGGAGCATCCGCCCGAGTACGAAGTGGAGATCGCCGAGCGCACCGCATGGAGCTGCGCGCATGGCGTCGAGCGCTGGCGCAGCGACTGCGGCTGCAGCACGGGAGGCGGCGCAGGATGGAACCAGAAGTGGCGCGCCCCTCTGCGCGATTCACTCGACTGGCTGCGCGATCATGCCGCCGATCTCTTCGAGCGCGAAGGGCGCCTCGTGCTCCACGATCCCTGGCGCGCGCGCGACGCCTACATCTCCGTCGTGCTCGATCGCTCCGATTCCGTGCTGCACGAATTTCTGCGGCACCATGCGCTCGACGGCGTCGAGATCTCGCGCGTGCTGGCGCTGCTCGAAATGCAGCGCAATGCGATGCTGATGTTCACGAGCTGCGGCTGGTTCTTCAATGACATCTCCGGCATCGAGACCGTCCAGGTGCTCAACTACGCCGCGCGCGTCATTCAGCTCCATCAGCGAGTCACCGGCACCGATCTCGAGCCGCAGTTCCTCGAGCTCCTCGCGCCGGCCCAGAGCAACCTGCGCGACAAAGGGACGGCGCGCGACATCTACATCAATGAAGTGGTCCCGACGCGGCTCGATCTGTCGCGCGTCGCCGCCCACTACGCGGTCGCTTCCCTCTTCGACAACTTTGCGCCGTCGGAGACGATCTACTGCTATCGCGTTACGCAGACCGACTACGACACCGACCGCGCCGGCCGCGCGCGGATGGCGGTCGGCTCGATCAACGTCGAATCGCTGATCACGCGCGAATCCGCTGCCTTCGACTTCGCCGTCCTCCACCTCGGCGAGACGGAGCTGACCGGCGGCGTGCGCCGCGCCGGAGGAGACTACGACGCGATCAAGCGCGAGCTGATGCAGACGATGGAGCCGGGCGGCATTCCCGGCGTCATCCGCCTGCTCGACCAGTATCTCGGCGCGACGACGCTGTCGATCCGCTCCCTCTTCCGCGACGAACAGCGGCGCATTCTCAACGTCATCTGCAACTCGACGCTGGAGGAGGCGGAGTCCGCGTTCCGGCAACTGCACGATCGTTACGATCCGCTGATGCGCTTTCACACGCGGCTCGGCATTCCGCTGCCGAAGGTGCTGCAGACCGCGGCGGAATTCGACGTGAATCTGCAGATGCGCCGGCTGCTCGACGAAGATCCGCTGCCGGTGAACGCCATCGAGTCGCGGCTGCGCGAGGCGCAGGAGGAGCGCGTCAGCATCGACGAGACGACGAGGCTCGCACTCACGCGCGGCATCGAGCGCGCGGCATCGCGCCTGCGCGCGGAGCCGGCCAGCCTCGAGAACCTGACCGAATATCACGACATCGTCACGCTGGTCCGCGAGATGCAGATCGAGCTGGATCTGCGGAAACCGCAGAACGTCTACTACGCGATCAAGCTCGAGGTGCGGCCGAAGATGAAGGACAACGAACGCTGGATGCAGATGTTCGATGCGCTGGGAGAAAAGCTCTCGATCAGCCCGAAGGCGGGGGCGGCCGCGTAATGGCCCACACTTCCCAGGCCGATGTGAGCGAGGAGCGCAACGCGGGAGTCCTGCTGCATCCGACGTCGCTGCCCGGTCCGTTCGGCATCGGCGATCTCGGCGACGAAGCCTTCGCATTTCTCGACTGGGCGGCTAACGCAAGGATGCACCTCTGGCAGGTGCTGCCGCTGAATCCCCCCGGCTATGGCAACTCGCCGTACGGCTGCCACTCGTCGTTCGCCGGCAATCCGCTGCTGATCTCTCCCCAGCAACTCCTCGAGCGCGGGCTGCTCCCGAAGCTCGAGCGCGTGCCGAAATTCGCAACCGGCGACGTCGACTTCGACCGCGTGCGCCGCTGGAAGAACGAGCTGCTGCAGACGTCGTGGAAACACTTCCAGCAGCACGCGTCGCAGGAACAGCGCGACGACTACGCGCAGTTCACGGCGGACGAGAAGTCGTGGCTCGAGGACTGGGCGCTCTATGCGGCACTGAAGGAACAGAGCGGCGGCGCCGCCTGGTGGGACTGGGATCGCGCCATCTCCCGCCGCGAAGAGAGCGCGCTCCACGAGGTGCGCCAGTCGCTCGCGGAATCGATCGACTTCCATGAATACGTGCAGTGGCTCTTCGACCGGCAGTGGCGCGCCGTGCGCGAAGCCGCGCATGCGCGCGAGATCCGCATCGTCGGCGATGTGCCGATCTACGTCGCCGGCGACAGCGCAGACGTCTGGTCGCATCCCGATCTCTTCCAGCTCGATGACAGCGGGCATCCGTCCGTCGTCGCCGGCGTGCCGCCCGATTACTTCAGCAAGACCGGGCAGCGCTGGGGCAATCCGCTCTATCGATGGGATGTGATGCACGAGCGCGGCTTCGACTGGTGGATCGCGCGCGTCAAGCGCAATCTCGAGCATGCCGACATCATCCGCCTCGATCACTTCCGCGGCTTCGCGGCGTATTGGGAGATTCCGGCGTCGGAACCGACTGCGATCAATGGGCAGTGGAAACCGGGACCGGGCCTCGCGCTGTTCGAGGCGATCCGCGACGCGCTCGGAGGCACGCTTCCCCTCGTCGCCGAAGATCTCGGCTTCATCACGAAGGACGTGCACGAGCTGCGGCGCGGCGCGGGGCTGCCGGGGATGAAGATTCTCCAGTTCGGCTTCTCGCAGCTCGACAGCCCGCATCTGCCGCATCGGTATGAAGCGAAGACGATCGTCTACACCGGCACGCACGACAACGACACGGCGCGCGGCTGGTTCGAGTCCGCAACGCGCGACGAGCAGGAGCTCGCCGCTGCCTACCTCGGCCCCGAGTGCGAGAACATCTCCTGGGCGTTGATTCGCGCGGCGTATGCGTCGGTCGCCTGCACCGCCATCGTCCCCGTGCAGGACATCCTCAACCTCGGCAGCGAGGCGAGGATGAACCGGCCGGGCGATCCGAAGCACAACTGGACCTGGCGTCTGCAGAGCGGCGCGCTGACCGGCGAGCATGCCGCCCGCCTGCGGAGACTCGCAGAGATCACAGGCCGCGCCTGATGCCGACCATCTTCTCCCATCCAGCCGTTGCACTCGGCACGAAGCCGTGGTTCCGCGAAGCGGTCACGACGCCGGTGCTCATCGCAGGCATCTTCGGGTCGATGCTGCCCGACGCCGACGTGGCGGGACTGGGGAGCGGAGTGCCGTATCGAAGCATGTACGGTCATCGCGGCTTCACACACTCGATTCTTTTCGCGGCGCTGGCCTCGATCGTCCTGCTTGCGCTGACGCGTGCGCCGAAAAAACCCGCGGCCTTCGGCTACATCTTCGCCAGCACGATGTCGCATGGAGTGCTCGACGCATTCACGAATGGCGGAAGAGGGATCGGATTTCTCGCACCATTCTCGAATCACAGATTCTTCGCGCCGTGGCGGCCGATTCAGGTCTCGCCCATCGGCACGACGCAGCGGCTGATGCCTGTGCTCCTGAGCGAGCTGAAGTGGGTGTGGCTGCCGATGGTGATCGTGTTCGCCGCCGGCTGGGTAAATAATCGCCGTGCACATGGCCACTGACGTCGAACTGCAATTCACTTCCTACGACCAGCACGGCGGCGAGAAGAATCTGTCGCTGATCGCGGGTCTTCTCGAACAGACGCCGATCGCAGCGTCGCTGCGGCGTGTGGAGATCACGATCTGGTTCACGACGCGGCGGCCGCCGCGCAAGTCTCTCGAATCCGTGTACGACGATTTCAATCTCCGCATCGCGCAGCTTCCGAAAGTGAAATTTCATCGCAAGAAGGCGACGCTCTCGATCGACTACGCGTCATCCCTCGGCCCGATCGAAGAGGTGCTGCCGCGTCAGAAAACCGATTACGCGTTCTTTGCGGCGGCGCTGGAGGAGATGCAGGACGTCTTCTCCAATCTCGAGCCGGCGCAGCTCGCGCAATGGGCGAATGCCGCGCGCCTCGCCGCGCCGGCCTCCCAGGACGAGCTCGAGTCGTTCGCGAAGTCGGAAGAGGAGCGGAAGTCTCACCGGCACGCCGCGAAGTCGCCGTGGGACCTCCTCGGCATCGACTGGGAGGATTTTCATCCTGACGCGCGGCGCATCCTCGACGATCCCTTTTTCTGGGAGACCGCAAACGATTTCTCGCCGAATGGCAACGACACAGGGGCGGATCTGTTGCACGAAGCCCGCAGAGATCCTCGCGCGCACAGGGATCCGATCCGCTTTCTCGCCGGTCTGCTCCGGCGCTGGGGAGTGGCCTCGATGATCGCAGCGGCACTCGCGAAGCAGCAGCGCGAATGGGACGACAAGGACCAGACGGCGATCACGACGCACGACGAGGCGGCGATCGCGCTGCCGTTCGCATTGATCAAGCACTACGGCAGCGCGCCACGCGCGACGATCGAGCTCGCGCAGAAAGCCATCGAGCGCCAGAAGAGCTGGCCCAGCGCGGAGAAGATCGTCAGGAAGCTGCGCGAGCTGCCGAGCTAGTGCTCTGTCCTCGAATTCGGCGCAATACCGTTGCGGTTCTGACGGGCCGAACGCGCGAAGCCCCGACGCAGGCGATGCGGGACATCGTCGAGGAGGGGCGA
>JAJPHC010000025.1 GCA_021325515.1 Acidobacteriota bacterium
AGAATTCAGAATTCAGAATTCAGAATGAAAAATTGAAGGCCGGATCCGACGCCTGAGCGCCGCCCCCATTCTTCATTCTGAATTCTGCGATTCTGCATTCTGAATTTCGCTTTCCCCGCCACTCGCTCGCTCGTGGCTTCCTCGACGAGAACGTCAAAAGCGAAATTCAGAATTCAGAATTCAGAATGAAAAATCGAAGGCCGGATCCGACGCCTGAGCGCCGCCCCCATTCTTCATTCTGAATTCTGTGATTCTGCATTCTGAATTTTGCTTTTCCCCGCCACTCGCTCGCTCGTGGCTGCCTCGACGAGAACGTCAAAAGCGAAATTCAGAATGCAGAATTCAGAATTCAGAATGAAAAATCGAAGGCCGGCTCGACGCCCCGAGCGCCGCCCCATTCTTCATTCTGAATTCTGAATTCTGCATTCTGAATTTCGCTTTCCCCCCGCCCACTGGACTGCCCCCATCCCGACTGCGATAGAATCGCGGCCCCGGCCAACCCGGCCTTCCTTTAGACAACTTCACGACAGGAGTACCTCTATGTCCGTTTCCTCCATCACCGACCGGCGGATCCATGTCCAGCCGAGCGAGGTGCACAACGTCCTGAGCCGGCACATGCTGGCCGACGGTTACGACATCGTCATGGACCTCAAGAAGTCGAAAGGCTCCTGGGTCTTCGACTCACGCCGCGGACGCAACGTCCTCGACTTCTTCACGAACTTCGCCTCGGTCCCCATCGGCTACAACCATCCGAAGATGGACACGCCCGAGTTCCGCGAACGGCTCGCGGACGTCGCGCTGAACAAGCCGGCGAACTCCGACATCTACACGACCTACATGGCCGAGTTCGTCGAGACCTTTGCCCGCGTCGCCGTCCCTCCTTCGCTGAACAAGCACATGTTCTTCATCGAAGGCGGCGCCCTCGGCATCGAAAACGCCGTAAAGACCGCGTTCGACTGGAAGATCCGCAAGAACTTCAAGAAGGGCTACACGGCGGAAAAGGGAACGCAGATCATGCATCTGCGCGAGTGCTTCCACGGCCGCACCGGCTACACCCTTTCGCTGACGAACACGGCCGATCCGCGCAAGACGCAGTACTTCCCGAAGTTTGACTGGCCGCGCATCGACAATCCGAAGCTCCGATTCCCGCTGACCGAAGAATCGCTCGCGGATGCCGCGAAGCGCGAGGCCGCCGCTCTCGAGCAGGCGAAGAAGTTTCTCGCCGAGCGGAAGGACGACATCGCCGCGTTCATCATGGAACCGATTCAGGGCGAAGGGGGCGACAACCACTTCCGTCCCGAATTCTTCCGCGCCGTGCGGCAGCTCTGCGATGAGAACGACATGCTCCTCATCTTCGACGAGGTGCAGGCCGGCGTCGGCATCACCGGCAAGATGTGGTCATTCGAGCACTACGGCGTCGAGCCCGATCTCTTCTGCTTCGGCAAGAAGACGCAGGTCTGCGGCTTCGCGTCGAACGACCGGATCTTCGAGCTCGCCGAGAACGTGTTCACGGTCTCCTCGCGCATCAACTCGACGTGGGGCGGCAATCTCGTCGACATGGTCCGCTCGCAGCGCTACTTCGAGATCATCGACGAGGACAAGCTCGTCGACAACGCCGCGAAAGTCGGCGCGTACTTCATGGGAGAGCTCGAGCGCTTCGCGCAGGAGTTCCCGAATCTCGTCTCGAACGTGCGCGGCCGCGGCCTCATGGTCGCGTTCGATCTGCCGAGCGGCGAGATCCGCGATGCCGCACTCGAAGCGTTCATGAATTCCGATGTGATGGTGCTCTCGTCCGGACATCAGTCCGCGCGCTTCCGTCCGCCTCTGAATCTCACGATGGAAGAAGCAGCGGAAGGCGTGCGCCGGATGGAGAAGGCGCTCAAGACACTCGCGTAGTCTGGTCACGCGGGCTCGCGGATGCGCGGGCCCGCGGTCCGGCTGCCTACTCGGCGGTGGCGACGTGTGCGGCCGTGGCGTCCGCGCTCCACAACGTGTGCGGCTTGCGATTCATCACGAGGTATTGCCACACCAGCTCGCCGTAGCCGTGCGCGACGATGCCGCGCTTCGCGTAGAACGGCAGCAGCAGCCGCTGCAGACGCGGCAGGTTGTAGAAGGGCACGCCCGGAAAGTAGTGATGCTCGAGGTGGTAGTTCGACGCGAGATAGACGACATCCCAGAACCACGAGCCTTTCATCAGCGTCGACCACTTCGCCGGATCGGAGGGATCGATGTCGTAGTGCTGCCCGAGTCGGTTCAGGGCGAAGGCGACCGGAAAGACGAAAAACACCGGCACCACGTACAGCTTGAACGCGATCCACCAGCCGCCCACGAACGCGATCGTGAACAGCACGCCGAGCTGAAACACGATCGTCGCCAGCCGCTCTCGCGCGATCCTCGCGCGAAGCGCAGGCTCGTACGACGCGGTCTCGCGTGCCGCCGCGCGGAAGTAAATCGGAAAAAGCGCCGGTGTGAAGTAGAGCGCCTTCAGCCAGCGCGCGTTTCGTTTCGGCGAGAGATAGTGCCGCTTTGGATCCTCGGTATCCGATCCCAGCCCCGCGTGATGATCGAGATGCCACTTCGTGAACTGCGATGCGGAGATCCCGCTGGGAATCGCGTAGAGCAGGCCGAGCGCGCGATAGGCACCTTCACTCGATTCGGTGAGCACCGCGCGGTGTACGACCTCGTGCAGCAGCACCGTGAAGTCGAATACTGCGAACCCGGCCGCGAACGCGAAAGGAAGCCAGAAGTACCAGCGGTCGAAATGGACGATCGCGGCGCCGGCGGCAAGGAGCACCGCGACATTCGCCAGCGCGATCAGCGCATGCAGCAGCGGCCGCTTCTGATGCAGCTCGCGCAGCTCTTCCGTCGGGATCTCCGCCGCGAGATCGCGCTTCAGATCGAGCGCATGGTCTGAGTAGTAGGCCATCGTCCGGATGCCGGAACAACGATCGCCCTGAATTCATGCCGGGCGAAACGAGCATCGGATGGACTGTATAATCGCCGCACCAGGGTATCGATCCACTATGTCCACCATAGCCGAGACTGCCAATGTCGCAGGCGAGCGAGATTTGGTGCTCGCGGTCGATGACAACGACCAGAACCTCCAGTTGCTGGAAGAGTACCTGTGGGGCTGGGGCTATGACGTCGTCGTCGCGCGCGACGGCCGTGAGGCCGTGCAGCTCTATCCGAAGCACAATCCCTCGATCATCGTCCTCGACGTGATGATGCCGGTGATGGACGGCTACGAAGCCTGCTCCATCATCAAAGGCTCGCCGGGCGGGCGGACGATTCCGATCCTCATGCTCACCGCCCTCACCGGCACGGACGACAAGATCCGTGCGCTGGAATGCGGAGCAGACGACTTCCTCAACAAGCCGATCAACCGCGAGGAACTGCGCACGCGCATTCGCTCGCTGATCAAGATTCGCAATCTCCGCAAGGAGCTCGATTCCAGCGAGAACATCATCATGACGCTGACGAGCGCGCTGGAGAACAAGGATCCGCGCACCGGCGGCCACGTGCATCGCGTCGCCTCCTACGCCTCGCGTCTCGCCGACAAGCTCGGCATGACGCCGGAAGAGCGCGAGACTATCATCAAAGGGGCGATGCTCCACGATCTCGGCAAGATCGGCGTGCCCGACCACCTGCTGGGCAAGCGCGACATGACCGAGGAAGAACAGGCGATCGTGAACCGGCATCCGGTGATGGGCGCGTCGATTCTCGAGCCGATGCGCACCTTCCGCGCGTTCGTGCCGATCGTCCGCTGGCATCACGAGCGGTTCGACGGCAAGGGTTTTCCGGACGGCATCGGCGGTTCCGCGATTCCGCTCGAAGCGCAGGTCGTCGGCATCGCCAATCGCTTCGACAAGATCCACCACGACGAAGGCGTCAGCGAGCACGATGCGCTCGATCAGCTCGAACGGGAAGCCTCGGGCGGCGCTTTCGATCGCGAGCTCACGAAGCTCTTCCGCAGCGCGCTGCAGGAAGAATCGGTCACCGTCACCACGTCCTCGCGCCACATGCGCGCACGGACTCCGGTCGCACCGTCGGTGCTCTGCGTCGACGACAACCGGCTGAACCGCGATCTCATGACGACGACGCTGACCGAGGCGGGCTTCGAGGTCACGACGGCGGAGAACGGCTCGCAGGCGATCGAGATCCTGAAACAGAAATCGCTCGACGTGGTGCTGCTGGATCTGGTCATGCCGGTGCAGGACGGCTCGGCCACGCTGCAGATGCTGCGCAGCGATCCGCGCTGGGAGTTTCTCCCCGTCATCGTCCTGACTTCGCATCGCAACAGCCAGATGCGCCAGGACGCGATCGTCGCCGGCGCCGACGACTTCATCAACTATCCGCTGAACCGTCTCGAGCTGCTGACGCGCATCAAATCGCTGCTGCGCATCCGCGACTATCACGCCGATCTCGAACAGACGCAGAACGTGATCTGCGCGCTCGCGCTCGCGCTGGAAGCGAAGGACCGCTACACGCGCGGCCATTCGCAGCGCGTCGGCGATCTCGCCCGCACGTTCGCCATCCACCTCGGTCTCCCGATCGAGAATGCCGAGCGGATCCGCATCGCGGGACTGCTTCACGACATCGGCAAGATCGCCGTGCCCGAGGCGCTGCTCAACAAACAGGGACCGCTCACGCGCGATGAGTTCATGCGCGTCATCGATCATCCGGTCATCGGCGAGGAGATGGTGCGGCCGCTGATGACGCTGACGCAGGTCCTCAGCCTCATTCGCCACCACCACGAGCGCTACGACGGCCGCGGCTATCCCGACGGGCTGCGCGGCGACACGATTCCGTACGAAGTCCGGCTCCTCTCGATCGTCGATGCCTACGATGCCCTGACGTCGCATCGCTCGTACCGTCCCGCACCGCTGACGCACGAGGCCGCGGTGGCAACGCTGCTGCGCGAGGCCGCCGGCGGCAAGTGGGATCCGGTGATGGTCGAGTCGTTCTCGACGATGCTCGGTGACACGGGGCCCGACTGGGCCGCGATCACCCAGCCGGTCCCAATGCTGAATTTGTAGCCCCCCACGTCATTCTGAGCGCAGCGAGGAATCAATCAATGCGCCGGGATGCATGTGCCATGATCCATCGCTCGCGCCTCAACCTGCGCAGCGCCCCGGCTGATCCGTTCCCCGTCGTCATTCTGAGCGCAGCGAAGAATCAATCAATGCGCCGGGATGCATGTGCCATGATCCATCGCTCGTGCCTCAACCTGCGCGGCGCCCGATCCGTTCCCCGTCGTCATTCTGAGCGCAGCGAAGAATCAATCAATGCGCCGCGATGCATGTGCCATGATCCATCGCTCGCGCCTCAACCTGCTCGGCGCCCGATCCGTTCCCCGTCGTCATTCTGAGCGCAGCGAAGAATCAATCAACGCGCCGGGATGCATGTGCCATGATCCATCGCTCGCGCCTCAACCTGCGCGGCGCCCGA
>JAJPHC010000009.1 GCA_021325515.1 Acidobacteriota bacterium
CCCGTTCCTGTGCTTCGCAACTCTCCGCGCGATACGGGCATCTCCTCGTAGTGCAGCGGGTTAGTCGCAGTCGATGTGAACGATGACGTGCGTCGCGAACAAGGTTGTTTTTGGCGAGCGTCCAACGTCAGAGCCGCTAAGGAAAGAGGCAGCTCTCCGCTTCGATGATTGATCGTCGCGATGGCACTCACAGCAGCTTGATTCTACTCGTGCGGCCGTCGGAGGGCGTCCCACTTCGAGCCGCGCCGCCACTTGAGCTCTTCTGCCTTCGGCTTCGCGCGATGCTCGCCAGGATGTGATGCGGCGTGCGCCTTCTTCAGCTCGAAGGGGATCACGTTGAGGTACTTCTGCGTCGTAGTGATCTTCGCGTGGCCAAGGAGCATTTGCACTTCGCGCACGCCAGCGCCGTTCTCGAGCATGTGGACGGCGCACGAGTGGCGAAGCACGTGAGGCGTGACGCGCTTCTGGATCCCGGCGCCGCGGATCGCCGGTGCAAGGATGTAGTTCGACACATCTTCGGCCGCCATTCGGTTACCCATGTCGTCGACGAAGAGCGCTCGCGCGTCACACGGCGCGGCCACGCGTTTCGTCTGCACGTAGCGCTGCGTGAGCTTCGCCGCGATGCGGCCGACGGGCACGACGCGATCCTTTCTCCCCTTGCTCTCGCGGATCGTGATGGTGCGGCCGCCAAAGTCGACGTCTGTGAGATCGAGCCGGATGAGCTCGCGCAGACGGAGCGCCGATGAGTAGATCACCTCGAGCACGGCGCGATCGCGCAGTTGCGTTTCGGGATCGCATGCCTCCAGCAGTGCTTTGACTTCCTGTTGTGTGAGGTATGGCGGAAGCGTCTTCACGACCGGCAACGGCCGCACGCGTTCGAACGGATTGATGATCACCACGTTGTGGCGCGCGGCCCAGTCGAAGAACTGCGCGACGCTGGCCAGCATGGCGTTCCAACTTCTCGGCGACAGTTGCTCATCGAGCCATCGCCGATACTCGTGTGCCTCTGTCTCGCCGACCGCGGTGAGCGATGTGACGTGCCCTTCGTCTGCGAGCCAGCAGCGGAAGCGAAGGAGGGTGCGTTGTTTTTCGCGCACGGTCGATTCAGTGAGTCGTTTCGCGCGCAAGGAGTCGAGGAAGCGATTGGTCGCCTGATCAGTCCCACTCCGGATCGGCCGGCGCATCGATCTCCCGCGGATGCGAGCGCGCGTGCACGCGTTTGAGATCGCCGATCTCTACATGCGTGTAGATCTGCGTCGACGAGAGCGACTCGTGACCGAGCATCTGCTGGATGTAGCGGATGTCGGCGCGACCGCGCAGCATCGCCGTGGCGCAGGTGTGGCGGATCCCGTGCGGGAAGAGGCGCTTTTCGAGTCCCGCCAGTTTCGCCAGGCGGCGGAATGAACCATAGAGCGACGCCGACGCCAGCGGCGTTCCGTTGATCGATAAAAACAGATGCGTCTCCGGCGTGTCAGCCTCGCGCAGCATGTGCGGCCGCGCCTTGGTGATGTACTCACGGATGAAGTGCGCGGCCACTTTGCCGAGCGGCACGACGCGGTCTTTTTTGAACTTGCCTTTGAGCACCGTGACGTAACCACGATCGAGATCGACATCGCAGACGCGAAGACGCAGCAGCTCCATGTGCCGGATGCCGGTCGAATAGAACGTCTCGAGGATCGCTCGATCGCGCAGGCCGGTATACGTGGCGAGGTTCGGCGCTTTGAGCAATGCGCGCATCTCTTTGGGCGAGAGCACGCCACGCGGCAGCCTGCGGCCCGGCTTCGGCAGTTCGACATTGCGCGCGGGGTCGATCAGTACGATGCGCTCGGCCACGGCGAAAGCGAAGAACGAACGAACCGCATTGAGGTAGCCGCGTTGCGTGGCGATCGAGAGCGTTCCGCCGCGCCGCTTGTGCTCGCGCTGACAGAGCCAGAGCTGATATGCGCTCACCATCTCATCGGTGATGGCGGTGATCGTCTCAACCGCTGGATAGCGCTCGACGATGAAGTGCTCGAAGTCGGCGAGCTTGTCGAGATACTGCTCGATGGTTCCTTCCGACCAGTTGCGCATCTTCATCTCATCGGAGAAGCGGTCGAACCAGCGAGCTAAAACTTTCTTTCCCATGGTTTCCTCTCAAGGTCAAAAGGTTGGGTTCAGCGACGCTTCCGCTCTTTCGTTTCAGCAGGTTGACTACCTTGCGAGAACCTTTTGGAACCGTTCACAAGGTTGTCCGCGCGTCGCTCGATCTTTGCCCGCAGCTCCTCGGGTGTTGTGAGGCCGGGGATCGCATCGCTCGCGGGAGCTGGCCCACTGGTGAGGCGGTAGCGGAAGGTCTTGCCATTCGCGCCAGCGACGATCTCCAGATACTCGAGCTGCACGAGCTCGTGCAGAAGCGAGATGACGCGATGATCGGGAAGGCCCGTCGCTTCGCGGATCTCACGACGCGTCACCGAACCGTCAGCCTTCTTGACTGCGAGCGCACGCACCGACGCGTAAAACTCCGCGGCCGGCTTCTTCACGTCGGCGAGCGTCTGGCCGAGAACGTCTTTCGCGAGCGCGTAGGCGCGAGCGTAGTCGCCCGTCGTCGCCTCGATGTAGACGCTGCCGTCATCATCGGTCTTCTTCTCGCGCTGGAACTGGTAGAGGAAGGTGATCGCTTCGATGAGGTTGAGGAAGCGGATGTTGTCGCGACGCGTGCGCAGCCACTGATGCGGGAAGTCAATGAGGTCCGCGAACGGGATCACGACATCGACGCGCTCGAGGAGACGCTGCGCGTTTTGATGCCGGCGCATCGTCGCCTCGCGTTGCTTCGTCGTGCGCCGGCCGTCGAGCGTCTTGCTCCTGCGCTGGGCGATGTGGATCCGCAGCGTCTGTTCGGCCGACTCGTCGCACCACATCTCGAAGCAGCGCGTAGCGTTCTCCGGATGGATGTAGCGCTCGGTGGTGGTCTCGAGGAACGCCGCCGGGCCTAACACTTCGAAGATCTTCGTTTGAATGCGGCCGGTCGAGGGATCTTTGACCGGCACGGCCAGGATGAGGCGCTTTTTCGACTGCAGCGCGCGGATCGAGTAATCGGCGTCGGCCGACCCGGCGCGCTCTTCGATGATGAGAAAGCGGTGTCGCAGTGCGTCGCGCTCCATCCAGTAGAGCGACTGCGCCGACAGGCGCGAGAAGACGAAGGCCGCTTCCGGCGGCGTGAGCTGCTCGAGGACATCAGCGAGCGCCGACTTGCCCGAGCCCGACTGCGACATGATCACCATCGAGAGCGGCGCGTCGAGCATGCGTGAGACGGCCACGAGATACCCGAGCTGTTTGATCACGAGCTCGCCGACGTAACCGAGCAGTTCCATGTCCTGCGCGGCGATGTCGAGGTAGTCGCGATGAAGCAGAAGGCGCATCGCGTCGTCACGATCGGCCTCGCTCATCTCGAGCTTCGCCGGCGGTGGCGGCTCATCGCGCTCTTTCTGATGACGCTCGATCGCATCGAGCAGCATGTGCAGATCGCGCTCGACTTCGATCCGGTCGCCGAGCTGCGCCTCGGACACGCGTGAGAGAAAGCCATTGCGCGAGCGGGCCGAGTAGAGATCGACGTTGTCGATCACGCGCTTGTCGCCGGCGGAGAGTTTTAGGCCGACACGCAGCGAGGCGCCGCGTTTGGATTCGATGCCCCGGACCACGTACGTGCGGCCCGCGGAGGTGAACGTCATCTCGCCGCCGTCGATCGTCACCGAGCTGGCTTCTTCCTTAGCGGCGGTTGGTGACCCGGGTGAGGTCGGGCTGTCGATGCGCGCAAGGATGTTTCTCAGCGCATCGGGACCATCAAGCACGAGCACTTCGTTCAGGTCCTTGCGCGCGATCTCCACGACACGAACATCGACGTTCAGCGCGAGCCGCTGCACGAGCCTGGCTGTGGCCGCGCGGCCGGCGTCGTCATTGTCGAGCGCCAAGGCAATGCGCGCCGGTTTGATCGACGCGAGCAGCGCCTCGTGATCGGCGGTGAAGCCGCCGGTGCCGTAGAGCGGAAGCACGTTCATCACCCCGCTCTCGATCGCACTCATCGCATCGAGGATGCTTTCGGTGAGGATGATCTCCTCGGCTCCTCGCAGCGTCTCCGCATTGAAGAGGCCTCGCTTCGCCCCCGGCAGATACAGATGCTGATCGCGATCGATCGCCCGCCCGTAGAGACTGACGACGGCGCCGGTGGGGTCGAGCAGCGGGAAGACCAGGCATCCGCGCAGCAGCTCGTGATCGTTCTCACCGATCACGCCTAACCGCCGCAGCGCTGCGCGCAGTGATCCGGTTGCCTTCGCCACGATCGAGCCGTCGGCGTAGCCGATGCGATACGCCTTGATGAGATCGAGATTCGCGATGCCACGCGATGCCGCGTACTGCAGCGCGGCCGGCGTGGCGAGAAGCGAGCGATGGTAGAAGTCGACGACACGCGCCAGGATCGCGAGATCGCTCGTCTCGTGGCCGTTGCTGCTCGTCTTCCCTTCGGCTCCGCTCAGGGCATGCTTCACGCGCGGCGGCGGCAGCTCCTTCGCGGTGATCGTTCCGCCGGCCTTGGCGAACGCTTCGGGGAACGTGAGCTTGTCGATCTTCATGAGGAAGCTGATCGCGTCGCCGCCACTCTCACCATCCGATGCACATGCGCCGAAGCACTTCCACTTGCCGGCCGCGGGATCGACGTAGAAGCTGGGCGTTTTGTCGGGCGAGTGGAAAGGACATTTGCCGACGAGCTGTTTGCCGCTGCGCTTGAGCACGACGCCGTGCCGGCGAACGATCGCTGCCAGGTCGGCCGATCGTTTGACCTTGTCGATGTCCGCGGGATCGATCAGAAGTGGCATTTCCGGGCTCCTTCAAAAACTCTGTCAAGAGGAAAGTTGAGTCGTGCGTATCGTTGTAGTTTGCGTAACGCTGTTGTTTACGTATACTACAACATCAAGCACACTTGATCGCAATGCCCCTCCCGATCAGGGGTTGCCCGGAGAGTCGTTCCTATACTCGGATCATGGGACGACGAAAGACGCCTGTGAGGGGTTCAGCGGCGGCACGAACAACAATGAAAGACTTTGGACCACGCCTGCAGCATCTTCGCGAAGCACGCAACCTTTCCCGTATCGAACTTGCCAAGCTGCTCGATGTGGAGAACGTGCAGGTTTACCGCTACGAGAAGGGGGAGAACCTCCCTTCTGCCGAGACGATCGTCAAGCTCTCCGAGATTCTCCAGGTCACGACCGACGAGCTGCTGAAGGGCAGTGATATCCCGATCGAGCCGAAGATCCGCAGCCCGAAGCTCCTCGAGCGTTTCCAGACGCTCGACCAACTCCCCAAGGAGCGGCAGACCGTCGCACTGCAGATGCTCGACGCGGTCATATCGCAGCACGAGCTCGAGAGCTTCACCGAGCGCGTGCGGCGGCCGGCGGCGCATCAGCGCTGAACACCGCGCATCGGCGCTTTGCGCCACAAAGTGACGCGCCAGGATCGCGCAGGAGGCCCGATCTCGATGCTGGCCATATCCGAGCATGGGCGATTCAGCACAGGTTCTTGTGCAGCCGCGATGCTCGTGCGATGTGAACAACAAGCCGCGGCGGCGGCACGTGGCGCCGGGATGTGGCCTGGACGCGATGAACGTCATTCGCCGCGTGCCGACGCTGCGGAACCGCGCCGCCAGATGGCGGCGCGGAACGAGCTGGCGAAGACTGACGTTCAGTGCAGGTACATCTGTGTGGTTTCGAACGAGGTGTGACCTAACAACGTTTGCACCTTCTCTTCACGGGCTCCATCACGGATCATCGAGGTGGCGCAGGAGTGACGTAGCCGGTGCGGAGCGACGCCAAGACGGCGCTGCACGATTCGCTCGAGAGTCTTGCGCGCGATCGGACGCCGCTCACGCGAGAGGAAGAGCGCGCCGGCCGCGAAGGCGCTCTCGAACTTCGGCCGTGCTTCCGTGATGTAGCGCTGCAGCGCTGCAGCTGCGCGGCCGAGCGGGACGATGCGCATCTTCCTTCCCTTTCCGCATCGCACGAGCAAGGTGCGATCTTCGAAGTCGACGTCATCGATCGTAAGCGCGCGCAGCTCGCTGTTGCGGATGCCGGTGACGATGAGCACTTCGAGGATGGCGCGATCCCGAAGTGCGATCGCTGAGTCTCCATCGATCTGACCGATGGCCATCTCGACTTCCTGGCGCGCGAGAACGGGCCGCTCGTCGACTCGCGGCTCTTGCGGTGCGAACGGCACGGCTGCCGCCGGATCGAGATCGATGGCTCGGACCTTCTTCATCGTCCGGAAGAGCGATTTGACGGCGGCGAAGCGAAGCTCTCGTGTCGCCGGCGAGACGTTCCATCGGCCTAACTCTTCGCGCCAGGCGGCCACGATCTCGCCCGTCACATCGTCAACCGATTCGATCTGCATCTCGCTCGTCAGCCACTGCGCGAAGAAGTGCAGTCCTCGGGCGTACGCGCGTCGCGTGTGCTTGCTCCATCCACGTGCACACATCTCCCAGGTGAACCTTCGGATCAACTCACTCACGGTCATTGTCATTTCTCCTTTCGTCGCTTGCCAACACCTCGGCCACGAGCGCGGCGCGGGAGGCGGAGGGGCCGGCCGTTCGATAGCTGCATCCCAAAGCGGCGGGGAGCGGCGGCGTCAAGGAGGGGACCCGCGCTTTTTTCGGTCGTCGCGGCGCCGAGGGTTTGCAAGTTGCGTTGCGCGTGGAAGCGACGGCCGAAAAAAGTGTGGGGAGGATGCCTTGACGACGCCGCTCCCCGCCGCTATCTCTTCCCATCGAACGGCCGGCCCTGGGTGGCGGGCGTCGTTCTCCGGGCGGGAGGCGCCGCCGGCGCGGGGGTTGGGCGGTGGCAGCGCCGGCGAGTGAAGCGCAAGACGGTTGCGCGGTGGCAAGGGCGGAGGCACGCAACGGTCTTGCGCTTCACTCGCAAGCCCGCAGCTGGCGCCAGCCGGCGAGGAGCTGCGGCGCCGAGGTTGGAACCTGCAACCACCTAACCGTTCATTGCAGCCGATGACCGTGCAAGCTACCGGGTGGGCAGCCGCGGAGACGACGGCGCGAGATGGCGGAGGCCAGAAGCTGTATAAGGCGCCTTATCAGCTTCTGGCCG